>CAZAQV010000010.1:43990-92674 GCA_964487255.1 uncultured Polyangiales bacterium | reverse complement strand
CCCGAACGGACCCAACGGCGATGACCCGAACGGACCCAACGGCGATGACCCGAACGGACCCAACGGCGATGACCCGAACAGCAGTAACGATCCCTCCGATGGCCTCGATGATGACGGCGACGGCGTGGACGACGATGGCGATGGCAAGATCGACGAAGATGTGGGCGACGGCACCTCCGGCGACGGGTCCGGCGACGGCAGCTCGGGCGACGGCTCCTCTGGCAGCGGCTCGTCGGGCGACGGCACTTCTGGGGACGGTAGCGCGGACGATGACGGCGAC
Source organism: uncultured Polyangiales bacterium (assembly GCA_964487255.1). Taxonomy (GTDB): domain Bacteria; phylum Myxococcota_A; class Polyangia; order Polyangiales; family CAZAQV01; genus CAZAQV01. The sequence continues at coordinate 92,394 of CAZAQV010000010.1, read as the reverse complement.
GGCATCGACGATGACGGCGACGGCAAGATCGACGAAGACTACGTCGGCGACGGCTCCTCCGGCGATGGCAGCGACGACCCGCCGGTCATCATTCGCTAGTCAACGCGCATCAAAGAGCGGTCGAAAAGGTCGGTGAGTCTCCTCCTCACCGGCCTTTTTTAGATGCATTCGTAGGTGTCGACGTTGAGCATGCACGTGCGGTTGCCGCGGCAGCTATTGCCGCAGCTGCCACAACGCTGCTTGGTCGTAAGGTCTTCGCAACCGTCTGAGACGTCGCCATCACAGTCACCGTAGTTGGTGGCGCAAGTGAACGTGCAGGTGCTGGCCGCGCACGATGCGGTCGAAATGCCCAGCCCAGCATTCGGCCTACACGTCACCCCGCACTGGCCACAGTTGTCCGGGTCCATGGTGAGGTCGAAGCCCTCGTCCACCTTACCGTCGCAGTCATTGTCAGCGCCGTCACAAGCTTCGTCTTGAGGAACACACGTTTCGGGCATCGCGTCTGGAATGCTGCGATCGGGTAGGCCTCCCTCCGGCAGGCTCGTGTCAGGCAACCCTGTATCGGGCACGCCAGCTTCGCCTGCACCGTAAAAGCGTGTCTTGCCTTCGTAAGCTTCAAGGGGAGCAAGCGCAACCGCGACGCACGCCCCCTGCACGCAGGTCGTGCCTTCCTCTGCACACACCATGGACGCGCAGCTCTGGTCGAGATTGAGCCGAAGCGTTCGTCGCTCACCGTCGACGAAGTTTGCATCGCGGGCCAGCGACACAACCGACGATGTCGACAAGAAGCCGGTTGCCTCGAAGCGATAGGGCCCGACTGCGCCACCGCCCCGAACATGACTCTGGGAAATCGGCAACTGTGTCATGGCGAGGCTCGCGTCGGCCATCACGGTTTCCCCCGTAGGTGACGTGACGGTGAGCACCACGCGATCGAGCTCGGCTGGCACCTCGAGATTGGTGTCGACAAGAACGACAATTTCGGTTGGTGTCGACGAACACCCCGCAAGCAGAGCGAACAATCCGAGCAAACCCGCAAGATAGGATCCCGTGATGAGCGGTCTTTGCAGAGCACGTGATGTGCTATTTGCACATCGCTCGTGCGAGCAAAGCCTAGCGAAGAACCGAAAAATCAGTTCCATGTCACAACTCCTGGCATCAGGTTTCCGCCGACGGGGTCTTCCTCGCCGCCACTTGCCACCGCGATGACACCGACAGTGGCGCCTACGACCAAGACGCCGACGCCCGTCCAAAACCACCACTGTTCAGTGATCGCACCATCGTCGGAGCTTTCCTCCAGTGGCTCTTCGGCGGTAAGTGACGCCGCGACGGGATCCGGCTCGGGCTCTGGCTCGGGCTGCACGACCGGCTCTGTGGCGTCGGGCTGCGAGGCGTCTCCTTGCTCGGGTTCGGTCGATTCTACGTAAGGCTTCGCCTGTGCAATATAAGAGTCCGCGATGTCCACCGCCGAGGGTTGGATGTCGGGCAGCGACTTTGCGCGATTGGCCCACTCGATCACCTCTTCATACTTTTGAAGTTCGAGATAGATACCCGCGATGTTCACTGCAGTGTTCGGCGCTGGGAAATGCTCGAATGACTTGAGAAAGAAAGCAACCGCGGTTTCGGAGTTGCCGTTCTCAGAGGCCTCGACCCCCTTCGAGAAGAGTTCGCGAGCCTGCTCTTTGTCTTCTTTGTTTGGCCCACTGTCCTGTGCTTGAGCCCAGGTCGGAACCGCAAGAACAAAAAGCAGACTTGCTACGATGTTTCGTAGGACAGACGCGCCCAGCATGCACCTAGAGTAGCAGTTCTAGGGGGATATTTAGAAGCCAGGATTCGCCAATAATTTCTTTTTGTGGCGACGCTGCGAGGCGCCTTTTCGGCGCTTGCTGCGGGCCCCGCCGGGTCCTGAACCCGAGGTCTCGTCGGCTTCCGAACTCTCGGCGAACTCGTCGCTATCGACCGCGGCTTCGGCTGCGGCATCACGCGCGGCTGCCGCAGCATCGACTGCGCGCTGCCCAGCGTCTGCGAGCTTTAAAGCGGTGGAGCCGACGGCGCCGCTGTTTTTGCGGCCAGCCTTTGCGGACGCTGTCTCCGACGACCTCGCCCGACCGGGCTCGTCGGACACCACCGTTGCCACGGGCGTGCGATCTGCCGACCGAGACCCCGAAACGCCCTCAACGACAACGGGCACTTCGTCGGACGAACCCGCCATGAACCAAACGCCAATACTCGCGAGACCCACCAAGATCGCCGCGACGACAAACGCGAGCCAGCCGGGCCGGGCAGGCCGCGGCAGCTCCGGCTGTGGCATGGACACAACCCCCTCAGAGAGTGCGTCCGTGGCGACCTTACGCTCGGTCGCATCCGAAGATTCAGGCGGCGACGAGAGCCCGGTGTCCGTCGAGAGCTCTGCAATTCGAGCCTTCTCCGCAAGGTCGGCGATGCGTAGCTCTGCGGTCTCCATCGCCGGAGGACGATCGAAGCCAATGTCACGCTCGTCGCGAAGCGACGCCACAAGATCGCGCTTCAAATCGGGAGTCTCGAGGACGAGAGGGACGCGCTGCAGCGCGTCGGCGAGCGAGGCAAGGCTCACAAAGCGGCGCGCAGGATCCACCGCGACAGCTCGCGCGATAAGCGCCGAGAGCGTGGTCGGACATTGGGTGCGCGTGCAAGCCATATCCACCACTTCACTCGTTTGTAGTGGGTTCTCAAGCAACTTGCGCGCCGAGCCGACGGCAATCATTTCAAGCATGCACACGCCCACGCCGAACACATCAGCGGCCGCGGTCATCTTGCCCGAAGCGCGCACCTCGGGCGCACGAAAGGGGTAGACCATCGTGAGGTCCTGCGCGCCCGCACGCAGCACGTCGAGACCGAGGTTGAGGACGTAGGCGTCACCGGCAGCATCAACCACAACATTTTGGGGAATGATGGCACCATGTACGCGAACGCCCGCATGGTCCTCGTGCACAACACCTCGAAGCGCCTGGCAAACCTGCGAAAAGACATGCACAGCCAGGTCCCAGCGCAGGGCCGAGTCGCCTTCGCTTGTGTGCCAAATGGGTGCACTGAGCGCCACCCCGCGAATCCAAGGGAATACGACGAGGCGCTGCGACGCGGCGGCCACGGTGTCTTCGACAGAAACGATAGACGGATGTTGCAATGACTCTGAGCGGCTGATCTCCTGGTCAACCTTCGCAAGCAACTCGGGTTGCCGCTCAACGATGGCCGAAAGAAGCTTGAGCGAGTACCAGCGCTCGTCGCGGCGCTCACCTCGATAAGCCAGGTACGTCTCTCCAGTCGCGCTCTTCGAAATGCGCCCCACCACTGAATAGCCGCGAATCTCGCACACAGGCTGCAGTTCAGAAAACGGGCTTAGCGAATACCGCGGAGGCGGTACAGATGAAGGAGGCGGGGCCGAGGACCGCACGGCACCGGTCTCTCGAGTGGGTCGCTCGCTGTCCCGATCCTCGCTCACCTGGAGGAGTCTAGCGTTAAGCGAGTCAAAGAAAAACGGCGATCCAAATGGACCGCCGCTTCTCTCATTTTCAGGCTCGCACGCTAGCGCAGCACGGGCAAACAGCAGCCGAGGCTACAGGCGTAGAACTCGGGGCAGCGCCCCTGAGCGTCACACGCAAACGAGCTGCCTTCACACGTGTAGGGCGGTGGCGGCGGCACGATGATGACACCGCCGTCCGCACCACCATCGACGCCCGCCTCGGGGTAGATGACGCTCGCGTCTGGCGTCTTGTCCGGGAAGCACTTCTCCGGGAGGTCTTCAACACCCTTGCCAAGGCAGAGTTCGCAATCGCCGCACTCGTTGACACACGAATCCTGCAAACGACAGGTCTGGCAAAGCTCCGGATTGTCGAGCTCTTCCTCGGTGCAACCTTCGCTAAGCCGGACACTGACCGTGCTGCCATCTGAGGTCGTGACCTCACAGCAGCCGAAGCAGTCACAGCCGTTCGGCGCCAGCGGCCCACAGAACTCAAGACACTTGTCTGAAACGATGCACGACTTGTCGTCGATGGGACGATCACCCGTCAGACACTCGGTGTGATAGCGACAGCCGTCGTTACCCGCGCCCGAGTTTCCGTCAAAGAAGCAGTCCTGCCAGAAGGGATCTTGGTTATCGCCAGAGATGCCCGTCGCGAACGAGCCCTCGTCGTTGTCCGCTGGGCCCGAACACTCGACGTCGAGACCATCGATGGTTCCGTCTCCGTCGTTGTCGATCCCGTCGTTACACTCGCACGGGTCGGTGCCACAAAGCACCTGCCCCACCGAGTTGGTCGGAAAGTTTGTCACCATCGATTCGTCGTTGTCGGCGGGTCCCGTGCACTGCGGGTCGGCCGCATCCACAAGGCCGTCATTGTCGTTGTCGATACCGTCCGAACAGGCACAAACCGCGCCGTTGCACAGCGCCATGCCCGCTTCGTTCGTGGGCACACCGCCGTCGGGAATCAGTACCCAACCTGAGTCTTGAGAACCGTCGGGAATATTGATGACGTTGCCATCAGCGTTCGTGTTCGAACCGTCCGGGTTGTTCGAACCGTCGAGGTTGTTTGAACCATCTGCACCGCCATCGGTGCCCATACCGTCACCTTCATCATCGCATGAGCAACCCGTCACCCCCAAACCGGCAAGCCCTAAACATAAAGCCAAACACAATCGCATTTTCATCCTCCGCATAGGCTCAAAGCCTAGCACGATGGGTCGCGCGAATGACAATAGTTGCCCCCGCCAACAGACGATCACTCATACTTCGACGCACAGTGCCTACACAAATATGGAGACGTTCCAAACGATTCTGTTACCATCGGGAAATGAAAAATGTACTTGCTGCAAGCTTAACTTCCTTGATCGTCGTTGCCTGCGGCAGCGATGAACCAGACGCCGACCGTTTTGGTGTGGGTGCTGAATGCGCGAGCACCGAAGAATGTCTTCAAGACCCGGTTGAACTCAGCTGCATTCCGACCTCCACGTTTCGTGGCGGCTACTGCGGTATCTTGGGCTGCACAAACGACGCGGAGTGTCCCGAGGCATCACGCTGCGTAACCCACGAGGACACGGGGCAGAACTACTGCTTCCGCGTCTGCATCGACAAAGCCCTCGACTGTAATGCCAATCGCACCCCGGAAAACGAGGCCAACTGCGTCTCATCCAAAGTCACTTTCGTCGATTCGGGCGACACCGCTCGCGCTGGCGACAAGGTGTGTGTGCCGCCTTCTGGCAGTTAGCCTCCGCGGACACTAGCTCGATCGTGCCCAGCTGCTATGCCTTGCGCATGAGCAGCTACGCACGGATCTCTCTCGCACTTTGGGTGTGTCTCACGGCAAGCTGTGGCGACGATGGCGCGGCAGACACCGAAACAGACGCGACGGTGGACGGTCAAGCCACAAACTCCGACGCGAGCGCCGCAGACGCGTCGTCCGCAAAAGACGCCACCACGCCGCTGGAGGCGAGCACCCAAGAAGCTGGCCCGGTGGACGACGGCTCGGTCGTGACAAGCGACGCGGGTCACTGCACTGCATCGGCTCCGGTGGCGCCGGAAGAACAGAGCTGCAGCGCTGGGGATGTCACCTGCTTCTTTGCGGCCGACAGCGAAGAAGAACGACAGAAGTGCGCCGAACAAAGTGAGACCGGCGCCAGCTGCCTGGATTGCGTCTTGCTTGGTGGCGCAGCCTGCGCGTACGAAAACGGCTGCGTGTCGGAATGGAACGACCTCTACTGCTGTCAACAACGCGAATGTGCGAACCAGCCTTTCGAACTCTGCCCGGCGTGTGCGCCCGAACTTGCCGCGCGCCAGGCTTGCGAAACGAGCGTCGCTGCAAAGTGCCTCACGGCCGGGACGAGCTGCTTCCCTTCGCTCTGAGAAGGGCCACGGCTCACAAGCGTCACTTTGCGCGGCTGACCACCAGGTAAAATGCACGGCGCTGTAGCGCGGGCGTGGCCAACGCGCGGACTTCGGCACCCAGGTTGGCCGCATAGATGACGACCTGCTCGGTGCCCTTGGGCGTTTCGAGCGGGTGGTAGACCAGCACCTCCGCGGACCGGTCGAGTCGATTCTTCGACGTCGCGCCCACTGCGGTCAGCGTCCGCCCGGCTGCGTCGAGCGCCTGGGCGTTCAGGAGCCACTTGGTTCCCGGCTCACCGTGAAGCCAAATCTGAAGGGGCGGTCCCGCCTCTACCTCAAATCGAACGCCCTCGACGCCAAGCGGTTCGAGACCGGTCAGATCGCCCCAGATACGCCGCGTCTTCCCGTTAAACGGAGGATGTTCGGCAAGCTCCCCCGCCAGTCCTCGGGACAGAACGACCCGCTCGGCAAACTGCTCCCAGACGTCGTCGGGGGATCGTTTCAGCGCCTTGCCCTGCACCACATACGCAAGCACTTCCCAAAGGTTGGGCGATGCGCGCAGGCCCATCCCCTCCCAAGTCCATTGCTGACCAAGCGCCCACAGTTCACGCAAACCGACCAGGGAACGGACCACCTCAAACGCCGCGGGATCCTCAAGCGCATCTTGTTCGCTCGTCGAAAACGGGTCTGTGCAGGATCGTCCGAGGAGGTCGCGCGTCAGCGCCCGCGCGCTAGCCTCTCGCCAGGCCGCACTCTCCGAGGGGTCCAGCGCACGCAGCATCGATCGAGCAAAGGCATCGATCGAGCAAGCCTCCGGATCGAAAGCGAACAGTCCCTCGCCCATCGTGGCGAACACCGCCGCGCGGTCGTGCCCCCCTTCAGAATACAGCGCTCGAACATGCGCCTGCGGCCCAGTCGCGTGCCCCACGTCCACGATGTAGAGCTCAAAGGGTGTCGTTTCGGGCATCGGCCAACCATCGTTCTTGAACGCGAAGCGGGCGAGGGAGAGGCCACGGTTCGCAGCCCGCAGATCGCGCTCCGATGGCCTCACACCGGCAGTGGTCAAAAGCACCGACGTGGACGTGCTCGACGCCAGTTGGGCTGGCGGAGGCTCGAGCTCATCGACCATCACCCGCGGCCCCTCCCAAACGAGCCCGTGGGAACGCAGCCACATCTCGGCCACCGCGGAGAGGAGGCCCTCCGGTTGGCCTGCGTCCGGCGTCGGTGGCTGGGCCGAGACCCCCTGGAAGCGCAACGAAAGGGCCCCATCCGCCGCCCAAAGCAGCATGAAGGCCAGAAACAGCCTGTTTTTGCGCCCGCCGCGCGCCACTTGTCGCCGCCTCACCCCTGCATCTTGCACCAAGCGAAGGTCCGATCGAAGCTCTGAGCGCAAACAATTGACACGCGTCCGGCAAACATTTTAGATGCTCTGCATGTCGTTCGATCCAGCAGGCTTTTACCAGTTCAACATCGCGGGCGGTTCTGTACACACGAAAGAAGGCCAGCGCATGGTTCTTCTAAGCGATGACGTGCTCAGCACGTTGGTCTCCGCTGCAGTCGAGCGCGGCGACGTTCGCGCCGTTCGTCGCCTGGGTCGACACATGGGTGACGTCGTCGCAAACAACTTGGGTGGTGGGCTCGCCAGTGCCTCGCTCGAAGAGGCGGCGGCGCATATCTCCGCGGTCATGGGTGTCTTCGGTTGGGGTTCGCTGAGCCTTGAACGCTGGGGCCACGCATTGATTTGCCGCGTGCAAGACATGCCTTCGCTCGACGCAGACAACCTCGGCATGGCAGCCCTGCTCGGCGGCCTATTCTCTCGCGTTCTCGATCGCGACGTCGTCTGCTTGCCAGTAGACGGAGAAGGTCGACTCATCATGATCAACCCCTCGGTGGCCGAACAGGTTTGGAGCTGGTATGCGCAGGGCGACTCGCTCTCGGAGATCGTCGGCAAGCTTGAGCCAAGCGGAACCAGCGTATGAGCCAGGTCGAGAAACTCGAAGCACTGTTGGCCAAGGTGCAGGCCAACCGACAGTCGCCACGTGTCTCGCGTGCAGCTGACGCAGCCGTCGCACCAAGCGCAGCCATCGCACCAAGCGCAGCAGTGCCCGCGCCCCTTGCTTCCCAAAGCCCAATTTCTGTGACGCCGCCACCAGAGACGGCGGTCGCTTCGGAACCGCCCATCACCTCGATCGCACCCCAATCCGTCCCTGCCGCCTCCGCAGGCAGCGAGCCCTCGATCGAAGTCGGCACGCCCAGCGACACGCAGGTCCTGTCGCCGGAACCCGTGTCGATGCCTCAAGTGCTCGCAGGGTCGGGCTCTCCGTGGGTCGTGGTTGGCTCCCCCGCAGCGCAACCAAAGAGCGTCACGTTCATGGAACTGTTGGAGCGTTCCCTGTCGCTAACGCCTCGCTAGCCGAGTCTAGAACATGCTGTTGGTCGTCGACGTCGGCAACACCCACACCGTGCTTGGGCTCTTCGATGGCGAGCAGCTCACAGAAGACTTTCGCTTTCACTCCTCACGCGCACAGACGATCGACGAGTGTCGCGTGTTACTCGTCAACCTCCTGCAACTTGCTGGCATCTCGCCTGAAGACATCGAGGGCTGCATTCTCGCATCTGTGGTTCCCGACATTGGTGATCGCATCGGCGAAGCCATCGAGCGCGCCTTCGAGGTGGAGCCGCTCGTCGTCGGACCAGGCGTCAAGACTGGAATTCGCATCCAGTATGAGAACCCCAAAGAGGTTGGCGCAGACCGCATCGTCAACGCTGTGGCCGCCTATAACTTGATCCAAGGGCGGGTCGTGGTGGTCGATTTCGGGACGGCCACTACCTTCGACTGCATTGCCGAAGGCGGCGTGTATCTTGGGGGCGCAATTGCGCCGGGGCTCGAAATCAGCGCAGGCGCGCTTTCATCACGGGCAGCAAAGCTGCCGCGCGTCGAACTCTCGAAACCACCCTCCCCGATCGGACGCAATACCGCGGACTCGATGCGGGCAGGCCTCATCTACGGTTATGTGGGCTTGGTCGACGGCTTGGTCGAGCGACTGTGGAAAGAGATGGGCGGGCGCTGCCCGGTGCTCGCGACCGGCGGCTTGGCGCCACTCATCGGCCCGGAGAGCGAAACCGTGAGCGAAATCGCAGACGACCTCACGCTTGAAGGCCTCCGCCACATCTACCTCATGAACAAGTAGTGCTAACAGCACTGAGTCGATTGGCCACGATGACGCGTCAGCGGAAGAGCCAAGGCTGTTTTTTTGGTTCTTCACGGCTTCGCGTCGTGAGCAGCGATCTGCAAAATAGCAGATCGGCTCCCTTTTGCTTCGCACGCTCATCACAAGAACAACGCTACGGAAGCAGCCGGCGGGCTTTGCTGATACCGGGACTGAGCACGTTTCGCCGAACGCGCCGCACCGCGTGACGTAGCCCCTTGGGAATCGCGCGAAGGGACATATCCATGTGCTGGTTCTCGACCTCGATCCCGTGAACCGTCAGCAGTGATGTAATGACGGAAATCATGGCACGAAGGCTTTCGCTGGCCTCGATGGCGGGGTGACGCATCAGGTCGAGCACGATGCGATTGTCGTGCGCGTCGACCACCAGCGGCGGAAGATTGGGAATATGGCGAACGAGGTTGCCCGGTTTGGTGAGGTCGAGCGCACCCGACTTGACGAGCATCGCCACCGGTGTTTCTGCATTGTGGGTGAGGCGCAAGTCGACATCCTCGATGCGAAGCTCGATCCGCAACTGCGTCTCATCGAGCGTCATCTTCTCCACGTAGAGCGTCGCTTCCGCCCGAAGCGGTGTGTTCATCGCGTCAAGGTTACCTGCGAAGGCCAACCCAGGTGGCTTGGGGCGCAAGACGACGTTCTGGATCTTGCCCGAGGACTCCGCTTTTTCGGCAAGCCAGCGAAAGACATCGAGCGGCACACCGACACGAAGGCCCAGTGCACTGCGAGCTGCCCGAAGCAGCTCCCGCGGGTTGTCACGAAGATATCTACCCGCTGAAAAGAGCGCGTCGGTCGGCTGAATCATGCTCCCCAGCATAGCCAGGAGGTCGCGCACTGTCATCCCGAGACTCGCAGCGTTGTTCGCCCCCAATTACCGCTGTGACTTAAAACGAGTTCTGGAAACCAAGGCCGCTCCGCTCGGCCTCTGTTCTCTTCTCTCGTCGGCGAGCGGAACGGCGAGCGGCCCTACGCCGGCGCGCTCTTTCCGCAGCCGCCCTCTTGGCGGCCTCCGTCTGCGGCTCTTCGGTCTCGGCGGCTTCGCTGGCCTCCTCGGACTCGCTTTCAACTTCTTCGGCAACGTCGTTGCCCTCGTCACGGGTTTCGTTCTCTTCGTTGACGGCGGGTTGCTCAAGCGCAGGGGCAACGCCGACGACCGGCGTCACCTCAAAAGGCGCGGGCACGACCGGATCGACAGTGGGTACCGACTGGTCAGTCTGCTCCTCAACCGTCACCCAGTTACGAAAATTGGAAACGCCAGCACCGACCGCAACGCCAGCGACGAGCAGACAAAGGCCTGCGACCACCAGGAGCGAGGTCGAGCGTTTGGACTTTGCGGCTGCCGTACGCTTCTTTCGCCACGCCTTGATGTTACGAACCGCGTCGGGGTCCAGCGTACCGGCTTCGGGGTCGAGAGCCACCCGCTCAAGTTCCATCTGCGTGACGGCGTTCTGAAAAAGGCTCAGCTCGTGGCGAAACGTTGCCACCGTCGGGGGACGATCTTCACGCTCTGCAGCGAACGCGGCGCGCACAAGTTCGCCGAGGCCCTCTGGCAGGTCGACCCGCAGCTCAGCAAGCGGCGTCGGTTCGCTGGTAACAGTCGCCATCATCAACTCAGCCAGACCATCTGCGACAAACGGGACGGTTCCGCCGAGCATCTCGTAAAGCAGGACACCGACCGCGTATATGTCGGTGCGCTCGTCAACGTTACTGCTGTCCTTGAGTTGCTCTGGCGACATGTACATGGGCGTTCCAAAAACCTTGCCCTGCGAGGTCGCCCGCGTCGCCGCGGAGATCTTCGCGATACCAAAGTCGAGTACCTTGACGTGCTCTTGGTCGCCCGAACGCTTGAGAAGGAAGATATTCTCCGGCTTGATGTCGCGATGCACGATCCCTTTTTCGTGCGCAGCCTCAAGCGCAGAAAGTAACTGCATGATGATCTGCAAGCTACGACGAACCGGCAGATGGCGCCCGCGACCCAGCACGGCCGAAAGAGGTTGACCGTCGAGATACTCGAGAACGAAAAAAGGAACACCGTCTTCGGTCTCATCCACGTCGACAGCGCGCACCACGTTGGGATGATCTAGGTTCGCCGCGACCTTGGCCTCGTTGAGAAAACGCTTCGCGCTTTCGGGTTTTTTGACGAGGTGCGTGTGCAGCACTTTGACGGCAACGCGATGCCCCAGCACGATATGCTCGGCCTCGTAGACACTACCCATGCCGCCCGACGCGATGTGGCGTACCACCCGGTACTTGCAAGCGAGCACGCGCCCAACGAGCGGGTCCACAAACTGCATGTTGGTCGATTGCTCAGCTCGGGGCGGCAAAGGGGCCTCGGAGTGACGGACCACGTGAGGGCTCACTTTGCGAGCACGTGGTTGGGCTGAAGCCGGGTCCGCCCCAAGGAGACGCCTGGCCTCGTAGGCGTCGGTGCCGGCCTCGGGCACGCTCGGCGGCGGCGCTATGCTCGTCTTGGACTCGCCACCCCCGTAGTCATCCTGGGGTAGAGCCGAAGACGCCGGACTGGATTTCGCGGGGGGCTTTTTGTTGGCAACGCCCGACTCAATAGGCTGTCCAGAACGCCGCGCGATGGCCTTTACGTCAAGACGCGAGTCCGCCACCGAAGTCTCATCGTCCTCCCAACCCTGCTCCTCCGGCTTCATCCCTGGCCTAAGTGTATCATCGCCCGATTTCAGATCGAGAGAAAGCCCGCAAATCACAAGCCTTTCCGGTCGAGATGGGCACCGCAAAGCGCGTTGACCGGGTCAAAACGTCGTGGTACCCCCCGCTTCACAAAACCGGCGGATGGCCCTACGTGGCCAGCAGGAAATTAGAAGAACATGACAACAACGCAGAATGGTCGAATCACTCAGGTTATTGGTCCCGTCGTCGACGTGGAGTTTCCAGCAGGTGCGCTGCCTCGCATCCTCACCGCCTTGCGCGTGAGCAACCCCGCGATCAACGACAAAGACGGCAATCTCGTGCTCGAGGTCGCGCAGCACCTCGGCGAGGGTACCGTGCGCGCTATCGCCATGGATACCACCGAGGGTTTGGTGCGCGGCATGGAGGTCTCGAACACGGGCGATCCAATCCAAATGCCCGTCGGCGAGGAGTGCTTGGGGCGCATCATGAACGTCGTTGGTGAACCGGTGGATGAAGCGGGGCCCATCAACGCGACCAAGTTTTCACCCATTCACCGAGACCCGCCTGAGTTCGTCGACCAGAGCACCAAGGTCGAAATGTTTGAGACGGGAATTAAGGTCATCGACCTGCTGGCTCCTTACCGTAAAGGCGGAAAAATCGGCCTTTTCGGCGGCGCGGGCGTCGGCAAGACCGTCTTGATTCAGGAGCTCATCAACAATGTCGCCATGTCTCACGGCGGTGTGTCGTGTTTCGCGGGTGTCGGCGAGCGTACGCGTGAAGGTAACGACCTCTACCTTGAGATGAACGAAGCAAAGCTTGGCGACGGTAAGACGTCCGTTTTGCAGAAGACGGCGCTGGTGTACGGCCAGATGAACGAGCCCCCCGGTGCACGTGCCCGCGTCGCGCTGAGCGCACTGACGGTGGCTGAGCACTTCCGCGACGTCGAAGGACAAGACGTTCTTCTTTTCGTCGACAACATTTTCCGTTTCACGCAGGCAGGCTCCGAGGTGTCGGCGCTTCTGGGTCGTATTCCCAGCGCGGTTGGTTATCAGCCGACGCTCGGCACTGAGATGGGCGCGCTGCAAGAGCGCATCACCTCGACCACCAAGGGTTCGATCACCTCCGTGCAAGCGATTTACGTCCCGGCGGACGACCTGACCGACCCGGCACCCGCCACGGCTTTCGCCCACCTCGACGCGACGACGGTTCTTTCCCGCGCCATTGCAGAGCTCGGCATTTACCCCGCGGTCGATCCGCTCGACTCCTCGTCGACGCTTCTCGACCCGCAGGTCCTCGGCGAGCGCCACTACGACACAGCACGCCGCGTCCAAGCCACGCTGCAGAAGTACAAGGACCTTCAGGACATCATCGCCATTCTCGGAATGGACGAGCTCTCCGAAGACGACCGCTTGGTGGTCGACCGCGCACGCAAGATCCAGCGCTTCTTGTCGCAACCCTTCTTCGTGGCGCAGCAGTTCACAGGCCTCGAAGGCCAGTACGTCCCAATCGAAGAGACGCTCAGCGGCTTCGAGGAAATCCTCGACGGCAAGCTCGACGACGTCCCTGAGCAGGCTTTCTACCTCAAGGGCAACATCGGGCAGGTTAAAGAGCACGCCGAGCGCCTCGCCAAAGAATCCAACTAGGAGCGCCGACCATGAGCGAACAACAACTTCGTCTTGAGGTGGCAACGCCGACCGGCATGCAACTGGATATCGAAACCGAGTGGGTGCAGGCACGCAGCGTGCGCGGGTACCTGGGAATCCTTCCTGGTCACCGACCCCTGCTTGCTGCACTTCAAGGCGGCCTTCTCAAGTATGGTGACCGGAGCCACGAACACGTCGTGGCCGTCGGACCTGGCTTCGCCGAGGTCGAGCCCGACCGCGTTCTGCTGCTCACCGACCACTTTGCTGGCCCGACCGACATCAAGATCGACGATGTCCGCAAGGCGTACGAGGAGACCAACACCGCGATGAAAGAGTTCGGCGAGCACACCGAAGAAGTCGAGTACCGCGAGCTTGAGCGCAAGCTTCACTGGCTCGAGGCCCAGATCCAGGTCTGGGAACTTTCGAACTAACGTCCTTAGCGGCGTTTCTTGCCGCCTTTTTTGCCGCGCTTTTTTGAAGCACCGCGAACGGACGTACTAAGCATGGGCCCGCGTTGGCTCGTCTTCGCTCGTCCGCCTTTGCTTGCTGTTTTTCGCCCCTTGCCCTTGCGTTGTTGGTCACGGTGCCGTGGACGCGAGGACGTCTGCGGACGCTCGATCTCGTCTTCCCACGAGGACGCAGATGTGGCCGCCATGCCTTCGGGTAGTGCGTAGATGCGTCGGTCGCGAATATTGACGCTCTCGATGCGCACATCGAGCTCTTGGCCGAGCACGAACTCGGTGCCCGACAGTTTATCGCGCAGACGAGTGCCAATCTCGTTGAGCTCGTAGTGTCCTCCCATGCGGTCTGTGGGAAGCATCGCCTCCACAAAGGGCTCATCGAAGGCGACGAAGACGCCTCGCTCGGAGAGGCCTGTCACGGTCGCATGAAAGGTTTCGCCTACTCGGTCTTTGACGAGTACGCAGCGATAAAGCTGCACAACGTCGCGTTCAAGGCCGACGATCTTTCGCTCTTGTTGACTCGAATCAAACGCAATGCGCGAGATCTGTTCCGCATGACCATCCAGCGTCTCTTGATCGCGCTGCAAATGCGCGCGCAGCATTCGGTGGACGATGAGGTCCGGGTAGCGCCGGATGGGCGAGGTGAAATGCAGGTAGTGCGGCGCTGCTAGCGCGAAGTGACCGATGCTGTGAACGCTATAGATCGCCTGCTGCATCGCCCTCAAGAGCAAGTAGTTGAGCGCTCCGGACTCTGACTCCTTCTCGATTTTGGACAGGAACTTGGAAAGTTTTTTCGGATCGGCAGCCTCTTCTTCGTCGATCACGTGGCCCAGCGATCGCGCCATCTTCACGAACAGCGCAAGCTTCTCTTGGTCCGGCTTGCCGTGTACGCGGTAAATCGAGGGCAAGTTCTTGTCGTGCATGTATTTGGCGACCGCTTCATTGGCGAGCAGCATCATCTCCTCGACCATGCTGTAGGCGCGTTTGATGCCGGGGTCTTCCTTGGCGCGGTAGACGTTGACCGGCTCGACATTGTTTTCATCGAGCTCGACGCGCGGCTCATCGAGTTCAAAATTGAGTGAGCCACGCTTGGTGCGCCGCCGCCGCAACTTGGCGCTCAGCTCGGCCACGGCCTCGAGTTCCTTGCGATACTTCGACGCTTCTTTCTGCGCTTTCGGTTTGTCCGAAAACCCCAGCTCCTTGGCCACACCTTGATACGTCAGCCGAGCGTGCGAGCGCATGATGCCCTCCACGAAGCGCGCCTTTTTGACTTGACCAGCTGTATTCAGGCGCAGGTCGACCGCCATACACAAGCGGTCCTTCTTCGGAACGAGCGAGGCCATGCCCGATGAGATTTCGTGTGGCAACATCGGGATCGCACGGTCGGGCAAGTAGGCCGTAAAAGCGCGCTGCTCGGCTTCTTCGTCGATCGCGGTGTTCGCCCGTACGTAGTGCGAGACGTCGGCAATGGCGACGATTACACGGTAGCCATCTTTTCGTTTCTCCACCCAGACCGCATCATCGTGGTCGCGCGCATCGGGTGGGTCGATGGTGAGCAGTGGAAGTTCACGGAAGTCGGTCCTGCCCTTTCGTTCTTTGCTGGAGATACGCGTCGGCACTTGCTCAGCCTCGGCGTTCACTTCCTCTGGAAACTCTTCGATGATTCCATCACGAATCTTCAGTTTCTCAACCTCGACGGTCGTAATTCCCGAAGCACCCAACACACGGACAAACTCCGTTTCCGGAATCTCATCGGGATAGCGCGGAAAGCGATCCACCCGTGCCACCACATGTACACCGGGCTCGACCTCTTGCGGCACGCCGCTAATGGGCATCGGCCCACGAAGACGTATATCGTCAGGATCGATCCACTGGTTGCCAGCTGCCACGCGCAGCTTTCCCGTGACTTCGATTGCAGCGCGCCCCGTGACCTCGAGGATGCGCCCTTCGCGTCCCTTCCGACTCGGACGCCAGCTGATCCGAACGCGGTCTCCGTGCATGGCTCCCGCCATCTGATCGGCGCC
The DNA here is from genome assembly GCA_964487255.1 of uncultured Polyangiales bacterium. Taxonomy (GTDB): domain Bacteria; phylum Myxococcota_A; class Polyangia; order Polyangiales; family CAZAQV01; genus CAZAQV01. Next base: position 76,548 of record CAZAQV010000010.1, on the reverse strand, counting down.
GATAAACACGTCGTCGCCCCCGTCTTGCGGCACCACAAAGCCAAAGCCCGCGCGGTTGACGATCAAGCGTCCGAGCAGGTCGCCCTGCGGCGCTTTGGAACGTACACGCGGCTTGCGCCCAGCGCGCTCTGTTTCCTCACTTGGTGGCTCACCACCACTTCGGCGTGACTTGCTGCGCTGCTTTCGGCTCTTCTTCGCTGGCGGGCCAGCCTGCGGGCGCTGCGACTTGCCGCGCTTTGAACCGCGCTTCTTTCTACTCATGGCGCCGTTGTATCACGCATCCTCCAACTCCATTCAACTTTGGTCTCACGGCACGATTTCGAATCGGCGACGACCATGGATGCGGTAGGTGCTGAAGTCTCGGCGGTCGAGCGTGAAGATCTTTCGAAGTGAGCGCTGTTCGGCGAGAACGACGAGGGTTGCATCGGCCAGATCCATAGGTAGGTCTCGAAATTTCTCCATCAACTGACGGACGCGGGGCAATCGGTCAGGCTCAGGCAAGACAACCGCTAGGTCACCTTGGTTTACAAGTGTCCACAGTGCCTCCTGACCACGCCAACCGCCGGCATCGCCAAGGAGATACATCGCCTCGGTAAACGCCGGCCAAGAGGTGACCATAGGCGCGGTCAAGTCGTGAAGGCATTCGACACATTTCTTATGCGCACGTTCGCCACTGTCGATCAACGCAACCAGCGGCCCTGCATCGGTCAAAATCACGATTGCGACGTTTTCTTCCGCGAGGCTCGTGACTTACCACGAGAGCGCAACGATCTTGCGCGCAGCGTCTTGCGAAATGCCTTACCCGTTTTCTCTGCGCGACCCCCGTCACTGGATACCGCGCCCACTACACTTGCCACACGATCAGCAAGGGTATCGCCGAGCACCTTTCGACAGCGCTCAGCGATGGCTTCGCGGATCAACTCAGACTGTGAAACCCCAAGTGTTTTGGCAGCTCGCTCGAGCTGGTCTTGAAGTTCAGGGTCTAGGCGCGCGCTCTTTGCCATAGCGTAATACTAAAGTGTCGACATGTAATACGCAAGCCGGACAGCGAACCTCATGGAGAGGACGGAACGGTCGCCACAGCTGCCGGGTTGCGGTGATTATTGCGAGTACGCGTGCAGGGCGCCGTCGTCGGCGGTGACGTAAAGCGTGCCCTTCGGTCCGAGCGTGGGTGAGGCATCGACGTCGGAGCCGGCGTTGATGGAAAAGAGCTTCTTTCCCGTGGGAGAAATGGCGTAAACCTCGTTGCCCTGCGTGCCTACGTAAATCCGTCCGTCGGCATCGATGAGCGCACTGGAGCGAACGCGTCCACCCACGGGCAGCTTCCACACGACTGCGCCCGTCGCGCTCAATGCGTAGACGTGGCCATCGTACGAGCCGATGATGACGCGCCCCTGGGCGTCGATAGCGGGCGATGCGCGGACATGCCCTTCTGTTTCAAAGCGCCAAACGACGTTGCCACGCGCGTCCAACCGAACGACGAATCCCAGGTCTGTGCCGACCGTGATTTGGCCACGATCGTCGATGGCCGGTGCGCCCTCGACACTGCCATCGACCGTCGTGCTCCAAAGCGGCTTGCCTTTCGAGGACACCGCCTCGACGATGCCGTGCTCGGTCCCAAACACCACGAAACCATCGGGGTGATATGCGGGCGATGAGCGAACATGTCCAGCAACCGGGTAGCTCCAGTCGATCGCGCCGTGCTCGTTGAAACGATGCAGGCCGTCAGCCGTGACGTAGATCACGGGCTCATGTCCCTCATAGAGGACGAGTGGGCTGGAATCGATACCCTGGGCGAGCTTCTTCTTCCAGCGCAGCTGACCCTGAGCGGTGAAGAAGAGCACGTGTCCATCCATACCGCCGATCACGACCGAGCCGTCCGCAAGCGCGGCCGGTGTGCCATAAAACTTGTCGGTACCGACGTATCGCCAAAGCAGCTTCCCTTGCGCGGAAACCGCGCCGACTGTCTTGTCTTGTGAAGCGACGATGATCGACGCGTCAGGACGAACCACCGGCGACGAGAAGATGCGACCTTGGGTCTCGTAAAGCCATGCGCGTTGGGGAAGCTGCGCGGGTCCCTTCACATGGCTACGACCCGTTCGGGCAGGTCCGCCGCGAAAGATGGAGGCGAGCTGCCCGCTAGCGGGCACAATCGCTGCGCCATCCGCCACCGTGACAACACCCGCATCGGCCGGCACAGAAGTCGTTTCACCACCCCGCTCGGCCAACACGTCCTCAAGAAACCGACACTCACCCTGGTGGCAGATGCGATCCGCTCGACACTGCAGGTCGGTTTGACAAGGGCCGTCCGAACGAACCGGCGTACTTCCGCAACCGGGAAGCGTGGCGGCAACGCATGCGAGAAGAACGACAACGCGCATCAGTTGGATCCTCCGAGCTGCGCAGAGAACTTCTTCGGGGTGACGAGCACCACCGTGGCTGCTCGCTCGCCGAGGAGAAACTGGTCGCCGATGTTCAGCTGGTGTCGAACTGTGGGCTGCCCGTCTGACGCAACGTGGATCATGGCGGTGAGTCTGCCTTTCTGGCGTTTGACTGCAACTCGTTCTAGGGCCAAGGACGAAGCGGATTGGGCGGTGGCAAAACACGGTGCGGGGCATTTGTACCGCGAAACGCACCGTACAACCAATTTGCCCCTGCTACGCAGAGGCCACACCGTTATGGGGAGGCCGCACCGCCATAGGCGAAGGGCAATACGGTGTGAAAAAGGGATCCCTCATGCGTCCAATAAAGTTGCAGGTGCTGGTCGTCTCGCGTGAATGCGACTTGCGAACTCGAGTCAATATTGCGGTCGGTCACGAGACGAGCGGGTTGGCCAGACACGTAGACCAGGAAACCAAAGCGCGTCGGAACAACCACCGTTCGACCGTCTGCAGCCACGAAACCGCTAGGTAGCGGAGCCGGCAAACCAGGACCGAAGTCGAGCTTTCGCGGAGCAACGTCCGACGCAAGCGGAGACTCCTGCACAAAGAAGTCGCCGTCGAGGAAAAACACAATGCCCTGACCGGTCCAACCCAGAACCTTGAAGACGAGTGGCTCAAGCTCCGCCTTGTTACATTGGGTAGGGTCTTCGTTTTGGTGAACCCAGGGCTTGGCCGCGGGCTTGCCGGCAAGAACACCCGCCACGATCTCGTTGCTCTTGGCAACGATGAGACGTACACCGTCGCAGCTGACTTTCTTTTCCACTAGCGTGTACTGTCCGCTGGGGTCCGTGACCGAGGCGCTCTGGGACTCTTCGGGAGTGAAGGCCTTGGTCATTATCGAAAACGTCCCTCCTTGAGCACCACGGACCCGAAGCGACGCATCTTGTGGTGGCTCGACAAAGTCGCCACCCGTGCCGCTCCGACGAGGCTCATAGAGCCTGGAGAGCGCAACCGGAGGCGCCACTCCTCGAAGTGGCAGCGCGCCAAGCTTGCGAACTTTCTCGAGTGACTGCGTTTTGAGTTCCTCGTCGAGCTTGCCCAGGCGCAGCGAGCGCAACACTTGCTCGCGAAAAAGCTGGTCCGGAGTGAGAGGTCGTTGGGCATCGACTTTCGCATCGCCGCCATCCGCACCCGCATCTTTAACGCTCGCTTCTTTCGCAGCGTCTTTCTTCGCCTGCGGTGTTTCGACCGTCTTTGCCTTGTCGCCATCGTCGAGCCCGAAAGGCACTTTGCCCTTGTCGTCGTCCTCCTTCGGGCAGGCGACGAGGACCAGCGCGAGCACGGCGAAGATGATAGAGCGTTTGGGGGCAGTCATCGACCGTAAGAACTAGCACAAGGTTGTGTGCGGGATAAATCCCGACCACAACCGGCCTTCTTCTAGCCGCTCTTTTTCTGCAGCGACCTGCGCAACTGGCGCAGTCTCTCTGGCAAGAAGTGCACACCGGTATCGGGCGGAGGGGCCGTGCTCGGTGGTTTGACCGCTGGAGGATGGGTCCATGGGGAGCGACTCGGCGTCAACTCAAGGTCGACCCACCCCTCTTCATTGCGACGGCTTACAACGGTTGCATAGTAGCCACCGGGACGAGTGTCGGACTCAAGATTCGCTTCAAAATGTTGCGGGATTTCACCGGAAGGAACACGGACTCGCACGATCGAACCGCTACGCCGAATCAACGCGTACTGCTCTGCGCTCTCGCCTACCGTGAGGATGTCATCCTCCACAGGAAGCGAAGAGTTTCGGGCTTCGCGTTCGATCTCGTCTGGTATTTCGAAGGCCAAGCGTCCGGGCCCCATCGGGAAGCAATGAACCTTGGCCCGATAAGAGATGTGCTCCAGTCTCATGACGAACCATGCACTTTCAAAATAGTGATCCATCATCTGAATAAGCTCGAGCAGCCCCTCATTGGCCTCAAAATCCAAGGCACTGACGACAGCCGGGATCGCTCCGCTGGAGCTTTCGGCTATTCCGCCCAGCGCAAATTCTGAGCTACGTGGAACAACTTCTAAGGTTATTCCCTTCTCCATCAGCTCACGAAACATTGTAATTACAATGCTTTTTGGAAGACTTACCATGTCTACTCCTCAGTGTTGTGAGAAGCATGCAAAAACCGTGCAGCGCGTCTTAACTACCGCGAGGGGTCTTGAAGCCCAACCATCGTCGCGAACACAAGGCGTAGGTCGAGCGCAGCAGAGAACACCCAGTACGCGCCCTGGCCGAAGACGTGCTCTGCGCTCAGATGGATGTACACCCCATGGTTCCACATCGAAGGCGTCACGATCGGTAGGTCGAAGCCCAGCGCCATCGTCAATCGTGGAGGCACATCGACTGGACCGATGAAGCTCGCGCCAAGCTCGACGCCAACCGAGTCCACAAGAAGGTCGAGCCATTCGACGTAGAACTCGCTGTTCATCAAGAAGCGCGCGGGAAAGAGCGGCCGCAGCTCGAGACCGGCAAAGAGACGCAGCGGCACTGCACTCTCAGCGAGCGCGTGGTCGCCTCGAACCACAAGGCCTGCAGCATCGACGTAGCGCAGACGTCCGTGCCACACGAGCGAGGCTTGCTCGTGCTCGCTAAGCCCAGCACCGACTGCGAGGTCCGCGTGAAACGAACCATCAAAGCGCCCGTACGCGCCGTCTTGCGCAGGAGCTGTGCTCGGGAACAGCTGCAGAGCGAGGCCGCCCAAGAGACAAAGCAGGAAGTTAAAGACCCCACCTTCCTTCTGCCCCGGGATCCAAGTCGAGCTCGATCCCCCCGCCAAACGCCATGGACGAACCTGTCCATTCTCCGGGCTGGCATCATGCTTCGAGCCGGAGCCTTCAAATCGAGGTGCACACGACCGCGGCATGTGCTGGTGTTTGGTGGACACTGAATGAGCAGTATGCATGCCAGGCCGCTGCGTGAAAATAGTGAATGATTGTGACCGGTGAGTTGCGATCGGCAGCGAGGTCGGCGTGCGCCTGGCGCCCGAAAGCGGCGTCGGCTTACTGCTCGCGCAAGCGTGGCAAAAGCTCGGCGAAGTTGCACGGACGGTGTCGCGAATCGAGTTGACTAACGAGGATCTGGTCCCAGGCGTCTTTGCAGGCGCCGGTCGAACCGGGCAAGGCGAAGAGGTATGTGCCACCCGCGACACCGGCGGTGGCACGCGACTGGATGGTCGAGGTGCCGATGCTCTGGTAGCTCAGCATGCGAAAAAGTTCGCCAAAGCCGGGAATCTCCTTTTCGTAGACCGCGAAAAATGCCTCGGGCGTCACATCACGTCCCGTAACGCCCGTCCCACCGGTGGCGATCACCACCTCGATAGTTGCGTCGGCGACGTAGCGGCGAAGAACGGCTTCAATCTGCGTTTGGTCATCGGGGACGATGCGCTTTTCGACCACCTCGTGCCCAGCCCCCTTCGCACGCTCGACAAGCAACGCGCCGCTCTTGTCGTCCGCCTCGCTGCGGGTGTCGGACACCGTTATGATCGCAATCCGCAGCGGCTCAAACGTCCGTGATTCATCAATCCCAGCCATCCGCCAACGCTAGCACAAGGCGACAAGCAGAGGACCTTGACAACAGAGCCGCACTGTCCACGTCTGTCACCTTCTCGCAGGGATTGTCGAAAAGTTGCGGATTTGGCCAGGTATCCGTTATCGGATCGGTATGAGATGGCTGTTGGTCGCGTTGCTATGGGTCGTTGGAACGAACACGGCTGAAGCGCACCCCGATGGCCCATCCGCCGCCACAGAGCGCGCATCAAAACGCAAGCGTGCCCGCCTCGGCAAGATGCCCCGCATTTCGAAACGCTCGCGCTCCGTGGGCCACCCGTGGGATGGCAAGCTCAAACGGGGCGTCAAGGTTGAAGAAGATGCGTACCTTCGATACACGACCGAGTACCGAAAAACCGGGCACTTCTACGGGACGTGGGAACTCGTGCAGTTGCTCCACCGGGCATCACGTCGCGTATGGGGAAGGCATCCTGGCGCCAAGCTGTCGATCGGAGAGCTTTCCAAAGAGAATGGCGGAGACATCGACGGACACGGCTCACATGAGAGCGGCCGCGACGTGGACATTGCATTCTACATGACGCGCGCAGACGGTTCGACATACGAACCTTATGCCTTCGCTTCGTTTGGGGCGGACGGCAAAGGGCTCAAAGCCAACACAGGGCTTGTCTTCGACGATGCTCGCAACTGGACACTCGTCGAAAAGCTCGTGGCAGACGGTGATGCGCGTGTGCAATACATCTTTGTCGCCAATACGATAAAGCAGCGTCTTTTGCGCTATGGCCAGGAACACGGCGCAAGACAAGTCGTGCTCGATCGAGCACGAAAACTGATGGCGCAGCCTGCAACGGGACACCCGCATCGGAACCACTTTCACGTACGCATCTACTGCCCGCCGGCGAGCCGGCCGAGCTGTAAAGACAGCGGCCCCACCTACGCCTGGGCCCCCCGTTAGATTCAGCAGATGGCTAGATCGCTTCTGTTCTGCATCTTCTCTGTGGTGGCGTGTGGTGGTGACCAAGCGAACACGACGCAAAGTGCCGAGCGAAAGCCAGAGCTCCAACCCGCGCCTACCCCAACTTCGGACAAGGACCCTATCGAACTACCGCTGGACGCAACCTTCGGGGAGCTGATCGCAACAATTAACCAGCGTCCTGAAGCCGAGTCGGATTCGCCCGTTTCATGCATTCTGGTTCCGTCTTCGAGCTTTAAGCTCGACTCACCAACGGCGCAGGCGATGCGACCGCTTCCACCGCCCCCCGACGACCTCGATGAACATTTCGATGCGGTACCCGACACCGTGCGCTTGCTTACACTCTGGGGCCAGGTTGGCGTGGAGGCGGATAGGTTGGTCGCTGTTACATTCACCATGACGTCCGCCGAACAGAAACGCACACTTTTCTCGGCCCTGACGGACCGGGGGATCATTCTGCGGAATGACAACCTCAAAGGCGACGCACAGACCCACGCACAGGCGCTCCGCGCGCTAGAGAAAGAAACGCCTCCTCCGTCGCACGTCGTAGTGAGTGCCGAGAAAAATGTCCCCCTGCGTCACATCTACGCATGGCTTCAAACACTCCACTCGTTTCCGGAGCTTTCGGTGTCACTGGCGGTGATGCTTCCTGAGGGGACCAAAGTTCCGGAGCCGCCACTCGAACACGCCACGGAGCTTCGTTGTGGCGAGAGCGCTATCGACTCGACCGGTGATGTCGACGTCGCCGCCGTGCAAGCCGAAATCTCAAAGACGACCCCCACTCTTGCTGGTTGCCTCAGTCCTGGGCGGGGCTCGCGCGGGGGCACGGCTGCGGTTCAGCTATCGGTCTCCTCGACGGGTGAAGTCGACAGCGTCTGCATCGCGGAAGGCTCTTTCGATAGCGCCGAGAGCGAACGTTGCGTACTGGATGCGCTACGAACTATCGCGCTACCCGCACCCACCCCCGCTGGCTCTCGGGCCACGCTGCTGCTTCCGCTCGCACTTCGACCCAAACCCTCGCCACCGATTCGGCCGCTCTGTGCTCCCTAGTGTCCGATCCACCCAAGTTGTCACAGTTTTCTTGTGAGCTTCGCCCGACTCGGCGTTACTCAAACTCGAATGTACGCTGCACGTCCTTCGTTTTCGCGCCTTGATTCGAACAAACCTCTCTTCGCCTCCTGCGACAACCTGAGTGGATCGGACACTAGTCCAGACCGAGCGCGCGGCGATAGGGGGCGTCCCCAATGTTGTTGTGGTTCCAGTAGTCGAGCATCATCTCTTCGCGACGCACGCCAAGGGTTCGTGCCTCCTCACCTTCTCTCTGGTCGAGCTCCTCCCAAGCCAACGGACGATGAGGAAAACCCGCCTCGAAATAGATCACCAAGCGGCGCGCGAACCCTGTATACGCCAGCTCATAGCGAATCTGCTTCGAGCGGCCGTGCGGTGACTTCTGGACATCACGCAAGGTGCCGACCGCCGATTGCGGCTGTGCGGAGACGTGACGAAAGCGCAAGACGTGCAGTGCAGGAAGCACCTCCATCTCACCGACAGGCAGCGACTTGGGATTACGCCGCCCGAGGGCCCACAAGCCATCTTCGGTCAGCACGCCCGGAAGCACTGCCTTGTGGTCGCCCTCGCTGTCGAAATATGAAAAAAGAGTAAAGTCGTAACCGTCAGCGCGACGATTGAGCTGCGAGAAGGTGTGCCCGCACCACTCCTGCACCGATGTGCTGACCTTGATAGGTCGCGTCATGTCGTCCACCTCAGAAAAGGATGAGGTCAGGATGCTGTACGGGTAGATTCCCGTGTCGAAACGTCGGTGGGCATTGAGCTTGAGCACCGAAGCGACGTTCGCCTGACTGTCGCTGTCGAGCGCGGTGCGGTCTCCCTCAAACTTGACCTGACGATCGAGCCGAAAGTCCTCGGTGACGAAGATGAAGATGGCGTGCCCTGCGCGCTTCTCGCCGTAACGCATCTGCTCAAGATCGTAGCGACTGAGCTCGGCCTTACCCTGGTACCAGTAGCGTTCGAAGGATTGATGTTGTTTGGCGAACTCGTCCGGGTCGACGGTTTTGATACTCGAGCCGCTGGGCTTCTTTTCGCTCTCGGACGAGCCACCACAGGAGAGAGCGAGGACGATCGTGATAGGAACGAGTCTGAGCATACCGCAGCTTGGCGCGCTGCCGCAGGCGGAGCAAACAAGGCGCTCTGTCGTCTAGATGAGACACTAATGAGTGCAGCCCTGGGGTGACTAGGCCCTTTTTTTCAGTGATTCCATCTGTGCTCGCGGCTGATAAAAGTGGCATGCGACTTGCGTAGTGAAAAGGGTGTGACGTGTCCGGCACCACCGCCTCATTCCATCACCCACTCACCACGAGTCGGTGGTGTTCGGCACACCTAACCAGCTTGAGGGGCGTACACCACGCGTCCCTTGAAAAACGACCACAAAGACACACCACTCCGGGGCGCCGCGCACAAGCGGGGCTCCGGATCACTATATGCTTGCCGAGCAAACACATTTCTTCTCTACTGCAGGGCATGCTCGCCGTCGACTTTGGCAAACGCGCCCTGGCCTGCTGGACCCTATTGTTGTGCGCCTGCGGAGGTACGCCGCCCCCGCAAACCGTAACAGGCTCCGCCACAGAAGCAGACCTCAGCGTTCAGTACCCCGATCTTTATGACCAGATATCCGCGAGTGGTCATTTCTCTGCGGGGCGTCCGCACAGCTTTAAGTTTGCGCCCAACGGCCAGCAGCTCTATTACCTCAGACCGGGTGATGACGGACAACAAGCCCTCTACGTACTCGACATCGAGAGCAAACATGAATCGCTCGTCGCCAGCGTTACAACGCTGCTCGGAGGCGCGGAGGTCCAGCTCTCCGCCGACGAAAAGGCGCGACACGAACGACTACGGCAGCGCGCGCACGGAATCACCCGCTTTGTCCTGAGCGAAGACGGCGACACACTCATGATTCCCGTCTCGGGCCAGGTATTTGTGGTGCGCGGCTCCAAGCCCGCACGCCGGCTGAACATCGACGGCCACGTGATCGACGCGCGCCTCTCACCCGATGCGCGAAAGGTCGCCTACGTCAAAGGCGCTGATCTCTTTGTGTTCGACCTCAATCAAGGACGCGAGCGACGGGTGGTCAAAGCGGGCAAAGGCGATATTCGCTGCGGCGTGCCCGAGTTTGTGGCGCAGGAGGAGATGCACCGGTACCAAGGCTTTTGGTGGTCACCGGATAGCGAAAAGATCGCCTACCAGTGCAACGATGAAACCGGTGTCGAGGCGCTTTATGTTCAGGATCCCGCGTCGCCTGAGGAGCCTGCTGCGGTGCTCCGCTATCCACGTGCGGGTACGCCCAATGTGTCCGTTCGGCTCTTCATCCACGACTTGCACAGGCGGCGATCATCGGAGTTTTCTCTCGGCGACGGTGCAGAATACCTCGTCGACGTCCGCTGGAGTGCCGACTCACGGCCACTCCCTATCGTCCAAGACCGGGCCCAGCAGCGAATGTGGATGATCGGATGCGGTGCCTCGAAAGACCCGCTCAGCATCTGCCCCATGGAGCCGATCACGCATGGTGCCTGGATCAACATCGATGCTGTGTTGCCACTTCGACACGAGAAGCTTTGGGTCTGGTCGCTCGACGAAAAGGCGGGCCGCGTCGTGCACATGCGCGAGGCGGGTGCACAAGAGGTTGTCACGCTGGTGCCTGCAAGCGCGGGTTATCGGCATGCGCTCGACATCGAAGACGGTTTTTTCTACTTTCTTGGCGGTCCAGAACCAAGCGAGTCGCACATCTATCGTGTCGCATTCAAAGGCGGCGACAAAGTCGAACAGCTGAGCACCGGAGCCGGCGTGCATACCGCGAGCGTAGGTCCGGGTGGGCTATGGGTGAAGCGCAGCGCCCTCATTGACGGAACGCTCAGCTTGGCATTGTATCGAGATGACAAGAAGCTTCTCGACCTGCCGTACGATCCACCGCTTGCGCCCTTTGTTCCAAGCGTGGAGGTAACCTCTATCGGCGAACGAGACTATCGGACCGCCATCGTTCGCCCGCGAAACTTTGACGCCAAACTACGCTATCCAGTGATCGTTAGCGTGTACGGCGGCCCGATAACGACCGTCGTACACAATTCGCCCCGCTTCTACTTCATGGACCAGTGGCTGGCGGACCAGGGATTCGTAGTCATCAAGATCGATGGCCGCGGCACGCCACATCGTGGCGACGATTGGGAGAAGGTCACCCGCGGTGACCTCATCACCGTCCCGCTACAAGACCACGTCGATGCTCTGCGCGCGCTTGACGAGCGCTACCCCGAACTCGACCTCGAACGCGTGGGAATCCAAGGCTGGTCCTTTGGTGGCTATTTTGCGACGATGGCTGTGATGCTTCGCCCCGATATGTTCAAGGCTGCCATCGCAGGCGCGCCGGTTACCGACTGGCGCGACTACGACACGCACTACACCGAGCGCTACATGGGTCTTCCGGGCGAGAACAAAGAGGGCTACGACCGCACCTCGGCACTCACACACGCTGCCAAGCTCGAGCGCCCCTTAATGCTGGTACACGGCATGGCAGACGACAATGTGCTCTACACGCACACGGCAAAGCTAGCCGATGCCCTTGTCCGCGAAGGAAAGGACTTCGAACTCGTTCCGCTCGTGAGCGCCACGCACATGGGCAGCTCAGGTGCCAAGCGCCGGGCCCTACAGTTTCGCTACGTGCGCTTTTTCAAACGGCACCTCGGCGGCCCAGTCTCCCCGGTGAATCTTCACCCTGCACCGTGACGGAGGCCAATCCAGAGTCAATCACGCTGACGATCGAGGGCTGCGAGGATGGCGAGCGCGTCGACAAGATCGCGGCCAAACGCCTCGATGGCGTGTCACGCTCGACGATTAAACGCTGGATTCTCGATGGACGGGTCGAACTCGACGGCGTCGCAGTCATGCCCAAGACGCGCGTCCGTGAAGGCGCCGAGCTCGAAATTACGCCGGCCCCACCGGAAGTTCCGGACCTTGTCCCGCAGGACATTCCGATCGAAGTGCTGGTCGAGGATGAACATCTCGCGCTGGTCAACAAACCGGCCGGGTTGGTTGTCCACCCTGCCCCCGGTCACCCCGATGGCACCTTGGTCAACGCTCTGCTGTATTACTTTGGGCGCGATGAGGCCCTGGCCGAAGAGCCAAAAAGACAGGCGGAAGCTCAAACGAAGCGTGGTATTTCCACGCGCTCGTTTGTGGCTGGAGCGATCCGTCCGGGGATTGTGCATCGGTTAGACAAGGACACGAGTGGCGTGATGGTCGTGGCGAAAACGCCGCAAACGCACGAAGGTTTGGTCGACTTGTTTTCAAGGCACGACATCGAGCGTGCGTACACGGCTATCGTCTGGGGCAAGTTTGAGGGCAAGCAAACGTTCGACACGTTTCATGGCCGGCACCCTGGCGACCGCAAGAAGTTCACCTCCAAGACCGACCGCGGCCGCCGCGCCGTCACGCACGTCGAAGCGGTCGCCCAGCTCGGACCAGCCACCCAAGTACGCTGCACGCTCGAAACCGGTCGTACCCATCAAATTCGTGTACATCTAAGTGAGCACGGCTATCCGCTCGTCGGCGACCCGGTTTATGGCCGCGCCCCCAAAGACGCCCACCTCCGCGAACTCGCCACGCAGCTCAGCCGCCAGGCCCTCCATGCTCAACTGCTCGCGTTCGTTCACCCGATCACGCGCGAGAATGTTCGCGCTGAGTCACCTCTCCCCAAGGACATTGAGGTCTTGCTGGAGCATTTGTCGGCCTAACGGGAGGTCCGATGGGTACTATAGGCGATTTGGCTTGGGGTAAGTTCAACGAGGTCGACTTCGCCTTCGATCGGCCCGGCGTGAGAAAAACACTCAAAGAAGAGCAATGATATCAGCACCTCACTCGGCGGATCGGTGTTCCCACCTGCTAATGCCTTGGCCATCAGGCGGCACGATCAGCCACCTAAGAAGCCGGGTCGACTAACCGACCAGCGCTTCGGCGAAGGCCATCAATAACGCGACGATGCCTTTTGCGAGTCCATTGAGCGCGAGGTCAAGGATGCTCTCTTCAAAGATCACCGGAACCATGGCCAGACCGATACAGAGCAAAGCGCCCAGCGGGAGCAACCACTTGCTGTGCTTCTGCGCCCATAGAAAGAAGGGATTCTCTTCTTGGTCGAACACGTTGCACCTCTAGGTGCTGGCGCGGACGGCGAGGTAGTCAATGAGGTCGATCTTGGTGATGACGCCCGTAACTGCACCCTTCTCCTCGACGATGGCCATGCGCGCATCGGAGAGTAGCCCTTGTAGCAGCTCGACCTTCGTGTTCGTCGAAACCGTCGCGTAGTCACTTTCGACGAGCGGGCCCACCGGACTGTCGAGGCTTTGCTCGCCGCTGACGAGGTAGCGCAGCATGTCAACCTCGGCGACGGCACCCACCAGCTTGCCATCGTCGAGTACGGGCAACTGCGAGATACCGTGCTTCTTCATGATGGCGATCACGTCTCGCACGCGGTCGGTCGACTTCGCGGAGATCGGATCACCGCTTTTCGTTTTCATCAAGTCGGCCACAATACCGAGCGTCCCTTCGTCATCCAAAAACCCGTTCTCGCGCATCCAGTCATCATTGAAAATCTTGGACAGGTACTTCGAAGCACTGTCGCAGATAAGGACAACGATATTTTCTTTCTTACCCGTCTGCTTCGCGTATTTGAGGGCACCTGCAACGGCAGCACCACTCGAACCTCCCGTGTACAGACCTTCGTGACGAACCAAGTCACGTGTCATTAAGAAGCACTCTTTGTCATCGACACGAATAATCTCATCGAGGATGTCGAGATTGATGGTGGACGGGAAGAAGTCTTCACCGATGCCTTCAACCTTGTAAGTAAACGGCTTGGTGACGCGGCCGCTCTTAACGAAGTCGTAGTAGAGCGAGCCGACTGGGTCGACACCGACGAGCTGAATTGAAGGGTCCTGTTCTTTGAGGTACTTGCCCGTTCCCGAAATCGTGCCACCCGTTCCGAGGCCCGCAACGAAAACCTGAAAGTCGCCCTCCGTCTGCTCCCAAATCTCAGGGCCACTTGAGATGTAGTGTCCTCCTGGGTTGTCCATATTGTGGTACTGGCGCGTATAGAAACTGTTGGGCGTCTCTTGGGACAGGCGTTCCGCGACCGAATAGTACGAACGCGGGTCGTCAGGCTCGACAGCGGTCGGACAGACGACAACCTTTGCACCGAAGGCGCGCAGACTCGCGATCTTCTCCTCGCTCATCTTATCGGGCATCACGAAGATGCACTGGTATCCTCGCACGGCCGCGATCATGGCCAGCGCAGCTCCGGTGTTTCCGCTGGTCGCTTCGATGATCGTGCCGCCAGGTTTGAGTTCGCCGCGTTTCTCGGCCTCGTTGATCATGTTGAGCCCCATGCGGTCCTTCATCGAACCGCCGGGGTTGAGGTACTCACACTTGACGAAAACGTTGGCTTCGACGTCCCGCGCAACATGGTTCAACTTCACAAGCGGCGTGTTGCCGATGGCACCTAAGATATTGTCGACCGAACCCTTCATGCCCAGGACCGTAGCGCGCTCTCTACCGGAGCACCACCGATTGTCGTACGTGTAAAGGGTTGAATGTAGGACTGTTCACGGATGTTTGGGCAATAACTTCCGAACCACAGCGCGCAAGCGCACCTCACGTTGAGGCCCCCCACCACGCTGAGATGTCGCACCTTTGCCGCAGCGATGCTCTCAAACCACTTTAGTTGTCCTTCGCCTCGGGATACCTTCATCGCACATGAGGTGTTGGCCATTCATCCTTGCGCTCGCCGTTTTGAGCTGCGAACGCTCGAATGGGAACTTTTCGTTCAACATCACCTGGTGCGACGCTATCGGTGACGCGGGGCTTCTTCGATTGAGCCAGGGCGAATCCGTTCAAGAGGCGGAGACGTCGGATCCTTTCTTTGAACAGCAGAACTGGGATCAGGCCACGATAGAGACGCGCATTTTGGGAAGAGACAGCGCCCTTGTACGGATCGCTCTTATGGATCATGACCACGCGCTGACGCTGCTCGCATCACAGGACAGCGATGTTTTTTGCAACAAGTCGCGCTGCGTACAAGCTGGAAGCTGTAACGCCCTGATCGAGGGCGATTCTTCCACCACAAGGAACGATGGCGGTATCGACGCCTCGACGGAAGCAGGTATGGATTCGTCGTCGGGAGGAGAGTGGGCTGTTATTGCCTTGGTACACAACAATGATGACGCTGAGGAGCAGACCGACCTTGGGGGTATGGTTCAACTCGATAGCCTCGACATCGATTTGGGGACCAACAAGGTCAAGAATACTAGGCAAATCGTCGGACTTCGTTTCCCTATTGCACTCGCAAGCGCGGATCGAATCGAGGAGGCAAGACTTCAGTTCACTTCTTACAATGAAGAATGGGATCTGACCAGCTACTTCATCAATATCGAGAACTCGAGCGATGCCGCGCCGTTCACGACGAGCGTCCATGATATTAGCCTCAGAGAAACGCACGCGTTGCAGATTGAATGGAGCCCTCAACCATGGGTACACGAAGCCGCGGGTCCAGAACAGCGTACGCCGGACATTGCCGAACTACTTAGGGCCATCCTTTCACGTGACGATTGGACCCCGGGGAACCACGTCGCCTTCATTATCGAAGGCGCGGGGACACGTACGGCCGATTCGCGAGACAACTCCGAGGCGAAGTCGGCAAAACTCCAGCTCAAGCTTGCCCCCTAAATGGGCGCACTGTGGGAAGTGGGACTATAGTTGAGCCTATGGGCGCGGTGCCGCGCAACCTCACTCATCGGTCGACATGGCTAACGCTGGTCGCAGCGTTGCTCGTCTCCGTTCCCGAGCGCGCCGCAACGCAGGACGCGCCGCCTTCAGTGCGTAAACTCAAACCTGGGGAAGCAAGGCTTCCGTCCCTAGTGATCACTGTCGTTGGCCTCAAAAATCGCGCCGGCCGTGTGGGCTGTGCGCTGTTCGACAAGAAAAGGAACTGGCTGACGCCCAAGGCTATCGCGGGCGTGAAACGTGCGATTCCGGCGAACCGCCAGGTGGTGTGCGAGTTCCGCAACGTTCCAGCCGGCCGCTTTGCCGTCGCAATTACGCACGACGAAGACGACGACGGCGAAGTCGACCGCGGGCTCTTCGGTATCCCATCCGAAGGGTACTGCACGTCGCGCAACGCCAAAGCCAACTTTGGACCACCCACTTGGGAAGACGCTTCGTTCGTGCACGGCGACAAAAAGCCCTCACTCTTTCGCTCCAAGATGCGCTACTGACCGGTCGTGGTCGTGAAGCGAGGCCACAATGTGAAGGTGGGTCACACGCTCGCACAAAACATGTAGAGCTTTTTGCACACGTACCCACAACAAAACGCAATTTGTGGCGTACGACAGCCTTGGCACGTCGATTGCTCAGCAGCAGTGCATGACACGTCGCCAGGCAGTTAAGCTCCGTGGTAACGCTACACGCTCCGGGTTCGCGTTCGGGGTCGCGCTCGCAAGCTTATGCGTTCTTTCACCCTCTTCGCAGGCGCAGCTCCCAGAAACGCACGGCACGATCGTGCAGATCGAAGACGGGCATATCTTCGCTGACACGTCAAAACTTGAGGTCGCCGAGGGCGACGTCTTCGACATCTATCGCCGCATCGAAGTGAAGAACCCGCTGACGAAGCAGAAACTCGTCGACTACTTTGTGATCGGCGAGCTACGCGTCGTCCAAACCAGCTCCTCTCTTTCGTGGCTAGGTGCGCACGGACACGTCGCTCGCGCGCCCAAAGTTGGTGACCTCCTCGTGCCTGATGGCTGGCAGGAAGAGGCTGCCAAGGAGCACAGCGAAGGTGATGGTGAATCGGCTGCTGCTGAAACTCAGACAAAGGAAGGCACCACCGAAGACGACACGCAAACCCGCTCGCTGCCGGCACAGCATGCATTTTCGAACTCAGAGCGCCTTCAAACGCCCGAAGAGCGGGAGCTGATCGAAGCGTGGTATGCAACGCTCGGGCTTTCGCCCAAAGAGCGCATCGGTATCTACCGAACCTACCTACAGCGCAACCCTACATCTCGCCACCGGCGAGCGGTGCAACTGGCGATCGAAGATCTTGAATCGCAGCAGCACCATCGCACACGTGCACGACGCTCAGTCGACAAGTTTCTGGGTCAGCGTTTGACGCGAACAACGGAGAGCTCCCTCACACACGTAGCCTTCGCAACCACCGGAAGCAACCACGTAAAAGCCGCCGTATTGATGGTCCGCAAGCGGGGCCAAAGCGACTTTCAGAGCGTCGTGATGCGCCGCGATGGACAACACTTTCGCGCACAGATCCCCGAGACGTTGATCACTCCGAGCGGCTTCGAATACTACGTCCAGGGGGTTCGTGCCGACGGAAGTACGCTCCCCGTTATCGCAAACCCGCTGCGCCCCCAGCCGGTCACCGTCGCTCGGCTCGAACCCGAATCACCCATGGAAGATGGACGTTCCGCAGTGCGTTTCGTAAGCGAACTGGTCAACTTCAACGGATTTGAGGGAGACGACTGGTACCTGTTGGCGGAGGCTGATTTCCTGTATCGAACTGAACTCGTTTGGCTCTACAGCGTCCGCCTCGGCTACGGGCATATCGAGGGTCGAGGCGGTCGACTCGAAGACTATGACGAGCCTGGGTTCGAGGCGGATGACGTACGCTTCACGTACGGGTACTTGGAAACCGAGGTCAAGATCATCGAGCTGTTATCGGTCATGGGCCGACTCACCGTCGGACTCGGACAGGACCAAGGGCGTGACAGCTCCGGACTTCGAGCGGGTGCGCAGCTTCGCGTCCGCATTGGAAAGGAGCGCAGTACAAACTTGGTCCTGGCAGGCGAGACCATTCCCGAACTGGGCCAACGCGCTTTCGTCGGACTCACTTGGTACGCAAGCGAGCTGTTTCCGATGCGCGCTGAAGTCCACGTCACCGACCAGCCGGTCAACCAAAACGACCTCGCGGTTCGCGGCGTGCTCGAGTTCGGTTGGCAAGGTTGGCAACCCGTCGAGATCGCAGTTCGCCTTTCGTATCAGGGACGTCGCATCGATCACGCTGGCCTCGGCGCCGGCCTCACCTTGGGATTCAACTGGTAATGGAAAGGACAGCAACGATGAGGCGTAAGCTGAAGAGTCAATACGACAGGCGGAGTTCACAACCCTTCGTGGTAACTCCACGAAGTGGTTTTCGGACGGAGCGTACGATGAGGCTGAAGCTCTCTTTTTTCTTGCTGACCGGCATGTTCGCCGCAGCACTGCCTTCGACTACCCTTGGCCAAGAAGCAAAGGGTGGGCCCACTTGGGTTCAACACGAACCCGTTAACCAGTCGAACGGCACGCGTACGGTGCTGCGCTTCGAGGTTGAGCACCCCGAGCACCTGGGCCGGCTCCTAGTTCACGTACAAGGTGCTAAGAGCAAGGAGGTCGAAACCATCGAAGCACGCTATGACGGCGAAGAATATGTCGTCGTACTCGCGAGCGATGTGATCGCGCGGCCATACTTTCGCTACTGGGCAGAGCGCGTCGTCGATGGCGATCGCATCCCCGTGTTCGCGTCGGCCGAAGAACCGCATTGGGTCTCCGTTCCAGTGTCTCGCGTCGAGGAATACGAGCAGGCTACGCTCGAAAGAACGGGTGGACGTCGCTCGACCTTGCGGCTCGACGGCGAATACGTCGGCTTTGCCTCAGACGCGAGCGACAAAAGTCTCTTCTATGGGCACGCCGAGGCCGGGTATCGCTACGCGTTTTTGACCTGGGTCGATAACATCGAGTTTCGCATCGGAACACTACGCAGCAACATTCCATCGAGCGAGCCGGTCCTGGAGGGAGAAGAGGCCGACAACATTGGCTTCGACTACGGCGGCGCGTCGGCCCAGTTTCGCGTACATGAATACCTCAGGGTCCGAACGGGCATACTCTTCGGGATCTCCGAGGCGGGGTTCGAGTACGGCGGGCTTGGCGAGTTGACGCTGGGCGAGCCCCATCGCACGACGTTGTCGGTCGGGATCGAGGGGACGCGAACCCGTGGCTTGACCTCGCACGCCAGACTTGCCTGGAACACCGTTCGCAACGTTCCCATGTCGGCGACCATCGAGGTGACCAACTTTCCAAACGGCGAGGCGCTCGGCGTGCGCCTCCGTTACGACATCGGCTATCGCTTCTCGCAAGCCTTTGGTGTGCGCGTCGGGCTTGGCTACCGCGGACAGCACGCCCAACAAGGCGGCCTGGTCGGTGCACTCGGTCTCGACGTATCCTTCTAGGACCGCTTGACAGGGCGACGGCGTGCGCCGAGCCAGCCTCGACGCCAAAAGAAGACGAAGGACGCGACAGAGATCGCGATCATCAAGGCCCACACACCAACGTAACCATACTTCCAACTCAGCTCGGGCATGTTGTAGGGCGAACTCGTATCGAAGTTCATGCCGTAGAGGCCCACGATGAAGCTGAGTGGAATGAACACTGCCGTGATCACCGTGAGCACCTTCATCACTTCGTTCATCCGTTGCGACGACATATTGAGCTGGAGGTCAACCAGCGACGAGGCGTGCGAGCGGCTGCTGCCAACCATGTCGCTGATCTGTGAAGCGTGATCGAGGCAGTCCCGTAGGTAGATGCGTGTATCGTCGGTCACCAGCGGTGTCGTCTCCGCAGAAAAAATGAGTACGGCCTCACGCAGCGGACGCGCGGAGCGAGAGAGCTGCGCGAGCTCGCGACGGATACGAGTGAGTTCATGAATCACGTCTTGGTCGTACGAGTCGAGAATGTCCTCCTCAAGCAACTCGAGTCGTTCGACAAAGTCCGCGAGGATTGGAAAGTAATGATCGATCGCCGCATCGATGAGTGCATAGGCCAAGTAGTCGGACCCCAACGATCGTATGCGGCCACGCGCATTGCGAAGCCGCTCACGCACAGCGTCGAAACAGTCGCCCGTCTGCTCTTGGAACGTGAGCACAAAACGGGGCCCAAGAAAAATGCTGACCTGCTCGTACTCGATACGCCGCTCGGTTCGGGGGATGCGAATGACCGCGAAAACCAGGTCTCCGTAGACCTCTACCTTCGGACGCTCTTGTGGGTGGATGACATCCTCGAGGGCCAACGGGTGCAAGCCAAAACGCTGCCCAAGAAGCTTTAGAACGTTGGCGTCACCAAGTCCCTCGACGTTGATCCATTCGACGCGAGAGCTTTCGTCTGATGGCGCGTACACATCGTCGACATTCACATTCGAACTCTCGACCAAAGCTTCACTATCGTATTCGATACGATGAATGGTCGGCTGTAGCCCACCGGGCTCGATCTCCAACAGGCCGGGAATCGCTCCTGGACGAAGCGAGCCACGCTTCTTGGATGCCTTTTTCTTCTTTCGCCGCTTTTTCACCATCGCTATTCGAAACTGCCCGTGTCCAGCGCATCGCCTTCACCAGATTCCGCTTCAGGGATGTCGAGTTCTGGCGTACTCGATGGGTCGGAAACGGCTTCCTCGGACTCTGCATCGTCGGACTCAAGGGGGCCGTTGCGGTCGCCCCAAGGCTCCATGCCCAACACGCGCTCGAGAAAAGCGAACATGTCAGCGGCCTCAGCGATACGTTTTGAGGTCGGCGTGCCTGCGCCGTGACCCGCTTGCGTTTCGACGCGAATCATTACCGGGGTGTCGCCACCGTGCGCGCGCTGCAATGCGGAGACAAACTTGAAGCTGTGCCCGGGGACAACGCGATCGTCATGGTCGGCGGTCATCACCAGCGTCGCGGGGTACGACACACCCTCCTCAATGTTGTGGTAGGGAGAATAGGCGCGCAAGACGGGGAACATCTTGGGGTCGTCGGACGAGCCGTAGTCATCGACCCAAGCCCACCCGATCGTGAACTGGTGAAAACGCAGCATGTCCATGACGCCGACGCTGGGCAGCGCGGCGCCAAAGAGCTCCGGCCGCTGTGTCATGACCGCACCCACGAGAAGGCCGCCGTTCGAACCACCTTGAATGGCGAGTTTTTCGGGGGACGTGTAGCGCTCCTTGATGAGGTACTCCGCCGCCGCAATGAAATCGTCAAACGTGTTTTGCTTCTTTTCTTTGATGCCTTCTTGATGCCACGCTTCGCCGTACTCGCCGCCACCGCGAAGGTTCGGGATGGCCAGTACGCCACCGCGCTCCATCCACACGCTGCGGGTAATTGAAAAGTAGGGTGTCAGCGACACATTGAAACCGCCATACCCGTAGAGGAGCGTGGGGTTTTTAGCATTTCGCTCGAGCCCCCTCTTGTGGACGATGAACATCGGAAGCTTCGTGCCATCTTTACTGGTGACGAAAACTTGCTGCGTTTCAAACTGCGAAGTATCCACCGCCACCTCAGGCTTTCGAAACACTTCGCTCTTGCGAGTCCGTAGGTCGTAGCGAAAAATCGTCGTTGGCTCGGTAAAGGACGTGAACGCGTAGAAAGTCTCGCGGTGCGTTCGCTCGCCACCAAACCCGCCTGCGCTCCCGATGCCCGGAAGCTCGACCACGCCTTTGTCCCGACCCCTGCGGTCGTAGATTCGAATCTCGCTTTTCGCGTCTTTGAGGTAGTCCGCAAAGAACTGGTTTCCGACCATCGATACGTCGGAGAGCGTCGCTTCGGTCTCAGGAATAATGTCACGGGTCAGCAAGCGGGACTCTGCCTTCGCCCGCGAGCGACGGAGGTCAATGGCGATCAGCTTGCCGCGGGGGCTCTCCATGTCCGTGAAGAAGTAGAAGGTGTCACCGTCGTTGCCGACATACTCGAAGAAGTTCTCGAACTCCGTCACCAGCGGCGTGAACTCGGCACCAGCTCTCTGAGCCAGCCCCTGATCGGCCTTGTTTTTCACGGCCTTGTCCAAACGTTTGTAGTGCACGAGGTTCTTGCGGCCAGTCCCTTTCCAGGTGCTCACTAGCAAGTACTTGCCATCCTCGGTCACCATCACTCCGAAGCCATGCTTTGGGTTTGCCGGGTCTTCGTACACAAGCAAGTCCTCAGCCTGCGCGGTACCGAGGCGATGGAAGTAAACCTTCTGGTCGACATTTTGATCTTCGAGCGCTTCACCCGGTGCAGGCTTTGGGTAGCGCGCATAGTAGAAGCCTGTGCCTTCGTGATTCCATACGGCGTGGGAAAACTTGACCCAATCGATGGTGTCAGGAAGATCCTTTCCACTTTCGATTTCACGAACCTTCCACTGCTGCCAATCACTGCCCGCGCGCTGCACGCCGTAGGCGATGTATTTACCGTCCCGGCTTACCGCCGTGCTCGTAAGTGCTGCGGTGCCCTCGTCGCTCCACCCGTTGGGGTCGAGCAAGACCCGAGGTTCGTCTTTGAGATTCGTGGTCCAGTACAGTACGGCTTGATCTTGAAGCCCATCGTTCTTGGTGAAGAAGTACTTGCCCCCGCGCTTCTCTGGCACGCCGAAGCGTTCGTAGTTCCAAAGTTTCGTCAGGCGTGCGCGAAGCGACTCACGCGCACGAATCGTACCGAGAAACGCCTCGGTCACTGCATTCTGCTGCTTGACCCATGCGGCGGTCTCGTCGCTGTCGGTGTCCTCAAGCCAGCGATAGGGGTCCACCACCGTCGTGCCATGGTAGTCGTCGACCACGTCAACTCGCTTTGTGTGCGGGTAGGTAAACGGTCCCCGCACGAGACCCTGTTGGTCGTTGCTCATACTGTCATTCGTCTCCGCAGGCTCCGTACTGTGCCCAAGCCGGGCGTGCCCTCCGCAGGCCCCCGCTACCGCGAAGAGAAGGACCCATCTGCCAAAGACTCGGCTTGCACAGAAAAATCGCATTCCCTGCTCTACCGCGGGCCCGGCTCCAAGACAAACCCGAAGCACACGAGGGGTTGCGATCTTCGGTCGGGCAGGAAAGACTCGCTCACGGAACCGTGAAGCTGGCAGCAACCATACGCGGAACGACCTATCGCTTCGCCGAAGTCAAAGAGGTGTTGGCGAAGGCCAACCCACCCAAGTCGGGTGATGACCAAGCGGGTATCTCAGCGCAAACAGACATGGAACGTGTTGCGGCTCGCGCCGTGCTGGCGGAGATGAGTCTCGAAACGCTGCGACACAACCCGGTCGTACCGTACGAACAGGATGCCATCACACGGCTCGTCGAAGACGACCTGCACGAGCCGTCATACGCAGCCATCAAGGGATTGAGTGTCGGACAGTTTCGTGAGTGGCTGCTTGAGACGAGCACAACCGGCACGCTGATTCGCTCGATCAGCCGCGGGGTCACGCCAGAGATGGCGGCGGCGGTCTGCAAGCTCATGAGCAACATGGACCTGATGGTCGTGGGCTCAAAGTGCGAGGTCGTCGTTCGAGCAAACTCGACGCTGGGACTGCGCGGCCGGCTCTCATCACGCTTGCAGCCCAATCACCCGACCGACGACGTCGAGGGTATACTTGTCAGCACACGCGAAGGTCTGAGCTACGGCTGTGGGGACGCTGTCATCGGAGTGAACCCAGCCACCGACACACCCGAGTCGACAAAAGAGATCCTTGAAGCGGTACGCGAGGTGATGCAGAAGAACCGCATTCCCACCCAGAACTGCGTACTCTCCCATGTCACCGTGCAAATGAAGGCACTCGAACTAGGGGCGCCGATGGACTTGATGTTTCAGTCACTGTCTGGCTCCGAAGGTGGCAACAAGGCGTTTGGCATCTCGGTCGAGCTGATGGACGAAGCTTGGGCGATGATGAAAGAACGAACGACCAATCGCGGTCCCAACGTGATGTACTTCGAAACAGGACAGGGCTCTGCGCTTTCCTCAGCCGCACACCACGGCGCCGACCAAGTGACGCTCGAAGCACGCTGCTACGGTTTTGCAAGACGCTACGAGCCTTTGTTGGTCAACACCGTCGTGGGGTTCATCGGACCCGAATACCTCGAAAATGGCGCACAGATAAAGCGCGCAGCGCTCGAAGACCACTTTATGGGTAAGCTCTTGGGTCTACCGATGGGTTGCGATGCCTGCTTCACGTACCATGCGAGCATGTCGCAAAACGAACTCGAGGACCTCAAGGTGCTTCTCGGTGCAGCCGGTGCTTGTTACCTCATGTCGCTTCCGGTCGGTGACGACATCATGCTCAACTACCAATCGACATCGTTTCACGATATTCCGTCGGTGCAACACCTACTCGGCAAGCGGCCAACGCCCGAGTTCGACGCGTGGCTCGATCACACTGGAATCTGGCACAGTGAGCCTTCGGGCTACGGTAAACCTGGCAAGAACTTCGGCAAAGCGGAGGCCATTCGATGAACTGTCTCAATCCTCCCCCGGCTCCCATTGAGACTGTCTCAATCCTCCCCCGGCTCCCATTGAGACTGCGCGTTGCGAAGAGGTGGCAATCTTGAGCACAACGAGAGAGATGGTCGAGCAGCTGCGGGTGCGGCTCGGTGAAACGAGACCGCTGGCACCGATTGCGGCGCCTCAACATTCTGTTCCGCCGCCGCCTGCGCGAGTGTTCCCGTCGATACGAAACCGCGGCCAGCAAAGCGCGTTTGCCAAGCACGCCGCAGAGCACACGACGGCGCTTGTCGGCATCGGCCACGTGGGCACGCGCTACGCGACCGACGTCGCCCTACAGTTTCAGGCCGAGCTGGCCGTCGCACACCACGCCGTGGGGGACGTGTTGCCCGAAGACTGGGCAGAATCCAATGGCCTCTTACCGCTCAAGTCCAAGGTCGAAGACCATCGCGAGTTTCTTTTGCGCCCCGACCTCGGTCGTCGTCTAGACGATGCGTCCAAAGCAAGGCTCGCCGAGGCCAAGCACGACATCGACGTGCAGGTGATCTTGGCGGACGGCCTTTCCGCTGTCGCTTGCAAGCAATCAGGCATGGCTTTGCTCGAAGCGCTCATCAAAGCGTGCGAGGCGCGGGGTCTCAGCACAGGCACGCCGATGGGTGCTCGTTTCGCGCGCGTATGGCTGCAAGACGAAATCGGCCAAACCGTGCGAGCCAAGGTCGCGATTATTCTGCTCGGAGAGCGCCCTGGACTTGGCACTGGTGACGGCCTTTCAGCCTATATCGTCTACGACCCCAAAATCGGAAATACCGACGGAAACCGAAATATGATCTCCAATATCCACCGCCGTGGCACGACACCCGAAGTCGCTGCCGAGCGCCTGGCAATATTTTCGAAGGCGATGATCGAGCAACAGACTTCAGGCGTTACACTCGACCTCACTGGCCTACGCGAGCAGCTCGGCGACTCGGCGGGACGCACGCACCGCGCACCCCAAAAACGTGAGAGGCTAGTCGAAACATGAGCATTGCGATGAACGGTAGTCAACGAAAATGAGTGTACTCGAACCCATTAACCCCACGGTTCTATCGACACGCATTTTGGCCAATGCGCACGACGCTGTGATCGAACAGTACGGTGGCGACCCACGCCGGCATCACTCGCTGGCGCTCATCACTTGCGATCAAGATGACGCCCTCTACGTCGCGCTCGATGAAGCGACCAAGCATGCACCGGTCGACGTGATTTACGCGCGCTCGTTCTACGCGGGCGCGGCCCATGCGTCGGGCAGGCTCTCCGGCGAAATCCTCGGCGTGCTCGCTGCCTCGGACCCCGACGAAGTGCGCGAGGGCCTCGACGGCGCGCTTCGCTGTCTTGCGCACGACGCCTGCTTTTACTCCGCCGATGCCAAAGGAGAGATCGCGCTTTTCCCTCACGTCATCAGCTCGCTTGGCCACTACCTTTCGCGCGAAGCAAGCCTGCAGGTCGGAGATGCCATGGCATACCTGGTCGCGCCCCCACTCGAAGGCACCTTCGCGTTCGACGCTGCGCTCAAGGCGGCAAACGTCACCTTGGTCAAAGCCTTTACGCCACCCACCGAAACCAACTACGCGGCGGCCTGGCTCTCCGGCAGCCTCGACGAATGCCGCGCCGCCGCCGAAGCCTTCGCCGAAGCTGTCGTCTCCGTCGCCAACACACCGCTTGCCCCGTGAAGAGTCATTGACATTGAACAAGGCCGATCACGCGATCGGCGCCTTGTGACACCCGCTCGCAGGCAAGCCCGAAGAGCGTGATCTCGCCCGTGGCTGCGTTGGTGACGTCCCAGCCTTGTTGCCGAGTTGGGTCACGCGCCACAGGGACGCCTTCGACATCGAGGGATGTAAAGGCCTCCACGTCAACCCCTGGCGGGGCCTTGAACACACATAGGGCAATCTGGTCGGTGATGGTCGTAAACGCGTCGACCAGCTCCTCCGAACGGCTCACCTCGTAAAAGAGGCGTCCATCGCCCTCGCGCGGACGACCGCCAGCGATGGCCATGCGGTCGAGCACTTCAGCGTATTGAGGGCGCGTTGGGTCTTCAACGCCGATGACGAACACAGGAATACCCGCACGCGCAAAAGTTCCGTCAATGGCCTGCAGCGTCTCCCGTTCGTCAAGGCACAAGATCGGACCAAACACCGGATCGTCACAACCTTCAACGCCAGTACAATCACAAGGAGGACGCAAACTTTGGTTACAGTTGGGCGCGCCATCGGTGACCAGCACGATGAACTCGGGGTTTTCGCTGTTCTCGTTTTCGAGCGCGCGTCGTGTGACGCTAATGGCGCGCGCAGTCGGTGTGCCGCCCGCAGGCAAGCGACTGGACATTCGATCGATCAAGCGGCTGAGGTTATTGGGCCGGACATCGAGGTCGAGGTTACCCGTGACGCGACAGGCTTCATCGGGATCGACATCGTCGATGTCAGCGTTCGGGAAAAACTTGGCGCCAATATCCAAGCGATCGTCGCGCCCGCGAAGCGCCGTGTCGAGCGCGTCGATAGTAACCGTCCAACGACTTGGATCGAGGGGCGAAGGATCTCGACTCCCGGAAAGACCGAAGTTCATCGAGTTTGAGGCGTCGATGACAAACGCAACGGTCGCCCGCTGACCGGCCAGGCGCACGGGGGGGGCGTCCAAACAAACGTCTGGACCGACCTCGTAGGGAGCGTCGATGCTCGCATCGAGGGCAGCATCGGCTGTGGCGTCGACCCCTGCCTCCTCGTACTTGAGCCCTGTTTTCGCCCCACAGGCGCAGAGGAGAGCAATCGTCAGCCAACGCATCTGCGCAAGGGTACCGGCCAGCACTTGCCCGTGCAACGTGCACGCGTTATCCCGCGGGTCATATGTCCACGCGCATCTTCTTTCGCCGATTCCCCGTCATGCTCGCTGTGGCAGGCGGCCTATTCCTGCCCGTCAGCGCGTCTTGCGGTGGCGCCAGCCAAACCCAAGACGAGACTGTGTCGAAGGCTGAGCCCACGCCCGAGCCCGCACCTGCAGCAAGCGAACCTTTCTACCTCGCGGGAGCGATCGAAGTCCCGAGCGTCGAGCTGACCTTCTTCGCACACCTGGAACCGAACGCTGCGGGCGGCTACGAAGGGACGCTCGATATCCCGATGCAAAACGCCAAGGATGCGCCGCTATCGAACGTCATGGTGGCGGGTGGCCAAATCGCGTTTTCACTCGAGGGTGCAGATGCGCGTTGGGTCGCTGCAAAGCAAAGCGATGGACAGTACAAATGCTCGTTCTCGCAGGGAGGCAAGGCACTCCCGTGCTCAATCCGTGAAGTTGACCGCGCGCAATGGGCGAAGGCGCGAGCGCCGCAGCCGCGACCACAGACCCCGAAGGAACCCTTTCCGTACGATACGAAAGAGGTCGACTACAAGAATGAAGAAGGCGGCGCTCACCTGTTCGGCACGCTGACGGTTCCCGAAGGCGATGGCCCGTTTCCGACCGCCTTGCTCATCACCAGTTCAGGAGCGCAAGATCGCGACGAAACCATCGTCGGACACAAGCCCTTTTGGGTTATCGCAGACCACCTGGCACGCAAGGGCATTGCATCGCTTCGAGTGGACGATCGAGGCGTTGGCAAGTCCACCGGTGCAAGTCCTGAAGACACAACCGAAGACTTCGCCGAGGACGCCCGCGCAGCCGTCGCATACCTACGCTCCAAAGAAGCGGACGAGCGCATAGATCGCAAATATATCGGTCTGATCGGCCACAGCGAAGGCGCGATGATCGCGTCCATGTTGGCGGCGAAGGATCGGAAGTTGGCCTTCATCGTGTTGCTGGCCGGCACGGGTGTCGATGGCTCTGAAGTGCTCATCGCTCAAGCCGGTGCGCTCAAGAAGCTCGCTGGCGCAGACGAAGAGGAAGTCGAGGCCGAACGTGCGTCGCAGCGCTTGGTCGTTGAAGCCGTCACCAAGAACAAAGACGACGAAATGGCCAAGACCAAGGTCATCGAGATTCTCAAGGAGCGAGGTGGACATGACGCGATCAACGCGCAAGCCGCGAGCGCTCTCGTCAGTCCATGGTTTCGTTTCTTTTTGAGTTTTGACCCAATCCCCACACTCAAAAAAGTGCGCGTGCCCACTCTCGTGATGCACGGCGAAAAGGACGTGCAGGTCGATCTCGAGCAAAACCTCCCCTTGATCGAAAAGGCCCTCAAGCGAAACAAGCGCGCCAAGGTGGTTCGCTTTGCCGAACTCAACCACCTCTTTCAGCATGCCGACACGGGCGCGCCGGGCGAGTACGCCAAAATCGAAGAGACCTTCGCACCCGAAGCCCTCCAGGCAATGAGCGACTGGATCCTTGAAGTCACAAACTCATCAAGAGCGACCGGAGCAGGACGAAAGCCAGGATCAAAGTAAGGGGTGAGCGGTCTATTCTTTGGACACGAGGTTTTCGAAGGCCATGTCGAGCTCGTCCGTGTCCGGCAACGCGGTCGGCGCTGAACCCGAGCCGCCCTCACGAAGCGTCGCGATACGCTCGGCGACCCCACGAAAGTTCGGATCGCGCTGCTGTACCTTTTCGTAGTAACCGATCGCCTCGTCTTTGTCGCCGAGTTGCTCGTACACGGCGCCCAGCTCAAAGCTCAACGCAACCTCTTCACGCTCGGTGCGATGCTCCGCAAAGAGCCCTTTCTTGAAGTGTGCGATCGCGCTCTCCAAGTCTCCTTTGCGCTGATAGCAGGTGCCCATCATCGTATACGACGTGCACTCATGAGACGGGTTGTTTCGCGCCACATCGAATTCGCCAATCGCGTCATCGAGAAGCCCCATTTCCATGTACGCGATGCCCAGGTCAAAATGTGTTTCGCTATC
This sequence comes from uncultured Polyangiales bacterium, assembly GCA_964487255.1. Taxonomy (GTDB): domain Bacteria; phylum Myxococcota_A; class Polyangia; order Polyangiales; family CAZAQV01; genus CAZAQV01. The sequence continues at coordinate 47,483 of CAZAQV010000010.1, read as the reverse complement.
GTCAGCCCCGATTTGTGCTTGAACCCCAAGCTTGAACTGCTCGAAAACCGTGTCGACATCGAGCACGTCGGAGCCATCGGTCTCTTCCTCGAGTTCATCGAGTTCCTCAGCGAGCTGTTCGGCGAGCGCGAAGGACTCCTTGACCGACGCTTCTTCGGAGATGGGTGGGGGCAGCGAGATTGCGGCGGTCTCCATCTCGGCGATCTGCTCAAGCTTTTCCCGCATCAGCGGATGAAGCGGTTGATCGTGAAGGGCCTCGGTCAGCACCAAGCGCGCAGCTTCGTACTCGCCAGAATCGATGTACGCCTCGGCCGCTTCGAGCGCTTCTTCGACGACACTGTGGTGACTGCGCTCGCGTGCCGCAGCGATCTCACCCGGTGTGCTCGGACGTAAAGGCGCGTTCTCAAACTCATCCGGCGAGACCGGGTCGAGTTCGTCCATGTCACTCATGAAGACCGGGCCTTCAGAGACCGGCGCATCGGGCGTCGACGCAACCTCGCGCGTCGGCAAAGGAAGGTCGACCGAAAGTGCCTCAAGCTCGCTGCGATAAGCCGCAGCAGCCTCTGGGTTCTGCAACATGCTGAGCTCGATGAGTGCCTGCAGCTGGGTGATGGCCTCCTCGTATCGCTCCTCTGCGATGTAGGCGTCTTTGAGCGCTTCGCGGGCGCCGAGATGGTTGGGGTCGAGGTCGAGAATGCGCGAACCGTGCTCGATGATCTTGGTCTGCAGCCCGTAGCGCTGGTAAATCTCAATTTCGGTCAGCAGCCGCGCCAACTGGGCGTTGGCGGCCACCTCAGGCGGGATGGACGAGCGAGACGGCAGCGCGATGGCTGGGACCGAAGCCGAAATAGGCTCGATTTCCTCGATTTCTTCGAACTCCTCGAACTCCTCGATTTCTTCAAACTCTTCGGACGGAATGCTGTGTGGCGGAACCGTCTGCGCGGGAATGCTGCTCGGCCGCGCGGTCCGCGTCGGCTCTGAGGGGCGAAGAACGTAGGGGTGCTCAGACTCGAGCGTGCTTGGCCCCTCGTCGACCTCCACCAGATCACCGTCGAGGTCGACGTCTTCTTCTTCGTCGGCCTCAAGCCGCGCTGGCGGCGCCATCGACGGTGGGCGCGGCTGCGCAGGCGCGGGCGCGCTGACCGGCGGGGCATAAGCGGCGAGGTGCTTGCGCGCCTCGGCATCGTCCGGGTCAAGCTCAAGGATTCGGTTGAGCACGGTCGCGCGGGCATCGTCGTTGCCGGAGTCCTGGTGAATGCGCGCCAACTCACGGTAAACGCTGATGGTCTTTTGCGTCTGACCGAGCATTTGGAAGGCCTGCGCTAGAAGCTCAAGCGTGTTGACGTTGCGCGGCTCCGCCTTGAAACAGAGTTGCAACTTTTGCAGTGCACGTTTCGGCTCCTGGCGCTTGAGGTAGAGAACAGCTAGTTCTCGGGCCACGGAAATGTCGGTCGGGCGATGAAAGAGCAAACGCTCTGCCACCTTGATGTAGTCGTCGATTCGACCCTGTTGCTTGAGGATCGCGGCGCCTGCAGCGAACGCGTCCGCGGCCTCTTCTTTACGCCCGGCCGTCGATAAGACCTCGGCATACTTGATTTGAACTGCGATGTTGCCGGGATCCATCGAGCCCATTCGCTCAAGCGTACGCAGCGTCTCGTCGATCTTGCCGGTTCGCTCGTACGCGAGGACAACCTGCTCGTAGACATTGACTGCCTCTCGACGCAGCTGCAGATGCTCGTACATGTCCGCAAGCTTCTCCATCACGGAAATACGCGTTTGGTCGATCAGCAGGACCTGTTTGTAGACCGCGACGGCCTTTTGGTAGAAACCTCCGTCGGCGTATTGCTGCGCGACTCGCTCGTAGGTCACGCAGGCGGCCCCTGGATCGCCCTGGCGCTTCTGCAAGTCACCGATTCGTAGCCATGTCCGGACGTCAGACGGGTCTTCTCGCACGATTTTCTCGTACTCTTTGATCGCCTTGTCGACGTTGCCCTTGCTGAGCTGCTTTTGCGCAGCATCTAGGACTTTGGAACGATTGAGCGCCACAGGACCGATATCCTAGCGAAGATTACGGGTCGCGCGTAGCTTTTCATACGGTTTGGGCAGAAAAATTCGCCCCCGAACGGCCTACTTGCTCAACATCCGTTCCAAAAAGCGCGTGCTCAGCTTCCCAGCCCGAAAATCGGGGTGATCGATAATGCGCTGATGCAGGCTCACGTTGGTCCGGATGCCTGTGACGATGGTCTCACCAAGCGCACGGAGCATACGCGCGATCGCCTCGTCGCGATTGCGCCCGTGGGCGATGATCTTGGCCAACAGCGAGTCGTAGTTGCCCGGAACACGCCAACCACCGTAGACGCCGTCATCGACCCGAATGCCTGCCCCACCCGGCGTGTGGTATTCAGAGATGAGGCCTGGCCACGGGGCAAAGGTTTCTGGGTCCTCGGCGTTGATGCGGCACTCGATCGCGTGCCCGCGCGGCGTGAGTGTGCTTTCCGGCAGCTCGATCGGAACGTTGGAAGCAAGCTTGATCTGTTTCGCGATGAGGTCGACGCCGGTCACCATCTCGGTCACGGGGTGCTCAACCTGGATACGGGTGTTCATCTCCATGAATGATAGCTCGCCCTTCTCGTCCATCAGAAACTCGACCGTCCCCGCCGAGCGATACTGGGTCTCACCGAGCGCACGCGCCAAGGTCGCTGCCATGTCGTTTCGCAGCTCCTTGGTCACCGCCACGCTCGGCGCTTCTTCGATGAGCTTCTGGTGACGGCGCTGGATGGAACATTCGCGTTCGCCGAGCACGAACACCTTGCCGCCGCCATCGCCGATAACTTGGAACTCAATATGACGCGGCTCTTCGATATACCGCTCGCAGTACAAATCACCGTTCGAGAAGTTGACGACGGCTTCGTGCTGTGCCTGTGGGAACGCCTTTGCCATCTCGACCGCGCTGCGGATGATGCGCATGCCTCGCCCACCGCCACCTCCTGACGCTTTGAGCATGACCGGAAAGCCAACGCGCTTGGCCTCTTCGACCGCGTGTGCGACGTCGCGCAACTTGGGCGAACCCTTGGTGAGCGGCAGACCGAGTTTGGCCGCGAGTTCGCGCGCACTCACTTTCTCGCCCCAACGACGCATGTCATCGGGAGAAGGACCGACGAAGGTGAGCCCACATTGCTCGCAGATTTCCGCGAACTCTGCGTTCTCGGAGAGAAACCCGTAGCCCGGGTGGATAGCATCTGCGCCGCTGATTTCAGCCGCCGCAATGATCGCCGGAATCTTGAGATAGCTTTCTGCAGGCGCTGGCGGGCCTAGACACACGGCCTCGTCAGCAAACCGAACGTGAAGTGCCTCCTCGTCGACGGTGCTGTGGACGGCTACGGTTTGAATACCGAGTTCGCGACAAGCACGAATCACACGCAGTGCGATCTCTCCCCGATTCGCAATGAGGATCTTCTTTAACACTCTATTTATGCCTCTTCGCTAGGCTTTG
>CAZAQV010000010.1:0-43890 GCA_964487255.1 uncultured Polyangiales bacterium | reverse complement strand
TTCGAACGATAGATTTGCTGGTAGCAAATCTCGTCCTCCGCAAAGACCACTCATCGGGAAGAATCTATGCCTCTTCGCTAGGCTTTGTTCGAACGATAGATTTGCTGGTAGCAAATCTCGTCCTCCGCAAAGACCACTCATCACGAACGACCCGCTGATAACTCGCAAAGCTTGGTTCATCACTAACTCGGGCGAACGCGGAAAAGTCGGTCGCCGTACTCGACGGGTTTACCGTTCTCGACCAGCACTTCAAGCACTTCGCCTTCCCACTCAGACTCGATCTCGTTCATGAGTTTCATCGCCTCAACGATGCAAAGCGTTTGCCCCTTCTTGATGTGCTGGCCCACGTCAGTAAACGCGTCCGCATCCGGAGACGGTGCACGATAGAACGTCCCGACAAACGGCGATTCGACAAAAACGCTGCCGTCGTCGACAACCTGGCCGGTCTTCGACACCTGTGGCACCTCACCTGCCGGAGCCGCCGGCGCCATGCTGGTCATCGCAGAACCGGCGAACATGGGCGTGCCCGCACTACCATTGCGCCGCGTGACAACCAACCGAGTGTCGGCGTCTTCGTACTCGATTTGATCGATGTCGTGTTCGGCCAGTGCCGTGAAAATCGCTTTGAGTTGGTCCAAGTCGATATCCATAGATGCCCTTCTTACACGCTTTGATGCGCGTGTGCGAATCATCATTCGGTGTAAAAAAACTTACGCAGCGTTGAGACGCTGATGGAGTGCACGCAGGCCAAGCAGATACGAGTGCACGCCAAAGCCCGTGATGACGCCCATTGCAACTTGAGCCGTGTACGAGTGTTGGCGAAAAGCTTCACGGGCGTGAATGTTCGAAAGGTGAACCTCGACGACTGGGAGGTCGATCGCGGCGATGGCATCGCGAAGACCAATCGAAGTGTGCGTGTACGCCGCGGCATTGAGAAGCACGGCGTCGAAGTCTTGCTCGACAGCTTGTTGAATCCAGCTGATGAGTTCGCCCTCGTGGTTGCTTTGTCGACACTCGACTGTCAAACCAAGCACCGCGGCTTCGTCGTCCACCACGCGGTCGATGTCCGCGAGCGAAAGTGACCCGTAGACTTCGGGCTCGCGCTTGCCGAGCAAGTTGAGATTCGGCCCGTGCAGGACCAATACCCGATGTTTACCCGGCGCGTTCATCGCCGATTCGGACTAGACCGCCAGCTCGCTGCGGAGCTTGTCTGTCGCGAGGCGAAGGAGGTAGCTCGCCTTCCCGGGAATGCCACCTTTTTGCACGGTGATCGCGACGAAGTACTCTTCGTTGACCATCCGGATGATGGTCGTCAGCCGCTCCGTCTGCACCGAGACCTCCTCGGTCCCACCAAAGTCTAGCATGTTGCCCGCTTCGGTGACCTGCTTGAGCGAGAGGCTGTACTCCATTCCAACCGTTTCGATGTCGACGTCTTGCGCAACGTAGTTGTCGAGCGCCATGCCATCAAAACCCATGATGATGCCGGCCATGCCGCCCGGCGTCCCATTGACGATGCCCTGCAATACCTCGGTAAACATATGCCCGATCTGCTCATTTTCCGGCCCCGGAGTCAAGAGAATCGCGTTCAATCCTCAGGCTTCGCCGCTTGCCCCTGATTCGCGACGATTTCGATCAAGGCTCCGCGCGTACCGAGGCGATGTATAGACGTGGGTCGAGCAACCTTTCAGGTGCGTTACTGAACGGGAAATCGTCGCTGAGCTCAACCATCACAATCGCCTCGGTCGTCGGCTCCGAAAGCTCGATCGTTCGCTCGTTCCACGCTCCGAACACATCTGAGTCGCTAGGTCCATAACCGCCCGGCGCTTCGCCGCGACGGGCGATCGAAACGTTCGGTCGGTACTCTTGGCGAAGCCGTTCGAGGTTGCGGTCTTCACCAAACTCGGCGTCCTCTTGAGCGTAGCGTTCGGGCAACTTGGCGTCGTAGAAATAACGCAAGGTGACCCGTGAGAACGGCTCGTCCGACCTCAGTCGCAGACTGGCTGGAAGTGAGTCACTGCAGTTGCCCGTCTCCTCACACGTCTCATCGGGGTCTTTGTGTGCGACTGGCCCGAAGTCGGCGGGCTGATCGAGTGCGAGCGCAAAGCCGACCGCCTCGGATAGATTGTTCTCGATGTCGGTGACCGGACCCAGTGCAAGACTTTGCAGGTCTTCGGGCGACCACCAACAGTCAGGCTTGAACTCGATACGCGAGACGTAGGCGTCTGGACCCGGGCCTTCCTCGTCGTATGATGCGATGCCCACCGAAAGCGCCGCCTCGACATCGCCACGCCGGAGCGGTTCGGAGAACTCAAGTCGCACCGCTTCCCACGGACTTAGCTGGCGCGCGCGCACATCGAACTGGGGCGCAACGTCATCTCTTCGATAGGAGAAACGACCCTCCACCGAGCGCGTTTCACCGGCGTCTCCCTGGTAGCGACTCTCTGTCCCAACAAAACGGATATCACCGAGTGGCGCGAGACCTCGGTCACGCTGCACCTCGAAGCGCAGCTCCGTGATGAACGTCGTTTGACCGCCGAAGGTGTCGGACTGATAGGCGACTTGTGCGCCACCCACATAGGCACGCTTGTCGTCATCCCACTCGAAGCGGGCGCGCCCTTCCCAGGGCGCTGCCAGGTAGGCCACGATTTGGCCATCTTCTTCGTCAAGGTGAAGCCAAACTTCCTCACCGATCACCGCGGAGGCCTGATAGTCGTACCAGCCCCACTCCGACTCGCCAGTGTACTCGGCGCTTTCACCCGTGAGGACCCAAGCGCTCAGCGACTCAACATGCGGCTCGTACTCGCTGGTGACAACCTCGTGCGACGCTGCGCAGCTCGCCACAACAAGTACCGCACACAAAAGCTTAATTCCCTTGAACACATCCACGTCATTTGCCGTGAGCAAGGTTTGTGCCAGGTGCATGCGCAATATTTATTGGGCATCTTGCAAACCTGGTGTGTGTCGAATCGTGCCAACTCGCGCGCTGGGCTGGCCAAACGCGCGCATGCGCCCAGTTAACGGTTGATTGGACAGCGTCCAGCGGGATTCGCGACAATCAGAGAATGCCAACCAACAGTATTCCAGAGCTTCGCTTGGCAAGAGTCGAGACGTTGTTTGCAAAGCGACAGTGGCGTGCGGTCCACCAGTTTCTCACTCCTCAAGATAGAAGGCAAAGCGAAGAAGGTGGCGGGTCGCAGCCGCCCGAAGAACTTCCGCCGTCTCTCGCCGTCTTTCGCGCGCTTGCCCGCATCGAGGGAAACATTCCAGGTCGCGACGGCGAGCCAACTGCTGTTGAAGAGCTAATCCGGTCGATGGAAGGCTTGCTCGGCGTACCGAGCGGAAATCCGCTGGCGCTGTTGCTTGCAAAGCGGCTAATTCGCAGACCCCCGGTGACAAAACGAAAGACCAGCTGGAAAGTCAGTGCGGTCTCCATCGCGGTCGCACTCATTGTCGGACTGAGCGCAGGCTGGGCACTGTTTACCTATGCCCCACAACTGATCGTGCTCGAAGCACAACGTGCGAAGTAGACACCCATCGAGCGCTAACGGCTGAGGGTGTAGTGACGGATCGTGCCCGGTTCACCCACCTGCGAGCGAAGGTCCCACGAAAACTCGAGTCGACGGCCGTTCGCGGAAGCACGGTCGAGCAACCAAAGCAGCTCACGGTCCGCCTCGATGGCATCAGCGAGCAACTGATCACCGACGTTGGCGCGCAGCTGAAGGCCCGACTGCGTGCGCTCAAACTCGATCTTAAGTTTGCGTATGCCGCGATAAGTGAAGCTGTCGACCACTGAGGCGAGACGCAGGCTCAGCAGTTCGTCTTCGGGAAGGAGCTCCACCTTTTGGATCGCCTTCGAGCGTCGCAAGCGAAGATCCCGCGCCAGTGATCCACGTGTGGAAAGCGCCTGCCTAGGGCTCGTGGGAAAGTCCCAAGCGCCCAGCAGCTCACCCTCTTCGACAAGCTCTTGGGCAACGCGCGTGGCGGCCGCCCTCGTGCGAGCACCGCGATTAAAGATGGAGGCATCGTTGACGGCGAACGGCGCATACTGATGACGCGGAACGATGTCGTTACCGGCCGTGGGTCCAACCACGGTTGCATTTTTGCCGATGCGGCGTCCGAGATAGGCCAGTTTGTCCCATCCTTCGATACGACCACGAATGCGCGGCTGGTCGCGGACGCGCTCGCCAGCCTTAAGCTGACCTGCAAATACTTTATCGATGCGGTTGTCGAAACCGATGGACAGTACGACACGATCCACCTCGATCGACTTGGCTTTGCGTAGACCAGCGGCGCTATCCGCACTCAAGTAAGCCTCGACAGGCCGCCAAGAAACCCCATTGCGCGTTTTGGTGGTGCGCGATGAACGGAAATTGACCGCGTACTCGGGCACGAACTCGATCTCCATGGTTCGAATCGCGTTCAGCAAACGGCCATAGCGATCGCGCGTGGTTGGCGTCGAACCACTTGCCTCTTGCAGCACACCCAAAAACTCGTCGAGGTTGCTCGGTCCATCGGGGGTGGTGGCGATGATAATCTTCTTTGGTTGACGGAAGCCTTCGAGACCCGGACCGTAAATCTCTTCAGGCGCCATGCCCAAAATCGCTTCTGCAACGGTCCACGACGAGTCGCCAGCCCCGACCACGAGCACAGTGTCGAGGTCGTTGAAGGCCCGCCGCGGCGCGTCGGCATTGTCGAACCACTTGCGAAAATCGGTCGCCGTCCAAATCGCCGGAAACTCGTCGTCGAGCAGCAGGTCAAACTTACTCACGTCGGTTGCGATGAGCTGTTGCGAGAACCTGTCGCCGACACGCGTGCGCGGAACCCCGAGGCCCGTCGCGGCAATCACCTTACGCGTGCGAATGGTCTTGTCGTCGGCATAGTGGACCAGAGAAGTGCCATCGGCCAGGTCTTCGACCAGCGTCACTGGGGCATTGAAGACGACCGCAGCGTTCGACGACTGCAGCACGTCGCTCGCAGCTTCGCCGAAAACGCGAATTTGCGGGTTGCGCAGCGGCGAGAGGTCCGAGACCTGTACCGATGCGCCGGGCACCGCGTTGCGGTTCGCCAGCACTGGGTCACTGATGGTCAGACCCGTGTTGGGAAAGGTCTTGCTGTTCGAAAAGACGCCTTGGCCGCCTTCGAGGAACGTTGCGCTGATCTTGTCCGAACTTTCGAGCACGACGACACGAATGTTGGGGTCGACGTCCGCGAAAGCGCGCGCGGCGACACTGCCGTGAAAACCGCCACCGATCACGACCACGTCCGATTGTTCGATTTCTCCAGGTTTGAACTTCTGGAAATCGGGAATCTGCCCCTCCTGGATGTACAAACGGCGCAGGCGCCGGTCGCCGCTCAAGTAAGGGAGTCGCGCCAGGCGCTCGCGGGATAAGACCTGATCGGCATCGGCGAGCACACCGGGATTGCGTCGAACGCGATGCACATTCGCGATCAGCTCGGACTGCGATTCCGCCCAGTGACGGTAACGACGCGTTGCACCGCGCGCGAGCGAACGTGCGCCCTCGGGACCGAAAGCAAAAGCGACCTCTTCGAGCTGCTCCGTGATGTCGTAGATGCGCGAAGTGCGATTGGTACGGCGAACCTGCTCAAGGATCTCGAGCGATGCGCTGACCTCACCAACCTTGCTCAGCGTCGCCGCTCGCACGAGTGCCTCTTGGAGGACCTCGTTTTCCACCTCATCGATCTTGCCAAGCGCTTCGGCCAGCGCTCGATCGGCCGGCGACTCGCCAAGGCGTGAAGCGACCGCACGGACATCTTCACCCTTTCGCAGCGCGCGTCGTGCCGCCCCGACCATACCCGACGTGGTACGATCGCCCAGACCGCGACCCGCACGCACTGCCTGTCGCACGAGAGCCTGCCAACCCGCCGCCTCAGAGCGACTCCCGACGGGTGGCAGCGTAGTCGATTGACCGACGGCGCCGTCGACGAGCACATCCGTGGCGCTCTGTCCGAGGGAGCGAAAACCGCTCCAACCGAGCAACCCGACGAGGCAGGCGACGACAAGCCATCCAGCGGAAGACCTTCCACGTTCACAGTAGAACCACATTGGCCCAATCGAGGAGCAAGGAGCATGCCGAGGCACTAGTGCCGAAGTGCGCGTTCCCAATAGGCCCGATCGGGTGGCTAGCGCAGTGGCTCTGGTCGGCTACTCGGCTTTGTTTTGAAGGATGCTAGTGTAGCCATGTGCTCTCCGGGGTGACGCAGCGCATGGCAAGAACGGCCATCTTGAGCGGGGCGCTCGGGCATGCAGGCCTCTCGTTTTGGCTATGGCTCGACGGGCACGCGCCATCGCGAACCTGGCTTCCTGCCTCGTGGCATTACTTGGTGCAGGCACTTGTCGTGGTACCTCTATACTTCTTGCAGTGGCACGTGCTCTCACGCGTGGCCGCACGCACGCTGCGCGCTGAACGAAGCGCGCTCCATGCGACCTGCGGCTGGGTGCTCGGCTGCTGCACGCTGGGCCTGCTCGTCGCGCCCGATACCGTCCTTTACTGGCGAGGCGGATTCGAAGCGCTGCGTCGGGGCGCGCCCTTTGTACTGACACTGCTATTTGTTGGCTCATGGTTTTGGCTCAGCGTACGCCTCGTCAAGCTTCGGTTGGGCCGAAGCTGGCTGAGGACCATCACTGCCGCCCTGCTAGGACTCGCCGCGCAAGCTGTGGTCGCTGCGATCATGGTTCGCTAAGCTCGCCCCTCGTCAGAAGCTGCCAAAGCGCGGAAAGCTCGGAACCCACATCGACCGTGTCACGCATGCCTTCAAGCCGCTTGAGCGACACGCTGCCATCGGCGTGCACCTGCCCTTCATAGGCAAAGGGGCTGATGTCGGAGCGAAACAATCCGTACTTGCGATCCCAAAAGCGAATCGGAGGATTCGCAACGCCGCCACCGTCCTGAACCTTCCTCCATCCGTAGAGGTTCAGATCCACACGCGATTTACTGCGCCGCTCCGCCGCCTCATCCACGCCTACGGCCTCGGCCTGTAAGCTCGGTCCAGAAAACCAAGAGAGGATCTTCCCCTGCTCGCTGTTCAAGATAGCGTTCACGTCGGGATGATGAGACTGAAGGTGGTGCCGAAAACGAATGCCCCTGTCGATCCATGCGTTGGTCACACCGGTATGCACATCACCATTGACGTCGGTAACCACGACACGAAACACGATACAGTTGAAAAACGTCGGCGTTGCCCGGATCACACTGGCCTGGGAATAGAAGTATGCGCGCGCTCGCTGCTCCACCAACCAGGAGTTCCATGTTCCAAGACAGAGGTAGAGCGTCGAGATGACCAGCGCAACGCGCGCCACCTTCCGAGCACGGGCGCGGTTGGAGCGCGCGGCCAGCGCGCATGTAAGGAGTAGGGGCAAGCTGTAGAGCGGGTCGATGATCGAGGCACCGTCGATCGCAAAGCGCGTGCGATCAAACGGTGCCAAAAGTTGCGTTCCGTACGTCGTAAACACGTCGAGCAACGGATGCGTAATGAGTCCCCAAAAACACAAGTGTACCCAGTCGCGATAGCGCCCCTGCTTTTTCGCCCAGCGCCACGCAAGCCAGCCGACGAGCAAGGCGACCAGCGGCAACACAAGCAGCGAATGACTACTGCCGCGGTGCGTGACCATCCGCGCAAAATCATCCCCTGCGACAAACAGGTCCAAGTCCGGGAGTAGACCGCACAGGCCGCCGACGACCGGCGCCTTACCCCCAAGATTTTTGCGGAACGCCGCTTCGCCGATGGTCGCACCGAGGGCGATCTGGGTCACACTGTCCACGTTGGCCGAGCCTAGCCCGCGCCCTTCATCACGCCCGGAATTTTGCCCTCTCGCGGGCCAAACGCCTAGCCTGCTAGCGAACATGGCAAGCCACGTCGTCCAGCGTACGGGAGCGCTGCTCCTCATAGCATGCGCGAGTTGCTCGGGCGCAGAGCCTCCGTTGCCGCCGTATTACACCGGCTACGTCGAGGCCGAACTCGTCTACGTCGCGAGTCCCGTTTCAGGTTGGCTCGAAGACCTGCACGTAGCAAAAGGACAGGTGATCGACGTTGGACAACTCATGTTCTCACTCGAGAGCACGGCCGCCGACGCGAGACAGCGCGCCGCCGAGGCGCAAATCGCGCGTGCGCGTGCTGAGTTCGCGGACCGTTCCAAGGGTGCGCGCCCGACCGAGATCGCAGCGCTTCGTGCCGAACTCGCCACGCGACGTTCGATCCAGAAGCTGGCAAAAGAAGAGTACGACCGCGCCTCGAAGTTGGCCGCAGCGGGTGTCACCACGGACGAACAACTCGAGCAACGACAAGCGGCGTTTGAAACGGCCACCGCGCAGGTGCGAGAGCTTAGCCGTCGGATCGAAGTTGCGCGCCTCCCTTCGCGCCAGGGACAGCTTGCCGCCGCCGAAGCCAATATAGAACTTGCGGAGGCCGCACGCGCCGAAGCGGACTGGACGCTCGCCCAGTATGAAAACCGTGCGCGCGTAAAAGGCACCATCGAGGACACGTTCTTTCACACAGGCGAGTTTGTTTCCGTTGGCGCGCTGGTGCTTGCGATCGAAGAAGAAGGCGCGCGCAAGGTGCGCTTCTACGTCCCTCAGAGTGAGCTTCCTTCGCTGTCGCTGGGCCAGGATGTTTCGGTGCGCATAAGCGGCGGTGCAACAGAGCCCGCAACCATCGAGCACATCGCGCGCGAGGCGGAGTTTACGCCGCCGGTCATCTACAGCGAGGACAGTCGCGAGAAACTCGTCTTTCTGGTGGAAGCCTCGCTCGCTTCCGAAACGAAGCTACGGCCCGGTTTGCCAGTGAGCGTGCTCCGCCCATGAGCGATCTTGCGATCGACGTGCGAGGGCTCGTCAAACGCTTCGGCGACAAGGTTGCGGTCGATGGCGTCGACGTACAGATGCCGCAGGGTTCGGTCTGGGGCTTTCTTGGGCCCAACGGCTCTGGAAAGACGACCACCATCCGCATGATCTGTGGCTTGCTTCGGGCCAGCGGCGGCAGCGGCACGTGTCTTGGTTACGACATCGCCAAAGATGCGAAGAAGATCAAGGCGCGAACGGGCTACATGACCCAGCACTTCTCGTTCTGGGCCGATCTCACGATCCGCGAAAACCTTGATTTTGTGGCCAGGCTCTACCGGCTTCCCGCTCGGCGCAGGGTGGTCGACCAGACGCTCGAGAAACTTGGCTTGCAGCACCGGCAGAAACAACTCGCCGGCGCGCTTTCGGGCGGCTGGAAGCAACGCATGGCGCTGGCTGCCGTGAGCATGCACGACCCAAAACTCTTACTACTCGATGAACCGACGGCGGGTGTCGACCCGCAAGCGCGGCGCGACTTTTGGGACGAGATCCACCGGCTGGCAAGTCGGGGCATTACGGTGCTCGTCTCGACGCACTACATGGACGAAGCCGAGCGCTGCGATCGCATCGTCTACCTGGCCAACGGCAAAGTGCTCACCCGCGGGACGGTTGCGCAGATCATCGAGCAGTCGGGCCTCTTTACCTTTCGTGCCGAAGGAGAGCGCGCACGCCACCTCGCTTCGCGGCTCAAGCAAGAGCCTGGGGTCGAACACGCGGCCTACTTCGGCTCGGCCTTGCACGTCAGTAGCACCGACCACGACGCACTTGAGCGTGCTGTAAGCCGGCATCATTCAAACGACGTAGAATGGAAGGAGGTCCGCTCAAGCCTGGAGGACGTTTTCATCGCACTGATGGCCCGCGCAGGCGAAGACAAACGGCACGCTGCATGAACGCGATCGCCCAGTCCGCCTCGCGCATCGCCGCAGTATTCATCAAAGAGGTCGTGCAGATGCGCCGCGATCGGCTGACCTTCGCCATGATGTTCGCCGTGCCCGTGATGCAGCTGATGCTGTTCGGTTTTGCGATCAACACCGACCCGAAAATGCTGCCCACCGCGGTCCATACGCAGGAGCAATCACCCGTCGTGCGCTCGATGCTTCAGGCGCTACGCACCTCCGGCTACTACAACCTGACGGAGGTGCTGGACGACCCTCGCCGCAGCGCCGAACTTCTCGCGCGCGGGCAAGTGGCATTTGTGGTGACCATTCCGCCGAACTTCAGCAGGCGACTGCTGCGCGGCGAAAGGCCGCAGCTGCTGATCGAAGCCGATGCGTCCGACCCAGCCGCCTCGTCGAACGCTATCGCGCGCGCCTCTACAATTCTGACGAACGCACTTCGCCACGACCTGCGCGGGCCTTTGGCGCGCTATCTGCCGCAGCCGGCACCCTTCGAACTCGTCGTCCACCCGCGCTACAACCCGGAGGGGATCACGCAGTTTAATATCGTACCAGGCCTTCTGGGCGTGATTCTGACGATGACCCTCGTCATGATTACCGGCATGGCGATGACCCGTGAGGTCGAGCGAGGCACCATGGAAAACCTGCTTGCAATGCCCGCGCGACCCGCCGAAGTCATGGTCGGCAAGATCACGCCCTACGTGGCCATCGGCGCGGTTCAGACATGCATCGTCCTGCTGGCAGCGGACCTGCTCTTTGGCGTGCCTTTCGTCGGCAGCCCGTGGGTGCTCTTTGTGGGCGTGGCTTTGTTTGTGCTCGCCAACCTCGCGGTCGGCTTCATGTTCTCTACAATCGCCGCCTCGCAAATGCAGGCCATGCAGCTGACGTTCTTCTTTTTCTTGCCGTCGATTTTGCTCTCCGGATTCATGTTTCCCTTCCGGGGAATGCCAGGTTGGGCCCAGGCGATTGGCCAGGTGCTTCCGCTGACGCATTTCTTGCGAATCGTGCGCGGGGTCATGCTCAAAGGTGCTCGCCTCGGAGACTTGCATGCGCCTTTTGTGGCCTTGCTGACGTTCACGGCGTTCGTGTGTGCGATCGCGATGCTTCGCTATCGCCGCACGCTCGACTGAACTACTCTAGCTCGGGTGAGCCCGGGGCCAGAGCCAACTGACAAAACGGTCGTCCTGCACGCAGATGCCATCACCAAGATCTACGAAATGGGAGAGGTCAAAGTGCACGCGCTGCGCGGCGTTTCGCTCTCACTTTACGCCGGCGAGTTCATGGTCTTGCTCGGCGCTTCGGGTAGCGGCAAGTCGACGTTGCTCAATATCATCGGCGGACTTGACACACCTAGCTCGGGCAGCGTGCACTTTGGTGACGAGGACATTACGCACGCCGATGAACAGAAGCTCACGCGCTACCGACGCGAACATGTCGGCTTTGTGTTTCAGTTCTACAACCTGATCCCGAGCCTCACCGCGAAAGAGAACGTCGCGCTCGTTACCGACATCTCCAAAAATCCCATGCGCGCGGACGAAGCGCTAGAACGCGTCGGCCTCGAAGATCGAGTGGACCACTTCCCAGCGCAGCTTTCCGGTGGCGAGCAGCAGCGGGTCGCGATCGCGCGGGCCATTGCCAAAAGACCCGATGTCTTGCTGTGCGACGAACCCACTGGCGCACTCGACTTCCGCACAGGTGTCAAGGTGCTCGAGGTGCTTGAAAGCATCAACCAAGAACTGGGCACGACAACCGCCGTCATCACCCACAACGCATCCGTCTCGGACATGGCACATCGGGTCGTGCAGTTGGCAGACGGAAGCGTCCAAGAAGAGCGCTACAACGAGGTCATTCGCCCTGCCCGTGAGATACGCTGGTGAAGGCTATCAACACAAAGCTATTGCGCGACCTGCGCGGCTTGCGGGGCCAGGTCCTGACCATTTGCTTGCTCGTCGCATCGGGCGTGGCCGGATACGTCGCGATGCAATCGGCGTACCGCTCGCTTTACGCGTCACGAGACGCTTACTACAGCGCCTATCGCTTCGCCGACGTCTTTGCGACCCTCAAACGCGCGCCCAAGCAACTGCAAGCTCGGCTGCGCGAGGTTCCGGGCGTCTCACAGCTCGAGACGCGGCTCGTCGAAGCGATACGGGTGCCCTTGCCGAGCGACACCCGCCGCGAAGTGACAGGTCAGATCGTCTCCTTGCCCGACGCCAAAAACGCCACGCTCAACTCGGTACACATCGTGCGCGGACGCTTTCCCGACAGCGAGCACGACGATGAAGCGCTGCTACTCGAGAGCTTCGCCGAAGCGCACGACGTCTCGGTCGGAGACGCGATCGATGTCGTGGTCGAGGGAAGCAAACGCCGTATTCGCGTAGTCGGCACCAGCATGAGTCCGGAGTTCGTCTTCGCCATCGGTGGCGATGTTCTCGGCTACAAGCCAGGGTCGTTCGCGGTGCTTTGGATGCGTGAATCGGCCATCGCACCCACGCTCGACATGACCGGCGCTTTCAATAGCCTCACGGCGACGCTGCAACCGGGTGCCTTACAGCCCCAGGTCCTTGCGGCCTTCGATCGCATCCTCGATGCGTACGGTTCACTCGGCGCGCGAGGTCGAGAAAACCAAATGTCTCACCATTTCGTCGACAACGAGCTGCAGGGTCTCAAAGTTCAGGCGACGATCATCCCGCTCATCTTTTTGGGCGTTGCTGCGTTTTTGGTCAACGTCGTGCTGGGACGCTTGGTGCAGCTGCAGCGCGGGCAAATCGCGACCTTGCGGGCGCTCGGTTACGACAATCGTGCGGTCGCGCTCCACTTTCTAAAACTGGTCATCGTGATCGTGGGTCTGGGCTCGGCGATCGGTCTGGCCGCCGGCGCGTGGATGGGCCGCGGGCTACTCACCATCTACGAAGACTACTTTCAGTTTCCGCAATACCTCAACGGTCTGGACTTTTCAATTCTGCTCGTGTCGGTCTCGATCGCCCTGCTCACGGCCACCGCGGGTGCGATGCGCGCGCTCCGGCAAGTGCTGAACCTACAACCCGCTGAAGCGATGCGACCTCCCGTGCCGGCACGCTATCGACGCGGGCTGCTCGACCGCATCGCGGCGCCCTTCGTCGGTCCGATGGGAAAAATGGTGATGCGCGACCTCAAACGAAGACCGCTGCGGCTCATCGTGTCGAGCGGGGGCATCGCGCTCGCAGTTGCGATTCTAATCGTCGGTCGCTTTGCCACCGACGCCATCGAGCACTTGATGGACCTGCAGTTCGAGCAGGCGATGCACGAGGACGTGACCGTAGGTTTTCGGATGCCCTTGGACCGTACCGCTCTGGGTAGTCTACGTGCACTCCCAGGCGTCTTACACGCCGAAGGCGTGGGCGCATTGCCGGTCCGTCTTTCGCAAGGCACACAGCGCTACGAGTCCGTCATTCAGAGTCACCCAGACGAAAACCGCTTGCGCCGCCTTATCGATCGGGACGGTCACGAGGTGGAACTCCCGCTCGACGGTTTGCTTCTCTCGGACGTGCTGGCGGACAAGCTCGGGGTCAAAGCGGGCGATGTCGTGCGCGCAAAACGTCTCGACGGCGACCGCAAGCAAGTGCACCTTCCCGTCTCTGGGGTCATCCATGACATGCTCGGGCTCCAGGCGTACGCACGGCCCGAGGTGGTTGCGCAACGCTTCGGAGTGACGCCTTTGATCAGCACGGCCATGCTCGCGGTCGACCCCGGCCTGATCGAGACGACCGAGGCGCGGCTCTACGCGCTCCCGGCGGTGCAAAGCATCGCTCGGCCGTCGGACGCACGCGCAAACTTTCGCGAGCAACAGGGCTCGATGATGTTGGCGATGCAAGTCATTTTGGCGTTTTTTGCGTCGATCATCTCGATTGGCATCGTGTACAACAACGCCCGCGTGACGCTCTCGATGCGACAGCGCGACCTGGCGAGCATGCGGGTGCTCGGGTTCACGCGCGCGGAGATCTCTTCGCTTTTGCTGGGTGAGTTGGGGGTCCAGGTCTTGTTGGCGGTGCCTGTCGGCATGTGGCTGGGGCTGCAAGCGAGCGAAGCGGTGCTCGCGGTCGACCCGGAAAACTTTCGCATGCCCGCTGTCGTTTCACATCGCACCTACGCGTTTGCCGTAATTGTGACGGCAGGGGCGGCACTTGTCAGTGGCCTGTTGGTGCGGCGCAGATTGGATAAACTCGACCTTATCGGCGTTCTCAAAACGCGGGAGTAGCGTATGAACAAGACGACGAAAGACGGGCATAGCGCCCGAAAGTGGCTGACGCGAATCGCTCTGGGCCTACTCGGTCTCGCGATCATCGCGGCGCTGGTCAGCGCCTTTTTGCCCAAGCCGGTCACCGCGACAGTTGCAGAAGTGACGCGCGCGAGCTTGGTCGTGTCGATCGAAGAGGATGGCGTAACGCGGGTCAAAGACCGCTACATCGTGTCAGCGCCGCTGGCGGGCAACCTGGCGCGTAGCGAACTGCAGGCCGGCGCACGGGTCAAAGCCGACGCGGTGATTGCGCGCGTCTTGCCGCTTCCCACACCACTTCTCGACCCACGGTCGCAAGCGCAAGGTCGCGCACGACTGGCTGGCTCCGAGGCTGCTTTACGCCAGACACAAGCAGCCGAAGCCCGTGCGCGGGCAGCGCTTTCTCACTCGCAAAAGGAGCTGCAGCGCGTGGAGCCTCTGGCCAAAGGTGGGGGCGTTCCGCAACAGCAGGTCGACGAACTCGCCTACCAGGTCGCAGCCCGAAAGGAGGAGCTTGCCTCCGCACAGTTCGCCTCTCGGGTGGCGCGCCACCAAGTGGGCGTCAACCAAGCGGCGCTCGGGCGGCTGACCGGTGCGCCCAACGAAGAAGAGATGCCGCTTCATTCGCCGATCGACGGGATGGTGCTCGAAGTGTTCAGGCAGAGCGAGGGTGCTGTGCAGCCAGGCACGCCCCTGCTCGAACTGGGTGATCCCAAGGCGCTCGAAGTCGTGGTCGACGTACTCACGACGGATGCGGTGCGGATAGCGCGTGGCGACAAGGCGCTGGTGACCCGTTGGGGCGGCGACGAAGAACTTGCGGCCCACGTCGCACGCATTGAACCCAAGGCCTTCACAAAGGTCTCCGCACTCGGGGTTGAAGAGCAACGCGTCAACGTCGTGCTCGAACTCGATGCGCCACACCAAAAGTGGGCCTCGCTCGGCGACGGCTATCGCGTCGAGGCAAAGATCACGGTCACCCGTATCGACGACGCCCTTCAAGTGCCGTCGGGCGCCTTGTTTCGACACGATGGCGCGTGGTCGGTGTACCGGGTCGAAGACGAAAGCGCACGGCTTCAGGAAGTCACACTTGGTGCGCAAAGCGACCTACACGCGGAGGTCAAAAAGGGGCTGCGTGAGGGGCAACTCGTGATCGTCCACCCGGGCGAAAAGGTGAGCGATGGCACGGGGCTTAGCATCCGGCGCTAGGGCGCGCCGCACACGCTGGCCGTGCTATGCTGGGCGCCATGCGTAAGAACCCTTTCTTTCACACAGTTGTGCTCGTTGGCCTCGGTATGACGGGCGGTTGCGGCGACGACTCGAATGACACGACGACGGACGCCAGCTCACGAGACGCGCAGACAGACGCCAGCTCAAGAGACGCGCAAAAGCTCGCCGACCGTGTGCTCGCCGACTCGCGGATGGGCAATCCCGATGCGGCACTCGGCAAGGACGCCTCCCTTCCCGATGCGGCAAAGAACAGTCAGGATGCGTCCGATCCCGGCCCCGATGCGCGCATCAAAAAGGACGCGATGGTCGCCATCTTGTGATGGAAGCCAAAGACACAACCAAGCGTGTGACGCAGTCCGACGACCCGTACATCGACGCGCTCGCTCCCAACGATCGCAAACGTCTTGGCGAGATTTGGAAAGCGCGTGCAAAATCAGAACTGGGCGCAGGCTCGGCATGCGCCATCGTGGTGACCGAACTTTACGAACTCGGTGCACGTCACGAAGTCATCGCGCTCGCCACCGCGGCGTCTCACGATGAGGTGCGACACGCCGACCTTTGTCGCCAGCTCGCCGAGGCCTATTTGGGGGAACCGGTTCCGATGCCACGCCCCAAGCGCGTCAGTATGCCGACCCACCCCGGCGCGGACGAGACCCTGGTCAAGCACCTGCATGTCGTCGGCCTGTCGTGCGTCAACGAAAGTCTCGCGGTCAGCTTCGTCGAGGCCTGCTTGCGTGGCGTCAAAGCCCCCACCGTGCGGCCCATTCTCAAGAGCCACCTCGAAGACGAGATTCGTCACGCGCGCTATGGCTGGGCGCATCTCGCCTCACTGAGCGACGATGAGCGCGCACGGATCGGCGCTTTTGTACCGCGCATCCTTGAGGCCAATGTCGCACTTTGGCGCTCCCGCCTCGCGGAGCTGCCAGCCGAAGACTTTTCGGAACACGGCTATCCGCCGCGCAGCGTCTTGCTCGAAACGGTCGACCAAGCGATACGCGAACTGATCATCCCGGGCTTTGTGGCGGCACGCGTCCCGCTCTCTGCCAACTAATGCGTCTCATACCCCAACGCCTAACTTTCCTCTGTTTGCTGCTCGTAGTCAGCTGCGACTCGAGAGGAGAGTCGCGAGAAACGTCGCACAAGCCAGCGTCAAAGGTTGAAGCGCCGCCACGCACCACTGTCGATACGCCAACAACGGTTCGGCAGGACCCGTTTGTCAAGGAAGCGGAGTTCCTGACGCGCGGCTTTGAGATGAAGCTCAAGGGCGAACTCATGGCGGCGATGAAAAAGGGCGGACCCGATGCCGCGATCGCCGTGTGTTCCGAGCGCGCACAGGCCATCGGCAATGAAATGAGCAAGTTCGGGCTGCGGGTGCGTCGAGTCGGGACCCGCATTCGAAACCCCAAGAACCTGCCTGACGATCACGACCAGCGCGCGATGCAAGTTTTGTCAGCGGAGTCGCCGACGTATCATTTGGCAGAACCGCCGCGATATTACCGTGCAATTTTTGCAAAACCCTTGTGCTTGAGTTGCCACGGGCAGCAGCACGAACTCGCGCCAGGTGTCGAGGGCCAACTGGCCAAGCTCTACCCGCAGGACAACGCAATTGGCTACGCGGCAGGTGACCTTCGCGGCGCCTTCGTGGTCGAAAAAAAGCCCGACATTCCTTAGCGCACGCCTCGCCTCACCCGCCGCCCCTTGGCAGAGGCAACGCCGTGGTTACGTTGAAATCATTGGGAGGAGCGCCGTCATGATTCGAACCTGCGCAGCCTGTGGCCAAAAGAACCGTATCCCCGCCTCGCGTCTGGCCCAGTCTGCAAAGTGCGGCGCCTGCAAAAAGGACCTCGGAAGTGTCGCCGAGCCCATCGAACTGGGCACGGCGGACTTTGAAAGCGTGATTCAGGGCAGCGAGTTGCCCGTGGTGGTGGACTTTTGGGCACCTTGGTGTGGGCCGTGTCGCATGGCCGCCCCGACCGTCGAACAGATCGCCAAAGACTTCTCGGGCCGCGTCCTGGTGGCCAAGGTCAACACCCAAGAGCACCCGGCGCTTGCACAGAAGTACGGCGTGCGAGGGATCCCCAACTTTGCCGTATTCAAGAGCGGTCAGATGAAAACGCAGCAAGCCGGTCTTATGCCCCTTGAGCACATGCGCTCTTGGGTTCAGCAGCACATCTGAGGCCGCCTAAACTTGCAGGGAACGCTTGGCAGGTTGACAAACTCCGTCGTCACATCGCCCGGTAATACGCAGTCGGTTTTTGGCGAACGCTTGATAGGCGGCATCGAGAGTATGCGAAATACCGGGCACCCGAGTGAGCGACACCAGGGGCCCAAAACCCACGGCTTGGTAGAGTTGACGAAAGACTTCAACGCCTTCGATCCACTCTCCTGATGGCAGTCGACCGTGTATTTTGGCCATGAGGTCGTCATGGCTTTTGCCCACGGATGTCGCGTCGAAACTCGGGTCCGCGATGTCCGTAAAACGGACCTTTTGCTCGCGATCCAGACGCCGAAGCATCCGGATTTCGCGCATGCAGAGCGGGCAATCGCCATCGTAGAAGACTTCGATTTGCGACACCGCGTCTGCCATATCGAGTTTGTGGAACCGGGAGACCAAGCGTCAAGGGCTGCCGCGGCGCTATTGGCAGTCTGCGGTCCCGGCCGGAACCGTCTCAAGGTAGGTGTTGAAGCACCAACCCACGGTGCCGCGGTAGTCGACCTTGAACCAATCACCGTTGGTCTCACCCAGTAGCGTCACCAAACACCCAAGGGGGATCGACGTGAGAATCGCATCGTTGGTGGATGGGCCGCTGCGCAGGTTGAGCGAGGTGTCGACACCCGTCACCCGTGCCAGGTCTGGACTCGACCCATCGGGGTGTCCGATCGATGCGTCCGGTGTGGACAACGAGGCGTCGTCTTGAGGCGTTGGCGCGGCGTCTTGCATGTTGACGGCGGACTCGCCACGGTTGGTCGAAACCTCCGGGTCACACGCGGTAAGCACGAGGAGTGCGAGCGCCGTGGCCGAGCGGGTCATCGCTCAGGCTTAGCCGACGCCTTCGAGGTTGTCGACCCACTCGATATCGAGCGCGGGTCGCAAGTATGCTAGACTTGGTTTCGATGCGCAGGGGCGTCGTTTCCGCCGAAAGCCCAAAGCACCCTGCAGGTTTCGGACAAGTACACGAAACTCTGTGAACCCAAAGGAGCGGACGAAGGGTTCGAATCGACGGAGGTCGTGATGAAAAGCATTGAACACGTTAAATCGTACGCACGCACGTTGCAGCGGGCTGCACAGGCCGGCGCACCTGATGCGCTCAAACGAATCGAAAAAGCGCGAGGTACGGACGAAGTGATTCGCCGGCGGCATTGCCTGGCGACGCTGGCGCGCGAGTTCGGCTTCGACGGCTGGGCGCAGCTGGTGCGCGCTTGGAGCGAGCCGGGGCCGTCGCCCCAAGGCACGTTGTTGTACCCTTGGTCGGGCGGCGCCCATTGGAACATCTGGTCGGTCGACTACTCGGAAGCGTGCGAAATTTTTGCGGAGCACGGCGGCTTTTTGTTGGGCTATCGGGACCAGTATTTCATCGTGGAAAGCGCCTATGTGGACGAACTCGGTTTGGACTCAGGCGATCCCGACTGGCAGAAGATGGGTCGCAACTGGATCGAGCCACGCGACCTCGATGCGCGCGATCGGCTGACGATGCGGCTTGTTCGTCGAAGGCTAGGTCCTGGGTAACGTGCGGTACCTCGCTTACGGGTCCAACACCTGGCCGACGCGCTTTCGTGCGTACATCGACGGTGCCGGCGCAGACTCGCCATTCGGGCCGCACGGTGGATCGACGGACCGCTCCCCAACACGGGTGTTGGGCACGCGTTGGATCGTGGGGCGACTCATGTTTGGTGGCAGCTCGCGGCGCTGGGGCGGCGGCGTCGCGTTCGCCTTACCAGGCGAACCAGGGCCTGGGATTTTCGTCGTGGAGTACGAAATCACGCGCGCCCAGCTCACGGACCTTGCGATGCAGGAAAACGGCAACGACGCGCAAACACGGGTGGACTGGCACGAACTCGCGCGCAGCGGGGACACTGTGGTCAGCCAAGGTCTCTATGGACGGCTGACGATGGTTGGTCCGCGACCGGCAGCGCTCTTGACCGCACCCGATGCACCCAAACCTGCCGCCCCAACGCCCGCGTATCTTCAAACGGTGCGCCGTGGACTTCGCCACTGGCTCGGTGCATCACGGGCCGACGCGTATCTGGCGGAGTCTCTCGAAGCCGCGGCGCAAGCTACCCGCGGGTAACAGTGCGCGTGCGTCATTTCGTTTGAAGTAACGTCAGGCAGCGCCCACGACTCGAATCGTTGCGTGTTTCGACCTCAGACTTGGGCATGGCAGATGCATGCCCTTTACTGTGAGGTACTCCGATGAACATCCCTAGCAACACGATCGACCCCTTCATCCGTGGCAACGCTCAAAACGAGGAGCTGAAGGGCAGCGACATCGTCTCCGAGTCACTCAGGCGCTACTTTGGCGCAGAGCTTTTGCCGTACCTCGCACGCTACCCGCTCTTGCGAGCCATCGGCCGCGAGCATCAGTACCTGCTCGCGCTCCTCGACTTTACCGAACGGGTCGACGCGTGGCGCCGGCGCAAGCCGTTCTTCGAGCTCGGCCAGGCGCTGCATAGCCACAATGAATGTCGAGAGGCCGCGCTCTTTCCCACCTGCCGAGCGCGACCGGAGCTGGCATATCTGGTCGATGACGCGCGCGGCGATCAGCGCACCATCTTGGCCAACCTGCGCGAACTCGAGGCCAAACGTCCGGACGAGTTGATGTGGGAGGCAAGCTTTGGACGCCTCAGCCGCTCGGTCGTGGAGTACTTGTGGTTCGAGGCACGCAAGCTTTTGCCGCGCGCCTACCACGTACTCGATGAAGCGACACTACGTAGCATCGAGCACGAGACCCTCGCGCGGATCGAACGCTTGCCCTCCGAAGAGCGCGGTTCCATACTCCCTCCAGCTTCTTTGAAAACTGGGTAGGACGATATAATTGGCTCTTCGCGGCTGCGCGTCACGAACATTGATTTGCATGTAGCAAATCAGTTCGCTTTGGCTCCGCACGCTCATCGCAGAGCACGGCATTGCACATCAGGTTAGGGCAACGAGGCGCTCGTTTCGCTAGGCAAGTCGAGAACCGGCGCGTAAGCGTACCTAAATGGTACGTGCGCACCGGAAGCGCAGACTAACGACGCGAAACGAGATGCATCGTTGTCATAAAGGGGGTGAAATGGTTTCGACGGGGATGTTGAAGCAAGAGCTGCGTAACCGCCGGACTGGAACGGCGTAAATACTTCAGTAACGTACAAGTGCAAACGATAACGCACTCGCTCTCGCTGCCTAAACAGCAGTCCTGAGAGCCGTCGAAGCGGGTAGTCCGTCTGAACTCCCGTGGAGGCGTCGTTGATCAGACTGGTTTGTCGCAGGGTGACTTTGCGGCGAACGAGATAATAGGTCACTAGCCGATCGGCGAGCGTGTTTGTGCGCGCAACGTGAGGCGAAACTTCAAAACACAAACTAGGTTACGTAGACGCTGTTGTGGACCATTCTCGGACCCGGGTTCGATTCCCGGCGCCTCCACCATCTAACTATTGGATAACACTCAGGTTGGTTTTCGGACCGGCCTGTGTCTCCAATATTTCTCCATTCTGCGATGCGTTCGCGGCCTCAAAGATGGGCTGTTCGCCCTCCAAGAGATCGATCGCACGCCGCGTTTCGCCTTCGGCCAGGTGCATGTAGCCCATCGTCGTTTGCAGGTCCTTGTGGCCCGCAAGACGCTGTATTTGGATGGGCGTGGCGCCTCGCATCGCGAGGTGTGAGCAGAACGTGTGCCGGAGGATATGGACCTCCCCAGACGGCTTGAGCTGGGCTCGCCGCTGCGCACGGGCCATCCAGTTTTTCACCACCTTGGCAGTGATGTGGAGACCCGCATCGGTGTAGAGCAATCGTTCGCCTCGCAAGTGACGGATATCGCGAAGTGCCGCCTCCAAGCGTTTGGTCATGGGCACCACCCGCTCAGCCAAGCCTTTCGTGTCCGTCTCGTGTCCTTTCCATACCGACCGCCGGACCGTGAGCTGGTGACGCCGAAAGTCGATGTCGCTTTGCTCTAGGCCGATGATCTCCCCGCGCCGAAGCCCGGCGTCTCCACCCAAAAGCACAATCGCCAAAACACGCTTATCCACTTTGATAGAAGCGTCAATAAGCCATTGGTACTCGTCGAAGTCGTAGAACCTCCGGCGAGCTTTCTGGGCTTTGAGCAGCTTGATGCGAACCGGATGCTCGTCGATCACGCCCCACTCCGCAGCACACTTCAGCATTACATTGAGCGCTGAGAGTGTGTTGTTCACGGTTGCTGGTTTGTAGTCTTGCATCGCGCCCTTGAGCTGAGCGATGTCCTCAGCCGTCACGCGATCGAGTTTCCGTTTCCCAAGCCTGGGGATGATGTAGTTATGGAAGGCACGCTCCCGGCTATGGATTCCCGATGGCTTATGCTTGTTTGCTCTGCAATGGCCATCGATGAAGCGCTCTAAGAACGCCTCGATTGTCGGCACCTCCTTTTTGGGTTTGCGGCCGCGATTGGAAAAGAGAAGCCGTTCGCGCTCCTCGCCCCACCGTCGCGCCGCCGACTTGGACGAAACCGGAGCACGTTTGCGCTCTCGGAGTCGTTTGCCATTCGGCAGCGTCACGCTGATGTCCACTTCCCAGCCCGTCCTGTTTCCTCGTTTGTACGGTCTGACTTTCACTGTCACTTGTCGTCACTCCTCGGACGACACCGCACGGCTTTGTTCAATCCAGTCTAGCAGCTCTGACGATCGAAATAGGATGCGACCACGCACGCGACGCACGCCTGGGATCTGCCCGCGCTCAATCATTGTGTAAATCGCCTTCGTGGATCGTCTGAGCAGTTCTGCGGTTTCCTGCACGTTGAGATACATCGGCATTCCATGCGAGCCGTGAGACGAGCGTCGCGGCTCGGGCTTCCGTGTGCTTGAGCCTCCCACTACCTGCCTGCTTTCTTGGGGACAGAAGCGACAAAAGAGGTTTTGTCCCTTTTGTCACGCCGATACAGCTCATGAACACGCGGGTTCACCCGGTACTCGGTAGTTGGCCTCCCGCCCCGTGGGCTCCCGCCATGGTTTCGGGGCTCTTCGAGGATCCAGTGGTCCTCTTCGAGCCGTTCGACCATCGCTGAGCACTCGTCAGCCGTGGCCGCCTTCGCTGCACGGTGAAGGTCCCGTTTCGTGCAGACGCCCCAGTTCTTCTCCACGATGCGCCGCTTGAGCCGCTGGACGGACCGCTCCAGATCGGAGATCCCCAAGTCCTGATAAAGGCAAAGCACGTTCGCCTCGAAGTAGGCTCCAAGGTCGATCGCATCTCTCATCCGCCGCTCACCGATGGATTCTTCGTCGTGCATCACGGCCAAGAGACTCGAGAGGCGAATCACTTGGCTGTCGTACTTACCTCCCCAAGCCGCGATGTGCTCCAGCCGGCCGCCTGGCCGCCTCTCCCTCTCGATGCCACCTCGCCAACCTTCCAGCGCTGCGCGAGCTTCCGGCGACAATCCAAGCTGCACAGCGGCTTTCCTCAGCCGCTCGAAGGTCGATCGAACCCTACTCTCCCAGCTCCGCAGCTCCGCATCGGCCAGCGGCACCAGCTTTCGGCGTCGATACCCCACGCGAGACTCCGGCCAAGCGAAGAGCACCCGGCCCAATAGCCCGCGCTCTTCGAGGTCTTGGACCTTTCGAGCACTCCGCATGACGATCGGTTGCACCGCCACACAAAGCGTCAGATAGGCCGCCTCAATGTGCTCGGGCTCGCGATTCATGCGGTCCACGGTGAAGCTCTCGCCTGAGTGGCCGCTGAGGAGAAACTCGAAGTTCGGCGCACCGGAGTACCTCGCCCCGCTCACGGTCCCGAAGATGGGCGTCTCCGCGGACACCACCGCGATGATTCCTTCATTCTCCGCGGCAAGCCGAGCCAACGCCTCGGGCGTCGCATCGTTCGCGAGCAGGCGCGGATACGCGATTGCGGGCTTCTGTTCCAAGCGTGCCGCTAGCTCGCCGATATCCGCCAAGAGCACCTCGCGCTCGTCAGCATCGGCTTTACCCACCTTGCGCTTGTACGCCTTGATTTGCTCTTCGATCACCTCGCGCTCTGCGCGTCGCTCGGCGACCAAGGCCTTGGTTTCTTCGATGAGCTGGCGCTCGATCTCTTGTAGTATCCGCGCGACCTTGGCAAACACAGGGGATTTGCCTTCACCCGACGCAAGCACCGCAACGATGTAGAGGTTGCTCGGCTCGCTCCAGCCCTCTTGCACCTCGATGCTCACGCGACCCGCGGTGATGGCCGAAAACACGCCCAACACGACCACCGCGGCCAGCGCTGGATCCGTCTCCGTCGAAGCCGCCACCGCCTCCACGAAACGCGCAATATCAGCGGGGAGAACCCCCACCGGAAAGGGCTTGTTACAGCCCTCCCCGGTGATGGGCACCGGATCACCCTCAAAGTACCGCTGACTCATGCCGCACCTCCGAGCCCGAAATCGATCATCATCGTGAGTGCATCGACGACCTTAGGCAGCTCGCCGACAAATGGCGGCTCTTGCCGGAAGTACACAGAAACGGCGGTCAGCCATTCGTAGCCTTCGGGTGAGTCGAGAAGACATTGCCGCTTCGGTGTTGTGACCATGATCCCGTAGCGCGTCGCTTCGAGCTCGACGGTCTCTTGCTCAATCAACCAACACACGCACTCCGTGAGCGGGGTCGGATCATCCGGCGCCTCCTTCTCGCGCATACAGATCGCGTTGTTCGGTTGCCTGTGGTTTGTTCTACGTTTAGACTTTGTTTGCACGTCCATTTCCTTTCACTGTTTTGGATGTCACTGCCCCGCCGAGTTGGTGCTCGCGCGGGGTTACCTCTCTAGGTGGTCCCACCTAATCTCGTAGCGATTGCGAGCAGGGGCGCCGGGCCGAAACACGCGGATCAACCCTCTCTCAGCCAAGGCGGAAAGCCTGCGTCGGACAGTTCTTTTCGAGACATGGCAGCGGTCGGCTAGTTCCGAGATGGACGGGTCCTTGTCCGACCGACTCAGACTTGCAACGAGCAACAGGTCCACGCCTCTCAAACCGGAAGCGGCCGAGATTCGGCCACAGATACAGGGCTGGTGATCTAGTGAGTCGGGATATCTACGATTCTTCACCCGGAAAGAATGCGGCGTTGCGGCCCCATCTCCAGGATAAGAAACTGCACACTTCTTCTGAAATCACTGTTCGCCGAAGGCGGGGCCCGATACGCCTGGCGTATAGATGAGCTTTCGTAGAGTCGCCAACTTGCCGTCGCATTCTAGAACTCTTGCCAATATCAGTTCGGAAAGGGCTCGCCGCCCTGGCCGGGTTGCGTCTACTTCGTCTAGTTCGCCCGAAATGGTCGGGTCTGAAACAGCAAGCCTCAGCCGCTCTTGGATTTCGTCCTTGTCGAGTTGGCCAATCGGGTCATCTTGCGGAAACACCAGAGCTGCCATGCGAACCAACTCACGAACTCGATAGGTCCACAGCTCCTTTTCTTCTTCGGAACCTTGGCGAGACTCGATCCAGCCAACTATCGACTCGCGAGCGGCCAGCAGAGAATCGCCCACCGCGCGCTTGGACCGATAGAGTGCGCCATGTCCGCTCTCAGATAGCTCGATCTGGCTCGCAAGTTTTCCCGGTCCTTTCTTGCTTTTCAAAGTATGTACGAGTTCGTTACGCACGGCAGCGGTGTGAAATACCCACCGTATGTAGCTGCGTCTCTGTCGCTCGTGTTCCAGGTGCCAGACTCGCTCATCGTCCGGGGCGCGCTCGTCTCGGCCAACCGCTTGCCATTCCTCGTGAATCAACTCTTCGAGTTCCTCGTCTGCGAGAACAGTTAGCTCGGGATCCTTGTAGTAGTCTGCTATTCCAAGACACGCCTTCTTATGCACTTCGTCCCATTGTTGGAAAAGAATTGCCACCTTATGCCAGTCCTCGATCACACGTCTTACGTGGGCTAGCTCCGTCTCGGATGGACGATTGTCCCACTCTTCGAGATCGACGGAGAATTCGCGGTCATCGCTAATGGGGCGACGTGGCACCATCACAAGCTACCAAGAGGTTCTTCAAAAACAATGCTAAGCTTGATGCGACCTGCAATGCAGACAAACCCAGACGTTTTGAGGATTTCCCGAAGTCGCCCTGATGCGGCTTGGCGCCGGCAAAGAGCGGTAGTTCTCACGGTCGAGGGCTACTCGCAGACGGAAATTGCCAAGGAACTCGGAGTGCATCGCCAACAGGTCTGCGCGTGGCTCAAAGAGCCGGACGTGGCCCAAGTCCTTAAACGAACCAAGTACGAGAGCACGGGCGTTGCAGTCCGGATCGCACGAGCTTGCGCCGTCGAAGCCGTGCAGATCATCGCCGAAGTTATGGTGGACCCAGAGTCCACGACGATGGAGAGAATGCGAGCCGCCTGTATTATCCTTGACCGTGGCGGCCTCACGAAAGAATACGCCGTCAAACGCGCCCTCAAACAAGCTGAACAGGAGCAGCAAACCTCCAAGTTCGCACATCTCAGCGATGAAGAGTTCGCCGACAAACTTGAGGAGTACGCCGCTGCACTACGAGCTGGACGCTCCTTGGGAGCGCGAAATCCAGTCGTACAGTAGCCGGGTAGTCGTGTTCAGGAGTCGGGCGCAGCCTCTCGATTATCGATAATCAGAATAATTTCAGCACTATACTGAGTTGTGGACACAGAGAGACTGGAGCACAACGTTGTGGACACAGAGAGACTGGAGCACAACAATCATGGAATACGTGGGAAATTTTCCCGCTATAAGAGCTACTCGTGAATTCAGGACCAACATATCCAAACCAGCGTCTAAACTCAGTCAGCTTAGAGACGTATTTTGCTGGCCGGCTCAATACAGTGTCCAAGATGGGAGAGGTGCAGGCCGAGCTGGAATCGGAACTGCCCCAGCTGCTCGTCCCAAACGCACGAGATAGTGAGCCTCTCGCACTGCATCCATTTCATCTTCGAAATGACTCGAATACGCGTTCGCTCGCTATGTCAGTCAACCAGACGAGCTACTTTGCGTTGGGAGACTACCCTGGAAGCAACACCTTCCTAAAAGAGGCCGAACTGACGATCACTCGCGCACTAGAACTAATGGAAATCGATACGCTCAATCGAGTCGCCTACCGGTACGACAACGCAATTCCATTGGCCGGCGAAGCGGGCGAAGAACTACCTCTAGAGCATCTGATCAACCTTTCCGATTCCGGCTGGCTTGGGACTACATCGTTTACCAAGCTGTCAGTCGATTGGGAACGCAAGTGGCAAAGTGGCCGTCTGGGCGGCCGAATATTCCAGGAGAGCAAGGAGTATGGACAGTGTGTGCGAATGATCCTCTTCGCTACGGTAGATCCAGCCGGAAGCCGGGAAAAGTTGGGTGAGTTTGCGAGCAAAGCCCATGCTCAAGCGCTGCTGCTTTTTGAAGACATAATCACGAACTCGTTCCGTGAGTTTCTTAAGCTGACACCACCGGAGATAAAGTAGATGCCGAATCTGGAAGGATTTTCCTCGGTGGAGCGCCACTGGCAGACGGGGAATCAGAAGCACACATCTACCGAACGCGAAACTTTGACCGCAGCAAGTGAAGCGCGCACGAGCGAATCAGTGAGATGGTTTGTTACAAACGAGGTTCGGTTGCCTCGAAATAACCCAGTGCCTTTCGATGTATTCCTTGAGTGGAAACAAAGAGACTCAGCCCACTTATCCAATCATTCGATCGCACGTGAGTCCGCCAGAGATTCGTTGCAGATTCTTGCTCGCCTGATTGATACAGATTCGTTAGAGGCCTTCGCCCAGCTACTGGACAAGATCGAAGTCACTCGCGAGTTGTTTCCAACGCATCGATGGTTGGATGGCTACATAGATCTCCTTTCTGCTTCGTCGTCACCAGAAATACAGACTTCACTCGAGAGCTTTCGGAAACGGCGTAACGAGCTCTTCATGTTCCAGTACGCCGACGTGTTCTTGCGTTCACCAGCCACTCAAGCCGTCGAAATGACCCCTTCAACCAATGATGGCTCTGCAATAGAGAACCACATTCGCCGCCTGGAACGTGCGATTGATCAACAGTATGACGAGCTCGCAGCCCTGGCCGAGCGCGATGCCGACGAAAAACAATATCTCGATGCTGAAAAGAAACTCGATGCGTTGTTGGAAGAAGAGGCTGATCTCGTCGAACAGATCCTGGATAAACGCGTTCCATCGCTGGAAGAACTGAGCACTGAGATCGCAAGAGGCCAAGAGTTCCTAAAAAAGTATGGCGGCAATACCTAAGATCTTGGCATTCCCGAACCGAGTGCTTTTGCGGCGCCACGAGCCCGACGCAGCTACTTACCAGGGGTTCCGGCCGTGCCTAAGGTGGGAATATGGTTTCGTGTGCATCTTCTGCATGCGGCACGAGCGCGATATGATGTCGGCAGGAGTGGAGTCCGACGGAATTACATCCGCCGAGCATTACACCCTCCAGAAAGGCTCTTCAGAGGAGCAGAAGCACAGTTACGAGAATGTCGTTTATTGTTGCATGCGCTGCAATCGCGATCGCTGGCAAACTAGCCCCGAGGGCCCTAACGGCGAGCGCCTGCTTTGTCCGACCTCAGATGTCTGGTCGAATCACTTTGTGCTAGACGGCGACGATATTCAGCCGGTCCAAGGCGATCAAGATGCGAAGTATACCTACGATGCGTACAAACCGAATAGAGGGAAGAAGTCTCGCGCACGTCGCAGCCGCCGATTGAAGTGGGAAGCTTTTGAAGAGAGATACACCGTTTCCGATGAGACAGAACGCTTCCTTCGAAAACAGGCCAAAGTTGATCCGAAGAACTCTCAAGAAGCCCTAAAGCTCGCCCGCGCCCAAGGCCTGGCCCGGAGGAGAAGCGCGATAGAGATGTTGCGCGACTTCGGAGCAATTCCGATCGATGCACCGAAGGAATGCAAGTGCAAGCACGGCCAGAAGCCATCACTGCCGAAGTGGCTGCTCGAACAGTGCGAGACGAATCTGTGACCTCTGATGCAAACGTCTCCAATATTTCTCCAAAACGGGGGCGGTATCAGGAGGAGCCGTGGGGAATGGTGAGGTGGAGACATGTTGGAGAAACGCTCGGGGAACGAAGTGCGAAATGCGTTAAGCCGTGTGATGTCGTCACGTTAGAAAACGTGCTTTTCACACTTCGATTCCCGGCGCCTCCACCAGAAAAGCCGGTCAATCTCAATTGCTTAGCGGTAACTGAGGTCGGTCGGTCGTATTTGGCAGCAAGTGGGTGTGAGCTTCGAACGGACCGAAGCGCGTGCCAAGCCCGCAAACACCGTGGTGGTATCGACAGCTCCTTAGAGTCTGGAAGGCGCCCGGTTACGGAAATGATAATGTTACGAAGCTGGTTCCTCGCGACCACCCGACGCCGCCACCACGCCAATCGGCGTCGCTCAGAGCAAGCTTTTCACGAGAAGGTTCAGTTTTCCTACGGCACGGGGCTTGCTCAGTTGTCCGTTCAGCCCGGACGCTTCGCATCGAGGCATCGAGTGCTACAATCAAAGGGAGACCCAATGGCCGAGAATCACACCATACGCTTGCTGACCGAAATGCGTGCTGAAATCCAAACGGGGATGAAGGATATGCGCTCGGAGATGAAGGATATGCAGGAGGGCATTGAAGCAAACCGGAGGCGCATCACCGAGTCGCAGACCCGCCTCTCGACAGAGATCCTCGCCGTGGCTGGTGCTGTCCAAGAAACAAAAGGGCTCATCATGCAGCAATCTGCCATCAAGGCGATAGTCGACGATCACGAGCAGCGCATCAACAAGCTTGAACGCGAGTAGTTGGTGATCCTTAATGAGGCCGCAGTGGGGCGATTGCGCCGGCGGACTCCCCTCGTCAGCGCACCGCTGCGTGGTGATGCGGAGTTCCAGTTGCGGGCCCCCGCGAGCGTACGGGCTTCACTGTAGCGCTGCGACTCGGTTTCGGATTTCGGCTTCGTCTGCCGCGTGAGGTCTCAAACGCAAGTACTTCAAGTATGCACGCTTCGCTTCCCGCCCCTTACCCAATTTCTCGCTTGCCAACCCGAGCCCCCGCCACGCTGCCGCGACTCCCGGGTCTACTTCGATTGCTTGTCTGTAACGGGCTGCTGCCGTGGAAAAGTTGCCTTGAGCGAACGCTTTTGTGCCTTGACCGACCAAAAGGTTCGCTTGGTCTGAAGCCGCGCGCGTGGGGCGCTGGCGTCGAGCGGACGTTCCTGTTCCTCGATGGCGAGGCGTGCGCTCGGCCGAAGTGGGTAAGTTTGCCGCTGGGAGAGCGGCATCAATCAAATCTCGCTCCTGCCTTGCATCCCGCTCTGTCGGTTTCGCGATGTCGGCGATCGCCGGTCGCTCTGGCGCCAACCCTGCGCTCGGGCGCCGATCCATGGAGGCTGCCCGCTCCGCGTGAGCCCTTTTATCAAGCTCGCGTGACTCGTTCGACTCGCGAGCCCACAAGAAAATCCCCGAGAGCAAGGCAGCCAACAAGCCAAAGGTAACCCAAAGGCCTCGATGCGAGGGGTGGTGAGTCGGAAGCGAGCTGCGAGCTCTTTGTGAGCGGACGCTTTCGCGCAATACGATATTGCGGTGACTCTCTAGCTTCTCACGTCGGTCAACGATGGCTGGCCCGATGTCAATGACAAGAGCTTCTATGTCGTCCGATGGACGCAATGCCATCGCAGTCGGTTTGCTTGGCACCTCGGACACGCGGCCCACCTTGCGTGTCGTGTCAGTCGCTGACTCACAAACAGCGTCCTCTAGGTTGTCCACAAACTCGCTCGCCGACGAATATCGGCGCTCAGGTTCCGTTGCGAGTGCTGTACGAAACACGCTTTGCACATCGTTTCCCAGTTTAGGTCCATCATGCTCGCGTAAAAGTGGGGACGCGGGGATGAGGCCCGTTAGCATTTCGTACGCAACGATCGCCAGCGCGTACACGTCTCCTGATGGGCCTAGGCTTTGTCCGCGGACAGCAAGGCCAAAGTCTAGAATGCGCGTGATGACGGCACCATGTTCGAGTCCCTCCACGAAGAGGTTGCTCGGCGAGATATCGCCATGCACCAAACCTTTGGCATGAAGGGCGTCAACACCACTGGCGGCACCACGCAGTAGACGTACAACTTCGGCGCCGGCCATGGGCGCGTCAGCATCGATCACGTCTCTGAGACTTCGGCCCCGAAGAAGAGGCATGGCCAAAAACAGACGCGTATCCCCCAGACGCCCCATGTCATATGTTCCCACGACATTGGGGTGACCCATCGCAGCAGCAAGCCTGGCTTCGTGAAAAAACCGCGCAACGGAATCAGCGTCGCTTGAGTCACGGATTGCCAGCACTTTGAGCGCAACTTCTTGCTTGAGCCGTTCGTCATACGCCGCGTAGACCACACCCCTGTCACCGCGCCCGATTTCTCGAACGATTCGGTAACGCTCATTGATGAGGCTACCCAATAAGGAACCGTCACTGCTTTGCTCACATTTCATGAAAGGATAGGTTTGTTCGCGCTACTCGCATGCGCCGGTGCAGCGGCCGGCCGTGCAGCGACAGCTACCGCCTGCGGTTGCAGTGCAACGATTGTTGCAACCGCCGCAGTAATCGTCGTCGGTCATAAAGTCTACACAGGTGCCAGGACGAGCACACCACGACAAACCGATCGGACAGCAGTTGCCCCCATTACAATATCGGTCCGCGGGACACGTTGCACCACATCGGCCACAATTTTTCGGGTCTGTCTGCAATGCTTTACATCCATCCGAACAGCAGTCCATTTCGCTGCTACAGCTCACCCCGCAGCCGCCGCAGTGGTTGCGGTCGGATGAGAACGAAAACGTCTCGTCGATCTTCCCGTCGCAGTCGTTGTCGACCTCGTCGCACATCTCTGCTTGCGGGTCGGGCGTCGAACATCGCAGAGCACCTGCACTGCAACGAAACTCGCCAAGCCTACACGCCCCAAGCTTGGAGCTGTCGGTGCACGCGTCGCCACGCGATGGGATGTTGTCGACTACCCCATCGCAGTCGTCATCAACGCCGTCGTTGTCGCACGTTTCGCCGATTGGCCTCCGCTCTCCTTCGCAACTGCCAAACCCGTACCCATCTTCCATCAACACGCAGCGTTGACGACCAGTCTTACACGGAAGCATCGCTTCGGTCCCGGCCGGTCCACCGTAACACTCTTGTGTCGAGTCGGGTTCACAAGAGCAATCTTCGTCGATCTTACCATCGCAATCTTCGTCGACCGCTTGCCCAGCGACGGTGCAGCCGTCTGAGGTTAGAGCTCTCGTCTGTCCAGTGCACTGCCCCAGCTCTCCTGCTTCGCAGCGCCGAACGCCTGGCGAGCATGTACCCTCGCACAAAAAGGAACCGTCCGCTTGCTCTATACAGCCGGAAGAGCCTTCGAAACACCCAAGCTCTGTCCCTTCATCGAGCGCCCCGTCGCAATCGTCGTCTTCTCCGTTACAGACCTCCACCGCGGCCTCTTTGGATGGAGTGCAGATCGCCGAGCCTTCCACGCACCGGAGCGCACCGTCGGAACAAACGCCGAGCAAGCTCGTCTCACAGCTTACGGCCGCGATTTCGTCCAGCACGCCATCGCAATCATCGTCTAGTCCGTTGCACCGCTCAACGGAGGGCAGGATTTCGCCGAGGCATGTTCCCCAGGTGCCTTGTGCACATAGTCGCTGACCCACCCGGCATTCACCTACACCTGCGAACGCCGGTTCACCCGTGTAACATTCTTCCATGGCACCCACTGAGTCGCAGTCGGCGCCCTCAATGCAGTAGCCGTGGAAACATGTGAGGCCGGGCGCACAACTTTGTTCATCGTCGCATGGCACTCCCATGCCCGAATTTTCATCGAACTGGCACGCAACGCCGAATACAAGAACGCCGAGCGCCGCGCGACTATAGCTGGCTCTTGCAGCTACCACGTATACCCTCTTCCTTGAAGCGTGAGGCCAGCGTGACCCGGCCCGAGAGCAGGCGTCAAGGTCACGTGTTCGTCTGAGTCGGGCTCCACAAGCAAGTACAAGAGCGCTCCACTCAAGAGCAAGCCTGCGCCAGCTCCGATGAAAACATTCGAGAGGGTTGCTTCGGTCGAGCCCTTGGCTTTGAGGTCGCGCAGGTGCATGACATCGGCCGCTGTCATGGCAGGGGCGCGATCAAACTCAGCTTGCGTATTCGAAGTAGAAACGGCGAAAAAGATGCCTACACCCAGAGAAGCCACCCCTAGCCCGCCGACAACCCATGGGACGAGCTGAAGTGCGCCTGACGAGTCCTCAGCAGATCTGTCGCGCGAATCGCGACTCGGCCTATCGGCCGCACTGTCGACATCCGCATTCGTCTTCTTTTTCGAAGTCAGCTCGTGTGAAACGCCCCCCTCCTGCTGACCTTCGTTGGTCGGCAAGCCGAACAGCTCTCTCACCATGGGTTCGATGGCCTGCAGAAGTTCGGGCTCCGACTCCACGGGCAGTTCGCGAACAGCCTCCCGCACGCGTTTGCGATTCCGCTCGTACCGAATCAAAGACAATAGAACCTGTTTACCGGCTCGTTCGATCACGGGAACGATGAGCTCGTCGGCGTCCAACTGCTCGGCGACAAGGTCGAGACAGTCCGGCGTGAGACCCATGCAACCAACAGCCAGTTGCAAGTCGACGAGAGTTACCGACGGCGCATGAACTTGCCCATCCGAAGCAAGTTGCAAAGTCCTTACACGCGCAGCTCGCTGAACGGATGAACCATATGCCTGCACCTCGGGAGCGCCTCCGTGGGCGAGCAGCACCGAGGTGTTTTCGTTGTCTTGCGCGGCCCCCGTTGCCGCCCCGAAGACGGCAAGCGCGAACACCCAAGCCGAAGTTCCAATCCTCACTGAAGGGAGTGTAGCGGATCGATGTCCTGCAAACGAACACACAGCGGGCCATTGTCTTGCAGCGGAAGCGAACTTTTACACGCCACAACGGGCACGGTCATTGCCCTGGGGAGGTGCGTGACATTGCCACGCGTCACCAACTACTCGACTCAAATCCTGCAGGAAAATGGATTCAAAGGTAGCAATTGCAATGAGTACGGATGCTACCATGATCTGACGGGCACCAGCCCGAACAACGGCATCTCTTCCTTAAAGATTGAACGCGACATCCCGGTGTCATCAACTTGGGGAGAATGTATCTTGGTCGACAGAAGCGCCGGTGACTCGTACTCGTTCCGAGGAAACCACGCCACGCTCAACGGTGGTGCTTGGTCTAGCAGGGCACACCTTATTTATGTGAAAAACGGATATGAGGCTCTTGTTCACCCAGGAGATATTGGACGCAACAAGCATGGGAGGGGCTTCGTGGCACCGTCGGGGGCAAAACCATCA
Organism: uncultured Polyangiales bacterium; assembly: GCA_964487255.1. Lineage (GTDB taxonomy): Bacteria > Myxococcota_A > Polyangia > Polyangiales > CAZAQV01 > CAZAQV01. The sequence continues at coordinate 10,181 of CAZAQV010000010.1, read as the reverse complement.
AACGCACCACCATGTCCGATGAACACGCACAGCCTCCAGCAGACTTGGTCGAACGAAACTTCAAACGGCTCTTTCCTCATCGTGAGCGATCTCGTGGAAGTGTTCGATGATCACCAGTGCCTTCGCGCGACGCAAGACTGTCTCAAGGCAGATCATCAGCGTTTCAGGGTCCAGCGCAGAGAAACTCTCGTCGAGCACCACAAGCGGTGTTTGCTGCATGAGCGTGCGCGCAAGGAACACGCGACAACGTTCGCCGTGCGAAAGGTACCAGCCCCCTTCGCCGATGCGTTGGTCCAGCCGCTCAGGCATGCGATCGAGCAAATCGGCCAACGCCAACTCTTGGCACAGTTGCTCCGCAAGTTCGCGATCGTTTTCGGTCGGGGGCCACCGTCGCCCTAGACTGAGGTTGAACAAGAGTGTCTGCGGAATAATGGCGTTCTCGTGGAACTGTGGTGAAAGCGCCGTGATCTTCTTGAGTGTGTCCACGCCCACCGATTTGACATCAAATCCATCGACGAACATCAGTCCTTTGGTCGGTGACCGAAGACCTGCCAGTAGTGACACGAAGGTCGACTTACCAGCTCCGGACGGTCCCTGCAGAAGAATCCGGTCACCCTCAAAAATATCGATATTGGCTCCACGAAATACGGCCTGTTTGGCGTTCGGGAATGCGAAATCGACATCTTTGAGCGAAAGAATCGGCTGACAACCTTGTCGATCTTTAGGGAGCATCTTCGGCGCAACCACCGGGACGAGTGCCGCGCACATCGGCTCAAGTACTCTTCTACCGGCCGCGAAAAACGGCATCGCCGCCGCACTCGACTTCAAGAGCGAGCCCAACGCGTGAAACCCCGCAACGCCAACACCGCCGGCATAGATAACATCTGCTACCAACGCCTCTCCGCGGATCACCTCGGTCGCGAGAATGACAACGACTGCGATGAGCCACAGATAGCCGGGGATGGACACCAACAGCGAACTCGAAGACTGCTCATCGCTTACCGCTTGAACGTACTGGGCGAGGCCCGCGTCTTCCTCCTGAAGCGTCCAAGGAATTCCTTGTGTGCTGATCGTTCGCAGGCCGCTCATCGTGTTGAAAAGGTGGTGCGTCTGCCGCACGCGTTCTCCAACCCGTTTCGTGGCTGCAGTCCACGTTCGCAGACCGAGCGCACAACCAAACGCGAGAGCGGCAGTGAATCCAAGCGTGAGGAGGATGGGCCAATTGGACAGGGCGAGCATCAGAAGAACAACAAGACACGAAATCGCGCCACTCAGCACCCGCGTTCCGAGCATCGATGCACCGCGCGAGAGGTCGAACCCATCGAGTGCGCGTGTGAGAGTCTGTCCGGTTCCTTCTGAACGCACCTTCTCCTCTGACCTAGCGAATGCGCCGCCAAGCATGAGGCGTTGCAGCAGAGTCATCGAGCCCAGTGTCACGCGCTGCATCGAGACGAATGACAACGTTGAGAACGCAGCGTAGCCAAAGACAGCGAGAACCATTGCCCAGAACCAGCCATTGCTAAGCTTGTGACTTCCAGAAAATGCCAGCTTGGCGATCAGGAGCCACGCCAAGGCGACCAGGACAAGGGACAGAACCTGCGTCACCGCAACGAACAGCGCTTCTTTGGTCACGCCCAAATAGCTTAACAGCGCCCTCAACCCTACGCCCGATTGTGGTCTGAGCACCCAGATGACCAGCGGCAGGTCTCGATAGTCTGCGCGTCCTCTCACGCTGCGCTCCGGAAACGCCAACTTCAAGAGCGCCTGCTCCCTTTGCACTTCGTCCCTGAAAGTCGTCCGATCACCTGGCTGTGCGAGTTCCACGATGTCAATGAGCGGGAGCCGAACAGAACGATAGCTGCGGTCGACAACAAAAGCTTGTTGGCCGCGCACCTTGGCCAACAACAGCAGACCCGTCATGGAGGTGCTCTTCGGGCCGTACACGGGCACGAATACGGAACCACTCTCTTCGATAATGGAAGCGAGGTCGCGCACGGACGTGCGCACGGCCGTTAACTCCAGCGACAACTGCTCACACAGGTTTTGAACGAGATCTTCAACATTATCTGTATGAGCGACAGAAAGCTGGGAGCCTGCGGCTTCGTGCGCTTCGATCCCCAGACCGCGCGCAAGGAAAGAGACGGCCAACGAAATTTGAGACGGCGCCCAACTTGCGCGGAGCGCGTCGCTCAAGGGGCTCGCCATCGGCTAGGAGGCCTCCACGGGCGCGGACGCGCCGATGGGTTCATGCTTGATCGTGATCTCTCTTCTCGCGACCTCCACACGTCGCCAAAGGCTCGGGTCTCGCCACACTTCGCGCGTCTTGACATGTGCGGTCAAGAGTCGATGAAATAGCGTTCCTTCTACCATCAATTCATCTGGTTTACCTTGTTCCGCGAGCCGACCATCGTGAGCCACCAACACTCGGTCAAACTGCAAAGCCTCGTCGTAGTCGTGGGTGATGTACACCATCGTGCACCCTTGCCACTTTCTGCGAACGAACCTCAGCAACGTGTCGCGGCGAGCTGTATCAACCCCACGAAAAGCTTCGTCCATAACGATGAGTTTTGGTCGGCTCTTCAAAAGTACCCGCCCAAGTCTTAGTCGCTGGCCCTCGCCTCCCGAGAGCAACTTACCCTCTTCGCCAATCGACGACGCACCACCTTCATCAAAACGCGCAACTACTTCAGAGAAATCGAGTAGTCGGTAGAGTTCTTCGGGTCGAACGTCGAAGTCGTTGCCGCCGACGTAAAGGTTCCGAAGCAGCGAGTCGTTCCAAAGGTAGACCGTTGGGTCCACCCAAGCGATCTCGTCGCGAACACGCTCTAGCTCCTCCCACGCGAGTGGTTTTCCTGACAGACGAATCTTGCCCGCGAACGGCGTCTCATGTCCCAACAGCAGCGAGACAATGCTGGATTTTCCCGCTCCGGAGCGGCCGACAATGGCAACGTGCTCGCCTGCTTCGATTCGAAAGCTCACGTCGGAGATGATATTGCGCCCTCCTCGAACAAGCGTTACAGCATCGAACTCGACGGATGCGGCTGCACTCACCTTCGAAGACTCGGATTGATCAGCGTCGATCGATCGCGCGGAGTTCTCGAAGGCATTCGTCACGGTCAGCGCTTCAAGAACTCGCATCATGATCGTTGTATGGTGCGGGACCCATGCGACCAAAAAGTAGGACAAGGCACGCGCGTTGCTGACTGCCAAAGCGTACCAATAGAGCACGATCAAGATCGAAAGCGGATTCTCGTCCTCGGCCAGTTGGACATGGGTGACCAACACCATCCCGGTGGCGATCAACACTTCGGCGATGCCAACGCTGACTCCGCGCCAGCGCAACGTCGCGCGACACAACTTCATCCACCGCGCCACTTGCCTCTCGTGCTCGACAAGCAGCACGCGCTCGGCGTCGTGTGCCTTGAGCGGGGTGCGAGCTTGGATGGCATGCTGATACAAGTGTAGGTTTTGTGCTTCTGCCGCGCGCTGATGCTGATCAATTGGCAGAATCTTTCGGTAGAAATAGTAGGCAAGACACAAGATACTCAACACGATGAGTGCAGCGACCAGCGCTGCCGCTTTGCTTAACAGCAAGATTATTGCGATAGCGAGCACGACCACCGAAAGTTGCTGCAGCAACCGGGCGGCGTAGAGCGGCAACGTCGAAATCGCATCGGAGTAGTGATAGCGATGGAGCAAGTCCGTGCTTGGACGCGACTCAAAAAACAAAGGCGGCATGTGTGACATCATGTTTCGCATGTCCATGCGATACTCCGCGCCCAAACGGTTACCCACTTGATAGGCGAACCGCCTTGAGGCCCACACAGCCACGACGGAGGACACAAGGAGTGCCAACACGGTTGCGCCTACCTCGAAGAGATACGCACCAACTCTCTCGAAAAACTTTACATCGAGGATCCCCCGCAGAATAACCGCTTCGAAGACTGCGATGAGACCCACCGCGACCGAAAGCAGCAGCAACGAAACCTTACCGCGTACAGACACACGTTTGAGCAAAAAAGGCCATGGGGATTGCGTTACGGACGCCTTGCGTCTGCCCGTCGTTTCCCTTCGCGCCTCGTTCGTGGCAATGCCACGCTGCGCAAAGCGCGCGTGGTCAAGCGAGATGGAGTAGACCCCGTTGAGTCGCAGCTCGACCTCGGCACTCTCTGATTCACTTCTATCGTGAGCCGAGGGCACACGGCGCGCGTACCAGTGCTGTGTTGGAATCTCAAACTGTGTCTCTTCAAACGCCGTTCGGACCACGTGGGGCGCTTGATCAAGTGCCATCAACTTCTTCTTGAGTATCGATTCAGTACATCGGATCGCCGCATCCAGTCGGGCTATCGAATACCAGGTGCTGTCATCAAGAGCGCTTTGGACCAAAGCACTTGCTTCGGTCTCACGAAAGCCAAGAGCCTTGAGTCTGCGCTTGAGCGGCGCCAGAAATGCCGGCGCCTGCGCATAATCCCGCCACTCGCCTGCATCCACATCTTCGATCGCCGGGTAAAGCCGCTCGGCGAGCGCCCCAGGCTTGTCCGCAAGCACCCCCACGCTAGGGTCCATCAGCGTGACTTTTCCCTTCTCCGAGTTGGCCACCAAAATCGAGTGTCCAACGCCCATGTCTCGTCGAATGGTGATGGAAGGAAGCTGTTCCGACTTCTCTTCCAGCAGGTGCTCGATGGGCACGACGGATAGCGTAACCGGCAAGTCGAGATAGTTTTCCGCGACGTCCACCAGGTCGGCATACGAGGTCCCGTCCGCGTCGGTCTGGCAGTGCAAACGCAGCTGTTGATAGTCGACGTCGACGCCATAGCCGAGCGCAAAGCTGGCGAGAGCCGCGGGTGCGCAGTCCATTTGGGAAATCTGCAAAACCTCGTGAAGCTGAAACTTCATGCAGGCAAGATCCTACCAACAAACCCGCACCGAAACCACGACACAGCAAACTCCATAACACCGGCCAAGAAGGGCCACGTTTCGTCCACGATTGTGAGTTAACCGGCAACGCTGTAACCTTTGTTCCACGTGGCCGGCCTACCCGAACTTCGCTTCGAAGAAACGCTTCTCTCCCTCAAGTCCAACACCAAACGCTATCGATTGCTCATCGGTGCCGTAGCGGGCACGCTCATCACAACAGTTGCGTTGTGGGCCGTTCTCAGCACGGTGCCAGTTTATGTTGCGGTGCAGGGCGTGGTTGCACCGGAGAGCGATGCCCAACCACTCATCTCACAAATCGACGGTGTCATCGTTCGCAGCATCATCAAAAATGGCCGCCAAGTTAAAAAAGGAGACCTCATCGCCCAGCTTGACGCAAGCACCCTTGAACTGCGGCTTGAGGCAACTGCAAGCAGAGTCGCATCCCTCAAAAAAGCTGAGGCGACCTACCGGGCTCGGAAAGCTCAGATCCGAAAAGACTTGCAATCCGTTTCACTGAGCGAGCTCGCAGACAAGACCGCCATTCGGCGAGACCTTCATCAGAAGCAGCTCGCAGCCAACGACTCAGAAGCCAATCTGGGCTTCATGGAGGATCTGCACGCTTCGGGACGCGCCAGCCAACACGAGCTTGATCAAGCACGCCTTCGAGCCGAGAGCGACAGGTTGATGGTTTCCGCATGGCGTGAACGCCTGACGGGGGCATCCCTTCCAACCGAAGCGCGGCGCATCGTGCAACGCGAAACACTATCGCTCAACGAACGGCTCATCGACATTCAGGCAGAGTTGTCCGAACTCGCGGTACGCAGGCGAACCCTTGAACGCGAACTTCAGCACTACCGCATCTACGCACCGCTAGATGGAACCATCGTGCGTGGCGACATGCTGGCGGCGGGCGTGCGCGTCTCCAAAAGGCAGGAGCTGGCAATGCTCGAGCCCAACGCATCACTGATCGTTCGAGGCACAGTGCCCGCAGAGAAAGGAGGAAGGGTGAACGTGGGGCAGAACGCCAAGCTTGAACTTTCGTCGTTTTCACGGGCGCGTTTTGGCTTCGTCGACTGTGTGGTGAGCAAAGTGGTACGTTCGGCAGAAGACGCCGACCTGGAGATCCAGCTTCGCATGACGGACAGTCGTCCCGGCTACTTCCCCTCGGCAGGCCACCGCGGGACCGTTCATGTCGAGGTCGAACAAGCTTCACCGCTTGAGCTATTGCTCGACCAAATTTGAGCCGACGGGTCGGGGCATCCCGTCAGGCCCGAAAATTTGAGCGACGGCGACGTGTAGGCCCTGACGTACGCCAAGTGGTCGTGAACGTGCGTGATCTGCTCTCTTGAAGATAGGCAATCAATCGTACACGACAGTGATCACGCCTTGTTCAACCAACGCATTCAAGTATTCGTACATTGTGTCTCTGTCAGGAATGCCTCCCCAACCAAGAGCTTCTAGCGGCGTAAAGATGCGATTCGAGTTGAGTCCATTAACAAACCCGCGCCACTTTCGATCAAATTCTAGTTCGCACGAACCAAACTCCACGTTGATAGCTTCCTCCGACTCGCTTACTTTGGGAATCGGACAGCGCAAACGGGTGTCATCCTCTATTGTAGTCGTGGTCCACGCGGGTGGAATCGTCATGAGACCAGGCGATTCTCGAAGCTCGGCGTCTCGTGTGGTGATGCGAGCGCCGACGGCAATGCGCTCGTGATCGGAGTCGTTGCTCCACGAGCCATGCATGACACTCGAGGTGAAAATAACAAACTCGCCCGGTTGCATTTCTATGGTCTTCAGGGAGCCTACCTGTTCAAGTTGGCGGCCGTAACGGTCCAAGAGGGCTTTCATCGTGGCCCTTGCCATCGGGAATGCTGAAATCAGGCCACGATCGGGGTCTTGTCCTAGGACGGCCATGCAGAACTCATTGAGGAACTCTGGGTTTGCCGCAAGCCATGGAGCAGCTCTCTTGAGGGTGTTGACTCGATTTCGCAGATCGGAAGCGACCGGATATTTGTGTGTGCCCGTGACGAATTTCAGCGCACCGTTCTCTCGCGCGACTGGGTGCACAGCCAACCAGATGGTGAGCTGTCCGAGGTTGGGCGGGCGAACATTCTGCACAAAGGCAGGCACGACATCACCCTCCTTGAAGTCATTCTCGGAGTGAAGAAAAGTCCCTGCAGTGCCAGACGGCACACGAAAAACCTGGCTGCGCCATAGTTTCAAGTTTTCGCCAAGCAGTGTGGCGACTCTTGCAGCCAAGGGTCTCGACTTGAAGATATCGCCGATTTCGGGATGCTCAAAGTGGGCTGTAAACGCATTGGCGAGAGGCTGGTCTCTGAGCTTCGCGTAGATTTTTAGCGCATCCGCTTCGCTGATTGCCCGAAATGGGCCAATCACCCCGTTTTCGACGAACTCGTCTACCTCTTCGCGGCTGAGAAAATGCTCGGCGTCAAGGCCGGCTGCTTCTCGATCTTCGCGTGTTGGCCCGTAATTCGTCACCGCGACCACTTCTGGATCTTCTGGAAGATCACGAAACGGATACTCGCTAAGATCAAACCCGGTGAGCCGACGTAACGGCGACCGGACTGCTTGCAACCCCTTCACGAAACCGCAGTATCCAAGATAGTGGAGCTTGCGCTTCAGTGGGAGTTCACCGAAGGTCTTGTACACCAACTTCCCAGAGTTGGGGCCCATCCCCTCGAACCAATACGGCTCGTACCCATGCTGGAAGTCGTCCATTCCCCAAAGTTACCAGAGTCTATAATACCGAACCATTGGTGGAGTGAATCGCCCTGGGTTCTCCGTACCAAATGAGACAATCGGGATAGGGGCCGCGGGAATTTACCCCGCGGAGCCCCTCCCACACCACCTGGCATGCGGGTCCGCACCAGGCGGTTCGAAAGATTGAGGTTACGCGGCAAGCCGGGGCAGGCCCAGTTTGTCGAAAAACGAGATGGGAAGTGCGTAGTTGAGCAGTTTTGCCGAGTTCTTCCACCATCGTCTCGCGTTGCCAGCGACTTGTGCAGCCACGTCTATCGACATGCCACGCAACCGTAGCTCCCGAAAGATGGTTTTACCTCTTCTCCACTGTTTCAACTGAGTCGCTCGCAATCGGTGACGGATCCATTCATCGAGTTGTGCAAAAACCCCCGGCGTCTGGGCCAGCTGGAAGTAGTTCTTCCAACCCACCAAATAACTCCGTAGCTCTTGCACAATCTGACTCAGATTTCGCCCCCGAGTCCGTTTCGTTAACTTACGAACTCGGTTCTTCATGCGCACGCGGGCCTTTTGACTCACGCGCACTTTGACCTCTTTGCCTGCTCCCACCCATAGGCCAAAGCCTAAAAATGGCCGCGACAAAGCCGACGCAACTGCGCTTTTGTCCTCGTTGATGCGCAATCGAAGGTGCGCGTAAAGACGTCGCAACAGCTTCATCACCCGTTCCCCCGCTCGCTTCGAGCGGACGTAGACATTGCAATCGTCGGCGTACCGTACAAATGCGTGTCCACGTCGCTCAAGCTCTTTATCCACATCATCTAAAAGGACATTCGCCAATAGCGGCGAGAGCGGCCCTCCTTGCGGTGTGCCTCATGCCGCTCCGTCACTACTCCGTCAACCATAACTCCGGCTGACAGGTAGCGTCGTATTAGCCTCAGCATCGCTTTGTCCGATATGCGACCCGCAAGTTTGCCCATCAACACATCGTGGTTCGCTCGGTCGAAAAACTTCGACAGGTCTACATCCACGACAATACGACGTCCTTCTTGCACGAATCGCCGAGCGGCTTTGACCGCTTGATGCGCGCTTCGCTTCGGACGGAAGCCATAACTGTGTTCAGAGAAACTCGGGTCTATCATCGGCTGCAATACTTGGAGCATTGCTTGTTGGATAAAACGGTCGAGCACTGTCGGGATCCCTAGCTTGCGGACCCCTCCTCCACCCTTTGGAATTTGCTGCTCTTTGACTGCGCTTGGTTGGTAGCGACCCGTGAGCACTTGCTCACGTATCGCTGGCCAATGCTCGCGCAGGTAGCCGGGCAGTTCTTCCACCGTCATCCCATCGATGCCGGGGCTTCCCTTGTTCTTCTTCACTCGTCTTAGCGCGTTTTGAAGGTTCTGGCGCTCAAGCTCCTTCTCCATCAACTCGCTCGCTCCTGGGCGTTCGTTTGTCTGCGTCGCCATCGGCATTTCCTCGCTTCGCTCAACTCTGGGGACTTCATCCCCACACCCTAGCGCTAGCTCCAGTTGCCTGGACATCTGAGGCCGTTTGCCTTTGAGACCCATACTCGTTTCACCCTCTCTTTCGTTTGGCCCTTCGCTGCGCTCGCGCTCAGCTACTATGGCCGCTGCTGACTTCTCGCTCCGCTGAGATCCAACGTCGCCCTTTGAGGCGTAAGGCGAGATCTCCCCAGGTAAGAACGCTGTCCTTCACCGCACGTCCGCCGAATTTACGCCGCCAACCCTTGGTCATCAGAGCTTCGCAGTCTCATGCCTGCTCACCCCGGTTGGCTTCGCCTTTTATCCGGTTCTTGTTCATCAGCCCGCGGTTTACGCTCCACACTTCCTTCCCACAGTCGGTCGCCCTTCTGCAGTTGTGCTTCGCTTCGATTACGATGACCTCCTCTCGGCGGGACTTGCACCCACAGGACAGCGCCCATGCTGGGCGCACATGAAAAAAGGCGCGGAAACCGCGCCTTTCTAACCATCTTTGAAACGAATCGTTTAACGCCAATGGCCGCCGAAGTGAATGTCCTTGGTTCTGCTCTTTCTCGTTCTTACCCTTAATGCTTCTCGTTTTTACCTCTAGTGCAATGAGGGGCTTCGTCAGATTAGAGCGTAGCCGACGCGAATGTTCTTAGCTTTGCTCTTTTTTGGTTTTATCTTCATGTGATTTGTCCTTTCGTATGTCTTAGTTGTGAAGCTGGGACCATGTGGGGTCAACGCGCATGAGTAGATCTCAGACCACTTTAGTGGGAGCTGGTTACACATGTAGGTGCAATGAAGAACGAAATCATGCTGCATTTGCTCTGCGAAACTCCGAGTGCTCTTGAAACCGCCATCACTGTCCTATTGAACGAATGCGGCGAACGGCGAACCGTCCCAGGTATGGCGAACCGGCGAACCGTCCCAGGTTGGAGTTTTGGGGCGAACGGCGAACGGCGAACCGTCCCAGGTTGGAGTTTTGGGGTCCCCCGGCGAACGGCGACCGAGATATTGTCAAAAGTGGTGGATCGGTGTCATGAGTTAGGCAGCGTTTTCGTT
>CAZAQV010000009.1:132210-225726 GCA_964487255.1 uncultured Polyangiales bacterium | reverse complement strand
CCATTAACTTTCGACCCTTTACCCCACTTGTGACAAACGATTAGACCCTTAGGTACGCTTACGCGGGGTGCTCGACTCCGCCTCGTCTCGCTTGCAGCTCGAACGAGCAATTCGATGGTGCTTACTGTACGTTTTGAGAGGCGCGGACGACAGCTTCGACTTCTTCGCGAATCAGTTTGAGTTGCTCCGGGGAGTCGGCTTCAAAGCGGAGCACAAGGACCGGTTGCGTGTTCGAAGCGCGTACGAGCCCCCAACCGTGCTCAAAGTTGATGCGCGCGCCGTCGACATCGATGACTTCATGCGTGGGGCGAAAGTGTTCAAGCACGGTGCGCACGACGTCGAATTTCTGTTCGTCCGGGCACGGTTCGCGTAGTTCGGGCGTGCTGAAGGTTTCGGGCACGTCGGCGAGCATCTCGTGGATGGGTTGATCGCTGTGCGAGAAGAGTTCGACTACGCGAAGCGCCGCGTAAATTGCGTCGTCGTAGCCCGGGTTTCGGTCGGCAAAGAAAATGTGTCCGCTCATTTCTCCAGCGAGTAGGGCGCCTTCCTCTTTCATCTTGGTCTTGATGAGTGAGTGCCCCGTTTTCCACATGATGCCGCGACCACCATTCTTTTCGATGTCGTCGTACATCGTTTGCGAGCACTTGACCTCGCCGATGATCGCCGCGCCGGGGTTGGCCGCGAGCAGCGCGCGCGAAAGCAGGATCATCAACTTGTCACCCCAGATCACGTCTCCTTTTGCGTCGATGAGTCCGATGCGGTCTGCGTCACCGTCGAACGCGATACCGAAGTCGAGTCCTCCATTGAGCACCGCCTTGGTGAGCAGTTCGAGATTCTCGGGCTGCGAAGGATCTGGGTGGTGGACGGGAAATGCGCCGTCCATCTCGCACAGCAAGAACTGTGTCTGTACCCCCACCGCTTCAAACGCCGCGATCGCCAATGGACCGCCAGCGCCGTTGCCCGCGTCGATCGCGACCCGCGGCGCTCGTTTGCCAAGCTCGATGTTGCGCTTGCAGGCGGCAGCGTAGCTCTCTTGTGGGTTCCACTCTTCGACTTTGGAGCCTCCGCCAAGCTCGAAGTCTTGCGCATCGATCATCGTGCGCAGTGTCTGGATATCGGACCCGAAAAGCGAGCCCTTGCCGAGCATCATCTTGAAGCCGTTTTCGTCGGGTGGGTTGTGACTACCCGTGATCTGGACGCCGCCGCCGAGGTCTCGGTCAAACACACTGAAGTACATCATCGGTGTCGGACCCACGCCGATTTCTACGAGGTCGACACCCGTTTCGAGCAAGCCGGTGCGCAGCGCTTCATGCAGGCGTGGCGACGACAGTCGACAGTCTCGCCCCAGGGCGATGCGCTGCTTGTCCTGACGTCGGTAGAACGTGCCTAGCGCACGCCCAAGGTCGGCAACCGCTTCGCTGGGTAGATCGCGCTCCGCGACGCCTCGAATGTCGTATTCCCGAAAGCTGAGTGGATTGATTTTAACCGGCACGGCGCTCCGACCATACACGATCGGAGCGCCGGACGGATCCAAACCAACTTAGAACGATGAAGAACTTAGAAGTAAAAGGTGCCGCCGACGGTGGCGAGGATGCCTGTCGATGTGTTTGTCGTCTTGCCCGTATCGGCATCGTAGAACTCAGGGTTCGAGTCTGCCCCGATATCGACGCGGTCGCGCAGGAATGCGCGCAGGTCACCACTGATGGCAAACCACCGGCCTAGACGAAGCTCCGCGCCGAGGCCCGCGAACCCACCGAGGTAGGAATATTCTTCAGAAGCGTAGCGGTCGTAGAACGGATCCGAGGAGTAGCCATTGACTTCGGCCACCGAACCACCCACGCCGACGAGCGCGAAAATCTGAAACTTGCTGCGCGGGTTGAAGTAGAACTGCGCACCGAGTGTGAATGGCGTTTCGACGCGGTCAAAACCGTTGTAGTCCTCGCCGCCATAAACGCCGCCGGCAACCTCCAGCGCAAAAAAGCCCATGCGAGGTCGGTACTTGAAGGCGAGCTGTCCACCGGCCATGCTCACGTCGCCGCCCATTCCGCCGAAGGCGATGCGAACGCCAAAATTTTTGTTTCGCTGTGGTCTTTCGACGAGGACGGGCGCTGGTGCGGGGCGAACGATGACCTGTGGTTGCTGGATGGTCACCTGCGGTTGCGGACGCACGACCACCACGGGGGGCGGTGGAGGCGGCGGAGGTGGCGGCGGCGTGGGGCGCACAACCACGACCTGATGGGGAGCGCGCACGCCAAAGCTCGCCGAGGCGCTCGCGTGAATGTGGACCCTTCCCGGTACGTGGAGCTGGAAGGTCGCCTTCTTGCAGCGCCGATCCCCAGGTCGGCAGTCGGCGGAAGCCTCCGCCGGGGAGAGCAGGGTGGCCGCAAGTGCAGCGCATAGGGCAAGCGAAGTGGATGTCAGATTCCGCAACATAATGAGTGAGAAAAGCAAGCCGGGTGCCAACTTGGGTCGATGATTATTATTGAAAAAAACGCCGCATTTTCGCGGATCAAGTGTGAACCCTGGTTATCGTCCCGGCGCCGCGTTCACAGATCGCCTTGCGGGGGAGGTGTCGACGTGGGGCCCGGACGTTGCGCCTTGGGGTAGGTCCCGAGGTGGCTAAGCGCTTCGGTCTCGGGTTTGAGCGACGCGAGAATGGCGGGTAGGTCGGTGCCGAGAGGGAGTTCGACGTCGACATAGAAGCGGTAGACCCATGGTTTTCCGGGGATGGGCCGCGACTCGAGTTTGCTGAGATTGCCTTCGTGCTGGTCGAGCACGTTGAGGCAGCGCAAGAGCGCGCCCCGTTCGTGCCGCGTGATCCAAGTCAGCGACGTCTTGATCACCTCTGAGGCTTCGATCGCTTTGGGGCGGGCGTCGTGATCGCGCGCGACGATGACCATGCGGGTATAGTTAGCGGTCTGGTTGTTGATGCCAACTTGCAGGATCTCGGCGCTGCGGAGCGAAGCGGCTTCTGCGCTCGCGATCGCGCCGACCCGGGCGTCGCCGCGTCGCACAAGTTCATCGACCGCAGAGGCAGTATCCGAGAAAGGAATCGCCACACAGTAGTGGAGTGAGTCGAGAAAGCGACGACACTGCGCGAGCGCCTGGGGATGAGAGTAAATCTGTCGAAGGCCTTGAACCTCGGCACCTGGTAGTCCGATCAGACAGTGCTCAACGGGCTGAATCACCTCGCCCACGAGGGCCAAGTCCATTTCTGCCATCAGGTCGTACGCTTCGTTTACCGAACCCGCGGTCGAATTTTCGAGGGGCAGCACCGCGTAGTCCGCTGCTTGCTGCTGGACGGCCTCGAGCATCGGTCGAAAGCCGTGGTGCCCACCAAATGCCACGCCCTCGGTGCCAAAGAAGGTGCGCGCGGCGATGTGGCTGTACGCACCTTGGCTGCCTTGAAAGGCCACGCGGATTTCTCGGTTTTGACGGCTATCCATGGGCGACGAGCAGCATAGAAGAAAGTAGAGTTGTCACAATGAAAACCACAGGCGCGGCATTTTTTCTAGGGCCTATTGCGTGATGCTGAGCACCATCCGCATCGACGATTCTACCTGGGAAGGCGCGTCGACAGCGCGTCAACTCGAGTGGGAGATCGAGATTCGAAACATGGTCGACGACCCCGACCTGGTGATCGACGCTGCCATTGACCGCTTGGACATCAATCTTGGTGGACAGGGCTATTCGTTGACCGCGTCGGGAAGCGACGGACAGGTTTTCGCTGAGGTGTTCGTGCCGCACGATGCCTTGCGCACGCATATCCAGGAGTACGTGCATGTCGTCCGCCAGATGGAACGTGTCGAGCAGGGCATGGCCTCTGCACGCTTGGAGGTGCTGGACATGGCCAAAAAGGTGACGCACGACAGCGCGGGTCGAACGTTGCGCCGGCTGTGTCGTCCGTTCAGTATCGACCTGCAAACAGGCAGGCGACTTTTCTCCTTGCTGTTTTCACTTCGTGTAGACACGACCGAACTCAGCACCGTTCGCGCTCATCGTCCGATTCGCGCTTGAACCTCAATGTTGGATCTGTAGACTAATGATGGTGCGACGAATCCACATAGCCGTGGCGATGCTCATGGCGTATCTGATGTTTCCCGGCAGCGCTCAGCTGACCGAGAACTTGCTGCATCTCGCGTTAGAGGGTCACGGGGCTCACGCGCTGTCGGATGCCGAGCACCAAGAGGCGTGCGACGAAGATGCTTGCTCTGGCGGCTTTCATGCCTGTCAGTGCCACCGCAATCTCGTTTTTCTCAATGCTGGGGCGGAGCCGCATGTTCCTTGCGGGCTCGACGAGCCCACCGAGTTCGTCGTGGACGTTGAGGCGCTCGCTGAGCAAGGCGTTGTGCACACGATTCAGCGACCTCCAAGAGCCTAACTGTCGGTTTCAACGGGAGAGGTGCGTCTTGTGCTTGCACAGTCGAGGCGCGCTAAGAAGCCGACGATGCGGTTCGTGCGAAGCAGGTGCGTCGTCGTGACGCGCCGAGGAGATGACGATGAATAGCCAGACAAGATTGTGTCTGCTCGCGTTCGGGGCGCTTGCGTTCGACGTCGGCATGGCATGTGCACAAACGCAAACACTCCAGCAAAGAGATGTGCTTGAGCTCGCGCAGCGAGAGCACCCAACGCGCCAATCGGCCGAGGCGGCCCGCGCTTACACCGAAGGGCAAGCCACGCGGGCTTCGCTGTATCCGAACCCTTCCTTGGCATGGAATCGAGCTGTTTTCTTGGGTGACGAGGCGGAGCGAGAGGAATCCATCGCGGCCATTATTCCGATCGACCTTTCCACCCGGCGTAGTGCAGGCGCCCGGCTTGCTCGGGCCTCGGGCGGAACGCGGAATGTCGCGGCCTTGCGGGAAAAGAACCGCGCAGTTGCGCGCGCGTTAGAGCTTTTCTTCGACTTGATCGCGGAGCGTGAACGCATCGCTGTACTCGAACGTGCGGATGCGGTTCTTGCCGAGGTCTCACGCGTTGCACAGCGGCGGGTCGAGGAGGGACAAGCGGCGAGCTATGAGGCGCACCGGCTCAGCATCGAGGCGCAGCTCGTGCATTCGCAGCTTGCGCAGGCTCGCATGCGCGAGCGTGGCGCGCATGTTTCTCTGGCTGCGTGGCTCGGTCTTGACCCGAAGAAAGTGCGCTTCGAGGGCTCGTTGGGAGAGCCCAGCAAAGTTGCAGCGGCAAAACGAGAGCGTCCGTCGCTCGCCACAATGAAAGGCGCGGTGGAGGCTGCCGAAGAGGCGCAAGACGATGCTGACTGGACCTGGGTCCCCACGATTAACGTGCAAGGTGGCGTCCGCTTCGGGAGGGAGGGGCAGTCACGCCTCGGGTACGTTGCCGGCGTTTCTTTGGCACTGCCGCTGTTTTCGCGTGGACAGGGAATCGACGAGCAATCTTCTGCTCTTTCGCGGGGAACGAAGGCGCAGCTCGACGTGCTGGGGCGCAACTACGCGATCGCGATGCAGCAGGCCGCGATGTCCCTCCGCTTTGCTCGCCAGGAACTCGAACGCTTCGAGCGCGCGACGTCCGAAGCGGTGGAGCAATTGAGTGCGGCGTCCCAGGCCCGCTATATCGAGGGCGAGGGGACTTTGGTGGCCTTGGTCGACGCGCGGCGCGCGACCACCGAGGTGGAGCTTCGCCGCGTGGAGTTACGGTTGGGTGTGAAGCGCGCGCAGGTGGCGCTTCGCGAGGCGCAAGGAGAGTTCGAATGACGGGGTCTGTTTATGGCTCTTCGCTAGGCTTTGTCACAGCAACGATTTTGCACTTAGCAAAATCGGCTTTTCCAAAGACCGCTCATCGCGCTGGCTCTTCGCTAGGCTTTGTCACAGCAACGATTTTGCACTTAGCAAAATCGGCTTTTCCAAAGACCGCTCATCGCGCTGGCTCTTCGCTAGGCTTTGTCACAGCAACGATTAGCACCCGACGCTTTAGACCTTCGCCTGCCTCTTCTACTCTTCGACCAAGGTCTCATCGTGAGCAAAACTTCTCCATCCGCAAGATTGGCCTCATTCTTTTGTGTGCTTTGGTTGCGGTGGCAGGGGTGGGCTGCGGGGATGATGAGCATGGGCACGCGCACGGCGAGGGGGCGCATCACTCACACGGTGAGGAGGAGCACGGGCACGCGCACGGTGAAGGGGAGCACGCGCACGGGCACGGCGAAGGGCATGATCACAGTGAAGCTCATCCCACGGGCCATGATCACCATGCGGAAGGTCACGGTCACGGCGATGAGACCGTGGTCGTATTCACAATCTGGAGCGACGCCTTCGAAGTCTTCGGTGAGCACTCCGCCGCCGTTGCGGGAGAGAAGGTGGACTTCTTGCTCCACGTGACCGCACTCGACGACTTCTCGGCACTTACAGAAGGGACTGTCTCGCTCACGCTCACAGGCCCTGCCAAGCTTTCCGCCAGCGCAAGCAAGCCGCAGCGTCCGGGTATCTACGAGCTTTCGCTCACGCCGACCAAAGCCGGGCGCTACGAGGGGAGTTTGGAGGTTTCCGGTCAGCGCAGCGGTACCGTCACGGGGCTTCACTTCACCGTGCATGAGTCCGCCGAAAAGGCGGAGGCCGCTGCCCCGAGCGAGGATGACGAAGGGCGCATCGAGTTTCTCAAAGAGCAGCAGTGGGGCGTGCCTTTCAATACGTCATTCGCTGAGCGTGGCTCGCTGGTGGCATCGGTGGACGTTTCAGGTCGTATCGATACACCGCCAGGTGGCAGCGCGCGGGTCAGTCCCCCCGTATCCGGCCGTGTCGAACCGGCGCCCAAAGGCTTTGTGCGTCCCGGGAGCGAAATCAAAAAGGGCGAGCTGCTTGGCTGGCTTGTGCCCAACCCATCCTCTGCCGAGGAAGCCACCCGAGCCAAACTGCTCGTCGCCGAAGCGCAAGCGCGTGTCGCCGCGGCCGATGCCGCCCAGGCGCGGGCGGAGCGACTCTTCGCCGATGGCGCAACGTCGAAGCGAGCGCTCGAGGATGCGAAACGCGAGGCGCAGGTTGCGCAGGCGGCGCTTTGCACGGCGCGTGAGGTTTCTTCGTTCGGTGCGGGTGCACAAGGGAGTAAACGCTGGCCGCTCAAGGCACCGATCGGCGGGACGGTAACGGCCGTGACGGCGATCCCGGGCGCCGTGGTCGCTCCAGGCAAGGAGCTCTTTTCGATCGTCGACACCAGCGAACTGTGGGTGGTTGCGAAGGTCCCGGAGCAAGACGCCACGCGTTTGCGGACCGATCGTCCGGCCGAGTTTCGTCTTGTGGGTTCGGAGCGGTGGCGGACGCTCGACGTGCAAAGCGAAGCAGGCGAGGCCCAAGCGAAGGTCACCGTCGGGCGTACCGTTGACGCCCGTACGCGGACCGTGGATGTGATCTATGCGATGGCCGACCCCGCTTCCGACTTGCGCGTTGGCGCTCTGGTCCGACTCCACATTCCAGCGGGCAACGACGTCTCGGGTGTCGTGGTTCCGGCTTCGGCGGTCATCGACCAAGAGGGGCGTATGCTCGTTTACGTACAGCTCGACGGGGAACACTTCGAAGAGCGTATGGTGCGGGTTGGCGCGCGTGCTGGGTCCCGGGTGGTTCTCACGCATGGTCTTTCTGAAAATGAGCGCGTAGTGACCGAAGGTGCGCATCTCGTTCGCCTCGCGGCGCGCGCGAACTCTGGCGCTGCGCATGGCCACATTCATTAAACGATGATTGAGAAGCTACTAAAGTTTTCGCTGCGCCACCGCGTTGTGGTCTTGCTCTTGGCGGCGCTGCTGATGATTGCTGGCGTGTGGCAAACGCAGAACATGCCTGTCGACGTCTTTCCGGATCTTTCGGCACCGCGTGTGACGGTGGTGACTGAATCCACGGGCATGGCGGCCGAGGATGTCGAGCGGCTTATCACGATACCCCTTGAGTCCGCGATCAACGGCACCGGCGGCTTGCGACGTGTGCGCTCCGCTTCCGCACCAGGTATCTCGGTCGTCTGGGCCGAGTTTGGCTGGTCTGTGGACGATAATCTAGCGCGCCAGCGCGTGCTTGAGCGCCTGCAGACGGTGACCGCAACGCTTCCAGCAGAGGCTGGCGAGCCGCTGCTTGCTCCCGCCACCTCGGTGATGGGCGAGATCGCGTTCGTGGCGGTGACAAGCGACGAGCTTTCAGCGCTTCGACTGCGGCGCATCGCTGAGGTCCGAGTGCGTCGCAGACTGCTAGCCGTACAGGGCGTCTCGCAGGTCGTTCCGATCGGTGGCGAAGTCAAGCAATACCAAGTCTTGCTCGATCCACAGCGATTGGAAGCCTACGACCTTAGCCTTGAGGAGATCATTGAAGCCGTGGAGCGCGGTAACCAGAATGCTTCGGGCGGTTACGTCGTCGATGGCGGTCAAGAGGCTGTTGTGCGTGTGTTGGGGCGTTCGCATGCGGCTTCCGACCTGGGGCGTATTGTGGTGGCGTTTCGTGACGGGGTGCCCATTCTTGTGAACCAAATTGCGGACGTCAAAGAGGGGCCCGCCGTTGCGCGCGGCACAGCGAGTTTCAATGCGCAGTCCGCCGTGTTGCTCAGCGTCGTCAAGCAACCCGACGCCGACACACTCTCGACGACGCGGGATGTCGATGTCGCCCTGGCGGAGCTTCAGAAGGCGCTTGGCGATGAAGGTGTTGTCATTCATCCGCAGGTCTTCCGCCAAGACGACTTCATTCACCGTGCGATCGACAATCTCGTCGACGTACTGCGCGATGGCGCGATCTTGGTCATCATCGTCTTGTTCATCTTTCTTTGGAGTTTTCGGCCAACGCTCATCAGCGTGTTGGCGATTCCGCTTTCCCTTCTCACATCCGTCTTGGTGCTCGAGTTCTTTGGCCTGACGATCGATACGATGACGCTCGGAGGTCTTGCGATCGCTATCGGGGAACTCGTCGATGATGCCATTGTCGATGTGGAGAACGTGGTGCGGCGACTGCGCGAGCGCACGCTGCTCGAACCCGATGCGCGACCTTCGGTGGTTTCGGTGGTGTTTGCCGCCTCGCTTGAAATTCGTTCGGCCATCGTCAGCGCCACCGCTATCTTGATGCTGGTGTTTGCGCCTTTGCTCATGCTGGGCGGTCTCGAGGGTCGCTTACTGCGCCCTCTGGCCATCGCGTACCTAGTCGCGATTTTCTCATCCTTGCTCATCGCGGTGACCGTCACACCCGTGCTTTGTTCCTTGTTGCTCGGGGACGAACAGGGGGAAGGTAACAAGGAGTCGTATGTCGTGCGGCGCATTCAGTCTGCGTATGCGCCAGTTCTCGACTGGGCGCTACGCAAACCCAAGGGCGTGATCGGGATTGCCCTCGCACTCGTGTGTGCCGGTCTCCTTGCGCTCACTTCATTTGGTAAGGCCTTTTTGCCCACCTTCAACGAAGGAAACGTGACCATCAACATGGTGCTCGCACCTGGAACATCACTGGAACAAAGCAATGCGCTTGCGACCATGGCGGAAAGAGCGCTCTTGGCTGATCCAGGCGTGATCTCCGTCGGTCGACGCACAGGGCGCGCTGAGCGAGACGAGCACGTTCTTGGTGTGGAAACCACGGAACTTGAAGTTCGCGTCGAAGTCGATGATCCACGTACGCGCGAGGAGCTCTTCTCGGATATTCGTGAGCGGCTCAAAGTTGTGCCTGCAAGTTTTTCGCTCGGCCAGCCGATTTCTCACCGTATCGAACACATGGTTTCGGGCCAGCGGTCGGCGATTTCGATCAAAGTCTTCGGTGAAGACTTGCATCAGTTGCGCCGAGTTGCGGAGGAGGTCAAGGCCGCGATGGCAAATGTGCCAGGTATCGTCGATCTGAACGTCGAGCAAACCGTGAATATCCCTCAACTCGTCGTAGATATCAATGCTGAAGCCGCATCCACCTATGGGCTCTCGTCGGGTGAGGCGGCGCGGCACGTCGGCGCGGCACTTTGGGGCGTCGAGGCAGGTGGCATCTACGAGGAAGGCCTTCGCACGCCTGTGATGGTGCGCTATCCGCAGTCTTTCGCAGAGGACATCGACCGGGTTGGTCGCGTGCGTGTGCCGACACCGAGCGGAGCGCTTATACCCATTTCGTCGCTGGCTGAAATTCGTCGGGAAAGCGGCCCGAACTATATTTTGCGTGAGAATGTGTCGCGTCGCGTCGTGGTCACGGCCAACGTGGCGGGTGGTGACGTGGGCGGCGTGTTTGAGAGTGCGCGCAGGGCGATCGAAGCCAAGGTCGAAATGCCGCCGGGTGTCGACATTCGCTACGCGGGCCAGTTCGAGCAAGCCGAACGCACTCAGAACCGACTTTGGCTTTTTGGATCGCTCGCATTTTTCTGCATCGCCCTGATCGTAACCGGCACGCTGCGAAGTGCGCGTAGGGCAGCGATTGTTCTCGTGAACCTTCCCCTTGCGCTCGTGGGTGGCGTCTTCGGTGTGTATGCGGCGGGCGGTGTTCTTTCGGTCGCCACCACCATCGGTTTTATCGCACTCTTCGGCATTGCGGCGCGCAACGGTATTTTACTCGCCACACGAACGCGCGACCTCGAACTCAGTGGCGAGTCGCGTGAAGCGGCCGTTCGCACCTCCGCCCACGAACGCCTGGTTCCGATTCTGATGACGGCGGTGACAGCCGCGCTTGGACTTCTGCCATTGGCGCTGGCGCTAGGTCAGCCCGGAAGTGAAATTCAGGCTCCCATGGCCTGGGTCATTCTGTGCGGCCTCGTGACCTCGACCGTGCTCAACATGGTCGTCGTTCCGGCGCTTCTGTTGAGCGTTGGTGGAGTCACCGAGCCGCCAGCGAAGCCGATGCTGCCTTCGTATCGCCCCCCAGAGCCCGAGCAAACGCTACCCTAGGCCTGTGTCTCGGTGTTGACCTCTGGCACACTTCCTTGCGAGTCTGCTTCGGTGAATAAGAGCGAAAACGTTGTGTTGAAACAAGCGACTTGGGCAGCCGTCTTGACCCTCTCTGTGCTTGCATGCGGAGGCGCAAACGAAGAGACGGGCAGCCTTGCAGTTGAAGTTCCCACTGGACAGACAGGTCAGGCTGGTGGCCAGTATGCCGGCGAGCCCGTCGAGCTGACCAGCCGCTCGCTCAGGGACCCTGCGCTGTTCTTGGGCTCGACGGCTGATGCGCCGGCCGTCGGGTACATCGGTGATGACGCCACGGTCACGGTCATGGGGCCGCACGCCAATGGTCGAGTCCCTGTACAGGTCAAGGGAGGTGTCGAGTTCGAGGGCTGGCTCGATGCAAGAGCCCTCGCAGGTGTCGTGCAACGCCGCGGTAAAGTGAAGGGTGCTCCCGTCTACCTCGCACCGGGTGACATCGTCAAAGTTGTCCGACTTCGTGCGGACGGCCTCAGCGAGATTTTAGTATCGCCGCGCTCCGAGGTGCTCGCGCGAAGTGGCACCGTGCTTGGCCCGTACAAGGGTGTGTTCCCGACGGTCGGGCTTGGAAGTAGCCAGCCCGCGCAGGCGGAACCGCCACGTGATGGCGCCTGGCATCAAGTTCCCGCCGGTACGCAGTTACAGGTGTACGACGAGCCCGATGGAAACGTGATCGCGGTGCTCTCGCAGCTGCGAGAGCCGCTCGTGTTCGCTGTCCTTCGCGACGGTGATTGGAAAGGCGTGCGCATCGGTCAGGGGCCCTTCCTTGTCGGGTTCATCAATGCGCAAACGACCCCTGCTGCGGGTGCCCCACGGGAGCATGTGCAGCCAAGCAAACCAGCCGATGGCGTTCCATCGCGTCTTGAGGTCGACAAACAGCGTCCTTTGTGGCGTATCAAAAGAGGGGCTTCGCTCGCGCATGGCCAAACCCGGTTTGCGACGCTCAGCCAAGATGGTTTTGCTCGCGAGATGGGGAGGTTTGACGATGGCATGGTCGACGTCTTCGTCGCAGTGGGCGAGGAACTTGCGGTGCGCGGGCTGGTCTCGTCAACCGCGCTTGAGCAGCTCAACGAACCCACCTCCACTCAGCCTGCGGCTTCACCACCTAAGCAGGACGAAACCACGAAGCCCGTCGAGTCAGACAAGCCAAAAACGAGTCCCGCATTACCACCACCGTCGAGTCCGGACATCGATCTGTCTGGCGGCGTTCCCAGCCCGCCTCAGTAGCTCACCCAGTCTCAATCGGAGCCGGGGCCCGAATGAGACTCCTTCAGGCAAAATGTCGAGCGGCTTCGGCTAAGGTGCAGAAGGTGTAGCCCGCATCGCGCAAGGTTTCGACGGCTGCCACAAGGGAGGCGCGCTTTTGCTCGAAACTGCGCCGCAGATCGGGCTGGTGCTCACGCAGTGCTTCGAGGCCGTCCCGGTCGGTATCCGCGAGGTCAATCCCGTGAAGCTCAAGGTTAACGAGTGGGCGACCGACGATGGCCTTGGTGAGCAGTTTTGCACTCGATGGCGAGAGTAGGGCAAGGGTAGTCCCGATGTACGGTAGGCGCCCTGTCAGGTCGCGCGTCACGCCGATCGGCAGCTCGAGCAGCCCATGGCCTCGTTTCCAGTAGTGCCCGCCGATGTGGTACGGGTCGCTCGGTGCCGACAAGAAGCGCGGGTCACCCAAGATACTTTGACTACGACGCCCGCGCAGCGTGATGGCCGCCATGGCTGTGGCCTTGGCAGCGAAGTACGCGGGGCAAGGGAACACGCTCGAGTCGTAGAGGTAGCCGCTGTGCGAGAGCACGTCGAATACCCGTGGGCTCATCGTGTAACCCGGTGCGCGAAAGCCCTCGGGGCGTGTGTCCACCGCGTTTTCGATCGCGTCGGCACCCGCGACGACGTCAGCGTAAATTTCGCGCTCGCTCTTTCGGCTCAGGTCGTAGGCGTGGTGATAGGAGTGGTTGGCGATTTCGTGGCCGCGCTGGGCGAGACGCGCGACGCGTCGCCTGTTGGGCTCGCTCTGCAAGTCGCGGCCGATGACGAAGAATGTGGCCGCGATGTTCAGCTCCGCGAAGAACTCGTCAAAGCGTGGCACGGCGCGCTCGTAGATGACGTTCTTGCATTCACTGGGCAGCTCGACGCCGTGGATGGCAGCGTAGCAATCGATGCTGTCGACATCGACCGAAAGGCAAGCGAGTCGCGTCGGCATGGGGCTAACCTCTGATGCGGATCGCAATCACCAGCTTGCCAAGGTCGGATAAGACCCGCGGGACGCGTTTGAACAGGTGAATCGATGGCGCGCGCTTTTCGAGTACCCGAACGGGTATCTCTTTGATAGGAATGCCACTTCGTTCGGCACGGATGACGAACTCGGAGGCGAACAAGTCTTTGTCTACGATGCAGCTGCGAGCGGTCTCGGTCAGCGCTTCGCGGTCGAAGGCTTTGAGGCCGTGCGTGTCGGTGCCGCGAAAGCCGAGCGACACGCGTAGCAGGCCGTTGATGACGTGTGAACCCGCGCGGCGTACGAAAGGTCGTTCGTCGCTGGCGCCGTCGAGAAGCTTCGAGCCGACGACCAGTTTGATGTGTCCCTGTTCGAGTATTTCGAGCGCGCGCTCGTGAAAATCTGTGTCACAGAGGTCGATTTCATCGCACAGCACATATTTGCCTTTTGCTTCGAGGATGCCCTGGCGCAGTGCCTTGCCGTAGTTGGGCTCGCCCGCAGACGTGACGCGCAGCTGCGGAAAACGCTGGCTGAGTTCGGCTCCGATGTCGAGCGTGCGATCGACCGATCCATTTTCGGCGAGGATGAGTTCGTAGTCCCAATCGAAGCGCGACAGGCGGTCCACCAAGTCGACGACGGCTGTTTGCAGGATGGCTTCCTCGTTGTAGACGGGGATGATGAGGGAGACGTAAGGCTGTTTTTCGGAATCCACGGTGAGAGCGCGAGATTTCACGAGTGAATCCGCCGAGTCAAGTCGAAGCGTGCACAAGCCTAAGGTGCCGAGCAGACGATGGCGTGCACGGCTTCGCCGACCAATACCGTCTCGGGGGCCAATGCTGCAGGAATGACGGCGCTCTGGCCGCGGACAAGGTGGCTCTCGCCTGCCGCGTTGCGTAGCGTGCAGCGCCCCGCCACGACCGTGACTCCGCACAGCTGAGGTTGCCAAGCGAGTTCGAGGTCGCCGTTTCCACAAATGCTCGCGACCTCAAGCAGGGAGGAGGTGAGGTTGGCGTTTGCGCCCAGCAGGCGATCCATGCGCAGAGGCCCGTCTGTTTCTCCTCTTGTTTGCGAGCGCACCTGGCGCATCAGCGCCGGGCCACGTGGCGCGTTCCAGTTGGTGACCTTCAGTGCTTCCTCGAGGTGAAGCGGACGCGGCTGCCCTGACTCGTTAGGAGCGCCGTCGGCATCGTAGCGGCGCGCCCAATCGTAGTAGCGGTAGGTCAAACCTTGCTTGCCAGCTTCGACGCGTTGCGGTTCAACTAGCGTGAGGCCCGCACCGATGGCGTGCGGCGTGCCCGCGTCGATACGAAAAAAGTCCCCGCGCTTGACCGGTTCGAAGTGCAGTAAAGACTCGACCTCGCTTGGGCCTCGGCCGATCGCATTGCGCATGTCGTTTTCTCCGACGCCATCTGCAAGCCCAAGGAAGATGCCCGCTCCGGGGTCGGCATGCAGCACCAGCCAGCTCTCAGGTTTACCCGATTCGTCCTTCGCCAAGAACGGCTCATCGCCGTGCGGATGGATTTGTAGAGAGAGCCGATCGGCCGTATCGAGGAGTTTGACGAGTAGGGCACAACCTGGGTGAGTGGGCGCGCCCAGCATGAACGTGGGCTCCTCCGCGAGCCACCTCTGCAACGTGCGTGCATCGCAAAGCGCATGACTGGGAAACTGTGGCTCGACCGAGATCTCCCACGACTCGCCGATCAACTGCTTCGGGAGCTGTTTGTACTGTTCGGAGATTCGTGTGCCGCCCCACGGCGTCCGCTTGCGGGGCGTGAAGTTGGTAGGCTCGATCCGCAGTGCGGCTTCGCCGAGCGCCGAAAATTTGGGTGGGATAGTCACCGACATGTAGGATGGCTCTGAACCGGGCACGTCATACTACGCCCGCGATTTAGGAGGAAGTATGGGATATTCGGGTAAGGATCGTCGTATTCATCGTGTTTTTGTCACGCGTAACACCGAGTATCACATTCGGCGTGACCTTTGCGTCGGCGTGCGCGATCGGCGCAGCGGAGAGTGGCTCCGCGCTCATCTCGCCCTTCGAACACGCGTTTCGGGCGCTCTGCGCTTCACCCCCGAGGGCGGCATTCGCCCCAACATGGGCCAGCCGATGGTCGGGGATTCCTTGTTTTTTCAGTCTGCGGGTCGAGACGTCGTGACCAGCACCGTCATCTCGGTCGATCGGCCCGAAAAACGTATCGTACAAACCTATAGTTAGCGGGAATTCGTGCGCTTGCTCACCTGCTGCCTGAGGTCGAGCCAAGCGAATCCTCAGGGCAAATTGCCTTGATGCGAAGGCAAGGGTATATCTGCCTGTCCAGTGTCCCAGGTTGAGCCCAAAACGATTCGCGTTGTCGCGGCGGTTATCGAGCGCGATGGCCGTTACCTGATCACGCAGCGGCGCCCCAATGCCGTATTGCCACTGCTCTGGGAATTTCCCGGTGGCAAGCGCGAGACCAACGAAACCGATGAAGCCGCTTTGCGTCGTGAAATGCACGAGCGACTCGGCGCGGAAATTGAAGTGGGCCAGTTGATTTCGTACGTAAGTCACCCCTACGAGCACTATACGGTCGACCTTTATCTCTATGAATGTCGGCTCCACAACACGCAACTTACCTGTCGCGCCGTCAACGACTATCGTTGGGTGACGTCCGATGAGTTCGACAAGCACCCATTTACGCCGGCTGACGAAGCATCGATGAGTCAGCTGTTAGGAGTCAACGTATGAAAAAACTCATCTTCCCAATCGCTTTGCTTGCGGCTTGTTCCTCGAGCCAGCCCGTAGCGAATAAGACCGCCGCCGAGCAGGAGGCGCCCGAACAACCTGCGAGCGAAGACCACGCCAAAATGGAGCAAGAGCACGCCGAGGCCTCCCAAGGACGCGAGCCTCTTCGTGTGCAGGATGATGGGGCTGAGCTTTACGGCGCTGAGTTCGCAGGCGAGCGCGAAGTTGTGGCATTGAGCACCATCGTGCAGTCGGCCAAAGACTACGACGGCAAAGTGGTTCGCACAGAGGGCACGATCTCGGCGGTATGCAAGAAGATGGGATGCTGGATCGAAATCGCCTCCGAAGGGACAGGCGAGGTACGCGTGCCCATGGCTGGACATGCCTACTTTTTGCCCGAAGAGGTCAAAGGCAAAAAGGCCACTGTTGAGGGCACCATCGAAGTCAAGCCACTGAGCGAAGAGATGAAGAAGCATCTAGCCGAAGAGGGCGCGAAAGCGACCGAAAACGAAGTGAGCATCTCGGCCACGACGGTTCTGGTGCACCCGAGCGAAGCCGGCACACAAGGATCGTAGCGTACGAACGCCTGAGCCTTCTGCTTTGACGCCCCCGCAAAATTGCCCGTCGTGCGACACCGCGCTGCCAGAAGGTGCGCGTCGCTGTCCTGGCTGCGCGCGCGTGTTTGGCGAACAGAATCGTTGTCCGTCCTGTCACGCCATCGCGCCCGCCATGGAGCGCAAAGGGCAGTTGATCTGCGCCGCTTGTGGCGCCCCGCGCTCGGAGGCACCCGGGGTCGAAGTGCTGGCGCCCGCACAAGCGAAGGGCAAGGCGATCGCATATCGTGCCTTGGGCTTCATGATGGTTGCCGCCGCGGTGCTCATCGGTCTGGGGAATGTGCTTGCGGACCAATATACGCTTGCTGCGGTGTGCACCGCTCTGTTCGGAGGTTCCGCTTGGTTGAACTTTCGCCAGGCCAAGTTGGCTTCGGAGGCGAAAGAACTCGAGCTTGAGCGCGCGCAGCTGCGACTCGTACGCGAGCTTATGGCCGATCAAGCGGGCCGCGTGACGGCCGATCAAGCCGCGCGAAAACTCGGCGTGAAGGTCGAGGTCGCCGACGCGCTCCTCACGCGTGCTGCGAAAGACGGCAACTTCGAGGTCGACTTCGACGAAGACGGTACCGTGTATTACATCGACCCCGCGTTCAGCACGCGAGGCGCTCGCGTTCGCATCGACGCCTCAAGCCCTGACCTCGACCTCGAAGAAGACGCTTCCGAAGAGCAGCTTTCAACATCGCGTTGATGTTTCCTCCTGGGAACAACCTTGTTCCCACACGGGCACGACGTTCCCACATGGGCACGAACCTTCTAGTTGCTGTCTTCGTTCATGGAACCGGGGGGCGGGGAGACCGACTCGGTCAGTGCGATCACTTCGATGAGTAGCGTACGGTAGATAAAGTCGAACTCTTCAACCGGTGGCTCGCCCTCGGCTTGGCCGACGGCCTCGGTCATATGGTGTTGAATGTACTCGACGAGCGCGGGCTGTCCGATCGCGATGATGTCGTCGCTCTGAAGCACCTCGAGCGGGTCGTCGGCGCGAAGCTCTTCGTCTGTCTCGAGGAGGACTTCCGCGAGTGCGATTTTCTCTTCATCGACCTCTCGTAGGCGTGAGCCTGTCGCGTCCTTGAACGCGAGAAAGACGGTGATGACCAAAAAGTATCCCAGCGACTGGGCAAGTTCATCGTGGCAAGCGGCAACCCTGTCGGCGACCCAAGCGGAGAGAATGGGCTGCTCGCTATCGATTTCCGCGTACCCGGCGTCCAGCAGTGACTGCAGGTCGATGCCCTCGACGTCGAGCCGTTCCTCGATGCCCGCGAGCGTGTCTTCACTGATGACCGCCCATGAAGGCGGGCGACGAATTGCACCGCCGCGGAACACCTAGTCCTCCGCCATGGATGTTTCAGTCATCGAAAAACAACGGGGCGCGTTTCTTGATGAAACGCATCACGAGCTCCCGCGTCTTTGCGTCGAGAGATTCAAACTGAATGCCGATACCAGGTTCGGCCTCGGAGTCGAAGTCCATCGAGTCGCGCACGAAGCGCACGTGGCCTTTGACCTTCGTTTCGAAGCCGCCTGGAAGCGTGACGAGCGCGTTGACCAAGGTGCCCTCGGGCAGGGTATCGTAGGTCGCGAGGAAGACGCCTCCTTCCGAAATTTCTCCGGAAAAGCCAACGTAGAAGTTCGACTCGGTGGTCGCACCGATGTTGACCTCGACATCTTCTCTTTTTGCACCCGGCTCTGCCGACGGGCGTACGGCGGGTGCTCTTGGGGCGGCGGGAACGGAGGGCATGGGTGGTGCGCTGTGGCGTGCACCGGGCGGGCGCGTGGGCGCACTCGAAAGCGGATAGAGGCGGCTCATTGCCGATGCGATGGCCTCGGTCGCGATTTGGAGGCCGTTGTGCTCTGTTTTAACGTCCTGCAGGAGTGCCAGTGTTTGGCTTAGCGTCCCGAGGGCGCTTTTGACGCTCGACTTGCCGTCACGTTCCGAAGACGCGTTCTGCGCTTCAAAGAGCGCACCGACCGCGCCAGCGATGTTCTGGGTGACTTCCAAGACGTCCGGCGGAAGCTCTGCATTGGACTGCAGTGCCTGCAGGGCCTTGCTGAGATCTTCGCGAGTTGTCTGCGCTTGCTGTGCGCCAGAGTAGGGCATGCGTATTCCTTATTGATTCAGGATGGGTCCCGTAGGCCCCATACTAACCGGCTGTCTACGGTTATGAAAGCGTCTTTTCGAAGAGAATTCGGGGGCGTCCGGCACCCGCATAGTCGGCAATTTCCTGAATTTCAAAGCCTTGTGAGGCGTGGAATGCGACCGATCCGGAGTTGCCCACGGTCGTGATGGCGCGCAAAAGGGTCGCGTTCTGCGCACGGCATTTTTGCTCGAAATCTTCGTACAGGCGCTTGGCGATGCCGCGTCGTCGATGTTCAGGGTCGATCCCGACCAGGTGGATATAGCCCAGATCGCCCACGACAAAGCCCAGCAAAAAACCGACGACCTGGTCTTCGTCCTCGGCGATGAGGGCGTACTGACCAAACTCGTGAAAGAAAATCGGGTGCACGGGCACCGCGGCGAGTCCGCCCCACCAACGGTCGGCCGTCGACACGATAAAGTCAAAATCGTTTTTTTCGATGCCCCGCACGAGCATGGCTGACTCCGTACCACAGACTGTGGTTTTTCACTATTGCAGCATCGGGCCCGGGTCGACTTTGCCAAAACGCTCTTCGTGCCGCGCGATGGTCTCGCCGAGGACGGCGTGGAAGCGCTTGGCGTGTGAAGGCGACATCAAGATTCTCGCCAGAAGCCAACCCACTTTTCCTTGCACAAACGCAAAATCGAGCACCAGCGCGTCGTGGCTGCTCCCAACCTGTGCGAGGTTCGCGAAACGACCTTTTGCGATGTCGTCGTCCGATTTGATCGAGAGCTTGGTTTGGTCGGGTTTGTCGTGGTCCATGTCGCTCCTTCCCGGACTGCAGTTGCTTCGTCTCATGTTACAACAACCGCGTGTCTCGCCGGCTCTGGGTCATCTACCTTACCATTTTCTTGGACCTCGTTGGGTTTGGGTTGGTGATCCCTGCGGCGCCTTACTACGCCGAGTCTTATGGGGCGAACGATGCCCAAGTGGTCTGGCTCATGGGCGT
This sequence comes from uncultured Polyangiales bacterium, assembly GCA_964487255.1. Taxonomy (GTDB): domain Bacteria; phylum Myxococcota_A; class Polyangia; order Polyangiales; family CAZAQV01; genus CAZAQV01. The sequence goes on along the minus strand of CAZAQV010000009.1, from coordinate 206,254 downwards.
CTATTCACTGATGCAATTTCTGCTGATTCCGGTTTGGGGACGGGTCAGCGACCGCGTCGGGCGCAGGCCGGTGCTTCTGCTTGGCACAGCAGGTGCTGCGGTCGGTCTGACCTTGTTCGGTGCCGCCACGTCGCTTGCTTGGCTCTTTTTCGCCCGCGCACTTCATGGTGCGATGACGGCGAACATCTCTACCGCAACCGCCTATATCGTGGACGCGACCGAACCGGACCTCCGCTCCAAGGCGATGGGTCTGGTGGGGGCCGCATTTGGCCTAGGCTTTGTCATCGGTCCACTGGCCGGCGGACTTCTGTCGACCTTTGGCGCAAGCCTTGGGCTTGGCTATTCACTCGTGGGTTACGGCGGAGCGGCGCTGTCGGTCATCAACTTCATCGTGACTGCGCTCTACCTTCCCGAATCGCTCACCGATGACAAGCGGCAGCTCGCATCGCGCCCCGAGCGCTTGTGGCGACGTGCCTTTTCGGAGCAGCCAAGGCGTTCGCTCTTACTTGTCTCCTTCGTCACAATTTTTGCCTTCGCGAACATGACCTCGACATACGCGCTACTCACCATGGAGCGATTCGATTGGCGAGGTCCGGAAGGGGCGCGCAACAATGGCTGGGTGTTCTTTGGCCTGGGCCTCATCGCCATACTCATCCAGGGCGGCATGATGGGGCGGTTGGCCCGACGCTTCGGGGAGCGCAAGCTCGTCGTCGCTGGCCTAACGTGCCTTGCCGCCGGTATGGTCGTGATGGGGCTTGGCCGGGGCGTGACGCTGGTGTTGGCGGGAGCGGCGCTTCTTGGCGTCGGCAACAGTTTGTCGACCGCGCCGCTCAACTCGCTCGTTTCGTTTACGACCGACGAAAGCGAACAAGGCGCGATTTTCGGCGTGAAGAGTTCGCTCGGTGCACTCGGCCGGTTTGCGGGGCCTTTGCTAGCGGGTGTTCTCTACGAGAAAACGGGCTCATCGACGCCATACCTGTTTGGTGCTTCGCTCCTCGTTGTGGCCTTGCTCATCTTCGCGCAACAGTATGCACACAGCGATGTGAGGGAGGCATCTCTTGGCTGACGGCGAGCGGCAGGGGCAGCTCCTGATGTGTCCTTTTTGCGAGGAGCTCTACGAGGGCAGAGAAACGTGTCCCGTGCACGACCTCGACCTCATCCGACCGACGGACGTCAAACCCAAGCGCCAAGACCCTCGGGAGCACGACTTCTTCGCTTTGCGCGAGATGCGTTACGGTCGTGGCTGGCTTTTGAGTGCAGCCGTTCTACTCATCCTCGGTTTCTTGCTGCCTTTCGTGACGCTGGTGCAAAAGAACACGCTGACGCTCACCACGCTTGAAGTGGCTGCGCGTCGTGCGCCCAACCTGTTTTCGCTAGTCCTCGTGAGCGGCTTGTGCATAAGCGTCTTCTTTCGCACACGCACGCGGTACGTGCTCCGCGGTCAACGGATTGGGCTGGGTCTTCTCGCGTCACTGGCCGGTCTTTCGCTCGGTTATACCGTGACGCGGATTTGGTTGGCGGCCGAAGCGCAGTCCGCCGCGCGGGAAGCGGTGCATACGGAGTTTCGGTTTGGCATCATCGTGCTCGCGGCGGGGGTCGTCGCACTCGTCTTTGCCGCGTTTCGTGCGGGTGGTGACCCGCCTCGCGAAACCTTCGCCAGCCAAAGTGGCGAAACCAGCGAACACATCGAACACAATCCCGTGCCGCCCGAGCAACAACATTAGATCGGCTCCATCTTAAACTGATCTTGGCTTACCTCCTCCGCCGGTCGCTCGAAGTACCCTTTCGATCTAGACCGAGGTCGCATGGGATTACGGGTCGCCAATGGGGTCGTAGATTTCGAACTTGCCGCTTTCATTGCGTCGCACTTTGGCGATGGCGACGTCGAGGTCATGTGTGAAGAAAAGTCGCCCGTCGCGCTTGAGCAAGTCTTCGAGTAGAGCCTTTTTTTCGTCGATGACGCGTTCGGCGAACCGATCGTAACCCATCGTGATAGGCAAATGGACCCACGGTACGGCGGGAACGAGGTCACCTGCGAACACGATCGGGCCGCTATCGGTCTCGATTTCGGTCAGCAACAGCCCTGGCGTGTGCCCCTCCGAATAATGAAAACGAAATCGGGGTCCGAGGAGGTCGCACGTTTCGCCCTCCACCAAATGCAAGCGCCCCGAGTCTTCTAAGAGCCCGGTCAGCTCGGGAATGAACGATGCGCGATCGCGCATGTGCGGGTGCTTTGCTCTCTCCCACGCGCGCCTGGAGACGACAAATTGCGCGTTGTCAAATAGCAGCTTCGGTGGCGCGCCTTCCTCGTAGACGCTGAGCAAGCCCCCGGCGTGATCAAAATGCAAATGTGAGAGCACCACCACGTCGACCTTGTCGTGGCGCGTTCCCGCGCGTTCGAGAGAGTCGAGTAGCACGTGATGACTCTCAACGACCCCGTACCGGTCACGAAGTTGGGGGGCAAAGAACGCACCGATGCCTGTCTCAAACAAGATTTGCTGGGCCCCATGCTCGACCAGTAGCCCACGACTCGTCGTGTGGATTCGATTGCGTTCGTCAGGAGGCAACCAGCGCTGCCAAAGCACTTTGGGTGCGTTGCCGAACATGGCGCCCCCGTCGAGTCGAACACTGTTACCCAAGATCGGTGTGAGCTTCATTGCGGTAGACCCAAGCGTTGCACAAACGCTCTTGTTTGCGGCTCGGCCAGCTCCCCGATGCAGATAGCGCGTCCATCCCAGGTGCGGATGCAGAGCGTGGCGTGACCGCGGCGTTGGCGATGCCAGAGGGTGATGACGAAGTCGGCGCCGCTGCCCGCAAGAAGTACGACCGCGCCGACCATCAAAATGTAGGTCTCGCCAGTGCGCGCACCTTCTCCGATCCAGCTACCGCCAAGCAGGATACCGATTGCAAAGCAGATCGCGCCGAGCCAAAGAGGCCAACCGCTAAACCCTTGCCCGACTTCCACCGAGTCCACGTCGGAGAGTCGGTGGCGCCGTTCTGAAACATGAATCGTTCGTCCGAGCATGGCGCGCCGTGTTTGGACCCGCAAGCCCCGGCCAACCGTGTGTAGCTGATGGGTGGTGCGTCCGCCCAAGACCCACCAAATGCCCCGCGCCAGGGCGCTCAGAAGTCCGAGTCCAAAGAGGTAGAAGAAGAAGCCGCGCAGCCCTCGTCGCATGATAGGAAGTGCTGGGCCGCTCAGTTCGGCCTCGGCGGCCTCCTCGGGGGGCGCCTCGGCCTCGTCTGTGAGCTCGTTCGCATTGGCCTGCAGATCGCCAGGCGGAGCTGTCGGCTCGTTCGTTGGCGAACGCTCCGCGCTCTTTGAAACCTTCTCCGGTTCCGTTGTCGCTTCTTTCTTTGTCGCGCTTGGCATCCTCAGTCCGTATGGCGGCCACTTTGCGGCTGTTTGGCGTTCGCGGCAAGTGCTAGCCGCAACAGCAAATTCCGCGATATAAGCCTCGTATGGCACGAATCGACTTCTACGGCCAACACCTCTACAAGAACAAGGCGAGCAGCATCGTCTTGATGAGCGGCCAGCCTGCCGCTTTTAACTTTCCCGCGGGCCCGAAGAAGAGCAAGTCGCCGGTCCCGCATGACCAGTTGCAGCAGATCGTTGCCGAGGTCGCTTCTTCTGCGTCCATGGAGGGGCTTGAGACGCAAGCGCAGACGCGCTTTGTGTACGACGGCGAAAGCGGCCCAATCGCGGTCTCGGCACGTGCCCTCAATTCCAGCACGTGGCGCGTCGAGCTGACGCGTCCTCGTGAAGGCGAAGTTGCCGAGCTCGCGCCTGCCGTGGCGCCGGAGCCAGCCGCCCCGATAGCGCCCGAGCCAGGTTCGGTCGGTTCGCCGAAGGTCAGCCGCAGCAGTGTGTCCGATTCGCGCCGGGAGCTTGGGGAGGTCGCCGGGCTTCGCCGTTCGCAGTCTTCAGGGCGTCGCATGTCGCGGGAGTTGCCGCGCATCGAACTCGCCGAAGACGAACCGGACCTCAACTTTTTCTTGCGTGCGATGTCGAAGCTGGGCGCCAGCGACTTGCACCTCAGCTCGAATACGCCCGCGCTGGTTCGACTCGACGGTGAAATCCAAGACTTGGCCGGCGGTCGACCCATCGAACCCGAAGAACTACTCGGCATGATGAAGGACATCTGTCCTCCGCGGAACTGGAACGAGTTCAAAGAAAACTGGGACACCGACTTCGCGCACGAAATCCCTGGCGTGGCGCGCTATCGCGCCAACTTTTTTATGGATCGGCAGGGGCCCGGCCTGGTCATGCGCGAGATTCCATTCGAGATCGTCTCGGCGAAGACCCTCGGCGTACCCGAGCGCGTTCTCGACTTGTGTTGGCTTTCCAAGGGGCTGGTGTTGGTCACAGGACCGACAGGTAGCGGCAAGTCGACGACGCTCGCGGCGCTCATCGACTTCATCAACACCAACCGCAACGAACACATCATCACGATCGAGGACCCGGTCGAGTTCGTGCATCAGAACAAAAAGTGCCTCATCAACCAGCGCGAAGTTGGTGTGCACACCAGGTCTTTCAAAGCAGCGCTCAAAGCGGCGCTGCGCGAAGACCCGGACATCGTGCTCGTGGGCGAGATGCGCGACCTTGAGACCATCTCGATCGCCATCGAGACAGCGGAGACGGGTCACCTCGTGTTCGGCACGCTCCATACGACGAGTGCACCCAGCACCGTCGACCGTATCATCGACCAGTTTCCGCCCGACCGGCAGGAGCAGATTCGAACCATGTTGTCAGAGTCGCTTCGTGGTGTTGTCTCGCAGGTCCTGTGCAAGAAAGAGGGCGGTGGGCGCATCGGTGCACACGAAGTGCTCATTTCCAACCCGGCGGTCGCCAACCTCATCCGTGAAGGAAAAACGTTCCAGCTCAAGAGCGTCATGCAGACTGGACGCAACCTCGGCATGCAGACCATGAACGACTGCTTGATGGAGCATGTGCTAGCAGGGCGTGTTAAGCCCGAAGAGGCCTACATCAAGAGCAACGACAAGGCGACCATGAAGACGGCATTTGCCAAGCACAACATCAACCTTTCACTCGAGGGAAGCGAGTAGGTTTCGCAGCTCTTCGCTGAGCAGTGCGACCGTGCGCTCGCGGATCTGGTCGGGCGATACACAAAGCCGTTCGATGTTGACCTGGTAGAAGAAAATGCGCCCGACCGTTCCCGTTGTCTGCAAGTCGTCGAACATCATGGGTACACGTGGGTCGACGCCGTCCGCCACAACTTCAGCGCCCGGCAACGTTGTCACGATGACCGCCGTGCCGGTGAGTAGTTGCAAGAGCTCCTGGGGGAGTTCGTCGAATACGGCGCGCATCTCACGCTCGAACTCCGCGTGCTGGAGGCTCCACGGTGCGCTGGCAAGGCGTGACTCGATCTCTCGGCTATGAAGCAGATGCGCGTCCGCTGCTTGGCGCTCCCCCGCAAGTTCGTACGCGCGTGCAATGTGGTAGTGGGCGTCAGGGTTGTCTGGTTCGTGCTCGAGGCATCGTGAGAGCACCTGCTTGGCGCGCGTAAACTCGCCCGCATCGACGAATGCCTGACCGAGCATCGCATCGAGTGCAGGGTTTTCGAAGGGCCCCTCGGGGATTCTACTGAGCGTCGCGCGCGCTTTGTCCTCGTCGCCGATTCGGAGGTAGATCTCAAAGCACAGAACCGACGCGTTGGCGATCTCGTCCGGGCTTTGCGCGTATTCAAGTGCCTCGTCGAGGTGTCGCAGGGCGCCATCGGTATCGTCGAGCGCAGAGAAGCGTAGGTCCGCAGCGCTGATCAGCGCGTCGACATATCCGTCGTCGAGCGAGATGGCTTGCTCGAAGTGCTCAAGGGCCTCGGCAATGTTGCCTTCGGCCGAGCGCACGTAACCGAGTAGGTGATGGGCCTCAGCCGAACTTTGATCGAGGTCGAGTGTCCGCTCGGCGGCCAAGAGTGCGCGGTGCAGGTCGCCCGCGAAAGCGCTGTCCCAACCACTGTCGAGGTGAGCGTGGAGCTGCTCGCGCGTCGGCCGATTCGTCATGAGCGCTTGTGCTAGCCTTAAGTGGGCGCGCAGCAAGGGGCTTTACGCCTTTTGTTTGCGCAAATGGTCAGAAATCGCAAGGATTTACTAGCGTGTTGCTCTTCACAAAGCCGCCACCATGGACTCTGGGGCTCGCCGTATTGTGTGTTTTCGGGTGCCAGCACTTCGCGCCACGCGAGCCGCGCAGCGTGAGTTTTGGAGGGCTCCACGACGGCTCAATCCAGGGAGGCGTCGCGCTCGCGGACCGGGGTCAGGGCTGGGTTCGCGCGCGCCCCGGCGAACGCTCCAACGCAGGGGTTCGACGGCTGCTCGATGCCCTCACGTCAGCTGCAAAGCACGTCTCTGCGACGTACGATGGTGCCTTGCCGCTTCGTGTTGGAGATATTTCGTATCCGTTCGGCGGCCGCCATCCGCGACACCACAGCCACCGCGCGGGGCGTGACGTCGACGTCGTGTTCTATGCGACCGATACACAGGGTCGGCCCGCAGAGGGCAGTGGTTGGCTTGCTTTTGACCGGCACGGCGTGGCGATCGACAAGCGCGACGGTGAGATTCGCTTCTTCGATGCGGCGCGCAACTGGGCCTTGGTCGAGCACTTACTGACCAACGAATCGATCGAGTTGCGCTGGATATTCTGTTCCAACGGCGTCAAGGCGCAGCTGCTCGCATATGCCAAGCGTAGCAACGTCGATGCGGACGTGATTCGACGTGCTCGCTGGATCTTGCATCAGCCGAGTCGAGGAAACCCCCACAACGACCATTTCCATATCCGCGTCGCATGCACGCGCGAGGAGCGAACCATTGGCTGTGACGACAATGGTCCGTATTGGCCCTGGGGGCGTTGGAGCGACAAGCTCGAAGCTTTGGACGATCGCTTCGACGACCCAGCATCCTTCGCCGCAATCGCGGAGCCCGTAGCCGAAACAAGGGAGCCTGTAGCCGAAACAGCGCACTCGAAGTAGCTTCGGCGTCTGTGCTATGTGAGCTTGCGTGCGACTGACGGCGATCGACGAAAACGGCATGGGCCCCCAGCTCGGCCCGCTCGTGGTCACGGCCCTGAGCATCTCGTTGCCTTCCTATGAGCGGGCTCGCCTGCGGCGTTTGGGGCGCTATGCGGGGATCGGCGATAGCAAACAGGTAAGCGCTTTTGGCAACATGGCATGGTGCGAATCGATCAGCCTCGCTGTCGTTGAGGCCGTCAGCGGGGCGCTGCCCATCAGTGCCAACGCGTTCATCGATGCCGTCTCGCTCGAGTCCTGCTCGGGACTGAAAACGCTCTGTCCGAGCACTTCCCTGCGACAGTGTTGGTCGGAGGATGTGGCGCTCCCCGCTTGGGGCGGCGACGTCGACCAAGGGCGCAAAGTCGTGCGCCGCATTGCGCGATGGGGCGTAGAGCTCGAACGCGTCCGCTCGAGCATTCTTTGCGTGCGCAATTTCAACCAGCATTTTGCCGAGCTTGGTTCGAAGACGACCATCGACCTTCGGCAGATGCAGAAGCTGCTCGAAGACGCGTCACAAACTTCGCCGGCTACACAAAGGCACGATGCGGTGTGCGGCATGGTCGGAGGGATACGTCGCTACCCGAAGTTCTGGCACGGCGGTGGCGATGCACTCGAAGTCATCGCTGAGACCAGAAAGCGCTGCGCGTATCGCTGTCGAGGTTTCGACGAGGTCGCGTTTGAGGTTGGGGCGGACGACCGCCACATGCCGGTGTCGCTGGCATCGATGGTCGGCAAGTATATGCGTGAACTCTGGATGTTGCGACAGAACCGGTTTTACCAGGGCCTCGACCCGAACCTGCCATCGGCCAGTGGCTATCACGATCCGGTAACGCGCCGTCATATCGAGAAAAGTCGGGTGCACCGAAAGCGCCTGCGCGTTGCGGACGATTGCTTCCTGCGCGTGCGTTGAGCGCGAAACCGAGCTAGCACCCGGCCCATGGCAGAGCCCGCGCGTCAAGCTACGCCCGCCCAGTCGTCCCCATCCGAAGTTGACCCGCGACCTTACCGAGAGATCACGGTGGCAGCTCTCGCGTTGGGCGTGTTTGTGGGGGCGCTGATGACGGCCTCGTTCGTGTACATCGGCCTCAAACTCGGCTTCGGCCTGGCGGGCTCGACGGTCGCAGCCATTCTTGGCTTTGCAGTCTTGCGTGGCGTTGGGCGCGGTGTGTTTCGTTCGACGACCGCTGGAAGCATCGTCGAGAACAATATTCAACAAACGATCGCTTCCGGCATTAACACCGCATCGGCCGGTGTCGTGTTCACGTTTCCTGCGTTGCTTCTGATGGGAGTGGACTACTCGCCAATTACGGTGATCTTGGCGGCTACGGCGGGCTCGCTCATGGGCATCGTCGTCATCATTCCACTTCGCAAGCAGCTCATCGAGATTGAACGTTTGCGTTTCCCGAGCGGTGTCGCAGTTGCCACCATCCTCAAGTCTCCAGGCGCGGGTATACAAAAAGCCCTCTACATGGGTGCGGGTTTTCTCTTCGCGTTGTGCATGACACTTCTGACCAACCCGCTGCCGATGAAATTGCTAACGGGTGCCGACGAGGCACTGTTGCCGGAAACCATCCCGATCGGTTCTGCCTTCAAGGATGCTTTTGGTGTTGCGGATACGAGCGGGGCCGCGGTCGCACTGTTGGGAACGGCGTTATCGCTCAGCATGGCAAACATTGGCGCGGGCTTGCTGAGTGGTCGTGGCGGTTTGCCCTTCGCGCTTGGCGGTGTCCTTGCCTGGTGGGTGATCGCCCCCGCGATCGTTTCGCTCGGTTGGGCACCGAGCGGAGCGTCGGGCGAAGACCTGATGTGGGGGGTCTACGGGGCCAACCTTCGACCGGTTGGCATCGGGGTTCTGATCGGCGGTGCGCTCGCCGGTGTGGTGATGGCGGCTCCCGCGATGCGAGGTGCCCTTCGAAGCTTGGCAGCCGCGGGAAAGCTCGCGAAAACGAGCGGCGTGGCGCCGGAGGAACTCTCGCCCAAGGTGCTCGTTACAGGGCTGGTTATCGCGTTTCTGATGCTGCTATTCGTCGCGCTCTCCGCCACCGGCGGTGAGGCGGGTATCTCGGTATTCCAAGCGGTTTCGGCGGCTGTGGCGGGCACCGTCTGGTTGGCGGTGGCTGGGCTCATCGTTGCACAAGCGACCGGCATGACCGACATCTCACCGCTTAGCGGGCTGGCACTGATTGCCGTCACGTTGATGTTGGCGCTAACGGGTGGCCACGTGTTGGTTGCGGTAACGATCGGCGTGGCCGTTTGCATCGCCACAAACCAGTGCGCGGACATGATGAGTGACCTGAAGACGGGGCAGCTGATTGGCGGCGTGCCCCGTCGACAGCAGATTGCGCAGTTCGCCGTGGCCTGGATTGGTCCGGTGATCGCAATCGGCACCGTTTTGCTGCTTTGGGAGGGCGGTGGCGATGGTCCTGGTTTTGGACCGGAGTCGAAGTTGTGTCTCGAGAAGCAAGGCGGTTGTTTGCCTGCGCCGCAAGCCAGTGTGCTCAAGGGTATGATCGACGGCGTCTTGAGTGGGAACGCGCCTGTCGATAAGTATCTCGCAGGAAGCTTGATTGGAATCTCGCTTGCTGCGTTTCCGCTCGCGGGACTCGGTGTGCTCGTCGGGCTCGCGATGTATTTACCTTTTGAGATTACGCTAGGCTATGGCATTGGCTGCGTGCTCAACATGGTCGCGCAGAGGTTTTTTGGAAGACGCTTTATTGGCGACGTGGTGGTACCGGTAGCAGCTGGGTTGATCGTCGGTGAAGCGCTCACGAATCTGACACTGACCCTTATCAAGCTTGTGGGAGAATCATGAAAAGCAACAATCTGTACTTGGGTTTTCTGATCATCTTTGCGGTCGGGCTCGGTGTGGCGGGGGTGGCGGCAGGTCGGCTCGTGGTGCCCGCTGAAGGCGAAGAGAAGCCATTGGGCGCCAAGTTGCTGGTCGCTTGGGCTGACGTCGCAGCCGCACCCTTTGCTGGGGGCTTTGTGCTCATGCTCATTGGAGGACTCGGCGCACGCCGGCTGAGTGCGAAGACGACGCTCGAGGGTCGGGGTGCGGCGGATGACCCGGCCGCGATTCTCAGCGAGATCAAAAAGACGCTCTCGGCGATTGATGCGCATTCGAGCGAAGCGGCAGCGCTGCTCTCCGAAATTCTCGAAGAGCAGGTCAATCGTGTGGTCGACCAACGCGACAGACTCATCGCACGCCACGGAGTTGGCAACTATGCCGAGTTTGCCGGTGACTTTGCTTCCTTTGAGCGCAATGCAGCTCGAGCATGGAGTGCCATCACCGACGGCGTGCTTCAGGAGGCGGAGCAGAGTCTGCTTTCTGCCGACGCCGCGCTCGAGCGAGCGGTCGCCTCGTACGATCGACTCGCCGCCTAGTACAGGCGATGAAACCGCAACGCAACGCCGTCGACCTACGAACTCGGGTCGTCGCCGCACTACTCGAACCCGTGGCGCGTCTTTCTCGCATCCACGGTTTAAGCTTGGATGACCTGCAACATTTGGTTGCCGTGTCGTACTTTCGTGAACTTAAATCGCAGGGAATGAGTTGGAACGAAATCGCGGAGCACCTCGGAAAGAGCCGACGCACGGTGGGTAGTCTTGCCAAGGAAGCATCGGGCGACGCCGGCCGCCAAGCCAATCCAACCTTGCAGCTCAAGCGTCGCATGCTCATGACACTTGCACGCGAAGGTACGAGTGACGCATCGTATCTCGTCGAACACGTGTCGAGTTTGTCGAGGACAGAACTCGAACGCGTGCTTTCCCTGCTTGTGGACGAGGGGCTCGCCGTCGAGCGCGACGGGGGCTACAGCGTTTCGTCCAAGTGGCACGAGATTCTGGGGCCAGGACTCGAAGAGAGGCTCGACTCGCTTAGGCACTTTCTGTCCGGGGTTGGCGCCGTGGTCGAGCGGCGCTTTTTTTATGCGGAGGATGAGAGTAGTGCATTCGCGCGGGTCCTGTCGTTCTCTTCACCAGCGGGCGCGACGCGAGCGCTTCGCGACCGTGTCTTCGACCTGATCGCACGGTGCGCCGGCGAACTCGACGAGCGTGCAGAAGGCGACCTCGACTCCGTTCAAGCGACGGTTGCACTAGCCTTTGTCGAGCTTCCAGACGGTTAGTGCAATATTTTGCACCGCAGGCAAGTGCATACGGTTGCGAGGCTTTTTGTGCTCGACCATCCTCTAGGCATGAAGTTGGTAAGTGTGATTCGTTTGAGTTTTTTCTTCGTTTGCGGCGGTGCGCTGGCCTGCTCGACAGAGGCAACGAGCCCCTGCGGGGAGGGCGGCGCGTACGACGAGGGGCCGACCCTCGCCTATTGCAGCTACATTGTGATCGTCGGTGGTTTCGAGTGCCCGGCCGCGTTCGAGCATCGGATCGACCTCGAAGGCGGAACCATCTGCACCTCGGAGCCCATCGAGGTGGACGATGTGCCACTGGAGGTATGCGGCCATTTTTCGAGCGGCTGCACGCCGACGTCGGAGGACCCAGACAGTGGCGTTCCTGATGCGGACGCACCGGACGGCGGTGAGGGAGTGCTCTGCCCGACTGAGCGGCCTACCGGGGCGTGTTCGGGACCCTATGATCAACCGGACGCTCCTCAGCTTGCTCTCGGAGACAAAGTGGTCGATTGCTTTTACGAGTTCGGCTTGTGTCCGCCAGCGAATGAACCTTTTTACGAGGGTTGCACATGTGTCGATAACACGTGGCAATGTGAGCAGCTTGAGTTCTGCGATGTTCCGGATACGACCGTTTGCGAGACGAAAGGTGATGACGTCTCCCTGAAGCTTGAATTGCCCAGCGACGGAAGCTACACGCAGGCTCAGCTCGCAGCAGGCGTCGCTTTCGGCGTTCAGCTTTCGGTGAAAAGCCCGCTCAGCGGCGTATTGCCGGTGCCGCAAGATGGCGGACAGTGTGGGAACGACCGAATAGGTGGGCTCATCTACTTTGTGGATGTGACAGGCGGCGACCAGCAGTACTGTCTTTGTGACGTAGGCAACTGCGGTGGCTTTGGCATCGAACCTGTGGATGTCGCCGTCGGAGACTACAGCGTGGTTTTTTCGTGGGATGGCCACAACTGGGACGGTCCCTCAGACTTCGACAACCCGAAGGGTGAGCCGTTCCCTCCGGGGATCTATTCGGTACGTGCGTCGATCATCTACAAGCCTGATCCTGAAAGCGATGTGACGACCGAGGTCGTGGTGGAGTGCCCGGTGTCTGTGACGGAGTAGGGTGTCCTAGTCTACGCCGGAAAAGATGCGGGACCAGCGCACGTTGGGCCAACTGCCCGAGTAGTAGATCGCGAGTGCCGTTCCCTTGATGCGTGAATGAGGAACGAAACCGAAGTTGCGGCTGTCGTTCGAACGGTCGCGGTGGTCGCCCATGATGAAGATGTGGTCTTCGGGTACGACTCGCTCCTCCATGGGCGAGTACGAAAAGTAGGAGCTGTGGCTGACCTCGTAGACGTGATCGCCGAGCTTTTCCTGCTTCCGAACGCAAGTGGGCTCTTGATAGGCGCGGTCTTTGTCGTCTGTGCAAGTGCCGGCTTTGTCGCTCGTAAGTGGCTTTCCATTGCGATAGACGACGCCGTCGCGGATTGCGACTCGGTCGCCCTCGACGCCCACGACGCGCTTGATGATATCGACATCGTCGTATGGGCTGGTGACGATCACGACATCACCCAAGTCGGGCGTAGACCACTGCACGATCGCATCGTACGTGAAAGGAAGACGAATCCCGTACCACTTGGCGACGACCACGCGATCGGCATCGTAGAGAGTCGGTTCCATCGAGGGCCCTTCGATCAAAAAGAGTTCGAACAGAAAGATCCGAATCACCATCGCAATACCGATGGCCCAGCCGATCGTCAGCGCGTTTTCTGCAAACGCGGAGTGCTTCGACTCGGAGGCGTGTGCGCGCGCGCGGCCTGGCTTTGCTGACTTGCTCACGACGTTTTGGGTTCAGTCTCGAAAGTTGTTGAACTGCAAGGGCAGATCGAAGTCTTTTTCTTTGAGCATTGCGATTGCAGATTGGAGATCGTCGCGCTTTTTACCCGTCACGCGCACGGCGTCCCCTTGGATAGAAGCCTGAACTTTGAGCTTGGAGTCTTTGATGGCTTTGACGACGAGCTTGGCCTTCTCTTTGTCGATACCCTCGCGTAGCAAGATGCTCTGCTTCCAAGTCGAGCCGCCAGCCGGCTGGGGCTCCTGGGGGTCGAGCGCTTTGAGAGAAACCTTGCGGCGAACCATCTTTTCTTCGACGACTTGCAGTGCCGCTGCCAGTCGCCCCTCAGCATTCGAGCGGATGGTGATCTCGCCCGGGCTGCGTTCAAGCGTGGTCTCCGTACCCTTGAAATCATAGCGCTGGCCGAGCTCACGCTTGGCTTGATCCACCGCATTGTCGATCTCGTGGTGATCGAGCTCGCTCACGACGTCGAAGGAAGGCATGAGCCGAACCCTACCGCGAACGATTGACGTCGGCCACTATCTCGTTTTCCCTAACGCGGACGCTTTTTTTGGTGTGGTCACGTCTGCGCCGCGCACATAAGCGGGTTCGAGGGCCGCGAGTTGGTCGGCTCCGTGCAGCGCGAGCTTGCGCAACGCAAGCTGGGCGACGTGTCGAGCGCGAGGAAACATGGCTGTGCTCGACTCTCCGAAAACATCGGGGTACTGCGCAGTGGCCGTTCCGTGCCAGGACCGGAGGGCGAGCTTTCGTTCGGACAGCGCGTGTTCGATTCGCGCGCGTGCATCGCCCGGTTTGGCTGCAAAAGGAGCGAGCAGGGTGTCATCCTGATCAAATGCGGCCGCATACACCTCGCCGCGAAAAGCGGTCATCGCCACAGCGGCAGGGCCACGTGTGGCGGCGGCTACCACGCGGAGCGAGCACACCCCGACCAAAGGAACGTCGAGTGAGAACGCAAGCGCTTTGGCCGTAGCAAGGCCGACCCGGGTTCCGGTGAAACTGCCGGGGCCGATGCCAACAGCGATGAGTTCGAGCGCTTCGGGATGCGCAGGTCCGAGCAGCTCGTCGAAACGACCAAAAAGCTGTTCTCCCACGCGGGCAGGGGCATCAAAGTTGAGTTCTTTCAGAAGCTCATCGCCCCGGGTGAGAGCGAGTGATGCCTGCGGTGTGCTGGTGTCAATCGCGAGCGTCAGCATGCGTGTCGCCGTCTCCGCGCAGTGCGACAAGTGTTCGCGCAGTGCGCTCCCAAGAATGCTCGATTCGCATGACGCGTCGTTGGGTTGCCGCAAATGCCTGCATGTGCGCGTAGCCGGCGAGCGCCCGCCTGGCCGCGCTGGTCGGGTTGTTTCCCTCGTACAAAAATGCAGAGCCGGACTTGAGGTCGGAGGTGCAGTCGACCAGTGCTTCTCGTGCCATGTCTGTGTTGGGGGCGACCGGCACCGCGCCATATCGCTGCGCGATTTGATGCCACGTGCTGGCTAGATTCTCAGCGTCGAGAAGCAGAAAAATATCTGCGCCTGCGACCAGCTGGTGTTCGATCGCGGGGTCGTCGTCCTGCAGCACCTGCACGCGGTCAGGCCAACGCTCTGGCAGGCTAGAAAGTGTGTCGGCGTCCCAGCTGCGACCCTTGAGAAGCAGACCAAGCTGGCAATCGTTGCGAAGGATTTCATCCGCGCAGCGCTCGATTGCGGCGAGGCCTTCTTCGCTCGACACGATGGCGCCAACGAAAGGTAAATCTTCGGACACTGGCAACTCGAAGAGTTGTTGAAGCTCTTCTTTACAGAGCTGCTTTCCGCTCAAGTCCACGGGATCGAAGCGCCCGGAGATGAGTGGATCGGTAGTTGGGTTCCAGTGCGCAGCATCGATGCCGTTGCGCAGCACGGCGGTCTTCGCCGAGGCCCCGAGCATGGACGAGACTGCGGAAGCGATGGCGCGGCTTGAGGCCGAAAATTGCGCATTCGCCTCGCTCAGTTTGCTGAGCGCAGCCTGATGAGCCTCGCTCAGCTGCTCGAGCGGCCTGTCGACGTGCGCGAGAACCGGTCCCTGCCATACCTCTGACTCCAAAACCGAGCATGCTGCCATGTGTCCGGCAGCGTCTTCGACGACGACCGCATCAATGTCTCGCACGTGGTCTTTGACGAACGCTGCCACAGCTTGTCCAAAAAGCTGACTCGCCGAGTCGCCAAGAGGCGGGCTAAACGAGGCGTGTTGCAGGTAATGTGAACGTACACCGCGTGCGGCGCGACCGTCGAAGAGTGTCAGGGTCTCTTCGTTTGCGTTCACTTCGGTGAGGCGTCTGGCGAAGCCACGCGCGCCAGGGTCGATGGTCGTGAGCAGCGGATGGATGACTGTGACCTCGTGCCCCAACATGGCCAATGATTTGGGAAGTGCGTGGTCTCTGCCCGAGGCGGCCGGGGGTTTGTCGGGAATCGAGATGAAGAGCAAGTGCATTACACGCTAACGTTGCCCACTCCGCCCGTGATCGCAAGCCCGAAAGGATTTCGGGCGGACGGGCGGAGTCTAGAACGAGCTGTGCTATCGGCACAGCCGCGTTCGGGCGGAGCGACGCGATGACGCGCAAGCGGAAGAGCCAAAAAGGCAGGCGGAGTCTAGAACGAGCTGTGCTATCGGCACAGCCGCGTTCGGGCGGAGCGAACCTATATCTCTTTCCAGGGTTGGGACTTGCGTGCCCGCGCGGCGCTGGCTGCAAGCTCGTCTGCGCGCTCGTTGAGTGGGACGCCGACATGGCCGCGTACATAATGAAACGATAAGTTGGGAGTGTGCTGCAAAAGCTTTCGGATTTTGGCGATCAGCTCATGGTTCGCGCGCGCCTTCCAACCCTTGGTCAGCATGCCGATGGAGTACGTGGAGTCGGTGTAGATGCGAACGGGGCGCTCTCCCGTCGGCAGGGCCTCGAGGGCGCGTAAGATGGCGGTCAGCTCCGCGATGTTGTTCGTTCCCTCGCCAATGTACTCAGAGAGCTCTTTGCCGCCTTCGTTCCACAGCATCACGACACCTGCACCGGCCGGACCGGGGTTGCCGCGACACGCGCCGTCCGCGTACACGAGAATCTCATCACCTTCGGGAGCCGAGGGCGGGTTCCTGTCCTCCACGGGCTTTTTGGGGGAAGAGCGCGTCTTCTGTGTGTTGCCGGTCGCGAGCTCGCAATGGTCGTCAGGGAGCAGCTTATCGTCGACCGGCTGTAGGTTGCTCGCGAGTGCACGATACGCGCGCGAGGCTTTGGGCTTGTAGCGGATTTCAACGCGCCCGTTCTCCGCGACCAGCTCACCTTGTGCGTCCACGCGGGCCAATACCGTGCTGCCGCGGAGTCGATGTTTTCTCCAAGGCATCGCGCTATCCGTCCAACGCCTCGATGATCTCGTCCGCAAGTGCGCCTGCGCTTTCGTGTCGCGCGGCAGGGTCGCGGGACAGTCCTTTGAGCAGCACGGCTTCGAGTTTGGCGGGTGCGTTAGGCATGTTGTCCGAGAGTGGCGCTGGCGAGCCCGATACGATTTCGAACATGAGCTTAGCGGGGTTTCGTTCACGAAAGGGCGGGGAGCCGCTGAGGGCTTCGTAGCTCACTACTGCAAGTGCATAGATGTCAGCGCGACCATCCACTTCACCGCCCGTGATGATTTCGGGGGCCATGTAGATGGGGGTGCCGACCGCTTCGCCGGTGGCCGTAAGTCGGTCGAGACCGACGACTTTTGAGAGGCCGAAATCGATGAGTTTCGTCCCTTGAATCGCACCGCTTTCATCTTGCCGTATGAAGACGTTTTCAGGTTTTAGATCACCGTGGATCACGCCGTGGTCGTGTGCAGCATCGAGGCTTTCAGCCAGTGAGAGGATGATCGGAGTGAATGCGTCGGCGGCGACGGGAATCAACGCGCGCAGGGACTCGCCTTCGAGCAGTTCCATGACGAAATAAAGAGCATTGCCGACCTTGCCGCTGGAAAGGACGCGCACCATGCCGGGGTGACGCATTGCCTGCAAGACCGAGAACTCGCGTTGAAAGCGTCGTTCGAGGTCGGGCGAGCCGCACAGCTCAGGCGAGAGCACCTTGACGGCAACGCGGCACCCGCGTTCAAGGTCCTCGGCCTCGTAGATTGTGCCCATACTTCCACGACCGAGCTGACGGATGATCGTCAGCCCCTGGATTTGGCCCAGGTCGGGGGAGGAGTCGCTCACGGCAGGTCGTACCGTCAATGTGCACACCACACTTGTCAACCAGGAAGGCGTAAAAGCGCTTGAAGCCTGCAAATTCTTTGCATGTGCGACCGTGGGAGCCTGTGCCATGGTACGCGAACCGTGAAATGGGTATCTCTTAGGCGCGCTCTGCTCATCGCCATCGTCCTTTTGTGTGCTCTGGCGGTTGTTGTCTTTTTCTACCTGCGAGAAGCAGCGCCAAACCTCGCTGAAGAGCCCACAGGGCAGGCGCCGGTCGATGCGCTTGTCGTGATCGACTTTCAAGTCGCTGCCGCGATCGAAAAGTCTCCCATCGCCGAGTATGTGCGCGCACGCGTGGCCGAGCTGCCGCCGGCGTGTGGCGACTCCCCTTTGTCGTACCTCAAGAGCGTCACAGCCTTTCTCGCTCCGGTTGAAGACACCCATCCCGATTGGGGCCTCGTCGCGCCGCACCTACCACCAAGTGACGTGCTGAAGCCCTGCCTCGACGCGATGATGGGAGAGCAATCGATATCGCTCGAACCGTTTTCTTGGGCGACGCTCATCGAATTGGGGCTTCGCTGGGGCGGGACCGTTGCGAGCAGCGATCACCAGATTGTGTCGCCAGTCCATGGCGGTTTGGTCATCGGCGAGACGAACACGGTGGCCAACGTGCTCGAAGTGGCGCGCGGCAACCAACCGGCGCTGGCTTCCGAACTCGAAGCTCAGCTTTCCAAAGATGAGCGGGTCAAACTTTCGCGAAACCTCCCCGATGCTTTCGTGCGCGCGGTTTTGCTGCCACCCAGCGCAGAGAAGCTTCGTGGCTATTGGGCGACGCGTCTGCCCGGCTTGTGGCCTTCGCTGCGTGTGATCCGCGCGGCGACGGCAGGCCTTGCCATCGACCGAGGGCTACGCTTTCGCGCCGTCGTGCTGGCAAAGTCAGGGGCGGCGGCGGAGCTACAGAAGGGTGTCGACGATGTCTTGAGTCGAGCGCGGCTGTTCACGCAGTTGATTCCAGGGCTCGATGCCATTGCAATGGGGGCGGCAGAGGTCGAAGGTGATTGGCTTACGATCGATCTGACCGTGCCGCTATCGGCAATGAGCCTTCTTTCGAGAACCGCGCCACCTATTCCCTAGGTGTCGGGCTCGAACATATAGCCGGCGTGCTGCACGACGCAGATTCGATTGCCACCCGCTGCAAGCGCCTCGCTCGCTCCGATCTGCGCGACGGTACCGAGTTCGCGATAGGAGTTTACGCGTGGACTCGGGAACAGTGAGACGCCTACCGAAGCGGATACGCGGGTCGGCTGTTTATCGACTTCATAGATGCCTGTCATTCGTTTGTGTGCGCGCGCTGTCACGGCCAGCGCGCCCTCAAAGTGCGCGTGAGGCAAGATAACGCCGAAGCCGAGTGTATCGATGCGACAGACTTGATCGCCCTCCCGAAAGCACTCTTCCATTCTTTCCGTAATCTCCTGGGCGATGCGATCGATGGCGCGATTGCCAAATCGGCGAAGCATATGCTTGGCGTCGTCGACCGAAAAGTAGGCGAACGCGAGCGATTCGCGGTGGCGCAACGCGCGCGCATGTTCGACTCGGAGCCGCGTCTCAATCAGACCGTGCATGGTGACCCGGGTCGCAGAGGCTGGAGGGTTTGCAGAAGCCGCCGAGCGCGCTGGAGGGGGAAGCGTGTCGTCGGCTCGCGGCGATGCGTGAAGCAAATTGTCGTGCGTGCTCTTGATGCGCAGCCAGTTTAGAACGCGCAGTCGAAACTCCTCGGGGTCGGGGAGGCCGGTCAAGACGTCGTCAGCACCCGCCTGCAGGACCTCGGCCCGAGAGATGGTCGCATGTGGCGTGAGCACGACCATCACGGGCAAGAACCGACCTTGGGATTCTTTGATCTGCCGGCAAGGGGGGAAGGAGCGCGGGCCGGGGGCGAGTACGACCAGATCGGTTCGTGGCCCATTGCTCAGGCTGGCTGGTAGCTCAGGCAGGTGTCGCACGGGCAGCCCCGAGCGCTCAATTTGCGTGCGGACCTCGTTGGCCGTCGGACCGTCACCGATGACGAGAACGTGTTGCGGCTCCGTCTCTTTCGGATCCCCACCCATTGGCTATGATCATAGACCGAGCAACGCGTGTAAAGCAGCCGAAGATCGATGCCGGGGCGGTTCGCGCTTTCGCATGTTCAGAAAAAACACGAATAGTTTTGAAAGATCTCAAGTATCCGCAAGGCTTGTTTCTTGCTTGTCGAGCGCTCGCACGGTTTTTGCTTTCGTCGCAGGCCAGTTCACCATATACTCTGGGGGTAACTCGAATTTACCCATGGAAATCAAGCAGCACCTCAAATTAAGTCAATCCCTCGTGATGACGCCGCAGCTGCAGCAGGCCATCAAGCTGTTGCAAATGTCGCGGATGGAGCTGGTCGACATGGTGCGCGAGGAGATGATGGAAAACCCCATTTTGGAGGATGGGGTTTACGAAGGCGAGGCCCAAGGCGAAAAAGAGTCGCGAAATGACGACCCTCCCGTCGACCTCGAGGCATCCAGTCGCACCAAAGACGCCGATGGGGCCAAAGAAGTCGACGTCAACGCCGAGTCTACCGACGCCAAAAAGGACGAAATCGACTGGGAGGCGTACCTCGAAAACTATGCTCTCCAGTCCCCGATGCCCTCTTTTCGTGCCGCGGGCGACAGCGACGAGATGCCGAGCTACGAGGCGACAGCCAGTCGCTCCGAAGACCTGGTCGACCACCTGGCATGGCAGATTCGCATGTCCGACTTCGTCGAAAACGAACAACGCTTCTGCGCGCTGGTCTTGGGCAACCTCAACGATGCTGGCTACCTGAGCCTTGGCGAGGTCAGCGAAGACCAAATTGTACCCGTTTTGGCCGAAGAGGCCGGTCTCGATGCCGAAGACGCGGAAGAGGTCCTCAAGATTTTGCAGCGCTTCGACCCGGTCGGCGTAGCCGCCCGTTCGCTCAAAGAGTGCCTTCTGATTCAAGCCGAGCACCTTGAGCTCGACGAACTCGTCGTGCGCGTGATCAGTGGTCACCTCAAGCACCTTGAGCGACGCAACTACGGTGCGATTGCCAAGGCGCTCGACGTCGAGCTCGACGTTGTCTACGACGTTGCCCAGTCGATCGCCGACCTTGACCCTCGTCCGGGGCGTAGCTACTCGAACACCGAGACGCACTACATTACCCCTGACGTGTATGTGCACCGTGTCGGGGACCGTTATTTCGTGGTGCCCAACGATGACGGCATGCCCAAACTCAAGATCAGCGGCTTTTACCGTTCGGCGATGGCAGGCGACCCAAACGCCAAAGAATACATCCAGAACAAGTTACGTTCGGCGCAGTGGTTGATTCGTAGCATTGACCAAAGGCGCAAGACGATCGTGCGCGTGACCGAGTGCATCGTCGAGAAGCAACAAGACTTTTTCGAAAAGGGCATCGAGTACCTCAAGCCCATGATTCTGCGCGATGTCGCTGAAGCGGTGGGCATGCACGAGAGCACCATTTCGCGTGTGACGAGCAACAAGTACGTCCACACGCCGCGCGGTATCTTTGAGCTCAAGTACTTTTTCAATTCGGCCATTTCCCGCGGTGGGGCCGAGGACATCGCATCCGAGTCGGTCAAGCAGGCCATCAAAAAGATGGTGGCCGAAGAGGACCCGAAGAACCCGCTCAGCGACCAGAAGCTGGTCGACCTGCTCAAGGCCAAGGACATCAAAATCGCTCGTCGAACGGTGGCAAAATACCGGGAGATGCTGGGCATCCTTTCCTCCTCCAAACGCAAAAAATACTTCTAGCGAAGCGCTCCATCGCCGATCGCTTCGTTGCGCTCCGCTTCCGGTGCTCATGTACCCCTAGGTACATTCCGCTCCGGTTCTCGCGCTGCCTTGCGCTCGGCGCGCCTCGCTCCGCTAGCCAAACGAGGGGTGGGGCGCATCGCCACGGTGGCAGGAAAAGCCAACGATTGATGCGAAGGCAAGATTGGAACGAAAAATGCTTGCTCGGAAATGCTTCGGAATGTTCAGGCAGCGATGGTCGTTGAGCAGCCAGAACTGCTATATTAGAACCTAGGCAACCGTCGCTACAAGGAGGTCCTGCCCTATGAGAGTCGCTGTTACGTTTCGCAATTTAGAATCATCTCCCGCGCTCAAGGAGTACGCAGAACAAAAGATAAGCAAGTTACAAAAGTACATGCGAGCGCCCCTCGATGCGGACGTGACGGTATCTCAAGAAAGACACTTGCGACAGGTTCACATGATCGTGACCGGTGACGGTGGTCGCTACGAGGGCAGCGAAAAAGCCGAGACCGCACAGGCCGCCATCGATCTGGTGATGGACAAAGTCGACCGCCAGTTGCGTGAACATCTCGACTCTGAGCGTTCACGGCAACGAAGTACGCCCGGCATCAAGTCTCCTGAAGTCATCGAGAAGCTCGGCTGAAGCACGCATCAAACGGCTAGTCGCCGCGTCGAGCAAAATGTTAGGCTCTTTCACAAATGTGGAAGGGCCTTTTTTCTTTTTCGGCGTGTCTGCTGTTTGTCACGTTGGTAGCATTACCCCGTAGCAGCGCCCAGGTCGCGTTGCGCGTCGAGTCCGCGACCGGTGCCCAAATCAGCGTGGATGGACAGCTCAGCGAGTGGAAGCAGATTCGCTTTGCTTCTTACGGGAAGGGCGTTCGCGTCGCGCTCGCACACGATGCACGTGGCCTTTTTGTGGCTGCCGATATCGATGACGATCGAACCGTACCGGGGAGTCGGTGTGGTAGTGGCAGCGACGCTGTCGTGCTCAGCATGCGCCGCCCCGCGCGCGGGGCAAGTTCGGTGCAGCTCTGGCTGTGTCCTGGTGAGCGCAGGCGGCCCGCATCCGCAGCGATCCGCGTGGGCCGCTCCTTTCGTGCGCTCGGTGCGGCAAAGGTGGTCGAGATGAAGCGAGAGCGCGGCTATTCGCTCGAAGCCTTCGTGCCGTGGAAGGCGCTTCCGGATGGGCGCCAGTGGGAGCAATTCGAGGGCGTCCTCGGTGTGCAGGACGTCGATTCCGAGCTCAAACCCAAGGCGAGCGTCAGTGGACGCATCCCGCCTCTTAAAGGCAATGGTTTCGGGGGCGCCCCGTTGCTCGACATGCATTTTTTGGGCGGCACCGATGGACTCCTCTTCAACTTTCTCAAGCACCAAGGTTCGAGCTCAGGCGCAAAAGCGCTCGATCGTTGGTCGAACCTTCATGGAGACGCGCGTGCTGAGCGCATCGTCGTCGTGGGAAACAACGTGCTCATCATGGGGCCAGGTTACCGTGACGGTGAGAACTACGATGTGATGCGTTTGCCGATCGAGCGCGGCAGTGACGTCGTGCGATCCAAGTTCGCTGAACTCACAGGTGACGGTCGAAACGAGCTCCTCCTCTGGCTGCGCCAGAGCGCGGGGTCAGACAGCCGAGTGGTGGTGATGGCGTTTCGTTTCGCGAAAGAGCCCTTCGAAAAGGTTCTCGACCTCGAGGTGCGACGCCAATCTGGCAGCGCGTACCTCGAGTGTGAGTTGGTCCTACCGAAGAAGCGCAATGCGCCGCTCACACAGCCATCGTGCGAGGTGAGCGGTTATGGAAAGTCGCACTACCGTCGTTGGGGTGGGTCGAACGCGATCGAAATCATCAAGCCGTGGACGGGTGTGAGCGCGCGCAGCTTCGTGTGGAAGGATGGCGCCTTCCGCATGGCGGAAACAGAGTCTGAAGTGCCGGCACCAACGGCGACAACCAAGCAAAACTCAGGATCGAGCACAACCCGTACGCCGGTCACCAACGCGGGCAAGCCCGTCAGCGTCGCCGACCTGATGCGCGCCTTCAAGTCGAGCGCAGGGCTTGCTGCCTCGGCCAAGCCCGACGATAGCTTCATGGCCGATGTCGTAGGTGACAAGCGCGCGGAGAGAGTGGTGCGCTTTGGCAAGCACATCGCCGTCATGGGCGAAGGGTATCTGGGTGGGAAACAGTGGTTTCACTATGCCGTGCCCGTGGCCGCTTCAGGTGACGTGCGAAAGCTTCGTGTTCATGACGTGACGGGCAACGGCAAAGCCGAGCTGATCTTCGAGTTCGTACAGCGCATCGGCGACGTGGAACGCGTTTTGCTCGCTGCGCATTGCTTGGGGTATAAGGGTTTTCCCCGCGTCTTGCTTGTGGAAATCGAGCGTCGGCAAGCGAAGCGCTCGGTACGAAACTCAGTTTCATTCAAAGGCAAGGGCAGCGGGAGTCTCGTCATCGCGCCAGGGAAAGCCAAAGGCTGGAGTAAGGGCAACTGGTCGTTTGCTGACAACAACGACGAAGTGGGACCGCTGCTGCTGCCATGGAGAGACAAAGCAGTTCGCTACCGTTTCGTGCGCAACAAAGGCCTCGTACCCTCCAATTAGCCGCGGGCCATGACCTCGCGGATGTCGTCCAACCGCTCCTCGAGTTCCTGAGGGTCTTTGACCGGTAGGAAGCGCGATTCTGGGCCGCGTCGCGGAACGTGAACGAAGCCTGTCTTGAGGAACGCGGTGATTTGGCCGACCAGTCGCTCGAACTGCACCGCCGGGTGTCCATCGACCTGCTTGCGAACCATGAACCAGTCGAGATCGAAATCGCGATCGATGGCCTCGGCGCGGATGAAGAACGTGTTGGTGTTGAACACCGGGATGCTGTCCTGGTCGAAGGCGTGCGGGAAGCGGAACGCTTCGACAACTTGGGGCTTACCATCGACCTTGGCCGGCGCACCGCCTTTGTCCCCCGGGTCTTTGGAGACGACTTCAACCGTGACGTCTGCGCCGAACTTGGCGTGAAGCCCCACCAAGCGTGCGTCGAGACTGGCGGCCAGATTGTCGACATTCGACATAAACAGATGCTCGCCACCCTGATCCCGAAAGGCCTGAAGAATACCGTCTCGCCGAAGCGCGAAGGTCAAGTCGCCGTGGCCTGGTGCGTAAAGAGAGGGCTCACCGTCGTCGCCAAAGAAAAGCTCGCCTTCCTCGGTCAGACGCACGGAGACAAACTGAGAGAAACAGCGAATCGGGACTTCCTCGGTCTGAAGCTCCTCAACCAGGCCTTCGATGGTGTCGTGGGTTGCAAAGCTCGTCATGATGTACATGGGGATGCGCGCCTCGAGTTCACGGGCGAGCGCCTGCACCTGGCCGACCTTGAGCGAGAGGAAGTCCTTGCCCTTGTCGACCTCGACGGCTGCCTTGACGACCCCTCCGAAGCGCGTGGCCATGCCGCCAGCGAGTACTACGCAGCCGACTTTGCCTTCACGAATCAAGTCACTGCCGAACTCGGCTGTCTCGTCGTTGACCGACTCAAGCGTCGCAATCGAGGAGTCCTCAATCAGCGCGAGTTCGCCGCTGATCTCGTTGGCGGCACTGGCTTGCTCCGCGGTGAGCCGCTCGCGCAGCAGCGTGAAGGTGTGTAGGTCGAAGTGGTTCTTGCGCAGGATTTCATTAACTTCAGGGGGTAGGGAGAACGACGCTTCCATGGACCCACCGTAACGCGGGGCTTCTCACGTTGCATTAACGAACCGATTCGCGACCCCCTTGGCACCTCTGTTGCATCCGTTACCGATATGACCTGGACCGCGACCGATCTTCGCCCGAGCCTGCAGCTGGTTTTTCTTGTTCTTTTCGCCGCATTTCTCACGGGCTGCCACCGACGCGCGCGAGTCGTCTATGCCGTCCCAGCCGCCTCGGTTTTGGTTGCACCGCCCGTCACACAGGTCGAACCCCAGGTGTTTGTCACCCCCGCGCAGCCCGAGGGGCAATGGGTTTGGACCGGACAGAAGTACCAGTGGCAGGCTGCCGTCCAGGCGCCGATCCGCCCTGTATTGCCGCAGTCGCCGGCCCCGGTCGTCCAGCAAACATACGTGATCGATCGGCGTGCCACCCGTCGCGCTAACCGGGCATATCGCCGCGCCCTCAAGCGCCATCGGCGCGATCTGCGGCGCCATCGTAAGCTCATGCGTCGCTACCACCACGACATGCGCCGCCAGGGCGTGCACGTGCAGGGCGGGGTAGTCCTCTACTGACCATTTGCCGAGAACCCGAGTTCTCAAATGTGAAGCTGCGTTCACAGGGGAAATCGCCGTCTACAGGCACTTTTGTCCATTTGCTGTAGGCTCAAGACATGGCCGGCCGAAGCAACAGATGGCGCGCACAGTCGCCTTGGGTGCTTGCGATCTGTGTGTTGGTCGCCACCGACCTGCATTTCGATCTGCTTTGGCTCAGCGACACGGCCAGTCACTTTTTCGCAGACGAGAACATCGCCCTCGGTGAGTCCTCACCTTCGGAGGTTGAAGTGACCTGGGAGTCGATACCAGACCCAATCATCGAGGACCGTCCCGAGAAAGAGCTCAGTCCGCCCGATCCGCAACCCGATCCGCAGCTCGACGAAACGCCGAAGGACGAAGCGCCGAAGCTGCCGCCTGAGCCGCCCAAGCCCATCGCCAAAAAGGTGGAAGAAAAGCAGGCGGATAAGCCGAAGCTCCCCGAGCAGCCACGCGCCATGCTGCAGTCGATCGAACAAAAAAGCGATGACCCCACTGTCGCCGCCCCCGATGATCCGCGCTTCTTGGCACAGGAAAACCGGCGCGTTGAAGAAGAGACCGTCGCGAAGGTGCGCTCTTACCAAAAAGACGATCCAAACCCCGAGGCTGGCGGCAAGGGTGCGCCCGAACCGAACGGCAATGATCAAGAGACGGAAGTTGCAGACGCAGAAGAGAAGAAGGGCAGCGACGAGGAAGCCGCGGAACAAGAAGAGCAAATCGCTCAGAACGAGCTTCATCAACCCACGCCAAAGCCGAGCGCTGAGCAGCCCGCTTCAACTCCGAGCCCGCCCACGACAGGGCAGATCCTGGCACTCGAAAATGGTGAACCCATCGCGGTGCCCCCTCACAGCAAGGGCAGCAAGGGCGCGGCGGGGCCTGACAAACGTTTGAAGCTCTCGTGGAACGGCTTTCGCGGTGCGGTCGGCGAAAAAACGCTCCAAGAAGAACGGCATGCGTACCTGCGGCGCAAGCAATCACGCATCCGAGGCTCGGACCGCGAAAAAACATTTAAGGAGTTCCGCGCTGCGATCGAAAACTTTGTGCCCAACGTCAAGTCGGGCGAGCAGACGGCGCTCAACGCCGCGGCATCTCCGTTTGCGAGCTATATCGCAGCGATTCATCGCCAGATTCATCGAGAGTTTGCCGACGACTTCTTGCAAGGGTTACCCGCGGGCTCGATGTCACCGTACTCGGATCCATCGCTGCTGACCACGCTCGAAATCATCCTCAACGCGGACGGCACGATCCACAAGATTGGCGTTGTGCGCACGAGCGGTTTGCTTCCGTTCGACTATGGCGCCTACGCCGCGGTCACCCGCGCTGCACCCTTTCCAGAGGCGCCCGATGCCATCCGTTCCGGTGACGGACGCGTGTACCTACATTGGGGCTTCTACCGCAGCCACCGTCAGTGCGGTACGTTCAATGCCGAACCTTATATCTTGCCGAACATCGGTGGGGGAAAGAAGCCGAAGGGACCTGTTGATACACCTTCGCCCGGACTCGCTCCAGGTTCGAAACACACGCAGGTGCGCCGCATTCGACATGACCGCTTCGCTTCGCGCTAAACTTCAAAGCCTCGCAGAGCAGGCAGGCTTTGAACGATTCGGGGTTGCGCGTGCCGAGCTCTTGGGAGAGGAGGCAATACGACTCCGCAGTTGGCTCGCCGCGGGATACCACGGGTCGATGCGCTGGATGGCCGACCACGAAAAGGTGCGCGTCAATCCGGCGCACGAGGCCATGGTTAAGGACGCGCGAAGCGTGATCGTGCTTGCAACGCGTTACTCACAACGCCCGCTGCCTGAAGAGTTGGGCGTTCGTATCGCAGCGTACGCGCGCGGACGCGACTACCACCGAGTGCTCGAAAAGCGCATGCGACCGCTCGTCAAACTGCTGCGCCAACAAGGTTTTGCAGCACGCTCTGCGGTCGACAGTAAGCCCGTCTTCGAGCGTGCGTGGGCCGTTCGAGCAGGTCTTGGTTTCATCGGAAAGAACTGCTGCCTGATCGTCCCAGGTCTCGGCAGCCACCTCTTTTTGGCCGCCGTGGTGACCACCGCCGAACTGCCAAGTGACTCGCCCATGGGCGAACGCTGCGGAACCTGCCGACTCTGCCTCGACGTCTGTCCGACACAGGCATTCGCGAGCCCGCGGCAGCTCGATTCGCGTCGCTGCATTTCCTACCTCACGATCGAAAGCGCCGAGCTTCCAGAGCCGCAATTGCGCTCGCGCTTGCGTGGCTGGGCTTTTGGCTGCGATGAGTGCCAAAACGTTTGTCCATTCAATCAAGGCGCGCAAGCTGCGGGTCAAAACGTCACACTGCAGAGCGACTTTTTCCAAAACGAACGCTGGGATGGACTACACCCGCGTGACTTTCTTGAGAGCGATCCGGGCGAGTTCGATGCGCGTTTTGCGGGCAGTCCCCTTCGGCGCGCCGGGGCGATGCAGATGGCTCGAAACGTCGCCCTCGCGCTCGGCAGCCAGGGCTCGTCTGCGCGGCGACATCTGCCCGTTTTGCAGCGTGCGGCGCGCACTCATGCGAACGCGGATGTGCGTGAGTCGGCAGCTTGGGCAATCCGCGAAATCGAGAGCACGTAGAACGGCAACCTAGATCGGTTTCAGGTTGAACTGAGGTTGAGTGCCCCCGCACAGGCCGAACTAGCTTTTATTCGGGCTTGACCGCGACGATGCGCTCAAGCTCAAGCAAGAGTGCGTCGAGCCCCTCGCGCGTCGCTGAAGAGAATGCGTGCACTTCGATGCCCCGCGGATTGAGCGCATCGCGCAGCTTGGCCAGAGCTGGTTCCGCTTCGGGCAGGTCGGTCTTACTGAGCGCAACCACCGTGGGACGAGAAGCGAGCTCTTCGTCGAAGCGCGCGAGCTCCTCGCACAGCGTGTTGTAGTCCTGCACGGGGTCTCGTGACGGGTCGGGGTCGGGTGCAACCACATGAAGTAAGACCTTCGAGCGCTGGACGTGTTTGAGAAAGCGAATGCCGAGTCCTGCCCCCTCCGCCGCACCTTCGATGATGCCCGGAATGTCCGCGATGACGAAGCTCCGGTCGACGCCGAGCGAAACGACACCCAGGTTGGGGGTCAGCGTGGTGAAGGGGTAGTTTGCGATCTTGGGCCGTGCCCGAGAGACCGCGGCGATAAAAGTGCTCTTTCCGACATTGGGGAAGCCGATGACACCCACGTCTGCGAGCAGCTTGAGTTCGAGGCGCAGCTGGTACTGTTCTCCGGGTTGCCCATCTTCAGCACGTCGCGGCGCACGGTCCGTGGGTGTCGCGAAGTGGATGTTGCCACGCCCGCCTCGTCCACCCTTGGCGATGACGACCTCCTCGCCATGCTGAGTCAGGTCGGCGAGGAGTACTTCGCGCTCTCGGTCGATGATTTGGGTGCCGACCGGAACGCGCACACGGATGGTCTCACCGGCCTTGCCGTACTGGTCCTTGCCGCGCCCGTTTTGGCCATGCTGTGCGCGAATTTCTTTGCGGTACCGTAGGTCCATCAAGGTGCCGAGGCCGCTATCCGCCACGAATATGACGTCGCCGCCGCGACCCCCGTCGCCTCCGGCAGGTCCGCCAAAGGCCACGAACTTCTCTCGGCGAAAGGCGATGCAGCCGTTGCCGCCACTGCCCGCGCGAACCGAAAGCTCGACTTCGTCGACGAAATCCACGCTGGGGTTTACCATTGACCGAGGGAGAGGCCAGGTGTTTGGCCCATCGCGTGGTACGTGAAGATTGAACGGACAGATTTAGAGCCATCGAAGGTGCGATTTATCTCGGCATTGGGCTCCAAAGCCGAGGACCTGCGCATCCGCCTGCAGGAGTATCTTGAGCTACCCCGTCCCGAATTGCGGGACGACCTGCGTCGACGCTGTCATGCACTCGCCACCTCGGCGCGCCTGTTTTCGATGCACGAGCTTGAGGAGACCAGTCGTAGCGCGGTCAGCATGCTCGATGTGTTGCGCTCCGAGGGGCGCGAACCGAGTGACGAAGAGGCTGACTTTTTTGGCACGATGATGGGTCGCATTCAGGCCTTGGCGACGGGTCACCAATCTGGGTCGTACTCATCGTCCGCGTTTCTCTTAGCCAAACGAAGCCCCAAGCGTTCCAATGCCGTACAGGCGAAAGAGGACGCGGCGCGCAGAGCGCTCACCCACGAGATCGAAAACCTACTGCGCGGCGCAGAGATCGATCGCTCACGCCTTTACGATGACGGGCTTCGTCAACGCTGCGAGCAGATGGGGGCTCCTCATCTCGGCGTGCTGCAGCGCATGCGTGATGGAACGCCGGCGCACGACCTGCTTGCGGATCGCGCGGTTGATCGCGTCGTGCTTCGGGAGACCCTCGAAGCGCTGCGCGCGGTGTCTGCACTTCGCATGGTTCGTGAGAACGAGCCTCCTGTGGCGCACGAGCTTGAGTTCGACATTGAGTCTACCGGTTCAAAACCTCGCTTTTCGGTTCCACAGTGGGTGGTCATTGCCGGCGTGTTCGTAGGGCTCATTATCGTCGTTGCTGGAGCATCGCATTCCTACGTTGCTCCACCAGAACCAACGACGACCGAAGCGAGCCAAGATCCCGTGGTCGCGGACCCTGTCACGGTGACCTTAGCGCCTGTGTCCGTGGTCGAGCCGCCCGCGCTTGCCGACGACGTCGGCGAGGTTGCAGCGAAAGCAGCGGCGGAGTCGCCCGAATCCGTCGAAGCCGAAGCCGAAGCCGAAACGCCCGAACCCGAAGCGAAAGAGCCCTTGCCACCCAAACACGGTGAGCTACTTGTCATGCCGGGTTCGCGAACGGACGTTCGGGTCAAAGTGCGTGGTAAAGACTATGGACCTCCGCCTGTTCGCTTGCGCTTGCGAGAAGGCCTGCACACGGTGGTCTTCGAGTCACAAGGTGAAACGTACTATCGCTTCTGGCATGTGCACGAAAAACAACGCCGGCAAGTTTCGGCGCCCTAGCAAAGATGCTTTTGCTCGAACAAAAGCCGGAGCTGTATCTGCGGAGCCCCTCATTGGAGGCCGATACGCCCGGGGTTGTGCTCCGCGTGCGTTGCTCGGACGGTGTCGCCGAGGCGATGCTTTCTTTTCGCATCGATGAATCGGGTGAGCTAGTAGGCCCGCCGAACGGAGTGCGAACGCCTATCCCCGAGCCGAGCGTGGATGAAGACCGGGTCCACAGCAACGGTGTGTGGAGCGTGTGGGTCACGCGACAGGGGTATCTCAACACGTTGTGGTGTCGATCTGAGTCTGGGCTAGAGACCAAAGTGTGGGAAGGGCACGGGACGGTGGCAGCGCCTTACGTTCTTGAAGTGCCAGGGGGCGCGTGGGTTGCGTTTCATCACAACTTGCGTGAGGACAATCATGAGCCCGACATCGCAAAATGGATCGCCCTTCGCTTTGTCGACGGCAAGGGTGAGGTTTGGGAAGTTGACACGCCGATGGTCGGGCGTGATCGGGACATGCAAGGCGAAGAGCAGTCTTTCGAGTTCGCTTCTCTCGTGGCCGCGGACGAGGGCGCCGTCGCGATCGTCGGACGTGGTGCACATCAATACTGGCGGCAGGACGTAAACGATAAAGGCTTTGCTCTCCGACAGCCGGTAGGTGAGGGTGGTTGGGGGTGCCGCGGACGACGCGCGGCAGCCGTGGTGTCAGGGTCGCGCATGCTTGTCGCATGGCGCGAACGCAAAGGGATTCGCGTGCAAGCCCAGGCCCCGCCCAGTGGCGCTCGCCCACCCCTCAAGCGGGCTCGGGTAGCGCAGCCGAGTCGCGCGCCCGTCGTCCAAGAGCGCCCGCCCGACGACTTCGCTCAGGCCCATGGACTGCGCACCCTTTTTGGCGACATCCACCAACACAGCGCACACTCGGACGGCATCGGAAGCGCAGATGAGCCGTACTTGCGTGCGCGGTATCGGTACGGCGATGACTTTTGCGCCCTGACCGACCACGAGTCCTTTCTCGGAAAGCGAATCGAGAGTGTGGAGTGGGGCTACCTGCAGCGCGTCGCGGAGTCCCACCACGAGCCCGGCACCTTCGTGACGCTGCTCGCCTACGAGTGGACCGCCAAGATGCACCCCGGACCAGGACATAAGGTGTGCTATTTCCCCGAGTTTTCACGGAAGGTGTACTCGCGCGACGTGCTTACAGAAGGTGACGAGATTGTCGAGGCCGTCAAAGCTGCAGGCGGGTTCGCTGTACCGCACCACGTGGGTTGGACGGGCGCGAACGAAAGCGCGCATGACGAAGTGGGGCAACCTGTCTGGGAAATTTGCTCCTGTCACGGCTGCTACGAGCACTGGGCGCATGAGCTTGGTCAGCGTGGCGAACTGCGCGACCAAATGGTGGACGCCGTGCTTCAGCGAGGTCATCGCTTTGGGTTCATCGCAAGTTCAGACGGCCACGGCTTGCTTTGGCACCACGGGGTTGCGCGCAAGCGAGACCCTTTTCGCACAGGGCTCACTGCCGTTCAGGCCTCGGCTTGTACGCGACAGGCTATCCTAGACGCGATTCGCGCGCGGCGGTGCTACGCGACTAGCGGGGCCAAGATCAACCTCAACTTCGAGGTTAATGGATCCCCGATGGGTGCGGTTGCAGACCTTCGTGGCGCGCAGGTCCTGGTGCAGGTTCACGGCACGGCGCCGCTTCGCAGCGTCGAACTCGTTGATGCGCAGGGGGTGCGCAAACGCTGGGACCTCACGGCGCCACGTTTCGAAGAGCGCGCCGAACTCGATGCTCAAAAGTACCTGTACGTGCGAGTACGGCAGCAAGACGGCGAAATGGCCTGGTCCAGCCCCGTTTTTGCAGAGGAAGCCTAGAAAGCGGCATCGCCTCTTCGTTGTCCTGCCGAAGCCTGGGCGAAGGGGGATGTTCCGACGTCTGAACAAGGCCGTTCCGACGCCTGAACGTGGCAGGTCAAGCTCTTTGTGCGGAGATCGACGAGGCTGCCAGGTGTGTGCGTTGTACTTACCCATGGCGCTTGCAAGTCATCGTCGATACCCAAGATGCGCGCCAGTTGGCGCAGCTCGCTGTGTTTCAACCTTTGAACCTCTAGCGCGGTGCGGCCGCACCTCGTGAATCGCGGTTTATTCGTCGAGAGTTTGAACATGAGCGTGGTGGGCTCCTGCTATCACACGGCCTCTCGTAAAACTGGGCCTAATGGTTTCCGAACTCCACGTCGCTTCCAGCACCTACCAATCTTAGCCGCTATGCCAGACACAAATGGTTACTCATCACGCAGAGTTCATGAACGGACACCGTGCAGCGCTTCGCCGCAACGGCGAGACAGTAGAGCACCGCGCTCATCATCTCTTTGTCCGGTCTAAGCAAGAATCGTCTTCCGATGCAGCAACGGGTGACGAGGTGAGTAAAGCCTGGCACAATCAAGCCTGGAGGAGTCATCGACGTGCTTATCGCCAGCCGCGAACCTAGGTTTCCGAATTCCCTTAGGGGACGTTTGTGAGCGTTCGTTGGCTGCTGATGTTCCTGCTTTGCGCGTGTCATGCGAGTGGACAGTCGGCGAAGAGTGAACGGCGGCCTACTGCGCTGCCTAGGGTGGGTCGCGTACTCGTGTTCGGCGAGCTTCGGCCAAAGCGCCAACATGCGGGGCGCTACGCGTCCGATTCAATCTCGGGCTTTACATTGGCTTGCAAGGGTGGCGGACGAGCTGTGATCAGGGTCAACGCATCAGGGCCTGTTTCGCCTGCTGCTATGCGATACGATGCTGCGGGTGGTTTCATGGCCGAACAGGCGTTTCCGCTGGAGGGGCACGGGAATGCAGCTTCGTTCAGTGCCAAAGAGACGGGAACGTATCTAATAGGCGTTCGCACCACGGATCCGAAAATGGGTGGCCGCTTCATTCTCACGACCGACGAGTTCCAGGGCTGCGGTATCGGTTGTGGTCAGAGCGAAGCGTGTCCGGCCGGCTCGTCATGCAGTGCTCCGTCGTATCCTCACGGGCGTTCGCAGTACATGGGTAAAAAGCAGAAGCGATACGAAGAGCAGGCGCGCAGGATGATCGAAGCCCGCGGGTACTTCGCCGAATGCCGACCCATGACCGACCTGGCAAACACAAGCCATTAGACGAGCCAGCTATAGGCCCAAAGTCCGGCGATCCTTGGGGGCGATCCTTCCCCGTTTGGGCGGCGATCCTTCCCAGGTTGGTGAGTGGGGCGATCCTTCCCAGGTTGCCGAGTTTGGAGAGGGTGGAATTGGGGCTGTGGACGCCGTTTCAGGACGTTTGAGCAGGTGGACGGCCGTTGTGAGCGCGCGCGTTGCGTCGTGCAGCCTGGGTTAAGACATGAGAGCGCGAATTTCGCATACTCAGCACGTACCGGTGCGCTCGCCGGTGAGTACATCGACGTAGCGAGTCGCGCATCGAGCGCAGTGAAGCTGAATGCGAATCAGATTTGCAGTGAAACCGTGCCGACTTGATGAAAGTGCACCATCCACCAGGTGCCCTCTGGGAACAGAGCGTCCCTGATTCCCTGTTTCCAGGCGTTGATGGCATCTCGATACATGGCGCGAAAAACCTTGAGTTCGGTGGCGGCATGTTTGAAGGCTTCTCGCTGACCCTTGCCAGTGGCAAATGTCGGAACGCGGGCGCCGAAGTCCTCGTAAGACTTGGCACGTTTGTAGGGCGAGGTGTCGAGCACGCGCTGGCGACCCAGAAACCGCTTGCCAGCTAAGCGAACTTTCTCACGAGCCAGCTCTTGCTGCTCACGCACCTCAGCGCGCAAAGCTCTCCGAAACTCGTCCGGCTCATGCTCGGGAGGCACGGTCAGTTTCAGCGTGATTTGCTCTGGCCAAATCGGGTTGTCTTTGCGGCAGTAGTATTGGGGTCGCTTGATGTGGAAGGTGCGGCGGCCGATATCATCGATGTCCACTGTGACCCCAGGCCACTTCTGATGCGAGCTGACGAGCCCCTCGGCGACCGGGTTGACGAGCGTGTAGGCACACTTTTGAACAACCGCTTCGGGCGTGACGAGGCGCGTGAAGTTGGCTTGGCTTTTGTCGAAGACGCCGCCCCGGGTACCGCGTAAGGCTTGGATGCAACTGGCGACGTTGCGTACGAGGTCACGCGTGAACAGAGAGCGATTGCCAAAGTGGTCGGTGACGACGAGGTGGAAGTGGTTGCTCATGACGACGACAGCATGGACCTCGATGCCGTGTTCTCTGGCCGCCACCGCGAGGTAATAGAGGAAGATCTGGTTCGTGTTGCGGTCGGGTCGGAGCAATAACTGCCGACCGATACAGCGCCGCGTGATGAGCAACGATTCGCGCTTTCGCTTGGTGAAGCGTGGCAAGGTCACACACCTTTACAGGGCAATGAGCGTGCCGGTTTTGGGCAGCCAAACCGTGACGCTTTTTGCTGCGCACGCCGAAACGCGACGCCAATCGACGCCAACCGGCGCGCCACCCGCGGTCCATTCGGGGGACCCGAAAAGACCAACCAGGGAAGGACCGTCGAGTACGGCAGCAAGACGGCGAAATGGCTTGGTCCAGCCCCGTTTTTGCGTTTTTGCGGAAGAAGCCTGGCTTCGGCCGGGTAAAGTTGCTCCCCTGGCGAGCGCCCAGCTACAATTTGGGGATGAACCGACGTCTTCTGATGCTCCTCGTATCCATCGTCGCTCTTGGCTCCACGGCACTGGCCTACGATGGGGTACGACCCGGAGCCGGTAATCCGCCGCCCGCGCCGCCGAAGTCCTCGAAGCACAACTACGTGACATGGCCGGGGTTCATTCCGCAGCCGGGCGGTGCGCGCGTATTTGTGCAAACGACGAAGACGCCGCAATACGACGTTCAAGTGGCGGGGCAGAAGGTCACGGTTCTGATTCGAAACTCTCGCGTTCATCTGCGTACCAATCGTTTGCCGCTCGATATGCGTTACTTCAATACACCCCTCCTCACCGCGAAACTTGAGCGCCGCAAAAAGGACGTTGCTTTGGTCATCGACCTCAAGGAGTCGGCGCATCCCAATGTCCGCGTCGATGCGCTGGGCGGCTACTCCTACATCTACGTCGACTTCTAGTGCTTCTGGCTCTTCACGGCTCGCAGTCGGTCCAGGGATTTGCATTTAGCAAATCCGAACCTTGGTGCTCGCACGCTCATCGCGCTGTGTTTACGGCTCTTCGCGGTATCGCTCCTTCCGAACCAACAATGTGGAGATACCACATTGGATTCTCCCTCCGCTTCGCTCATCGCGGTCTGCGCGAACCTTGGTGCTCGCACGCTCATCGCGGGTCTTGAAAGACAAGCTGCCGGTAGATGCGCATTTGCCGCGTATCAAGGACTTGGTGCTCGAGCAGGGTGCGCTGGTGCTGGTCGCTGAGCCGGGCGCTGGCAAGACCACGCGTGTGCCCTGGGCGCTCCGCCGCGACGGCGGACGCGTCATCTGCGTGCAGCCACGCCGCGTCGCCGCCAGTCACGCCGCGCTGCGCGTGTGCGAAGAACTCGGACAAAAGGTTGGCGCTCAGGTGGGTTACGCGGTGCGCTTTGACAGCAAGCAGAGTGCGCAGACCAAAGTCTTGTACGTCACGACGGGCGTGTTCATGCGAATGCTTGCGTCTGGCGAAGGGCTTGGCGAACGCGACACGGTCGTCCTCGACGAGTTTCACGAGCGGAGCGTGGATATCGATCTTGCGCTCTGCGCATGCTTAGCAGCCCGCAAGAAAAGAACAGGCCCGAACCTGATTGTGATGAGCGCGACGCTTGACGCCGAGAAACTGTCAACGTTTCTCGCTGCACCACGCATTGAAGTCCCGGGTCGCCTGCACCCTGTGACGGTTGAGTACCTGCCGCCGCGTTCCGGTGAACGAGACGACGCGCACATCGCGAGAGCCGTGAGAAACCTGCTGATTCGCGCACAGAAAAGTGGAGAGCGCATGCGTGCACTCGTGTTTGTGCCAGGACGCTCCGAGATGAGCTCGGCACGGCGTGCGACAGAACAACTACGAGCCGATTTTAAGTTCGACACGGCCGAGCTCTTCGGTGCGCAATCGTTTGCTGAGCAGAAAGGCGTTCTCCGGCGGCGTTCGGAGCACGAAGCCCCACAAGTGATTTTCGCGACGCGAGTCGCGGAGACCTCGCTTACCGTGCCCGACCTCAACGCCGTGGTCGATACGGGGCTGTCGCGTCGCGCGCGCGTCGATCCGAGCACAGGTTTTACAAGCCTCGAAACGAGACCCAGTCCACGTTCGTCGCTTGAACAACGGGCGGGGCGTGCGGGTCGTGTGGGGCCGGGCGTGTGCGTGCGCTTGTTTGATGAAGCGAGCGTTCGCGGCCGACCCGCGTTCGACAAACCCGAACTTCAGTCCGCCGATTGTGCGGGCCCCGCGCTATTGTTGGCTTCACTCGGGGTCGATGCGCCGCCATTTTTGGACCCACCGCCCTTGGCACGTTGGCAAGGCGCGCAAGCGCAGCTCAGGGGGTTGGGCGCATTGGACGCCTCAGGGCGCATTACCGACAAAGGTGCGGCAATGGCCGCCATGCCGGTGCACCCACGCACCGCAGTGATGCTGCTCGAAGCCCAGTCGCGTCAGGTCTCGTATCGCGCCGCGATGATGGTTGCCGTGCTTGAGGAAAGGTCGCCGCGCCGCGACGAAAGTGACTTTTGGAGCACCTTGCGTTGGCTGCTCGAAAACACCGACGCTCGCTCGGCCGAAGCGGTCGGCATCGACCGCACGACCCTCCGCGCCATCTTCCGTTCCGCGGATCGCTTGGCCAACATTGTTGGTGCGCGCGATGAAGCCGTGCGCCCTATGGACGAGGAGCAGGCCGACCTTGAGGCGTGTTTGCTACAGGGCTTTTCGCAAAGGCTAGGGCGAATCGCTGGCGCACGGTTGGCAACCGTGGACGGTAGTTCGTTCGAGCTACCTGAGCCGCCGGGAACGCACACCGAGGGACAGTTTGCCATCGTCCTTGGGAGCAAGGGACCCCTTGGTCGGCAGCAAGCGGTATCGATTGCGCCCGTCGCGGAGGACAGCGTACTCGAGGTCTTTCTCGATCGTTTCCAGGAGCAAACGACGTGGCACTACGACGCCAAAGCCGACCGTGTGCTCAAGCGTGCCGTCGTGTCGCTGGGTGCCGTCGAGGTCGAGGCGAGCGAGAGCAAAGCCACATCGGGGGCTGAGGTCGCAGCCGTACTTCGCGAAGTCATCGACAAGAGTGGCCTTGGTGCTGTGCTCGACCTCGATGAACGTCAAACGCTGCGGCGGCGACTCGAGCTTCTGGGCGAAGCCACGGCCAGCATCGACGAAGGGCTTGAACGTACACTTGCGCAAGCGTGTGCTTCAGCCTCTTCGCTTGCGGACGTGCGTAGTGCCGACCCGCTGTCCGTCTTTCGTTACAGCCTCGCCCCCGAGCGGCAACGCGCCCTCGAAGAGCAGACGCCGCTGCGCATCGATATTCCGGGCCGTCGAGGAGTCGAGGTCCACTACGAACCCGACCGACCGCCCTGGGCTGCGAGCTATCTGCAGGAGTTTTTCGGCATGACCGAGACGCCGCGTGTTGCAGGAACCCCGCTTACCTTGCACCTTTGGGCCCCCAATGGTCGCGCCGTGCAAGTTACCAGCGACCTTCCGGGCTTCTGGGAGCGCCACTACCCAGCGCTGCGCAAAGAGCTAAGCCGGCGTTATCCCAAGCATCACTGGCCCGAAGACCCACTCAACGCCAAACCCGTTCGCCTTAAGCGATACCTGTAGACGCGACGCGTGGCGTGTGCGGGTTCTTTGAGCAGAGTGACCGGGTCGACGTGACTGAAGGCCCGCCACCAGGGACGCGTCGAAAAGTGCAGATGGGGCGGGGTGGTGCGCGCGTTTCCGGTTTGGCCCACCGTCCCGATCACCGTGTTCTTGTCGACGAAGTCGCCAAGCTCAAGTCCCGGTGCCCACTGATCGAGGTGCGCGTAGTAACAAAGCGTCCCATCCTCGCCGAGCGTAAACACGACCTTCCCGCCGAGCGAGAGCGTGGTCTTTGCGATGACCCACCCCCAGCCTGCGGCGCGTACGGGGGTGCCTTTGGGGGCAAAGATGTCCACCCCAGCATGCCGCCGGCCGCCGCTTCGGGGCGCTCCGTACGTTGAAACCAGACGGTCGGGATGGACGCCTTGGACGGGAACGCGCAGGCTTCGGTCTGTTGTGGCGAGCAGCGTCCCCACCAACCCGGCGCACATCACAGCTGCCACCCCGCACAATCCTCTGCGCAGCTTGGGAACCCCACGCTCTACTCCGCGCTCGCCGATGGCGCCTCTTTGTTTGACCATGATGGGAGGCAGTGCAAACCTTGAACCCGTTGGAACCACGGGTTTTTTCGTCGATCGCCGTGGCAATCACACCACGCTTCGCGGATCGGTAGACACAATCGGGGCTGCTCGGGCTGGAACCCCGCCGACCTTGGTGCTAGAACCGCCGTCCTTCATTCGAAGGCGGGATTCTCATAAGAGGGTTTCGAAACCACACACATCTGCGAGAACGGCACAGGCCGGTGACTGCGTGGCAGTTTCCTGTGGCGCGCGGGTGGAGGAAACAACCGGAGGACAATATGGAAACTAGCGAGGCGACAGGCAGCCAGCAAAACGCTGGCGCCAGCGAACCCAACAACAACGAGCCAGCAACCATGGCAGAGGCCGTCGAGGCCGAGAGCGTGGCGAGCGGCGACCTTCCCATCGGCATTCGAGCATTTATTGATGCGGGTGTTCACTTTGGCCATCAAACGCGCCGCTGGAACCCCAAGATGCGTCAGTACATCTTCGGTGCACGCAATGGCATTCACATTCTCGACCTCGATCAGACCGCCGTGTTGTTCAAGCGCGCGTTCGAGTTCGTTTCCGAGCGCGTCGCGCGTGGCGGCCACGTTCTTTTCGTAGGCACCAAACGCCAGGCCGCAGACGTCATTGCCGAGGAAGCAAAGCGAGCGCAGCAGTTTTACGTTACGGGCCGTTGGCTCGGTGGAACGCTGACGAACTTCCGCACCGTGAAGGGCAGCATCGAGCGTCTGCGCGAACTTGAGCGTCAAGATGAAGAAGGCGAGCTCGACCTTCTCCTGAAAAAAGAAGCGGTCATGATTCGACGTGACACCGAAAAGCTGCAGAAGTACCTCGGTGGTATTAAGATGATGGATTCGCTTCCAGCTGTGATGTTCGTCGTCGACCCGAGCAATGAGCACATCGCAATTCGCGAGGCGCGCAAATTACATATCCCCATCGTCGCGCTGACCGACACCAACTGCGACCCCGAGCTCATCGATTTTGTCATCCCCGGTAACGATGACGCGATTCGCTCGATTCGCCTCATCACGTCTCGCATCGCGGATGCCTGCGTGGAGGGCATGAGCAAGCGTCGCACGACCGGCAACGAGAACTTTCACGCGGGTGGTGCACCGGGCGCAGGCCCTGCGGTTGAGTTCGCACGTGCGCGTCGCAAGCCTCCCGCCAACGCGATACCTCCGGCCGTCGATCCTGGCGACCCACAACCCCCCGCGGCTCCTGTAGAGGAAGGTAAAAAGTAGTCATGCAAGTTTCCGCACAGCAAGTAAAAGCACTCCGCGACCGTACAGGCGCGGGCATGATGGACTGCAAAAAGGCGCTCTTAGAGACCGAGGGCGACGAAGAGAAAGCGGTCGAAATTATTCAGCAGAAGGGTCTTGCAAAGGCTGCCAAGAAAGCAGGCGCAATCGCTGCTGAGGGCGTGATTCACTCCTACATCCACCCTGGCGATCGCCTTGGCGTGCTGGTCGAGGTCAACTGTCAGACCGACTTCGTGGCGCGCAACGAGGACTTCAAAGAGTTCGTGAATATGGTGGGTCTTCAGATCGCTTCGATGTCGCCCGAGTTCGTGCGCCGCGAAGAGGTAGACGCCGACGTGATTGCCAAGAAGCGCGAGTTCTACCTTGGCCAGATGCGCGAGGAAGAGAAAGCCACGGGTAAAAAGAAACCTGAAGCGGCACTTGAGAAAATTATCGACGGCAAGATCAACAAGTGGCTTACCGAGGCTTGTCTTGACGAGCAGCCTTCGGTGCAGGACGACGACGGCCGCACGGTCGGTGAGATTGCCACGGCGTTGACGGCAAAGATCGGCGAGAAGATTGCGGTTCGCCGATTCGTGCGCTTCGAACTCGGTGAGGGCATCGAAAAGAAGGTCAACGACCTGGCTGCCGACGTGGCCGCCACCATCGCTGGCACCAACTAGTCGCGATTGACTCTTGGCTGACGCCCTGCTGGCTTTTGCTAGCGGGGCGTATCCAATTCAACTCAATGACGACTTTCGCGCGTCGGGTTTGTTTGCTACGTCCTCCTCATGACGCGGCGTGTAATGCTACTGTCTTCCAGGGGTTGGCACCCAACCCCTCTCGCTTCCTCGAAGCGATTCACCCCAGCTCCCCCGGCCAAGCTCAGCGTCAAACAGGTTTGTGCAGCTAGCACAAACCGTTTTTGGGCTTCGCAGATCGAGGTATGACGATGACACGACGAGTAATGCTAAAGATTTCAGGTGAGGTGCTTTGCGGTGAAGTGGGGGGCTTCGGCCTCGACCCGGACACGCTGGCGCGCGTGGCCGGCGACCTCGCGGAGGTGCACGGCGAGGGCGTCGAGCTCGGCCTGGTGATCGGGGGTGGCAATATCTTCCGTGGGCTCAAAGGGAGCGCTTCGGGCATGGACCGAACGAGCGCTGACCAAATGGGCATGCTCGCGACCGTGATCAACGGCATCGCCATGCAAGATGCGCTCGAGAAAAAGGGCGTGCATACGCGCGTCCTGTCCTCGCTCGACATGAAGCAAGTGGCTGAGCCCTACATTCGCCGCCGAGCGGTTCGTCACTTGGAAAAAGGGCGTATCGTGATTTTCGTTGCGGGCACGGGAAACCCGTACTTCTCAACCGACACCGCGGCCGCTTTACGCGCGATGGAGATTGGCGCCGACGTGCTTATCAAGGCGACGAAGGTTGAGGGCGTCTTCGACCGTGATCCCGCGAAAGACTCCACCGCCGTGATGCTGCCCTACGTGACCTACGATCGCTTCATCGCTGATCGCATGGGTGTGATGGACCAGACCGCTGTGACCCTGTGCCGTGAGAACAATCTCCGGATTCGCGTGGTGCAGATGGACAAAGGCGTGATGCAGCGTGCCGTACGCGGTGAAGAAGTGGGTACCCTGGTCAGCGAAAACCCCCCCCCCGCCTGACGATGATGGCGAACAAGTCGCCAACGAAGCGAGGTGGTTGGCCACCCTATGGTTGGTGGCAAGACCGTCAGGCGACGTTCACTACAATACGCGGCTGGGACTGGGCGATGGGCGCTCTAAGCCTGGTGCACGGTGCCGTGACGCTGCCATTGGTGATGTATCTGTCAGATAGCTCTTTTGCTGGGCTGGCAATGTGGATGCTTCTCTCGATCGTGATTGGGGCCGGAGTAGGCTGGCGGATCAAAGTCACCGCGCAGGGCATGCGCTTGCATCACACGTGGTTCGGACTGCCCGTGCCCTTTTATTCCGCAGAGTTCCCGAGCGGCACATCGTTTGGGGTGGTGGACGAACCCTACGCTCCGGCCGATATGAGTGAGAGCGTTTGGATCGGAAGCCCTGACGAGTGCACACTCGGCAATGGCTATAATGCTTCGCAGATATTCGAAGCGCTCGAGGAAGCCACGCACCACCACTGGTCGCAGTGAAGCGGGACTAACGGCGGTGTTGGCGGCGTTCGCGCTCGAGCTGCTCTTTATATTCGACGCTGTAACGTGTCCAAGGCCGCACCTCGAGACGCTTGAAAGAGATGGGCTCGCCCGTCCCTTCGCAGACCCCATACTCGCCGTTGTCCATCTTTTCGAGCGCATGCTCGATCTCCAAAAGGAGCTTGCGTTCTTTGTCGGCAAATCGCATGAGCGCCGCCTGTTCGCTGTGGCGCTGCGCAATGTCAACGTCGTCGGCCAGCGGCTCCATGTCATTGATGGCGTCGGAAAGCCGAATGTCCATGCCCTCGCGGACGCGGCGTCGCTCGTGAAGCAACTTGGCGTGGAGCAGTTCGAGCTGCTTCCTTGTGAGTTCCGAGTCGTCGTCTTGCTTGGGGCTGTCGACTTCCTGCGGGTGGCTCTTCTTCGGCTTCGCGCCACTCGCTGCCGAAGCCTTCTTAGCGGAACCCTTTGACGAGCTCTTGGCCGAAGCTTTCTTCTTGCTCGGGGCCTTCTTTTTGGAGGCAGCCTTTTTGGAGGCAGCCTTTTTGGTGCTGGCCTTCTTTTTGGAAGCCGCTTTCTTGGTGCTGGCCTTCTTTTTGGAGGCTGCTTTCTTCGCGCTGCTCTTCTTCTTGGTCGACTTCTTCTTCGTTGCCATGGTTCCTCACAATCGATGTTCTGAACATCGACGAGGTACGATGATCCGTATGGAGGCCAAACCCGTCAAGAGGTAAGCGTTCAGAACGCAGTTTTTAAAGGTATTCTCGCTTTACGCCGTTGCGTGGCCGAGGGCGCCAAATCGCACGGGCTCACCGCACGGCTCGCCTTGAAGTTCTCCGTCACGCATGACGATCTGTCCTCGAATTATCGTGCTGAGCGGCCTACCGGTCACCTGCATTCCGGCGAAGGGGGTCCATCCAGATTTGGTGGCCATCCATTTGTCCTCGATGGTCCAGCTCTGCGCGAGGTCCACCACGGTGAGGTCGGCATCGTAGCCCAGCGCAATCCTTCCCTTGCTGGCGATGCCGAAGAGTCGAGCGGGGCCAGCCGAAGTTAGGTCCACGAAGCGTTCCAGCGTGAGTCGGCCTTCGTGTACGTGGTTGAGCATGATGGGGACGAGCGTTTGCACGCCGGGCATGCCCGAAGGACTCGCGGGGTAGGGGCGTGCCTTTTCTTCACGTGTGTGCGGCGCGTGGTCGGAGCCGAGCACGTCGACGATGCCGCTTCGCAAAGCCTCCCAAAGCGCCTCGCGATGCTCGCGCGTGCGAATCGGTGGGTTCATCTGTGCGAAGGTGCCGAGGCGCTCGTAGCAGTCCGGTGCTTCGAGTGTGAGGTGCTGTGGTGTGCACTCGACTGTTGCGATGTCTTTGTGTTCCGCTAAGAAGCGCATCTCGTCGGCGGTCGTGACGTGAAGCACATGAACCAAGCGGTGAGTCTTGCGCGCAGCTCGAATTAGGCGCTGCGTGGCGCGAAGTGCAGTCTCGACATCGCGCCATTCCGGGTGCTTGCTTGGATCGTCGTGCGCGCCTTCAAGGATGCCCTTGCGTTCGATGAGCCGCGCTTCGTCTTCGCAGTGGACGGCGACCCGACGATAACCCGAGCGAAGCACCCGTTCCAGTGCGGCGTCCTGGTCGACGAGTAAAGTGCCTGTCGAC
Source organism: uncultured Polyangiales bacterium (assembly GCA_964487255.1). GTDB lineage: Bacteria > Myxococcota_A > Polyangia > Polyangiales > CAZAQV01 > CAZAQV01. The sequence continues at coordinate 162,744 of CAZAQV010000009.1, read as the reverse complement.
GAACCCATGAAGATCTTGACGCCGCTGCATCCGGGGTGAAGCTCGAGTTCGCGCAGGGCCGCTGCATTGTTGGGCGTGGCGCCGACAAAGAACGCGTGGTCGGTCCACGCGCTCTTTTTTGCACGTTGCAGCTTTTCCTCGAGCTGAGCGCTGGTGTCCGTTGGGGGCTTGGTGTTCGGCATCTCAAAGATGGCCGTGACGCCACCGAGCGCGGCGCCCCGAGTTCCGCTCTCCAGGTCTTCTTTTTGCGTCAGCCCGGGTTCGCGAAAGTGCACTTGGCTGTCGATCACGCCTGGCAGCACGTGCAGGCCTTTGGCGTCCAAGGTTTCTTTGGCCTGTGCGGCGCTCAAGTCGCCGAGGGCGCAAAAGCGGCCGTCGCGAATGCCAATGTCGCATTGTTCGCGCCCGTTCGGGGTCACGCAGACCCCACCGCGAACAATCAAGTCGTACGTTTCGGTCTTACTCACCCTTCGCTCTGCCTATTGCTCTTCGCCATATCGTTCCTTCCGAAGTATCGATGTGGAAATACCACATCGACTTCTCCAGTCACTGGGCTCATCGCGGACGCTACAATCACCCTTCGCTCTGCCTATTGCTCTTCGCCATACCGCTTCTTCCGAAGCAGCGATGTGGAAATACCACATCGACTTCTGCAGTCACTGGGCTCATCGCGGACGCTACAATCACCCTTCGCTCCCGGGGGCAGGAGCGTCCGGATTCATGTAGCCAAGCGCTTCGAGTTGTTTGCGCAGGTCGTCGTCCATTTTGACCTCGCCAGCTTGGAGCGACGCATCTTCGGTCTGATTGGCGCTCGTGAAGTTTCTGCGGTCTTTGGCGGCAAGAAACTGACCCAGCATGATGCGTGAAAAGCGCGCCGCGATGGGGGCTTCTTCGCCCGTGAGTTGCTTTTTCTCCCAGGGGTCGTTTTTGAGATCGAACATCGAGTGCGTCAGGTTACCACGCACCAAAAACTTCCAGTTGGCCGTCGTGAGCACACGACGCTCGTCCCAGAAATCGCTGAACGAAAAGCCGCCGGTGAGCGGCGGCGCGTCTCCGAAGAGGTCGCCGACAAGTGAACGACCTTCTGCCTTTGGAAGAGGTTTGGCGCCCATCAACTCGAGCGCGGTCGGCGCCAGGTCCATCGTGCTCACCGAGTGCGCGACCCGCTGCCCGCTTGGCACGCTGCCTGGATGACGGAAGAACAGTGGAACATGTAAAAGCTCTTCGTAGACCGATTGTCCGTGGCCCCAACTTCCGTGCTCATTGAACTCCTCGCCGTGGTCAGAGACCACCACGAAAAGCGAGTTCTCCCAAATACCGAGCTTCTTCATGCGCTCAACGAACTTGCCGAGAAAAACGTCGTGTTTCGTAATTTCGCCGTCGTGAAGCGCCATCAAACGCGTTCGGTCGCTCTCGTTGAGCGTGACCTCTTTCTTTTTGGCTTTCTCGAGCAGGATGCCCGTGCTGTTGGGTTCGACAGGGCCGCTGTAGTCATTTCGTGGGTCGTACATTTTCGTGTACTCGTCGCCAGGTCGGTAGGGCACGTGCGGGTCGATGGTTTGAACGTACAAAAAGAAAGGCTTGTCCTTGTTGCTCTCGGCCCAGTCTCCGGATTCTTTGAACACGTTGGAAGCGTCTGTGCTGCCAGATTCTCGAATGAAGTTTCGGTACTTGTCCCAGCCCTGGTCGAAGCCAAAGCGGTCGGACACATAGCCGTTGGCGATGAAGCTTCCGGTTGCGTAGCCCTGCGCCTTGAGGTGTTCGCTGAGCAGGACGGCTTTTTCGCTAAGCACGGCCGACTGGCTTCGCGCGCCATGCGACACTGGGTAGAGCGCGGTCAAGACCGACGCGACGGAGGGTTTCGTCCAGTTCTCCGGCGAATGCGCTTTTTCGAACACCGTGCCCTCTTTCGCGAGTCCGTTCAGGATTGGGCTCTTCACCCGGGACTTGGGGTTGTAGATTTGCAGGCGCTCAGCGCGTAGCGTGTCGATCAGAAGGACGATCAAGTTTTTGGGTTTGTCCTTCTTGGTTGCGTTTGCCGGCGGAACGATGATGCGTGGAGCGGCCACCGCTGCGGCGCCTGACTCTGCTTTGAACGTGAGCCTGGCCAACTTTGCACCAAACTCCTTGAGTTCGACGGGCACGGCCGTCCACGTCTTCTTTAGCGGTTGGTCTGCGAGCTTCTTTTCGTCGGCGCCGTCGACCGTGATGGTGGCGCTTAGCTTCGCTGCCTGCTTGTCACTGCCGGGGCCTGCGCCGGCGTAGAACAGCAGCTTGCCTTGTTCTGGGACTCGCACGTACCAACTGAGGGTCGCACCGGCGGGCAACACAAACGCAGAGTGCTCGCCGCCGCTGATCTTGACGCGCCGTGCGCTCAGATCGTCTTGGACCTTCGGACTTGGCCCAATGTGGACGCTTTGAACTTGTGCTGCCACTTCCTCGCCGCCGATATTCTTGGCATCGCCGAAGGTCAGCAGCAGGTAGTTCTCGCCGGCGACGGTGTTCTCTGCAGGCAGGTCAAACGTGATCTCTTGGAAACCGTCTTTTTCAAAAAACACGGACTGGATCTGCGTGTTGTTGATGTAGGGGCTGACTGCCTTCGTGCCGACTGGTTTGATGCGCATCAACACTTTTGTCGCGGCCTTTTTTGCCAGTGGGAAATAGAGACGTGCGCGCTTGCCGACGTTGCGGTAGGTCGCTGTGCCATCTTTGCCAGCGCTGCCCCAGTTGTCTTTCCATCCGCCAACGATGTACTTCGCGTCCGCGGGGCTGCCGAGGTCGATGTGGAGCGAGCCGCTTTCGTAGTCCGCCATGTGGAGCAGATCGATCAGATCCGCGTGGGTGCGCCACGACTCGACATCTTTTGGAAAACCGGCGGTTGGTGGCGCATCTTCGCCACCCGATTGCCCAGTTTTTTCGTCGTCGTCATCGCCGCAGGCCGAGAGCGCGAAGGTGAGAGAGAGAATAGCGAGTCTTGCCGTGGTCCGAGCCAGCATAAAGGCTGCGTACCACAGCCGAGATCGATGGGCTACACTGCACGACGTGTCCGATCGAGCTTCGAGATGGCAACGGCTGCGCGCTGGCGCGGTGTTCCCCGGGGCCCTCGTTCGCGGCCCGATTCCTGCAAAGCCGCCGCGCGATATTCGGGAAATCACCCTGCTTTCTGGTGCGCGTGCGTGGTGGGAGCGAGCGCCCGCAGATCGGCGGCGCGGGCTCATCTACTTTGCGCACGGCAACGCTGAGCTCATCAGCGACTGGCCGCTCTTGCTCTCCCCCTATGTCTCGATGGGCTTTGATATTTTCCTCCCCGAGTACCGCGGCTTCGGCGGCGTCCCAGGACCACCCATTGAAAGCGGCATCGTCGCCGATTTCATCGAGTTCTACGATCGTTTGCTGGAGGCTGGCGTGAGCGCTGATCGCATCATCTACCACGGCCGCTCCATCGGTGGTGGCGCGGTGTGTGCACTTGGACAACATCGCACGCCCCGGGCGACGATTCTTCAGTCGACGTTTACGAGCGTGGCCGACGTCGCGCGCGCGTGGGGTGTTCCACGCACTTTGCTTCGCGGCACGTTCGACAATCGACCCTTCTTGAAGTCCTACAGTGGGCCGCTACTGGTCATGCACGGAGAGCGTGATCGAACGGTCCCGGTTCGCAATGCGCATGATATTGCCGAACTCGCGCCGCACGCCGAGTTGAAACTCTTCGATGTCGGTCACAACGAAGTGCCCATGCACCCGACAGACTACTGGACCACCATCCGCAGCTTTCTTGAGGATGCTTTCGTGCCCTGATGTGTGCAGACCGTAACGACATTCTTGTCAGGCTGGCTGTTACCGTCTTTCACATATGCTGGCTGGTCGGTCGCGAGCTGACACAGAATGTTTGGGAAAACCTGGGCTCTTCCTTTGGGCATACGCCTTGCTACGATTGAACGCGATGAATGGATGTGTACGTTGGTTAAGTTTGCTGGCTGTTGTTGCCACGAGCGCATGGGCGCCCGCTGCCCATGCCTGCGGCGGACTTTTTTGCAATCGCGCGTTCGCGCCGGTTGACCAAAGCGCCGAGCGCATCGTGTTTCGCGTCAACGATGATGATACCGTGCGCATGATCGTGCAGGTCAGTTACGCCGGTTCGGCCGAAGACTTCGCATGGATTCTGCCACTGCCGGATGTGCCAGACGCCGAAAAGCTCGGCACCTTTCCGATGGACGCACTGGTTGCTTTGGACGCAGGCACGGCGCCCGCGTTTTTGCCGCCCACCGAGTGCAATGGGGGCTCCGCGCCGTCCAGTAGCGGCGGCTGTGGGTTCGCCGCATCGGATTCGGCGCGCAGCACCAGTTTCGACGCCGGCATGGAAAACGGCGTTGACATCTATATCCGTAAGCGCGTCGGCGACTATGAAGCGGCGGTGGTCGGTTCCGAGGATCCGATGCTGCTCATCGATTGGCTGATCGCCAACGACTACAACGTGACCGAACCGATGCTGCCCTACATCCGTCAGTATGCGCAAAACGATATGAGGTTTCTGGCGCTCAAACTGGTCGATGGCGCGAGCGTCAGCGACATCGCGCCGATCGATCTCACGCTTCCCGGACAAACGCCTTCGATTCCATTGCGCTTGACCGCGCTTGCCGCAGAGCCCGAAATGGGCATCGTCGTGGTGATCCTCGGGGACCAGCGCTTTTCGGGCGCAAACTGGCCGGATGTCGAGGTGGACCTAGAGACGGTTCCTTGGGCGCTCTCCGACGACGGCACGTTTCGCAGCGGTTGGTCCAATCGCGTGGCGTCCGCCATCGACGAGGCCGGTGGACGTGGCTGGGTGACCGAGGTCTCTGAGCCCAAAGACAACCTGCAGCTGAGTATCGAAGTAGCCCTCTTTCAACAGCAGGGGCCGGACGGCGAGCCATTGACGCAAGAGCAGCAACAAGCTGCGTCCGCGGCGCTGGGTGAGCTGCTCAACGACACGGTTCGCGTCACGCGCCTCTACGCGCGGGTTTCGGCGGAGGAAATGCTCAGCGACCCGATTTTCAAACGTGTTGAAGACGGGGAGGACGTTGTCCGCACCAAGCGATTGCATCGAATGGTTGGCGACCTGGACATGTGCCCGACGCCGGGCGAGCCGCGTGACGAGGTCGACCCCTGCGAGTTTAGTACTTGTGGCGCGCAAGGGCTTTGCCGCTCAGTGACGGTGGGGGACGTTGAGCGCGCCGGTTGCGCTTGCGCCGCGGGGACGACCGCGCGCACCACGATGGCGCCGGACGGGGGACAGACCGTCATCTGTCAGGACCAGCGACTCTCGTTCGTGAACCCCGGAGTCGTCGACATGGTCGGTGGCAGCACGGTCGTCATGGACGACCCATGCCAGAGCATGAACTGCGGAGCAGGTGCAACGTGCGTCGCAATGAACATGACGCCCACGTGCGTATGCGCCAAAGGCATGGTGGCGGTGCCTGCCTCGACCGGCCGCGGTATGAGCTGCGTGGTGCCCGATGTCCGTGTGCCCGACGAGTTCTACCTGCAACCGGTCACGCAGCTCGACGCGAGCCAAGAGATCGGTCGTGACGACCTCATCATGCCTGCAGATACGCCCGAGGACGTCGACCTGCCGGAAAGCGAGCCTGTCAGCGATGGCACACTCGGCGGTGGTGGTGGCTTCGAGGGTTGCACCGTGCGGCGGGCCAGCGCGCCTATCTTTGGCACGGTGTTCAGCGTGCTTTTCGCACTCGCGTTTGTCACCATGCGACGCTTCGAGCGCTAACGAAACCAGTCGAAGAGCGAGCGGCGCCACCGGGGCGCAGGCGGTGCAAAACCGCACATGGCCTGCGTTCCGTCCATGTCGATTTGGCGAACCGTCCACGGGCTCATGTCGAGGTGGAAGTGATTGTCGTGTTTCGGGTTGCCGGGGCCAATGACGCTGCGAAAAATCTTACGTTGCATGATCTCGCTCACGAGTTCTCTTAGGAAGCACGCGTGGACACTGCCATCGTCCCAGTGCCGAAGAACGCTCACGGTGAATGGGCGACGAAGTTGTGGTGCGAGGTTCGCACGACTCTTGTGCGGTGCACGTCCGAAGCGGAATGCCGAAATGTCGATGGCATTGCCCAGCGCGTGTTCGCTCAAACGTGGGCGCCTCCCACGTGACGCGCGACAGTTGTACGAGCCAATGTGGACGATGCGACGCGGCTCGCGCCCGTAGTATTTGACCGCAAGTTCGTCGACCAGTGCTTCAAACTCGGCAATGCGTGGCACCAGGTTCACATTCGTGTTCATCGATTTGTGAAAGCGTACGTTCGTGCCCCGATAGGTCCGAAGTTCAACCTCGGGGCACACAACACGACTCCCTTTTCGTGGGCCCGAGAGGTGGCGTGAAATGTCATCGAGCGGATATTCGCGTGCGTCGGCCGCGGCAGCGTGCCCAAACACGGTGCTGAGACCAACAGCGATCAGAGCGAAGGCGCGCAGGGGTTGCCGCACGCGGCGTGGGGTGAGGGGGGACACCATGTGTTGATAGAGACGCCCCACCGCAGCGACCATTCAGGGGCTACGCGGCAAATGTTCATGTGTGAGAAGTCGCGCAGGCCTCGTACACTGGAAAAAAAGGACTTTCGGTGATCTTTTACTTGACCAATGGGTGCTCGGCGGACATTCTAATCCTTGTGATGAACCTCACGACAAGCAGCCCGAGCAGTAATGTTGCTTTGAGCAGCCATGCCGGTCCCGTGGAGCGGGACCTCGTTGTCGTAGAGATTCTCCTACTAGGCGACCTCGTGATTACGAGGTGCGGGTCGCCGAAGCTCTAGCCCAGAAGGCAGAGACAAGAGGCCCCGCACTTCGAAGAGAAGAGGCGGGGCTTTTTCGTTCACAACCTCACGCATTGCCAGCAAACCACCACCCCAGTCAAAATCGAGAAAAAGCATGAAAACCACCCAAATCAGCAGTCGCAAACGCTATCCGTTCGATCTTCAGTCGGTTATGCGCCGGCTTCGCTCGGAACACCTGGGAACCATTGGCTCCCATCCGTTCCACCGCTGAAGCGAACTAAGAGCTTTACATGCGATCTGATCGCATCAAGGGTGGGTTAGAGCGCTCTCCGCACCGCGCTCTGCTCAAGGCGACCGGGGTCCGCGACGAGGACATGAGCAAACCCTTCGTCGCGGTCGTCAACTCGCACGTCGACATTGTGCCCGGTCACGTGCACCTGCAGGCCTTTGGCGCCCTCATCAAAGAGGCCGTCCGAGCTGCTGGCATGGTGCCTTTCGAGTTCAATACCATCGGTGTCGATGACGGCATCGCGATGGGCCACGGAGGAATGCGTTTTTCGCTGCCCAGCCGAGAGCTGATTGCAGATTCGGTCGAAACGATGATTTCGGCGCACTGTTTTGACGGAATGATCTGCATTCCCAACTGCGACAAGATCGTCCCGGGCATGTTGATGGCGGCCGCACGACTCGACATTCCCGCCATTTTCGTCAGCGGTGGCCCCATGGCAGCGGGCAAGACTCCCGAGGGCGAAGCGATCGACCTCGCCAGCGTCTTCGAGGGAGTGGCTAGCGTCAAGTCCGGCAAAATGTCACTTACGCAGCTCAAGACCATCGAGGACAATGCCTGTCCCTCGTGCGGATCGTGCAGTGGCATGTTTACCGCCAACAGCATGAACTGCCTTGCCGAAGCGCTCGGGTTGGCCCTGCCTAAAAACGGTTCAGCCCTCGCGCAGACGCCGGAGCGCGAGGAGCTTGCAAGAGCGGCCGCGGCGCGGCTGAAGATGCTGGTCGAAAACGACCTCACCACTCGAAAAATCCTCACCCGAGAGGCCTTCGATGACGCGTTCGCGCTCGACATGGCGATGGGGGGAAGCACCAATACGGTTCTGCATACGATCGCGATTGCCCGCGAAGCGGGCATCGAGTACCCGCTTTCCAGGATCAACGAGCTGGGCAAGCGCGTACCCTACCTCTGCAAAGTCGCCCCCGCCGGGCGCTACCATATGGAGGACGTCCATCGCGCGGGGGGCGTTCCGGCCGTTCTCAAGGAGCTTTCGCGCATCGAAGGGCTCTTGCACATGGACCGCCCGACAGTGACCGGTCGCAACTTCGGTGACCTCGTCAAGATGGCGTCAGACCCTGACGGCGAGGTGATTCGCAAACTCGAAAACTCGCATGCCGAGACCGGCGGTCTGGCCATCCTCTTTGGCAACCTTGCCCCCGAAGGTGCGGTGGTCAAGACAGGTGCAGTCGATCCCAAGATGTGGAAGCACGAGGGGCCGGCACGGATTTTCGAAAACCATGACGACGCCGTCGCGGCCATTCATGGCGGTAGAATTAAGGCCGGCGACGTCGTCGTCATTCGCTATGAGGGGCCCAAAGGCGGCCCCGGCATGCCGGAGATGCTTGAGCCGACTAGTGCGATCAGCGGAAGTGGGCTTGGAGACAGAGTCGCGCTGATTACCGATGGCCGGTTTAGCGGTGCGACGCGCGGGGCAGCGATTGGTCATATCAGTCCCGAAGCGGCTGCGCGTGGGCCGATTGCTGCGCTCAAAGAGGGCGACATCGTGGCCATCAACTTGCACGAGCGCACGCTCGATATGCGGTTGAGTGACCAGCAGATCGGAGAACGGCTTGCTGCGCTCCCTTCTCTTGCGGACGATGACAAGATGCGGCGCGAGGAGATCAAAAGTCGCTGGCTGCGGCGTTATTCGAGTCTCGTGACAAGTGCGTCAACCGGCGCCGTGTTACGCGATTGATATGACCTCTTTATGGCTTCTGTGATGACCGACACCACGACAAGGACGAACGAGACAATAGAGCGCACGAAGCCCGTCAAAAAGGAGCTGCCTGCGCCGCGAACTGGAGCCCATGCCATCTGGCACGCCCTGGTCGAAGAGGGCGTCGAAGTTGTATTTGGTTACCCAGGTGGCGCGATCATGCCGGCGTACGACACGCTTATCGACTACCCGCTGCATCACGTGCTCGTGCGGCATGAGCAAAATGCAGCGCACATGGCGGATGGCTATGCGCGAGCAGGTCATCGCGTAGGCATTGCGGTCGCAACCAGCGGTCCGGGTGCGACCAACCTCGTCACGGGCATCGCGACTGCCATGCTCGACTCGATCCCGATTGTCTGCATTACCGGTCAGGTTGGCGCGGGCTTTTTGGGCTCCGACGCCTTTCAGGAGGTTGATATCGTCGGTGTGACGCTGCCGATCACGAAGCATAACTATCAGGTGACCGATCCGGACGAGATCATTCCAACCATCAAGGAGGCGATTCGCCTCGCGACGAGCGGCCGGCCGGGCCCGGTTGTGGTCGACATCACCAAAGACGCGCAACAAAATCCATGTAGAGCGCAGAAGAAGCCTCGCCCCGTCCCCAAGCGTTACTCGCGCAAGCAAATGGATGCACCTCGCTACGACTTAGAGCGAGCGCTCGAGCTACTGGAGGACGCAAAGCGTCCGGTTATCCTCGCGGGTCATGGCATTATCAAAGCCAATGCAACGGACGCACTCTTGCAACTCGTTGAGCGCATCGATTGCCCTGTCGCGTGCACGTTGCTCGGTCTGGGCGGCTTTCCTGCCAACCACCCGCGGGCCTTGGGCATGATGGGGATGCACGGCGAGGCGTGGGTCAACGAAGCCATTCAACAGGCCGACTTGTTGGTGGCCTTAGGCATGCGTTTCGACGATCGTGTCACTGGCACGCTCGGCACCTACGCGCCGCATGCTCGGAAAATTCACGTGGAGCGCGACCCTGCTGAGATCGACAAAAACGTCAAAGTCGACGCTGCGCTCGTGGGTGACGTGGCCGACGCGCTGGGCGATTTCTTGGAGCGCCTCAAGCCCGCCAAACGAGAGCAGTGGACTGCTCACATCGATAGCCTCAAGGGTGACAGTGCAGTGCGTGACATCCAGTCGCTTCCCGACGATGGCGAACTGCACGCAGCGCACGTTATCCACGACTTGTACCGCGTGACCGAAGGCAGGGCACTCGTCGTCACCGACGTGGGTCAACATCAAATGTGGGAGGCGCAGTATTATCGACACGACCACCCGCGCAAACTGCTCACCTCGGGCGGGCTGGGCACCATGGGGTTCGCGCTGCCCGCAGCGATCGGAGCCCGCTTCGCATGCCCCGACGACGACATTTGGGTTATCGCGGGCGATGGCGGCTTTCAAATGACTGCCTGTGAGCTCAGTACCTGTGTGCAGGAAAACCTTAACGTCAACATTGCAATTATCAACAACGGTTACCTCGGCATGGTTCGCCAGTGGCAGGAGATGTTCTACGAAAGGCGATATGTTTCGACGCCGATCGTGAGCCCAGATTTTGTGAAGCTGGCCGAGGCGCATGGTTTGCTCGGGCTACGAGTCACGAAGCGAGACGAAGTCGAAGACGCTGTCGCCCGTGCACGCGCACATCAAGGGACGACACTGATCGATTTTCGTGTTCATCAGGAAGACAGCGTCTATCCGATGGTTCCCTCGGGAGCCGCGCTCAACGAAATGCTGCGCCGGCCAGCCAGCGAGAAAAAGAACCCCATCTATGAGACCGGGGAAGATTAAAACTATGACCTACAACTCGAACTACCCTAAAGCCCTTCGTACTTTTGTCGTATTGGTCGAGGACCTCCCCGGCGTTCTCAATCGCGTCGCATCGCTATTTCGTCGTCGCTGCTTCAATATTGTTTCGCTCAACGTAGGGCGCACACATGAGGAGGGCGTTTCCCGCATGACCATCGTCGTCGAGGCCGACGCTGACAAAGCCAAGCGGGTGGAGGCCAACCTCTACAAAATCGCCAACGTCCTTCGCGTCGATGACATCAGCGAAGCGGCCGCGGTCGCACGCAACATTGCGCTTATTAAAGTCGGGGTGGGTGCGCCCGAGCGTCCCAAGGTCCTTCAGGTATGCGAGGTCTTCCGTGCGCGCGTCATCGACATCGCGCGCGAAGCGCTGGTCGTAGAGATTACCGGCACGCAGGACAAGATCGATGGACTCGTTTCTGTGCTGGCTGAGTACGGCATTGTGGAAATGGTTCAGAGCGGCACGGTCGCGATGACCCGGGGCGCCGAACGCGTCAGTCACCAAGAACTCGTGGACGAAGACGTTGTCAAACGCCTCGCCAAGATCGCCGCCGCTTAGCCGCCGGCGTGGTGGCGCAGCTGGTCGTTTCAGGCTACCTCGTCCCGCATGCGAAAACTTTTTCTTCTCGCTCAGTTGCTCGCATTCATTTCCGGTTGTTCCGTTGCAGATCAATCGACGACGATGCCCGTTTTGCAGGGTGCCTGGCAAGCGCCGCTGGTCCGACCTCTCACACGCCGCACGGTATGGGTGTGGGCCACGGTGGAGAATGAAGGCAAGTCGATCGCACTTCCCGTCAAGCTAGATACAGGATCAGGGTTTAGTGGTCTTCCCGCCACAGATTTTGAGCGGCTCGATGTGAACCTGCGCACTGACAATCGCAGACACCTTGTTGATCGCCACGGCGTGCGATCCGCTTGGAAAGGTGGAATCCTTGACGAGATTCAAGTTGGAAGACGGTCGTTCTCAGGCGTGCCCGCCACGGTGAGCACTCTCCCGAATTTGGGGCACGAGCTTCTTGCGCAGTTGCCGTGGTCGGTCGACTTTGACCGAGGTCTCATCACGTTTGGTGCTAACCGTGGCCAGCTCGGAACGAAGCCTCTCGCGAGAGCAGTTATAGAACAGGAGGGAAACGGAAGTTATGTTCGACTGAAGCTCGGCAGCGGTGACGCACGTTTCGATTTTGCGATCAGTTCCACGACGAACACGCTCGATCCAGAGCGCGCTGCAGAGCTCGGTCTCGACAAGCGTGCCCTCGATAAAGTGGTCGTGGACAAAGGGGAGGCCAGCACGGCTGCCATCGACCATGAGTACGTGGCCAGCACGGTGACAATAGGCGCCATGCAGGCTGGTGAAGTAAGCTTCCTTCCACTGCCGAAGCCCCGCAAGGCGGACGGGATACTCGGCAACGAGTTCCTCCAGGCGTACAACTATTGGGTGAAGCTTGATGAAGAGCTCAGGCTTTATAAGCGTCGTGAGATACTTGCGACAATTCAAGACCGAATCAGTCGCTGGAGTTGGGTCCCACAATGTGATGAGGCTCCGGGCTGTGCCACCTTCTCTGTGCAGAGCGACAGCGACGACTCCGTGGTCGTTGGCGTGGAGCTACATCGCGCCTATTCGAAGTCAGCGGGTTTCTCCGTTGCCTGCCTCAAGGAAGGAACGATCGACACGTGGATGCCGACTCTAGAGGTCCTGGTGCCGCCCAGGCGATCGGGGCGCGTTCTTGCGCGGGTTTCGAAAAGCTCATCAAAAGCGAGTTCCAAACGGTGGGCTCTCAATATCGCCGATCGTTGCGACAGTTTTTCCATCGTGGATATCAACCCCGCTTCGGATCTCTTTGAGACTCGACCCAAGAAGGGGTTCGTCCGAACGCTGCCATCGATTCGCTAGCTCTTGAGGTTTTCGAGCACGGCGTCGGTCATTTGGCTGGTGCTGAGCGAGCCACCGAGGTCTTTGGTGCGTGCGCCGGCGCTGAGGGCCGCGTTGCACGCTTGTTCGAGCGCACGGGCTTCGTCGCCAAGGCCAAGCGAGTGACGCAAGAGCATGGCCGCACTCATGATCGTGCCCAGCGGATTCGCGATGCCCTGGCCTGCGATATCGGGCGCGGAACCGTGAATCGGTTCGTAGACGCCCATCGAACCTTCGCCGAGGCTGGCGCTCGGTAACACACCGAGCGAACCGCCTAGTACGGCGGCCTCGTCGGTCAGAATGTCTCCAAACATGTTGCCCGTGACCACGACGTCGAAGTCGCGCGCGTTGGTGATGAGCCGCATCGCGCAGCTATCGACGAGTTGATGCACGAGCGTCACTTCGGGGTGCTCTTTGCCGACCTCGGTAGCCACGCTGCGCCAAAGCCGAGATGATTCGAGAACATTGGCTTTGTCGACGCTTGTGACGTGCTTGCGGCGTCCCTTGGCGAGCTGGCAGGCCAAGTCGACGACGCGTCGAATCTCGGGTTCCGTGTACTCGAGCGTGTCCACCGCTCGCTCGACACCGTATTTGACTTCGCGAAGCCGGGGCTCTCCAAAGTAGATACCGCCCGTCAGCTCGCGAACGACCAATAAATCGATTCCCTCAACGTAGCGCGCCTTGAGCGGGGACGCTTCAGCAAGTGCGGGCGCGATCTTGACGGGGCGCAAGTTCGCGAACAGCCCGAGTGACTTGCGGAGGCCGAGTAGGCCTTGCTCGGGGCGCACTTTGGCGTTCGGGTCGTCCCACTTTGGGCCACCGACTGCGCCGAGTAAGATGGCGCTGCTGTCTCGACAGCGAGACAGTGTGTCGGCGGGAAGCGGATCGCCCACCGCATCGATCGCTGAGCCGCCGATCAACGCTTCGTGGTAACTGAACGAGTGCCCGCCGAGCTTTGCCACCGCATCGAGTGCGCGTCTGGCTTCGGCCACGATCTCGGGGCCAATGCCGTCGCCTGGAAGTAGCGTGAGTTCTGACTTCATCTGGTTCCTTCTGCGTGCGCTTCATCCGCACGCGATACATCGCCCGGCACAGCCTTGCCGGGTTGCGGGGGCGCGGGTGACGGTTCTGAGAGCTGACTTGGTCCGAGCGCAAGACCGTGCTCTATGCCGTCAACGAGGGCGATACACGATGCCTCAATAATGTTGGTGGACGCGCCCACGGTGCTCCACCGTGTTTTGCCCGAGCGGCTGTCGATGAGCACGCGTGTGGTGGCTGCCGTTCCGTCGCGCCCATCGAGGATGCGGACCTTGTAGTCCGTCAGTTCGATATTCGATAGCTGTGGGTAGCGATCGATGAGCGCTTTTCGCAGCGCACCGTCAAGCGCCTCGACCGGGCCGTCGCCCTCAGCGGCAGTGTGGATCGTCTCGCCGTAGACGAGGACCTTGACCATCGCTTCGGAGTACGACTGCTGCCGCTCGGAATAGGCACGGTGGGGATCTGCCGAGCCTACGAGCACCTTGTAGTCAATGAGTTCAAAGGGCGGGACGTAGTCGGCTTCGGTGCGTCGCACCATCAGCTCGACCGAGGCTTCAGCTGCCTCGAAACAATAGCCGCGCGCCTCGGCGTCCTTGATGGCCTGCACGACATCGGCTGCGGCTGGGCCACGGATCGAGAGGCCGGCCTCTTCGGCCTTGGACAGGACATTGGCGCGCCCGCTTAGTTCGCTGACCAAGATGCGCGAACGGTTTCCCACGAGCTCGGGCTCGATGTGTTGATAGCTGGCGGATGTGCGGCGCATGGCCGATACGTGGACGCCGCCCTTGTGGGCGAATGCGCTGCGACCGACGTAAGCCATCTGGTCGTTCGGGGCCACGTTGGCGATTTCTGCAACGAAGCGCGACAGGTCGGACAGCTCGTGCAGGCGCTCATGGCAGTCGGTCACGACGCCCATCTTGAGTTCTAAGTTCGGAATGATGGCGCACAGGTTTGCATTGCCGCAGCGCTCACCGTAACCGTTGACCGTGCCCTGAACTTGCATCGCACCTGCGCGAACCGCAGCCAACGTGTTGGCCACGGCCAGTCCGCTGTCGTTGTGCGCGTGGATGCCAATCCGGGTTTCGTTCAGCGCCGCGGCGTCGAGCGCACTCCGCACGGCTTGTACGGCGTCGTTCACCTGCCACGGCATGGTGCCGCCGTTGGTGTCGCAGAGTACAACAGTCTCCGCGCCGGCGCGTGCTGCCTCAAGAGCGACGGCAAGCGCATAGTCTGAACTCTGCATGTAGCCGTCGAAAAAGTGTTCGGCGTCGAAAAATACGCGTCGACCTTGCTCCCGAAGGTACGAGACGGTGTCGCGTACCATCTCGAGGTTTTTCTCGAGTTCCGTTCGCAGAACGTCCTGGACTTGGAGCACGGAGCTTTTTCCAAACACCGTGCAGACCGTTGCCCGTGAACTCAGCAGCGCCTGAATGCTTGGATCCTCTTGAGGGCTCGTCGCAGCGCGACGGGTTGCACCAAACGCGCAGAGCGTCGCATGGGTCCAGGTCTCTTTGGCGCTTCGGGCGAAGAATGTTTCGTCCTTCGGGTTCGAGCCTGGCCATCCGCCCTCGATGTAACGTACGCCAAACGTGTCGAGGCGCCGTGCGATTCGCAACTTGTCACGAACCGACAGCGAGATCCCTTCACCCTGCGTGCCATCGCGCAGCGTGGTGTCGTAGATCGCGACCCGCGAAGACACTGTGCTCGAAGACATGGCGGGCTACTTCCAGGCGCGCAGCGCACGCGCCGACTCGTAGGCGTCGATCTCAGGTTCGAGCGACTGCAAGTACCCGAGCTGGTCGACACCGTCGAGCAGGCATTGGCGCGCGAAGCCATCGACCTCGAAGCCAACCTGGCCGCCCGGATAACACAGCGTTTGCGCTTCGAGATCAACCTCGACCGAGGTGCTGGCGTCGCGATCTCGCAGATCGAAGAGCGCCTCGAGAATTTCGGGGGACACTTCAATCGGTAATAGCCCGTTTTTGAGTGCATTGTTTTTGAAGATATCCGCAAAACTCGTCGAGATGATCGCCTTGAAGCCGTAGGCGACAAGAGCCCAGGGTGCGTGCTCGCGAGACGAACCGCAGCCGAAGTTGTCGCCCGCTAGTAGGACTTCGGCACCCTCGTTTTCTTTTTGGTTGAGGACGAAGTCGGCATCGCCACGCCAGTCCGCAAACAAGCAGTCGGCAAGCCCTTCTTTGTCGGTGACCTTGAGGAACCGTGCCGGAATAATTTGATCGGTGTCGATATCGCGAACGGGAAGTGGGACGAGGCGGGAGGAGAATTTTTTGACTTGGGCTGCCATCTTACGTGCCTGGAAGAAGTGTTCTTGGATCGGTGACTTTGCCGGTGATGGCCGCAGCCGCGGCAGTGGACGGTGAGGCCAAGAGTGTGCGACCGCCTTTGCCTTGGCGGCCCTCGAAGTTGCGGTTGGAGGTGCTGACCGCGTACTCGCCGGGCTTGAGTTGGTCGCCATTCATCGCGATGCACATCGAGCAGCCGGGTTCGCGCCACTCTGCTCCCGCATTGATAAAGATTTGATCGAGCCCTTCGGCCTCTGCCTGTTTCTTCACATCGTGTGAACCCGGTACCACCATCATGCGTACGCCGTCGGCGACGCGCTTGCCCTCGACCACTTTCGCGGCCAACCGCAAATCTGAGATACGCGAGTTGGTGCACGAGCCGATGAATACGACGTTGATGTCGCGGCCAAGCAGCGACTCTCCAGCTTCGAGACCCATATACTTGAGTGCCTTTTGGTTCGCCGCTTTCTGTGATGAGGGAAGGGGATCGCTAATCTGTACACCCATGCCTGGGTTCGTTCCCCAGGTGATCATGGGCTCAAGCTTTGAAATATCGACCGTAACCGTCTTGTCGAAGGTTGCGCCATCGTCACTTCGCAGCGTCTTCCAGTAGGCAACGGCAGCGTCCCACGCCGCACCCTTCGGCGAGCCCTCACGACCTTTGAGGTATGCAAAGGTCTTTTCGTCGGGCGCGATCATGCCCGCACGTGCGCCGGCTTCAATAGACATGTTGCACACGGTCATTCGACCTTCCATATCGAGCGCTTCGATTGCCTCACCGCGGTACTCGAGCACGTAACCGGTGCCACCATCGGTTCCGATTTGTGCGATGAGTGCCAAAATCAGGTCCTTCGCGGTGACCCATTCGGGAGGTGTACCTTCGAAGCGGACCTCCATCGTCTTAGGGCGCCGCTGGAGCAGACATTGCGTTGCCAGGACGTGCTCGACCTCGCTCGTTCCAATCCCAAACGCGAGCGCTCCGAAGGCCCCGTGTGTTGATGTGTGGCTGTCGCCGCAAACGATGGTCATGCCGGGCTGTGTTCGTCCCTGTTCGGGTCCAATGACGTGGACGATACCATGACCCGCCGATCCCATCGGGTGGATCTCGATGCCGTGCTCCTCGCAGTTGCGGATGAGTGTTTGCAGTTGTGCCTTGGCCGGACCGTCCACGAGCTCAAGCGGACGCTTGTCGGTTGGCGTCGAGTGGTCCATCGTGGCCAGGGTTCGCTCAGGACGACGCACGCCGATGCCGCGATCACGCAGACCGGCGAAAGCTTGTGGCGAAGTGACTTCGTGAATGAGCTGAAGGTCGATGTAGATGACGGCGGGGCGGTCGGCCTGTTCAGGTCTGACAAGGTGGTCTTCCCAAACTTTGTCAAAGAGGGTGCGGGCGGTCATGGCTGTTGCCTTTGTGCGAGCTCTTCGAGTGAAAGCGCTCGGATCGACTCGACTCCGCGGTTTGAATCAACGGAGTCGAGGAGCCGATTGAGCGCTGAGAGATAAGCTTTGGCGCTTGCGACGAGAATATCGGTATCGGCCCCGTGGCCAGCGACCACACTGGTGAGCTGTGGCGGCGGCGCGGAAGGTGTTCGCGCTTCGCTTTCGACGATTTGGTTGTTGTCGGCGCGTACGCGCACGGTCACTTCGCCGAGCGCATCGACACCCTCGGTCACGGCGCGGACGGCGTACTGAAGTAGCACCGATGGCGCTTCGACGATCTCGTCGATGGCCTTGAAACATGCATCGACCGGCCCAGAGCCCGTCGCGGTGGCGCGCCGCGGTTGGCCGTCGGGTCCGCGTAGGCGCACCGTCGCTTTCGGCGTCGTCGCTGTGCCGTGATAAATTTGCAGTTCCTCGAGCACGAAGCGTTCGGGTACCGAGTTCTCGCTGCCCGACACGAGCGCGATGAGGTCTGCGTCCGCGATGACTTTCTTTCGCTCCGCCACCTTCTTGAGGTCAGCAAACACTTTCTCGAAGGCCTCTTCGCCGAGCGCGAAGCCCAGCTCCTTAAGGCGCTTGCGGAACGCGTGTCGCCCCGAGTGCTTGCCGAGCACGAGCTGCGTTTTTTCCATGCCGATTGATTCGGGTCGTAGGATCTCGTAGGTCTGCTCGTTCTTGAGCATGCCATCTTGATGGATGCCGGATTCATGGGCAAAGGCGTTTGCTCCGACGATGGCCTTGTTCGGCTGCACCGAGATGCCCGCCGAGCGACTCACGAGGCGGCTCACGCGAATGATCTGCTTGGTGTCGACGCCGGTTTTGACCTGGTAGATTTTGGGACGCGTGACGATGGCCATCACGACCTCTTCGAGTGCGGTGTTGCCTGCGCGCTCGCCGATGCCGTTGACAGCGACCTCGACCTGCCGCGCGCCGTTTTGTACGCCGGCAAGGGTGTTGGCCGTCGCCATCCCGAGGTCGTTGTGGCAATGCACGCTGATCACCACGTCGTCCCGTCCGCGAAGCTGCGCTTTGATGTCGGCGATAACCTGGCCGAACTCGTTGGGCGTCGTGTAACCCACTGTGTCCGGGATGTTGAGCGTCGTTGCGCCTGCCTCGACCGCGACCTCGAGCGCTTTCCACAAAAAGTCCGGCTCGGTGCGTCCGGCGTCTTCGGGGCTGAACTCGATGTCCTCGCAGAGTGTGCGCGCGAAGCCGACCATCGATTTGATACGCTCGAGCACTTCGTCTTTCGACATCCGAAGCTTGTGCTCGCGGTGGATCGGTGATGTTGCAAGGAAGGTGTGGATCCGGGGGTACTTTGCGGGCTGAACGGCGCTCCAAGCTTTTCGTAAATCTCCCTCAACAGTGCGGGCCAAACCGCATACGACCGGTGGCTCGTCAAAGCCGTGTGCGGGTTCTTGACCTACCGCTTCGGCGATGCGACGCACAGCATCGTGATCACCCACGGAGGCGGCTGGAAAACCCGCTTCAATGATGTCGACCCCGAGGCGCGCGAGGCCCTGTGCGACCTCAAACTTTTGCGATGAGGTCATGGTTGCACCTGGCGACTGTTCACCGTCGCGCAGGGTCGTGTCGAAGATGCGGACGTAGTTGGGGTCCAAAGGAAAGCGGCTCATGATGCCTCGCGCCTGGCCACTACGACTGTTCAGACTCGACCTCAATCGGGTCGACGAATGGCATCATGGAACGGAGCTTCTTACCGACGAGCTCGATCTTGTGCTCGCCTTCGAGCTGTCGACGCTTGTTGAGCTCCTGGCGCCCCTGTTCGTTCTCGTCGATCCAACGTTTGGCGAACTTGCCGCTTTGGATGTCGCTGAGAAGCTCTTTCATGGCCGCGCGCGAAGACTCGTTGATCACCTTTTTGCCAGCCTGGTAGTCGCCCCATTCGGCCGTGTCGCTGATCGAGTAACGCATGTAGCGAAGACCGCCGCGGTACATCAGGTCGACGATGAGCTTGAGCTCGTGCAGGCACTCGAAGTAAGCGACTTCGGGTTGGTATCCCGCCTCGGTGAGTGTGTCGAAACCGGCTTTGACCAGTTCGCTTACTCCGCCGCAGAGTACGGCTTGCTCGCCGAAGAGGTCGGTTTCGGTCTCTTCCGCGAAGGTTGTGTTGAGCACGCCCGCGCGACCCGAACCGATTGCGCACGCGTAGCTGAGCGCGAGTTCGTCGGCCTGGCCGCTGGCGTCTTGGTGAACGGCGACGAGCGCAGGTACACCGCCGCCTTCTTGGTAGGTCTCGCGAACGCGATGGCCTGGCCCCTTTGGCGCGACCATTGAGACGTCGACTTCGGCCGGTGGGCTGAATGTCTCGTAACGGATATTGAAGCCGTGGGCGAACATGAGCGTCTTGCCGGCACCGAGCGCAGGCTCGATGTCCTCGCGGTAGAGCGCGGGCTGTTTGGTGTCGGGCGCGAGGATCATGATGACGTCCGCCCATTGAGCCGCTTCTTTGTTGCTCAGAACCTCGAGTCCGGCCTTGCGTGCTTTGTCTGCGCTCGCCGACCCGTCGCGCAAGCCCACGCGAACGTCAACGCCGCTTTCCTTGAGGTTGAGCGCGTGCGCATGTCCCTGCGAGCCATAGCCAATAATTGCGACTTTCTTCTGGCGAATGAGGTCGAGGTTTGCGTCTTTTTCGTAACGAATCGTAGTCATGATTTCCGGTGAGTTTTAGCACAAAGCCCACCGTACTCTACCCGGCGTAACCCGCCCCACCGTGAAACCTTCGTACATGTAGGTGGCCCTACGTCTTGCCTTCCCAGGCCTTGCGGGCGGCTCGGACGGCGGGCATCTCGGAGACCTCGGCGACCGGCACGTTCCACCAGCTTTCGTAGCCGGGGACGCGGTGCTCGGGTTCGCGGGAAGTTTCGACGACGACCACGTTCACTCCAGCGTTCGACTTGGCTCGCTCGAGCGCTTGACGGAGTTCGGCGTGCGTCGTGGCGCGCTCGGCCTTCGCGCCCATACTGGCGGCGTTGGCGACGAAGTCGATTTCGAGGTTCGGACCACTGAGCTGACCGTCTGCTCCACGCTTTTTGTAACGGGTCCCGAAAGCGTCGCTACCGAGCGACTCGGACAAAGCGCCGATGCTCCCGTAGCCGTGGTTGTCGAGCAGCACGATGGTGAACGAGACGCCTTCCTGGACGGCCGTGACGATCTCTTGCGCCATCATCAGATACGAGCCGTCACCGACCATCACGAACACATCGCGTTCAGGTTCGGCCATGGCGACGCCAAGACCCGCGGCGACTTCATAGCCCATACACGAGTAACCGTACTCGAGATGATAGCCCTTTTCGTCCGCCGGTCGCCAAAGCTTATGAAGGTCTCCCGGCAAGCTGCCCGCGGCGCAGATGACGGTGCCCTTGTCGCCTGAGATGTCGTTGACCGCGCCGATGACTTCGGCTTGACTCAGAGGCCCTGGCGAGAGGCGTTGCGCGTAAAGCCGGTTGACTTCTGCGTCCCATTCGGATTTGAGACCCGCCACCTGCTTCTTGTATTCGTTCTGAACCTCGTAGGTTGCCTCTGCGCCGCGCAGCGCCATGCGAAGGGCGTTCAGCGCTTCGCGCGCGTCCGCCTCGATGCCGAGCGCACGCTGCTTGTGCACGTCCATGCTCGCCACGTTGATGTTAACGAAGCTCGCCTCGTCGCTAAAAAGTGTCTGCGATTGCGTGGTGAAGTCGCTGTATCGCGTGCCGACGCCGATGATGAGGTCGGCCTCTTTGGCCATGCGGTTTGCGGCCAGTGTGCCGGTGGCACCGATGGCACCGAGGTTTTGTGCGTGCTGCCAGGGAAGCGCGCCTTTCCCCGCCTGCGTCTCACCGATGGCGATCCCGGTTTGCTCACAGAACCTTGCGAGCGCTGCGCAGGCATTCGCGTAGATGACGCCGCCACCTGCGACGATGAGCGGCCGCTTTGCTTCACGGATGCGAAGGGCTGCCTCGCGAATGGCGCCTGCGTCTGGCGTCGGTCGACGAACGTGCCAGGTGCGCTCTTCGAAGAACCAGTTAGGGAATTCAAAGGCGTCGGCCTGGACGTCTTGCGGCATCGCCAGCGTGACCGCACCCGTATCGGACGGTGAGGTGAGAACGCGCATTGCGTCGAGGCAGGCGCTCAGTAGTTGCTCCGGCCGCCAGATGCGGTCCCAGTACTTGGAAATGGGGCGGAAGCAGTCGTTGACGGAGACGTCGCGCGTTGTCGGTGACTCGAGTTGCTGAAGTACGGGGTCGACGTGTCGTCGTGCGAACACGTCGCCCGGCAGCAAGAGGACGGGGAGGCGGTTGATGGTTGCGCCCGCCGCGGCCGTGACCATGTTGGTTGCACCGGGGCCGACGGACGTTGTGCAGGCGAAGGTTTGGAGCCGGTTTTTGTGTTTGGCGTAGGCCGCTGCACTGTGGACCATCGCCTGCTCGTTGCGCACCTGATAGTAACGAAAATCAGGGTTCTGCTGCAGCGCCTGACCGATCCCCGCGACGTTGCCGTGTCCGAAGATGCCGAAGCAGCCTGCGAAAAACGGAGCGCGCTGTCCGTCCCGTTCAACATACTGATTCTTGAGGAATCGAATCAGCGCCTGCGCGGTCGTCAGTCGGGTTGTTTTCATCGTCTGTCCTCGCGAGCGTAGATGCTGTGCATGAAGTCCGACGAGATGTAGCACATCGATGTTTTACAGCGAGCGCTAGACGAAGCGCCATGGGTGGACGATGGATTCTAGCAATCCAATGACCAATCTAATGACACTGCGTGCTGGGTCGTTACTTCGTTGCGACTGCCTTACGGAATGCGTCCGCGATTCGGTTGTCGTTGACATCTCCTGTCGAATAGAGCGTGGCTGTGGGCTTCCAAGTAAGTCCATCGCTGCTCTCGATGGCATGTGTGCCGGAGGCATCTTGATAAGTCAGCCTAAACCCTTGGGTACCGGTGGCGGCACGCCTCGGTTCATCGGTTGCGTAGACAATCGAGACTTCGCCACGGGTAGTGGCGAGACGATGAACTTCCCATCTGTCGCGAAGATACCAAGCGACGTGGAGTTCTTGCGAAGCGCGGTCGTGATATGCGATTCCGTTGTGGTTTCCCAAGCGCATCCGGCTCATCGGAGCGTCTGGTTGAACGAAATAAGGTCTTGCGTGATCGTCACCAAAGGTTTCTCCTAAGGTTCGAAGGATACGCGGCTCGTACCGTTGTCCTGACCTTAGATAGACCGTGCGCATATCCCCATTTCTGCTGTAGAAGTTAAGTTTCTTGGGCTCGCGTGGACGAAGGCCAAGAGTTCCATCGTTGCGATAGGCTGCAACGTTTTTCGCGGCGAGTGAAAGGTCCCATGAGTCGGTCTTCCACGAGCCGGGTGGGGGCAACAACCCACGATGCGATGTCCTTTCTGCCAGCCACAATGTGTCCGTATCGTCTACGAAAGCAAAGGCACCTTGGTGATCCAAAAGGTCCAGCCCATATGCATCGATTACGTCAGCCGGGACATTGATGTCCGTCTGGTTCGAAAACTCCCGGGCCAGTTTGGCTTTGTTATGAATGGAGTCGTAGCCCTGTTCTTTTCGCGAAAGGCGTATGACGAGCTGTAAAATTCGTTCCATGTCTGGTGAACCTGCCCACCGAGCGAGTGCGGTCTTCGCGACCTGCGTCACCATTTGCGTGTCATTGACGTGCGTTTCAAGGTCGGCAGCGCCGATGCTCCGCAACCGATCGGGACCAAGCCGCCGAAGTTCTTCGAGTATCTGGGCGTGTGGGCTGGGCAGTTCCTTCAGCAGCTGCGCGCCCGTGACGCGTCTCACGCTCACTGGTATGGTCGATAGAGCTGCATCTGCCACTTTGGCGACGCGGCTCAGCATCGCCGCTTGTTCAGTGCTTCCAACTCTAGGTTGATCCAGCGATTTGTGAAACACCGGGTTTTCACTCTGCGATCGCCCTTGAAGAGCGTTTGACCAACTCGATCCGAGTTGGTCAAAGCCTGCGACTCCAACCATCGAGATGGCGATGACGATCAGGGATGTAGTCGCAGAGGAACCTGCCTTTCGAACTCTGGCGCGGGGTCTGCGGTGTGGTGACACCATGGGGCAATGCTCGAAGCAATTATGGAGCCAACGCGCATCTGCGAAGAAAAGTAAGTGAATTCACTATCAAGAAGTGGTCTGCGGCCATTGGACGAGCCAGTGATCGCCTCGGCTCTAGCCAGTGATGGACTCCATCTTGAGGGTGACCATGGGGACCCGAGGGTCGGTTGCGTCCCACGTATCTTTGACCCAGGCGTGCGCCGGGTCGTCGGTGGCTGCGAGCGTTTGGGCGGAGCCTGCCAGAAAGTTTAGGTAGTAGCAGTCGTAGCCGTAGCCCGTGCATACCGGGTGATAGCCGTGCGGGACCAAAACGACGTCACCGTCTTGCGCGACGACGGCGGCGTCGGTCGTCCGGTCGTCAGTGTAGACGCGTTGCATGGCCCAGCCATCGGGTCGGGCGAACTTGTAGCAATAGAACTCTTCAAGGTCGGCCTCAGCGACCTCTCCGCCTTCGCCCATCTTGTGTTCGTCGTGCTTGTGCGGCGGGTAGGAACTCCAGTTGCCAGACGGTGTGAAGACTTCCACGCACACGAGCTTGTCGCACGGGAAACCGGGCGGAATGATTTCGTTGATCTGCCGCGTGTTGTTGTGCCCGCCGCGCACAAGAAGATTGCAATCTTCGGGTCGAATCAACTTCGCGTCGAAGTCCTTGTCTGTGGGAACCCAGCAGTAAGCAAACTCAAAGTATTCATCGAGCGCAGTCACCTCGAGGTCCGAGGCGCGCGGTAAGTAAAGGGCCCAGGGCATGCCCTCGAACACGTTCTTGCGGCGGCCGAGCTTTTCCCACGTTCCGCGATTGCTCTTGACCGAACAGGTGCCGGAGAGAACGACCAGTGCTGCCTCGCACCCTGCGGTTTCAGCTGTCCACGATGCACCTTTGCCAAGTTTTCGCATCTCGACCGACAAGTGCTCCCAGCCGGCCTGTTCGGGGGTAATGCGGTTGCGCAATCCGGGCTTGTTCCATTCGCCCTGGGCGCGAAAGATGATGTTCTCGGTCGTGTAATTCACGGCGAAGATGTAGCATCACCGCCAAAACTAGGCTACGAGGCCCGCATGTCGCCGGTTAGGGGAAGCATGCTTCGAGCTCCGAGGCCTGCATGCTAGGTGCGATCAAGCGTTTCTTCTCGCCGCAACCTTCAGTTCCCGTGACCGAAGAGCGAGCGCAATATGCCGCGCGGTATTGGCGCTGGCGCATTACCATTTTTCTCGCGGCCACGGTTGGGTACGGCTTTTATTACTTCATCCGTGAAGGACTTTCCGTAGCCAAGACGACGATGATCGATCAGGGGGTAGCCGACGCCGCGATGCTGGGGATGATCGGTGCGGCTCACAAGATTGTGTATGCGATCGGAAAAACGAGCAACGGCTTTTTGGCCGATCGCATCAATCCGCAGCGCCTCTTTTCAACCGCGCTCTTCGGTTCTGCTTTGTGTGCATTGGCCTTCGGGTCGTCCTCGACCATTGTGATGTTTGTGGTGCTGTGGGCAGTGAGTGGATGGTTTCAGTCGGTTGGCGTGCCGTCTTGTGCGGTCAGTCTTTCGGCGTGGTTTTCGGCCAAGCACCTCGGCACGGCGTATGCGATTTGGGGACTTGCCCACCACATCGGTGAGTGGATTGCGTTCGCTGTTTCTTCTCGACTCATCGAAGCACAGAACGGCGCCCCTGGAGCGTGGCGATGGGCGTTTTGGACGCCGGGTGCTTCGTGCGTCGTTGCTGCGCTTGTCCTCTACGTCGTCATGAGTGACCGACCGCAGAGTCGCGGACTGCCAGGCCCCGCAGAGTTCGACGGACTCACCTCCAGAGCCGATGCCAAGAAGGAAGAAGAGGACAAGTCGCTCGCGACGATATGGAAGGCTCAGCTGGGCGTGCTCTCAAACCCCTGGGTGTGGGTGTGCGGCCTGGCCAATGCGAGCATGTACGTCTGTCGCTATGCGATCAAAGACTGGGGCCCTGCGTACTTGGAAAAGGTGCGAGGTTATTCTCTCGTCGAAGCGGCGGACACGGTGGGCGAAGTTTCCGCCTGGGGCATCTTGGGCACGGTTATCGCTGGCCCGATTTCGGACTGGGCGTTTCGTGGGAAACGCGTTCCGCTCACCTTGCTCTACGCGCTCGCACTCGCCTGCGGATGGACGTACTTCCTTTATGGCAGCGGCGATCCGGTCATGACGCGCATTTCGCTCATTGCTGTTGGCGTCGCGCTCGGTGGCTTGCTTGTGTTTCTTGGTGGGCTGATCGCGATGGAGATCTCTTCTGTTAATGCGGCGGGTGCCGCGGTCGGTGTTGTGGGCGGGATGGCCTACGTTGGCGCGAGCATCGAAGACTCGCTGACCGGCATTCTGATCAAGGTTGAGGGCGAGGGTGACGCAGCCGTCTACGATTTTTCGACGGCGACCACGTTTTGGTGCGCAGCGGGTTGGCTGTGCGTCGTGCTTACTGCGGCGATGTGGACCGCCGAGCACACCGGCGACCTCGAAGAGCGCACCGCCGAGTAAGCAGGCGATCGCGACCAGCTGACAGAAGTGGACAGTGCGGTTGTGTCGTCAAGGGGATCAAAGTAGGGGGCGGGCGGCCCGAAAGGAGGTGGTGATGCTGGTGGGCAGCAGCATGGCAGCGTGCAGGAACGCCTCGAGGTCGGGGACGCGATAGAGGTTGGTCTCAAAGCCGTGCTGCTCCATGAACTCGACGACCATGCCGATGCGCTTGGCGTCCCAAACGAACGAGAAGCGGTCGATGCCCCACGCTCGGATCTGTTCGGCGAGCTGCTTGGCGGTCTCTGGATGCGCGAAGATGAAAGGCATGAGCCAATCGGCGGGGCACTGCAAGGTGGCTTTCGGGTGCCGTTTGCGCACCTTGGCGAAACCTTCTTGCCCCAAGTCCTCAAGGCGTGCATTGAACCACAGCGGCATCTTCGCGTCGCATTTGTCGAGAAGGTCGAGTACACGCGCGAGCAAGTCGACGCCACCCTTGATGTCGAGCTTGAGCCCCTTCTCGCCGCTGCCGGCGGTTGCAAGCGCGCACTCAAGGTAAAACGGTTCTTCCGGCTCGGCCCAAGGTTGCTCCTCGAGTGAGCTCGCACGCACGATGGGCTGATCGACGGTCGGCTCCATACGCACGTCGATTTCGACCCACTGTACGGGCGCTTCGAGAGCCCGTGCTAGCTCGCGTTCTGTGTTTGCACCATGCCAAACCAGTTCAACACGGCGGGGAAGGGCGTCGGTTTGGTCGACGATCTGGTCGATGCGGTACTCGTGTCCCGCGACGGTTCCAGGTGGCGCGATGCTGCGCTTGGATTCAAAAATGGTGTCTGCATGGAGCAGCAAGATGTCTCGCTGAGGGTCGGATTCGCGAACCGCTTGCAGGTTCGAAGGTTCGTTGTCGATAAACGCGAAAGGCGTCATGCCAGCCTCGCGGAGCGCTTCGATGCCGCGGGCTTTGTTGTTGGCCACGTTCTCTTCCCACCTGCCTGGGTTCATCAAGAGGAGTTCGCGTGAAAAATGGACGCGTCGTGGCGAGCCGATTGCCTCAAGGCACCGCAGCGTCTGCTCGCGCAGAGACTCGGGACGACCGGTAAGGAGCGCCACTTCGGTGTTGGGCTGGAGCTGAAACCATCGCAACACTTCGATGACGCCCCGAAAAGGCGCATGCATGGCGATCATCGCCTCGCGTTCCCACCGTTTACGAATGTACCAAGCATGGATCTCTTTGCGAATCGCCGGTGCAATCGCGCGGGTTTCGAGCCAGGCCTCGACCTGGTTTTCATGCGCAGTGACGTCCTCGGGCTTCAGTCGTCGAAAAAAAGATGTCCCGTGCTCGCGGTCGTAGCGCTTGAGCACGGCGCAAACCATGTGGCGCATATCGAGGATGGTGCCGTCGATGTCCGTGACGAGCACCAGGTGCGCCTCTGGGTGGGCGCTACGCACGCGACGGTAGTGGCTCGCCAGCTCCTTCATCCAGTTCTGCACACACGCAGTCTAGCCTGAAGCCCAGTGTATCGGGCCGCTCAATCCCGGGCGCACAGGCGCGATCTGCCTGCCGCCGCGCTGCGTCGTGCATTCTCGTCATTCCGCGCTATGAAGCGGCCAAGAATTTCTCTTGGAGGTCTCTGTGCAACGCACTGCAAAAACTTGGCTTTTATCACTAATGACGGTGTCGCTTGCGGCATCCCTCGGCGCCTGCGGCGACGACGAAAACAACACGGATACCGATTCGGGCACGAAGCCAGACTCTTCGGTGATGGTCGACTGTCCTGAAGAGGCGCCGGATCAGGGCGCAGGGCTCATGGGCGGCTGCTGCTACCGCAAGGAACAAGGCGCCAATGCGGACCGTGTGGACCTTCGCCTCTCCTCGCTCGATATCGAGACTCCCCCTGTGCTTGCCAACTCGACCGTGCAAACGATCGTCAGCGCTGCCTTCTCGCAGGAGACCTTCTCGTGGCTACTGACCGTTGAGGGCGCCAGTCAAGATGGTGCCGTGACAATCACGACCGGCTTTGCAGATCGCAACCAAAACGACACATTCTCTTACGCGCTCAACAATGCGCCGACCGAAGACGGCGCAGCCGATCGCTGGAATCCCGCCGAGTTCGAGGGTACGATCGCCAACGACACGGTGACAGGCCGCTACGACGGGGAGATCATTTTGCCGCTTGGTGGCCGCGATGACCCTGAGACGCCAAATAAAGAAACGGTTCTTGAGCTTCCGCTTCAGGGCATCGAGCTGACGAAGATCGAACTCTCTGAGAACCGAAGTTGCGTCGGCTCTTACAGTAGGTCAGGTGGTTACACGGTCGACTCAGGCGCGTTTCAAACGTTTGTGCGAGTAGCTGCCGCCGCAGAGGGCACGATCGACGTCTTGGGTGATATCTCACTCTGTAACTTCGTGGGTGGCATTCAGTCGCAGTCGAACTGCGAAGAAGTTGCGCGCACCGAGTGGGACAACCCCCCCAATTCGCTGTGCGATGAATCGGGCTGCGTCGAAGACACCGGTGACAACGATGTTTGTGACCCTCTCGTTGACTGTAACGCGTGGGTGATGCGCGCCAATTTCGCCGCCATGGGTGTTGAAGTCTCGGACTCTACCGTCGAGCCCACGCCCGACGCCTCTGTCTCTGACGCTTCCGTCGAAGACGCTGGAACCAACGACGCGTCGACAGCAGACGGTGGCGTGGACGCGGGGTAAGCTCCTGTGAAGCCGCTATTGCTTCTGATTCTGGCAGAGTTGAGCGTCGCCGGATGCAGTTGCGACGACGACGCGACCACTGTCCCGATGGACGCTGCGAGCGCGGACTCGAGCGGTGATGCCCCCCCGCCGGATGCTTTGCCGCCGGATGCCTTCCCGCCGGATGCTTCGCTGTCCGACGCTCGCCTGGATGCCGCTCCGGACGCCGCGCCTGAGGCCGATTGTCCGACGGATGCCCCCGACAATGGGGCTGGCATGATGGGAGCGTGCTGCTACCGCAAGCAAAACGGAGCGGGCGCCGCACAGGTGGAGCTTCGCCTCGCTGAGCTCGACATCCAAGAACCCGCTGCGCTTTCCGGACAAGTGGTCAGTCTCCTTTTGCGCGACGCCTTGTCGGATGAGTCGTTTTCGTGGCTGGTTTCGATCTCCGGCGCGGAAGACGAAGGCGTGGTGACGGTTTCGACAGGTTATGGTGACCGCAATAGCGATGATACGTTTTCGTTTGCGGTCGACAATGCGCCCACGGCCAACGGCAGTGCGGACCGCTGGAACCCGGCCGTGTTCGACGGCTTTCTCGCCGGAGAGCTGCTCACAAGTTTGTATGACGGGATTGTGACGCTTCCCATCGGTGGGCGTGAGCAATCGATTTTCGAGCTTCCGCTTCGCACCATTCAGGTGAGTCTCCTGCTCTCCGAGATGCGTAGCTGTGTCGGTCAGTACACGTCGGCCAACGGTTACGATGTCAGCAAGGGACAGGTAATTACATTTGTGCGCGTCGCAGATGTGTCGGAGGGAACGATCGCGGTGCTCGGGGATAGCTCCTTGTGCAACTTTATCGGCGAGATTCAATCTCAGTCCAACTGCGAAGAGGTGGCGCGCAGTGAATGGGGTAACCCGCCCAACGCGCTTTGTGACGACAGTGGCTGCGTGCTCGATCCCGGCGACAAGAGCGTTTGTGACCCGCTCGACGATTGCAACGCCTGGCGGATGAGCGCCCAGTTCGCCGCCCACGGCGTCGAGATCAAGTAGGGGCTACGACGACGTGGTTGGTAATTGCGCGTGGCAGGTCTTGCGGGTTGCGTAACTCGACGCGAAACCAACTCGCGCTTTGCGCCGACGATGGCACGTCGATTTCGTGTTCGCCGTCCGTCAGGCCGTCGATGGTTTGTACGCATTCGCCATTGGCGAACATGTGCAGGGTGAGATTGGGTTCCATGTTCCAGAGGTGCACCTGCGCTTTGCGGGGCGCTTCGCTCAGCTCCTGACCAACGCGTGCCCGCTGCGACTCTCCGAGAAGCTTGAGTTCGACCATCGGGCCGCCTGTGACGACCACTTCTCGGCGGCGCAGGCCGGCGAAAATGGCGGTCGGTGTGTTGGCCGCTGCGCGGATGGCGGTGAGCGGCATCTGGCCGGGAAATGGGTGCAGTTGCTCGGTGCGGTGCACATCGCGCGCACCCACCGCGGTGATACGGTGTCCGTCCCGCCAAAAACGATTCCACAGCGCGTAGGCCGCCTCGTTGTCGACGCCAGGAGAGTCCCAGCGCCGATACCAGACTTCCATGGTGTCGATCAGTGCGGGGTCGAGGTCAGCCCGCATGCGGCAGCCGGTGCAAAGCGGGTCGCCGGGAACGAAGGGGTGTGCGGCGCCGATCATGCCTCCGCGAGCTCGGACGTCGGCGGAGATGTCCTCGAAGGGACGAACTTCGCCGTTGAGGTGCCACACGGGTGCGCTTTGTACGCCGTAGGTCGGGTAGTGGCCGAAGAACGTGGTCAGCTCGCACCCGGGCACGAGTGTGAGCGGTACGTCGGGTGGACTGGGGTTTCTGGCGCGGCTGTGATGACCCGACATGGTGTTGTGGTCGGTCAGAAAGATAAACTGCGCGCCGTCCTTTGCCACGTTCTGGCAAAGCGTCTCAATCGGCCAGTTGCCGTCGCTTTCCGTCGAGTGCGAATGCATCTCGCCGACGAACCACTGTGCTTTTGGTTCTTCGTCTTGCGCTCGGGTCGAAG
>CAZAQV010000009.1:0-132110 GCA_964487255.1 uncultured Polyangiales bacterium | reverse complement strand
CGGCGGTGCTGGTAGCACAGCGCTTCTTGGCCTCGCTGGACTCATCACGTGCTTTTGGTTCTTCGTCTTGCGCTCGGGTCGAAGCGGCGGTGCTGGTAGCACAGCGCTTCTTGGCCTCGCTGGACTCATCACGTGCTTTCGGTTCTTCGTCTTCAAAAGTCTCGACGGTAAGGGCGTATTGGACCGGCTTGCCGTAGATGCCGTGACACTCGATGGCTGCGCGCCAGGTGCCGGCCGGCAATGGCCCTGCGATGAACCCTGCAGCTGCTTGGTTCACGCCCAAGCGCAAGCGCCCGTCTTCGGAAGCGGGGTTTCGATCCCATCGACCGCGCCAGTTTCCGTCGGCATCGATGAGCACGACGTTGAGTAAGTTGTTGAGCGCCTCGTGCATCCTGTCCACGCTCAGTTTTGCGCGTAGGCCCTCTGCCCATGCATCGCCCAAGCGAGTTCGAAAGGTCGAAGAGAACTCTGCGAACGCCTTTTCGACGTGCTCTTGGTTGACCGCCTTGTCGAGCGACTGGCGAGGCTGATAGTCAAACGAAAGCGCGATTTCGCGCGTGTGCTCGGGGACTTCGAACTCGACCTCGGTTACGGTCTTTGTCGTCTCCGGCCCGAGGCTACCCTTGTTATCTAAGATGCAGGTCCAACTCGCTTCACGCATACTCGATATCATATCCGGGTCGACAAAGCGGACAAGCCCGGCTCAGCGCGTGCGATGAGCACCCTTCTTGAGAAGCGTGTGTGCGAGTTGCAAAATGATGCCTCGGAGTGGTGCCTAGCGGAGAGCAAGCAGCTGAGCTAGATCCCGGCATGGCGGAGCCAAAGTCCCTTCTGCATCAAATGACACTCGAGCATCCGACCGAGTTCTGGAACGACGGGTGTGAGGCTACAACGCTCGCAAAGGCTGTCGAGCACGGCGCGACGGGCGCGACCTCGAATCCGGTGTTGGTGCTCGAAGCGATCGAGGCCAGGCCTGATCATTGGCGCGAGGTCTTGGTGGGCTTGGTGGACAAACACCCCACGGAGACCGAGGAGACGATCGCGTGGAGGCTCGTCGAGGCTGTTGCGCGCGATGCGGCCAAACTCTTGCTGCCCATTTTCGAGCAGAGTGGAGGAAAGCGTGGCCGATTGAGCTTGCAGGTCAGCCCACGGAACTATCCGAACACGGCGGCCATGGTTGAGCAGGCGAGACACTTCGATACGCTCGCGCCCAATATGGCGGTGAAGGTGCCGGCGATCGAAGCCGGTATCTCTGCCATCGAGGAGCTCACTGCCTCTGGGGTCGTCATCAATGCCACGGTCTCCTACTCTGTACCGCAAGCGATCGCGGTTGCCGAAGCCGTCGAGCGTGGTCTTCAGCGCGCACAAGAAGACGGTGTCGACACATCGAGTATGCGTCCCTGGGTTACGATCATGGTCGGGCGCATCAACGACCACCTGCGTGATGAGGCGCCCGAAGGTTTTGATACCGAGCTGATCAAGCACGCGTCGACGGCCATCGTGCGACGCGCCTACGGTGTTTTCAAAGAGCGCGAGTATCGTGCGACGCTCTTGTCAGCCGCGATGCGTGGCCACCACCACTGGTCGGAGTTCATCGGTGGCGAGATGGTCGTCACGATTCCGCCCATATGGCAGGACAAGTTCAACGCGTCCGGCGTGGAGGTCAAGCGGCGCATCGACGACACCGTCGCTGCTGATGTGCTCGCTGAACTACGCAAATTGCCGGATTTCGTACGAGCATACGAGCCGGAGGGCATGCAAATCTCCGAGTTTCGCCAGTTCGGGGCGTGTCGCAAAACGTTGAGGCAGTTTTTAGATGGTTACGATAAGCTCCTCGCGTTCGTGCGCGAGACGATGCTGACTTAGCGACCCCGCCACGTCGATCGAGGAGAACCCAACGATGATTTTGAGAGCTTCACTTGTCACTTTGTGCTCGTTGTTATCCGTCTCAGGCGCGCTCGCGCAGGACACCGAACCGGGCACCGGGCAGCCCGTCGAGGCGTCGCCTGACGAAGCGCCCCAGGACGCGCAGACCTCAGATCAAGAGTCGGACGATGCCCGCGCCGCGGATGGGTCCACCACGTCTGCACAGGAGGTTGAGGGCAGCGCGAACGTGTACACGACGTCTCCAGACCCAGCTGAGGCCGAAGAAGACCCGCTCGCGGATGAAATCCAGGGAAGGGCAGCGGCTGAAGCGGGTCAAAGTGGCGCAGTGCTCGGCGAAGACGTCGAACCCACCATGGCTGCCGTCAAGACCGAGGGTTTCGAACTCAACATCGGCGGCCTTACGCAGGTTCACCTCGGCTATGCGGGTGATGACGCACTCATCGACAACGGAGACGTGGCCTCCGAAACTGGTTTTCGAATTCGCCGTGCACGCATCGGTTTTTCGGCGAACTTCGATTACGGCCTCGGTGTCTTCATCACGCTCAATCTGCTCCAAGCGGACCGCAACGACGGCATTCTTTCTGACGCCAAGCTCGTGTGGGCCATCGCGCCCGAACTTCGCCTCAGTATGGGTTCGGGTAAGGTGCCTTTTTCCGCGGCATCGCTCGCTTCTTCGTCCCGTTTGCCGCTCATCGAGCGTCCGCTCTCGGTTGGTGCGATCGCACCGGGTCGACGCCTCGGTGTTACCGCAGAGGGCGCCGCTCTCGACGGTCTTTTGGCCTACTTTGCAGGCGTTTCCAACGGGACCGACGGATTTCGTTTCGGCAATCAGTTTGGAGGTTTTCTCGCTGGCGCACGCGTCGAGGTGCGACCCTGGGGCAACCCGACCCTTCGCGATCCGTGGCAAGACGGCGTCAAGGTGGGTGGTGGCGTCATTTACGAAGATGCGCCGGCGATCAACCGATTCGCGTGGTCGGCTGACGTCACGGCTGCGATGGCGGGCGCGCGTCTTTCGTTCGAAGTGCTTTGCGACACCTCAACGCCCGACGATGCGCCCGACACGCCACCCAGTGTGGCGGACACCATCGACCGATGTGGTGGCTACGTGGAGGCCGCCTACACGCTGCCTTTTTACAAAGAGTTCATGATCCAGCCGGTGGTACGCGGCGAACTTTTCGACGACGACCGGTCTCTCGATAACGCCGGTGACGTCATGTTGATCGGTGGCGGCGTCAATGCGCAGCTGCTCGAACGCTACATTCGCGCGCAGCTCATTTACATGGCGCGCATTGAACAGCACGGAACCGAGCGTTCAAACGACACGCTCACGTTCAACCTTCAAGGCAGTTTCTAGAGTCTATGCGTGTTCGTTCACTCAGTATCGGTCTAAGTTGCGTGTTCGTCGTTGCGGCGCTTGTCGTGTTTGGCAGCTGTGGCGACGACGGGCGGGAAACGCGCGCGTACGTGATTCGCGCCATGAACCAAGCCATCGGCGGACCTGTGGCAAACGGGCGCGTGGGCGACTTTGTGTTGGAAAATGACAAGATTCGCGCCGTGGTCGAAGGCGGGCGCCGCTCACGCCTCTTCTTGGACGTCGGGGGGACGCTGATCGACGCCGACCTCGTGCGGCCCGAGGACGAGTACCGCTCGGGGCGCGGGCTCGACGAGCTCGGTCAAATCGCGCCCGTGGCCAACCTCTATCAGGCCGACGCGCGTACACCGGCGACGGTACGCATTACGGGAAGCAAAGACGGGGCGGAAGTTACGTCGTCCGCGGACGCGGTGCCGGTTCAGATCATCATGAGCATCTTCAACATACTCCTGCGACGGGAGTATGCAGGCACCCCGGCCGAGTACAACTACGAAAACCTTCAAGTTTACAACGAGTACGAAGTTCGTCCCGGGGAGCGGCTCATCCGCATGGTCAGCACCATCGGCCACGACGTTGGCTTTTGCCCGGTAGAAAGCGACGACGAGCGCAGCACGCACGGTTGCAACGCGGCATGTGACGATTTTCTCTACGATGACGACTGCCAGTGCGACTCGATTCCAGACCGCTGCACGCCCGGCGATATCGTCAAAGCCAACCCACTTCCCGAGCGTGAAGGCCAGGGGCTTCTCGATGTGCTGATGGGCGACTTGCCGCGACCCGTCGGTACCGGCCGCTGCCTCGACGACGTCGAGTGTGACCAACAGGCCGGTGAAGAATGCTCCATCATCACCGGCAGCCTTGCCGGCATCACGGGTGTGTGTCGCAAGCCGGAGGATAAGACGGCGGGTGTGGGCCTCGGCGACATGCTCCTCTTCGGCGGCAATCTTGACGTCTTCGTGCCTGGCCCGGGCCACGACAGTCGGACCGACCTCCAGCGTCTGTTCGAACGCGGCATCGACACGCTCAGCACGCCGCTGTTGCTTGACGAGGTGTACGGCGTTGGCGAGCACGTCTCGTATGGTTATTCGCCGCCGGTTGGCAAGGTCATGATCCCGATTTTCGGCGGCTCGTTTTCCTTTGGCGCACTGGCGTCGGCGAGTTGCACACGTGACGATAAAGGCTGCTTGAAGGGTAAGCTTGTGCGCTTTGAGCGTTGGGTTTCGCTCGGCGAAGGCGACCCCGCGTCCGCAAGAGAGCCGATCGAGCGTGCACGTGGCAATGCGCTTGGCGTCGTTCGTGGCACACTGGTTGAACAAGGCAGTGGCACGCCGATTTCCAAGGCGCGCATCTATGCGATTGCCGATCCACGTGACAATGGGCACCCGGAGCTCAGCGACGCAGATATCGCTGCACTCTCGATCGACGAACTCTTTAGCCTCAACCGCGAGAACACGGAGACCGATGTTTACCTTGAGGGCGTCGCGGGCGTGCGCACCTACGCCATCACCGATCCGGGGCCGCAGCCTCGCACGCGGGGCAAGTTCCGTATGGCGCTCACTCCAGGTCGGCACGTGTTGATCGCGCGCGATGGCAACCTCACATCGAGCCCGGTTCCCGTGCAGGTCGGGGCGGACCAATCCGTCTCGACCGCGCTTTATCTTCCGAAGCCCGCGCGGCTTGAGTACGCCATCTTTGACGAAACGGGCGCACACACCGGTGGCAGACTGCTTATCGCGCGTCCGGACGGGTTCCCGACGGACGCCTGTTCGGACGACGACGGTTGCAGCGGGCAGCGGGTTTGCCAACAAGGCAGCTGTCGCATTCCACAAGACCTACTACTTCCGCTCGAAATCGGGGGTGAGCGTTTCAACGATGGCGTGATCGCCATCGACCAAAGCGGCAGTGGCCGCGGTGGCATCGACATGCCGCCCGGTGAGTACGACCTGCTCTTCACCCGCGGCCCGCGCTCGCACTTGCATCGAGAGCGCGTCAAACTGGAAGAGGGCGTGACCCGTCTCGTGGAGGCGCGCCTGGTTCGTGCCATCGACGAAGACCAGTGGATTGCTGCCGACTTTCACGTTCACGCTGCGCCCAGTCTCGACAGTAGTTTGCCCCTTGAGAGGCGCGCGGAGAGTTTCTTGGTCGACGACATGGATTTCATGAGTGCGTCGGACCACGACATCCTGACGGATTACGCTCCGGTCCTCGAGCGTATGGGCATCGCCGACCAGCTGGGGACGCAGATCGGTGTGGAGGTAAGCAGCCAGGAGCTTGGGCACTTCATCGGTTGGCCGCTCGACTACCGATTGTTTCAGTCGAAGCCTGCTGCCGAAAAAGAGTTCGAAGAGGACGTCGAGTTCCGTGGTTTGCCTGAAGACACGGTGAGCTTGGATCTCGAAATCGACGAGGGGCCGTCGATTAGCGTCGGCGAGCGCAAGGTTCGCATTCACGGTAACGGTGCTCCCGACTGGCGGGGACTCACACCGAAGCTCATCTTCGAAGCCATCCGCAAGCTTGCTCCGGCGGAAGACTCGCCGGTGGTCGTCGAAGTTCCGCACCCCTACAGCTACTTCGACTTCTACAACATCGACCCGTTTACCCTCGAACCGTCGGAAACCACCCTCAACCAGCTTAACCCCTTGCTTTCGGCGAGTGCGTTTAGTTGGAATTTCGATGCCATGGAGGTCATCAACGGGAAGAACATGGGGGCGATTCGTCGCGCAACGGTGGCGGAGCTCCGCTTCTTCTCCGAGGGTGTCGACACGCTCATCGCACGTCGCGAGGCAGGTGAAATCGACGAGGCGACCTTCCAGCGCCAGCGCGGTTTGCTCGCCACCGAGGTCACGCGACGCATTCTGCACCGCACCCCCGAGGAGCAAGCTGCTTCGGTGATGGGAGTCGGCAAAGACTTGCCTTGCACCTGCGGCTCGGACGGTGACTGCAACCCCGGGAGCGTTTGCGACCCTGCCACGCTCAGCTGCGTGGAAGCCGGTATGGAGTCCGACGGCGATCCAGCCGACACGGCGGGCATTTGTTTACGCTTCCGCGGTGTGGCGGACGACTGGTTCATGATGCTCAATCGAGGCCTGCGTCGGACCGTTCTCGGCGGTTCGGATACCCACGGCATTTACAGCAAGGCGTCGGGTAATCCGCGCACGATGATTCGCACGGGTGGCACGACGCCCCCTTACCTGCAATCGGACAACATCCGAGATGGCATCTTGGGGGGCAACGTGGTGGTGACCAACGGCCCAATGGTGTTTTTCGAGATCGCGGGTCAACCTGTGGGTTCCAAGATCGAAGTGGGCAATGGCGAGACCGTGACGCTCAACCTGCGCGTTGAAGCGGCCAACTGGTACGATGTGGATCGAATCGAGGTGTATCGCAACGGTCAGCTCATTCACTGGCTGCGTGGTTGCGACTCGCAATTCGAGGAAGCGGACGACCCGGATGCGCCTGGGTGTCTACGGCCGACCACCGAGTCGGGGCTGGTGTTCGAAGGCGCGTTTGAAGACACGCCCGAAGCAGATGTCTGGTACTCGGTGGTGGCGCTCGGCCTCGAAGGTCGAAACCTGGCGCCGGTGTACTCGTCGAACACCCTTTCGGAAATCGGTGTGTTCGAGGTAGCCCAAAAAGTTTTTAGCCTGATACCCGCGCTCAGCGGCTTCCGCGTTCCACGCAAAGCGGACCTTTACCCAACCTTTCCGGTTGCAGTGACCAATGCGATCTGGGTCGATGTGGGCGCCGACGGCTGGCAGCCGCCATTTTCGCCGCCTTCCGGCTGTCGGGTTGGTTACGACTACGGCTGCGATTTCTAAATAATAACCACTGCTTGTCAGCTGGCTTGAGCGGGCGCGAGGATGTGCCAGAATGCCTTACATGCGCATACATCCTTTTAGCTTGGCACTCGTACTCGGACTTTCGCTCACGGCGTGTGGCGACGATGGAGGAAACAATAACCCTGCCGATAGCGGATCTGACAGCTCGGTCGGTGACAGTTCAACGCCTGACGGTGCTCTTCCCGACGGGAACGTGCCTGATGGTGGCGACCCTGACGCGATTGTGGGTGGCGAGATCATGGTCACTTCGAGCATTACTTCCGTCGGTAGCCCCGCTGCCGATGCCGACGTCGAAACCCTCGACCTCGAAGGCAATACGGTTTCTACCGCGAAGGCCGACGGCTCAGGAAACGTCACCATCGGAGCGCCGCGCGGCGCGGCGTTCTTCATTTGGGTCAAGCCGACCCAAGACGGAATGGGAATGCTTCGTGTGCAACCCGCAAATACCAACGACTTCACGATCAACGGCGGCCTCGCGCTCGAAGGACGAGCGGACTACGAAACGCGCGTGACGCAGGCCGGACAGACGTACGACGAGAGCAAGGGCAATTTCACCGCAGGTATCAACGTCGCGGACTCGCAGGCGGGCGGCGAGACGGTGACGCTCGGCGGCGCCGTTTCGGGTTCGGCATTCGTTGTCAAGAGCGAAGAGTCCGTGCTGGTACAGAACTCTGTGCCGCCGCTTTGCGGCGACGCGGGAGAACCGTGCCGCGACTTGGAGAACCGCACGGAGGTCTTCTTTCCCAACGTCGTTCCTGGCATGGTCACCCCGGTCGTGACAGGTGGAGCAGGCACTTGCACCATTCGCAACTACGACGGGATGCACCCGGTGAAGGCCGACACACGCACGCTCATCAACGTCGACTGCCAGTAGTATCGCGCGACGATCTGCGTCGCGATACGGCGTTGTCGTCTCCGCGCCCTGCGCACGCACATTTAAGTGCGCTTACGCGGGGTGCTCGACTCCGCCTTGTCTCGCTCGCGTCTCGCCACGCTGGGCGCATCGGCCACCTTGATTGGACTCGCTCGCGCTGGGCGCATCGGCCACCTTGTTTTTGTCTCGCCACGCTGGGCGCATCGGCCACCTGTAGCTATTTGCGGAGTTCTTGTTCGAGTTTGGCGGAGGCTTCGCGGTCGACTGCGAGCTTGAGCGGAGGCTCGAAACTGTGGTGGATGTACTTGCTCCACAGGCTTTGCTCCGGTGTTTCGATCTTCATCACTTCGATCGGGCCGCCCGGTTTGCGATAATCGAGTAGAAAATACGGCTCGACCTCAAGGTAGGCGTACTTCTTGATATAGGGCTCAAGCTGCCTGCGCGAAGTCTTGCGCAGATCACCGATGCGCACCCATTCGCGAATCTTGCCTTCGGGCGACGGAGCCTCGCCCAGGCTCTCGAACTTGAGTTCTCGGTCGAGCGTGATGAAGAAACGAAAGCGTCGGCTCATCTTGCTGCGTAGGACAACGCCGGTGTTGCGCGTTGTGCGGTCGTGCACCAACTTGGCGAAAGTCGCCGACAGCCTGTCAGACTTGTAGCGCTGCACATAACCTCGGTGCGGCGCAAAGAACCACATGCTCCCGCCGTAGTGCTTACCTGCGGTCGATACCTCCAAGCTGTGCAAAAAGTACGGCGACAGCATGAGCAGCATGGCGGCCGCTTGAGTGACCGCAATCGTGCGACTGACCGGCCAAAAGTGCTTCGCCCAACGCGCCAAAGGGTCGGTCAGCCTCTTTGTAAGGTCCGCGCCTGCAATCGCAGCGAAGACCGTCGCTTCCCAGGTCCAATACTCGTGTACCACCGAGCTATTGCGAAACACAAAAAAGTGCAAAACGCCGGCTACCAGGAACGAAACGGCAACAAGGTCGATCCAACGCCCCTTGCGGCGCAGCAGACGGACCGCGAGCCATGCGAGCCACAAGCCGCCCGCAGCCATCAGCCATTCGGAAAACATGAGCGGCGGAACCTGCTCGACCACCCGGTCCCACATTCGTTCGTCGATTTCCTGCCGTTCCTTGAAAGTCCCTTTCAATTCGTCCAGGCCTCCGAGGCTCCAAGCGACGAGAAGAAAGTGACTCGCGAAGGCCAAGAGGACGACCGCGCAATAGCTCAGCCACGGCAGAATCGAGGCGCGAAAGTTGCGCGTCTCCACGCTTCGACGACCGAAGAGCAGATAGGCGAACCAGGCCGCGCCGACCACGGCCGCGATATAGTAGGCGGTCCAGTTCCATGCGCTCGTCATCCAAAAGCCAGCCAATGCGATAAAGATCCCGCGACGACGCCGCTCCTTGAGCCACAAGAACAGCCCGTGAAACATGACGAGTCCCCAGGCGATGGCACCGAGGGCATGATTCGACATGTTTGCGTAGATGACGTTGATGGGCAGGGTCACGAAGATGCTCAGCCCCATCACGGCCGTCAGCGGGTCCGTCCAGCGCCAAAGCAAAAACGCTAGCATGCAGGCCGCAAAAATCCCGTGTAGCGCCGGCGTTAGTCGAGTCGCCCACTCGGCGTCTTCGCCGAACACCCAATGTGCAAAGGTCGTGTGCGCGTGCAGGGCGAGCGGCCCGTGTGTATAGAGCTTGTCTGGTTCGGTGGTGGCGTAATGGTATCGCGCCGGGTAAAGGTTGCCGAAGCGAATCGCGTTGCGGGCGCTCTGTTGATAGGCGGCGCTGTTCCAACTGCTATGCCCCGATAGCCAAACGTCATCGATGCCCCAAAACGAGATCGCGACCTGTGCGGTGAGCAGCGTCGCAATCGCGGCTAAGGCTAGACGGTGAGGCATTGGACCTCGCTAGGCGTAGCAACGAGCAAGGTCGCGCACAAAACGGGCGTCGGCCACGGCGTCGTCCTCGCTCAGTTCGGGCTGGCTGCCCGTCACAACGCAATCGTAGAAGTGGCGCAACTCACATGCGAAGGCCTCGTCGAACGACACCGTGTGCTCTTGGATTTCAAGCTCCTGGCCGCTTGCTCGCTCGATGACCAGCTTGGTGGGATAGTTGCGCAAGTAGGGGGACGGAAAGACGAGGGTGACGCGCTTTTCTGGGCTCACGAAACGTAGCGTCTCTTGATAGTTGCGAAGGCCTGGCAAGAACACCCAACTCATGCTCACGCGAACCTCGTTTGCGAAACGGCTGAGGGAGGATTGTGCCCAGCCATCCTCCCAGACATGTGCGGAGAGGACCTGTTCGTGGTTGCCAAGGACGCCGCGCACCGCGTTGATGTCGTGGATCAAGCTCTCTGTCGCAAGAAGCGCCGCCATGCGGTGCGCGACCGGCGCATCCGGCTTACAGGTTGATCGCATGGCCTCGGTGGCGTCGCCGCCGTCAACGCGCGAAAATCCGCCTTCGCGACTCTGGTCTTCGGTCGCGCGCGTGATGCGGTCGTCCGGGTTGGGCCATACCACGTGATGCGTGCGGTAGGCGCCGTCGTCGGGATGCAGGACGGAGATGTCGACGTAGCGAAGGTCTTTCATGCTGAGGACCTCTTCGCGTGCGCGTCGATAGTGGGGGTCGAAGCGTTTGTGGTAGCCCACCATGAAGGTGCCGCGACTTTTCTTGGCGACTTGGGCTAGTGTTTCGGCTTCCTCAAGGTCGTATGCCATCGGTTTTTCGACCAGCACGTGTTTGCCCGCGGCACACGCAACTTCGATGGCTTCGCGGTGGCTTCCAGAAGCACAGATCAGCACTGCGTCGACCTCGTCTGAGCTGACCGCCTCTTTGACGTCGCGCGTGCGCGTCGGTATCTGATAGCGGTCGCCGACGAGAGAAAGCGTCGACTCGTCGATGTCGACGAGTGTTTGAATCTTGTAGCGGTCCGGTCGCTCCGCGAGGTGCGGCAGATGCATCATCTGCGCGATCCCGCCTGCTCCAACAACCGCAAATCGCAATGGCTTCCCAGGAGCACTGGTGGACTCGCTCATAGGCCGAGCTCGTTCTTGAGGAAGCGGCGGCTGGCGCGCGCGCTCTGCACAGGGTCAGGACTCAACTTGCCGTCGCTGTTGGGAACCACGTCTTGCTCCACAATGACCCAGCCTTCGTAGTCACGACCGCGAACGTTGTCGGTTACCGCGCCGAAGTCGATGCAGCCTTCGCCCAGCTGGCAAAAGACCGACTGCCTCCACGCGTCGTCCATCGTGATATCGGTTTCGCGCACTTTCTTGAGCATCTCGGGGTCGACGTCTTTGTAGTGCAAGTAGACCACGCGGTCGCCGTGGTCTTCGAGCAAGGTCAACGGATCGGCGCCGCCGTAGAGAGCGTGGCCTGTGTCGAGCAAAAGGTCCACTTCGCCAGCCTTGGTGTGCTCGAGCAAGTTGTCGATTTCTTCGCGTGACTCGATACCGGTGCCCGCGTGGTGATGGACGATGGTTGACATGCCGTGTTTGTCTTTGAGTGCGCGCGCCACATCCTTGAGCGTGCCTGTTGCGTTTTTCCACTCGTCGAGGCTCCAGGTCGGTTTTGTTGGACGACCCGAATGGTCCCGCTGTTCTTGGGTGCCTTTGTCCGCACAGATCACATACTGCACGCCTTGCGTTTTGAGCAGTGCGCCGACCGTCAGCGCTTGCTCGATGCACTGCTTGCGGGCGTCGCGATTGGCGAGGTCCATGGGGACGAACGACGAGCCCAGTTTGAGCTTGCGACGGTTGAGTTCGATCGCGAGTGCCGTGGGATCGGTCGGCAAATAGCCGTATGGGCCTAGCTCTGTGCCCTCGTAGCCAGCTTCCGCGATAGCGTCGAGACAAGCGTCCCAGCTGACGGCGTCGTCGTCGGGCTCATAGATTCCCCAGCTGACTGGGGCATTTCCTACGTAGAATTTCGACATGATGAACCTGCTTTGTTGATGGCCAGGGGCGATTCATTGCACACATTGGTGCTTTTCGCAGTAGCTCATGTGCAGCGCCGAAAAAGGACGGTTTTCTTACCATTGGGTGGACCGATGTTGGTAGAGCTGACCGTCTTCGAAACCGAGCTTTCGATAGTAGCCCCGCGTTCCGATCGCAGAGATGACCGAGACGGTGTCGTACCCGGCAGCCTGCGCTTGTCGGCACGCTTCGCGTACCAGCTCGGAGCCGAGTCCGCGATGTTGAGCGGCGCTCTTCTCGCGTGCACCGAGCGAGACGGTGCGGCCATAGACGTGAACCTCGCGGATCACTGCATTGCAGCCGAGTTCCGAGATAAACGATGGCTCGCGCGGGAGTGCCAAACGCAGGAAAGCGGCGATGTCGTCCTCAGCCGTGACCCACTCGATGAAGTGCTCAGTGGTCGTGCTGGTTTCGTAGACAGTCGTTCGTTGTGTGAGCGAGCCACGCTTGGCGCCACGTCCCCGCACCTCACGTGAGCGGATCTCGACCGGCCGCGAAGCTTGAGCTGCCTCGGCATCTTCACGCAAGTTTCCCTGTCGACTACCTGCGACGATGTCGGTCGCTGGAATGTCGCGGATCATGCGGGTGATGCGACAATATCGCGGCGTTCGGCGAAGCGTGTGTCCCAGAACGCGAAGCAGCTCCTCACGCGAGTAGGGCGCCCAGCTGCCGTCTTCGTAAGACTGCATCAGTTCGGCGCTTTCGATGAGCGAGCAGGGGTAGACCTTCAGTTCGTCGGGCATGAAGCGAGGGTCACCCACGACGCGATCAAAGTC
Source organism: uncultured Polyangiales bacterium (assembly GCA_964487255.1). Classification (GTDB taxonomy): domain Bacteria; phylum Myxococcota_A; class Polyangia; order Polyangiales; family CAZAQV01; genus CAZAQV01. The sequence continues at coordinate 119,380 of CAZAQV010000009.1, read as the reverse complement.
CGCGCAATCGAGCTCGGGCGATGAGCCTTTGAGGTTGAGCATCCAGTGTGCGTGAATCTTGAAGCCCGCGCGGCGCAGTAGGGAAACGGTGTGCGCCGTCGCCGCGACGTCATGCCCACGCTTGTTTGCGTCGAGCACGCTGTCGCGCAGGCTTTGAAAGCCGATTTGGGTCTTGGTTGCGCCGAGCCTCCGCAAGCGAACGACTTCCGCTTCGCTGATGTGGTCTGGCCGGGTCTCCATGACCATGCCCACCACCCGGCAATTTGCGGTCTCGTTTCTCTTCTGCGCGGCTTGGAGCTCGTCCCAGCTACAGCTTTCGGTACTGACTTCACGCTCGCCCAACAGTTTGAGGCGTCGGGTTACGATTTGGTTGTAGGACAGTTCGAGCGTTCGACCGTCGATGTGTCGTGGCAGGTCAGCAAAGGGGCGCGCTTCGGTGCGAGGCGTTGGGCTTCCGTCGAACGCGTTGAGTGCGTCCAGACAGCGCTTGATGAACCAGCGCTGGTAGGCTTCGGGATAGAACGACCATGTCCCGCCCAGCACGATGAGTTCGACCTTGCTTAGCGGGTGGCCCATGGCGAAAAAGGCGCTGAGGCGCACCCAGGTTTGAACGAACGGGTCGAAACCGTTGTCTTCTGCGCGCTGCGCAGCCGGTTCGTCCGAGAGGTAGCTCTTGGGCATGCGCACGTCGTTGGGACAAAAGATGCATTTGCCCGGACACGGAAAGGGCTTGGTAAGCACGGTGACCGGGGTGACGCCGCTTTGTGTGCGCGTGGGTCGAAAGCGAAGGCGTGCGATCAGCGTCTCTTCGCTCAGGCCAAAGTCGACCTCGTGGCGCAAGAGCCGAAAGCCGGCAAGGATCTGCGACTTTGAGAAAAAGCCGCGGCCTTTGCGCGGGTGTTCGCGTAAGATGGCACGCAAGCTGTCGAAGTCGAGCGCTTGCTCGTCTTCGCTCGCCTTGGCGATGCGCCCCACGATCGCGATGAGGGCGTCGCGCTCGCATTCGATTTCGTCGTGAGAGATGGGTGGACGTGTGCGTCGCGCGGGTGCGCGGACCGCGCTGCTAACGTAATGTTCTAGGCCGTCGGACATCTCAAACCAACCAGCGGAGTGTGCGTGATTCTGCCCGCTGATCAAGTGCTCAGCGAGGCTCTGGACGCGAAGGGTGCAAGTGCTTTGGTTACGCGGTACAAGAACAAGTATGGGCGCAAAAGAGACGGTGGCGTTGGTGGGAAAGATGGTGCTCGTTGGCCTGGTGGCTGGCGTTGTCGGGCTCGCCGTAGGCTATTTTCTCGGCCACGACCCCGTGCCCGAGCTCGAAGAGGAGTTGGCTTCGACCAAGAGCGAGCACAAGGCGACTTCGACACGTACAGAGCAGGCGCACGCTAAAGAAATGCGTGCGCTTCGATCGCGGGTGGAGGTGCTTGAGAAAAGGGTCGCTGTTCAAGAGGCATCGCTTGCGGTGCGGCGGGCGATCGACTCGCTCGATGCGCGCAACTTCGGTACGGCGCAGAGTCAAATCGATGCGGCCGAAGAAGAACTGCGTCAGCGCGACGACCTGTCCGAAAGTGTGCGCGAGCTGCAGACTGCGCTTTCCAAGCTCCGCCTGGTGGCCGCGACAGACTTTGGCAAGCAGCGTGCTGAGCTGCTCTCGCTCGCGCAAGGCCTCGGCACCGAAGCCGCCGCCATGGCCCCTGTCGAGTAGCCCGGTGACCGTGGCCTCGAAGAGATTTTGGCGGCACGCTGACGGTTATTTTTGTGTCGCGTTTTTCCGGTACTTTGGCTCGTAGAGCTGCACCCTTACGCCGCCCGGCATCGTGAAATGCGTCACCAGACCATAACCGTGGTCGGCGATCGTATCGTCAAATTGCACGCCGCGATCTTTCAGCTCGGCAACTGTTTTCTCAACGTCATCCGTATAGAAAGAAATGTTGTGACAACCCGTTTCGTTGGTATCCGCTGGATGTACCCCGAGGTCTCCCTCCGGGAAGTCAAATATGAGCCACCCGCTCCCAATGTCGCTGAAGTGCAGCTGAAGCTTGTCGCGAATACAGGCGCGCAAAGCGTCGGGCACCGATGAATAGAAGAGTCCGTGAATTCCTTTGATCATGGTGTGTACCTCTCATGTCGACGCTGCAAGCTTGAGAGAGCTTACAACAAACTCAAGGCCTGGGGTCCGCGCGCTGCTTGCAAGGGTTAGCGTTTGTCGTTAGCAGGCGAGCGGAGACCGATATCAATGATGAGCGGGAGGTGATCGGACCCGATGTCTGGTCCTACTCGACGCCCGATGACGTGAACGTCTTTCGAAAGCAGGCAGTGGTCGATCGGAATCCTCATCGGCGCGATCCGGCGATCCTTCCGAGGTTAGGGCGATCCTTCCGAGGTTAGTGAACCGAAGGGAAGCGATATCGGCGATTGAGAGGCGCGTGCGTCGACTTCAGGAAGTCAATGAAGGGCTTCGAATGTTCAGAATCGAGCCTGGGTCGTCACCTGGCACCTGTCGCGACGAAAACTGCGCGCTCCGAACGTACCGAAGCGCTTGCCGGTGGGTTCATCGACGTAGCAAGTTGCGCATAGGGCGCGGCGAGTCAGCTGGGATCAGATTTGAAGTGAGACAGTGCCGACTTGGTGAAAGTGCACCATCCACCATGTGCCTTCCGGGAAGAGGACGTCTCTAACTCCCTTCTTCCACGCTTTGATGGCATCTCGATACATGGCGCGAAAGACTTTGAGCTCGGCGGCGGCATGTTTGAAGGCTTCACGCTGGCCCTTGCCTACGGCAAAAGTCGGAACGCATGTGCCGAAGTCCTCGTAGGACTGGGCACGTTTGTAAGGCGAGGTGTCGAGCACGCGCTGGCGACCCAGAAACCGCTTGCCGGCTGAGCGAACTTTCTCACGAGCCAGCTCTTGCTGCTCACGCACCTCAGCGCGCAAAGCTCTTCGAAACTCGTCCGGTGCATGGTCCGGGGGCACGGTCAGTTGCAGTGTGATTTGTTGTGGCCAAGTGGGGTTATCTTTACGGCAGTAGTACTTGGGTCGCTTGATATGAAAGGTGCGACGGCCGATATCATCGATATCGACAGTCACACCAGGCCACTTATTGGCGGAGCTGACGAGCGCATCGGCGACCGGATTGACGAGTGTATAGGCACACCTCTCGACAACAGCGTCAGCCGTGACGAGGCGCGTGAAGTTCGCCTGGTTTTTGTCGAAGACGCCGCCACGTGTGCCGCGAAGAGCCTGAATGCATTTGGCGACATTGCGTACGAGGTCACGTGTGAAGTCAGAGCGCTTGGCGAAGTGATCGGTGACGACGAGGTGGAAGTGGTTGCTCATCACGATGACGGCATGCACTTCCATGCCGTGTTCCTTTGCCGCCACCGCGAGGCAATAGAGAAAAATCTGGTTCGTATCGCGGTCGGGCCGAAGCAGATACTGCCGGCCGATACAGCGACGCGTAATGAGCAACGTTTCGCGCTCTCGCTTGGTGTAGCGTGGCAAGGTCACGCACAGGTACAACGCAAATCGTGTGCCCACGATGTTTGTTGAAAAAGAGGCCTCTTTTTAACCTCAGCCGCCACATACGCACGCCGATCGACGCCGATCGGCGCGCCACCCATCATGCGTTCGGGGTACCCCAAAACACCAACCACGGACGGATCGCCACCACCGGACGCGAGCGTTTGCGTAGATCAGGCTCAGCGGACGCCGCGTCGCTCCGAAGCCGCAGTCAAGTTCGTGCTCAGTGTGCCCGAGGGTAGCTACGTCGTGACGCAAGGACAAAACTGCGGCGCCTTCGATATCGAAGGTGTTCGGGAAGAACTTCACTTCCTTGAAACTGCGTCCTGCGAGTGGCCCATCCCGGCAGAGGGGACAACGAGCGCCGAAGGCGATGGCGCGACCATGGTTTGGTCAGGCGAGACGATCGTCACGTACCAAACGTGTGTTGAGTGCGAACCAGGCTGGCTCGACGGCAAAATCCACGGTGTGCCATGGGCGGTTCCCGCAGACAGCTACAGTGCCACCTTTGCCATCTTTGACTCGATTCCCGAGAACTGCGAAGAGGCTGCGCCGGGTACCCTGCGTTGCGAACCCGCGTCGCTTGAAGAAGCGTTCCGAGTGCCTCCTTCCGAAGTGCCCTTCAGTCAGCCTCTTTATGAACTCTGTGCTGCCGACCGAACCATCTCCGTCGAGTTCGAGTTGCCAGAGATGGGCGAGCGGCTGGTCGAAGTCGAGGTTCCCTTGCCCTGAGTCGCAGAATATAAGCCCGCTCTTTAGAAGCTACATCCCAACTCGTCCTTATCGGCGTGGCTGATTAGGACATAGAAGGAAAGCTTGTGCGGGTTCGGCGAGTCGGGCGTGGCTCGGAGCTCCCACCTTGCGAACTCGTAAGCCGAACTCCATTCGTGCTGCTCGATGATCCCGGAACGCATCGCATCCGCGAACACCGCGAGCCAATGCCGCGCCGAAGCTTCCAGCTGAGCCAACTTGGACGTGCTCTCTACCGCCCTCGATGCTGAGAGCTGCGCGAAAATCAGGATCTCATCTTGAAAGGCGTAAGTCAGCGTAGCCTCTTGAAACCCCACCTCGGCACTACTATCGGCCCGAAGCGCTACCTGGAAATCACAAAACTCGTAGCCAGGTTTTGCACCTTTGCGCAGCTTGCATTCGGACTGGCGCCGCAGAACCTCGGCCTTGGCGACGCCAAGAACAAAGAGGCGCAGTTTCGACAAGCTTGCGATTGGGTTCTCCACGAAATAACCCGAGCATTCGTCTGGGCACCCATCCTGATCATCGATTCCGTTGTGAACCTCTGCCGCGGCCGGACAGCGATCGAAAGGATCGAGCACGCCGTCATTGTCGGCATCCTTCACGATCGCTGTTGACTGGGCAATCTCGTTTGGGCGCTCACCTTGCCTTTGGCTCAACGGAAGGCGTTCCACCCCACGCAACCAGAACAGCAATGGTCAGACCGCGAAAGACCTCTCGGATGATAGACCAACTCGGCCTCAGTATACCGTCCCTAAGCGTTCGAACTTGGAACCAAATCACCACCTGGATCGACGATATCCGACGAATACAACAGATCACGGTGCTCGAGTCCGCATAGGCTTCGAAGCATCAGCCGTCAGCTCACCATGAGAAGCCAGATTCTCACTAAATGGACGTATTCCAACCCATTGGCAACACAAATCGGTCGATTTTGCCCGGTGTCCGAAGCGAGCTAAACTCCGAGTATGGGCGATGTGCGGATCGAGCTGGAACGCGAAGATGATGGGCGCTGGATCGCGGAGGTACCATCCGTGCCCGGCGTGATGGCCTACGGCGCCGACGCGAATGACGCCCTGCAGAAAGTTTCCGTGCTTCTTCGCGAAGTCATCGAGGGCCTCGTCGCCGACGGCGACATTGGGCGCGATGAGGCTGACCACGCTCTCGCGGGCATCGCCGCGTAGGCATGGCCCAATGGAGTAGTTCCCGCGCCAAGCAAGTTTTGGCGGCACTCAGGCGTATTGGCTGGGAAGAAGTGCGCAGCCGTGGCTCCCACCGAATCCTCATGCGCGAAGGCCAACGCTACGTTTTCGCCTTCCACGACCGTGATGAAATCGGCCCCAAGATGCTCGCACGCATCGCCAAACATACCGGCCTCACCCCCGATGATCTTTGAAGAATGTCAGTTCGTCAGGTGTCATCAGCTACTCGGAAGGATCGGACATCGGTTCGACACGCACGCGTCGTCTCCAAAAGAAGAACCCAGCGAGGGTCGCAAGCGCAGCCCAGCAGGCGATCACAAACCCTGGCAATGCAAAGATAGCCCAGCCGTCACTCCCTCGGAGTTCATACGCGAAAAATCCCAGCACAACAAAGGGCGGAACCAAGAATGAGTAAAATCCGGCGAGCCCGTGCTTGGACACGTGCAGGGCTCCCAACACAATCGCAGGAACGAAGAACAGACCGGCCGCTGCAACCACGCCTTCCACAAGCAAATGCTATCAGTCTTGGGCGTCCCGGGCGGGATTTGAACTCGGGATCTTCGCTGGGTTTGTGCGTGATTCCGCGGGTGGTGTGTGGAAAGTCCGTAGGTAAATCGCGCATGAGGGTTGACCGAAAGTCCGGGACCTGACTAATTTCGCTCCCCATGGCTAAGCTAGACACATTCTCATTTACACAAGCACTTGTTCTCGGGGCTGGACTCGCCATCGGTTGTGGTGGCGACGTCGAAGTTGAAAACGATTCCACCGGTGGCTCGACCGCGGGCGGAGAGAGCGGCGGGGCTGCCATCGCGTGTGCCGATGAAGGCGCCGGGCACTCCACCGACTCCGCAATGCAGTTCGGCATGGGTGACCTCAACGGCTGTCTGAGCGGACAAGCCGACGTTTTCGCGGTTCACGCGCCAAACCACGCGGCCGGTTCGCTTTACCAAGTTCGCGTTGCCTCGCGCTCCGGAGCTTTCAATGCGGAGCTTGTCGATGCATCGGGTCAGGCTTTGGCCACGACCTCCATCGATGTTGGTAACGACGAGTCCCTTTATGCTGTGATTGCCAGTGGCACCAAGGCTTTTGTGCGACTCACCCCTGCCGCAGGCAACGCCGAGTACACCATGAATGTCTCGTCCACACCGCTCAACGACCCCACGGAACCGAACAACACGCAGGCCGAGGCGCACCCGCTCAACATCGGTTCGGTCGAAGACGGCATTCTTCAAAGTGGTGCTAACGACTCGTCACTTGGTGCAGATTATTACCAGATTCTGGTCAGCGGAACGCAGCAGGTTAAGGTTTCAGTCGAACCTCAGTCGGGCGATCTGACCTTGGACGTTCGCTTGCTTTCGTCGACCGGCGAGGAGCTTCACAAGGCCATCGCGTCGAATAACGGTGCGGCGGTCAACATCGAAAAGCGCCTGAAAAAAGGCAGCTACTTCATCAAGGTTGCGGACACGGCTGAAGGCGCGTCTCGCGCTGCGGGCGTCGGAGAGGCGCCCGGTTACCTCTCTGAGCCCTACACGATCAAGGTTGAGGCGCAGTAGAGCAGGGCAGTTCTAGCTCGAGGCGGCCATCCGATTCGGGTGGCCGTTTTTCTTTAATGAGACTGCGAGCATGAGCGAGCCGAAGGAAGAGCAGGTCGAAGTGACCCGTGAGGATACGGTATGGCGTTTGGGTGCCCTGACGCGTTCGTTCTATGCGCGTCACGCGCGCTCGTTCTCAACCTCACGCCAGTCCCCGTGGCCAGCTTGGCATGCGCTTCCGCCCATGTCGCACGGTCGGGTGCTTGACCTTGGTTGCGGCAATGGACGGTTCTTGAAGTTCATCCGTGAGACTTGGGGCTTTGAGGGGAAATACGTCGGGCTGGACGTTTCTCCGGAACTTCTGGAAGAGGCGTCGCGCTTGCATCCGCGTGAGGACAACATCGCGTGGCACCGCTGCGACATCGTGAGCGAGCCATGGCCTGCAGGCCCCTTTGACCTCGTCGTGGCGTGGGGGCTTTTTCATCACGTAGCCGGGACCCGTCGTCGTCGTCAGTTGCTCGTCTCCATGGCGGACGCGCTTTGCCCTGGTGGCACCATGGCGCTTTCATTGTGGCAGTTTCGAAAGCACGATCGCTTCGCACAGAAAGAACTCGACCCTGAGGCGTTCGGGTTTGACGCGAGCGAGTTGGAGGCCGGCGACGCCCTGTTGGACTGGGCAGACGATCGTTCCGTTGCACGTTATTGCCACCACTTTTCGGATGAAGAGGTGGCGTCGTTGCGAACGGAGTTGCTGGCAGCGCGCCCCCAACTCAGAGCGGGCGTGCTCGGTGCGGCTGAGACGTTGGCCAGCGACCGTTACAATGCCTACCTCGTGTTTTCACGTCTTGCGTAACAAGATGTGACACACGCGGTCGCGTCCACGACCATCTTGAACGGCCAGTCGGTCTTCCACCGCGAAGCCAAGTTTATGAAACCAACTGCTCAGCTCGTCGGGTTTATAACGACGACTGTAGAGCATGGTGCAGCTTCGCCGCTCACGAGGGATGACGATGTCGTGACAAAAGTTGACGGAGCCGCGAACTCGAGCGGCGTCATCGTCTTCGCGGAGCCAAATACGGAGCTGCAGTTCGCTTGGTGGCCGTCCGAGCGCGGCTTCCCAGCGTCGGTAGGGCCCTTCGAGCAACAGGCGCCGGTTCGCGTCGGATGCGGTTTCTTCGTGATCGTCTTGCGTGAGCCGATAGAGCGGGTCGTCTTCGATGCGCTCGGGGCGAATGCCGATTTCGATCCACAGTAGGTCGCCAGTGTGCATCATGCGCGACAAGCGCTCGCGAACGAAGCGTTCTTCGTCGCGTAGGTTCCCAAACACATTGCCAAGGATGAGAATGACTCTGCGTCTCGTCTCAGGCTCCATTCCTGCACTGGGCAGGCGTTCGAGAAGTGCGAGTTGCCCTTCTTCGAAGTCTTCGCAGATAGCCGTGAAGGTCACGTCGTGCAGGCCCGCTCCGGCGATCGCCGTGTGTGCCGCGTTGGATGCGCGGATGAGCAGCGGGATGGAGACATCCACTTCAGTGAGCGAAAGCCAAGGCAGTTCTGTCGCCCAGCTGCGACTGAGTCGCTCCATGATCAGTGCCTCTTTGCTGCCTTCACCGGGACCGAGCGAAACGATATCGACCCCCTTCTTGCGACCGCGACCGTCGAGCCCAAGCCCCTGCGTGAGCGGCGCCTTCTTGCGCGTTTGCTTGCCCGCCGAGCCGAGGCCAAACCATCGCTCGGTACAATCGCGCACGCCCTGAATCCAGAGGTCTTGATGGTAGCCCGTGCTGATGAGGCTCTCCCAGGCGAGCGCGCCCTGTGCGTCGAAGTACAAGAAGCGGTGTCCGAGGTAGTCGTAGTGAATGCGGTCACGAAACTGCCGTTGCAGTTCGGCGGGGTTTGAACCCTCCGCGACTTCGATCGGTGTGAGCATTTCGCTGACGCGTTGCGTGCCCTTTCGTCCGATGCGCTGGCGAAACACGCTGAGCAGCGCCTCGAGCTTTTGTCGCTTGAGTTCGCGTACCGCGCCCGAGCGCCAGTTGTTGACGGTCTCGGAGCTCACGCCGACCATATCGGCGAGGTCGCGATCGTCCATTCCCAGCGCCTCGCTCACCGCAAAGATGAGCTGCAGCGTCTGACTCAATTTCCCCGCGTCGCTCATTGGGCCAAATATAGCCCAGGGAGCTTCAAAAAATACCCAATGATTTTCAGTTTTTGGGCGTTCCAGATGGTTTTTCGGTTCTAGTGGCCGGTTTTTGGTTCGCGACGAGGCTTGCCAGCCTCCAGCATAGGAGCATGGCCTCGCGAATCTTCCTCTTTGCACTTCTTGTCCCTGTTGGCTTTGGCTGCGCCCGCCGCGACCACGTCGTGCACTACCCCGCGCCAACGACCAGCGCCTCAGTCTATGTCGAGCCGTCCGCTGCGCCCACCGTCTACAACAGCACCGTGACCTACGAGACCTATGCAGAGACGTACGAAGAGGTGTGGATCGACGACCCGACGTACGGACGCGTGCTTGAGATCTGCCCAGCGACGGTGAGCGAGTGGGACGGCTACAACATCGTGCAGCAAGTTGTGGTTACGCCATGGGGGCAGGATCTCCAGCAGAACGGCCAGTTCGTTTACAACGGCAGCTGGCTTTGGGTCCCCGGATTCAATCCGCTTCCTCATGCTACGGTCACATTCTCGACCTTCCACACGCTACCGCGCTACCAGACGTACCGGCGTCGCCACCAGCCACGTCGCGTGATCGCGCCCCGCATAGCCCGTGCCCGTGTTAGGCCACGTGGATACGTGCGTGGTGCCTCGCCGACGCGCGCTCACGGCAACGTCCACACGCCGCATGGCAATGTTCACGTGCGTGCGCGGCCTCAAGTGCGCATCCATTCGGCTGCGCCGACGCGCGCTGCAAGGCCTCTAGTGCGTCGCACTCCGACACCCGAGCCGGACGTGCAACCTCGACGTGGTCACGGACGCGCGTCCATCGGCGTGAGTCGACCCGCCAGCCCGTCGCGTGTCGTCGTTGCGCCAGCGCCCGTGCAACGCACCACGCCGCCTCGTCGGATCGTGCGCAGTGCTCCACCCGCGGGCTTTCAAGGTCGCTCGACACCGAGCCCGTCGCCACGTGCGTTGCCGACGCCCCCATCTCGCAGCCAGAGTGTGCACGTTCGTGGTCGCGCGACGCATGGGCAAGGGCATTTCGCCCGTCCCGTGCATAACCCGGGACAGGTTGATCTCAGCTCGCGGCGCTCGTCCCGCTCGTCGGACCCGCGCCTCAAGCGTGAGCCATCGAGGACCATTCGCTCGCCACGTTCAAGCGGTTCTCGTGGACGTTCAGCGCGTCCTCGACGCCGCTAAGCGCAATCCGGTAGCCTCCGCCGGTGAGCACTGAGGAGGCACGACGTACCCGACGCTATCGCATCCAAGTGGTTGCAACGCTCTTGCTCGGGTACATGGGGTTTTACTTCTGCCGCTCGTTCCTTTCCGTGATCAACGTGTCTCTCGGCGCCCACTTCGGCGTCGACAAAGACCTCGTGAGTGCGCTCGCCTCGGCTGGCGTCTTGGTGTACGCCGCGGGGAAAATCATCAACGGCACCGCAACAGATTTTTTAGGCGGGCGCCGTGTCTTCCTGTTGGCGATGGTTCTGAGCGCGCTAGCCACCGCAGCGATCGGAGCCGCCACCGGCTTTGCGATCCTGTTCGTATGGTGGTTGATCAACCGATTCGTTCAATCGGCTGGTTGGGGCGCGCTCGTCAAGATTGCTTCGGCCTGGTTCGAGGCCAAACGAGTGGGGACGGTGATGGCGGTCTTGTCGCTCTCGTATCCACTCGGTGATTTTTTGGCGAAGCTTTCTCTCGGTCTTGTGCTTGAATATTGGGGGTGGCGGATCGTGTGTTTTTGTGCGGCTGGTTTGCTCGCGTCCTTCGCACTTCTGGCATCCGCGACACTCAAGGAGCGCCCCTCCGTCGTGGGTTTGCCAGATGTTCATGCCGCCGATGACAATCTCTTCGGTGAGCGGGGGCAGCAGCTGCGCCCTCAAAGCCTGCGCGAAGTCTTGGGCACCTATCTCCGGTCGGGTCGTTTTTTACTGGTGGCGATCATGTCTTTTGCGCTCACCGCGATTCGCGAGACTTTTGCTTTTTGGACACCGATGTACCTGGTTGAAACGTGCGGCGTCAGCCAGGGGGTCGCAGCGCAACTCTCCAGCCTGTTCCCCTTCTTTGGTGCGGTTTCCATTCTGATCGCTGGCGTCGCAAGTGATCGACTCGCTCAGGGGGCTCGTGGTGGTGTCATGTTCTTATTCTTGGTCGGTGCCACGGTGGCACTGATTTGGCTGGCCCTCGCGGCCGATACCGCAGACGCGACGCTTGCGACTTTTCTCGTCAGCGCTGTTGGCCTGCTGATGACGGGGCCCTATGCGTTTTTGGCGGGCGCGATGGCGATCGACATGGGCGGAAAGGCAGCGAGTTCTAGCGCTGCCGGTCTTGCAGATGCCATCGGGTATGTCGGTGGTGCACTGGCCGGTGGGCTCGGCGCGGTGTCGATGCGCATGGGATGGTCTGCCGCGTTTTGGGTGCTGTGTGCGCTTTGTGCGATGGCCGCGCTCGCCGCCGCCGCGTACCGCTGGCGCTACGAGAGGGCGCCTGTTGTTGCTGCGGTGAGGGTCTAGCAGCGACTTGCAGCCCAGTGTCGGGTTGCCGCCGGAGCGCCTGCTATTTGTCGGTTTCGGGATCCTCGTCGATGACCCAACGCGAGCGCGGGTGGCGGCGTCGGGGTGCGCAGCGAAGGCCCTTCGGTTTGCTCTTCTTCCATGTGTCGCGTTTCACGCTTTTAGACTGCCGACCGTTTCTGTGGCGCACGCCGGGGCGAAACAGCATGGCAGGGTCGCAGTTTTTTCCCGCATGCATGAATTCGAAGTGCACGTGTGGGCCGCGGCTGATGCCCGTGCTGCCCACCTCTGCGAGCACGTCGCCACGGTCGACCTTTTCGCCCGCGACCACGAAGTTGACCGAGTTGTGTGCATACATCGTGACCCAGCCGCCGGGGTGGACGACGATGACCATGTTGCCGTAGCCACGAACGTCGTCGCCCGAGTAGCCCACGATACCAGGTGCTGCGGCGCGCACGTTCCAGCCGATCTCACCCATGATGTCGGTCGCGAGGTGGTAACCGCCTTCGCCCGATCCGTAGCCGCGCACGTACCAGCCGTTGGTAACCGGCCACTTGAGCGTCCCGACCATGCGGTGACCGCCCGCCGCGCGCTGCCAGCTGGCCTTGACCCGGCCTCGTAGCAGTTCGCCGGCTGCTTTGCGCGTGCCGAGTCCCAGGGACGCCGCGCGAGCGAGCGCGTGGCGCTGGCGACCCGAGACGCCGCGTTTGCGAATCTTGCCCGTCGTGATGTCACGCTCGGCGCCGGGGATGAAGATTTTCTGTCCATCGCGAAGCAAGGTGACTTCGTTCTTGTCCAGGCGGTTGGCGGCCATAATCTCGGAAACCGACACAGCAAACAGACGCGCCAGGTCCCACACTGTTTCTCCTGGGGCCAGAACATGGTTGATGCCCTTGCGTTCGACGGGCGCGAGCTCCTTGCCCGCATTCTTTTTGACGTCTGCCTTGGTCACGCCGGGGACGATGACCGGAGCGCCCGGGCGCAGGTTGCGGGCGGTGTCGTCATCGAAGCCATTGCGATCGATGAGTTCAGCCAGCGACTTGTCGTAGAGACGCGCGACATGCCACAGCGTCTCGCCGTCCGCCAAGAAGTGATAGGCCGCGTCGTTGAGTTCGGGAAGGTTTTCGATTTCCTTTTTGCGCTGCGCTTCACGTTCGCTCGCCGTCAGCACGTCGCGCACTTCGGCCGCGCCCGGAATGATGAGGTCGCGCCCCTTTGAGAGACGCCGCACGTCGCGGTCGCTCAGTTTGTTGGCTTCCATGATCTGCTCAACGGTGACATCGTAGGCGATCGCGATGTCCCACAACGTTTCACCTTCGGCTACAACGTGGGTGACTTGCATGGGTTCGGAAGGCTGCTCGTCCTGTGGGGTGGGGGTCTCGGTTTTCGGCGACGCTTCAGGCTTTTCTTGATTTTCGTCAGGCTCTCCGCACGCGCCAATCGTCGCAGCGACGAGCATTGCCGCGCACGTTGCGGGCAGGTGCCCCTTCGCGGGCCTAAAAAGTAAGCGCGGAGTCCGTAACGCTTTCACGGCGATGATGGTACCATGGCGTGATGGCTCCGCCCGTCCAGGATCACACCTCCTCGAACGAGGCTGCGCGCACGCTGGGTGGCAAGTTTGAGGTTCGTCGGCTGGTCCGTCGTCACAACGACATGCTCGTTTTCGAGGCGGTCCACCTGGGTATCCAGCGCACCGTCGAGCTTCGGGTGATTAACGAGGAGAGCCCGCAGGCTTCGGTGGCGTTGCTGCGGCACGCCCGCACCGCGGGGCGCGTCCCGCATCGTAACGTGCAAAGCGTTGTCGATACGGGGCTCGACAAGGAGGGACGCCCGTATCTCGTGCTCGAGTGGCTCGGGGGGCCCACGCTGGAGAACCTTCTGCTCGACAACCCGCGCGGTCTTGGCGAAAAGCGCGCGATCTCGCTCGGCGTACAGTTGCTCGAAGCGCTTGCTGCGGCGCACCGCAACAACGTCGTACACCGTAACGTGTGTCCCGCGCGCATCGTGATCGAAAGCGTGCGCGGCGGCGATGAGCTGCTCAAACTTACCGACTTCGACGACGCCATGGTGCTCGAGGAACCGGACGCGCCGCGCCTGTCCCTACCGCCGAGTGGCGTGTACCAAGCGCTTGAACTCAAGCAAAACGAGACGGGTCAAGGACCCACGATGGACGTCTACGCGGCCGCCATCGTGTTGCGGGAGATGGCCACAGGCCACCCCCGTCCCATTCGCGAGGTCAGCGAAGACCTGCGTCGCGCGATCGATCGCGGTGCGGCGCAGAGTCTCAAAGAGCGGTTCAAGGACGCAGAGGCATTTCTGCATGCGCTCGCCATCATCGAGAACGCGGAGGCGAGGCCAAGCGACTCGAACTCGCTGCACGCGGACCTTCGTTATCTGCAACGGCGACAGCAGACGCGTATCCGATCCGCAGACCACACGCCGAGCTTATCCGTCTCACATCGCGTGGCGCTGCTCACGGTCGAAGCCATCTACAAGATGCTCGGCAACCAGTGGGGCGCTTTTGCAAAGAGCTGCCCCCGCGTCAACGAGCTCTTGCCGGGTTCGAGTAAAGCGCACCTTTATCGCGGTGGCGTCCCGATCCCGATCTTCTACGATATTCTGCGCAAGGCCGACGAGGTGCTGGGGCAAGGTGACCTGGTGCTGGTTGCGACCTTTGGAGAAGCGGTCGGACTTGGAGGCTTCAAGCGGGTTTTTAAGGACCTCGACCCGCCAAATACCCCAGATCAACTCGCCGCGAAGCTGCCAGTTGTCCACAATCACATCTCGACCGATGGCCAAGCCGTTTTAATGAAACTAGAAAATAACAGCGCAAAGCTGGCTGTGAGTAGGCAGAACGCGCCGGGGCTTGAGTTTGGAGCCTGGTTCGGTGGACTGATGCGCGGGCTGCTCACCGTGGCCGGTGCGTACGAGATCGAAGTGAACCTCGTCTCCAACCAAGCGCTCGGTGACGATTCGGATGTGTACGCGCTGTCGTGGCGCTACGAGTCTTAGCGCGACGGCGTTCCCAAACCGACCCCAGCAATCACTTGGCGTAGGTAGCAAGCGCCTATACGCTAGCCCCGCTGTGGATTTGAAGGGCGTCACGCTACTTGGCAAGTACGAGGTAGAAAAGCAGCTGGGCGAGGGTGGCATGGGTGCGGTTTGGCTCGGTCGTCACAAGTTGCTCGGCCGCCAAGTCGCCATCAAAGTTCTCGACGACCGTTTTTTGAATCACCCAGAAGTGGTCGAACGCTTCGGGCGCGAGGCGCGCGCTGCGAGCGCGATTCAGCACCCGGGCATCGTCGAGGTTCTCGACATCGATAAGACCGAAGAGGGCATTCCCTTTTTGGTGATGGAGCTGCTCAACGGGGAGCCACTGTCGAGTCGCATCGAACGCGTGGGGCGTATGGCGGAGAAGGACGCCGTCGAGGTCATCACGCAGCTGTTGGAAGCGCTCGACGCCGCGCACGACGCCGGCATCGTCCACCGTGACCTCAAGCCGGACAATGTCTTTCTTGTGCCGCGCGGACGCGGGGGTGAGAACGTCAAGATCCTCGACTTTGGAATCTCTCACAAGAGTGACGAACAGGGCATGAAGCTGACGATGGAAGGGTCGGTCCTGGGCACGCCGCACTACATGTCGCCTGAGCAAGCGATGGGCAAAAAGGACATCGACCTTCGTGCGGACATTTACGCCGCAGGCGTGCTCTTCTACGAGTGTTTGACCGGCGACGTTCCGTTCGACGCGGAGAACTACAACGCTCTGATTCTCAAAATCCTCTCCGAGGAGCCGCGTTCACCCGCACACCTTGGGGTCAAGCTTGACCCGGTGATCGAAGGCGCGCTGATGAGTTCCATCGCCAAAGATCGAGACCTGCGACCCGCGAGCTGCCAGCAGATGCTTGAGATGCTGCGCGGCGAGCGCCCACCGATGGTCGCCCTCAAGGGCAGCAAGTCGGGTGACGATGTGTCCGATCTCGAATTTCCCAGTGGCGGCACGGTGCCTATGGGCTCTGCGGCGCCGCCGCCCAAAGAGCGCGGCCCACGCAAGCGCTCGACCGCGGTGCAGGACATCTTTCGCAACTCGGCACGCGGTTCTTCGCCCGGACAGGAGGGCGAGCGTCTCAGTCTCGACATCAATATCGGGCGCGGCAAACCCGCGAGCGAGGATCAAGACCTGGATCTCGGGGCTAGTCTCGACCCCGATCTTGACCCGCCAGACATGAGTTCGCCGCCGCCTGCGCCAGCCGCCGCGGCGATATCCTCACCTCGTCCGGCCGCGCCGCAGGTTGCGCAACCCGAGGTTCCTAAGCAAAGCGGGTGGGGAGCGAAGGCGCTGCTGATCGGCCTGGTGGTTATCGGCATCATGTTGGCGGTGATCGCGGTGATCAAAATTACCGATGATGGTGGCAGCGAAGTGACAACCACCCAAACACAAACGAATGCGACGGCCGGCGTCGGTGTGCCGACACCGTCGAAGATGGTCGAGGTGACCTTGCGCGGTCTGCCGGCCGCGGCGAAGGTCAAACTCAACGGCTTTCCGGTGGCGACCTTTCCGATGCGAGTCCGCCGCGGAGAAGAGCAAGAGGTCAAGATCGTCGCCGACGGTTACGTCGAGGAGACGCTGACCTTCGTCGCCAACGAAGACAAAGTCTTGCCGGTTCGCTTGCAGCGCGAGGAGCAAGTCTTTCAAAAGCTCGACGTGCCCGGCGGTTCCGAGTCCGACGACGAAACCGAAGAAGTGCCCGACGACGGTACCCCGGACGAGAGCGGAGCCTCTCCCGACGACAAGCCTTCGAATTAGGAGAGCGCTCGCACTTTGTCCCGAGCCTAACCCGCGTAAGCCTATTTCAGCCGAGGCAACATTGTTTAGCCGCGGTTTCGTTCGAGGAGCAGCATCATCATAACGCTCAGCATGGAGTCGAGCACTTTGACCCAGCCATTCTCGCGGCCACCTTTGCGGCGTACGGCGCCAAGCGCGCGCCCCACCGTGTTGCTGAACAGGCAACCCGCGGAGAAGTCGAGCACGTTGTTGGCCTGAATGCGGTAGAGCAGGTGATCTTTGGCGCGGCTGGTGAACACTTCGATCTGTTCGCGCAGCTTGAACAGCTTTTTTTTGACGTAGGCAATGTCGGAACCGTTCGCGTCGCGAACAAAGATCTGCGGGGTGAGGGCGACCTTCTTGAACCAGCGAAGCAGGGCCCGTTTTGCGCAGAAAACCAGGCTATTTTCTGGCGCAGTTTCGAACAAGTAATGCTAACTTCCCGCCGTGGCGCGCAAGAGCCGAAAATCAAAGAAGCAACTAGAACTTGCCGTGGCGGACGTTATCGACACGTCGCTCGCGGAGGAGACACAAAAGCGTTATCTCAATTACGCCCTGAGTGTCATCTCGTCACGCGCACTGCCCGATGTGCGCGATGGGCTCAAACCGGTCCAACGTCGCATTCTCTACACGATGCTCAACGAGCTGCGGCTTCGTCCAGACGCCAAGTACCGAAAGAGCGCGGCGGTGGTCGGTGACGTCATGGGCAAGTTTCACCCGCACGGCGACACCGCAATCTACGACGCGATGGTGCGCATGGCGCAGTCTTTTTCCATGCGGGCGCCGCTGGTCGATGGGCGCGGAAACTACGGCTCGCCCGATGGTGACCCACCGGCCGCCATGCGCTACACCGAGGCGCGTTTGCGCGAAATCGCGCTTGAGCTGATGGAGGAGCTTGGTTCGAAGACCGTCGATTTTCGACCGAATTACGACGGTACACGCTTCGAGCCGACCGTTCTGCCCGCCAAGTTCCCCAATCTGCTCGTCAATGGCTCGCAAGGCATCGCGGTGGGCATGGCGACCTCGATTCCGCCGCACAACCTGGGCGAGGTTATCTCGGCGTTGGTCGAACTCATCGACAACCCCGATGCGCAGCAGCGCACGATCCTTAAGCACATTAAGGGGCCCGACTTTCCGACGGGCGGCGAGCTTATCGCCGAGCGCTCCGAGCTGTCGTCGGTTTACGACACCGGTCAAGGTTCGCTCAAGCTTCGCGGCACGTGGACGCTTGAGAAGCCGAAGGGGCGTCGCAAAGTTTCGCAGCTCGTGATTACGTCCATCCCGTACGCGGTCGAGCGCCGCGCGGTGTGCGAAAAAATTGCCGACATCATTATGGCCCGAAAAATGCCCGCGCTCGTCGACGTGCGGGACGAAAGTACGGATGACTGTCGCATCGTGTGTGAGCTCAAGCCGGACGCCAACCCTGATTTGGTCGCCGCCTATCTTTACAAACATACGCCACTGCAGACATCGGTCTCGTTTAACCTGACGTGTTTGGTGCCGACTGCCGGCACCGACGTATGTTCACCCGCGCGCCTGAGTCTGGTCGAAATCCTCCAAGAGTTCCTCAAATTTCGGATGGAGGTTGTCACTCGGCGGCTGCGCTTCCAGCTCGAGCAGCTCCGAAAGCGCATCCACATCCTTGAGGGCTTCGAGGTGGTGTTCGATGCACTCGACGAGACCATCCGCATCATTCGTCGCTCCGAAGGCAAGAAGGATGCGGCACAAAAGATCATTCGCCGCTTCAAGCTCGACGCCGAGCAGGTCGATGCCATCCTCGAACTCAAGCTCTATCGCCTCGCGAAGCTTGAGATCCTCGTCATCCAAAAAGAACTCGAAGAGAAACGCAAAGAAGCCAATCGGCTCGAAAAGCTGCTCAAGCGTGAGCCCGAGCGTTGGAAGTTGGTTCGTGCAGAGCTTCAGGCGGTCAAAGAACAGTATCCGGACCCGCGTCGCACGAAGGTGGTCAGTGCCGAGAAGGACCCTGAGTTTGATGCCGACGCTTTCATCGTCGACGAAGATGCGATGGTCGTGCTGACCAGCCAGGGTTGGGTGAAGCGTCAGCAGCGTGTGCGAGACGTTTCGACGACGCGTGTTCGTGACGGCGACGAGGTGTTCGAGATCGTAGCGGGCTCGACACGTGCGCCGGTTGCCTTCTTTTCCAACCTTGGCGTGTGTTACGTCAATCGCATCGTGGACATCCCCGCCACCACCGGGTACGGCGTGCCGATTCAGACACTGTTCAAAATGAAGGACGGTGAACGCATCGTGGCGATGTTGGGTTTTGACCCACGCTTTTTCGATGTGCCGGGCCCGAGCGAAGACGCGGAGGAGCCAGAGCAACCGTGGGCTTTGGCGGTGACGAAGGGCGGGATGAGTTTGCGTTTTTCGCTGCGCACCCATGCCGAGCCGTCGACGCGCGCAGGCCGAAAGTTCACCAAACCCA
Organism: uncultured Polyangiales bacterium; assembly: GCA_964487255.1. Lineage (GTDB taxonomy): Bacteria > Myxococcota_A > Polyangia > Polyangiales > CAZAQV01 > CAZAQV01. The sequence goes on along the minus strand of CAZAQV010000009.1, from coordinate 100,445 downwards.
AAGCGGGTGATGAAGTGGTGTTTGTGGGGCCGTGCTACGAGGGGGACCACGTTGCATGCGCTACGGAGGCCGGCCGCGCGCTCATCTGCAGTGCCGACGAAATCAACTTGCTGAGCGGTGCAGGGCGGGGCGTCAAGCTCATCAGTATTCAGAAGGACGACCAGGTGATCGGTGCCAATGTGCTTGGCGACAAAGACGACATGCTAGTCGTGGCCAACGCGCGGGGCAAGGAGTTCGAGATCTCGACTCGCAAGTACGGTGTGGTCTCGCGCGCGGGCAAAGGCTTTCAGCTTTTTAAGCGCGGCAAACTTAGCCGTACCGTGTGGGGCGAACCCACGCTGCCCGGGTTCCCCGCACCCGAAGACGAGGAGGGTTGAGTGGGTCTGCAAGTAACGGAGCCCGAGAAGCTTTTGTGGTATTTCCACAGAAGCTTTGAAGCGCAGTTTGGTCGGGGGAGCTGGGGTGAATCGCTCCAAAGGAGCGAGAGGGGTTGCCAACCCATAGGAGAAACTAGTGGCGTATTCAGCGAGTGATATCGACGTACTCGAGGGGCTCGAGCCGGTCCGGAAGCGACCCGCGATGTATATCGGTGGGACCGACGTGCGTGGTTACCACCACCTGCTTTGGGAAATCGTTGACAACTCCATCGACGAGGCCATCAATGGCCACGCGGACCGCATCGAGGTCACGCTCGATAGAGACTTCAAGGGCGCGACGGTTAAAGACAACGGGCGCGGCATTCCCATCGATAAGCACCCTAAACACAAAAAGCCCGCGCTTGAGCTGATCCTCTGCACGTTACATGCGGGCGGAAAATTCGAGGGCAAGAACTACCAGGTCTCCGGTGGTCTTCATGGCGTGGGTTCGTCCGTCGTCAATGCGCTCAGCGAGTCATTGACGGCGACGGTGACGCGTGACGGTGCCGACTACGAACAAAAGTATTCGCGCGGCAAGGCGACGACCAAGCTCAAAAAGTGCGGTAAGTCGCGCGGCAGCGGCACGAGTATCCACTTTCGGCCAGACCCAAAGATTTTTGGTAAGTCCGCTGCCTTCGACCCCAAGCGAGTCGGCGAGGCGCTTGAGGCGAAAAGCTACCTACACAAAGGGCTGAAGATTGTCTTCAAGCAAGAAAAGGGCAGCACCCGTGAAGAGTTTCACCATCCGCGCGGTGTGGTCGAGTTTCTCGAAAAGACGGTCAAAGAGGCCAAAAAGCGCACGGTTCACGAAACGCCGTTCACGCTCGAGCGCGAAGAGCCTGTGCGCATGGAGCTCGCGCTCCAGTGGACGGAGGGCACCGAAGACAAGGTGCGAAGCTACGCCAATGGCATCCCTACAGGTAGCGGTGGAACGCACGAAAACGGCTTTAAAAATGGTGTCACCAAAGCGGTCCGTGCGTACATGGCGCAGCACAAGCTGACGCCCAAGGGGCTGACCATCACGGCCGACGACATTCGCGAGGGGCTCTCGGCCATCGTGAGCATCTACGTGCAAGAGCCACAGTTTCAAGGCCAAACCAAAGACCGCCTCAACAACCCAGAGGTGACGGCCCTGGTCGAAAACACCGTTCGAACGGCGCTCGAGCAATGGTTCTACGACAACAAGAGCGTTGCCGAGGGTATCGTGGCGCGCATCGTGATCGCCTCGCGCGCGCGAGCCGCGAGTCGCGCTGCGGTGCAGCAGGTGCGTCGCAAGAGCCCGACCCGTCGCCTTAACTTACCTGGCAAACTCGCTGACTGCGCGAGTTCTGACCCTGAAGAGTGTGAGCTTTTCCTGGTCGAGGGTGACAGCGCGGGGGGCAACGCCAAGCAGGGGCGCGACCGTCGCACGCAGGCGATTTTGCCGCTACGCGGTAAGGTGCTCAACGCGGAACGTGCCAACCGGGCGCAGGTTGCGAACAACCGCGAGCTGCAAGACATCGTCAGCGCACTTGGGTGTGGTATCGGAAAAAGCTTCGACATCAGCAAACTTCGTTACGGAAAAATCTTCTTGCTGATGGACGCCGACAGCGACGGGCATCACATTGCGACGCTCCTGCTGACCTTTTTCTATCGCATGATGCCGAGTCTGATTCGCGACGGTCATGTCTACCTTGCGCAGCCGCCTTTGTTTCGCATCGACCATCAGAACGACACTTACTGGGCCCTCGACGAGCCGCACAAAGACAAAATTTTGGCGAGCCTTCCGAAGAACGCGAAGGTCGAAATTTCGCGCTTCAAGGGCCTGGGCGAAATGACTGCGCACGAACTGCGCGACACCACGCTCGACCGCTCAAGCCGTCAGGTTCTTCGAGTAGTGATCGACGGAGAGCTCGAAACCGACAAGGTGTTTTCCGACCTCATGGGCAAAGACCCGGCGCCACGCTTTGACTTCATCATGAATCAAGCCGCCACGGCCGATGCTGAAGAACTCGACCTCTAGGACGCGTGTCGACGTTGACACAGCCTTGTGTCGACGTTGACACAGCCTTGTGTCGACGTTGACACGTGAGCTCGCTAGATCGGTTTCAGGTTGAACTGAGGTTGAGTGCCCCCGTACAGAGGGAGCGAAGACGTACGAAAGGGTACTTCGAGCGACCGGCGGAGGAGGTAAGCCAAGATCAGTTTAAGAAGGAGCCGATCTAGGGTTTGATCTTGAAGCTCTTGGCCGACTTGCGGAAGACGGGGGCAAACTTGGGGAAGCTGTCGGGCGTCGCCGTACCGGTGATCACAAAACCCCGTTTGGACTTGTCCGCCAACATCACGGCAATGTGGTGAAGCTCTTGTTGGAAGTTTGACTTGTAGACCGCTTCGATGGCTTGCGTCCCGCCCTTGAGGCGAACCTCGTTCGTCGAGATCAACGAGAAGCCTTTGATCAGCTGTTGCATGCCGGACGTGACCGCCATGGCGAACTCAGGTGTCGTCATCGGTTGCGGAAGCTGCTCGATCACGACATTGAGGTTTTCCTGAAAATCGTCCCCTTCCTCGGAAGGCGAGAGGGCGATGGAGTCGACGCCGTTCGGAGGAGGTACTTTGAGCTTCCATCCCGTCGGGAACTGAATCTCGTAATGCGTGCCCTTGCGTGTGACAGCTTCGCTCTCGGACTCCTCGCTGGCATCTGCTTCGGTTTGCTCTTGCGGATCGGTTTTGTCCGCGTCGGTCGCGTCGCTCGCCCCCGTTTCGCTACCGCCGCAAGCAGAAAGGGAAAAGATCGCGCTCAGCAGCGTCAGGTTTTGGCACTTCGTCATAGTGATGTTTTACCGCCAAACCGGAGGCCGAGTAAAACAGGGCGTTGATTTGGCGGTGCCGGGCACGCTAAACCGGGTCGCATTGGCCATGAAAAAGCTGATCGAACTCTCTCGGCGCCTTTGCCTCGATGTTGAAAAACTTTCGTTCGCGGAGCCCGTGACGCATGTCTACAATCCGCTTCGTTACGCACGCCGCGCGCACGAGTCCTACTTGCGCCAGCATGCCAACAAGGGGGTGCGGGCCGTTCTCATCGGCATGAACCCTGGTCCGTTCGGCATGGCGCAAACGGGCGTCCCTTTCGGGGAAGTCGAGCATGCCCGCGACTGGCTCAAAGTTGACGCGAAGGTTGGCCGTCCCCCGAACGAGCACCCCAAGCGCCCCGTCGAAGGCTTTGCCTGCGAGCGCTCCGAAGTTAGCGGTGCGCGCCTCTGGGGTTGGGCCAAGAGCGAGTACAAGACGCCCGCCCAGTTCTTCAGACACTTTTTCGTCATCAACTATTGCCCGCTGGTTTTCATGGAGGCCTCGGCCCGCAACCGAACGCCCGACAAACTCCCTAAGGAAGAGCGCGAGCCGCTCGAAGCCGCTTGCGACCGCGCGCTCTACAAGAGCGTGATCGCGCTCGAGCCCGAGTGGGTGATCGGCGTCGGCGCGTTTGCCGAAAAGCAAGCGAAGCGCGTGTTCGCGTCGGAAATTGAAGGCCGCACGCTCAAACTCGGCCGCATCCTGCACCCGAGCCCTGCCAGCCCTGTCGCCAATCGCGGCTGGGCCCCGCAAGCTAGCGCACAACTGCGAAAACTCGGCCTTTAGGGCCCGGTGAGGCCCATGCTTTGCGGGTCTTTGAAGGCAGCGCGGATGACCTTGCCTCGCTGAATATTTTGGTCGAGGTAGTCGGTCGGCACGCCCAGCGCGGCACCGATCGTCTTGCCCACTGCGGCGAGGGTCTCTTCGTGAGCGATATCTGCGCCTTCGCGGCCCTGACCCGTACCCGAGTCGATCGCCATCGCAGACCAGTCGTTTCCTTTGGGCATCAAGTCGCCGATGACTCCCGGTTTGATCTTGTTGCCGATCAAAATCGTGCAGTGGCGGTGTGTGTTGTGGTCTCGGCCATTTGTGCCCTTCTTAGAGAGCGTGCGGCCAAAGACGTTCAGTGATGCGACGAGCACGTCGCGTCCGATCTGCGATGACATGGCGTCCAGACCTTCGACGAGCGTCTGGATGTGCGAGACGCCTTCGACCGTCTCGTCCGCCTCTTTTTGAAGGTTTGCGTCTGTGTGGTTGTCGCGCCCGAAGTTGAACTTGAGCGTGATCACGGGGGAGACGTTCATGGCCAGCAGGATGGGCGCGGCCAAGGCTTGCCCGTAACCCCCATCGTCATCGATGATCGACAGCCGGTCGAGTAGGGTGTCCGAGAGCGAGCGCGCCTCCGCTCGGGTCTTTGCGAAACGGTCGATCATGCGTTTCTGGTTGGACGTGCCGCGTTCCTTGAGAATCGCGTGAATGCGCCCCATCTCGCGGTCTCGCATCTCACGCAAGTCGTTCAAGGGGCTTCCGGTGCCCGCGAGAACGGTCTTGAGAGCGCGCGGCTTGACGTTGGCGAGCAGGCGACCCTGGAATGAGACCAACTCGCGTCCGGTCGCCCCGAGGCTCAATGGCTCGGTCTGCACGGAGTCCATGCGCGGACCAAGATTGGCGGCATACGATGAGATGGCCATCTCATCACCGCGCATCGCCCCCATCAGTCGCATGACTTTCCCGTGATTGGGGTGCGCGTTGGTGAGCGTCGTGTGATGGATGAAGGCCATCCGATCACGAATCGATGCGGGCAACTCGGCCCATGGTTTTGCGGCCGTGTAATCTTGCCCGCCCAGCGACATCTGGGTGGCAGCCATCCTCGGGTCGCCGGGGTGGGCCATCCCTTCCTTGTAGGTGCCCGGGACATTGGCGCCGATCGGGTCGGCGTTCGATGACGAAAGCAACACGAGGCTGGAGGCGTCGCTTTGCGCAAAGGCGCGCGTCGGGTCGGCGAGTAGGGCCGCGGGGATACCAGTTGCGAGGCTTCGTAGGCCAAGTGCCCCCGTGCCGAAAAGTGCACCGCGTAAGAGCGAGCGGCGACCACGTTGAAGCTTGTTACTCATAGGCCGACTCCTGCGGTTGTAGGCGCATCGCATGCGAGCATAAACGTGGATCGAAGCGAGTTGATATCGTTGGTCCCGGCCTCTTTGGCTTCGGCTAGGTGATCCATCAGCACCTGGTAGATGGGTTCGTGCCGTTCGTCCTCGACGGGTAAGCCCATCACATCGCTGACCCAGCCGCGCACCGTGTTGGCGTCGTCGCCAGGCTGGTAACGGCCGTCAGCCGTGATCAGGCGTGTGGCGATTCTTTCGCAACCGTACTCCGCCGCTGCGCTCATGAACATGTTCGGGTCGGAAAGCACGATCGGCTCTTCACTGCCACGGCTAGTGCTGTCTTCAGGCAAGATCCCGATGACCGAATCGAGTTCGCGTTGTAGCTGCGCGCGGTCTTGGTTGCGGATCTCTTGTTTCCCGCAGATGTCTTGGTAACCGGTCCGTGACGAGAGCGTGGCGCACAGGTGATCCTGGCGAGCGATACCCGGCAGGTCCGCGGTGCCTCCCTCGATACACTGCGTGCCAGTGACCAGCGGAGAAGAAAGGAGCGCCACCATCGCTTCGCGAAAGTCGTAGCCACTGTTTACGAAGACTTGAACCACCTGCTCGAACTCTTCAGACTGCTCTGGGCAAGGGCCGGAGTTGGCGTAGAAGCAGAGCTTCTGTATCCAAGCTGGCGCGAACTTCGGGTGCTCGGAGATGATGCGTCCAAGGTCGTAGATGTCGCCACCGGTTTCGTTGACGCCCCCGAAGGCGAACTCGGTTGGGATCGCGCGTTGTGCTTCGTCCTGTTGCTCGCCATAGTAAATCGAATAGTCGTGGCGAAAAAATTGGCGCATCGGGTCGAGGGTCTGATGGCAGCCGTAGCATGTGGTTCCGGGGTCCGCGTGGCTCTCGTCCAGCGCATCCTCCAGAGCGGCCACGGTAATGTCGTTGCCGTCGAACGAATCACCAAACGAGGTGATCAAGGTCTGGTTCATCGTGACCCGCGCCTGGTTGTCTTCGTTGGTCTGCCAGACAGAGAAAAATGCGGGCGTGGTGAAGTAGCCCACGCGCGGCGTGTGCAGCACCAGCTCCGTCGTCGTCTTGATGTTCTGCAGGTCGTAAAAGGCTGTGCTCGGTTCGCCCGCTTGCGGTTTGCGGATGGTCACCATGCGCCAATCGCTCAGCGAATCTTCGCCTAAGACGGGAGCGATGCGAAAGTTGGTGTCACACGGCATGCCGGCTCGATTGAAATTCAAGAAACCCATCACCATCCGGAACAGGTGTATGCGGTGGTCGCCACCATCGTAGGTGGTTTCCGCTCCCGCACACTCGGGCAACTCCGGCAGTGAAAAGCGCATGAAGTTCGCGTGGCCAGGATCGGTCGATTCCGAAAGTGGGATGTCACTGCCCTTGACCATCGTCAGAGCGTCGATCTGCTGCCCGTACTGGCGATAGCGGGCGCGTCGTTCGTCATCGACCTGGCGGTCGTCCTGGAAAGCCAGCGCGAAGACCATCGCGCTATTCATCATAAAGGACTGGGTGGTGGCGGACTCGTTGAAGGGGCGCCCCTGCCGCACATGCTCAACCATGGTCCGCGCGAAGCTCTCTTCAAGGCTGCGCATAAACAGGTCCTCCACGTTTCGTCCATCGGCGAAGCGACCCATCTGCAAGGTCCCGACCGCGTATTGGTCGGCCCACTGGTCGGCCGTGAACCCTGTTTGCTGAAACGCGTTGATGAAAAACTTCAGCAGCTTCGGTTCGGCCTCCGGTGCAGCCATCCACTCACGCACCAAGTCCTGCATGTTCGACGGATCTTGCTCAAGCGCTTGCAGCTCGCTCCTGCTGAGCGCGTGGCCGCTGAGGAGGTTTTTGACCTTCGTGCCGTAGGCTGCCGGGGAGAGCGCTTCGAACGTGTCGCACGCGGCTGGCTCGGGGCGGTCGACCGGAACGATTCCGCCGTCGGGGGAAACCTCAACCACCGCGCCGTCCGGGAGCACGCTCAGGTTGTCGTCACCGGGAACCTCGGCGGCCAGATCGCCCGCGCACGCCGACAGCACAATGAGCACGAACGCAGAACCTGCGCACCACCTTAAACACCTCACAGACCAACATTGTGCAAGATGTGTACCCACTGAGATTGTTGCCTATTCGATGGGCCGGCGTTGAAATTACATCACTATTTATCGGCGCGGGGCAGCGCCCGGCAGTGACGGGGGCGAACAGGAACCCCGCGTGCGCTAGATCGTTCGATCGGGAGCCGAACTTGTGCCGAGTTCAGCGCTCGGCGCATCCAAAAGCGGGGTCAGCGAAGGGCCGCTTCGATGACCTTTCCGGCGCGGATCTCGTAGTCGAGGGTCTCACGGTCGACGCCGAGTGCGGCTCCGATGGTCTTGCCGACGGCGCCGAGTGTGTCGGCGTAGGCGATGTCTTTGTCGTTGCCACCGGCACCCGTTTTGGAGTCGATGCCGACTGCGGCCCAATCGTTCCCTTTCGGGGTGAGGCTTCCGATGACGCCGGGTTTGATGGCATCGCCGATGAGGATGGTTGCGTGACGGTTGGCGTTGTGGTCTCGACCGGCGCGCCCCTTCTTGGAGAGCGTGCGCCCGAACACGTTCATGCTGGCGATCAGCACGTCGTGGGCGATTTCGCCGTTGGCGCGACCCGCATCGATGCTCTCGACGAGGGTCTTAAGTGTCGCGACGCCAGAGACGGTTTGCGATGCCTCGCCGGCCAAGTCGTCGTCGCGGTGGTTGTCGCCGCCGAACGGGATGCGAATGGAGAGCACGGGGGACACGTTGAGCGCGAGCAAGATAGGCACCGCTTGCACTTGTCCGACTTGGTTGTCCGACTCAATCGCGGACAGCCGATCGATCAGACTGCCAGACAAGCTCCGAATCTCTGAGCGTGTTTTTGCGAAGCGATCGATGAGCTTTCGCTGATTGCTCGTGCCGTGTTCTTTGAGCAGCTTGTGCAGCCGGTCGAGTTCTTGGTCTCGCAGCGTTGCGAGCTTGCCGAGTTCACCGCCGGTACCTGCGAGCACCTGAGCGAGCTGCCGGGGCGCGATGTTGGCCAGCGTTCGACCTTGAAACTCGAACAGCTCGCGGCCCCCTCGTGCGCCGAGGCTGAGCGGTTCAGCCTGCACGGTGCCCAGCGTCTGCGCGAGTTCTGCGGCGAAGATCGAAGGTGCCATTTTCCCGCCGCGAGTGCCTCCCATCAAGCGCAGAACCTTCGGGTGGTTCGGGTGCGAGTTGGTGAGCGTCGTGTGGTGAATGAAGCACATCCTGTCTCGGATGTTTTTGGGGAGTTCCGCCCATGGTTTTGCGGCTGTGACGGTGCGCGATCCAAGCTCCATCTTGGTCGCCGCCATGCTTGGCGCGCTCGGATGCGCGATGTTGCCCTTGTAGGTGCCAGGGACGTTCGCGCCGATCGGGTCTGCCGCCGAGGAGCTGACGAGGACCAGTGCGCGAGCCTCTGCTTGGGCCTTGGCGCGAAGCGGGTCGAGCAAGATGTGAGCGGGAATACCTGTGGCGAGCGCGCGTAGGCCGATCGCCCCGCCACCAAAGAGCGCACGCCTAATCAGTTGTCTTCTCGAAGCCTTCATCGGTATCTCCTTTGAGTTGTGATGAGCGAAGTGGAAGGAGAATGCGATTTGCTATGAGCAAATCGATCGTTCGGAGGGAACGCCACGCGAAGAGCGATGGGCAGAGCGAGCCGAGCAGAGGGAGAACGCGATTTGCTAGTTGCAAATCGATCGTTCGGAAGGAGCGATAGGTAAAGAGCCATCAATTACAACCCTACCGCGGTGCTGGTTGGGGACATGCAGGCGAGCATCAGAACGGAGCGCATCGCCACGACGTCGCTCGCGCCCTCGGCCCGGGCGGCGTCCCAGTGGTCGTACAAGATTTCGAGAGCGCCGTCGTGTCGCGGGTCGCCCTCGGGTAGTCCCATCAGGCCAGTGGTCCAATCCTCGACGGCAGAGATGACTTCGCTCGGCTTGTAGGGTTGGTCGCCGCCGCCGACCAATCGCGTGGCGAGTCGTGCGCAGGTGACCTCCACGGCGCCGGTACTGAACATACTCGGGTCCGAAATCACGATCGGGTCCTCGTCGCCTCGGCTAAAGGCGTCGTCGGGCACGATCACGGCGCTGCCGCGAATGTTGCGTTGCAGTGCGGTGCGGGTGCGGTTGTCAGCCTCTTCGTTGCCGCAGATGTCCGCTTGACCCGTGCGAGCGCTGAGCATGGAGCAAAAGTGTCGCTGTCGCGCCATGCTCGGCATGTCGGCTGTATTGCCTTCCAGGCATTCGGCATTCGTGATCAGCGTCGATGAAAACAGCTCACGCACCAGCGTATAAAAGTCTTGCCCGCTGTCTTCGAATGCTTGCACGACCTGTTTGTACTCGTCACTGTCTTCAGGGCACGGAGCCGAGTTGGCGTAGGTGCACAGTTTCTGAGCCCAAGCTGGCGCAAAGGCTGCTGACTCTGCAAGCGACTTGCCCAGCGCATAAATGGTATTTCCGGACTCCGATACGCCACCGTACGAAAACACGCCCGGAGTTTCTCGTGCCGACGCATCGCGTTGCGTGCCGTAGTAGATCGTATACTCGCGCCGGAAAAACTGGCGCATCGGATCGAGCGTTTGGTGGCAGCCGTAGCAAGCGGTCATCGGGTTGGCGTGCTCCTCACTGAGCGCCGCTTCGGTTACCGGGACGGTCACATCGTCTCCATCGAAACTCGCGCCGAGCGCGGTAATCAGCGTTTGGTTTGCTGTCACCCGTGCGTCGTTGTCTTCGTTCGTTTGCCAAACCGAGAAAAAAGCAGGTGTGGTAAAAAAGCCGACTCGACGTGTACTGACCACGAGCTCATCGGATTCTTCGAGCGAGAAGATATCGAGGTAGCTGCTCGGTGCTTCACCCTGTTTGGGTCGTCTCACGGTTACCATGCGCCAGTCGCTGAACATTCGTTGGGGCAAAAGCGGATTGCGATTTTGATTTGTGCATCCCGGTTTGCGTTGGACGTTACCCAGCATCAGTCGAACAAAAGGAAGTGTGCTGGGGCCGTAGCGAATTGGAGATTCGAAGCATTCGGCGAGGTCGGGAATGGAGAAGACCATGAAGTTGTCGCTCTCCGGGTTGAGCGACTGACGTAGCGGGATCGAATCGCTTCGTTGTATTTCGACGCGTGCGGTCTGGATAAGCTTACCGTCATATTGAGTGTTGGGCTCCCGGTTGTCGTCGACCGCGCGATCATCTTGGTAGGCCAGCATGAACATCATGGCCGTCGTCATCATGAAGGAGCGGGTCGTGTTGACCTCATGAAAGGGGCGACCTTGATTGAGCAGATGCAAGGTGGTTCGGGCAAAGCTCTCTTCGAGTTGCTTGATCATCATGCTTTGCACAGCGGGGCCATCATCGATTCGACCCATTGGAATATTGTTAGCTGCATATTGGTCAAACCATGTCGCACGTGTGACACCGGTTTGCTGAAACGCAGTGGCAAAGAAATTGAGAAGCTTCGCTTGTGCGGCAGGCGTCTGGACCCACTCGTCGATGAAGTCCTTGAAGGTCTGTCGGTCGAAGTTTGCCTGAAGGGTTGAGAGTTCTTCTGCGCTTAGCGCGGCGCCCGTTAACAGCGTCTTGACCTTGGTGCCCGCTGTCCCCGCGGTTGAAGGCTCGAAGGTATCGCAGAAGGTTGGCTCGGGCCGGTCGGTCGGAACATCGGGGGCGTCTCCGGGATCGATCGGTTCGATGGCTCCGTCTGGCAGAACTTCGAAGTCGGCGGGCCCGTCGCCAGCGACCTCGGGGGGCAGGTTGCCGTTGCAGCTCACGATTCCAATACCCAACAGCAGAGGGAAAAGCAGTCGCACAGGCATACGTTCGATGCATTGTGCAACAACCGAGCCATGTCTCAGGAACTCTTCACCCTTGCTAAAACTCTATTGTTTCGGCGCGCGAGAGGGCTTGCGTGCTCCGCTGCTGAGCGCTCAAGTCGCCACGGGAAGAACATCTCATGTTCCGACACAGACAGGAACAACAGGCTCGCTCGTGCAGAATGCTAGGGTAGAAGGGCGCGGCCCTCGCGCCATACGTGAGCGACGGGCAGGTTGCCGAGCTCGTAGCCGACGCAGCGCGGATCGTCGGTTTCGAGCAACGTCAGATCGGCGCGCTTGCCGACTTCGATCGTTCCGCGGTCGCGCAGGCCCAAAGCTTTTGCCGCATTGCGCGTGATGCCCAGGATAGCTTCATCGATCGTCAGCCCAGCGTCTCGTACGGCCAGGGCCGCGCACAGGCCGAGGTCGGTGCAGGGGCTCGTCCCCGGATTGCAGTCGGTGCCGACCGCAAAGGTCATGCCTGCCGCGCGCATGCGTGGCACATCGGGAGCGGCCTGTCGCAACGTTCGCCAAGCGCCAGGTAGTAGCACGCCGATGACGCCTGACTTGGCCATGGCGCGTGCACCTTGCTCGGAAATCTCCTCGAGGTGATCGCCGGAAAGAGCGCCCAGCTCCGCCAGGAGTTCGGCGCCACCCAAGTCCTTAAACTGACCGATGTGTGCGCGAACTGCCAGGCCGGTCGCTTGTGCGGCCATGAGCACATCACGCCCTTCGCTGAGCGAAAAAGCATTTTCATCGATGTAGACATCGACGCTATGTGCCAGCTGCTCGCGGGCGACGTGCGGAAGCATCGTGTCGATCACGAGCTTGAGGTAACTCTCACGCTTGTCCTCAAACTCCGGTGGTACAGCGTGTGCACCCAAAAACGTTGGGATGGTTGCGGGCAGGGCGGGGTCTTGCCCAAGTGTTCGCGCGACACGCAAGCAGCGGATTTCGTCGTCGTTGCTGAGGCCGTAGCCGCTCTTGACCTCGACCGTCGTCACACCGCAACGGAGCATTCGTCGCAATCGTGCCGCGGCGCTGCTCGCGAGCATGTCGTCGCTCGCCTCGCGGGTTGCGCGAACGGTCGAGACGATGCCTCCGCCCTCAGCTGCGATCTTCTTGTAATCTTCGCCCGCCATTTTTCGGGCGAACTCGTCGACGCGACTGCCGCCGTAGACCAGGTGCGTGTGGGGATCGACGAAGCCGGGCAGCAGGGCCCGGCCGCCAGCGTCGACATGTTCGTCAGCGCGAACGCTTTCGTGCGCGCGACTCGCACCAATCCACACGACCTTCCCGTCAGCGATGGCAACCGACGCGTCTTCTTGGATGGCCAGTGCATCCTCACCCTGACCTGCGCAGGTCACCACCCGCGCATTCGAAATCAGTAAATCCGCCTCATCATGGCTCATCTTATGACTCTTCACTAGGCTTTCTGCGTATCAACGATTGTGCAGTTAGCACAATCGGCTCCTCGAAAGACCGTTCATCGTAGTGGCTCACGAAACCTCGTGCGGGATGTGGACGCCTTTTTGTCTCGCGGTCTGTTGTGCGATGTCGTAGCCGGCGTCGGCATGACGAATGATGCCCATGCCCGGGTCGCTCTTGAGAACTCGCCCGAGGCGCACCGCAGCTTCCTCGGTGCCGTCGGCCACGATGACCATGCCTGCGTGAAGTGAGTAACCCATGCCGACGCCGCCGCCGTGATGCATGCTGACCCAAGTCGCACCGCCCGCGGTGTTGATGAGGGCATTGAGCACCGCCCAGTCTGCGATGGCATCGCTGCCGTCCTTCATGGCCTCGGTTTCGCGGTTGGGGCTCGCGACCGAGCCGCAGTCGAGATGGTCACGACCGATCACGATGGGCGCTTTGATCTTGCCGCTTTGGACCAACTCGTTGAACTTGAGGCCAACCCGGTGTCGGTCCCCGTAGCCAAGCCAGCAAATCCGTGACGGAAGCCCCTGAAACGCGACACGCTCTTGCGCCATGTCGAGCCAGTTGTGTAGGTGTGGGTCGTCCGACACGACCTCTTTGACCGCCTGGTCGGTCACGCGAATGTCTTCGGGGTCGCCCGAGAGCGCGACCCAACGAAACGGGCCTTTGCCTTCGCAAAAAAGTGGCCGAACGTAGGCCGGAACAAAACCCGGAATGTCGAAGGCTCGCTCGCAGCCCGCCCGCTTGGCTTCTTCGCGAATGTTGTTGCCGTAGTCGCAGGCGAAGGCGCCGCGCTGCACCATGGTGAGCATCGCGTCGACCTCGGCTGCCATGCTCTTGCGGGCGCGCTCTACATAGGTCACCGAATCGCGTATGCGAAGCGCCGAGGCTTCGGCAAGTGTCAGGCCCGCGGGGACGTAGCCATTGAGTGGGTCGTGCGCGGAGGTTTGTTCGGTCACAAAGTCGGGTGTTACGCCGCGCTTGACGAGCTCCGGGTAGATATCGGCGGCGTTGGCCACGAGCGCAATGGATACGGCACTCTTCTTCTCGTTGGCTTCGTTGATCCAGGCGAGCGCCTCGTCGAGATCGTGCGTGAGCTTGTCGACATAGCGGTGCTCGACGCGTCGCTTGGCGCGCGCTTCGTCGACCTCGACACCGAGAAAGTTTGCGCCCGCCATGGTCGCTGCGAGCGGCTGCGCGCCGCCCATGCCGCCGAGGCCTGCTGATAGAATCCAGCGACCGCTCCAATCACCCCCGAAGTGTGTTTTGCCGGCGGCCACGAACGTTTCGTACGTGCCCTGCAAGATACCTTGCGTGCCGATGTAGATCCACGAGCCCGCCGTCATCTGGCCGAACATGATCAGGCCTTCGGCTTCGAGCTTGCGAAAGTGCTCCCAGTTGGCCCAAGCGGGGACGAGCAATGAGTTGGCGAGAAGCACGCGTGGCGCATTTTCGTGCGTTTCGAATTTGCCGACGGCCTTGCCCGACTGAATCAAGAGCGTTTCGTTGCTCTCAAGGTTTTTCAGTTCGCGCACGATCACTTCGAACGCGTCCCAGTTGCGGGCCGCCTTGCCGGTGCCGCCGTAGACGACCAGGTCTTCGGGACGTTCCGCGACCTCGGGGTCGAGGTTGTTCATCAACATGCGCATCGCGGCCTCTTGCAGCCAACCTTTGCAGCTCAGCTCAGTCCCTCGGGGCGCGCGAATCGTTCTCGGTCCAGCCATGGCCCCGACCCTACCGCCGATCGTGTGACAATTCATCCCCGGCGCTCCTATGACAGTACTTTGTCGAGGACCTCGCCACGCTATCGAGCACAAACGGGCCATGCGCGACCACCTCGCGTCTGTTTTGGTGCGTTTCAGCGCTGCAGCAAGGGCGCGAACCGGTTACAGCTTTTCGCCTAGAGGTCGGGCCTGATCGAAAAGATACTCGGACATGAGGAACATCGCGTTCCAAAGTTGGATATCAGAGGTGTCTTCAGTTCTTGAGCCATATCGAACGGCTTTGGCTTTGCCTGTCGCTGAGTCTTTCGTGTACGACCAAACCTCGTTTTGTACGAGCCCAGAGCGAATCGCCGCATCCCGGACGCGTTTGGCTGCATCATAAAGTTTCTGTGCGTGCGGTGCTGTCGCGGGGTCGATCAGCTTGCCCTTCGAGTCAAAGAGACGAAGAAAGTTCCGCAGCGCCGCAATCTGAAACTGCGCGACTTCCCGACCCCAAACAACTTTAGGGCCGTGATAAGGGTCCTTCTCAAATGCCTTCCATGCCGAAGGTTCATGGATATCGTTCGTTGCAAGTAGACCCACATCGTCAATCAAGAGCCCCCGTGGATACGGCTGGGTGAGCGTCTCGGCGATGGCCGCTGCTTCCTCTGCTGGCAGATCCTGGGTGAGTAATAAGGATGACATGTCGCTGTTCATGACCGCGAGCGGCTGGCCATCATCGGCAACAGATACTGCAAGGAAGCGTATTTCTGCGGCGTCGGCGGATGCGTTGGTCCACAGCCCCTGCTTCAGCGACGGAAGACTCCGCAGCTTTTCGTCGATCGAACGGGCTGTACGGTCCGCAGAACGAGTGACCCAGAAGTGACGGTCCGTTCCTTGCCACGCCTCGAGCAGGCGTTGGAATCGCTCGGCATCGGGAAGCGAGCGACCCGCCGGTGGTGTCAGTCCGAGCCCGTCAATTTCGTGGCTCACGGTACGTGCTGCTTCCAAGGCAGCGGGTACCCACACGACATTGACGTCCATCGGGAACTTTCCGCCCGCATAACCAGGTTCACTATCGCGCCAACTGTGAGGATAGTAGTGGCCGTCTGTTTCTTGAAAAGCGATCAAGTCTTGCCAGCGTCCACTCTCGGCGTACGGCGTCACTTCCTTTTCGATGAATTCCAGGTTGCGCAAGACGAGGTCCAAATGATCATTGCGCTGCAAAAAAGCGCGCTTTTGCGCGGCGCCAACGTCGGGTCGCTCGAAATATCGTCCCAATAGCGCCATCAAAATGAAATCATCATCCGCCATGAGCTTCCATGTGCTGCGATGCCGGTAGAGGTTTTGGGCCAGGGACCTTGCTTGCTCGTAGTCGTTGCTTTGCAGAGCGTTCACATAGTCAACGAGGTTCTCGCGGTATGCTTGGCGACCGAGAATTTCTTCATGCACGGCACGTCCGTCGTCGGTTAGGCGCCGCAGAACCGAGGAAATCGCATGCTCGAGCGCTTCGGGCGTGAGGATCTGCTCAAGCAAAAGAGCGCTCATAAGGGTGTCGCGACCAAAATATGTTCCGTAGTTGGGAAGGCCCGCTAGAAACTTGTCGTCCGTGGAAAGGAGTTCGAAAGATTTCGTAAGCAGCTCGGTTCGAGCGCGATCTTCCGCGCCACGCTTCCCGTCGCTAAGAAAATCGAGAAACGTGGGTGCAAAAAGTTCGTCCCTTTGTAGTGGCCGAAGAGCAGGTGCCCCGTTTGTGCGAAGTGTGAACCGCAACGAGGGCTTTTCGCTTTCGCTGTGAACCATTAAGGCGCGGCCAGTTCTCTTTAGACGGGTGGAACCTAGCGTCTCGATGTCGAGAGCCAAAAGTCGCTTTCCATCGATGCTTGCGCGCGTGAGCCTCGCACTCTGATCGTCGAATACGACGAAGTCTGTTCCGATCCGTGACTGCAAATCTGACAGCGAGTACGCATTGAGGAGCTCGAGCTGACGCTGCTGTTCAGCGGGCGGCAGAGCCTCCAGAGTGTCCACCATGCTGTGCAGGATTTCGGTATCAAGCAACTCGACTTCGCCTGAATCGAAAGCACTTGCGCTCACGCCACGTGCCCGAACTTCGCGCTCGGTGAGCACGCCGTCGAGAAGGATGTGTCCGATCTGCACCTCGGAGTCCGGAAACTCGAGATCGAATGCGATGCGCGAAACGCTTCGAGCGGCGGGCTCGGCGGTTGGCTCCAGTACCTGCGTCAGCTGCGGCATCCTTGGTTTGCCGTCTGCGCCACGAACGCTCAGTCCCAGCGACTCGTTCGAGCCATTGGCCAATGTGACCCGCAGGCGGCCCGCTTCTGAGCTCGACAGCTGGACGGTATTGCCGCGCACATCGCGAAAAAAGTGAGCTTGGTGGCCCTCGTTAGAAAAATTCAGCAGGGTTCCCCGTATCGACTCGACTTCTGAGCCTCTTCGGAAGAGCTTATTGATTCTGCCCGTGATGGCGGCAACGCTCAACGCGGCGGAGCTTCGACTGCCTAAAACGGGACGTGTCGGCAAGGTGGACTCGGTGCGCTGGGTGATCGTCTCGCCCACAGAAGTCCCGAGACTCGTGACCACGGTCGCTGGGGCGAGCGCAACAACGAAAACCAGAACGCCAGCTTCCCAACTTAGGCTGCCACGACAAGATAAAGAGCTCGGCATCGTCGGATGCCAAATGCAAGGCGTATGCCCGACTTTTCGTCCTGAGATACTCAGTTAAAGAGTGCGTTTAGGAGTGCCTGGACCCAACCAGGATGCGCGTTCTGGCTCCTTGAGTGGCCATCTAAAAAGCGCCGATGAGGCCGAGACTCGCGCCGCGTTGGTCGGGCGTTGTCGTCACCGTCGGGGCGAGCAGTAGGTCGCGCTTCGAGAGCGATGTCTTTCCGGCAGTAGGGTAGGTGTCGTACTCGGAGCTGCTCGAAAGTTCGTAGCCAAGTACCGACCCCGCTGTGAGCACTCCCAGGCCGCCATAGGCCCAGGTCGACCAGAAGTTTCCGTCTCCGCCGTTGGCCTCACCTGCGAGGTAGACGCCGAGCGGGGTCATCATGATGCCACCAAGCTGTCAGCGATGTCTCCGGTCTAAAGTGTCACCGATGTTTCCGGCCGTGCAGGCCGTGCAATGCCGTTCCCGCCCAGGATACGCCCGCTTGGCACAGGGTGACACAGTGCCCATGGCGACGATGCCCTGCAAAAACAGTATTATTCGTGGTGGCACACTCCATGCATCTCTCTTGCATCATGAAGATGGAGAAAGTTGCACGTTCAAAAACCCTTTGGCTTGGATGCCTCACCGCGACCGCGCTACTCGGCGCCGTGGGTTGTGCGGGCGAGTCGGATCGGTACGTCCCCGAATACGAAGTCGGCTCACTCGAGTCGTCGTTGACCCACACGCAGAGCTGCGGCGAGCTGCTGGACGGCTTTCATGCTGACGGTCTTGCGAAAATCGAGATGCAGACCGCCAACTACCTGCGTTGGTACGTCGATGAAGAAGAAGGCCAGGTGTACGCCACCCGTGGGGATCAAGACGCTGGCGCCGAAGCGGCTGCGCCCAACGCCGATTCGACCGGTAAGTCGTCGGCGCCGGAGAACTATTCGGAGACCAATACCCAAGTCGAGGGCGTCGATGAGGCCGATATCGTTAAAACCGATGGCACGCACATCTACGTGCTCAACGGCTCAAAGCTCTACGTGGTCAAGTCTTGGCCCGCGGAAGAGACCGCGCTTGAGCGTGGCGTCGACATCGAGGGGCATACCCATGACATGTTCGTGCACGATGGCGTAGCGGTCGTGTTTTCCAGCGTCGGGGACCCGAAGTTCGTTGCGCCGGCCGATTGTCCCGCGGAGTTCGATTACCAAAACTACCGCTACGACTGCTACAGCCACGACAACTTCACCAAAGCAACGGTGGTCGAGGGCCTCAAGGACTCGCCCCGCGTCGTTCGAGAGCTCTACCTCGAGGGCTACTATCGCAGCTCGCGTCGCCACGAGAGTCAAGTGCGCGCGATTCTCAACAACTGGAACAGCTACTACTCCTGGAGCCTGCCGAACTTCTGGACATACATCGATGACATCCAAGATCGCTACTGGCGTGAGGAAGATCGCACCGAGGCGCTCAAAGACTTGATGCGCGAGCGTATCTTCGAGTGGCGCGACGATGCCATGAGCGCCATGGAAGCGACCGAGCTCGAAGATTGGACGACCCGTCGCTACGAGAAGAAGGACGGCATCCTCTACAGCTTCTCGCCCGAATGCGGAGGCTACTACCTCAATGGTCCCGGTCTGGTCGACTATGGGCTCACCGAGATCGCCGGTTTCGACCTGTCTCGCCCAGCGGCCCAGCCCTCTCAGGATGTCATCCAAGGCTACGCCCACGAGGTCTATGCGAACGCGAAGTCGCTGATCGTCGCGCAGTGGGACTATTCGAACTGGTACCGCGCCTACCTCAACGACGAAGACTACGTGACCACCGGAACCCTCATTCACCGCTTCGAGCTGCAGAGCGCGGCACGTGCGCAGTACCAAGGGTCGGCCGCGGTCGAGGGCAACATCGTCGACCAGTTTTCGATCGACGAGCGGGACGGCATCGTCCGGCTCGCGCTCACCCGCACCAGTTGGCCCATGCGCTGGGACACCGGTCTTGAGCGTCGGCAGGACAACGCGGTCGTCACGCTGGCACCACAAGGTAACAAGCTCGTCAAGCTCGGCTCGACTGCGCCGCTGGCTCCTGACGAGTCCATTCAGTCGGCCCGTTTTTTGGGTGACAAAGCCTATATCGTGACCTTCCGTCAGGTGGATCCCCTGTTCGCCATCGATCTGAGCGACGCCAAGAACCCGAAGGTGCTCGGCGAGCTCAAGATCCCGGGGTTCAGCACCTATATGCACCCGCTCGGTGACGATCACCTCTTGACCATTGGCTACGACGCGGACGAGCAAACTGGACGCACAACGGGTCTTGCGCTGCAGATTTTCAACATCGCCGATCCGACAGCGCCCGCGCTCAAGCACAAGCATGTCTACGCGGGCGACCAATGGGGCTACTCCGAGGCCGCTTGGAACCACAAAGCCTTCACCTTCTATGACCACCTCGGGATGCTCGCCTTCCCGTACATGGCCTATGGCTCGAACTGGAACGATTTCCGCAGTAGTCTCGAAGTCTTCCACGTCGACGCGGACACGGGCTTTTCCAAGCGCGGTTCGGTCGACCACTCAAGCCTCGTGCAGGGGACCTGCATCGGCTTCGACGAGGAGTGGCAACGTCAGAACTGCGTCTATAACTATGGTCAGGTTCGCCGTGGCGTGTTTATTGAGGACTACGTCTATTCCATCTCGTATGGAGGCATCGAGGTCAATGCGATCGACAACATGGCGCTCGACGTCGCGCGCGTGAACCTGCCCAACGATGGCATCACGGGCTACTACTACTGGGGCTGGTGGGGCTGGTTCGGTGGCGGTGGCATCGCCGTCGAAGGCTAGACTACTCTTTTGTTCAGGTGGAGCGCCGCGTACATCCTCACGTACGCGGCGCTTTGCTGTTTCGTCGGTTTGGTTTCGTCGGTTTGACGGAAGAGGGGCATTCGAGACAAGGCTCTGACATGCGAGCGTGCGCAGCTTGGATGCTCTTGATCGGATTTGTATTTGGTTGCGGTGATGACCGCAGCGGGCGGGGCACTCGCGGGTCAAACGCGCCGATCGATAGCGCAGTGATCGGGGTCGATGGCGCGGTCGTCGGTGATGGCGCGGTCGTCGGTGATGGCGCGACGGATGATGCGTCGAACTCAACTGACGCGGCCGCCGTGGGCAGCGAAAACGACGCGCAGAGCTGTTCGGATGGCCGAGACAACGATGGCGATGGTCTCACCGATTGCGCCGATCGAAGTTGCGAAACGCTATGCGTGGAAAATTCCGCTGCACTTTGCGGAGATGGCGTCGACAACGACGGCGACGGCTTCGAGGACTGTGAGGACATCGACTGTGTCGCGCATGCCGCTTGTGCTGAGTCCAACTGTGACGACAGCGTGGACAACAATCGCAATGGTGTCACCGACTGCTTCGACCCCAGCTGTGCCGTCGCTTGCTCCGAACGGTCACTGAACGCATGTTTCGACGAACTCGACAACGACGACGATGGCAAGACCGATTGCGAGGACGATACCTGTAGCGCCTATTGCTACGAAAACACGCCGACGAACTGCTCGGACGGCGTGGATAACGACAGCGATACATACCTCGATTGCACGGACAGGGACTGCGCCGAAGTTCCCTCGTGCTTCGAGAGCTCCTGCAACAACGGCATCGATGATAACGAAAACGGGGTCCATGATTGTCGGGATTTGGGCTGCAAAAACAATTCGCCTTATTGCGGCAGCGAGAGTTCCGAGACCGATTGCTTTGACGGGGTCGACGACGATTCGGACGGTTACTTCGATGGTGACGATTTCGACTGCGGTGCGTAGTGGTCGCTGAGCCTTATCCGCCCGAACTCTACGAGGCGCTGCATCGAGGAAACCCGGGTGATATCGGGCGCTACGCGGAGATCCTAAGCACGAATAGCCGGGTGCTCGAACTTGGCTGCGGGGCAGGGCGGGTTGCCATCGCGCTCGGCAAACTGGGGCATCGGGTGACGGGCCTCGACGTCGACCCCGCGTTTATCGATCTCGCGCGGGCGCGAAGTAAGAGCCTGAGCGCTGCCCCCGACTGGGTCGTCGCGGACATGCGAGACTTCTCTCTCGCAGGGGCGTTCGATGTGGTGATCGCGCCGTTCAACACCCTCTATTGCTTGGCCGACTTGTCGACTTGCTTGAACGCGGTGGCCGAACACCTCGCGCCGGGTGGGCGCTTGCTATTCGATGTCTACGACGTCGAGGATTTTCACGAACTTGTTGAAGATGATGAAGATATTTTCGAAGACATTGCGACGATCGAAGTCGCGGGCGAGCGAGTCGACGTGGCTGAGCGCGCGCTCTGGGACAAGGCGGCCCAGCGCCTCGATGTCGATTACCGGTACCGGTGGAAAGGGGCGCGGGACGAGATCTATCGGATTACGCACCACTACCGAACCCAAGCCCAGCTTCGCGATGCCTTAGAGCGCAGTGGCTTTGAGGTGGAGTCGGTCGAGCCCCTCGCGCCATCCACAGATGACGAGGGATCAAGCGTCCTTTTTGCGGCCCGACTCCTTGGCTGAGTGACACGAGCGGACAGTGCTCGGGTGTCGCTTCTAGAGCGTCCCGGCCACACCGAAGGTGAGCGTTTCGACCTCTCCCGTCTCAAAATTAGGAGTCAGCGAGGCGTTGGGTCCGATCGTGAAGGTCCCATCGCTCAGGTCGCGGTGATTCGCGCTCGGGTCGCTGACCGACAGCTCGTATCCGATGATCGAGCCGGCCATGGGCAGTAGAAGCCAGCTGCCTACCGAGAGATAGCCTGTCCACTCGTCCCCGCTGCCGACCGCAGCGACTGTGAGCATGGCCGAGAGTCCGGAACCGACAAGACTTCCACCCAGCGCGGACCAATAGGAGCCGTCTCCGCCAGCGGCGTTTCCGCCGATTGTCACACCCGCCGGAACCAGTGCGACGGTACCCATTCCGAGGCCGAGCAAACCCCCCAGTACAGCGTTCTCGTCCTCTGTGCACCATCCGTCACCGTCGCAGTTTCCTGCGGCAAAGTCGGCGGGTTTGGGGCTGGGAGTCGCCGCCCAGCCCAGCGCACCGCTTCCAATGCCCACCCCGATCGCGCCGAGGTCACCCACCAACCCACCGCCGAGTTCCGCGAAGACGCGATCGGCAAAACTGGCTGACTCATCGACCCAAACCTGCTTGCCTTGCGAGCCTTCGATCCACACGAGCTGGTTGGCCTGGGCAGTCGCACACGGAATCAGGGCGAAAAACGCCACAGGCAATGCGACGAAGACGGTTCCAAGGCGCT
Organism: uncultured Polyangiales bacterium; assembly: GCA_964487255.1. Taxonomy (GTDB): domain Bacteria; phylum Myxococcota_A; class Polyangia; order Polyangiales; family CAZAQV01; genus CAZAQV01. The sequence continues at coordinate 78,167 of CAZAQV010000009.1, read as the reverse complement.
GTTGTCGAAGCATGAACGAGAGACAAAGCACTTCGTGTGCCACCCGCGATGTGCGCACAATGATTCGAAGAAAACTGAGGACCTTCAGCCTAGCGTGAATATCCTTCACGATCTCGGACGACGCGGTGTGGCAATGAGCGCACACATACTGAATGAGCAGCCGATGCACTCGTCCAATTGACGTGCCTTCACTTCTCGCTCACCTTCCGCCCTGCATGAACCCCTCGAACAATCCGTCGATCAGTCTCGTGAAACTCTCCTGGATTGCGCTCTTAGTTGCTGGAATCGCGCTTGTTTTTCCGGATTCAGCGCTTGCCAGTCGACCGGTTCTCGAGCGCGTGGTTCCGACCTCCGCCCCTCCTGGAGCCACGGTGGATATCATTGGGCGGCACATTCCAGCCGATGCTCAGATCGTGCTCGGTGACAAAGCCCTGCCACCGGTCAAGCAACGCCCAGGCCGCTGGACCGTGCAGATTCCGGATGGCGTGAGCAGCGGCGACCTGGCTGTGGTCGTCGGAAAGGAAAGGTTTCCGGGACCTTACCTTCGTATTGTGCACGGCAACCCACGACCCACAATGAAAAAGGTCACACCGGATGCTGCGCCGCCCGGGACCGTGATACGGATCACCGGCGATGGTTTTGCGGTCCGTCTCGAGGACAACAAGGTGCGCGTTGGCAACATCCCGCTTATCGTTCAACAGGCGTCGCCCAAGGAACTGCACGTTTTGGTGCCGCCGGGCACACCCGCGAAAGAGGCCCATATCTCCGCAAGCGTCGAGCATGGTTCATTCCGAGAAGGCCCTAAATTTCGCGTCCTTCCGCCGCTAACTATCACCAAGTTCGAGTCTTCAATCGTCGCCCATGGTGGTCTCATCAAAGTCCAGGGCACGGGCTTCGTCGGTAGCCCGCGCGAGCTCAAGGTGTTGGCCGATGGGCGCAGGCTACCGGTGAAAAAGGTCTCCCCCACCGAGGTCGTGGCGCTCGCGCCCCGCAGCGACCTCAAGTCGAAGATTACAGTTCAGACACGTTTCGGCTCTGTCGAGTCGTCTGTGCCGCTCGTCGTGCGACCCAGTCCCAAAGTGACGGCCGTGGTGCCTGCCCGCATCGTTCCAGGAGGAGCGGTGGAGCTCAAGGGCCGGGGCTTTGGTAACGATGTTCGTGACGTGAAGGTCTCGATCGGCGACAAGCTGCTCGAAGTAAAAGAAGTCACGCCGCAATCGATCCGGGTGGTGGTGCCCGACGGGGTTCAAAGTGGAGCTGTGAAGGTTTCGGTCGAGGGGCTCGCACCGGTTAGCTCACGTAAGCCGCTCGACGTGCTCATGCCGCTTTCGTTCATCGACGTCGAGCCCACCTCGGCAAAGGTCGGAGAGACGATTGCGATCAAGGCTAACGGTCTTCCTTCGCGCCCAAGCGCCCTCAATGTCGAACTCGGCGGCAAGCGCTTCCGCGTCAAAAAGCTTGGTGAGGGCTACGCGATGGTCATCGTGCCAAAGATGGACGGTTACAGTGGTGCCATCAAGCTGAGCGCGCCAGACCGCGGCGAAGTCCTCAGCAACAAACCCTTCACCGTTTTGCAGCCGCCACAGATTCAAGGCCTTTCGAAACAGCGTGCGTTCTACGAGGACAAGCTCGTGATTAAAGGCAGCAACTTCGGCGACCAGGTTAGTGAACTTCGCGTAACGCTTGCGGGCAAGCGGATGCCGGTCGAAAGCCTTCAAGGCAATGAAATCACAGCGATTGTTCCTCCTGGCGCGCAAAGCGGAAAGGTTGAAGTTTCGGTTCGCCTCCAAGGCAGTGCGACGTCAGAGAAAGAAATCGAAGTGCTCGGCTCAGGCAAGTTCCGCATCCTTTCGCTGGAGCCCGAATGTGCGTATCCAGGTTGTGAGGTGGTGTTCCGCGGAACGGGGTTTGCGCGTGACGATCAGCGCAGCGTTGAGTTTGGGGATGTCAAACTGAGGATCAAAGAGACGACACCCAAGTCGATGACCGTCGTCTTGCCCAAGTCGCTTGGCGAGCATCCCTTCGAGGTGCAAGTCGGTTCGCAGTCGGCGACGACGGCGCCCTTCCGCGTCATCGCCAAGCCCCGCTTCTGAATCTTAAAAAAAAAGCGGGCTGGCTATGGCCTGTGCGGTGTGGATGCTATCGTGCAACCAACATTGGTGGTGGATGAGCGCGCGCCAATGAGCGCGTTCACTCGACACCAAAAACTTTTGGACGACGACCCTTGCTCGAACACCCACCACGCCAAGCTCTCACCTTCGACGACGTTCTGCTCGTTCCCGGTTACGCCGACTTTCTTCCGAAAGATGCAGACACGCGTTCGCGTTTTACGCGTGATCTCGAACTCGGTATTCCGATCATCTCAAGCGCCATGGACACCGTTACCGAGTGGCGCACTGCAGTCACGATGGCGCGCGAGGGCGGACTTGGAATCATTCATAAAAATCTTACGCCCACCGAGCAAGCGACCGAAGTTTACAAGGTTAAGCGCGCCGAGAGCGGCATGGTCGTCGAGCCAGTCACCGTCACGCCGAGCACCTCGCTTCACGATGCGCTTGCGACCATGCGAGAGCATCGCATCTCAGGCTTGCCCGTCGTTGAGGGAGACCGCCCGGTCGGCATTTTGACCAGTCGCGATGTACGCTTCGAACAAAATCTCGACCAACCCGTGACGGCGTTGATGACCCAAAAGTTGATCACGACCAAACCGGGCGTCAGCCAACAAGAAGCAAAAAAACTTCTTCATCAACATCGCATCGAAAAACTTTTGGTCGTTGGCGATGATGGCAAGCTTGCAGGTCTCATCACGATCAAAGATTTGCTCCAGGCCGAAGCCTACCCAAACGCCATCAAAGACAACCTCGGTCGCATGCGATGCGGCGCGGCGGTGGGTCCCGGTCCCGACCGTGAAGAGCGCGTTGATGCGCTCGTGCGTGCAGGTGTCGATGTCATTGTTGTCGACACCGCACACGGCCACTCGAAGGGCGTTGTCGATGCTGTCGTCGCGATCAAAAAAGCGTATCCCGAAGTGCAGCTCGTCGCTGGTAACGTCGCGACGGCAGAAGCAACGGCGATGCTTGCGAAGGCGGGCGCAGATGCGGTCAAAGTCGGCATCGGTCCAGGTTCGATTTGTACGACGCGCGTGGTCGCTGGCATCGGTGTGCCGCAGGTTACCGCGATCAGCGATTGTGCAAATGAGGCTAAAAAACACGGTATTCCGGTCATTGCGGACGGTGGCATCAAGTTCTCGGGCGACCTCGTCAAGGCCATCGCCGCCGGTGCGAGCACGGTCATGATCGGCTCGCTCTTTGCGGGTACCGACGAGAGCCCTGGCAAACTCGTTCTCTATCAAGGGCGCAGTTTCAAAAGTTACCGCGGCATGGGTTCGCTCGGTGCCATGCGCGCCGGTTCCAAGGACCGCTACGCACAGGCCGACGTCGAAGACGCCGACAAGCTCGTGCCCGAAGGCATCGAAGGGCGCGTTCCTTACCGCGGCCCGCTTTCGAGTATCGTCTATCAACTCGTCGGTGGCCTGCGTGCGGGTATGGGTTACACGGGAAGCAAGACCATTGACGCGCTTCGCGAGGGCGCGACGTTCGTCAAACAGTCACCGCAAGGTTTGCGCGAGAGTCACGTACACGACGTTGTCGTGACAGCCGAGGCACCGAACTACAACCGAGGATGATCTGTGAGTACGACCTTTGAGATGACGAAGCCACACGATGCCGCCAAGGCACACGAGTTGGTGTTAATCATCGACTTCGGTTCTCAATACACGCGCCTCATTGCCCGGCGCGTTCGTGAAGCCAAAGTCTTTTGTGAAGTTGTCGATTGCGAAATCAGCATCGACGAGGTTCGTTCGCTCGCACCGCGCGCGATCATTTTATCCGGTGGACCGTCGAGCGTTCACGGGCAGGATGCGCCGACCATCGATCCCGCAGTGTTTGAACTCGGCGTACCGGTGCTCGGTATCTGTTACGGTCTGCAACTGACCTGTCACTTGCTTGGCGGCGAAGTCGTTCCCGCCACCGAGCGCGAGTACGGCGCGGCGCGCATCGAGGTGACCCGATGCGAAGCGCTCTTCGATGGGCTTGAGGCGGGTGTCCCACTCGACGTGTGGATGAGCCATGGAGACCGCGTACACAAGTTGCCCGAAGGTTTTGAAGTCATCGCTGCAAGCGAGCATTCTCCCTTTGCAGCCATTGCCAACCCAGCCAAGCACATCTACGGCCTGCAGTTTCATCCCGAGGTACAGCACACCAAATCGGGCTCAAGGTTGCTGGCAAATTTCCTTTTCAAGATCTGCGGCCTCAGTGCCGACTGGACCCCGGCCTCGTTTGTGGCGGAGGCCGTCGAGCGCGTCCGTCAGCAGGTGGGCGAGACTGGGCGAGCCGTATGCGGACTGTCCGGGGGGGTCGATTCGGCTGTGGCGGCTGTCATCGTGCAGCGGGCGATCGGCGACCGTCTCACGTGTGTGTTTGTCGATAACGGTCTGCTGCGCAAGGACGAAGCGCAGCAAGTGTTGACGACGTTTCGTGAGCATTTGGGCCTCAACGTCGTCCACGCCGACGAGACAGACACGTTCTTACAGGCGCTTTCGGGCATTTCGGACCCCGAAGAGAAGCGCAAGATCATTGGCCGCAAGTTCATTGAGGTTTTCGATGCGCATGCGAACCGTCTCAAGGACGTCGGTTATCTGGTCCAGGGCACCATCTACCCCGATGTCATCGAGAGCGCAGGCGTGGGTCAAAAGGGCGCGCTCATCAAGAGCCACCACAACGTCGGAGGGCTCCCTGAGCACATGAAGCTCGAGCTGGTCGAGCCGCTGCGAGACCTTTTCAAAGACGAAGTGCGCGCCGCCGGCCGCGAACTGCAGATCCCTGAGCATATTTTGGGGCGACACCCGTTTCCTGGACCGGGTCTCGCCGTCCGTTGTCTTGGTGAAATCACACGAGAAAAGCTGGGCGTGCTGCGTGAAGTCGACGCGGTGTTTATTGATGAGCTTCGCGCGAGCGGCTGGTACGACCGCACTTGGCAGGCACTCGCGGTCTTGCTGCCCATCCGCACCGTCGGCGTGATGGGGGATGAGCGTACGTACGAGTACGTCGCTTCGCTGCGGGCGGTGCATTCCACCGATGGAATGACCGCCGACTGGGTCCAGCTCCCGCACGAAGTTCTCTCGCGCATGTCCACGCGCATCATCAACGAAGTGCGCGGTTGCAACCGCGTCGTTTACGACATCTCCAACAAGCCACCGGCCACCATCGAATGGGAGTAGGAATCCATTGAAGAAAACATTGGCAGCGCTAGCAGTCGTTACGGTCTTTTGGGGCGGTTCGCCGAGCGAGGCGCGCTCTCCTTGGGTGGAGGCGAGGCTTAAGCGTAGCGATTCTACGAGCGAAGACCACCGTGCGACGCTGTGGCACGAGGCGCAGTCGCTCTTACGCGAGCGCTCGGTGTTTCCTTGGGAGGTCGAGCGGGTGCGCCGCTCCATCGCACGCGCCCCACAGTTTCATGTGAAAAACCATAACGGTCGGTCGTTTTGGGTCACGCAGCTTCATCGCTCGTCGGGGTGTTTGATCGGCGAGCCTATCGTCACCGACCCCGCCTGCCGATAGAATGCCCATCTTTTGCCCTGACCCTGGCTTTGTGGGGGCGCTCAGGCTCATAACAAAATCTGAGCATTCTCTCCGACCTGGTTCGCATGTACCATTTTGCGTACTGATTCTTTTTCTCGTGCTGGTTGGGTGTGGGGGGACTTCGGCAGGTTCCAAGCGGCAGGCGCTCCTAAGGGTGAGTACCGAACCGACGAATGCGCGTGTTTTCATTGATGATATTTTTGTCGCAACCGGACAGTCGCTCAGTGTGCGTCCGCGTCGGCTCAAACCCGGTAAGCACCTGTTGACGGTCGAGGCGCCCGACTACTTTCCCCACGACCTGGAACTCGAGCTTCCTCCGGGGGAGACCAAGGTGGACATCAAGCTCCGACCCGTTCCCTAGACCGCGGACATGTAGAGAACTGACCGAGCCCGCTGCGCGCCCGGCGAATCGTTTCCTCGAGCGTTCCCGAGATGTGACATCAGATCTCGTCATGGAGCGAGTTTTGTCAATGATAATAGTATATCAATGGCATTGTTTGTTTATTCGTGTTCCCTCATAGGGAACGAAAACTTGGCTGCTGACGTTGCTTTCGGCGCTCGACTTGGTAAGAGAAGGCCATGGCGATGGAGACGATACAGACCCGGCGGCGCAGGCCCCCCAGCGCTTTGGGTGAAGTCTTCGAGTACCTCGACTACCGCGCTTTTCTTTCGGACTACTACGATGCCAAGAAGGCGGACGACGACGCGTTCTCTTTTCGAGCCTTCTCGAAGTGGGTCGGGGTGCGATCCCCGGGACACCTCAAGCGTATCATCGTGGGAGAGCGCTCGCTCACGCCCGAGATGGCGGATCGCTACAGCCAGGTCATCGGGCTGAGCGCCGAGCAAGCGGCCTTTTTCGCAACCCTGGTCCGCTTCAACGACGCCAAAAACTCCACCGACAAAGAGTCGGCCTACCAAGCGCTCCGCAGCTATCGTCAGTACCGCAAGATCCACGCGCTCGACGATCGGTACGCCGACTACCACGGGCACTGGTACCTGCCGGCGATTCGTGAGCTTGCTCAGTGCCACGACTTCGTGGCCGACCCGAGCTGGATTGCCTCCCGCTTGCGCCCATCGATTTCTCAGAGTGAGGCGACCGAGGCTCTTGGCACACTGTTCGAACTCGGTCTGCTTCGAAAGGATGGGGAGCGGGTCGTGCCGACCGAAGAAGATGTCTCGACAGGTCCGCAGACATCGGGCACGCACATCACGCGTTACCATCGGCAGATGCTGGAGTTGGCATCGGCCTCGATCGACAATTTCCCCGCCGCGCAGCGCGACTTGTCGGCGCTTACTCTTAGCGTGCCAAAGGGTGCGCTTGCAGAGCTGCGGGAGCGGCTGCGCGAGCTTCGACAGGAGCTGCTCACCCGCTATCACAATGCAGCCAAAGAACAGGTCGTGCAGATCAACCTCCAACTCTTTCCGCTGAGCGAATCAGCCGAGCCGGGGGACAAATCATGAAATACGCGATCGTGTGGCTCCTAAGTGTTTGCGTGAGCGCGTGCGCGGGTACAGAAACGGGCAATCCTCCGGCCGAACCCGTCATCGAGCCCAACGAGGGAGGCGAGCCCGACCTCGAACATACCTCTTACTATTTCGATCCAGCCGCGGCGATTCGCGGCTACACCTATGGCGTGCGTTTCACGTCCGACGCATTTCCTGCCGATGTGCAGTCGGTGACAGGCACTGTGCTTGAGGCAGGCGCACGACCCGACAGCTTCACGTTCGATGGCGACAGTCTAACGGTGGGTTTCAACCAGGAGCCTCCTGTTGTGCTACGCACTCAGCCGGTTGGCTCCGAAGGCATCTACGCGTCGAGTGATCTCTTCGTCGATGCAGATGGGAGCCTCGCTCTGCATACGCCAGTGCCAGACTGTCTGCGCATGTCGCGCAAAGATCTCATATTTGTACCCGCAGACGTTATTGAACCCATTGCGGTCGTGTTGCAAAACGACTGCGAGAGTGAGCAGATCATTGACTGGAGCATGCTCGGAGACAGCTCGTTGGTCGACGTGCTCTCTTCCAAACCAATCTTGGTCGAAGCCGGTGGCAGCGCTGCGCTTGAACTGTTGCCCGCCAGCGATGAACCGGGGTCGCTTACCATCTTAGTGGACCCTGGTGGGGGGCTTGAGCAGCGACGCGCGATCAGCGTGCGGCTGCTCTCCCCGTAGTTCACCGATCGAAATTCACCGTCAATCTTACGTCTTCGTTGAAGGCGAACAGGGGACTTGCACCCTCAAGCGCAAGAAAGAAAGGAAAAGTCATGAAAAGAAGTTGGTTGTTCGTAGCGTTGGCCCTCGGTTGTGCACAGGCCACCGAGATTGATGCGAGTAAAGAGTCCGCAAAAGAGTCTGGAGGAAAGGGCGACCATGGCGTTGACCTTTGCGATTTTTACGGCTGGTACGGCGACGGCGAGTGCGACGATTGGTGCCCCGAGTCGGACCTTGCCGACTGCGCGAGTGTTTGCTGCGACGTGGTTGATTATCCGGAGTTTGCACCCGAAGGTGCGCACTGCTGCGCGGATGGAACCTGGGCGTATGACAACGGAAACGGCGCGTATGACAACGAGTGCGACTACAATGGTGGCGCCGGTCAGAGCTGCGAAACACCAGAGCCGACGTGTTGTGACATGGCGGACTATCCGGAGTTTGCGCCCGAAGGTGCGCACTGCTGCGCGGACGGATCTTGGGTCTACGACAATGGCAACGGTACGTATGACAATGAGTGTGACTACAACGGAGGCGCCGGTCAGAGCTGCGAAACACCAGAGCCGACGTGTTGTGACATGGCGAACTATCCGGAGTTTGCGCCCGAAGGTGCGCACTGCTGCGCGGACGGAACTTGGGCCTACGACAACGGGAACGGCACGTACGACAACGAGTGCGACTACAATGGTGGCGAAGGCGAGGTTTGTGGGTCAGCATGTCCAGACCTCGACTTTTCGATCGCGTGCATCAATCCGGCGACGTATGAATGCCGAGCTGGCACCTTGCCTTACGACGGTTCCGCAGAAGGCTGCGAGTGCGGCTGCATCAAGAGCGAGGCTTGCCTCGATCCCGATGCAGCGGGCATCGAGTATCTCGGCAACGCGGAGCAATGCACGCGCATCCGCTTCGCTTGCGACGCCGACGAGGACCCTTTCTGGAACGAGTGCGGCTGCGGCTGCGTAGCGCAGTAGCTGCCAGGCAATGGGACGGCCCTTCGAAGTTTTTTCGAGGGGCTGTTTCTGATTCGCGCGCGGATGGTCGCTCAAGTGTGTCGATTTGCAACGCGACGATAGTAGTCGTTGAAAAATGACACATTCGGACCTGGCGTGGGTGGGTTTGGGTGTGGACTCCTAGTCTGGCATGCGCGTTGCAAACTCCTTCCGGCACACCACAAAGAGAAAGGAGAAACCAATCATGCGATTTGTAACCGCAATACCCACGACCTTCGCATTGGTCGTGCTCATGCTCGCAGCACCACTGCGCGAAGCATCCGCAGACGACACGAACATAGGACCCGACCGCTCCTGGGTGACGTTGACAGGAACCATTGTGAGCGCTGGCCCGCACGCCTTTCGGCTCGACTACGGGCCCGACATCATCACGGTCGAAATGGATGACTTTGACTCGTTTCCTGAGGGCAGTTACCTGCTTCAGAATGATCGCGTCACTGTAACAGGCCAGGTGGACGACGACTTGTTTCACAAAAAACGCATCGAAGCGAGCAGCGTGTATCTGCCGAGTATCGCAACTCATTTTTGGGCGAACAGCGCCGATGAAGAGGACTCGGTGATCTGGGCGGCACCACCGTTGGACCCCGGAGAATTTCACATGACGGGGTATGTGACGTCCGTGGACGGTCGTGAGTTCACGATGGATACGGGGCTTCGAAGCATCACCGTCGACACGAGCAGCATGGTCTACAACCCGATGGACAAGCGTGGATACCAACGGATCGATGTCGGTGACCGCGTTCGTGTCACCGGCGAGATGGACTACGACCTCTTCGAAGGTCGGCAGATCATGGCCAACTACATCACGACGCTTGCGGAATAGGAGGAAAGACATGAGAAGCGATTCAGTTCTTTATCGAGACTGCCTGGTTGCCGGTCTGCTCAGCGCGAGCTTGCTGGCGTGCGGTGGTGAATCCAACGTCCGCTCGACAACCCCCGCGGACCCGCCGCCCGCAGCGGTGACAGCGGACAATAACAGCTGGGTTTCGCTGAGCGGCACGATCGTTGCAACGCGACCTGACGCCTTCGACCTCGACTACGGCGAAGGGGTCATTACGGTGGAAATGGACGATCACGACTGGTTCGACGAGAGTGCGGGTTTGCTCGTGGACGACCAAGTTGTTGTTTACGGCTACGTGGACGACGACTTTTACGAGAAGCGCACGATCGAAGCGTCGAGCGTGTACGTTCGCGGATTGGGAACGCAGTTTTACGCGAGCGGCGTCGACGAAGAAGACCTTCCGACCTCTCCGATGGTCACACCCAGAGCGGAGATCAACCTCTCGGGTGAGGTGGATTCGATCGCGGGTCGCCACTTCTTCCTAGAGACGGATGCGGGCGTCATTGAAGTTGAGACTTCGCAGCTTGGCTACAATCCCCTCGACGACGAGGGATATCAAAAGATCGACGTGGGTGACCGCGTACGCGTACGCGGGCAGCTCGCGTCGAGCCTCTTTAGCGGACATGACTTGGTCGCAACGGACATCATTTCGCTTGAAGATTCCAGCTAGCGCTGCGCAATCGCCACGACAATCGGGGCCCTGGGATCGCTTCTCAGGGCCCTTTTTGCATCAATCTTGTGGTGGGCGTGAGTAGGTGAGGGTGGCGTGCGCGACGGGGCCGTCGAGGCCCGGCTGGGTGAGCACGACGTCGCCACCGCAAAGGCGTTTGCCGAGTTTCATGATGCGAGCCTCGGCGTAGAGCGTGCCTCGACTCGCTTTGCGCATGTAGTTGATGTTGATGTTGGTGGTGACCGCGAGGGCTTCCGGGCCAACTCGCGCGATGATCGAAAGCCAAAATGCGCAATCCGCCATCCACATGATCGTGGGTCCCGAGACGGTGTCGCCGGGACGTAAATGTTTGTGCTCGCACTCAAGGCGTAGAACCAAGCCTTGGTCGGTGATGCGTTCCACCGTGAAACCTTGCTCCATCGCTTGCGGAAAGTGCTCGCTCACGAAGGCCATGACTTCGTCGGGCGTCATCATATGAAACGTTCGGTTCCGCGCACGCCCCTGCTTTCGCCATCTCGGTCAAACTTGTAGGGTGCATCGACGAGGTCGTTGACGCGTTCCATGACCATGTCGACAACACCCTGAAAGTTGGCGCGATAGTGAACTTCGGCTTCGGAAGTGAAGGGTACAAAAGGCTTGTCGATGTGGTGTTCGCGGAAATCTTCGTACGAGAAGGGTTCGCCAATGCGGTAGGTGATACGACCCTTTTTGGCAAAAGGACTGCCGCCTGGATACACGAGGTCGCTCCCCGAGCAGCCGATCGGGACGACTTTTCGTTTAAAATGAAGTGCAACTTGGCCGAGACCGATACGTCCTTTCGAAAGGCGTATCGAACGCGTGCCCTGCGGAAAGATCAGGAGGTCGTTACCGATCTCGAATGCGCGGCGATTGAGGTCGACGAAGATGGCCGTCATTTCGCGGAAGAGTTTGTCGATGGCGTGCGCGTAGTCTTCGCGCGCTGGGTCGAACGGGCGGCCCAGCATATCCCGGGGCTTGCTCAGAAGTGCGTCGGGCAAGGCGCCTTGCTCAGGAACCTGGATTTCGACGCTGTCGTTGGCGGAATGCTGGCCTACGGAGTCGACCCACGTGCGTGCTGCTTTGTATTCGGCTTCGGTGGGCCGTCGACCGGTCGTCGCCGCGAAGTCGGAGGTGATCAAATAACCGCGCGAAGCTGCAGGGATATTGTTGGTCGACTGCAAAAACCATGCGGTCATCTTGTTCTGGTAGTACTTGCCTTTGACCCAGGTTGCTGTGAACCGGCCCGTGTCGCGGTAGAGGCGGTACTGAAACGGCCAGTAGTTGTACTTGTCGGTGTGGTTCATCGCGAGGATAACCGGCTCGTCCGGAAGGTTGTCGAGTCCCTCGATGTCGATCTCGACCCCAGGTAGAAACCCGTAGTTGGAGAGCAGAACGGTGTTTGCGAAGACCAGCTGGCCCGGCGGGCGCTTGTAGAGTTCGATCCTTTTGAGGCTTGGCAGATCAAGCATTGCGAAATGAAAACGTGCGTTTGGCTGAAAAGTCAATCTTGACCGTGTTCGTCGGACGTCTGCGCAGCCTCGAGCACGCGCCGATAAGCCTCTTTGCGAGGCAGCTGTCCTTCGAACGAGAGCCGTTTGGCGGCATCGCGATGGCTCATGCCTTCGGCCAGCAGCTCTTTGGCGCGTGCTGGGGCGTCAAAGGCGGGTTTGGCAGCATCGGTGTGGCCTTCGAGGACCAGCGTAAACTCGCCACGCGCGGTCGGAAGTGCCCGAACCCAATCGCGAAGGGGTGCGCGACGCACCTCCTCGTGTCGCTTGGTCAACTCGCGGCAGATCGTGAGCTCGCGATCTGGGTCCGCCAGCTGGGCGATTTCTTCGATCGTTGCGTGAACACGCTCGGGTGACTCAAAGAAGACCGAAGCGAGAGAGGAGTTGATGATGTTGCCGAGCTCTGCCCGACGTTCGTTCCCGGAGCGAGGCAGGAAACCAAAGAACGTAAAGGCGCGCGAGTGAATGCCGCTAACAGCCATCGCGGCGCTCAACGCGCTGGGGCCTGGGACGACCGTGACCTCCAATCCGCGTGCCTGACAGGCGCGAACGAGTGCGGTGCCGGGGTCTGACACGCTCGGCGTGCCGGCGTCCGTCACGTAGGCGATATGTTCTCCCTTTGCGATGCGCTCGGCGAGCTGGGCGGAGCGCTGCTCGGGGGAGTGTTCGTGAAAGCTGACGAGTGGTGTTTGGATGTTGAAGTGGCGAAGCAGTTTCTGCGTGTGCCGTGTGTCCTCGGCGGCGATCAAGTCGGCTTCGTCGAGTGTGCGCAAGGCCCGCGCTGTGATGTCTTCGAGGTTCCCGATCGGCGTTGCCACCACCGACAATCTCCCCTTCCCTTCAGATGTCGATGACATTGGGTTGGAGCTCTTCTCCAAGGTGGGTGCGCATTTTCTTGAGAAGGCGTTTTTCGATTTGCCGCACACGCTCTCTCGTGACGCCGAACTCGTCGCCAAGCTCTTGCAGCGTCTTGGGGTCCTCGGCGAGCAACCGTTCGCTGAAAATAGTCGCTTCCTTGCCTTTGAGCGCCTTGCCAAAGGCACGCATCTTCTCGATCAGAATATCACGGATCTCATTTTTCGCCGCCTCGTCGTCGACGGCCTCGAAGTCGCTCGGCAAAAGTTCCACGCGCGCAGCGCCTTGGCCGTCCCCCGCGCGTGCGGGCACGTCGAGCGAAGCCTCGCCTGACGACAAGCGCCTGTCCATCTGAACGACGTCTTCCTCAGAAACGTCGAGCCGTTTGGCGATGACCTCCGCGGTGGGCTCGATGCCCATGGCCGTAAGCTTGGCCTTCTCTTTGCGGAGATTGAAAAACAGTTTCCGCTGCGCCTGGGTGGTGCCGAGTTTTACCAGCCGGTGGTTGTTCAGGATATAACGGAGCATATAAGCACGAATCCACCACGCGGCGTACGTCGACAGTTTTACGCCACGGTAGGGGTCGTACTTTTTGACGGCCTGCATGAGGCCGATATTGCCTTCTTGCACCAGGTCGAGAATGTTCTTGTACGCTTGGCGATAGTTATAAGCGATTTTGACGACCAACCTGAGGTTCGACGTGACAAGCGCACGCGCAGCCTCCACATCACCGGTTTCTGCGTATCGCTCCGCGAGTTCTTTTTCTTCCTCCGGCGTGAGCAGTGCATAACGTTCGACGTCGCGCATGTAACGGGCGAGCGGGTCGTGAGATGCAAGTGCGGTCTGTTTCGAACTTGGAGGCGACTTGATGAGTGCGGCGCCGCCGTCGTCTTCGGTGTCGAGACTATCTTCGTCGATCTCGAGATCCTCATCCGAGTCCTCGGTGAATGGATCATCCTCGTTGGGTGGGAGAGACACGTCCGCGGATTCTGGTCCCCCTCCACCGTTTTTCAAGCACTAATTCGCGGCGACTTGCTTCGAACTGCAGGTTTGCGATGAATTCTCGAACAGTAGCAGCGGTTGGTGGCAGCGATGACCCGTGATATCTGCCGTCTCCGTCAATCGGCTGCCTGGCATGGCAAGTTGTTGAATCGCAAAGCGGAAAGGCTTTATTGACACTGACCGAGCGGGAACAGGTCTTGGTAGGTGTACTTGATGCGCAGGCGCACGTCCTCGAGCGCCGACCAATCGACATCGCGGTTCTCACCCGCGAGCGGGTCGATCAGCACCGTGTATTGCGACGAGAGCGGCAGGCCGCCGAGCGTGGTGTTGCTGTCCACCGGGAACTCGTTAATGCCCGCGACCGGCGAGACGCTGCGGCCGGGTGTTTGAAACTCGGTGACTTCGGCAAAGGGCGTCGCCGTCGGACCTATGAGCGAGACCAGCGCCTCGATGTTGGGTTGACACGAACGCAATCGACTGGTGCCATCGTAAAGCAGGCTCACCGTGGGGAGGGCGCTGCCCAGGTTTTCGCCCACGAGTTCAACGGCAACTTCGCTGATCTTGGCGTTGCACGTGGTGGCAAGGTTTGCGAACTCGTTCATGCCGATGTCGAACGACGTGGCGAGGATGCCCGAGCGATTCAGGAGATCACCCACCGTCGCGTCGCTGCGGTAGCGCACACGTCGATCCACCGGAATGCGCGCCTCTTCAAGAATGGCGTGAAAACGCTGCGCCGGTGCCAAGGTTTCGCCCGTTTCGAAGTTTTCGATCGGCCGGGTGATGCCGAGCAGGTCGTCGCGCACCGAAACTTCGACCGTCTGCGCATTGACCGCGCCGCCGCAACTGTCTTGAATACGTTCGAGGTCCTCGGCGATCTCTTCGAGCTGCGCTGTATTGCGCGCGAGCAAGATTTGGATTCGGGAATCAAAGAACGGGCGCACGGCGAAGTACTCGAGCGCGACCACCCAGTCCATCAGCGCGCTCTTGGCACGCTCGAGCCGGCTTTCGGCCACTGTTAGGCGGTTGGCCCAGGCGAAAACAGCGCTCGGGCTGCCCACGATGCGGTTCACGTTGTCGAGCTGGTTACGCACGCTCACCAGGCGCGCGGAGACCAGCTGCGCGCGCTGCACGATGCGGCTGTAGTTGTTGACGGCTTGCTCGACCGCGAGCGAGGCCTGCTCGACTTGAATGTCGAGTTCATCGTTTTCGATAAGCCGCGCCATCACCTCGTCACGGCGATCGCGAAGCTCAACCAGGTCGCGCTCGTAGGCCAGTGCGGCTTCCACATCGCGCTCCATGTTTTCGATGACTTCGGCGGCGATGCGTTGCTCGGAGGCGGTCGCCGTCTGAAGCAGCGCGAACTGGTTTCGCAGCACCTCGACGTCGGCCTCGGCGGCTACGGCGCGCACTTCGTCTGTGAACTCGAGGATTTGTAGCTCGGCTTCGCGGAGCTGCTCGGTCCTTCGGAGTTTGGACTCCATGCGCGAGGCGTTGGCTTCGGCAGCGATTGCGCCGGCCTTCATCACCTTGGTGACGTACAGCGAGGAGAGCAAAATCGCCATACGCTGCGTGCTGGTGATGTCGTTGCTCATGCCGGTCGATTTGGGCAGGCCTTCTTTGACGGCCTTGGCTTTTTTGTCGATGAACTCGGCGGTTGCCTTAAGGCCGCGGGCGATGCCGCGCTGTAAGGAAATCAAACGTCGCGTCTTTAGATCGGACTCGATGCCGTCCTCCGAAATTTTCTCCCAATTGTCGACGAAGTCTTGCTGTTCTTCGATTCGAGTCTGTCGGCGCTCGAGCTGCGCGGCGGTGTTGTCAGCCAAGGCAGCGAGCGTCGCATCCGAGCTGCTCTGCAGCTGACCGATTTGCGAATCGATCATGGCCACGAGCGCGAGCCGCTCGGCATTCCAGCCGTTAACTTGCTCGGCGAACGCTGCGGTCGTCTCGTAGTAGAGGTCGGTCTGGCGGACGTGGCTGATCAGCGCTTGCTCGGCGCGTCGCATCTCGAGCAACGCGGCCTGGATTTCCAAAATGGCAGCGCCGGCCTCGGACGGATTGGCCTCGTCAGGAAATGCGTCGAGCACGTTGCCGGAGGAGCTGACGACAAAGCCGCACTCGCCCGCCTGCACGCGCGGGGCGCAGCTCGAGGTGTCGGGCTTGCTGCAGCCATCGGGCAAACCGCACAGATCGACCAGTGTGGTTTCAAGTTCGGCCGCCTCGTTGGCGATGCGTGCGGTCAGTTGCGCGTCCCTAAGAAGCTCGGCTTGCGCGCGTTCGATCACGTCGTTGACCGACGATTGCGCCGCCGCCACTTCCTCCATCGCTTCATCTTCAAGTTCAGCGAGGATCGTGGCGTTTCCGGCGCTCGGGTCGAGCGAGGTCGAGACCACCACTTCGCCTTGGCGCTCGTAGATAAGCTGGTCGAAGGGCAGGGCGAGGCCCGCCACTTCCTGCAGCACACTGCGAAAGCCACCCGTGAACACGGCGTTGTTGGCACCCGCCCCCGCCGCGCGGTTGAGCTCCGCGAGCACGCCGGCCGCGACATAAAGCTCCAGCGTACGGTCGTAGACATAGGTGGCTTTACGCAGACGTTCGCTCGGGTTGGTCAGGAGGGTACTCCACCGTGAGGCCCCGAGCGAGATGGCGTCCGCCGTGGCGCGCCAACTTTGGGTCACCTCCAAAAGCAGAAGTCGCTGTTGGTCCTGCGCGTCTGTAAAACCGGTCAAGTCCTGCCCGAGCACATTGCCCGCCGCGGCGTCGAGGTGACCGCGGATGACTTCGAGGTGCGTCTGAAGAACGTCTGTTTGCCATTCCTCCAAAAGTCCTGCGACGAAGGACTCCACGGCCGAGGTCACCACCGCCGGGTAGTCGGAAGCCTTGAGCCAATCGAGGCGCGTCTGCGCGTCTTGGTGGAAGGCGGCAAACTGTCGACCCAAAAAGGCCTCGCGCGAGGTCTGAAGATACGCTTCGAGCAAAAAGGGCGCATCGTCCGAGCTAGGCTCTCCATTTCGGAGGGCCGTTGCGGCGAGCTGACGCGAACAAAGCACGCGCGGCGAAGGCACGCAGGTGCCGTCCGTCTGGCTCACGCAGTCGTCCATAAAGTCCGCGAAGCTCTGGCCACCCGGATCGGGAATGTTGTCGTCCAAAAAGGCCACGATTTGGCTGGCTGTCGTCTCGGACGACAGGCCCACCTCGGCCATGGCCAAGGCACACGAAGCCTGCGCCGCAGCGTCGGCGGCCACAAACGACGTGCGGTCGCTGATGCCGGCGCAGTCGCGATCGAACCCGCCGACCTGCGCCGCGTCATCGAAGGCGACCGTCGCGCAAGCCGCGAGTGCGGGCGCAGGCAGGATGTCGACCGGATCCACATCGAAGTTGACGACCGGTACCTCGGCGAGCAGAGGCGCCTCGTCGATGTGCTGGACCTCAAAGGTACCTTCAAATGCGACGTCTTCGGATTGGCGAACACCGCCGGTGGTGCGCGTTTCAAACAAGCCGGCCCAGCGGTCCGAAACACTGCCCACGATGACGCCGTCCCCGATCGGCGTAAGCTCAAAGCGCATGCGCCGGCTTACCGCATTGGTGCCGCCGCCGGTGACCCAGCCAAAGGCCGAGGTCTGCGGCAGCGAATACGGAAGCGTAAAGCGCGCGACCCAGCCCTGTACGAAGGCATCGTACTCGAGCTCTCGCGTCACATAGGTGGGGCCGCCCGAGCGAACATCGGTTGGGTTCCAAAGGTTGCCCTCATCTACCGCCAGCACCAGGTAGGCGGCGTCGGCATTCGCGAGACTCGCGGTAGGCGGGTCGGTCACGATATCGAACTCGATCGGCAAACCGACTTGGCCGAAGGTGTTCATCACAACCTCGCCACCGTAGCGGCCCGCGTCCGAGAACTCGGGCGCGACAATAAACTCCGCCGTGCCGGCCGCGGAGACGATGTTGACGAAAAGCAGCTCTTCGAGGTCGGCGCCCGCGATGGGAATGTCGATCTGCACGCTGCCGCCTTCGACCTGCGCAGTTTGCACCACGGGGACTTCCTCGGGCTTGTCCGAGCGCTCGATGCGATACTGAAGCTCCGCTGGGGCCGAGCCGGACAGGCCGAGCTGGACCGACACGTTCGCTTGCCCGGTCTTGATGCGCTGAACGCGGCTCGGAAGGTCCGCGAGTGAAAGGCCGGGCACGACCTCCACCGCTTCTTCTGCCACGGCGCATACGCTTTGAAAACACACCTGCCCAGTGGCGCAATCGCCGTCGATCGCGCACGCACTCGAGTCGGTCAGCGCAAGGGCTTCGCCTTCGAGGGCCACGTAATTGCCCGCATCCGGCAACGTCGAGCTTGTCCCCCCATCGTCACCACAGCCGACCGCCGCGAGCGAGATGCTGATCGCGAACAGCACCGACGTTTTCATGCTCTGAGCCGCGACCATGCTCACCCCAAGATCCATTTTTCGTTCTATTTTCATCAATTTAACTATTCTCCTGCGATGCTAAGGGATGCAGAGCCCAAAAAAGCAGGCGTATCCGTTGCAGTCCGCATCCGAGGCGCAAGAGCCTGAGTAGAAGCAAGCGCCCGCACGGCCAGAGGAGCCGTTTGCGGCACTCGCGCCCCCTTGTCCACTCTGAGCGCCGATCGTCGTTCCCGCAGCTCCCGGCAGGCCTGCAGTGCCAGCTGCGCCGCCCGTGCCAGAGGACGTGATCGTGAGGGTGTTGAGTGTCCCGTCCGTGCAGAAGTCGGTCCCATCAAAAACATAGAGCGCAAAAGCATGACCGCCGTGGCCACCGGCCGTTCCGCCGCCCCCGCCGCCGCCGCTACCAATGCCGCCTGTTCTGCTGAACACGGATGCGCCCTTACCGCCGCCCCCGCCGCCGCCGCTGCTTCCGCCGTCGGCACCATCACCTCCGTCGCCGATCGAGATGTTGACGTCATCAAATGTGACCGTCGAGCTGCTGGCGAAGACGGCAATGGACGAACCCCCTGCGGTTCCGTTCTCTCCGGCCGTACCGCCGCAGCCGCCACTTCCGCCGCCACCGCCCGCGGTGGCGCTGGTGCTCGCCGCGCCGCCGCCGCCACCGCCGTGCTCACCGTCGCCCGGGGTTGCGAAGAAGTTCAGGATGTAGCCATCGCTCTTGGGCGCATTTGGAAAATAACTACCCGCATTGGCCACGTGGGTGTTGCCATTACCAGGATAGCCGTTGACAAATCCCGATGCGTCTCCGCCCTTTCCATAGAGTACCTGGCCGCTGCTTTCGCTAGTGCCCTGGCCGTTTACGCCATTGCTGATGCCACCATTGCCGCCGCTCACGTTTCTGCCCGAGCAAGAAAGTACGCCCCCGGTGCTTCCACTCGCGTCGACGCCGCCGGTGCCCTTGGCGCCGTCCGCACCGTCCTTGCCATGGGTGCCGGATGCGACCGAGATGTCGGTGTCGACGAGGTGAATCGTCGCACCCGTGCGCGCGACGACTCCAAAGTGGCTGGTGCTTTCCTGCGCACTTTGGTTCACCAGGATGCTCAAATGGGCCAGCGTACGCGTGCTAAAATCAGCTCGAAACGCGATCACGTGACCGTGGCCGTCACGCGTTTCGGCCGTGCCGTCGCGTTGCACCGTCGTGGAGCTTCCGTCCCACTCCCAGTCATCTTGTGTGACCGCGCGAAAGCCACCGACGATGTCGATGACGGCAGGCAAGTTGATGCGCTGTGAGCCGCTATAAATGCCGCTTTGAACCCAGACTTGCTGCGCGCCTGCGCTCTGCGCCCTGCTTAAGCCCGTGGCGATCGTTTTGACCGCAAATCGAGGGCTGAGGCCATCGTTCGAATCGAAGCCAGTGGGTGAAACGTAGACGACCTTTTCGGCGCCATCACAGTCCTCGTCGTCAGGCGTCGACGGGTCGGGATCGTCGAAGGCCTGCTTCGGATAGGTTTGCGTGCACTCGTAGGTACCATCGGGCAAGCACGACGTCTGCGTTCCGAAAGCGCAAATGCCCTGAAGGCCGGTATCGCACGCGCCACCGATCGGTACATCGTTGTCGACGCCGTCAACGCAGTCTTGGTCGACGCCGTCGCACACTTCCACGGCATTTGGGTTGATGCTCGAAGCCATGTCGTCGCAATCGGTGTTGTTGGCGACGTAACCGCCAGGCGCGTTGCAAGCCTCGACGGAGTCGAGCGGGTCGCCAAAGTTGTCGCTGTCGCTGTCACGGTAGAACGTGGTCTTGACGCCGTCGTCCACGCCGCCGGCGCAGTCGTTGTCGACGCCGTCACAGACCTCGGCATTGGCCGGAACGTTCGTGGTGTAAAGCTCGCCTCCTGCCGTGCGAGCTGGCGCGCTTGTAATCGGCAGCGCAAGTGCGGTCCCGGTCGCATCGGCCACGCGCACATGCGCGCCATAGGCTCGATCGTCGTTGGCGCTACAGTCCGTGCTCGCAGTACCGAGCACGGTGTGCGCAGCGGGTGCGCCGCAATATTGGTTCGCGTCGTACTGGGCGGCGCCCGCGCCGTCGTCGTCGGCATCGGTCCACCACGTGTAACCGGTGACGTCTTCATCGATCTTGCTGTCGCAGTCTGCATCAATACGCGCGCCTTCCGCCGCGCAATCGCCCCAGCAATCGCAGCGGTCAGCCACGCCAGGGTGGATGTCTTCATCCGTGTCATCGCAATCCTGATCATCGGCCACGTACCCGTCCGGCGCGCCAGCGGGACAACCCAGGCTGGGTGCGTCTTTGTCACCGAAGGTGTCTTGGTCGAAGTCGCGGTAGTAGATCGAGCCGCCAGCAGCCGCTGTGGACTCGCAACCGACCTTGCGTGGATCGCCCGTACAATGCACGCGGTCGTTCGAGCCACAGGATAGAACGCGCATCACGCCCGAGGCGCATTCGAGTGTGGCTTCGGCTGCGTCGCCGCTGAGCACCGTCTTGCCGTCGAAGTCGTCGCCGCAATACTCGCAGTGAAATGCTTTGTATTCCGCTACGCCCACTTGCTCGGCTTGGTCGGATAGACCGTTACAGTTGTAGTCGTGCGCACCGCAGTGCGCAGGGAAGGCATGGTCCATCTCAAACGGGTCGTAGTAGGCGTTTTCGTTGGTGTCGTCGCAGTCGATCTCGTCGCGCACGCAGTGGCCCGCCCCGAAGCCGTCCCAGTCTTGGTCGCGGCAGCTGCCGCACGTGCGGATCTCCGGCACACAGTGTTCGCCAAGCCCGAAGTCGCCATCCATCAGAGGCTCGGCGACGAAGCCGAGCGGGCAGCCCGTCGCAGGCGCGGGCCCAAGGCAGGTGCCGACCTCGGAACCTGTGGCTGGCGCGTCGCGATCGAAACGCCAACACACGCCGCCCGTGCAGCCGTCGTCCGCGGTACACGAGCCGCAAAAGTTTTCGCTGTGCGAATCGTCGAGCTCGAACGGTGGACGACAGATCGCTGCGAACGGGCGCCGTTCGGCCATCTCGTCAAAATCGAGTTGGTTCTGAAATGGAAAGCCTGGGAAGGTCTCGGGGTAGGCGAGCTCCCCGACGGCAATGACTTGGCAGGTGAAAGGTACGCGCGTTCCCGTCGAGTCGCGGAGCGAAAGCGTGTCGCACGCGCTTTCGTCGGTCACGCAGCTGCGACTACAGACACCGGTGCCTGCGGGCAGCGCGGCGAAGACATCGGAGAGCGTGACCTCTGTGCCGAGGTTATCGTCTGCACGGCTCAGCGCTGCCGTTTTCACGCACTCGCCCAGGCCCACAGGACAATCGGTGTCCGTGTCGCACGTGCGATAGTCGGCAAGCGTCGGAAAGCTGTTGACGGCTGCGTCCTCACCGGAGGCGTCCATTGGGTCGATGATTGCGTCATCGACCGATGCATCGCGAATCACCTCGCTGTCGGTAACGCTCGTGTCGCGCGAACCATCAGCGCAGTCCGCGCACGCGCCATCGCCGACGGTCGCATCACCCATCGGCACCGAACCGGCGTCATCGCCACACGCGCTTACAAACAGGGAAAGGGAAATAAGGACTGGAGCGAGGGCGCCAAAGCCGAATCTGTGCATCTCCCGTAGATTACTGGCTCGTAACCCTCGGGGAAATACCGAGATGCACCTTGTTTAAGAAAGGTGGGGATGTGTCATACACGATCTCGTCGGCCGAGTTAACTTGGGATAAGCGGAGCATCACGCCCAAGGCGAAGGTCAGTCCAGCGGTGGCTAAGGAGAATCCGCGACGAGCCTGATCACATCGAGGCAACTCGCATCTCCGGTATGCACCTCGGTGTGCGGCGCTTGACGACAAAGGCGAATTGTCCACTTCTGTCAGCTTGAGACAGGCTACTTGAACTTGCTGCTGCCGGCGGGGGCGGGTCGCAGGCGTGCGAGGGCGCCGCTGAGCTTGTATTGAATAGCGCCGTCTTTGGTTTGCGCGCGCTTGAGTTGCGGGTTGAACTTCATCAGCGTGAATAGGCCCTTGGTCTTGTCGTTGCGGTTTTTGTACGAGTCCTTGAATGCGAAGCGCGCCATCAGCTGGGCGCGGCTTCGACCGAGAGGCACAGCCAAATCCGCGTTGCCCGTCATTTCGAGCTCGATGTCTTTGCCTTCAGCTTTGATGGTCTTGATTTCGGCCTTACCCTTGTCCAGCGAGATATCGGCCTCAAGGTCGCCCGCGCGTACTGTCTCGATGATAAAGGGCTCGCTCATTCCGGGAATCTTGATGCCCGCTTCGCCGTCGCCGACAGTGAGGTCGGCGATGCTTGCTTTCACCATGCCGCTGCTGGTCTTGATGTCTTCGGGCAACTCAAGCTCGACCTCTGCGTTGAGCGTACCTTTCATCGGAAGAGTGATGAACTTCTGCAGTATACCGAGCTGCGCGAGGGGCACTTCTTCGGCGTCGATTTGAAGTTCGCGTAGGGCGTAGGTTTCGCTTCCGTTCTGGTCCACGAAGTCGCCGGAGAAGTCTCCGTCGAGTTCACCTTCGCCGAGTTCGGCATAGAACGAACCCGAAAGACCTCCTGCGAGCAGCGAGAGTAACGATACGCGTGCGTCGAGCTGATCGATCGCCATCTTCCACGGCTCGCCCTTTCCGCGTAGTGCAACCTCGCCGACTACGACGTCGTCGAGCGTGACGCCTGTGAGCCAAGACGGCGAAAGTTCACCGATTTCGAGGGTCATCCCACTTGGTCGGCCGTTTTGTGCGCTCGGGTACTCGACCTCTCGGATCACGAAATCTTTGAGACGATGCCAGGGAAACATCCAATAACAACCGAGTAGAAACGCGACAAAAAAGAACGCTACGTAACCCGATATCTTGGTCGCGTGTTTCATTTCGAAGCCTTCTTTTTAGACTTCTTTGTTTTCTCAAACGCGACCACACCGACCTCGACATTGTATTGGTCGCCGTTTTGGTAGTGCTCGATTTCGATGCGTTCGATCGCAACAGGATGCGGGCTGTTCTTGATTTCCGTCATCATGTTGATGAGCGAGACCAGTCCGATGTTCTGAAGTGATGCCCGTGTGTGCAGGCGACGAAAGCCCTTGTCTTCCTTGGTGGGCTCTTCAGTGATTTTGAGCGCGCGTTCATAACCGGCAGCCTTGGCTTTTGCCTCGAGGAAGCTCCCGAGCGGTGGGGCAGGGTTGTTGTAAAGCGCTTCAGCTGCGGCGCGCGCGGCTTTCTGTTGTTCGATCTGCTCGCCGGAACGCGCGATCTCACGCAGCACTTTGCGGGTCTCTTCGTTCTCGGTGCGTAGTTCGCTCATACCCGAAAAGATCAGATACAGGGGCAAGAAAATCAGCATGCCGGCGAACACGGTGCCCATTAAAAGGACCAACTTTCGCTCGCGAGGGTTGAGGCCTTCGAAGTTGCTTCTCGCTTGGTCGAGTAGGCTCATTTGTCTTCCTTGTCGTCGGAGCGCTTGGCTCCAGGGCACTGGATCTTGGCTTCGAGCGGGTAGTTCTGGCCTTTGCCACCGCTTGCCGGAGTCGTGGTTCCAACCTCAAGGTCGTCGAAACACTCGTGGGCCGCAAGCGACTGTTTGACGTTCTCAACGTCGGTATGCGTCGCCACCGTGCCGCGTATTTCGAAGCGCCCTGCCAGACCGTCTTCGTCGAGTTCCGCGGTCAGTTTGCGGGTGTCATGGGTAATCTCTGTGGGGATCGCCTCGGAGATGGCGGCGAGCGCATCGAAAGCATCAAACTTCGGCAGTGGGTCGCGTTGACGTCCGCCGGTTTCAAGCAGCTTGCGCGCTTTAACAGCACTGGTCGTTTCTTCTTCGAACGCGGCCAACGTTGCATTCGCGAGCTGCTCTTGGAGTTGTTCGCGCTCGTCCGCCAAATCTAACCAACTGACCAGGGAGGCAAACACGAACGAAATCAGTAGTGCCGCACCACAGGTCGCAAAGGTCATGGCGTGTTTGGTGATGAAGCCACCTGTCCTTGCGGGTGCAAACTCGCCCTGCAGCAGGTTGGTACGTCGTCCGCGGAGCGCAGAACGCCCGGCGAGCGCGGCCGCGAGTGCAAAGCGAGGCGGCGGAGGCGCACCTTCTGTAAAGGGTGCCAAATCAAGTGCTTCAAAGGGAAGATCGAGCAACTCGGTAAACCAGCCCACGCCGTTGGCGTCTTCGGCGGCAAGACCGCACAGCACGGCGCGAGCGATTGGCTCACCGCCCTCGCGTCGGTAGAGCGCCAACGTTTGCTTGAGCTCGCGACCTAGGGTGCCGTCTCGTATGTCGGCAATGCCGGCTGCAACTGAGCGCGCAAACGCGCAACGCCCGCCGTGGATGACCGAGAACTCGGTTTGGTTTGAACCAACATCCAGCACCAGGGAGGCTTGCTCGTAGGCCTGTGCATCGAAGCTGACGAGGCCTTCGAGCGCGATCGATGCAGGTGCCAGTTCCCGGGCGACAATGCCCTCGGCTTTGAGTTGGTTGACCGCGTTTCGGACCGTATCTTTGGGGATAACGGTCGTCAGCAATCGCGCGATGCCTGCGGACTTGGAGATGATTTGATAGTCGACGAGCGCGTCCTCCATCTCGAAGGGCAGGTCACTCTCCAATTCGAAAGGAAGCACCTGGTCTGCGCGTTTGAGCCCCGCTTCGGGTAGGTCGACGATGCGGATCGATGCAGAGTAGGTCTGCAGTTCGGCGTGGATGCGATCTGGCGCCGGACGGATGTCCAAGAGCATGTCCGCGATCGGAACGTGAAGCGCATCGGGTGGGACGGCCGCGCTGTTCTGCCCATCGGTGTCATCGACATCGCCCGTGCCGCGCTCCGCGCCATCTGGGCTTGATGGATTCTGGGCGGGGCCGATACGCGCGAACTCGGAGTGATGCACGATAACGGCTTTGCGCCCTGTGGTCTGCGCAACGACGACGCGCACGACGTCATCGCGAATGTCTAGTCCCATGATTCTGGCCATAATTAATGCTCTGACCGAGGGGCTGCGGACCGATTCGCTTCCCGATGAAGTGAACTTGTTCGTCGTTCAAACTCGAATATACGCTGCATGTCCTTCGTTCTCTCTCCTTCAATTTCCCACCATCGCTTTGCGACTTGCTCCACAGCCCCTCGGCCAGAACATTTGTGTCCTGTTCTCATGGTTACTCGACTCGGTAGTAGTGGAAGATGCCAAGTTTCGGCATGGTTCCAGCGTTGGGTGGCGGGGGTGTCCAACGGTTGTGAAAGTTCATGACGGTTGTCAGCTTTACCTTTGCACGGCCCACGTGCCCGACGGCATTGATCGCGATGATTTGCGCGGCGGCGACGAAAAGGTCGCCGAGGTCCCGCTTGAGCTTTGCGTCGGTGATGGTGACCGGCTTGAACAAGAGTGGGTGCTCGGGTCCGAGCATGCCTTTGAGAATACCGTAGAGTGAGCCAGTGCCTTCGTTGCCCTCCACGAAGCGAATAAAGTCGCGTCCGTTTACGAAGAGCGGTATCGGCGCGAGCATGCGAATTGTACCAAGTAGTTGGATGAATTTGGCCTGCTCGAGGGGGTCGGTGCACAAGCTGACTTGACCCGCGAGCGAACAAAAGCGAGCGAGCAGCACCTCAGGAGGGGCCTCGTTCGGGTTGACCAGTCCCGAGCCGTAAATGGTTACCGTTCGAGCTTCGGGGTTTCCAGGGTCGGGGTCGATGAACGTCGACCAGAAGTCATCGTCGACGCCGCGAACGAGTCGGATCTCTTCGAGCGAATCGAAGGGAGCATTCTTGATTTGATAGGGGTCGTCGTAAAGACCGTAGGGGTTGTCTTCGACGCCCCCGACGCTGACTTCGGGCACCCCGGGGTCGAAGGTGGTTCTCTCGGTGTCTGCATCCCACCAGTCGATGAGCGAGCTGACGACGTCGAGCCGCGATGTGTAGTTGCCTTGTGCGTCACGCTCGGAAAAGAGGGGGTCGTAAGGGGACTGAAGTTGATAACCGCCGGTCATGGCATAGACCTGAAGCGCCACGTTCATGCGCGCTTTTTCGCCATCCTTGACCAGCGGGTCACTGAGGTTGAGTTTCGAGTTTTCGGCAGCGGCGTTGATCTCACACGTGCCCGGTGTCTTACCGAGGCCCTCGGCAGCGCTGAGGTCGAACCCGGTCTCGGCGCCCATCCCTTCCGTCTCTTCGTAGCGACAAAAGGGCGTAAGCAGCATGTCCGCATAGGTCCAGATAGGCAGTTGAGGCGGGGGCTTTCCGACCATCATTTGGTACATGGGTGTTACCACACGTCGCACGGCGGGCTCGTTGGCCATCAGCAAACGCGTAAGATTGAGCGAACTCTTCGCCATGTACTCGGCCCGCAGTCGGTCGCGTTGAGCTACCGCCACGGAATAGGAAGTGCTCGTCTCGCCCAGCATATTGGCCACGACCACGGTCAAAATCGCAATCGCACTTAGTACAATCACCAACGCCACACCTTGCTCCGTCCGCAAACGAGCGCGTGGAGATACCACGCTCCGTTTGGAACCTCGCCTGACTCTCTTGCTCTTCACCTGACGGTTCATCGCGTCGCTCGAGCTCCGATGCATCGCCGCTCGCTTCGTTGCCGTTTGCTTGCGAGTAAACGATGGTGGATGGGGAGGAAGGTGCGAGGGAGGGGAGGCGGAGCGGAAACGCCGGCGCAACGTACTTTCTGGTACGTGAGCAGGCATTGGACGCGACAACGAAGCATCGCGATGTAGATTCGTTTTCAGGCGACGTCGTTTCATGGGTTATAGGCGGCGTGGTTGAGCCCCCACTGCATCGGTAAGGTGGCGCGTGTGCCGAAGACGCGCTCTTTGCTGGGGTCGCTGACGTCCGGCACTGTCAGCATGATCTTGACTTGCATGGGCAAGCGATTGGGTTGGCCTGCGGCTTGTGTGGTGTCCCACGACTTGGTCCAAAGTTTGGTTTGCGGGTCGAGGTACTCAAGCTCGAAACCTTCCACGTTGCGCACCAGTATTTGGTAGTCGCCGCCTTCGTCGGGACGAATGTCCGGGCGGTTGTCCTCACGCCTGACCAAGACCTTCGTGCCTGGGTCATCTGGGTCGTCTGCGAGGAAATAGCTGACCTCGTTTTGGTCGCTTTCTTTGGCATCACGGAACAGCCTTCGATGCCCGAAGGTGTTGAAGTCGACTCGGTCGCGTTCGCCGCTGTCCTTGCCCACAAACTGCGTCAGCCATGCCTGCCGGGACTGGTCGAGCGGGACGTGCGCCGAAACGTAGGCCATCGAAAGGTCTACCTGCACTCGTTCGAGGCCCATACGAATCTCGTGGTAGCGGTCGGTAATGCGCTGTACGCGCTCCTTGTTTTTACGTGTCTGTACGAACGCGCCGTAGATCATCGTGCTGATCATCGAGATGATCAGCATCGCAATCATCACCTCAATCAACGTCATAGCTTGCTTCGCCCGCAAACGAGCGCGTGGAGATACCACGCTTCGTTTGGAGCTGCGCCTGTATTCTTGGCTCCTCGCCTGACGGCTCATCGCGTTTGCCCGCGAACACCACTGAAGTCGCATGCGCCTCGTCCGGGTCTCCTCCCTCTTAGCCGTCGCCGCTGCCTTGCGCTTCGGGCGCCTCCCGCAGCTGTCATTCGTCAGGTGCAGCCGTTTCATGGGTTGTCTCCCGTTCCGTCGGCGTCCGGGATCTCGGGGGGCACGCCTTGTTCGTTCGCGACAAACTGAACAACGTCGAAGGAACGTTTGCGCTCACCCTCTGCCCATTCAATCGTTACCGTCACGCGCCGCACTTGCTCTTCGATCGAGGGTTTGAGAATCGGAAAGGCGTACCCAATCGCCATCGACGCCATGTCGCCGCCGCCGGGCGAGTTGGTCGCCATGTCCTCGACAGAGGTCGGGATCGCACCCGCCACCGCCAGCGGGTCGGGACCTGCGCTGTCGTCGACGTCGTTGCCCTCGAGCGCATCGTCTTCGAGGTCGGCTTCAGGCAAGGTCACGCGCTCGATTTTCCACTCGCACTCAAAGCCGTCCCACTCGGCGTCCTCGCAGCATTCGTCGCGTTCGATCTTCTCAACTGCGGGCAGTCCCTCGTTGTAGATGTGCTCTTCGACTTCGGCCATTTTGCAGCGCGCCAAAAGCGTGGCCACCGACATCATGCGCGTGCGCTGCGCCGTCTTCACCACCCCCACCTCGGTCGAAAACAGTGCCGTCAACGACAAAGCTAAGATTGCGATCGCAACCATGACCTCAATCAGTGTGAAACCTGAACTCGGCCGGCGCTCCTCGCAATTGTGGACAGTCCAGAATTGAGAGTTCCAGCCGATACCACGCGGGATATCAATTCTGGACTGTCCACAATTGCGAGGCGGCATCGTTAGTCCCCCTCTAAGTCGGAAGGGGAGAGGTCCTCGGGTTCGTATGCGTAGTTATAGACGGTAGCTGCGCCGGTGAGCGGGTGGATCGCGACCGAGTACACGGTGTCTCCTTGCGCGAGTTGGATTACGGCGCGCTCGCCGATGCCTCCAGGGAAGAAGTAGATGGCCCCTTGACCTTCGGTGCGCGCATCGGGCTCGTGTGGCGTAATCAGCTTGCGAATCGTCACGCCGTCCGCCAGTTCTTTGGCTTTGTACTTGTCGCGTGGGTTTCCATCACGACCTGAAACAGCCGAGAAGGGTGAAGTATGCCCTTCGGTTTTGAATGTGCCCGAGAGGCGGGCCTCGGCAGCGGCCCATGGATCGATGACCTCGGCCTCTTCGTCGTCGTTCTCGGCGTTTGGATCGGTCAGAGTCACAGCAACGTCGGCTTCTTCGATGGCCATCGTTCCGTTGCGAAAGTCGAACAGCATTCGCACGGTGTTGCCTTGGGTAACCGCGCGGCTGTAGGCGAAGCGCGAGCCGGCGACGATCTTGCTGCACGCCGATCTCAGGTCCGACTTGTTGACCGCACGAAGGCCAGTCACAACCCCACTTGCGAGCAGCCCCATCACGATCAGCACCACCGAAATCTCCAACAACGTCACTCCTTGCTCCGCCCGCAAACGAGCGCGTGCAACCACCACGCGATCCATCCTCAATCGCTTCGTTGGCAATTGCGGTGGAGATTGCAGGGTGGTGGACGGGGAGGGCATAGCCGTTTACTCGTCGTCGCCTTTGTCTGCGTGGGGGTCGTCGTTGCTTGAGACGTCGTCGTCGTTGCCGAACTGGCCGTCCTTGCCAGGAGACGTGACGGTAATGTCGTCACCGTCACACTCGATCTTGAAGCCGTTGCCCCACGGATCTTTCGTTGCTTTTTTGATCTCTCTGGATTCGACGAGGTCCTCGACGGTCGGACAGTCGCTGTTGTCGAGCAGGTAGCCCTCGACGGCGGCAGCGATTTTCAGTGCGTTGTTGCGAGCCGTGTCGATCTGCGCTTCTCCAAGCTTCGGAAGGACGGCGACGGCGACGCCACCGGCGATCATGCCGATGATGACCAAGACCACCATAATCTCGATCAGCGTCATCGCTTGCGTAGCAAGTCTTCTATGAGTGCGGATTCGTTTCGTATTCATTCTAGGTTTGAGCACTTTTTTCTCCTTCAATAAACGTTGTCGTCGGTGCCGAACTTCCCGTCGGGGCCGGCAGAAAAGATGAGTTGGTCTTGTGGGTACACCGGGTGCGGGCACTCGATGCGAAGCGGGTTGCCCCAGGCGTCGGTCGGGGCACGGTGCAGATACTGTTCGCCGGACGGGCCGCGCATCAGTTCGTCGAGCGAGCGGGGGCAGCGGCCCTCACGAAGTCGGAATGCGGCCATGGCGTGGTGCGCTGCGGTGATCTTTGCGCGCGTATGACGAACATTCGCGTCTTTCGCGGCAAGCGTGCCCAATGCATAGGTTGTCGCGAGAAAAAACACCAAACCAAAGGTTGCGGTCAGGCGTCTCTTTTCGAAAAGGGCTTGCCAAGTGCCACGTCGGCGCTCCCAGGGGAGTGGCAATGAAGGTGCCCGTTTGTTCTTTCGTCGCCTCTTCATTGAATAAACTCGTTGATTTGAACCAGCGGCATCATGATGGAAAATGCGATAAAGCCTGCTGCGCCACCGATGGTGACGATCAGGATCGGCTCAAGGACGGACGTCATGGCTTGAAGGCGCGACTCCACTTGTGCGTCGTAGGCAGAGGCGACGTTCTCGAGCATTTGTTCGAGTTCGCCCGACTTTTCGCCGATGGCAATCATGTGAGTGACGATGGGTGGAAAGCGGCCACTTCGCTTAAGCGGGACCGCGATACTCTCACCTTCACGCACGCTTTCTCTCGCCTCTTCGACGACCCGCGTAAGCTCCGTGTTGCCCAGTACGTTTTTCGTGATTTCCATCGCTTGCAGCACTGGAACACCACTCGACAGCAATGTTGCGAGCGTGCGTGCGAAGCGAGTCACCGCCACCATCAAGATGAGCTTGCCAAAGAGTGGAAGCTTGAGCTTGATGATGTCCCACTTGCGACGTCCGTCGGCGGTCGCTTTCCAGCGAACAAAGGCGAAGACTGCGCCGCCTGTCAGCGCAATGAGCAGGTACCAATAGTTTGAGAACAGGTCGCTAAAGAAGATCAGCACACGCGTGTACCACGGGAGCGTTTGGTCGAAGTCTTCGAAAATCGCGGTCACCTCGGGCACGACCACGGTCATCATGATCAAGATGACAAGCACGCCCATAATCGCCATGAGCGCCGGGTAGGCGAGGGCGCCTTGCACCTTGGAGCGAAGCTTGGCGCCCGACTCCAAGAAGTCGGCCAGTCTCGCCAGGACAGCTTCGAGTGTTCCCGACGCTTCGCCGGCCTCTACCATGCTGACGTAAAGGTGGTTGAAGTATTTGGGATGGTCGCGAAGCGCATCCGCGAAGCTGGCACCTTCGTTGACGCGGTTGCGAGTCGTGGTGAACGCGGCGCGCAGTTCAGGGTTCTCAAGTTGGTCGATCAGCGCGGAGAGACACTCGACGAGTGGAATGCCAGCCTTGAGCAGCGTTGCGAGTTGGCGCGTCGAGACCGCGATGTCCATGGGCGAGATACGTCGAAACATCGCGCCAAAATCGATTTCTCGAGCTGACTTTTGCTTGGCTTTTGCGTTTTCGAGGATCTCCGTGACCATGACGCCCTCTTTTTTGAGGGCACTCTTGAGGGCCTTGGGGCTGTCCGCGTCACGAACGCCTTTGACGTCCTTGCCGGCAGTGTTGATCCCCTTCCACGCATACACCGCCATCTAAATCGCTCCTCGTGGGCATCTCGTTGCGGGATCCATCCCGATTTGCTGCGTTGTCGTCTGCGGTGCCTGCGCACGTACCATCAACGTACGCTTGCGCGGGCTCCTCGACGTCGCCTTGCAAATCGAGCGCCTCCCGCAGCTCTTCCGCTTCGTTGCCTCTCTCGCACCTCGAAAGCGATCAGTTGCTGATGGAGCAAAGATCTCCATATTATGCAACCTCTGCTTCGACAACGTCGCCTGCTTGGGTCGCAGCGAGCACTTCTTCGGCGCTGGTCATGCCGCGCAAGACTTTCTGCGCCCCATCTTCGCGCAAGGTACGCATGCCGCGGCTTCGTGCGACCCGCATGATCGTGTTCGAGTCGCTGTTGTTGAGAATCTCGCGACGCACCGGCTCGTCGATCATCATCATTTCGTAGATGCCGATTCGCCCGCGGTAACCGAGCTGCCCGCACTCTTCGCAACCTGCCGCCCGGTAGAACACGGGTTGTTCTCTTGATGCGGGGACGGGGGGGGGTTGGTTTGCGCCCGGCCGGGCGGCAGCAGGCGGTGGGGGGGGCACCGAGCTGCGACGCGCCTGCGCTTGTAGGCGAATAATGTCTTCGGGCTCGACGCCGAGCTCTCGCACATCTTCGTCGGACGGGAAGTACGGCTCACGGCAATGCGGACACAGGCATCGCACCAAACGCTGCGCGAGCACCGCCATCACCGATGACGAGATTTGGAAGGGCTGGATCCCCATATCCACCAGCCGCGTGATCGCGCCTGGTGCATCGTTGGTATGTAGCGTCGACAGCACGAGGTGGCCGGTAAGCGACGCATGGATCGCGATCTCTGCGGTCTCTTGGTCTCGAATCTCACCGACCATGATGACGTCGGGGTCCTGGCGCAGGAAGCTGCGCAATCCCGAAGCGAAGGTCAGACCGATTTTGGGCTGCACCTGCATCTGACCGATCCCGGGCAACTCGTACTCGACCGGGTCTTCAACCGTCAGAATGTTTTTGTCGGGGTCGTTGATCTTTGCCAGGCAAGAGTAGAGCGTCGTCGTCTTACCCGAACCCGTGGGGCCGGTCACGAGCACGATGCCGTTCGGGCGCGTGATCAAGTAGTCCATTTTTCGCAACTCGTCTGGGTCGAACCCGAGCGCGGGCAGGTCCAACATGACGTTTGCTTTGTCGAGGATACGCATGACGATGCGTTCTCCCTTGGCCGTCGGGATGGTGCTAACGCGAACGTCAACGAGCTTACCCGCAATCTTTTTCGTGATGCGTCCGTCTTGCGGAAGGCGCTTTTCTGCAATGTTGAGACCCGCCTCGATCTTGATGCGAGAGACGATCGACGGAAGAAAGCCCCGGTGCGCCGTCTTTTTTGGAATCAGCTTGCCGTCGATGCGGTAACGGACGATGACTTCACGTTCCGTGGGCTCGACGTGGATGTCCGATGCGCGGTCGCGGATGGCTGTGTAGAACAGGTTGTTGACCCAACGGATGACCGGAGCCTCGTCGGTCATGTCGATGAGGTCTTGTAGCTCGTCGGACTCTTCTTCGGAGTCGGACTCCTCGAGTGCGGCCTCGTCCTTTCGTTCGTACACGCGGTTGATGGCGTCTTCGATCATCTCGCCCGTGTACGCGATCGGCACGACCTTCTTTTCGAGTAGGGCGCGTAGGTCGTCGAGCGGGGCCGGGTTGAGCGGGTCTGAGACCGCAACGACGATTCTTCCGTCCTTCTCGCCAATCGGCAAAACACGATGGGTTCGAGCAAACGTGATCGGCACTTGTGCGATGAGCTCGGTGGGCACGCTGGCGGCGTCGATCTTGTCGCCAACTTTCATGCCCACCTCTTCGGCCAGTGCACGGACAATGTCGATCTCCTCGATGGGCGCGGTCGCGAGGAGTACATCGGACACCTTCACGCCTCGTTCGACCGCACTGGCGACGGCAGACTCCATGACCTCTGGCGTCACCGCGCCGCGGCGAACGAGTATCTCAGCAATGTACTGCGCTTGTTCCACGCTTACTCGTCATCTCCTGCGTCGTCGGTTTCTGGAGCGTCTTCGATATCCAGCGGCTCGCGATCGATCGGCGTGAGAACGGAAGGCGAGATTGCACCATCGGGCGTAATCACGACGTCGCCGTCCTCTTCGCCCTCACTGGTATCGAACTCTACGGCGCTGCCGACGGGTGGACGCGGGATATGCTCGAGCGGTGGCCTTGCGGCGGCCTCGGCAGCGAGCAATTCTTCGGCGCTCACGCTGTCCATTTCACGGATGATTTCCGCGACCAGTCCGCGCGTGCGCGAGTAGTCCATCGGCGGTTCATAGTCGGTGTTGCCGAACACGAGGTAGCGGTCGAGGAACTCTTGGCGCTCTCGAATCTTGCGCTCGTAAATGCGACGAAGGTCCGTGGAATCGCGCACAATATACGGCGTCAAGAACAGGAGAAGGTTGGTCTTCTGCTTGGTCTCCGTGGTGCGGCGGAAGAGCGCTCCGAGCAGCGGGATATCGCCCAGGATGGGCACCTTGTCTTCGCTTGTCGCGACGCGCTCGCGCATCAGCCCACCGATGACCAAGGTTTCTTGATCTGCGACGACCGCTTGCGTCTTGGCGGTCCGTCGATTGAGCGAAATGGCGCCGAGTGTGCCTTGTGGGGACGAGCCTGCTTCGGAGATTTCCTCGTTGATCTCAAGGCGAATTTGGTCGCTCTCGTTGATGTGCGGCGTGATGGTGAGCTTGGTGCCGACGTCTTGGCGAGGCGCGTTGAAGCCCCCGCCAAACCCGCCCCCGAGCAGCCCCGCCGCCTGCGTGAGTTGACTTGCGTTCTGTCCCGCTGCGCCGGCGAGCGCGCCCAAGTTGCCCAGGGCACCAAAGCCAGCCGCATTCGTCTGCAAAGGCACGTTTTGACCGATGTTGATCTCGGCCTCTTCGTTGTCCATGGCGATGATGTGTGGCGTCGAGAGAATGTTGGCATCACTGGCTGTCGACAGCGCCGTCAAGGTTGCGCCGAAAGAGGGGACGGAAATGCCGATGACCTCGGTGAGTTCGTCGAGAATCGGACCTTGCACGCCGACTGCGAGGCCAGAGATCCCGTCCGGTGAGAGAAGGCCTGCCGTACCTGCGAGACCTCCGATGCGTTGCGAGCCGATGACGCCGAGGGAGCCTTCGCCGACCGGGTCGGGAATGCCGGTATGAAAATCCACTCCGAGCGTCTTGCTTCGGTTGACCTCAAGCTCCATCACCACCGCCTCGATGAACACCTGACGTCGAGGCGCGTCTAGTCGGTCGATCACCCGTTTGAGTGCGGCGTAGTCGTGAAGCGAGGAGGTGATGACGAGCGCATTCGAAGGCTTGTGCGCGGTAACCTTGATATCACCCTCAAAGACGGCCGTGGATCCACCCGCTGCTGCGGCCGCGTTGTTGTTTGCAGCGCCACCGCGGTTGCCCCGTCGCGCGCCGCCTCCTGCCCCACTCGAACCCGACACAAGACTCGAGAGCGTCTGCGAGATTTCTTCTGCGTCGCCGTGCTGTAGATAGTGCACATGGATGCCGCCTGAGCCTTCGAGTGGAACGTCGAGCTGTCGGATCATTTCGAGAATGCGCAGATACGCACGCTCGGTGGCAATGATGATGATCGAGTTGGTCCGCTCATCGGGCAGGATCTTGGTTAGCCGCGCTGCGCCCGCTTTGCCCACTGTGCTGGTGTTCGACCCACCGCCCGCCGCCTTCTTCGCGGGGGACTTTGTGCCGCCCGAACTTGCACCTGCCGTGGCGGGAAAGAGTTCGTTGAGTCGGTCGGCGATTTCGACTGCATTGGCATAATGAATCGGTTCGATCCACATCTGCGTGCCGGTGCGAGAAACGTCGATCTCTTGAACGATGCGCATCATGCGGCGGATGTTCGCCCCGGTGTCTGTGATGATAAGCGTGTTGGTCGGCGCATAGGCCGTGATTTGGCCATGCTTCGATGAGAATTTTCCCAAGATATTGGTAACGTCCTCGGCACTGACACTTTCGAGGCGATGGAGGCGCGTGATGAAACGCTCGTCGCGGGGCAAGCGCGCGCCCTCTTTCACGTAAGTCCCGATCGGCTCTTTCTCGACGCCGGTGGCCTCAACGATCTTGAGGTAACGCCCGGACGGCACGACGGTCAGACCATTCATCTCGAGGATTGCCAAAAACGCGCGATACGCCTCTGCGGCGGTCACCTTTGTGGGCGCGTAGACGGTCGCCTTGAGTGAGCGGCTCTTGCCCGACAGGATGAAGCGGCGGCCCGTGATGGACGAAATGAGTCGAACCAGATCGGTCAGGTCTGCGTCTTCGAGGTTGAAGGTTACACGCGAACGCGGTGACGTGGGTTTGTACTCGACGCCTGTTTCGAAGGGCTTGATGTTACCCAAGTCCGGACCGTCAGGATCTTGGCGCATCGTCGTATCGGGGCTGTCGTCGCCTGTGCCGGGTTTGACCGAAGGGGTTGCAGTTCCGGTGGTGGGACGACTGCGACGCGGCCTCGTCGTGGTGGCGGGCTTGTTACCCGCGTTCTTGTTTTGGATGCGTTCGCGAATCAAGTCGCGTGGGCCGGCCGGTGGCGGCAAGAGTTTGAGGTTGGGCTTGTCGTCGTCCTGCGCTGCAACTGGCACGACGAAGCCGTCGCAGACCAGGAGTGCGAGCAGGGTGGCCGCGATGGTTCTTCGTTTTGCTGCGGGTCTTCGTTTCATTGCGGGCCTTCGTTTCATTGCGGTACCTGGTTTCTCAGCAGTCATTAATCGAGTACTCCACCGACATCGCTTTTCCGCGCCGGACGGCCGCGAGGCTGATGTTGGAAGCGCTTTGCAGCTTGGTAAATGCTTCGAGAGCCTTGTTGGGGTTGGTGACATCGAAGCCGTTGATGTTACGCAGCATGTCGCCGTTTTGCAGACCGAGCTTGCCGAGTAAACTGTTGCGACGAATGCCGTAGAGTTTGATGCCGACCACGCGGCCATCTTCTTCGTGTGGGATGATCCTTGCTGCGCGCATGAGTTCGGCTTGGTTCTCGAGCACTTTGTTCACGAGGCCGCGACACACCGTGTATTTGCCCTCGCTCTGCTTCTTGATGTTCTCGTCGAGCTCATCCGCTTCGAGTCGTCCGCCGGATGATGGCTTTGGGCTTTCCTTCTCATTTTCGTCCTCGCGTGGCGGCGAAGGACGAGTTGGTGCGCCCGCTGCAACTTCTGGATCGAACATCGCAAGCTGGCAGCTTCGTCCGCCCGACGGACGTAAGATGACCATCGACGGGTAAATGTTGACGAGGTTCATGCCATCGACGCTCATGCCTTCGCGGTAGAGCATCGACGTTCCCGACGCGGTCGTGATGGAGGCCATCGAGAACTCGGGGCGACCGTCCATGTAGATCGATGCGACGAGCTTCGTGCTGCCCTGGCACATCGGTGGCGGGCCATCGCCTTCTTCGACGATTTCTTCTTCGCCTGGCTCTGGCTCGGGAACGAGCGTCATGTCGCCCGACTGCGAGTCGAAAATATTGCGCTTGAGAATCGGCGTGCCGTCGACGCGCTCTCGACGCACGCGGCGAGATGGAACAGAGCGGGTTGGTTTTTCAGCGGGGACCTCGTCGACGCTCAGCACGGCAGAGCCGACGAGCGCCATGGCACCTTTGGCGAGCAAAAACGCACAGCCCAGGAGCGTGAGGAGGATCACGCCGACCATGATTCGCTGCTCTTTTCGAGGGGACATCAACCAGGAATAGAGCAATGCCCGTGCCGCTCCAGCCTCGGCCGCTGAATCAAGAAAAACTGAATATTTTCAGCTCTCCGAATCGGTGCTCTGCCGCCACCCTGACACCGGTCGCGTGTCCCACTGACAACATGTCATCGGCGGACAAGCCTCGAACCCGTGCCTTACCGCTTCAAATCCCGTCTGGGACGCTACGCTCACTCTGCGTGACTACCCGTCGCTAGCCTTCGTACGGATTCGCAACCCACTCACGATCTGCGGTCTTGTACTTCGAGGCCGGGTCATGCGGACGATCAATAGCTAATCTGGGATAAGCCGCGCTACCTTGCCATCGTCTGCAACAGCCCAGACATCAGTGGCGCTCGCGCCCCAGATGTCCCGAAACGCCCCGTTGATTTCATCTGCCACGTTCAACCAACGACTGCCATCCCAGCGCAACGTCTTTCCATATTGCCCCATAGCCCACGCATCGCTGGGATTTGCCGACCAAACCGCAGCCAAGCTGCCGTCCCATCCCGGCTTGGTTTCTGCCCACTCGGTACCATTCCAATGAATGACAGTTCCATTGGAGCCCACCGCCCAAACGTCATCCGATGAGCTGCCCCATAGATCATAAATTCTACCGTTGACCAAGCTGCTATCCACCGGCGACCACGTTTCTCCGTCCCAGTGAATGAGGATACTCTCGGAAGTGCCGCCAGCGCCCGCGCTCCACACGTCGTTGGCGCCGCTTCCCCAGATCGCTTGCATCGCGAATTCCGTACCGCTATCGATATTCGACCACGTGTCACCATTCCAGTGAATGATCGTCCCTAAGATTCCCACAGCCCACACGTCGTTGGCGCCGCTTCCCCACACCGCTTGCAAGTTGAGCGCCGAACGCTTGCCATGTACGCCTAAGCTGACCTCTTGACAGTGCTTAATCGAGTTTGCGGTAGATGGTGCGGGCGGAGATGCCGAGTAGTTTGGCGGCGAGTTGCTTGTCACCGTCGGTGTCCTCTCGAGCACGTGCGGCGAAGCGACCACCGCACCGTGCAACGTCCGGGCGACTTTAGAAAAGGGCGAGCATCAAGCCGCAGCATTGCGCGCTCGGTCGCTCGTGCATCGCGGGTTGTGTTGTAAGCATTAAAGTTTTTGGTTGAAAACCGCGAGCCGTCTTATTGCGCGGCTTGCTGGGGAACGGGCCCATGGTATCCAGTACCCGATGCAGCCTATAAGCCTCAAGGTAGTTGGAATAATGTCATGCTTTGCTTCGAGCGTCATTCTCGCTTGCGGTGACGATCGTCGTAGTAGTGAAACTGTAGATGCGTCGAACCGAGACGCGGATCTAGGTTTCGATTCGAGTTCAATCGACGACGCTTCGACGGACACTCGCGGTCAAAACGTGACTAACTCTGGCGAGAAGGTCGGCCAGGAGTATGACGCCTACTATGACGCAAAGGGTGTCATCTGTGATCAACCAAGCGATTCGAAGGCATGTGAGCCGCGGGATACATGCATTTCGGAGGCCCGGTGCTCCACACTCGCGGACCGCTACGACTCCTACTACGGCGCCGGCGGGCGAACCTGTGACGAACCCAGTGATTCGAAGGCATGCGAGCCACTTGATACTTGTGTGTCCGTTGGAGTCTGCTCAACTTTTACCAACAGTTACGATTCGTACTACGACGCTGGCGGAGTTGCGTGCGATGAACCAAGCGATTCGAAGGCATGTAAACCGGGCGCGACGTGCGAGTCGCCGGGGCGATGCGTAGTTTTGCCCGACCGGTATGACGCCTACTACGGAGCTGGAGGCGTCACCTGTGATCAACCAAGCGATTCAAAGGCATGTGAGCCGCGGAGCACATGCGTCGAACCAGGAGTTTGCTCAAAATGAATATTCGCAGATATAGAGTAGCTTTCCTAGCTTTGACCGCCGTCGTTTGCCTCTCGGCGTGCTCCGAGGACGAATCGGATGCTTCCTGCGAGCGATTTTCGGATGATGCGAAAGCTTACGGGGAATGCCTGGCTGCTCTGAACGGCGAAAGTCCATCCCAGTCAGATTCAGGAACGCCACCCGAAGAAGAGCCGGGTGCGTGTATCGGCGAGCAGCGCGCATGCGGTGACGTGACACTCGACGATTGCCTCGAACAAATAGGATGCTTTCCAGGGGAGCGATGTGCTGGGACCGCGCGCGACTGTAGTGACTTCAACAATAACCGCCAATGCGATGACCTTCCTCACTGTTACGGGGAGTGGGTGTACAATAACCTTGTAGGTAACCAATATATCTGCAGACAGAGCGGGAGTTGTGACAAAGCCGGAGAAGGTGCGGATTGCGCAAAATACGGAGGCGATTGCGCTACCGCGATGGCTTGCGTTGGGGCTGCGGAGCAGTGCTCTGAAATGCGTGTCCGCGACAAGTGCGAATCGCATCAAGGTTGTAGCTGGCAGCAGCTATAGCAGCAGTTTGGACTTCAGACGCCCCTGTGTTCCCCATGGTGCAGTGAGAATCTGGCTTTGTAGGGTGGGCTTACTGGAGTCGCCTCGACGCCTAAGCAGGCAATCCTCCGAGGCAGGTGAGTTTTGGGGCGGCGGAAGTGGGATCCTTCCGAGGTTAGTGAAACTAGGAGATGCAATGTCGGAGCTTAAGAGGCGCGTGCGGGGATTCCAGCAAGGCAATGAAGAGCTTCGACCTCTCAGAATCGAGTTTGGGTGGCCACACTGCACATGTCGCGGCCGAAAACGAGCGCTCAGAACGCAGCGATGCGCTCGCCGGTGAGTTCATCGACGTAGCCAGTTGCGCATAGGGCGCACGGAGGGCGAGTTCGAATCAGATTGGCGCTCATTTCGGTGCCATGCACCGGTAGTCGAACCACCTGAAAACGCACGGTTCCCACGGAAAACGGCGACGAAACTCCGAGACCTGCGGGAGATGCCGGCCGTCGTTGGTTGCTGTCGTTTGTAGGAACGTTTGTCGCGTTTTGCTCAGGTTCTCAAGGATAGTAAATGCTTAGACCTGTGATGCATGGCACGCGCTGTAGATTCCGTTTCGCTGAAGCGTGCTACTCGTACCGTTTCTAGTCGAGTTTGCGGTAGATGGTGCGGGCGGAGATGCCGAGTAGTTTGGCGGCGAGTTGCTTGTCACCGTCGGTGTGGTGCAGGGTCGCGCGGATGACGCGGCGCTCGATCTCTTCGAGTGGGGTGCCGATGGAGAACGAAAGTGAGCCGGTTGCATCGTCACTCTCCGCAATTTGCTCGGGCAGGTTGGCGAGCCCCAGGGCGCCGTCTCGGTCGAGTACGACGGCACGTTCGATGACGTTCTCCAGTTCACGTACGTTCCCTGGCCACGGGTAGGCCATGAGCTTGGCCATGGCCTCGTCCTCAATGCGCAGCGGCGCCTTGCCGTTGCGCCCAGCATAAAGCTTGATGAAGTGTTCAACGAGTAGAGCAATGTCTTCGCGCCGAGCCCGAAGTGGCGGACTGTCGATCGCGATGACGTTGAGTCGGTAGTAGAGGTCCTCTCGAAACTCGCCGCTCGCCACCGCTTCTTTGAGGTCTCGGTTGGTCGCCGCAACCAAACGAAAGTCTGCCCTTTGCGTCTTGCCACCGAGTGGTTCGAACTCGCCTTCTTGAAGGACGCGAAGCAGTTTGACTTGTGTCGCACTCGACAGCTCACCGATCTCATCGAGGAACAGTGTGCCGCCGGCCGCTTGTGCAATGCGACCGTCTCTTTTGTCGACTGCGCCGGTAAAAGCGCCGCGCGTGTGGCCGAACAGTTCGCTCTCGATGATCGTCTCGGGCAGTGCAGCGAGGTTGACTGCGACGAACGTCCCCGTTCGTCCGCTCTTATCGTGCACAGCGCGCGCTAAGAGTTCCTTGCCGGTTCCGCTCTCGCCCAAGATCAACACCGTGGCCGTCGACGGTGCGGCTTGCTCGACGAGTGATAGAGCACGTCGTAGGGCGGCGGAAGAGCCGACGATCTTGCGCTTTTTGAGATGGCTGATCTCTCGCTTGAGGTCTTGGTTCTCGAGCAGCAAACGGTGCCTTTCGGAGAGGCGTGAGACGCTGCGCAAGATGTCCGCCCGCTTGAGCGGCTTTTCGATAAAGTCACTTGCGCCCTCACGCATGGCGCGCACGGCGGTATCCACCGTGCCGTATGCTGTCATCACCACAACTTCGGTGTCGGGGCTCGCGGTATCGAGTGCGCGAGTGAGTTCAATGCCGTCCATATTGGGCATGTTCAAGTCGGTGAGCAGGACGTGGACGCGATGGTTTCGGCAGGTGTCGAGGGCTTCGTTGCCGTCGGCGGCGGTGAGCACGCGGTAGCCTTCCTTGACCAAGATTTTCTGGACCGACTTTCGATTCTCCAGTTCGTCGTCGGTCACGAGCACCGTCACGCGTGCATTGCCTTCTGTCACTTTGTCATCCATGACACAATGACACAGCGCTGTAAAGTCTTTTATGACGGCGGTGTAGCGCGTTTGGCTTTCACGCGTCCGTCGACCGTGGCCGCGAACACAGCGCCAAAAAGTACGCAGGTCCAGGTGATGAGCACCCAGATGAGGACCATCGGCACAAACGTGATCGCGCCCCAAACCGCATGAAGTGCGAAGCCGACGCGGGCACCCAAGACGCCGAAGAAGATCTTACAGGCGTTGAGCAGCACAGCCGTAATCGCGGCCCCCGCCCACGCAGAGCGTTTGGAGGGACGCTTTCGCGGCAAGAAGCGAAAGCCGAGAAAAAAGACGACGGTGGTGCCGACGATGGGAACCAGGAAAGGCAGCAGCGGAAGGTTGAACGAAGGCGCGTAGGTGATGGTCAGTAGCGTGAGCA
Organism: uncultured Polyangiales bacterium; assembly: GCA_964487255.1. GTDB lineage: Bacteria > Myxococcota_A > Polyangia > Polyangiales > CAZAQV01 > CAZAQV01. The sequence goes on along the minus strand of CAZAQV010000009.1, from coordinate 36,280 downwards.
TTGGCGCGAGCGTGACCAATACGCCGTAAGCGAAGATGCGTGGTAGATGTCGCCCGCGCGGGCTGTCGAAGATGTCGGCGAAGGCAAGTTCAACCTGCCGGACGAGCGAGATCATCACCGGTAACAGCATGACGCTACCCAGCAACCCGATGGCGCCAAAGTCCGCCTCCTGCATGAGCGGGATCACCGTGTCCGCCGCTTCCATTGCCTGAGGCGGCAAGTAGCGGCTGATCATGAAACGCGTTGCCCCCGCGGTCGACTCGCCGCCGCCGACCCAATCGATGAGTGCGAAGGTGACCGCACCCGCCGGGACGATGGCGAGTAGCGAATGGAAGGACAGGGCGGCCGCACGAGTTTGCAGCCGTTCGCGCGTCAGTCGCTCAAACACGTCGCGCAAAAAATCGAGGATGCCCTCCCAACGTTCGCTGTGTTTGTTCAAGCGCTTGTCACCTGTGATGAACGTGCGAAGCCAAAGGGAGCCGATTTGCTACAAGCAATCGATGTTCGCGACGCGAAGCCGTGAAGAACATGCTCTGTACTTCGTTCTTCGTTAGCCCATTCTGCGAAGCAGCAATATGCAGGTAGCAGATTGGCTTCTCGAAATGAGCTCTCATCACGAGCGCCACTTGATGTTGCAACCGATCGAGGGAACTTGGTCGATAGTGACTTCTTTGCCGGCCAAGATGTCGTCGAGGGCGGCGCGCAGTGAGCTGCCGTCGGTAGGCACGTCGTTTCCTGGCGACGAGCCATCGAGTCGCCCGCGATACGCGCATTTGTGGTCGCCATCGAACACGTAGATGTCGGGCGTGCACGCTGCGTCGTACGCCTTCGCGACCTCTTGGCTCTCGTCGTACAAGTAAGGGAAGGGGTAGCCCAGCTTCTCGGCTTGCTCTTTCATCTTGTCGGGTGCGTCCCCGGGGTGGGTCGTCACGTCGTTGGAGCTGATCGCCACGAAGCCGACGCCTTTGTCCTTGTAGTCATTTCCGACGCGCACGAGTTCGTCGTTGACGTGGATCACAAAAGGACAGTGATTGCAGAGGAACATGACAACCGTTGCCTTTTCGCCGGCCACTTGATCAAACGAGACTTCAGAGCCCGAGACCGTGTCGGGCAGTGTGAATTTGGGGGCCGGAGTTCCGAGAGGCATCATGTTAGAAGGTGTTCGCGCCATGAGCAGACCGTATACGCACGTACAGCATTCCGCCAATCACAAATCCGGCGTGCTGTTTCGGGGCATCAACAAAGCCCAATACGGGGGCGACTCGATTAGGCTTGATGAGAGCGTGTTGCTGCGCCCACTTACCTGAGTTACATTGCTGGTGCAATGGCGCATGCGTCGCATCTTGTGCTTGTAATCAGCCTGCTCGGTGCGTGCGCTGGAAACGAAGGCGCGGTCCGTTCGGACCAACGTGTTCCGACAGCACAACCAAGTGATCCATCTGGTCCCCCCGAAGACTCAGCCGAGAGTTCTTTGGAAGAGGCCGAGCAACTATTCTATCGAGGTGAGCGTCACAAAGCGATTAGGCTGGTTGCTCAGGTGATCAAGGAACAGTCCAACGAGGTTCCTGAGGCGACAGCAGCCTCGCGGCTGCCTGCCATCTTTCTCCTTGGCGAGTTTCTGCTTCGTGACGCGCAGTACAAGCGCGCCGAGATTGTCTTCAAAAAAGCCTCTCGGCTTAGCCGACAGGCGGACGACGGTTCCGCGCAGTTCCATGCGCTTGAAGCGTTGGCGATGACCTATGATGGCTTAGGCAGGCACGACGAAGCTGAGCGCATTTTCCGAGACTTCGTCGAAACGACGGATGCGCATAAAAAGATCGAAAACGAGCTTCAAGCTCGCGCGCTTGTCAACCTGGGGAACAATCTGGACATACAGAAGCGCTACGACGAATCGCTAGCAATCTTCAAACGCCTTGAGAGTCGGATCGACAAGGCTCCAGCACAAGTTGTTGGTGGTGTGTATATGGGGCTCGGCAATGCTTACGACGGACTTGGGCGGCCTGAACTTGCTTTGCCTTGGTATCAAAAGGCCTTGGATGCCGAACTGAAACATTGGGGGGATGAATCGATTCGCGTTAGCGGCGCATGGGTGAACCTGGCTATAGCGCAGTCCAAGGTTGGGCGTCTTGAGGGGGCCTTGAAGTCGATCTCTCACGCGATCGAACTTCGGAAGAAACATCTTCGTTCTGACCACCCACAGCTGGTCAAAGCGCTCGAGCTCCGTTCGGATATAGAAGACGCAATCTCAAATCGGTAGCTTTGACGTCAGCGAGGGTGCCGCCACCTGCGGCTAACGCCCGCTACTCCGCGTATGGGATGACCTCGAAGGGTTGGCTGGTGCCGCGCCAGCGCAGAAGACTCGTGATGGCCTGCCCGTCGTCGTTGGTCTCGATCACGGCATAGGTGAGTCCCGTGTCTTGGCCAAGGTGTTGCAAATCAAGGTTGATCATCGGGATCCACGTGCCCGTGTTGACGAGAAGCTTCTTGGACGGAAGCTGGCGATACCTCGGTTGGTGACTGTGACCAACGATCAATGTGTGTACGCCGCGCATCTGGGAGAGAAGTCGAATGGCAGCTTCGTCGTATCCGCCAAGAGCGAACAGCTCCTCCTTGAAAATTCGTGGCATGTTTCTTATTCGTTCGCGCCAAGCCGCAATCGTAAAGATGCGTGTCCGCAAAAAATAGATTGAGACTCTCCAATAGAAACGGATCGCAAAGCGGGTGTCGAGGAAGAACGAGGCCACCAAGAAGCGGCCGAGAGGAGCCACGCGGTCGACATGCGGCCGTTCGATTTTTGCGGGGTTGAGTACCTCGATGATCCAGCGCGAGCCCCACGGCAGCTTCAGCACCTCGGTGCCGTCTTTGCGTTTGCTCGTCATCGCATTGTAGTCGACGCGATGAATTCGCTCGAGCTGGTGCCCGTGCAGAATCTGAATGCCTTCTGGCAAATGGTAAGTGTCGCTCGAGGTGATGAAACGAACCTTCTCGGCCAAACGTCCGGGTGCGACGTAGCGAAGAAACATGTCGTGGCATGAACTGAACCACATATCGAGGTCGTGGTTTCCGGGCAGGTAGATGACGCGGCGCCGGTCGCGCTCGATGAACTTGCGGATGGCGTTGACGAAGCGCGGGTGGCCCTCAAGACATCTGCGGAGTTTCTCTGCCGCGATCTCGGGTGTGACTTCGAGCGGCCACTTGTCCTCGATTTCGACTTTGAGCAGGTCGAAAATATCGCCGTTGAGGATCAGCTCGACGTCGGTCTCGTTACCCCCGACGGCGTCATAGTATTCGAGCAGTTCTGCAAAGCGGTCGTCGTACACAAAATCCTCGAAAGGATTGAGTTCTCCTCTCCTGATCCCGGTTGTCAGGTGCAGATCGCTGACGACAACCCGAATTACCCGCATGACCGCAGTGTACTCACATTTATTAAGGATTTCGTAGTTTGCACCTTGGCAATCGACCGCTGGGCTACAGAAACCCCTAGAGCTCGCCTTGACAGCTTGGGAGCGGAACCGCTAGGAAAATTGAGGGCTGTTCGGTCTTTGCGCGTTTTTGAAGAGGTCGGCCGCCGCGTTGGAGTAATGGAGTAATGCAGTCTTATGGCCTCACCTAAATTATTAACGACGAGTCTTCTATTACTACCTTTGCTGTTGGTGGGGGCATGTTCCGATCGCGATGAGGCGTTCGGTCCGATGCCGGAGTTGCCCGAGACCGAGCTTGTGCTCGACGACGCCTCCATCGCGTTGCCGGACTCGTCTCTTAATCGCTCCGATCTACACATCCGACGAATCTCACCCGACCACGGGTCTTACTTGGGCGGAAACCAAGTCCTGCTTCGGGGTGCGGCTTACACTGACGAGTCGTTCGTCTTTTTTGACGGTCGAATGGTGCAACCTGGCGAGACAGAGCTCGTCTCCGACGATCGCTTGGCTGTCATCGTACCTGCGGGTGAGCCCGGGTTGGTCGACGTCATGATTCAAGTCGGCGACGACACGTTCACGCTCGAAGACGGCTATCTCTATGAGTCCTTGCATGTCGAGCCTTCGCGAGGCTCGGTGGCGGGTGGCACGCTCATTACTGTCTTTGGTAGTGGCACCAGTTTCGACGAGACCACGACCGTCACGGTCGGTGGCATTCCATGTACCGATGTTGAGGTCGTTTCGATCGAGGAGCTGACCTGTCGGACAGGCGTTGCGGCTGGCGAGGGCGATGTCGACGTGGTCGCAAGCAACACGTCGGACGGCAGCGAACACACCGCAGAGGAGGCCTTTAGCTACTACGACGGCACCGACCCATTTTACGGTGGCCTCGGCGGTGGACCCATCGCAGGTCAGCTCAACATCACCGTGCTCGACACGTTCACTGCGAGCCCGCTGCCCGATTCGTTCGTGCTCGTCGGCGACGACCTCGACACCGACTTGAAGGGGTTGACAGACAGTCGCGGTCAGGTCTCGTTTGGCAACGACAACCTCGAAGGCCCGATCACCATTCATGTGGCCAAAGACTGCTTCGAAAAAGCATCATTTGTTTCGTTCGACGCCACAGACGTGACTATTTTTCTACAGCCTGTCGAGCTGTGCTCGCCACCCATGCCGGGCGGCGGCGGTGGCGGTCCTCGCGCGATCAATCCCGCATTCATCAGCGGGACGCTGATTTGGCCGGAGGCACCAGATCGCGGTACCCGCGGTGGGCCGTGGTCCAACGTTCCCGACCCGAGGCCGAACGAGCGACGCGTTGCGTACGTGTACGCCACGCAGCCAAGTTTGTTTGAGCCGAATCCGCCACCGGGGTCGGGCGGCATTGTGACACCCAACACCGCACGCGGCGACGGTGAGCTGCCCTACCGCATTTTGGTGCGTCCGGGCGCCATGGCTGTCTACGCCTTGGCAGGTTTGGAGAACACGACCGACGGAAAGTTCACGCCGTACTCCACGGGTATCGCGCGCAACATCTTGGTCGGGCCCAGCGAGGAGCGCGCCGGTGTACAAATCATGGTCAACATTCCGCTCGACCGCGTGGTGGATTTGACGGTGGGCCCTCTGCCTGAACCAGGACCGCTTGGCCCCAATCGCTTCCGCGCCAAAGCGCATGTCGACCTTGGTGGTGAAGGCATGATCGTGCGCAACGTCAACGGCTACCGGCTCGACGAAGTCGTGCAGCAGCGCTCAGAGCGTGGCTTCCGCTTTTTCTCGCAGCCGTCTCCCTTCGGCACACTCGCAGATGCGCGCTACCGTTTCGAGGTGGGCTGGTATACGGGCGCGGAGGAAACGATTCCGCTCACGGTCGCTGTGCGTAACCAAGTCCAGGCGCCCGAAACGTACTTCGACATCGGGCCTCTTCTGGGCATCCCGGTCGCAACTTCGCCGGCCAACCTCAACCCGCTGCCAGCTGACCGCATCTTGCGTTGGGAATCGTCGGGTGATCTGGAGGCTGACCTCCACGTCGTGCTCATCACCGGTGGCGACGGTCTCCCTGCGTGGCGGTTGTTCGTCCCCGGAAACCAGTTCGAGGCGCCCATTCCGGACCTTTCGACGGTCTTGACCATCGACGACATCGCGCGTGGCGGCGTGTCGTGGGGCGTCTATGCCATCAAGATACCGAGCTTCGACTACAATACGTTTTCGTACCAGTTCTTGAACTCGGCGTACTGGAGTCACTACTCGGTTGATGGTTTCTTCGCCAGCCACTAGACCACGTCCATCTTGCCCTGGGCGTGGTTTTCCGCTTCCTCCAGTCGCTCGAAGTACCCTTCGTACGTCTGCGCTCCTTCCGTGCAGGGGCACTCACGCTCAGAACAACCTGAACGCGGTCTACACTTAAGCGCTCTTCGGAAAACGTAAAAATGCCGCAAAAAGAGCGCTCGCTTGGCTCGCGCCGAGGGTGGGTTCGGGCTATGAGGAGCCATGGCTTTTTTCTTCGTTCGCAAATCGCCACTGCTTTTGTTTGCTCTCGCCTGCATGGTCTTCAGTGCCTGCAGCTGCAACGACCCTGCGCCCTGCGAAGGCGACGCTTGTCCCGACAACGATGGCGGGGCCGACTCAAGTATGCCCGAGTTCGTGTGCCGTTCTGCAGACGACAAAACCTGCGTGGGCTCGACGCACTACACGTGCAATCGCGTTGGAGAGTTCTTGCAGCCCGAGCAGAAGAACTGTGCGCTCGACGGTCTCGTTTGCGACGACGAGCTGGGGTGCGTCGTCTGTCCTCCCGACCGGGTTGGCTGTGACGAGAATGGTGATGCCGCCAAATGTGAGCCTGACGGCAGTAAATGGAACCTCATCGACGACTGCGACGAGTCCATCGGCGAGGTGTGTAACGCGGGGCAGTGTCTCGACAGTTGCGTGGTCGCCCAGATGAATCGCTCGTACGTGGGTTGTGAGTTTTTTGCGGCTGACCTCGACAACGCCTCACTCGGGCTCGGCCGCGACGCCTCTGCGCAACAATACGCGGTCGTCGTGTCCAACGTCGACAGCGCTTACCCAGCGAACGTGACCGTTGAAATTAACGACGCGCCCTTTGGCGCTCCACCACAGATTCGAGAGATCATGTCCGCCTCTGTGCCCGCAGCAGACCTCGAAGTGTTTCGCTTGCCCAGGCGCGAAGTGGACGGATCGAGCAGCAACCAGCAATGCTTTTCGGTCAGCGATGAATGTCCGCTGTCGGAGAGCTGTCAGTGCCCAGATGGTCCTGAGGACCTGTGTTTCTGCCGCAACAGCGCCAGCGCGACGGGCATGAACGACGGCACCCACTCTGCCATCACAGCGCAGGCGTTTCGCATTTCCTCGGACCGCCCGGTTGTTGCTTACCAGTTCAACCCTCTTGAGAACGTCGACGTGTTCTCGAACGACGCGTCGTTGTTGCTTCCGTCTTCGGGCAACGGCAGTCAATACACCGTGGTAGGGTGGCCTCAGACCATCGCGAATGACAAGTTCGACCCCGAGCAAGATTTCGCAGACGGTCTCGAAGATGAAGACCTGCGCGCGACACTGACCATCGTTGGCAACGAGGACGACACGGAAGTCACGGTCACCTTTGGTGCCAAAGTGGGCGTCGTGGTTGGTGTGGGGGACTTCGAAGACCAAGGACCGGGCGATACCCTGACCTTCGACATTGATGCTTTCGACGTCATCAACCTTGAAACACAGAAGTTCAACGGTGACTTCACGGGGACCCTCGTCTCGACCAACGGTAAGCCAGTTTCGGTGTTCATCGGTAGCGAAGCTTCCGATGCGCCTCGCTTCGACACCTACCGAGACCGTGAGTGCTGCGCGGACCACCTCGAAGAACAGCTCTTCCCCAACGCAACGCTCGGTGAGCGTTTCGTGATGGCGCGCATGCCTCGTCGTTCGGTTGCTCTCAACAATGCGTTCACCGGTCTCGACAATGTCGCCGAGGTCAACGAAAAAGAGTGGGTTCGCGTCGTCGCTGTGGGCGAGGGAACGACCGAGGTTGCCACGACCATTATCTGCCCTGAGGGAACGGTCGACTGTCCGCAGAACTTTGCGCTTGAGCAGGGCGAGGACCGCATCCTGTTGGCCTTACAGGACTTCGAGATGGAAGCGACGCAACCGATTGCCGTCCTTCAAATCTTGCCCAGTCAGTTCGCGCTTGGCATTCCTGCGAAGTACCCGGGCGGAGACCCGGCAATTATCGCAGTTCCTCCGGTGAGGCAGTTTCGCCAGGAATACGTGTTTTTGACGCCAGACAAGTATGCGTTCGACTTCGTGACGCTCACGGCACCTGCTGGGGCTGACGTTCGACTCGATGGCGAAAGCGTGATCGGGCGCGAGGGCTGTTTTTCTTCTCCGGGAGATGGAATCGCGCGCGAGCCGGGCGACCCCGAGCCAAACTACATCATTCATCGCTGTCAGCTATCGTTTCCCGATATCGATTCGGTGGGGGGACGCGTCGACATCAAAAGTGGCGATCAAGACGATGGCGTGCACACCGTGATCTCCAACCAACCGGTAGGTATCGTCGTGTACGGTTTTGATGCGTTTGTGAGTTATGCGTACGCCGGCGGCCTCAACCTCGACATCGTTCGCTGACCACGCCCATCTCGCCCCGCTCCTGGCTTACCGCTTCCTCCAGTGGTTCGACGTACCGGAACGTACGCCTTCACTCCTTGCGTGCAGGGGCGCACAGGAATCGGAACGACCTGAACGCGGTCAACTCCCGCGCTGTGCTCAATTCACCCCCGTGATGACGCGTCAGTAGATGTGTCGGTTCGCCCTCACCAGTGGCCGAGGGCCATGACGTCCTCGGGCAGTGTTGTCAGGGGTTGGCACCCAACCCCTCTCTCGCTTCGCTCGATTCACCCCAGCTCCCCCGACCAGCTCGCTGCACAAACATCGATTTGCAAGTAGCAAATCGGTTTGCTTTGGCTCGCCCTTACCAGTGACCGAGGGCCATCACGTCTTCGGGCTTATCGTGCTCGAGGACGTCGGCTTGGCAAAGGTTGAGTGCAGCTGTGACGTTGGTCGCGATGTAGGCCTCTCGGCCTTCGTCGCCGCGCAAGCGGACGAAACGCTCGCCCACGCCGTTGCGTGCAAGCAGGCTGTTGACGCAGGAAAAGATGCGCTCAAGTGCTACGTCGGGTGCGTTGACCTCGATGGGCGCAAACTGGTTGCTCGTGCGCAAGAGCCGTTCGCCGTCGCCGAGCTTAGTCAGTTCGAGTTGTTCAAGTTCCGGGCAGAGCTGTGCGATAGCATCGACGACGGAGGTTGCTGCCACCGGATTGGAGTCGCGGTACAAAAAGAAGCGGTCGAGCTTGCGTCGCTCGAGGCCCTGCGGTGAACCGGCACCAACCCCATAGTAATGGCATAGGAGGTTAAGCTGACCCGTGCTGTTGGGTTGCTCCTCGCTCAGCACGTCGCGCAGCTCGGCTTCGTCGAACTCGCTAAGCACACCCGCCGCCTGCAGCGCCGACACAAAGGACGCGAAAGGGTGAGATGAGGGGCTTTCGGCGGCTTGCACCATCGGTGCCTAGACTAGCACCGTGCGCTAATCAGATGAAGTCTTCGCTGACGCATCAGGTTTGGCCCCGCTCGTCAGACGCCGATAGATGGGGAAGGGAAGCAGGGTGCTGGCACGGGCGAGCGTCGCGAGCTGCCAGGGGAAGGCGAGGACTGGCTGCTGCGCCTCGATGGCTTTCGCGATGGTTTCTCCAGCGTCGCTAGTTTCCTGTAAAAAGGGCATAGGATGGCGGTTTCCCTTGGTCAGGTCCGATTTGACGAAGCCGGGCCGAATGTCCGTTACGCTCACGCCGGTCCCGTGTAGGTCGATACGCAGGCTCTCCAGAAATGTGCTCAAAAAAGCCTTGGAACCGCAGTAGACCGAGGCGGTCGGGAGGCCACGATATTGTGCCATGCTTGAGATCCCGACCAGCTGCCCCTCGCCCCGGTCCACCATGCGGTCCAGGACCGCCGTGAGGGTGGCGACGGCCCCGCTCACATTGACGTCGATGGTGCGCTTACAGTGCTTCCACTGCAGTCTCGTCCCGCGGACGCCGGTATCGATGCCCGCATTGGCCACCACCGCATACAGGCCACCCACTTCTTCGTCGATGTGGCGGATCTTGTCCACTGCGGCATCGCAGTTGCTGACGTCCATGGCCAGCACCCAAGCCCGAACGCCCTGCCTGATCGCAGCCTCGGCGACCTCGGCCAGCTTCGATTCGTCGCGCGCGCACAGAACGAGGTCTCGACCCGCGGTCGCCAAGGCTAGTGCTGTCTCTCGTCCGATACCCCTCGAGGCGCCCGTAATGAGTGTGGCTTTACCCATGATGCGGCTCTAGCACTCGTTGTCCAGGTGTGTCACGGCTTGGAGGCGCGGACCAACAGAAAGAAAACGTCGATGACCTTGGCTTGGGCGAGGTCGACGGGGCCACTGTGGCGGTAGCGATGCGCCTTGCCCGCGACCAGATCGTCCGAGATGATGCGCACCGCGTCGACCATATTTCCGTATGTGAAAAGGTAGGGCGGAATGCGATTCGAGCGAATCGTGGGCCAGTGGTTCGGCGCGGCCGTGGGAACGTCGCGGTAGTCGAACAACGCCTCGCCATCGGTCGAGTCAGAAATTCGAAAATAGCCCGGTCCGGTAAACGTCGTCTCGACGAGGCCATTGTCATTGTGTCCGATGTAGCCCTCGTGGGTCCGCGTGAACTTCTTCGCGAAACGCCGGAACATGGGCATCGTGTTGAGTCCCTCGAAGCGCACCTCCGCCTGACCCGCGAGCAGCATTTTTCCGAGGTCTTCGCTGCTGCAGCGCTGACCCGTTTCAAACAGGTGCGGAATCTCTTTTCTAGGTGTTCGTAGCCGTCGTTCGTCCGCCATCGTCTATCCAGTGTAGAGCATGTTAGGATGCGCGTGTGAATGCGGCCCGCGAACGCTTGGCTTCGACGGTTTTCCGTTGGGATCTCGACAAGACCTACCTGCGCACAGACTTTGATACCGCACGTGGCCTGGTGCGCACGGCGTTCGAGCCGGCATGGCGGAAACGGACTGTCCCTGGAGCGGCGGCGCTCCTGCGTGCCCTTCAGCGTTCAGGCGCCGAGCAAGTGCACATCCTTTCCGGAAGTCCTCAACAGATGCGCCGCGTGCTTGCGTCGAAGCTCCAGCGTGACGGCATCCGCTGGCAGAGCTTCACGCTCAAACCAAGCCTGCGAAACCTGCGGCGTGGGCGGCTTCGTTATCTCAAGGAGCAACTGGGTTATAAGCTGGGCAGCCTGCTGCAGTCGCGTGTCAAAACGGACGTTGCCTTCGACGAAGTGCTCTTCGGTGACGACGCGGAAGCCGATGCGTTTGTGTATTCCCTCTACGCGGACATCTGTGCCGGAGTCGTCGAACGTTCCGTGCTCGAAGACTTGCTTGAGATCGCGCGCGTGTATCCTGAGGACCGCGCTCTAATCCTCAGCAGCTTTGACTCGATCATGCCGCGCCAGTGTGTTCAACGGATCTTTGTGCACCTCGACCGCGTGTGCGCGCCGTCTGACTTTGACGCGCTCGGCAGTCGCGTCTGTCCCGTTTACAACTACTTCCAAGCGGCCGTCTTGCTCCATGACATGGGTTTGCTCGATGCTTCGGCGACGTTGGAGGTTGGGCAACGGATGGCAGAAGAAGAGATGTTTTCGCCCGATGCGCTTCTTGCTTCCATTCTCGATCTGACCGACCGCACGCCGCTTGATCGGCAGCGTCTTTGGCTCCTTGCCGAGGGAGAGGGCGCAGACGAGGTGGCGAGCTTGCAGGCAGGTCTTCGTAGCCGTGTTGAGCAACTGGAGTTGGTTGCTCCACAGGTTGACGACAAGATTGACTATCTGGCACTGCACCTGCGTGACAGACGGCGGGCGCGCCAGGCTAAAGAGCGGGCACTTTGGCGCTTCAGAAAGTAAGGGTAATCGCGGTTCGCATCCGGGCCTTGAGGGCGTTATGCTTGGCGTATTATGTCTTTACGCTTTGTCTTGCTCTTGTTGTGCGCGCACCTCTGCGCTTGCGGGGCCAAGACCGGCCTTGAGATACCCGATGCGCAGGTCGAGGCCGGCGTAGACGCTACCCTCGATGCGGGCCTGCCCTGCGTTGAGATCCCGTTTGACGGCGGACCCGTCGACCTCGATCTGCAGACTGAAGCACAGCTCGCCCGAGCGGATATCGTCTTTTTGATCGACACCACGGCCTCCATGCGCGACGAGATTAATCGTATTCGCGAGCGCCTTCGGGACCGTCTGGCGCCTGCCATCGAAGCCGAAATTCCGGACACGCAAATCGGGGTGGCGACCTTTGAAGACTTCCCGGTTGAACCCTACGGATCGGACGGCCCGCGCCCTGATAGCCCGTTTCGCATGCTCTTGCCTGTGACCGATGATCTTTCACAGGTGCAGGCGGCGGTTAACGGCATCGACCTTGGTAATGGTGTTGACGACCCTGAAAGTCAGGTCGAGGCGCTCTATCAGATCGCCACGGCGGAGGGGTTGGGCTCGTACGTTCCGGCGTCGTTCGGTTGCCCGATGGGAGGGGCGGGCTACCCCTGCTTCCGCTTCGACGCGCTTCCGGTGGTCCTTCTGTTTACCGATCAGGTCTTTCACAATGGACCTGGTGGAAGCCGGCCCTACGACACGCGGGTTCGTCCAGCGCCGCACTCCTACAACGACGCCGTGCTTGCGCTTAACCAGCTCGATATCCGCGTGATTGGTTTCGACTCTGGGGACGGTGATCCGGCCGCTGATCTGCGTGCCATTGCGCGCGATACCAACGCGGTCGGCGAAAACGGCGCGCCCCTTGTGTTCGACATTGGACGACGTGGTGAGCGCCTCGGTACTGGCGTCATTGATGCCATGCAGATTTTCGCCGACAACGTCATTTTTGATGTCGACGCACGCGCTCGCGACGTTGACGGAAGCGACGACATCGACGCAGCAGATTTTGTCGCATCCATTCGACCGATTGGTGCATCCCCCGAAGATGGCATTGAAGGTATTGACGAAGAGAGCAACCGCTTCTTGACGGTGAAGGCTGGAACGCGACTGTTCTTTGTGCTGACGGTGCGCAACGACGCCGTCGTCCCCGGCGATGAACCACAAAGTTTTGAGATCGACGTCGTCTTTCGTGGTGATGGCAGCACGAATCTCGGAACGCAGCGTATTCGCATCGTGATACCGGCCGCCGACGGCACCGGCTGTGATATGTAGCTCACACAGGTTATCCGCGAGCTCGGCTAGCCAGTCCGATCCTGAGCCCGTTCTCGATCACTGAGGTGGCGGAAGGGAAGCGCGTTGGGCAACGCGCAGCAGCTGTGCGCGTGCGGCTTCGTCCTGCTCTGCGAGCAAGGTGACGGGGCTTTGGCGCTCCGGATGCTTACCCTCTTTGCCTTTGAGTATCGCGCGGATGTGCGCCATGTCGGCGCGAACATCACCGGTCAGCGTGTAGGGTTGAGAGAGACCGATCTCTTTGTTCTTGAAGTCGGCGTATCCCACGACCACGGGCACCTTTGCGGCATGCGCGATCACGTAAAACCCGGTTTTCCAATGCTCACGGTAGGCACGCGTGCCTTTGGGTGCGAGCATCAGCCAAAGTCGCTCTCGTCGCTCGAACTCGCGGACCATTTGCTGAACCAGCCCCTGAGGGGCCCCGCGGTTGATGGGAATGCCGCCGGCCCAACGCCAAACCAACCCCAGCGGACCGTCGAAAAGTTCCTTCTTACCCATAAAGTGGAACGGCCCGCCAAACATCCAAAAATACGCGATTGCGTAAGGCGCATCCCAGGCGCTGGTATGAGGGGAGCCCACCACGACGAACTTGTCGAGCTTCGGTGGCCTTCCTGTGATCCGCCACCCCATCCCCCGAAGCCACAGCTTACCGACCCATCGCAGCACTGCTATCCTAGCTTAGCACCGAGCTAGTGCTTCCCCTTTTTGAGCTCCTCGATCGCCTCTTGTGCGAGCTCCCCCACCGTGGCGACAAACTCCTCATCGCCGTGCTCAAGCGTGACCTCACGCGTATCGCCCAGCAGCGCTTGGAGACTGCGTGCCGCGGCAGCGTCTCCATGTTCGGTCAAAGCTTCGATCGCTGCCGAGACGACATCAGGATCATCATGGTGAAGGGCGCTGGTGAGCAGTTGGACGGTCGATGGTTCGCCGATCTGCGCAAAAACAAAGCAGAGTTCTTGGGTCGCGTGGGGGCCGAGTGAACCACTCTCGAACACACGTGCGACTTCAGCGTATCGTTCGTATGCACGTGCGAGTGCAGCCTCCGCTGCGACATCGCGGATGAGTGGATTGGCGTGCTCGAGTGCGACGAGGATCGCCTCTGTCGTGGCCTTTTCGGGGACCTCTGCACAAATCTCCAGTAACCGCTGGACCACGAGCTCCCCCGCGGCATCGAGCTCGGCGCTCGACAGCGTTTGGCGTAGGCGTGCGACGACGGTCCGCGAGACCTCCTCCTGGTCGTCCAGCTCCCGCAGTTTTTCGTGTGCTTCGAGAGCTGCGGCGTCGGCCGCCAAGAGTTCGTCGAGCAGGGTTTGGGCGCGATTGTCCGCGTTCATCCCCAGCGGGATATCATATGGACCGATTCCTGGCCTCCTGGTTCGGTAGGCGGAGCCGTGAAGAGCAAGAAATTCGCGATGAACGTGCGTGGGCTGGAAAACCGGATTTGCTAGGTGCAAATCCCTGGTTTGCAAGCGGAGCCGTGAAGAGCAAGAAATGGAGAATCATTCGTCTTTTTTTTTCTCACATGGTAGCTTACAGGCTGAGATGGAGCGCGACGACGCGACGACTGAACTGGGTTTCAGCGGAACCCAAGTGCGTGACGACGGCGAGGGTCCGATGCTTGTCGCGCACAAGCAGCGGCTTTTTGTTGTGACCGGCCCCGACCGAGGGCTTGAAAAAGAGGTCGAGGCAACGCGTGTGACCATCGGCACAGCTGCGAGCAACGATTTGCAGCTGACCGACCCGACGGTGAGTCGCAGGCACTGCGAGATCAGCGTTCGCGAGGATCGCTATTTTATTCGCGACCTTGGCTCGACCAACGGTACCGGTGTCAACGGCACACCGGTAGTCGAGGCCATTTTGGCACCCGGCGCTCGCATTCGTGTGGGCGACTCCGAAGTTCTGTTCGAACCGAAGAAGAAGTGGGAGCGTATTCGCGAGCGAGACGAGCCACATTTCGGCAACCTCAAAGGGTCGTCGCAGAAAATGCGCTCGGTTTTTTCGATGCTCGCGAAGGTTGCCGCGACTGAGCTCTCGTGCGTCATCGTCGGTGAAACTGGTACGGGTAAAGAGCTCGCCGCGCGCGGTGTGCACGAGAACAGCCCGCGCGCTTCGAAGCCGTTTATCGTTGTCGACTGCGGTGCAGTCCAAAAGAACCTGATCGGCGCTGAGCTCTTCGGTCACGAAAAGGGTGCCTTCACCGGTGCAGACCGCCAGCGCGTAGGCGCATTCGAGGCCGCGCATGGGGGGACCATTTTCCTCGATGAGATCGGTGAGCTGCCCATCGACTTGCAGCCTCAGCTACTTCGCGTACTCGAAAGACGAGAGGTCAAGCGTCTCGGTTCGAACCGTCATGCCGAAGTGGACGTTCGCGTCGTCGCCGCAACACACCGTGACCTACGCAAGATGGCTCGCGAAGGTGACTTCCGTGAGGATCTGTATTACCGCCTGGCAGAGGTCGTGGTCGACTTGCCACCGCTACGCGAGCGTCTCGACGATATCGACATTATCGTTCGCCACATCATCGAAGAGCATGCCCGCGACGGTAGCCCAGTTCGCTACATTGACCCGGCCGCACTTCAGGTTTTGCGTGAACGTCCCTGGCCGGGCAATGTGCGTGAGCTCCGTAATGTGATGCGTCGCGCGATTGCGCTCGCTACGGGTCCCTCCATCCGGAAGGACGACTTGGTCGTGATGGGGAGCCAGGTCGAGCCGGTACCGCCGCCGCCAATGGGAGCTGGGCTTCCCTTACCCGAAGTTAACGAAAGTTTGCCCATCAAAGAGGCGCGGGAGAAGTGGGTGGCGCCCATGGAGCGCGAGTACCTCATGCGCCTCTTGCAAAAGACTAAAGGTGATCTCAATCTCGCGTCACAGGACGCAGGCATTCACCGCAAGTCGCTTGAGCGTTTGCTGCGCCAGCATGGCCTCAAGGCCTCCGACGTCAAAAAGAAGTAGACCGCTCCCGGTTTGCCCTGATCCTGCCGAGAGCCAACGCCGTTGGCAGGCGGAGCGTCACCAATCGAGGATCATGGAGCCCCAGGTGAAGCCGGAGCCAAAGGCGACCAGGGCCACTTTGTTTCCCGGCTTGAGCTTCCCGGTTTCGACCGCCTCGTGCATCAGTGTGGGGATCGTCGCAGCGGTAGTGTTGCCAAGACGTTGAATGTTGTTCATGAACTTCTCATCTGGCGCGCCGATCGTTTTTTGAATGTGCTGGTTGATGCGCAAGTTGGCCTGATGAAACAAGAACAGGTCGACGTCGTTGAGGGTGAGTCCCTCGGTTGCGAAGGACTGCATCATGGTGCCGATCATGCGCTCGACCGCGTGGCGAAACACGACCTTGCCTTCCATATAGGGCCATTTGTCTTCCAGTGGAATCGTGCCGCCGTCGTTCTCCCCGAGGCCCATGTACGGTCTCTTTTTCATGTTCCATACGTTGAGACGAAGCGCATCGGCGTGGCGTCCATCAGCGCCCAGATTCCAGCTACGGATGCCGCGGTCCTCTTCGGTGGCACTTACCACGACAGCGCCACCAGCGTCCCCAAACAGCGACGCCACGGTTCGACCACGTGTGGATAGATCAATCGCCGGAGAATGCGTCTCCGCACCAACGACCAGAATGTGTTTATGCACGCCGGAACGAATGAAAGCCGTGGCGGTTGAAAGCGCATAGACAAAACCCGAGCATTGATTGCGCACGTCTAGGCACGCGGGGAAATGACCTTCGTCGCACATGCCGAGGCGGTCCTGCAGGTACACGGCATTGCCAGGAAATGCGCGGTCGGGTGAAAGCGTGGCAAAGATGATCATGTCGATATCTTTGTTTTTGAGCCCTGCGTTTTCAATCGCTTGTCGGGCCGCTGGTTCGGCCATGTCGGTGGTGTTTAGTCCTTCATCGGCAAAGTGACGCTGTTCGATGCCCGTACGCTGACGGATCCACTCGTCGCTCGTATCCATGCCGTATTGCTCGCGAAGGTCGTCGTTGGTCACGACCCGCGGGGGGACGTACATTCCAGTTCCAGAGATATAAGCGTTGAGCATCGGACAACCCTATAGCTCACGGACGATGCGTGCTCAAAACGCTCGTGTCCGGAGGCCTCTCGATGACGCACCGCGTGTGCGTTGGCTCACATTGCTTGTTCGGGCTCCCGCCGAAGCTCTTCGACTTGGTCGAGGGTGTCGCTGAGGGCCTGGATGTCGTCGTCGCCAAAGCCGCCGGGCATGCGCCGGCTGAGCTTCATGTCGGGGCTGAGCGAGTATCCGCTGCCGTGCTCGGCGACGAGAGCCATCACCTTGGCCGGATCGAGCGGTGTGTCTTGCTGCAAGTGGAGTGTGACGCGAGTTTTCGTGGCTTCCGCGCCCAACACCCGCAGCGCGCGAAGGCGAGGTTTCTGCGACATGGCTCGGACGAGCTTCTGGACCTCGAGGGGGGGCGGGCCGAAACGATCTTCGAGCTCCTCTGCGACGTCGAGCGCATCGCTGGGAGTTAGCGCACGATCGAGCCGCTTGTAAACCGACAATCGAACGCCGACATCGGAGATGTACTCCTCCGGGATATAGAGTTCGGTCTGAAAGCTAAGCTCTGTGTCGACGTCGGGCAGGTAGGCATCGCCTCGCAACTCAGCGATGGCCTCTTCAAGCATGCGCATGAAGACATCGATGCCAACCGCCGAGATGTTTCCGCTCTGCTCGGCACCGAGGAGGTCTCCTGCGCCTCGAAGCTCCATGTCCAGCGAGGCCACCTTGAAGCCGGAGCCCAACTCGGTGAATCGTTCAAGCGCTTCGATACGCGAGCGCGCTTCTTCGCTCATTTGGTTCGGGGGCGGCGTCAGTAGATAGCAGTATGCGCGCTCTTTTGAGCGGCCGACTCGGCCGCGAAGCTGGTAGAGCTGTGCCAGGCCAAAGATGTCGGCACGGTCGATGATCATGGTATTCGCGCGCGGAATATCGAGACCACTCTCGATGATCGCCGTCGCACACAAAACGTCGTAACGACCCTCGACAAAGTCGACCATGATGCGCTCGAGTTCGCGCTCGCGCATTTGACCGTGGGCGACCGCGACCTTGGCTTCGGGTATCAGGTCTTGGAGCTTCTGCGCGCGCTCGTAGAGGCCCTCGATTCTGTTGTAGACAAAGAAGACCTGCCCACCGCGACTGAGCTCGCGACGAACGGCGTCGCGGATGACCTGTTCATCCCAGCGCGCAACAAAGGTGCGCACGGCCCGGCGGTCCACGGGAGCCGTGGTGATGAGCGAGAGGTCGCGAAGTCCTGCGACCGACATCTGAAGCGTTCGCGGAATCGGTGTGGCGCTCAGTGTGAGCACGTCGACCTTCGCGCGCAGGGACTTGATGCGCTCTTTGTGCGTGACGCCGAAACGCTGTTCTTCATCGACGACAAGCAGACCAAGGTTTTTGAAATGAACATCTTTGGAGAGCAGACGGTGGGTCCCGATCACGACGTCGACGGAGCCCTTTTTGAGCCCCGTGAGTGTTTCCCTCTGTCCGTCCTTGCTGACAAATCGTGAAAGTGAACGGACTTCAATAGGGTATGCGGCGAAACGTTCGCGAAACGAGCGAAAGTGTTGCTGCGCCAAGACGGTTGTAGGACAGAGCACCGCGACTTGTCGTCCGTCCATTGCCACGCGAAACGCCGCGCGCATCGCAACCTCGGTCTTTCCGAAGCCGACGTCGCCACATACGACGCGGTCCATCGGCTGGTCGCGCTCAAGGTCACTTAGAACGTCATCGATCGCTTTGACCTGGTCGACGGTCTCTTCGAAGGGAAACGAGGCCTCAAAGGATGTGAACGATGCATCTGCGGACGCGACGGGCTCGCGCTCGAAAGCCGCGCGCTCAGCAAAGACCTTGAGCAGGTCATCTGCAAGTCGCTTGACCTCTTTTCGGACGCGTGCCTTCGTTTTTTTGAAGCTCTGACCACCGAGTTTGTCGAGACGCGGCTTGTGCCCGTCCTTCGAGGCGTAGCGCTGCATCTGGCCCATGCGCGTGACGGGCACGAAGAGCTTGTCTCCGCCAGCATATTCAATAGCGGCGACCTCGATGACTGTGGCCTTGACGCCCTGCATCTGCTCGTACTGGCTGATGCCCAGCGTCTTCTTCTCAAGGCCAAGGTAACGACCGATGCCGTGATCCATGTGCACCACGTAATCACCGACGGCGAGCGTCTGGAGGTCTTCGAGAAAGTGCGAAGTTTCCTTTCGTCTACGTGCCCGGGTCTGACGCCGTCGCGTACGCCCTCCGAAAATCTCGTCGCTTGTGACGACCGCAAGTGCTTCGGACGCGACGACGAAGCCCCCGGCCCACGCGCCGACGACAAGTTGCAGCGAACCGGGTGCAAACTCGGTCCAACTGGATGCAAACGCTTCTAGTGAGAGCGCCTCGCTCAGCCTGTGGCCTCGGCTGGAGAAGAGTTGGCGAAGGCGCTCGGCTTGGCTTTGGGAGTCAGCGCCGATGACGACGCGAAAGCCGTCTTCGAGCCATGCGCCCACGTGCGTGAAGAGCGGGCCGAGTAGGTCTTCTTCATGGCCACTTGCCCGGCGATGCTGGAGCGTCTGCGCCAGCGCTAGCTGATCCTCTGCGCCGAGTGACTGAAGCTGTTCTTCGTCGCTTGGTTCGAGCGCGGAAAACGGACTATCGTCTCCGGTGCCGAGTTGAGCGATTCGGTGCACGCTTGCCGTTGCGCCATCCGTGGCGATGAGTTGTGCGGCGAGCTCGTCGGGAGAAAGCAAGTGCGCCTCGGTCGCGAATGTCGGGTGTCCTGTGGAAAGCCGCTCTTCTCTGTCTTGAGCGGCGCTGTCCCAGTCGTGCTGCGCCTGCGCTTCGCATGCCGAGGGGTCGACGACGATCATATGAAGTCGTTCGGGCAGATGCTGGCGAAAAGACGTAAGGGAATTGTAGAAACAGGGGAGCCAAGCATCGATGCCGTAGAAACTCCGACCCTCGGCGAGGTCATCGACCAGGGCGCGAGCCTGCACGGTCGGCATATTCACCTCGTCGCAGAGGGCGCGGGCTCGCTTGCGCAGCTCCGACTCGCCCTTCGGCGTCAGCAAGTGTTCGCGAACGGGGGGGATCTCAAGTTTCTGACACGCCTGTTGGGTCCGTTGTGAATCTGCGTCGAAGTAACGCAGCGCAGCGACGAGCTCCTCGTCGAGTTCGACGCGTACGGGGTGTTCGTGCAGCGGCGAATAGATATCAACAATATCACCACGCACCGCGAAGCTGCCAGGGTCCTCGACCAACGGGACGCGCAGGTAGCCGGCTTGATCCAAACGCTCAACCAACTCTTCGCGCGGCGCGATGTCTGTTTCTTCGATTGCGAACGAAAAGCGTCGCAGGGCTGCAGGAGGGGGCAATTTGCGCAGCAGTGCCGGTACAGACGTGCACAAAACTCGCCAGGTATCCGGCGCGGATGCCCGAGCCAAACAACGGAGCCGGTCCATGGTGGCACGCCGATCTTTGGCGAGCTCCAAGAACGGCGACGTATCGAACGCGGTGAAAAACAGCGCGTCCTGTCGCAACCCTTTGACCTGACGATAGAAGCGATGCGCGCGCTCGGATTCTGGAAAGATGACGACGACGTGCTCGGCTCCGGTCACCTCGCTCAAGGCGAGTGCGAGTGCAGGATCGGGCAGTGCGCGGACGTGCGTGACCCGATGCTCGTTCGCTCGAATCGTAGGCCAAAAGTCGCGCAGTTTGAGGTCAGCGCGCGCCAGGCCGCTGGCCAGCGCGTCCACTTTTACGACCGCGCTCCCGCTGTGTCGGACTTGGGCGGCTTTTCGCCACGATGCAATTCGCCTGGCTTGTCAGGACGCTGTGCGCTCGGCGGGGGGGCGCCGCGGCTGGCGTCGCGCTCTTGGTTTTCGACGCGTCGAATCTGGAATGCGAGCCAGGGCGGTGCCACGATGGTTGTGGCCATAACCATCACCACGATGGCTGAAAATACCCCCGGCTCGATGAGCGGATGTCCAGCGACCATGATGCCGGCGCCAACGTTCGCGAAGATGAGCCCGACCTCTCCTCGCGGGATCATCCCAATGCCGATGAGCATGCGGTTTCCGCCCCGCTTACCGACCACGCCCCAACCGGCCACGAGCTTGCCGATGATCGCGACGACGCTTAAAGCGCCCGCCAGTGCGAGCGCGCTGAAGGTGACCTGCCCGAGGTCGACCATCATCCCCGTTCGAACGAAGAAGATGGGAGCCATCAAGCCGACGATGGGAGCCACGATGTCTGAGAGGTCGTGTGCAGAGTGCTTTCCAAAGGGTTGAACGTGGAGTTCGTCCAAAATTAGGCCCGCTGCAAACGCGCCGACAATGGCAGCAAGACCCGCAAGGCTAGCCAGGCCTGCAAGCGCCAGGCATAGGCCGATGCTCACCGCCGCCAGCACACCTGGGCTCTTGAGTTTCGAGGAGGCGCGAAAGAAGCCGGGCATGATGAACATGCCCAAAATGACCGAACCCACCAAAAAGACGACCGCTAAGAGGATGATCATCAGCACTTCGTTGGGTGTTGGTGCGCCTTTTTCTGCGATAGCGCTAACCACGGCCAAAACGATGAGCCCCAATACGTCGTCGATGACAGCTGCGCCTAATATGACGCGGGTTTCGATTCGTTGCATTGCGCCCAATTGCTGAAGTACGCGCGCCGTGATACCCACGCTGGTTGCACAGAGCGTGGCACCGACGAAAAGGTGCAGCGTCTGCGGCTGGTCGGGCAGAAGGAGATAGCTCGCGGCGTATCCGAGACCGATTGGGGCTATCACTCCGATAACGGCTACCAGGCCGGATTGGGGCGCCACCTCCTTCATTTCGGTCAGGGTCGACTCGAGTCCAACTTCAAAAAGCAATAGCACCACACCGAGTTCGGCAAGAAACTCGACCGACGTCATGTGAGGAACTTCGTGAAAGATGTCGATCCCGAGCAAGTGTAGGTTGCCGAGCAGGATGCCCGCGACCAGTTCACCGAGCACACCCGGTTGGTTGAGCCGTGCCGCGGCTTCGGCCCCTAGCTTCGCGACGATGAGAATGCCGGCGAGTGCGAGCCATACCGTGTGGTCGATGCCGTGACCTTCCGAAGCGGAGGTCACTTCGGGAATGCTGAGTAAGACGAAAACGAACACGTACCTCAGCCAACCTGGGGTGCGGCGAGCGCGTGCGCGCGAATGTCTTGAGATGATTCGATGCATGATGGTTGCGCTGTGGGGAGGCCAGGCCTGTCTGTCACGTGCCCCCAACTTTTTCAAGACATTCGTGGGTCCGGGGACGCCTGCCGTCCAGGCCTAATCATCGACAAAAACCGAGCATTTTGCGTCGTACCGCGCCAAATCAAGCCATCGAGGATGTAGTGGGTCAGCTGTGGGAGTGCCAACAGCGGTACGAGCCAGTTTTTTACCGACATTGTGGCTTCGTGTCCGGATCCAAACAGCTCGGAATGTTCCATCCAGATCCAGCGGTCCCAGAGGCCTTCTTCGACGAAAGCGAGTGCGAGTAGCGGTAGTAAAAAAAGCACAACGGCGATGAGTCGCGCGCGTGGGTGTTTGCCCTGAAGGCTTCGACTCAAGGTTGCGTAGCGAAACGTCAGGACGAAATAAGGGACGGCATGGATGACGACGTTGGTGACGGTGAACGCATAATCACTGTCGAGAGCGATGATGCCGAGCCACCAGCAGAGCCAGGTCGTGACCACCAGTTGGATTTTTCCGAGCTGCGCCGGGTGTCCGTTGCGAGCGCGCCAAAACTGTCGAGCCAGAAACGTCGCGAGCACCGCCCAGTAGAGGGGCTCACAGGCGTCTGCCAACGCTTGCGTGGTCGGCGTCGCAAGGACTTCGACAAAGTCGCCTTCCATGAACCAGGTAAACCCACGCGGAACGCGAGTGTGCCACCAAAACAAGGGAAAGAGAGTCGCCATGTAGACGGTTGCTCGCTCCAGGTGTCGATCGAAGTCGGTGGGTGGCATGCGGCGCTGGTAGAGTCGAAGCCAGCCGGCTTGTTGTCGCACGAAGTGAAACACCGCGAAGTAGGCGAGCAGTCGCCAGAAGAGTGCTGCACTCTGGTAATGGACTAGCGCGCCGCACATCCAGGCGACGATGGGCGTTGCGCTGTAGAGTACCCGGCGTTCGTCAAATGAGGCTTTGTCCAGGTAGACACGAAAGAGTGTTGCCCAGACATGTGCGACGTCGAGCCCCAGGACGCAAAGCACCCACACCCATGTGGGCGTGGGCTGGTCCAGCCATCCGAGTGCGGCGCCTATGGCAACGAGCGCGAGCGAAAGAACCGCGGCCCCACCGAACGCGCATAGGTCTGTGGTGCGCCCGAAGAGCCACTTGGTGTCATGCGAAAGAAGGGTGCCGGTTGGCGACGTGGTCATGAGGAACCCTTAAGGTCTCGCCGAGCAATGTCGGCGGCGGTGACACCGTGGTCAAAGGCTTCTTCAAACGTCGCAATCGCTGAGCGGTCGCTGTGTGCGTGCGTAACGCCCGGCACGAGCACCGGGTCCGTTTGGGCGAGTGCCGCAGAGACCGCGCCGGGCCGCGGTTGTGACATGGCGTGCCCCCAACGCCAAATATCAATCCGTTCCAGACAGTTGCGCAGGTCGGGGTGTGCCCGCTCAAGGTCGCGTACGACAATTTCACTCCAGTCCTCAAAGGACGCCTTGATCAACGCCGCACGGTCCTGGCGTGGGTCGCCCTCGGCGAGTGCGAAGTAGTAGGTCCACACCGTGGGGCCATGGTCGTCACCACGCTGAAATCCGGCGTCAACGTAGCCGAGCGAAGGGCTGTCGTAGAGGACGTTATCCCAGGCTTGTGGAAAACCGTGAGATGTCGGTCTTCGCGAGAGGTGTAAATTGGCAACGACCCAAGCCCCGAAGGTGGGCTGTGCAAGTGGTCGCGGTAAGTCGACGAGACGTGTCGCGACGAAACTTGGAACAGCGAGAATCACTTGCTTTGCGCGTAAGGTTCGAAAGGCGCCGCGCCCATCCTGCAACAAGACGTCGATGCCAACACCTTGTTCGACCCTGCGTATGCCCTGGGTGAGCGTGTTGCCGTGGTAAGTGATTGCGCTCCGACAACGCTCGAACATGTGTTGTGTGAGTGCACTGTTTCCCTCGGGCCAGGCGAGGAATGGGCGGCCCTTTTTTGTGTGCGGGTGGAGTCTCGCGGCGAAATACCACAGCATTGCCCAAGCGCTCGTCTTCTCGGTTCGAAGGCCAAACTCGTCACGACAGGCGTAGTCAATGAGCCATCGCAGGCGCGGGCTCTCGAACCCCTGTCTGTCAAGCCACTGGCCTGCGGTTTCGTGGTCGAGAGCAAGCCATTTGGCGTCGAGTGAAGAGCGATGAACGGGCACGGCAAAGACGCGTGTGCCGCGTTCGTCTCGCTCTGTCGCGAACCGTTGCATCGCGAGTTCGAAGCGCGTGAGTTCCGCGCGCTCTTTGGGAGATGCGCGAGCCTCAAGAAAGAGGCCTTCATACCATCGCCCACGATCAAAAAGCCGTTCGGCGGGAGCGCGCACGAGTCGCTCCTCGGCACCGAGCGGCTCACCGTACTCATCTTTTCCCGCGAGGGCGCCCAGTTCTTCGAGGAGGGTGATCAGGACAGGATTCGATGACAGGGGAACGGGCAGGTAGTGCGCGCCCCATGGATGCGGCTGTGAGCAACCTGTGCGGACACCGCGTGAAGTCCCACCGGGCGTTTCCTCAAGGTCAATGAGCGTGATGGAGATGTCTTGCTCTGTTCGCAGACGCCAAGCAGCGGCCAACCCCGACACGCCCGCTCCAATGATTGCGATGTCCGTCTGCTCCTTAGAAGTTGGCCACGCCGACGGTGGCGGTGATTGTAAGCGGTGCGCACTTTTGACGTTCGGACCCTTGAGTGCGCCTCGAAGCTTGAGCGGCTCAAGTCCGGTTTGATCGCAGGCCGTGAGCAAGCTTGCTCCGAGGCTGCCGGCGAGGATGTCGCGCAATACATCACGTCGACTGCGGCAACCGAGTCTGACCCCTAGTGCCATTCTTTCCAATCTTCTGTGTAGTAGCGAACGAGTACTTGGCTGTTGAGGCGATTTCCCTCTACATCGATGCGCGAGACGTCTTTGCCGAACACAAAGAGCCCGGGCAGCATCTCATCGTTGAGGTAGCGAAGGTTCTGCGCGCGAAGGCTCCGAGGGGGAGAACGTTTCGAGAGCGTCGCGAGGATGTACCCCCATTCGCCGAAACTCGGTACGTGTGTGTGATACGGCAGCGTTGAAAAGCCCGCGTCTTCAATGGTCTGAACGATCGACCAGTAGCTGCGTCGCGCATAATAGGGCGATGTGCTTTGCACGACCACGACGCTGGCGGGGTGTAGCCGCTCTTTGAGCATACGATAGAAGTGGCGCGAGTAGAGTTTTCCCAGCGAGTAGTTGCCCGGGTCGGGGAAATCGATGATCACGATGTCGTAAGGCTCGCTGCGTCCTCGCTCAGAGAGCCAAAGAAATGCATCGCTGTTCGTGATGACGACGCGCGGGTCGTGTAGCGTCCCCTCGTTCAGCTGTCGAAGCCGATGGTTGTCTGACGCTAGACGCGTGACTTCGGCATCGAGGTCGATGAGGTCGACGTGCTCAATGCTCGGGTAACGAAATAGCTCCCGAACGGCAAGCCCATCGCCGCCACCCAAAACCAAAGCTCGCGCAGCACCTGTCGCCAGGGACATGGCTGGGTGGACGAGTGTCTCGTGATAGCGGTACTCATCGCGGGACGAAAACTGGAGGTTGCCGTTCAAGAACAGCTGTGTGCTTTTTCGGTCTTGGGTGAGAATGATGCGCTGGTATGGCGAGCGCTTCGCAAAAACGATGTCATCCGCATAGAGCTGCGACTCGCCGAAGCGTGTCAGCGACTCTGCGTTCGCCATAGCGGTTAGAAGGACGAGCGCGACCACAGTAGCCTTGATACGGAACAGCACGACTTGGCGCCGGGACAGCACGCGGGAGAGGGCGAACGTTCCCAGGGCTGCGACGGCAGCATTGAGGAGTCCGAACAAGATGGACGTTCGGTTCAAGCCGAGACGTGGCATGAGGACAATGGCAAAAAGGACTGAGCCGAAGAGTGCTCCGATATAGTCGACGCCGAGTACTCGTGCGACCAAGTCTTTGAAGTCGAGTTCGTCCCGAAGGATGCGCATCAAGAGAGGAATCTCAAGGCCTACCAGTACCCCGGTCGTGCCGATCGTGCCGTATAGAAAGATTGAGAACGATTGAGAATGGGAGAACATCACGAACAAAAAGGGAGCCGAGAGTCCACCCACGAGTGCTACCGCGAGTTCGATGTCCAAAAAGCGAACGGCCGGTGCGTCGACGTACTTGGAGAGAAACGAGCCCAAGCCCATGGCGAAGAGGTAGGCGCCGATGGTAGTCGAAAATTGCGTGACCGAGTCGCCGAGTACGTAGCTTGCAAGCGTTCCGGCGATCAGCTCATACACCAAACCCGAGGTCGCAATGACCAAGACCGTCAGGTACAAAACCGCAACGCGACCTCTTATCATCGTTTTTTGGCGATTCTGCTCAGCCCCTTACGGAGGCGGATACGATGAGCGCAATCCCGATGATGATCGCGCCCAAAATCAGCGCGAGCGCGGTGTTGTGGTCATCTTCAAGTTCCTTGCGAATCGAGAAAGGGGTGATTTTCGCGATGGCTAAGTATGAAACACCGAAGAGGATGAGGCCCACGACCGAGAAGATGAGTGCCTGCATGCTTGCGTGAAAGAGAAGCTGCCAGTCGATATTCATAGCGCCCTCCTAACCGTGTACCGCAGCGGAGACGATGATGGCTGTGCCAATAATTACGCTGGCCAGCACGATCCCGATCGCGATGTTTTGGTCTTCTTCGATAACCTTACGAAGCGAAAATGGCGAGAGTTTGTCCACCACAACGAATGTCAATGTAAAGAGGATGATGCCCATGATGGTAAAGATAATGGACGCGATGATGGCGGTAGTGAGAGCGGCTTCAAGTTCCATGGTCTGGTCTTTCTGTGGTTGTTGGATGCGGGCGCTTTCGACGTCTACGCGCGTAGCGGAACAAAGGTGGCGCGAGCAGGGCAAAAAAGGCGACGCCAAAATGTTGATGAGATTGTGCTCCCGCGACCACCGTCAGGTGCAAAGGGTCGCGCGAAGGCACGTCTCGCAAGATGCGAAAAGAAACTTCACCCTGTTGCACGGAGAAGAGCAACGTGTCGGAGGCGTCGTGCGCCTTTCCCAAGAACATGGGCTCGTGAACGAGGAGGCGACCGTCGGCGTCGAACAGTTCGATTTCGAGGGGTTGGTTGCTGCTGCCGTCGGTGCGTGTGATGCGGATTCGCACGGGCGTATCGCGCCGGACCTGGAAAAGCGGCGTGAGGGTCTCTTTTTCGTCCGGAAGGTTGCCCTCGAAAACGACAGTCTCCTGCGAGAACAAGTAGCCGCGAAGCCCGACCAGTGCGAGTGCGAGCGCCGCAAACCAGAACAACTCCCGGCGAAGCTCGGGCGTCACTTTCCGCCTCCAAACCCGCCGTAGTAGCCTCCAAACCCGCCCGAACGTCGCCTGGACGAGCTCGAACTCGTTCGCACCGCGGGCGCCGGACCCGGGCCGTGGAAGCTGGAGCGCCAGACGACGGGCGCGTCTCGATATGCGCCACCGAGGTACTGTGCAGGGATTCGTGAATGTTTTGCATCAATCGCAGCAATGTCTGCACCTGCAAAAGTGGTCACCGCGTAAGCGCCCAACACGAGCATCCCGAAGATTGGGTAAGCGATTTTTGAGAACACGTTTACGCCCCTCCCAGGTTGGCATTACGCCAACGTCGAGACTCAAATACGCGTCGCCGAATCAGGGCGATGCCGAGGGGAAGGCAAAGCAGAATGATCGAAAAGACGAGGCAACCCACATCGATCGGATCGACAAAGCGGCGCACCACAACAAAAGTAGACTCGGGTGGGGTGCTTTGAATGCCCGTCAGGTTTGCTTTGCGGCTCCAGCGAGCCTGCGTGCGAACCACGTAGTCGCCGGGAGGCAGGTCGCCAACGCCCAGGGCTGTCTTTGGCATCGCGTTAGTCGAGTCGGCCTGACCTCTATGAAAGGAGGTGCCGTCTTCGAGTGTTACCTCCCAGGTGTCGCCACTGCCTTCGTTAATGATGGCCACCGCAACACCCACCCAACCGGAGCCAAGTGTGCTTTGCAGTTGCGCCTGGACGTTGTCTACGGGCTCGGTGAGCGTGAATGGTTCGGAGTAAGCGACGGCCTCCGTTTTTTGGTCCGGTGAGGTGCGGCTCGCGTCGGGATTGAGACCACCGCGGGTCGCGACATAAGATGGCGTTGGTAGTTTAGGCATCGGAACAGCGACGGTGGCTAAGGTCTGTTGACTCGGGCGCGCGGCGACGGCGGCGAGGTAGATGATAACCAACAGGCCCGCGAAAATGGCCGTGACCAAAGCGGGGTAGAGTAGCGCAACAGGGTTCGGTTGTGCGGGGGCGACGTCGTACGGTCGCCCCAGACCCTGGGGGGGTGAGAACGCTTTTTCGATTTCCTTGTACGGGATGTATTCGCCGTGCGACCAAACCATCTCGTTGGCGGTCCGCTCTTCGGACAGCAAGTGCGGGGGAGCGATATAGTCGACGGTCTTTGCGCGGTCGCCCGTGCGCACTTGCCAGTAAAACTCACCGAGCACGTAGCGAACGGTAACCTGGTTGATGCCGAACAGTTGGTACGTCTCCCCAGCGTACTTCTTGCCGCCGGAGGTGCTTTCAACGTCTGCGGCTGACACGACCTCGAGTAGCGTCCAGTGACCGCTATCTTCCATCAACCAGCGGTAACCATCCTGTGCGTAGAGCAGGTATTCGCGCCAGGCGTAGGTGATGCCATCGACAACGGTGAAACGCTCCATGAAGCCGATGACGGTTACCTCGACGCCCCGGAGTGTGCCTTTCTGTCCCAGGGGAATGTCGGGCGTGAGAGGTTGTTGGCGCAGCGTTTCGACGAACTTGAGTGTGCCCGATTGGTAGTCGAGCAGGCCGTTGCAGTGTCCGCATGCGGCTCGCTCCGTGATGTCGGGGGCGCGGATTTCGATGGGCGCGCCGCAGCTCGGACAGGCGAGTTTGGAGACCGCGACTTGCTCGGTTGGGCGCGGACCTTGTCCGCCCTCTTTCCAGCTGATGGCCTCGGCGGCTAAGCCTCGGCCAAAGTATGTTGCAGGAGGGGTCGTCCCATCCCCGTAATCGATGGTGCCAAAGCCGTCGTTTGGACCTTGCAGGTCTGCGTAACGGCCCGTCTCTCCGGGCGTGACGGGGACGGGGAGTTCACCTTCCGCGGAGACGACGGTGGACGAACCGACTTCCGCAACGACCCACTCCCCGGACTCTCCCCCCACGTTGAGTTGCCCTGTGAAACCGACGCGCAGCGAGTCGTGTGGCGGAACGGGCTGAACCTGCTTCGGGGTTGTCAGATACCAACGCCCCTGTGCGCGTGCGAGCCAGCCCCATTGGCTACGCGACATCGAGATGTACCACTCGTCCCACGGGCCTCGCCCGTGGTCGAGTTGGATGCGGCCGGCAACCGTGAAGCCTTGCACGGTGCCGTCCTCGAGGGTGATCTTGCCGATGTCGCCGACGGCTATCGGCGCGGCGGTTGGAACGAGGTCTGCGACTTTGCCGATCGCACGGATGTCGCGATCGGTGCGCACAACGGAGAAGTTGCACCACTTGCAAATCGCACTGACCGAATGACCGACGCTCCACTCGATGGGGCCCCCGCAGTTGGGGCACTCGGCTTTACGCGGTCCCAGCATCGCCTGAGCGGTCTACCACATCGCCCCAACCGGATCGAGCTACAGCTTTTTCTTCACGACGGCACGGTTGCGAAGCTGCGAGAGTACAACCTGCTGTTGCTCGACCATGACCGTTTCGGTCAGCTTCGCTTGAATGCGCGCCCGAGCTTCTTCGTAGCTTTCGCTCGATGCACCGCCCTCGCGCTTGTCTTTGAGCCAGAGCAGGTGGACGCCGCTGGGAGAAATCACCGGTTGGCTGATCTCATTGACTGACATTGCGCCAAGAGCGTCGTCGAGGCTTTCCGGCAAGTCGCCCTTTTTGATCCAGCCTAGGTCGCCGCCGCCGACGGTCTCAGCTTCGCTGAGAAAGTTTTCTGGTGTGAGCTTCGCGCGCAGTTTGCTGAGGGCTTGTTGGGGCGACTCCGAAGAGGCACCCGCAAGCGGAAGAAAAATATGTGCAAGCTCATACTCAACCACGCGTTGGTTCCTCGCTTGCTCCTCTTCATACTTCTGACGGATGTCTGCTTCGGAAACCTGCACCTTCGCGCGCACGCGTTGGTTGATAACCTTGTACTGCAATACCTGACGGCGCATGTCTTCACGATATTGAGCTCGCGTCATGCCCTGGCTTTTCACCAGCTCCCAAAAAGCATCCTCGTCGAGGCCCGATTGCGCACGCAGGTTTTCAATCGCTCGGTCGACCTCCTCGCGCGACGCGCGTAGCCGCATGTCCGCTGCCGTCTGCAGCAGGATCTCTTCGTCGATGAGTCGCTCAAGCAACTGTTCGTACAGCTGCTCCATGCGCGCTTGCCGCTCAGTGGTGGTGCTCGCGTTCATGACCTGAGACAGAAAAGGAACGGCTTTGCGTCGTAGGTCCGACAAGAAGAGTGCCTCGTCATTGACGGTCGCGATCACGCGTTCGATGATCTGCCGTTTCTGTGCCGCTGCGTTCGAGCAGAAGAAGGTGATGGCGAGGAGAGCACCGAGTGCGGTTCTGAACTTCTGGAGCATGGACACTATTTCGAATATTCTTGGATGAGTCGGTTTACGGCGTCGTCGTTGATCTCAACTTTTGCCTCGGCTCGCAAGCGCTTCGTCAGCTCTTCGAGCGCCTTGTCCCGCCGCTGTTTTTCGAGCTGTGCGCGGATGGGGCGTTCGGCTTGTTCCAAGCTGCGAGAAAAGGCATCTCGTTTCGCGGTCAGACGCACGATGTGAAAACCACCGTCCGATTTAACTGGCTTCGGGTAGACTTGGCCGCGTTTCTCAAGCTCGAAAGCCGCTTCAATGACCGCGTCGGGTAGCGAGCTTTGCTCGCCCTGTCTGCGATCAGATGGGTGCGTGTGAAAGCCCGTGTCACCAAAGCGTGAGCCAGTCTCTTTGTCGAGGCTCTGGGTTGCGGCAGCCTTCTTGAAGGCTGTGTCGTCGGGCACTTCGCCGAGCTGGTTCAGCAGTTTGTTTGCGGCGCTCTGAGTCTTGAGCAAGATGTGCGAGATGCGCCGTTGAGCGGGTTTCTTAAACTCGTCTTGATGGGCCTCATAGAAGGCCTTGATCTCGTCATGGCGAATCGGCTTGGCCTTTAGTTTGTCGTCGATCTCGTTTGCGATCAGTTCTTGCTCCAGTAGCTTTTTCTGTTCGCGCAGCACGTTGGGGTGTTTCATCAGGCCTTGGCGGGCCGCTTCTTGTGCGAGTAGCTCAAACCGCACCATATTGTCCAAGTACTCTTTGCGTTTTTCGTAACTCTGAAAGCGCCCACGCAGGTACGGAGATTGACGTGCCATTTCGTCGGCAAAGTCGCCAAGTGTAATGGTGGTGTTGCCGACAGTCGCGAGGGGCTGTGCGGCTTCTTCGGCGCTCAACCCGTACCTTGCCTGCTCGTGTGGCCCGTCTTGTTTTTTTTCCTCGTCGTCGCCACAGCCGAGCAGGTTGGAGACGAGCAGCAGCAACAAAGAGGCTGCCGTTAACGAACGCGTTTTCACGACCCTGAGCTATCACCCACCAGCCGTGAGCGCAATTCCAGCGCCCACGCCGAGCAGTACGATAAGCGCGATCACTGCGAGGACGATAAGCGGCTGGATGGCCGGCGGGGCGGCGTTGGGCTCTTCACTCGGCGTTCGGGTTCGCTGGGTGGCGGTCCAGGGGACAGCGCGGGGGTCGCCCTGAGCGACGGCGGGCGACGACGCTCGATGGCTTGCGGAG
Source organism: uncultured Polyangiales bacterium (assembly GCA_964487255.1). Lineage (GTDB taxonomy): Bacteria > Myxococcota_A > Polyangia > Polyangiales > CAZAQV01 > CAZAQV01. The sequence continues at coordinate 4,607 of CAZAQV010000009.1, read as the reverse complement.
TTCGGGGCAATCGCTTTCATGGGCTGGCCAGAGATCTCCGTGTGCTCGTCGGTGTACTCGCCGGTCGGGCTGTCGAAGTGGTCCGAGGCGCCGGTTGGTTCGTTCCACGCTGGCGGGTGTTGGTGTGCTTGCGTCTGGTCGCTCGCCGAGGGTTGCGCCATTTGTCCCGCCATCGAGGATAGCTGGGTGACGTCCGTTAGCTCGCTGCCATCCGTCAGCTCGCTGTCGTCTACGGACATCGCTGAAAGAGCCGGCTCCGTGCCTGGGGAAGCTACGGGGAGACGTACAGCGACGCTGCCTTCGGTGCGCGCGAGAACGGGGCGCATGCGCGGGTCCGGGACGAGCTTATTGGTCGCTTCGGCCAGTCGGGTCGTGACGGGGATGATCTTGTGTTCGGTCATGCACGTCGCCAACCGGTCAATGAACGTGAAAATGTTCGCGGGCCGCTTGTCTGGGTCGACTGCGAGGCAATCGTCGATCAGTGCTTCGAGGTTGAACGGGAAGCTCGGGTTGACCATGGTCGGTCGCGCATATTGTCCTGCGAGAATTCTTTCGACGTGGTCCTTGCCGTCGGGAGAGCCAAAAGCGGTTTCTCCCACGCAAGTTTCGTACATGAGCGCGCCCAAGGAGAAGAGGTCAGCGCGATGGTCCACGCCCGCCGTATCCACGATTTGCTCCGGGGCGATGTAACCGAAAGTACCTTTCACGACGCCGACGCGCGTCTGATAAACCTTGGACGCTGCCTTGGCGATCCCAAAGTCGATGAGCTTTACGCTGCCGTTGTGACCGATCATGACGTTCGCCGGGTTGATGTCCCGATGGACGATTTCGAGTGGGCGACCGTACTCGTCATGCAGTTCGTGAAGGTAAGCGAGCGCCTCTGCGATGCGCAGCACGATGGGGAGCGCGACATGGATGGGCAGCCCTTGGTGGCCCATCTCGTTGGCAGCTGCCGCGAGTTTGAGTAGCGTGGGGCCATGGACGTACTCCATGGCCAGGAAGTAGCTTCCCTCAAGTTTACCCAGGTCGTAGACCGCGGCGATGTTTGGGTGGTTGAGGCCCGCCATCAGCCGCGCTTCATCCAAAAACATGGTGACGAACTCGTCGTTGTCGGCTTGCTCGGGCAGGATGCGCTTGATGACCACGGGGCGCCCGACCCCCTCAATTCCCTGTTGTCGAGCCAGGTAAACCTCGGCCATTCCGCCGGAGGCGAGGCGTTTCTCTATGGAATATCGGCCCCAAGTTTCCATCGCGCGGGACGTCAATGTATCATGAACTAGAGATGGACGGGTCATCCCAGACAGAGCACGACGCTCACCTCCCCGACGACGACGGGGCCAGACCCTCGTTTCCCGGGCAGCGTGGTGAGGGGCCGCATCCCGCGGAGCGGCCGGGGCAGCATGAGCAGGCGTTTTCTCACTTCGACCAGGACGACGAGGAGGAGGCGACCCAGATCGACCACGAGGCGTTTGAGGTCGCCGATTTGCCTACGGAAATCGCCGCTGACTTTCCGCAGAACCCAGTGCTTCTCTGCACAAAGGGCAAAGATTCCGGCAAAGACTTCACTTTGCAGAATGGGACGAACTCTGTGGGCCGTTCGCTCGATAACGACATCATTCTCAGTGATGTGTCGGTTTCGCGTCGGCACTTTGCGTTGTCGTGGGACGGACAGGTGGCGAAGATCCGCGATCTCGGCAGCGGAAACGGCACCCAACTCAATGGCAGCCGCGTCCACGAGGCCGCGCTTGAGGACAATGACGTTGTCAGTGCAGGCGAAACAGAGTTCCGCTATCGCACACCGGAGGGTGTGCTCGGTCGCGACGCAACGAGCGGAGCAGGGGCGATCACGGCGCCTTCCTCGCAGATGGGGGCGGCACCTCCGGTACCTGGCGGATTCGCAGCGCCTCCAGCGCCGGGCGGATTCGCAGCGCCTCCAGGGCCAGGAGGGTTTGCCGGATCACCAGGTGCGGGCAGTTTTGCTGCACCTCCAACGCCGGCTGCCTCGATTTCGACAAAACCCAAAGACCGTTACCAAGGCCCAAGTCCGCTGGCAAACGTGCGGGCGGCCTTGGGCGACAAGGTCTGGCTTGTCGTGGGAGGGGCGGTCATTTTGCTCATCGGCGCCATCATTACGACGTTCACCTACGTCAAACGGGTGCGCCAGCAGGAAGAACTCGCCAGCCAAAACGCCGCGGTCGAAGAAGCTTTCCAACGCGGCGTGGTCGCGTTTCAGAAGCGCGATTTCAGTGAGGCGCACCGTGCGTTTGACGCGGTGCTGCGCGTTCGACCTTCACATGAGCAAGCGCGCGAAGCGATGCGTCAGGCGAGCCAGGCGAAAGACGACCAGCAGAAACTCATCGAAGCACGCAACGCGCTTTTAGATGGCGATGTGCGTATGGCACAAGAAATTGCTGAGAGCGTCGATCGCAATAGCAAGTTCGCGCGCGACTTTTCCGAGCTACGCATCGAGATGAAACGTGTGGACGCACTTCGGAGTCAAGAAGCCGTTCTTCAAGCAGCCGTGCGAGAGGGCGACCTGGAGACCGCGGAACGGGCCTTCGATGAAGTGCGGAGACTGGGCGCAGACGAAGATGCGTTGTCTGCCTATAAGACGGCGATGGACACCCTGAGCGCAGCCGAGGGCGGCGAAGACGAAGCGGACGAAGCCAGCGACTCTCGCGCGGCGCGGCGTCAGAGTGCTGAGCAGTCCAGATCACGAACGACGTCTCGCCCGACTTCATCTGCCCCAAGGCGAGTGGTGCGAAAGTCAGAACCTCGTCCCACACGCAGCTCAGGTGGCTCATCAAATCGGCGTGCGATTAGCCTGTACGCCGCGGGACGCTTTGAAGACGCGGCCAAAGCTGCCAGCCCCGATCTGGCCGGTGATATTCGCGCATTCGAGACCTACTACAAAAAGTCATCGGGTGCGCCATCGCGTCGAAACATGTCTTCGCTTCGCGAGGCGGTGCGTCTCGATAAGAAAATTTCAGGCGGAAAGTTTGCTTCGAGACTCAAACCCAAGCTCGTTGAGGCGCTGCTCGACGATGCCAAATACCGGCTCAGCAAAAAGGACGATGCTAGGGGCTGCGCGCGAGTTAAGGAAGCCAAAACGCATGACCCGTCGCACGGCGAAACGGGGCGGCTCGAGCGCTTATGTTCAGGTCGCGCAATCGGGCTTGCAAAAAGAGCCAAGTCGCTTGAACGCAGTGACCCGAAGCAAGCGCGCGACTTGTACCGACAGGTGCTCGCGATGGGGCCCGACTCCTCGCTGCGCCGCCAGGTCATGGACAGCTTGCGCCGCATGCAGCGCTCCTCTTCGCGCGACGACGACGAGTAGTATTGAGGCGGCAGATGTGATCCTTCGCGGACTGAGCCGAAGCGTCACGGGTCCGCTACACCACGTTGCGCAAGCCCGCTACACACTGGAGCAATGTTTGAACGGTTAGTGCGAGTTGCGCTACACGTGTCTCGTGGTGCGCTACACGGTGTCCTATTTGCGTTGCGTGCATTGTGCGCACAAAACTGATCGCTTATACGCGGCGACGTGAAAACCGATCGTTGGCTGGGGGCCCTTCTTTTCGTTTCATCCTTGTCGCTCGTCGCAGCTCTGCTCGGTAGTTGTACCGACAGCGACTCGAACATCGGCGCGAACAAACAAGCGCTGAGCGAAGACGGTGGCGATAGCAGTACGTCTTCTTCGGACGGCGGCGGTGGATACGTGCTCATTGACACGTGCGCAGAGCTTGAAGCTATCAGCGCAGCGCCGACGCTGAACTATCGTCTGACCGCCGACATCGACTGCACGGGCTACGGCGCTGGCACTGGCAATGGAAACGGCGGCGGCAACGCGTCGGGCTTTACCCCGATTGTAGACTTCGCTGGGACGCTCGACGGCGGTGGCCACTACGTCACCGGACTTTTCATCGAGAAAAACAGCGCTAAAGCAGGCCTCTTTTCGAAGCTCGACGGCGCTACCGTGTCGCGCCTCGGCATCTTGGATGCACAGATTTCCGGCGGTACGCAGGTAGGCTGCCTGGCCGGCTTTGCGCAAAACGCAACCGTCTCCGAGGTTACCTGCCGCGGCGCGGTGCTCGAAGGCAAAAAGGACGTTGGTGGTCTGATCGGTAAAGCGATGGGCACGACGATCAGCGACTCGTATGTGCACGCGGACATCGGTTGCCTGACCGAGCGCTGTGGCCTCTTGGTCGGTGACGCGAAACAAGGCAGCTGGACGCACGGCTACGGCGCGGTCGACGCGGAGTTCTTTCCGTCCCGCGCCTACGCGCAGAACGCATTTGTGTGGAACACGACGTTCTTCCTCTGCGATCTGATCGGTGGCTGCGACGAGCCCGGCGGCCAAGAAGGATCGAACCTTTCGAGCGAAGCGTTTCTCGTGAGTCAGGGTTGGGACTTCGAGACGACTTGGGCGCTAAGTGCGGACTATGACCACGCATGCCTTCAGTGGGAACCGAACTGTGGCGATGGTTGCTCGGCCGATGACACCTCGTGTAACGGGCAAGACGACGACTGCGATGGAGCGGTTGACGAAGATTTTGTGACAGAGGTGACCGTGTGCGGCGTGGGCGGATGCGTGCGGACGGGCGTTG
>CAZAQV010000008.1:0-235982 GCA_964487255.1 uncultured Polyangiales bacterium | reverse complement strand
GACCCTCGTTGACATCTCCGGAAACCCGGAACGGACTTCCGATCCCGAGTACTAGCCCGTCCGCTTAATGATGTGGTAGCCGAAGTCGGTTTCAACGACATCGCTTACGTTACCGACCTCTAGACCAAATGCGGCATCTTCAAACGGGCCGACCATCTGACCTCGCCCAAACGCACCGAGGTCGCCACCGCTACGCCCTGAAGGACAGTCCGAATGCTCGCTGGCGAGGTCCGCAAAGTCAGCACCGGCATCAATTTTGGACTTTAGCTCGTTGATGAGCGCCTCCGCCTCAGCCTTTGTGCGATTCGCGGTCGAACGGGCAGAGCCCTCGTACATGAGAAGGACATGAGATGCGCGTACTTGGTCGGTCATGGTTTCGTTTCCTTTCGATCGGCTCCCAAGATACAGGGAGGCACATCGATCACCAACACTTGTGTTAGGTTCTGTGCCACATGATGGGGCGATCCCTCGGCCCGACAAGCGCGGCATCCTCATGTAGAGACGCTGGGCGCGAACTGAGCGTAGACGCCGGCGACAAAACCTGGGATGCTCCGCGCGTTTAGCGAAGGGGAATCCGTGAAGAAAATCGTCAAATGGGTAGGCATGATCTTGGGTGTATTGGTGTTGGCCGTGGGTGCCGCGCTGGGTTGGGCAACCTGGAAGTCTTCAAGCGCGATGGCAAGCGCAATCGATACACACCAAATCGATTTCGCTGTTCCCTATCCTGAGCCCACACGAGTCGACAGCCCCCCCTCGAATACTGAAGAACCGTTGACAAACGCCGATGCCGGGCTCGCAATGGCCGACGCTGGAGCGCAGGATGCTGTTGAGCCAGAGTCCCCCGCTCCCTCGTCGGAAGAGCACCTTTCACGAGCGATCACGCGCGGTAAACATCTGGTCGAAGCCCGCTATGCGTGCATCGAGTGCCACGGTGAGAACTTTGGTGGCGGCGTCATGGTCGACAACCCCGCGCTTGGCCGATTTCTTGGACCAAACCTGACAACAGGCAAAGGGAGCGTCGTTACGGATTATACTCCTGCCGATTGGGACCGCATCGTCCGACATGGAATCAAAAAGGACGGCACCCTGGGTGTCATGCCATCCGAAGATTTCCAAGGCATGTCCGATCAAGAGTTGTCAGACATCGTCGCGTACATTCGGAGCACGCCGCCCGTCGACAATGTCGTCGAAAAATCTTATCTCGGCCCAGTCGGAAAAATGCTTGTCGCGACCGGCAAGTTCCCGCTCGCTGCAACGCTCGTAGCGGACCACCACGCCGACCACCCTTCTTATCCGCCGGTGACTGAAGAGAGCGCCGCATTCGGCAAGCACCTGGCCGGCGTATGCACCAGTTGTCATCGCGCAGATTTTTCGGGGGGACCGATTCATAACGGCGACCCGAGTTGGCTGCCGGCAGCCAATCTCACACCGCACGCTGACGGCATCGAGGGATGGACCTTCGACGACTTCAAAAGAGCAATGCTGGAACTCAAGCGCCCGGACGGCAGCGAGGTGGGCTTGCCGATGGCGCTCATGCAGCCCTACGCGAAGCGCATGACCGAAACCGAACTTAGGGCGCTTTGGCTCTACATCGCGAGCCTGCCCGCGAAGCCGCGCGGGACATGAAGGACCGGATAAGCCGGAGCGGGAGCTACCTCGCCGCCTCCTCACCATGCACTTTTGCCAACTGGTGTAGGCCCACGAGGAGTCCGGCCTGCAGGGCCGTGCTCACGGGAGCCGAGGTTTTACCCCGCGTCCCGATTAACACGCCAACACCCGTAGCGAGAGCAAGCGCTGTGAGCGGCTTTCGCTCAAGGTGACGCAACGGGTCCATCGCCACGTCCCAGGCGCTTTGCGCCGCTCCAATCCAGGTTACGTTCACTTCGAGATCCAACGGCCAATCAGCACGCCAGCGCCGATGCCGATTGCGACCGCGGCAAGTGGATTGCGGCGCACCTGGCTCCTTGTGTATTCGGAGATGTCCTCAAGCTTGGCTCGCTCGAGGTAACTACCAACCTCGTTCATGCGCCGGCCCGTTCGCTGCACGATATCGGAACTCTCCAGTTTGGAACCGGTGTCAACCATGCGTCGACCAACTGCGCTCGTGGCTCCATCGTATGCGGTTGCGACACGATCAGATGCGTCCGTTGCAAGGCGTGAAATCTGATCCGAAGCGTCGCTCGCGGCCTTCTTCGCCTTCTCCGCATAGGAGGGCTCGCTTCTGTTCCTCTCACTTACATTCTGTAGGCTCGTCGAAGGGCTGGAGGATAGGTCTGAGGAGATGCCGTTGTTGATTTGCGGATTTGCCATAAATTCGTCCTTTCCAGGCGAGTCGCCTGTGTACCCGTCAAAACAAAGCAACCCCTGTGCCAGGCACCAGATGCGACACTTTCGCGGAGATCGGCAGGCAAAAGCGTGTCACTGCGCCCGACATCTCGTCTCGTGTGTTGCATTTCGCCTCGGCCTTTTGCAGCGTATGCAGCGCATCGCTGAGCTAACACAGTGCTCCTGCACTTGGCATTGCGCTTGCTTCTACTGAACTTTGCAAACGGTGACGCAATGAAGCGCACCAGAAAGGAACGCGCATCATGCTTAAATGGACTCTGATCTTTTTTGTACTCGCGTTGATCGCAGGTGTACTCGGCTTCGGGGGCATCGCAGCAGGAGCCAGCGCAATCGCACAAATCCTCTTCGTCGCCTTCTTGATCGTCGCCGTGGTAGCGCTAATCGCGAACTTCACCCGCGGCGTCACCTGAGGTTAAGACCTCGAACCCGAGCGACTCAAAGCGCCTCAACCGTGGCGAGCTGCCGCAAGTCACAAGCTTTTTCTCGACAAAAAGGCGCGTGTTTGGGGTGGCCCACGATTTGCTGCTTTTCTCGTTCATGACGAACGACACAAGTATTTTTAGAACCCTCCGAGCTGACCATGAACTTGCGCGACGCTTACTTAGGGCCCTCGTCGCAACCGAAGGCGACTCTGCGACGAGACGCGAACTACACGAACTTCTTCGTGACGAGCTCCTCCAACACGCTGTCGCTGAGGAGCACACCTTATATGCTGCGATGCGCGACAACGAGGGAACGAAAGACAGCGCCATGCACTCTGTCCATGAGCACCGAGAGATTGAGGAGTTACTAAAGCAACTTGCGCACATTGGCTACGAGCAGCCGGAGTGGATTTCGGTTTTGAACCGTCTCAAAGAACGCGTTGAGCATCACCTGAACGAAGAAGAGAGCGAGATCTTCATGTCGGCGCGTAACGTGATCTCGGAGAAGCGCTCCCAAGAGCTGGCTGTCGAGTTCCTCCTGAAGCGAAATCAAATGGCTCTTCAGGACCACCCCGCCACGTTTCAGCGTGCGAACGAAGGAAAGACCAAAGGTAGCCTCGAAGCGAAGAGCAAGCCTGAGCTGGAGCAACAGGCCAGCAAGCTGAATATCACTCGCGTTCGGGACAAATCCAAAAGCGAACTAATTACCGAGATTCGTGAGAAACAGGGTAGCGCACGAGCCTTTAACCAACCGAGTGCTTAGTTCCCTTTAGCCAACCGAGTGCTTAGTTCGGAGTGTGGCATGCGACCCCGATCCAGCGGTCGCGCCACACCCGAAACCCGCACCAACCGTTGGCATCCGCAGAAAACGCTATGATTCAAGACGGGCACGTTGGCACAACACTTGCTGTTACAGCCGAAGCGGCGCACGAGTGCCGGAAAGGAACAACGATATGCGATTCACAACAATGATGATCATCGGCTCTTTGGGACTTGCTGGGATTGCCTGCAGCGAGGAAACCAAGTCGCACGCCGAGACCGCCGCGGAGTCCGCGAAAGCTAGCGCCGTTGCAGCTGGCGCTACCGCGGCATCTGCAGCGGAAGACACCGCTCACAACGCCGAGGTCGCTGCAGAGAAAGTCGAGGCGGAAACCGCAGGTGCAGCAGCCGAAATGGAGGCGGAGGCTGAGGTCATGGGCAAAGAAATGAAGAAAGCCTCTAAGAAAGCGGCTGCTGCCGGAGAGGCCGCGGAGGCGAAGGCCGAAGCCGAAGCGCGCGCAGACGACGACTAAAGTTTACCGACTTTGCACTACAGCCCGACAACGCACGGGCTGTTTTGCCTTAACCAACGGAACTGTCATGCCGGATAAGAAAATCGACGAACCGAAAACGCCAAAACCAGCGACTCCCCCTCACTCGCCGGACCCTCCCGTCGAGCCCAAGGATACCCCTCCTCCCGCGCAATCACCCGGCCACGACCCGCCAAGCATCGAACCCCCGGACGCGCCTGGACCGAAGCGAAAGATGATGACTCGACGCTACGCAGAACGAGCAGTGTGACGCTCCTCGAACCACGTGGTCTGCATGGAGCTGAAGCGATCCTCGAAGTCGACTCGCTCGGCGAGCCCCTCGGCGTCGAACTCGAAAATGCGTCCCTCTCGCCGGATCGCGCCCTCCGCCTCCAGTTCGCTAAAACAGCGACTTACGGAAACGTTTGTGAGCCCGACGGCATCGCCGATCACGGCTTGTGAGAGCGGGAGCTCAAAACGCTCCCCTCGTTCGAGGTGTTTCGTAAGGACCAATCGGCTTCGAATTTCCAGGAGCAGGTGGCAAAGTCGTTCTTTGGCGCTCTTGCGTGCGACCGCCAACAAGCGGTCGAAGAGCACCGCCTTTTCCACCATGTTGAGTGTGAACAGCAGTCCGCTCAATCTCGGTGTTTCGGTCAAAATGCGATGAAAGTGCCGCCGAGGAAAAGGGCACAGACGGGCTTTCGTGCTTGCTTCGAGCGAATACTGTGCGCGGCCGAACGGTAAGTTGTACATGCCGATGATGTCGCCTGGATAGTGAATGCCAAACACCTGACGGCGACCATCGGAAAGCAGTGAGTACGAGTATAACCACCCCGTTTTGACGACAAAAAACTCATCGATGGGTTGTCCATGTTCCACGACCGCTTGCTGTGGCTCATAGTCTCGCTCGACCTCCTCCATGAGACTCAGGAGGCGCCCCTCGCGATCACTAATCTCTCCGTAGCGAGACAGTTTCTGTGTCACACAACTCGTCATGACGAAGAGCCTAGTCGCCCGGGGGGATCGCGGTCCACAGGAGTGAACTCTTCATCTAGATTAAGCTCGTCGCACGCGTCCGGTTCGAGCCTATCCGCCGCCGGATCGACCCCAGACGACAACCCCGCGCTTCGCAACAGCTCCGCCGCGCTGCCAGAAAAGGCCATAATCGACGGAAGATGCAGGGAATATGCCAGGGTTTTTCAAAAAAGAAATCAGGCGTTCTGCCGGCTCGCGAACGGTCCGAGACACAATTCGACCTCGCGACGTAGCGATCTGCCCCAAGTCATGCGACATATCCGGTCATGAGTAACAGGGTATTCGTTCTCGATGATGATCGAGACACGTGTGAACTGATTGAGGCCAACCTTAAACAGCGTGGCTGTAAAGTGAGCTGGGCCGTAGATGCCAACCAAGCGTACGAAACACTCGCCTCCGAACCCTTCGACGTGATGCTCACGGACCTGGAGCTAGAGAACACGACCGGGCTCGACGTGTGCAAGCATATGGCCGGGACTCACCCTGACCTCCCGGTTATTCTGATCACGGGTCATAACGACATGAAGTCCGCGGTGGGTGCGCTCCGCGCCGGCGCATTTGACTTCATCATCAAACCGATCGACTTCGACGCGCTCAGCATCGCAATCGAGCGAGCGATTCAACACCGCGAGCTTCATGCAGAGGTCCGTCGATTGCGAGAGGCCACCCAACTCGGCAAAAAGGATCGCGCCATCGTCGGCGAAAGCAAGGCAATGAAGAGGGTCTTTGAACTCATCGACCGAGTCGCCGACGCGGATGCGTCGGTCTTGATCGCGGGCGAGAGTGGCACGGGCAAAGAACTGGTCGCTCGCGCGCTGCACGAGGGTAGCTCTCGCGCGGACCAGCCGTTCCTCGCGATCAACTGTGCAGCGATTCCAGCGAACCTGCTCGAGAGCGAGCTCTTCGGTCACGTGCGCGGTGCATTCACCGATGCCAAGACAGCCAAGCGCGGGCTGCTCCTCGACGCCGGCACGGGAACAGTCTTTCTCGACGAAATCGGCGAAATGCCGCTCGAACTTCAGCCGAAGTTGCTGCGCGTCATCCAAGAGCGGAAACTTCGCCCTGTGGGCGGTTCAAGCGAGTCACCCGTCGAAGCCCGCTTTATCTCGGCAAGCAACCGAGACATTGAGGACGAGATTGAAGGCGGACGCTTTCGAGAGGACCTCTTCTACCGCCTCAACGTCGTTCAAATCGACTTACCACCGCTTCGAAGTCGCGGAAACGATATCCTGCTGTTGGCGCAACATTTTCTTAACCGTTTCGCAGAGAAGGCGGACAAGGCCGTGACAGGCATCGCGCCCGAGGCCGCAAAGCAACTTCTCTCGTACGAGTGGCCCGGTAACGTCCGCCAGCTCGAAAACACAATCGAGCGAGCCGTAACGTTGACGCAACATGATTCACTGACCACAGCAGACCTTCCGGAGCGCATCGCCGAGAGCAAGAACGTCAACACGAGCCTGTTTGATATGGACGCGGAGTACGCCATTTCACTCGCGGAGCTTGAGAAGAGGTATATTCAGAAGATCTTGGAGCTGTCCAAAGGCAACAAGACGCGCGCCGCACAGATACTCGGGCTCGACCGCCGCACGCTGTACCGAAAGCTTGAGCGGTACGAGAAGTCCGGTGCCGACGACGACGAGAGCTAGCGCCATCGCGCCTTAGACAGGCACGCTCATCAACAGACGGCAACCTTGCGCATCGGTTTCGCACGTCAGTCGCCCGTGAGCCCGCCCAATGATCAACCGAGCCACGTAGAGGTGCCACGAACCGACCTCCTCATCAGGTTGCCAGCTATCGGTAACCACGACTTCTTGGGTACCAGGTAAGGTGAGCTCCAAAGACACTTGTTCATCGCTCGAATCGACCACCGCTTTGGGCTCTCCACCGTCTGTCGATTGTGACCACCACTTGAGAACGAGACGCCCCGCTTGAACGAGCGGCGCAGGTACGGCCTCGGTCACCCCAACTTGCACATCGCAGTCGAGCCACCGGCTGACCGCTTCGCCGATGACGGGACGTCGATGCACTTCACTCGCGTCGCCGATGCCATCACGCCAAGTACCCACCAAGTCGAGCAACTTCTTGCTCTGACGTGCGACCCGTTCGAGATACTTCGCTTCTTCTTCGCCCTTGCATGCTGGTGCGAGCAGGTCGAGGAAACCAAGTTGTGTACCCAAAGGGCCGACCAAGTCGTGCGCTAGCTTTCCAATCAGCGCGTGTAGCGTGACGGCCGAAAGCGTTCCCTCGACGTCCAGGTCGTGATTATCATCCATGATAGAAGCCGTTCCTTCGCAACTTTCGGGCCTGCAAATGAGCACGAATTTGTACCAGTAAGGCAAGTGAAACAAAACGTCTATCGAACGTCCATTGTGGCGTGATGCCCCGATCGGGGAGAAGCGCCTCACTCCAAGCTGGATAACCCGACAAAATACGACATCGCGCGAGTGCGCATCTTGGCTGGATCATGCAAGCTACCAAAAGGGACCGGATGAACCAATCACGAAACCAACACGCAGCGCTACAGTCGTGTGGTTACGTGATCGCGTGCAACGAAGCAGGAGAGATTGTTTCGTGCAGCAATAATCTTCTAGGGGTATTGGGCCGAAGCGAGGACGAGGTCCTGCATCAACGCATCGCACATCTGTTGCCTGATGTAGCTCCGGCACTCGCCTGCACAGACGAAGACCGCATCCACCTACTCGCCGGTCGCTTTCCTGCGCGAATCGGCGATCAACACATTCCGAGCTGGGTTCGTTTGGTCACGCCGGAGATTCCAAGCCGGTCGGACGTATGGCGCATCCTTGAGGTAAAGCCCGAAGATGCCCCTAACTTCAGGTCGACTGCTGCACGCGAGCGCGAAGCCAAAGTGTTGGCCGTACTGGCATCCACTGCTCTCCTGTGTCGCGAGGCGACCGACACCGCGGCGCTCGCGACAGGTGTCACCTCGGCAATCAGGGCGAGCTTCGACTGCGACCGTGTCAGCTTCTGCAAGTTTGACCACGGGAGGCTGGCGTACGTCATTGGCGAAGATCGAGACGAGAGCATTCCATCGTGCCTGGGCCTCACGTTCCCGGAGCTGACTTTTGACGCGGTGGAGCAAGAGCGTTTACTCGCCAATCGCGTGCTGTTCCAAGCCGATCACCAAGCGGAGCGGAGTACACTCCTAGGCCACCCTTTTTCTCCGGCAGACTTCCACCAACTCAGCTTGAGTGCTGCCACACCTGAACAAAGTCGGGTGATGCTCCTAACCGGCGCTCGCACCACAATTTCGCTGGCAGTGACGCTCCGAGGCAAGCTCTTCGGTATCGTGCTCTGTGCATTCTCTCGTCCGCACCTGCCAGGCGTCGGAGTGCGACACGCAGCCGTAACCTTCGCTCATCTCCTTTCGAGTGGCGTCGACCAAGTCTGGCACCGGGAACAAGACCGCCAATCGAATGAAGGAAGATTGGTCCGCAAAGCCATGCTCAGCTCGGTGCATGAAGACGCGAGTCTCGCAGACGTGCTCGCAGAACACAGCGGTGCTCTACTCAGCACGCTCGACGCCTGCAACGTATTATTGATCTCGGACCATGCGGTATATCAGTACCCGCAAGACCACGCTCAGATCCCGGGCGAGCAGCTCACCGATCTAGCCCAGTTCCTACGTGGCGCATTTGGCGAGGGGCGAGACGTCTATACGACGACCGAGCTTCTGCGTGAATTGCCGTCGCTCAAGGTGGTTCGTGGTGTCGCAGGAGGACTGGCTGCGATCCGCTTGCCGGACAGCATCGTGGCCATTATCCGTCCCGAAGTCATCCGCTCCCCACGGTGGATCACCGACGCGTTCGAGCCCGAAACGGACACCCACCGCGTTCGTTCTGCGTCAAGCGAACACAGTATCGTTCGAGGCCGTTCGACCGCCTGGAACGAGGAAGACCTCGCGTTTATGGAAGAGCTGCGCGATGGTCTCCTTCGTTTCGAGGTTCAGCGACTCCGGCGCCAAGCACAAGACACGCGCCTGCACATGGAAGGCTCCGAGGCGCTCGAAACGGTTCTCGCGCAGCTCTCACACGAACTTCGCAACCCGATGAATCCCATTCTTGGTTGGTCGGAACGGTTGCTCGCTGGTGAGGTTGATCAACACGAACTTTCCCTCGGTTTGCGTGCGATCCGCCGTAACGCGCGAGTGCAAGCGCGGCTCATCGACAACATTTTCGACGCATCACGCATCCAGCTTGGGTCCCTGGATGTGGAACGCGAGTCCGTCGACTTGAATAACATCCTCAAAACGGCAATCGAAGTCGTTGAAAGAGCGGCCACACGGAAGAACATTCGTTTTGAGCTGGATGTGGATGAATCATTGGGTCCACTGCAGCTCGACCGCGCACGCATGTCGCAGGTGTTCTGGAACTTGCTGTCAAATGCCGTCTCGTATTGCCCACCGGGCAGTACCGTGTGGATCACAGCTGCCAAGATCGACACCGACCTCGTCATTGAGTTCGAGGATAACGGGCCCGGCGTTGACCCGAAGGAGCTTCAAACTATTTTCGATCGCTTCCAACAGGCCGCTGCGGGTCGCTCGCCACACCAAGGTCTTGGTTTGGGTCTAGCCATCGTCAAAGGCATCGTGGAGCTTCACGGCGGGACCATCAGCGCCGAAAACACAGGTAAGGGACTGCGCTTCCGCATCGAACTACCCGTTCTAGGCTCCGCTTCCTCACGCGAAGTTGCGTCGACGGGAGCCGGGCCGCTTAAAGGTTACCGAATCATGCTCGTCGACGATGTCGAGGACTCCCTCGAACTCGCTGCAGCCGTGCTTCGAGGTCAAGGAGCGGAACTGACGCTGTTTACGTCGGCCCCCAAGGCCCTTGAGTCGCTTGATGAAAAGGTGGACGTTCTGATCTCCGACTTGGGGATGCCCGAGATGCACGGCTTAGATTTTATCAGCAAGGTTCGCGAACGCGGCTACAAGATGCCAGCCATCGCACTCACCGCATACCGCGCGACCAAAGACCGCATCGCAAGCCTTCGGGCAGGTTTCCAGTTGCACCTTGGAAAACCAGTGTCTAACGAAGAGCTCGTACTCTCCGTGCTACAACTGGTCGGGATGCAGACGACCACGTAACCCGGTCGCCCGATGGGCAAACCCGCGCGCACGAGACAAATTGTCTCGAGATGCTGAATCGCGCGCTTCGAGATCTGTAGTGATCTGTAGTGCCGTTCGTGTGGCATGGTTGCTGCAGGTTGGATCGTTGAGATGGAAACATCGACTCAGTACCGGTCCGACCTTGCGGAGATTAGGTCGTGGTGGCGAGGCGAACTTGCCGCGGTCGAAACGTATGCACAGGCCATCGAATTTGTCCGCGACAACCCTCTTTTGCGAACAACGCTGCAGCAGGCACAGGTCTCGCACCAAAGGCGTTGCTCTTGTCTAGAAAAGGAAATTCGCGCCCTCGGTGCCAAACCTGATGGGTCTTCGGGCGTATGGGGTGAGTTCGCAAGACTGGTCGAAGGGGGTGCACAGCTGCTCGGCGTGCGCTCTGCAATCGCTGCGCTTGAGGAAGGCGAAACGCACGGATTGCGCGTGTACCAAGACGCTGTGGACAGCAACCTTCTTTCGAGACGCGTCCGCAACTTTGTAGCTTGCGATCTACTGCAAGAGCAGCGGGCGACGACAAACCGCATCACGCAGCTGATGCGAGCAACCAGCAACCCACCGAGTGAACGGGGAGCGTACCCCGATGCTTCTCGTCGGGGCTCCAACGCAGAGTCAATGAGGGAGTCTAGACCATGACGAAGGACTTCAAGACCTTCGCGCTGTCGTTTCTCATTACGACCTTTCTTGCTGCCGTCTTACTGAACAGTTGCGGGAGCTCGCACTACACTTCGTCGGAAACGGGGAGTCGCGAAGAGCAGAGCATTGAGCAGCTGCAAAAACAGCCCACAGACTCCGCAGCGAATGGCCCACTGACGCCGGAAACACGCGCGCGCACACGCCCTTCCGACCCGCAACACACGCCCAGAGTTACAAATATCGTCAACACCGATTTGAAGAGCGGCGAAGTCGCTGAGGAAAAACCGTGCGGCAACTTCACTGAAGAACCCTGCTTCGGCGCAGAGTGCGTACCTTGCGACGACCAAGCGGAGTAACGACGCCTGGCGGAGCGATGACGATTGCGATCAGATGCGGACCGGTGCGCTCCACGTTTAGTTTAACTTGGGTAGACATCGCGACACTTAACTTGGAGCAACGTCGCGATGCTTAACTTGGAGCAAGGCGTGACGCTCTGCCCCAAGTGGACAAGTTGGGACACGACACGACTCCCGCAGACTCTGATTTTTACTGTAAGTTTAGCCGGCCTCGGTTGGCCCGCTTTCTGCACATACCATCTGACATGGAAGGAAGACGCTTAGAACTCGGCACGGCCGCCATGCAATCTGGAGAATCTGGGTTTTACCGTAGGCCAGAGCGCGGCACGATTCGAAGTCAGCGCCTGGGCGAACTGCAACTCGAAGAACGCGTGGGTCTCGGTGGCATGGCAGAGATCTGGCGCGCGACTGCTGACGATGGTCGTGTCGTCGCGGTCAAACTACTCACACCAGAACGCGCCGCTGATGAGACCGCTCGCCGACGTTTTGCGCGTGAGTGCGCGATTACAATGGACCTCCGACACGCAAAGGTCGCTCGCGGCCTCGACCAAGGCATTTGCGACGGGCGTCAGTACCTCGTCGTGGAATATGTCGAAGGCCCGACCCTTGAAGAACTGATCGCCTCTTCCCAGAAACGCTCGAAAAGCCAAGTCGCTTCGATTCTACGTAGCATCTGCTCGGTGTTGATCGACTTCCACAGCCGAGAGATCTATCATCGCGACCTCAAACCAGCCAACGTGATGCTCTCACCGGGCCAAGACGGTAGCAACCCTCGCCTGATCGACTTTGGTATCGCGTCTGCGCCAGACTTCGCGACGCTCACAAAAGACCGAGAAATCCTGGGCACACTTCAGTACATGACGCCCGAGCAAATCTACGGGTCCCCAATCGACCCGCTGGATATCGATCTATGGGGGCTCTCCGCACTAGCCTACGAAACACTGACTGGACACCCAGCGTTTGACGCGCCGAGCTTGGGGGAGCTCTGCGCAGCGATTCGCAATGGCAAGCATCGGCGCCCATCTGAGCTTCGAGGCGACCTCGACCCGTGTGTCGACGCGTTCTTTGCGCGTTGCTTCGCCCAACAAATCGACCAGCGCTTCAGGAACGTCTCCGAGTGGCTCGTCGCATTCGAGGGCGCACTCGGCTTCGCACCGGCACCTCAACGCAATGTTCACGCAAGCGATTCGATGGTTCGTTTTCCGCGGCTGCCCGACGCCTTCGACGTCGAGGCGGCCAACGACCTTGCCCTCCCCGTGTCGAAGGCGCGCCGCGTCCGGCGCTGGTTCACAGTCGCCGCCGCAGCACTCTTCTTTACGGGAATCATCAACGTCGTCGATCTTGGGCACTTGGCAGCCCAGTGGTCATGCATCTGGCCCTAGCGCGATGGTCCCTCGCCAGCACGCAGAGCCTAACCTTGCCTGATGACTCGTTCAAAACCGTGCTTCCATGGTAGTGCTAGCGGGTAATGCGCGTCTCCATCCTCCTTGCACTAGGCCTGGCTGTTGCATGCGGCAACAAGCCTGTTCCAGCCGAGAAGCCCGTTACCGAACCCCATGCGCCCGAAGCGACGCCTCACATGCCGACTACCGGAAAGTTCGCGCTCGCCATTCACGGCGGCGCGGGTAACATTGGAGGTCTGACGCCCGCGCAACGCGCTCCCTATACGGCGAGCCTCACGGCTGCCTTGAGGCGGGGACAGGAGCTCCTTCAAACCGGGACGAGCAGCCTTGATGTCGTCGAGGCCGTGGTGGCACAGCTCGAGGACGACCCACTATTTAATGCCGGGCGCGGGTCGGTGTTCAACGCCAAAGGTGAACACGAACTCGACGCAAGCATCATGCGTGGAAGTGACAGGCAATGCGGCGCGGTCGCAGGGGTGCGTTCCACCAAGAACCCGATTCACGCGGCACGCGCCGTCATGGATAAAACCAAACACATTGTCCTCTCGGGGGAAGGCGCTGACGACTTTGCCAGCGAGCAATCGCTCGAACAGGTGCCCAACTCATATTTCTCAACGGAGGCGCGCCGGGATGCTTGGCAATTGCGAAAACAAGGGAAGCACGGCACCGTCGGGGCCGTCGCGCTCGACATGGCAGGACATCTCGCCGCCGCGACGTCAACAGGAGGACTCAGTGACAAACAATGGGGACGCATTGGAGACTCGCCCATCATCGGTGCTGGAACCTACGCGGACGACCGCAGCTGCGCAGTCTCCGGCACGGGCATTGGTGAGGAGTTTATTCGGCATGCCGCAGCGTTCAGCGTCTCTGCGCGGATGCGATGGCTCGAGGAATCAGCACAAGAGGCCTCGAACTACCTGGTCCAAGAAGTGCTCAAGCCAGGCCAAGGCGGCGTCATCGTCGTCTCACACGCAGGGAACATCGCCTTCGCCTACAACACCGCAGGCATGTTCCGAGGCGCCACCGACAGTACGGGTCGTTTCGAGGTAATGATTACGGAAACACCGGAGACTCTTGACGAGCCCAGCAAGCCACATCAAGAGGTGCAGCCGCAGTGAATGACTCTTTCGGACAACTTCAATGCCAGCTCGCCGACCGCTGGCGAACCCTTCACCAGGACGCTCCGGGTGCGCACGACGTGGTCGTACTTCCATCGCTCTCGCTTGAGGGGGCGAGCGACAGCTCAATCGTCGGTCTGCATCATTATGAAGAGCGGATGCTCTTCTCACTCAACTTGCTCCGCTATCCGCGCGTGCGTGTGATCTACCTGACCTCAACCCCCATCGACACTGCCATCATCGACTATTTTCTTTCGCTGATCGGTGGAATACCGGCTGCGCACATGCGTCGCCGACTGCATTTGCTTTCTACCTACGATGCCTCGGCGCGGCCGTTGACCGAGAAAATCCTGCAACGCCCCCGCCTCATTTCGCGTATCAAGCATCTATTGCGGACCGACGTGGCTCACCTGACGTGTTTCTCGGTCTCAAAAGCAGAACAGGAACTCGCAATCCAACTTGGAATCCCGCTTTACGGCGTGCACCCGGACTTACTGTGGCTAGGTACAAAAAGTGGGTCACGTGCCATTTTCCGCGAAGCGGGTGTGGCGATGCCCGCCGGCGAAGAGAACCTGCGCGATGAAGCGGACATCGTCGATGCAGTCGCCAAGCTCTATCGCGAAAACCCCTCACTCAATCGCGTCGTGGTCAAACAAAACACTGGCTTTAGTGGACAAGGTAACGCCGTAATCGACCTCTCTCCGTTACGGCAACAGAACCCCGACGAGAGCAACCTCCCCCGAGCGATCGCGTCGGCATTGCCAAGAATGCGTTTCGCCGACACATCGCTCAACTGGGATACATTTCGAGCGCGCTTTGAGCGCGAACAGGGCATTGTCGAAGCGTTCTTGGAGGCCGACGAGCTCCGCGCGCCCAGCGCGCAGCTTCGCATCACACCTCTGGGGCAAGTCGAAGCGGTATCGACCCACGACCAGTTGGTCGAGGGCCCCGACGGCCAGGTCTACGCCGGTTGCCGCTTCCCCGCCGATGACGTTTACCGCGCCGAACTCATGCAGAACGCACAAGCTGTCGGCGACGCCTTGCTCGCACATGGGGCTCTTGGGCGCTTCGCCGTAGACTTCATGGCGCTTCGAGACAAGGGCGGTGACTGGAAGCTACGCGCCATCGAAATCAATCTGCGCTTGGGCGGGACGACGCACCCGATGATGTTGCTTCGTATGATGACACAAGGCGACTACGACCTGAGCACCGGGCAATACCTCACACACCGCGGCGAGCCTCAGTACTACACGGCCACCGACTCCCTCAAAGACGAGCGTTTTGTCGGTCTGCTGCCCGAAGACCTGCTCGACGTGGCAGCCATCGAAAAACTGCACTACCAGAACTGGACCGAGAGTGGGACGCTGTTTCATTTCATGGGCGCCCTCAGTCAGTTCGGGAAACTCGGAATTACATCGATTGGAAAGAGTCGCGAGGAAGCTCAACGCTGGTTCGACCGTACACAGCAGATTCTGTGCGAGAAAGCATAAACATGGTTCGCGGGATTCGTTCGTACAGTGCACACGGTGCCGAGTCTTCGCCACACATCGCGGTGGTCGGTGGCATCCACGGCAACGAACACTGCGGTCCCCAAGCGATGGCGGAAATTGAACGCGAACTACAACAGGGTGATCTACGACTGTCCCGCGGAACACTGACACTTATCGACGCCAACCCCGAGGCTCTAAATTTCAACCGAAGACACACTCAAGACGGCGATGATCTGAATCGGCTTTGGGAGTTCGACTTCGAAAGACGCTTGGCTCGCGAAGCCTGGGGCTACGAACATCACCGCGTGCTGCAGTTACGTGACGCGATCGCAAATGTCGATTTTCTGCTCGATGTCCATTCCGCAAGCGAACCAACCCCGCCGTTCGCCATCTGCGTCGACAGCGGTAAGTCGCTCAAGATCGCAAGTCACCTCGGGACGGAATACGTCGTCCAGCAATGGGATAGCCTCGAGGACAAGGTGATGATCGGTTACCTCGCCAAGCGAGGCATCCCATCGGTTGTCGTCGAATGCGGTCTACATTTCGACCCCACTATCGCACGTGCAGCACGCGAAACCATCTTTCGTTTCATGCACGCGACGGGCTTGCTTAAACACCTTCCTCCGGAGATCAAACGCAAATCATCGCCGCCTACGATCGTGCGCGTCATCGAAGCTCTGCAAAAGCGCTCCGCAACGTTCGAGCTTGATCGCGCCTTCCACGGCTTCGAGCAAATCGCGAAGGGCGCTCTCATTTGCCGCGATCGCTTGAGCGAGATCCGCGCCCGAAAAGACTGTTACGCTGTATTACCGCACCCGCACGTCAGTGTTGGAGGCGACATTCTCTACCTTGCAGAAGAAGTCTCCGCCCCTTAGCCTCCGAGCCATGTCGGAAGCGAACCGAATCAGTAATATCGCAGTCTTCATCGACCTCGAAAACCTCGCCATCGGTGCCAGCAAGGGAAAGCGCCCCGACTTCGACTACACACTTGTCCAGAAGCGCTTGGTGGAAAAAGGCAACGTCCTGTCTCGTCGAGCTTACGCCGACTGGAGCCGATTTGAACGCTACAAACGGCCACTTCACGAGGCAGCTGTGCAGCTCATCGAGATGCCTGGCCGACACATGACTGGAAAGAACAGCGCGGACATCAAGATGGTCGTTGACGCACTTGAACTCGCACACAGCAAGCCCCACATCGACACTTTTGTGCTGGTAACCGGCGACTCAGACTTCTCGCCATTGGTCTCCCAACTCCGCGAGAACAACCGCTATACCATTTGCGTCGGGATCAAAAGCTCAACGAGCACCCTTCTTGTCGACAGTTGCGATGAGTTTATTTTCTACGACGACCTCGTTCGCCGATCGAAGAAGCCGAAGCGCTCCAGAAGCAAGGCCAAGGGCGGCCGCATGACCAAGTTGGCACAAGAGGCACTTGAGCTACTGCTGGAAGCAGCCGCCGCACTTGAACGCGAAAACCGCACCTTGCATAGCTCGACGCTCAAACAAACGATGAAACGGAAACAACCCCAGTTTAACGAAGAATACCACGGCTACGCGTCATTCAGCCGGTTACTGGAGGACGCGCAGAAACGTGGTCTTCTCAAACTATCTCACGACGAACGTAGCGGCACGTACATCGTGAGTGAACTACTCGTGGACGAACTCTAGAGTCCGCACTTGAGCTCAGGCAGCTTCGCGCGCCTGGTCCTGTGCCGCGACTTTTGCGATCGACTTTCGCGATCGACGCGCCGTCTGGATCTTCTTGCGCGCGGCTGGCTTGAGCGTGAGCACCATGAAGTTGACGACATCAAACATGTCGGCCGGCTCCATGTCTTGCTCCTCAAGGAACGACTTGACTTTCTGAATCATCCCGAGAAGCCGCTCGTAAAGCACGCCCGAGGGCACCGTCCCGACAGCCACGCCAGGCGCCATCCATTGCGCCTGTGTCGCAACCGTCTTTTGGTTGATAATGCAGTGTTCATCCGCATGCACCGCGGCGAGCAAGGCGGTCGCGAGCCCCCAACTCGGTGTCGAGCCCATCGCCGATTCCAGGGTGCGTACCCAACCGTCAAAGCGAGTATGGAATGCTGAACCACCGTAGAGCAACGCGAAGAGCGAGTCCGCGAGTGCTTCGTGATGCTTTGGCTTGATCTTTGCGAAGCCCTTGCGCTCCTTGGGCGAAATGAGGTCCGTCGAGTTGAGCACATGCGCCATCTCGTCGAAGAGCTCCTTGTGTTCGCCTGCCCGTCGCCTCTTCGAGAACCCGGATTTATTGAGCGTCTGTGCGCGCTCGATGATGGCGTCACGATGACGCTTGAGAGGGCGTTTCCTGCCGTCGCCGCGATGCTCACTGATATATTCTTCTCCCACGAATCCGTCTGCGAAAAGACCACTGAAAAACTCCAGTTGTTCCTCAAGCGAAACGGGCTTGGTGGTACTCTTGCGAGCGGCGGACTTCTTCTTCTTGCCGCTCATAGACTCCAGGTTGGTCACGATGCGATCGGTTACATCGTAGGGGCGATCCACCGCTTCCAACAGATGGTAGAAACCGTTTTTGAACTTGCGCATTCGCCCATCTTGGAAGATCAGGGAAACGCGATCGTCAAAGCGTTCCTCGACGATACCAAGGCCCCATTGGTCTCGCTTCGAGTGACGATAAAGTGTCGGGTTCGGAGCGTTGGGTTTGTGATCTTCTAGGGTGAGGTTCGTGCTGTCGGTCTGGCTTGCTTCGTTTTCCAAGTGGTCTCCTTTTCGTAATGTCTGATCGTTGTGCTGGTCCGGCGGACACACATCTCCCCGGCGCAGAGCTTCAAAAAGCTGCGTGAGATTTGGTCGCAAGTGTGCAAATCAGGCGGCCGGTGTTCCGTTGCGGTTTCGGACCATTTTTCGCTTACGAGCTCGGGTGGCGGTCAGGCGACTTCCGTATGCGCGAAGCGGAAAACATAATAAATCCGCGATGTACTTAAACTATACCACATCTGCGTTCAAATTCCAAGTTGGGCGGATTTTCCGTAGGCACATACTGTTCCAAGCACTGGAATCACTCGTAAAAATGTCCTTGGTGTGTTGTGCATCATGGAACACACACACCCTCCTGGCGGAAACTGCCCCCTCTCGTGAGGCAACCTGGTGCCACGTCGCTTCAGCGCACTACAAATTGAAGTCGTTGGGGCACGTGCGATGACGTAATCGTCTGGGACGAGCCTGATCTGGTAAGGGTCCGACCCCTCCGTGTCATATAGAGCGGAAGCGTGTCGTCGATAGGCACGTTGATCTCGAGCCAGTCTGACTGCCCGTCATCGTCGTCCGTGTCGCCCTCCGCGCGTTGTGTCCGTAGCGCGAGCAGTGCGGACGCACCGTCTGGAATATCAGAGCCATTCAGCGTCGCTTGAAAGCGCACCGCCGCGGCACTGAGTTCGACCTTCAGCGCACCGCCGACTCGCAAGTCCAGGCCTTGGCTCACTCGCTGCAAACCGCAAGGCAGCCCCTGTGACTCACGGCGGTACGACCTATTCGCACAGCGATGCACGACATCATATCTGCCGGCGAAGAGTTCAATCGCGGACATCTCGGCTGGGACCGTGATCGAGTTCATTTCACTTGTGCTCGAAGACAGGACGAGACGATGGTGTACTGGGGTAACAACGACTACGGCCAACTCGGAGACGGAACGAGCGACGGCGAGAACTGCGCCGATCGCAAATGCAAGACGTCCCCAGTTCCTGTGTCAGGGCTGAGCGACCTGGTCGCAATCAATGCGGGTCACCTCCACGCGTGTGCGGCCGACTCCAAAGGCAACATGTGGTGCTGGGGCTACAACCTTGGCGCGCAGCTCGGTACCGGAGAGGTAACTCGCGCGCCACCGCACGGGGCTGGTAATCACCCCCAAGTTACGTATGATTGCGAGGTGGCAAAGCAACTCGTCTATAACGCAACCATCGTCGAGCGCCGAGACCACACCCCGCAGCTCGCCACCTTTGTGACCCAGTATGACGAACCTGTTGCGGATACAGGCTTCTTTCAGCCCGGACAATACGTTGCACTCGGACTGAACAACACCCGACAACCTGAACTGGGATCCGTACGCCGCGCCATGTCCATTGCGTCCGCCCCCGAAGAGGGCCAGCGCCTCGAGTTCTTCGTGCGCTACGTGAGCAACCCCGCGTCCGATAACCCGCTGACTCACCTACTCTGGGAAACCAAGGTCGGTGATCCAATTTTTGTGACGCGCAAGCCTGTCGGAAAGTTCACTCTCGAGGACACCATCGGGGACAGCAAACCACTCAAGGTTCTTGTTGCCGCTGGAACTGGAATCGCACCGTTTGTCAGCATGGTTCGCAGCTTTCGCCTCTCTCGGCCAGATGCGTCTTTGTCGAACTTGCTGCTGCTGCACGGCGCATCCTACCCGGCCGACCTCTGTCATCGCGACGAACTCGAACGCGCAGCTCGTGAAAACGGACTTCACTACTTCCCCACGGTGTCACGCGCAGGAGAAGCCAGCGACTGGACCGGCCACACGGGTCGTGTCGAAGACTTTTTCTTGCCCGAGCGTCTTGAGCAACTTGAACAGGCGAGCGGCCTGGAGGCCGGCTCGTTGACACCGGAAAATGCAGGCGTTCTTGTCTGTGGCCTACAGGGAACGATTGCACGCTGCATCGAACGCCTTGCCGCACGGCGTTTTGTGCCGAGCGACCGAAAAATTCGCGAAGCGCTCGCGGTACCAAAGGATGTTGCTTCGTCGATGTGGTGGGAGCAATACGACAACAATCCCGTGATCGACATCAACAATGCGGCATTGGTTACGGATCTCAGCAAGAAGATTTCACGCCCCCCGCCAGCCATGTAGTTCGTTCTTCCGTTGGCTTTCACAACATGCTACGGCCATCAAATGAACCTTCCCATGACCGCCCAGTTGAGCCTCCTTGCCACGTTGGTTATCGCTTGTGGTCCCAGCCTCGACCTGAACCTCGTGGACTCTGCATATCGTCGCCCCAGCAACGTCGCCGTTTTCTTTACCGTCGATACTGAGGCCGGGGAACCCGTCTCAGGGCTCGAGGCCGAAGACTTTCGAATCTACGAAGACGACAGCCTCGTCTCCGTTGACGAAAGCAAGCAAACCATCGTCAACCAAGAAGTTGCGGCCGAGCACTACACACTGCTCCTCGTCGACATGAGCGGTAGTGTCACCGAGAGCGATCAGGTTCCGCAGATCCAAGCAGCTGCGCGCGAGTTCACGACACGACTCGAACAGCACCAGAAGGTCGCCGTCTACGCGTTCGATGGCTCTGAGAAACTGCATCCCATCGCACGGTTTCGTAGCGGCGGTGCACCGACCGGTCAGATCGGCTCATTTCGAGCCAAAGACCCCTCCACCAACCTCAATGGAGCTATCGTGTCGGGAATCGAAGTGCTCAATGAGGCACTCGCCAAGGGCGATACGCCCTTGCGCTTTGGTACACTGGTCGTCTTCACGGACGGGACTGACCGCGCGGCGCGCGTGTCCGCACGGGAGATGCGGGGCGCGATCAACGATGCGGGCTTTGACGTCTTCGCGATCGGCGTAGGCAATGAAATTGACGAAGACACGTTGGCGGATATTGGTCGTAACGGGTACGTCAAGGTCGCCGACAGCGGGGCGCTCGCACAAGCTTTCCAAGTGATCAGCGAAAGCATCATCGGATACACGCAGCGCTTCTACCTGCTAAGCTACTGTAGCCCTGCCCGCGCGGGAAGCCACGAGGTGACCATCGAGGCGATCCACGGTGAACGCACCGGCGAGGTCAGCTACCGGTTCGACGCCACTGGCTTCGGTCCGCGCTGTGACCCAAACAAACCACCGCCCTTCAAGGTGGGCAAGCGCATTCGCCGGCCTCTTCGTGAGCGAGGCACTCGGATCGAGCTCAACGCGAGCGCAGGTGCCTCAGCAAGCGGCACATGAGCTCGCAATCCGCGAGCGAGAGGCGAAAAATCGGCGTCGAGATCGAGTTCGCTGGCGTCGATGTCGAGGACGTCGCGGAGGTGACCGCAGCGATGTTTGACGGCTCCATCCGCAAGAGTCACGACCTGGAGTATTACGTCGACACATCGCTCGGCGAGTTTCGCGTTGAACTCGACAGCAAACCACTCAAAGATCTAGCAGAACACCTCGCTGCGAAACCGAACAGCAACTCCTTCACCCTCGCGCGACTCGGTTTCGAAACCATCCGCAGCGCCGCCAGCACGCTCGTTCCCTACGAAATCGTCACCCCTCCCCTGCCGGAAAGCGAGCTGTCCACGGTCGACGCACTAGTCGATGAACTGCGAAAGCGCGGTGCCACTGGCACGCAAGATGGCCTTCTCTACGCGTTTGGGGTGCATTTCAACCCAGAGCTGCGCGACCTTTCGGCTACTGTGATTCACGCGCATCTGCAGGCCTTCTTCATGCTCCGACCGTGGATTAAAGAGGCGTTCGAAACCGACCTCTCGCGACAGGTCATGCCTTACATTCGCCCGCATGGAGACGAATACGTTGCACTCGTCCTCGGTCAAGAAGCGCCCAATATCGAACAACTGGTCGACGAATACGTGCTGCACAACCCCACGCGCAATCGTGATCTAGACATGCTCCCAATGCTGACCTACCTCTGTGAAGAACGCGTGCGCAAGGTGGTCGGCGACAACGAAAAGATCAACACGCGCCCCACGTTTCACTATCGACTACCCAACGCGAATGTCGGTGACCCGAACTGGTCGGTCAGCGATGAGTGGAAGAGCTGGCAGGCAGTGGAACGGCTCGCAAACGACCCAAGTCTTCTCGGACTCGGGCGACGCGAGTGGAACAAGCGGTACGGCCAATCCAAATCCGTCGACGAGCAATCGTGGATTCCTTTCGTCGAGGAGAACCTAATTTGAGCGTCGTCGTTGGGGTAAGTGGCCCCGTGCGAGGCGGCCGAACCGCGTGGTGGGCAACACGTTTGGCGATCGCGCGAACTGGAGCAAAGGCGGTGCGCCTCACTCACTCGCGCGAACTCATCCAGGTCGACGCATTGGTCATCGGCGGCGGCTCCCACGTTGACCCTCACCTCTACAACCAGGAGCGACAACCCGACTATCGCTTCTACGACGTGGACAGAGACAAGTTCGAACTCGAGCTCCTGCAGACCGCCCAGCAGCAGAAAACGCCTGTGCTGGCCATCTGTCGTGGGATGCAGCTGCTCAATGTCGCCCGCGGTGGCACACTTCGCCAAGATGCATGGGCCAACGTACCGGGAGACACGCGCAATAGTGCGCGCGCGAAATTCACGGTCAACATCCTCGAGGGCACACGGCTCGCGAGCATGCTGGGTCGAGAGAAGGTTCGGGTAAACCGACTACACCGTCAGAGCATCGACACCCTGGGCTCAAACCTGCGAGTGAGCGCACGCGGGCAGGGAGACATCGTGCAAGCCATCGAGTCGCCCATGGACGCTTCCACCCTCGTTGGCGTTCAGTGGCACCCCGAGTACCTGCCGCACCGCGCCATCCAGCAGCAACTTTTTTTCTCACTGGTGCGAGAAGCTCAGAGCTGTTGAGTCTCCGATAATTCTAGCTTTTTCTCACTCGACCGAACATCGAAGGCCGCCAGGTGGTCATTCCACCCGGCGCGTGGCATGCCCAGGGGGTGGGTTATGTCGCAGTCTCGCAACCGTGATGAAGAATTTGATTCCACTTCCGAGATGGAAGACAGGCGGTCTCTGGTCGTCGGTCGGCAACGCAAGGACCGTAGTGGCGAGTACCCACGGACGGAGCACGCAGCGCTCGACGACGATGCGATTTTTGCAACGCTGAGCGCCGACGTCGACGCCGCGGTCGACCGAATGCAAAGGCAGCTCGATGAGAGCGGCGACCCAACGCTTCGAGACACCTCGGAGATCGCGCCCATCCAAGAAGAAGCGTCCGCAATCTCGGCACGCTTCAAAGTCGATGGCTCAGTGGTCGCTTCGCCACGAACCTCCATGATTCGCGAGCTACAACCGGACGGCGACGGGTCAAGCAGGCCTGAAATCGACGCGCCAGTTTTCGAGAAGACACTTCTCGGACCGAGTCTTCTCGAGACGCGTGAGGTGCCGAATACAGAGCCACTATCCGATGTGGTTACCTTGGAACAGTCTCAACAGATTCAAGATGTCGATGAGACGGAGGAAGCGCCGATGCTGGCATTTCAGCACTCAGGTGAAGTCATCGACGACTACGACGACGACGGTAAAACTGCGCTAGACGATAGTTTCGCCGGCGACGACGATGCTTTGGGTTACGACGACGACGGGTTCACGGAACTCGATCGCGACGCCAACTTTGACGAGGGAGACGCCAACTTTGACGAGGGAGACGACGTCACGTCTCCGAGCCGCGCGTATCAGCTCGCAGGTAGGGAACAAACGTATGACCCGTCCGAGATCGATGATGTGGTTCAGTTTCATGAGGGTCCAACCGGCGTTTCCATGGGTCATCACCTGCATAGCGGCCCAGGCGACACCGAGGAGCGCATGCACCCGTGGTTCGATGGCGGGCCCGTTCGTGCCCCGCTTGCGCAGAGCAGCGGGCCAACGCCTGACACCAAGCCGCACAACGCGCCGCATTCACCACCCGGCACGTTCTCCCCATCTCCTGCCCTCCTCCATCAGGAGTCCGTCCGCGAACAGTCACACGCGGCGTATCCGACGCTCGAGCAGATCGAGCGTTTCGTTCGAGCCTTTGTTGAAAAGTGCTCGACGACGACTCTTCAGATCAACCTAGGATATCTGCTGATTGTTCTCGCTGCAGTCGGCTTGTTCGCGACAACAACCTTTCTCGCCTGGCTGATCGCCTCTCCATGATGGCCAGGCTTCGCATCGTGCTAATTGCTGGCATCTGCGCGTGCGGAGGGTCTGCCCAAGTCGAGCGTTCAGCTTCGTCAACCGGCGACAAGCTCGAGACCGCGGCGGAGCTTGAACCCGGCGGTCAATCGGAAGACACCGAAAGTCCTCCTTCGCCAGAGAACAACGATACAAGTCTTTCCCCGGCACATTTCGAGAGGATCTTCCGCGAACTCCGCGACGGAATCAGTAACGAAGGGCTTTTTGCGCCGGCGATGACCCTCCACCGGATTTCGGGAAGCAGTGCGACCGACGTTCAAGAGGAGCACGAAGAAGCACGCGGCTGGGACCTCGTCCTTGCGATGATTGAACGGCTCCAACATAGCTACCGAGCGGAGTGTCTTCAGGAAGAACCTCCACCGGATTGCAAGTGGCACGTCGGAATCGACTACCTCGGCGAGCCTTCATGCGACGCCAATTGTTGCGAGACATCAAAGCCCCAGCAACCGGGCGTGCCGCACCTGCGACGCGTGTGCTTCGACGAACAACTTCGCGCAAACACCATCACGATAGATACGGCACGCTAGGGAGCGCTTAGTACGGCAGGCAGACAGCCGCGAATGTGCGTGGTCCCACTGTGTCGATGCATGCAAACCCGCCCGCACAGTCAAAGTCGTCGTAACACGGCTGGTAGCAAATCGCCGGCTCTCCCTCAAGCGACAAGCAAATGCCGTCATAGGGACAATCGAAGTCGTCGTAGCAGCTGACAGAGCACATCGCATCGGTAATGATCGCATCACCGTAGTCGATGGTGATTTCGTAACATGCATCCGAATACACGTCGCACTCGGAGGTGTTGAAGCAAGGGTCATAGATGGGTGTCGATGTATCTTCGACGACAACACAGCCACTCAAACCGAGCAGGCCTAACGCAACCAATGTGATTCGACTCATGTTTGTCATTGCCTATCGCCTTCGTACACGAACTCTCGTGCGGTTTTGGTGACGTGGTCGCACCACCGTGCGGCCACGAGATCGATGAATATGTCGCGGGTGTCGGCCAATGGCCCTGACTCGAACATTGCCTCGTGCTCGATAATGGATGTAACGCCGCGGACTCTGAATGCTGATGACGGCACGCGGCACTACACTGACGGGCGCAAAATTTCCGTAGTAGACGCTTGAGCGATACCAAACGCCATTTCGAACCGTCCAATAGTAGTTGTCAGAGTAAAACACCGGTTCGTGATATTGCGTCACCACCCACACCCCCGGCGCGACCATGGCAAGCCGGGAACTCGGGGTGGACGATACGGTGGCTTGAGCGTGCATCCGCCCAGCGCAACCCGTCAAACCAAGGCCGAGCATCGATAGTAAGAGAGCCACGAGGGGCAGCCGCAGCCCGGCGCAATGCCGCTCATGGCGAGCAGTGTGGAGTGTCATACCCCTGCGACGTTTGCACGGAGCGTTCCATTCAGCACGCGGTCTCCTTTCCGGTGAACATTCGTGTGAAAACGCATAGGTTCCTGGTGAAGTACAGGGATCCGCCTCGGGGCAATTCGCCTCGATCGTGGCGATCAACCGCGAGACCAGTCAGCCGCCATCGGCACATTCCACCGAGATCGGGCGGGATATCATGTCGCGGTCTGCTTGGCGTGCTCCTTGCAGCTTCGTCGACGCATGACGGTTGATGTTTTCGAGCTCGCGGTACTGCTGATTCTTACCCTCATGTTGGGAGTGCTAATTCCAGTCCTTCTGGAGCTAAAGCGGTTCGCGCGCGCAACACGAAGACGGGTGGAGTCCACGGGACCCAAACTCGATCGGCTCGTGGAGGATGCACAGGTATCAGCAACTCAACTGAAGAAGGTATCCGAAGTCTTTCGCGGCAAGGAGCATGAGTTGGTGCGCCTCCGCGAGAGCATCACGCAAGCGGTTGAAGCTTTCGAGAAGGTAGAAAAAGGCCTGCGAATCGGTTCGGCGGTGGGCGCCGCGGTCGCACCTGCGATCGCGACATTCTTGAGCTCGATGAACGAAGACGAAAGTGCCACGGGCCCGCAACATGAACTGGGCCACGACCGCGACGCTCAGGTTCGTTCAGCGCAACCGTTCGAGACCCATCAGCCGACACAACACCAAACACCGCAAAACTGAAACGAAAGAGGAGCAACAACAATGAGCAAAAGTGAATACAGCGGAGGACAGATGGCCCTCGCATTTTTGGGAGGTGCCGCTGCAGGCGCCGCAATCGCATACCTTACCGCCCCGAAGTCGGGCCGCGAGCTACGATCAGATATGCGCGACTATGTCGAGTCGCGCCGCGATGATGTGAGGAGCTATGTCGACGACCACACACGTGGGGTTCGCAAGTTACCTGACGCGGCACGGGCAGCAGGAACTGCCGCACGGGAGGCTTTCAACGAGTCGATGAACGAGCATGACTCCAAGTCCAATGTCGGAGCGCTTCCTTCGAACGCCGTAGAATAGAGCACGGCACCAAGCGCGCTACCCAACCTTCAACACCCTTAGACCGAGCCGTCTCTTCTCGCTGATGAGGCGGCTCATTGAACTAGAGAGACGGTAACTATGAAAAACACGATCCACCAACCATTCACATCTTCCTTTCGTCTACCAAGCTACGCAATGGGCCTACGACGACTGGGCGTCACGATGCTCACGGTCGTGATGCTCGGTCTGCTCGGGGCATGCGGAAGCGCCACGATGCGACACTCTGCGAGTGCCGACGTGCGACTGGTTGCGATTGCGCCCGGCGTCTGGGTCGTCGAAGATCACGATTACGCAGTTTTCTACGCAGAGGGCTCATACTGGATGCTTCGCGATGGTGTTTGGTGGAACTCAGCGACATACGCGGACGGTTACGTACGGGTCGAAAGCGCACCCACCGTCGTTCTAAAGATCGAACGTCCGAAGCGGTACGTGCACTATCACGCGCCGGCCGGTGCCGATACGCGCCCGGCGACTCGTGGAAGAGCGGTCGGTCACGGACACGCGCCGGGGTTGCAGCCTGAACACCATGAAAACATCGCGGATCGTCAGGCCGATCACCAGGACGCAGTGAAAGCCCGAAAGGCTGAAAAGAAGGCGGAAAAAGCCGAGGATCGCGCGGAAAAAAAGGCCGAGATCGCGGACCGAAAAGAAGAGAGGGCCGAGCAAAAGGGTACGAAGCGAGCGCAGAAAAATGCCGCGAAGGCCCGCAAAGATGCGAAGAAGGCTGACAAAAAGGCCGACAAAGCAAAGGAACGCGCGGAAAGAAAAGCGGACAAAGCTGAGAAGAAGAATGCCAAGGCAAAGGGCGGCGGCAAAGGAAAGGGAAAGGAGTAGGCGCGCCGGTCTCTAGATCGGTTTCAGGTTGAACTGAGGTTGAGTGCCGATCTAGTCGTCGTCTGACCCGTCGTCTCGTTTCAGCGACGGGCGGGCGCGACCGAAGAAGCCTACGAGCTGGGCACGAAGCTCAACATCCGGAACGTCGCGAGAAACCGCGCTGATGCCGCGATCGGCAAGCCCAATGAGCTTGTCGAGGTCCGTGATGTCTTCGGACAGGACGGCAAGCAACGCATCGGGGCACGTCTTGGCAACCGGATCGAGCATGTAGTTGTCAGCGAGAATGACCTGCGCTGTTTTCGGGATGTCCCCGATGGCCTGCGACTGATAGACCTCGACCTGGCCCGGGAAAAGAGATTGCACGAGGTCGAGCACGCGCGACGCGTCACCTTCATCTTTCATGACCACTGCGGCCCTAAGCCGCTCGGTGCCTGAAGAACTGTCGGTGCGAGGTCGGCTCGCCTCGACGCGAAGGGTCCCTCTTTCCCGTAACGAATCGTTGCGGCTCATGCGGCGGTAGTGGGCTTCACGAACCCCCTGCAGCATCTGAAACACGTTTCGGAACGGCTTGCGGATATAACTGTCGATATCGAGCGCCATCGCCTGGTGGACGCTCTCGCCATTGGCAAACCCCGTCAGCAGGTGAAAGCTAACGTCTCGTGACATGCGGCGAACACGCCGCAGGAGCTCGATACCGCTCATACCCGGCATGTTCTTGTCGGAAATGATCACGTCGGGCATGTCGTCTTCGATCAACTCAAGAGCCTGCTCCGCCGAAGCGGCCTGTCGCGACTGCCATTGGTCACCCATCTCGGTAGCAACGGAAATCGCTCGCAGAATCGACGGTTCGTCGTCTACGAGCAGGATCTTGAGCCTGTCGCCCTCACTCATGACTAGGCAATGGTGACGCAAAAGCCAGGAGTTCGTCCAGAAAGAACTTGTCGCCAGTGTGCGGTTACGTAGGATACTGGTCACCCCTACAGTGCGAATCTCAGGCGCGCGCGTGGTATTCTTCCTGTCGTGGACCAAGTGGGACACCAAGCCTGTCTTCCTTTGCTGCTTTTCTTTGCTGCCACCCTGGCTTTTGGCTGCGCGCAGCAAAAGGCCGCACCCGAGATCTTGTCGGTCACACCGAATCGATTGCCACAGCAGCTTGAGTCGCAGCTGGCCGTTGGCGGGCAGAACTTCTTCACCGAGGTGCGGGGCGCTCTGGAACCGGGCGTTCCCACAATTGATCGCAGCTTCGACATTAGAGTCGCAGATCAGAAGGTGCTGGAGGTTCTCAGCTCGACCCCGCAATCCGTGAATGTGCGGGTACAAGCCAATCTTCCGGCCGGTTTGCAGCCCATCTCCCTTACGACGCCGGGGGGTCGCTACGCGGAACTTGCCAATGCCGTGACCATCGAACCCGTCGAGCTTCGCCTTGAGACCGCCCCCGGAGGAGCAGGTGAACCCGTCGTAGACAGAAACATTCAGCTCGGCATGTCGGTCATGATCTTTTCGGTGGTGCGTTTCGCTGACGACGTTTTCTTCCGTGATGAGACGGTCTCTTGGTCCATTCAAGGCAATAGCGGGATGTTCTCCAACGCCATGGGCACCAGCACCGTTTTCACGCCAACCGACGTGGGCGCCGTGAAGTTGATCGCATCGCACCCGATCTTGGGTCAGGCCACCGTCCTATTCACCGTCCGCCGCTGCACTGGCGATGCGGATTGTGTCGACGAGTGCCACTCCATGGGTAGCTGCGCTTCTGGTGAGTGTATGCAGGGACCAGTGGACAAAGATCTCGATCAGGACGGCTTCATCGACATCGTCTGCGAAGGCGGCAACGATTGCGATGACAATCCCGATGCATGCGGCGCGAACTGCTTTCCGGGAAATGAAGCCCCCGATGGCTGCGACGGGTTCGATCAAGAGTGTGATGGCGAAGTCGATGAGGACCCCGACGTGACGTGGTACGAAGATAAGGACGGCGACGGGTTCGGAAAGACCTCCACCTCCCAAGTCACATGCACCCCCCCTATCGGCTACGCGCCCGACGGCTCAGACTGCGATGACGAACCCGAAAAGTGTGGCGCGTCCTGCTCCCCCGGCGTCGATGAGAGCTTGGCCGCGGGTAACTGTGCCGACACGCTGGACAACGACTGTGACTCCGACATCGATGACCTCGACCGCAGCTGCATCGCGCCCAATACACCGCCGCTGCTCAACATCGAAGTCGAGCCCGGAGCCGGTACGACCGGGACAACGTTCGCGGGTTCGGCAACCGCGACGGACCGCGAGGACCCGCCTGAAGCCTTGGTCTTCGAATGGGACTGGGACGGAGATGGAACCTTTGAGGCTTCCGGGACGGCCTCAACGCATAGTTTCTCGGCCACCGGTCGTTACTCCGTTACGGTTCGTGTTCGCGACAACGGCGGCCTGCAGAGCTGGGCCCAAGTCGAGGTTGTGGTTACTGGCGATCCAAACCTCATCAAAGTGACGACGGAGATCGATGAAAGCGACGCCGGAGCCTCGCCTGGTACGCCCGGCGGCACAGGGCTCTCACTTCGGGAAGCCATCGCCTACAGCAACGCGCAGGCGGGCACGCAAACGATTTGGGTACCCAGTGCCATCGAGACTTCCGTCAGTAGTCCCATCGTGGCCGACGGCGACGCCTTTGAGCTGTTCGCCGACGGGGCCCGTCTGCGGTGCATCGGCGCGGTCGACGGACTACGGATCGAAAGCGACAACAACGAGGTTTTCGGCCTTAGGGTCGACGGTTGCCAGATCGGCATCCGCGTGGACGGCTCAAACAACCGCATCGTACGCGTGCGGGCGACCAACAACAGTAGCGCTGGGGTTCAACTGCAAGGCTCGAACAACACCGTAGGACCCGACGGGTACATGGAGGGTAACGGCATCGGAGTCCAAGCGCTCATGCCGTCCACGATTTTCCGAAACCAGATTTCCAATAACAACAATGAAGGCATCCAAGTGGGCATCCAGGGGGACGGCTCGCAGGTTTGGGGCAATACGCTCTTTGCAAACCGCTCGGGCATCGTCCTCAGTGGCGCACAAGACGCGGTGGTTCGCTTCAATACCGTCAGCACAAGTACCGACCACGGCGTGCAGCTAAGCGGCGGTTCGCGACGCATCATACTTCAGTGCAACATCTTGACGGCAAACGGTCGGCATGGGCTGCAGGCCTTCACGTCGGACTTCGCGCTTCGGCAATACAACGACTTCTTCGCCAACGGAAACGGCGCGTGCACGGCCTGCAGCCCCGACGCCACGAGTTTTCAGCTCGACCCAGAGTTCGTTGATACGTCGGTCGATGACTATCGGCTAAGCCCGTTTAGCGCGCTCATCGATCGCTGCCCTGACCTGGGCCTCAATGTCAACGGCCCGGAGCCCGGCGATTTCAACGGCGACGCGCCTGACTTGGGCGGCTGGGAATCACCGTACCAATAGGGCAGCGGCTTTAGAACGCGAGTCCGTAGCCCAAATCGGCAACGAACCCCGCCCCCTGCCCTTCGATGGTACCGCCGCGAGGCGCAAGCAGGTAGCCCGCTTCGATGACGAGCGCCCCCGGGCCAAGCGATATCTCAGAACCGACGAAGCCCCCGAGCACGAATGTCACGTCATCCTCGATGAGCTGACCTGAAGATGAAGAACGAACGTCTGCAGAGGACCAAAGGATACCTCCAGCCATGTGCACGAAAAGGTCGAGCCCACCCAAGGGAAGCCCGAGCCCGGCGCGGAGCAACACTGGCACGCCGAGCACGTCGGCTTGGACATTTTCCAGACCTTCGCTATCGATGTTTGAACTGCTGCTTAGATAACCGCCAACGTCGAGACCGAGCATTGGCATCTCGCTCAGCATCGGCAAGCGGTAGCGCAACCCAATCAGCGCGATGGGTCCTGCGACTTTAGCGAAGTCGGTCAAGTAGCCCGCGCGCACGGACAGCAGGAAACTGTCGCGATCAGCGCTAAGTTCGATCCTTACTTCAGCACTCAGCCGACGCTCGGTCTCACGTACCGTAACCACATCGACTCCACCCCCCGCCGAGGTCGGCGCGACGTAGGTTGCTGCCCACGTGCCATCGTCGCCTTGGCGAAACGTCGAAAGCGACCCTTTGCCCTCCGCCTCGAGCTTCGCGGGCACGCGGGCGACATTGCCAAAGCGGTCAAGCAGCGAAGCCATCACCGTGACTTGCGCGGAGCCGTTCGCTGGAAGTGCATCGTCACTCGCGCTCGCCCTGAGCTGCGTCACCTCCGCAGCCCGGAGCGGAAGTTGATGCTCTTCTGCGGCTCCACCATCGGAGCGCGCGACGGAGAGCACGGCCTCAGCGCGGCCCTCGAAGTCGTTGGGCAGCGTCCATGTCGCGACATATTCGTCGCCTTGTCGCTTCAGACGGCTCAACGTACCAAACTCTACGCTCGCGCTCGGCATTTCACCCTTTTCGGGTACGGTGTCGTCTTGGTATTTGGGTCGAATCGAAACGCTAACGGGGCCCTGTCCTGCCACAAACGCTTCTGGCAAAGCCACTTCGAAACCACTCGCTCGCGCCGGCGGGGTGCAACGCGCCGGCTGCTCGCTCCCCGGTGCCTGGCTCCGAACAGCAAACGAGGCGAGGCTCTCTTCGGAGACCTCAAAAGCCGCCACAGTCGCTCCGGATTCGAGACGGGTGTACTCGGTACGTGTGCCAACCTCGGCGTCCAGCGGAAGCGTCTGCTCGCGCAGCGGCTTGCCGTGCTCGTCGACCGAAAACCCCAGGACTCGTTTTTCACTCGGGCACAGCAAAAACACGCGCTCGAATTGAGGCACCTCCAATGGGTTCTCACGCTCTTTGGTCGTGCCTTGGCGGTCCGCTCCAAACACCGTGACGCTCTGCACGCCCGGCGCGACCTCAACGAGCAGTTCGGCACGTCCCCGGCGGTCGGTCTGTACCGGACCAAACTCCTTGTCACCGGCACGAACCAGCACGTTCGCGCGACGCCCGTATCGAATCTTGACGGTTGGCTGGCCGTGAAGGGGAATGCTTCCCCACGCAACGCGCGAAAGGTCCGGCGTCGCAGCCACAATAATGGCGACCTGTGGATAGCGTTGTTTCGGTGCGTAATAGGTCGCGATGAGGCGATCTCCAGCTTGGCGCACGTTCGCAACGCGACCCACGTTCGAAAAAAAGCGCACATTTTCGTTCCCTGCAGCGCGAACAGAGATCTCCGCTTCTTGCTCGGTGCCCAATGACAACTTGTCAGGGAGTTTTAGATCGAAGTCTTGCGCCCGCGCTTCGGGAAGCAGCACGAAGAACGAAATGCTCCATCCAATCACCAGAGACAGTCGAATTGCTGTGCATCGAAGGACGGTCATGTTTCAAGCTCGGCCGGCCTACGAGGGTGCCACAGCCAGGACTTTTACACGAGAATTTACCAGACGACCTTGCTGCGTAGGGTCGGGTCGGGCTTTTTGTATACGATGGAGACGTTCTTCTCGGCTTCTCGCCCCTGTGTGTCGCGCGCTGAGATGCTGACAGAGTTACGCCCCCCCTTTAGAGACACCTCGGTCTCGAACTCACCGCTCGCACCCACCGTGACGGATCGCTCTCCAACCTTGACGATCGAGCCCGGCGCAGTACGTCCCGCCAACCTGGCGGTCGGCTTCCGCGTGGTACCCGGTTTGCGAACTTTGAGGAAGAACGAGGTCGGAATCGACGTCGGAGCCGTCGGCGGCATGCTCGGGCGAACCACCGATTGCTCACCCTCGCGTACAGTCACCGATGTTCCTTGTGCCGAAAGTTCGACCTCGCCCCGCGAAGACGCCACAGCGACTTGGCCCGCGCCATCGGACACCGCAGCGAAGTCGCCGTCGTCCGCTGTGGCGACCGCATCGCTGCCCTCAAAGCCCATGCGCAATCGGTCACCTTGCGCTTTGGCCTCTGCGCGACCGCGTTGGAGCACGATGTCGACGCCGTCCTGACCGGGCTCGGCGACGCGCAAGAGCGACTCGTCCGAAACGACAACTTGTGCACCCCCCGTTGTGGTCAGCGTCACGCTACCGCCCGACGTTTCGACGGTTGACTCAGCGGGGAGACGATCACCTTTGACTACAGGAGCAGCAGGCCGGCCGGGAACGCGGCGGATTGCGCGACCTTCAACCGTGTCAATGACCGCGGTCTCTTCTTCAACGGGTGCTTTACTCGCAGAGTTCGTGAGCGTCGGCGGAGGCACAACTTCCTGCGCCTGCTCGACTTCCGGCTCGTCGAGAAGCACGCCTGAGACGACAAACCCCGCGATCAGAATGAGCACCACCAAGATGCCAACAGCCAACAAACGCCGCGCCACGGTTACGGCTCCGTTTCAGCAGTACGAAGCTTGATCCGAAACACAGCGCCCTGCCCCTCCAGCCGTGGGTCGAGCGTCAGTTCTCCCCCGACACGTTCCACATACTCTCGGCTCACAGATAAACCGAACCCTGTGCCGTCATCACCTTTGGTCGTAAACAGCGGTTCGAAAATCTTTTCAGCCAACTCCTCTGGCACGCCCGGACCGCAATCCCTCACGAAAATGCACACTCGCCCATCGTCGAGCCGCTCCGTACCCATGCAAATCATCCCGCCTTCAGGGGTTACGTGTAGCGCGTTGACCGCCAGATTGAGCGCCACTTGCACGAGTGGTCCATTCAGACCCAGTGCCGGAGGGACTTCCGAGACCTGCCGGTCGATGCCAACGCGCTTGATGGAAGCCTGCTCACGAATCAAGGCGATCGTCTTATCCACAATGTCCTCAGTGCTCACTGGCACGGGTACGACAAACTGATCGGTCTTCTCCCGTTCGCGCAAGGTCTCAAGCACTCGCTCGAATACGTCCAAACAACGCAGTGTGGCTTCTTCGATCTGCAGAAACATCTTTTGCGTTCGCTCATCGTCTTGCTGCATCTGTGCACCGACCTGAGAAAACGAAAGCACACTCGTCATCATGTTGCGTGCCTCGTGCGCAATGCCGCCCACAAGCATTCCCATGGTCGCGCGATCTTCAAGCGAGCGAAGCCGATCGAGAGTGATCGTGATCTGTGCGTTCGGATCGTATTTGCGTGACTTGGTCATGAACCCTACACGAGGTGCGCGGCGCCTTTCGAAGCAGGCAAGGAAATTGTAACCGTTGTTCCGACTTTTTGCTCGCTCTTGATGGAAACTCTTCCGTTATGTGCGCTCACGGTTTGATGTGCGAGCGACAAACCGAGCCCAGTGCCTTCCCAGTGCTCTTTCGTGGCGAAAAAGGGCTCGAAAACGCGGTCGAGGTCCGCCTCTCGGATGCCGGGTCCAGTATCGGAGATCTCCAGCACAACGAGTTCACCTGCTACTTGTCGTACAATCACGTTCAGGCGGCCCCCCTCAGACATCGCTTTGATCGCATTGTCCAGAATGGCATCGATGGCATCACCCAGCCGTTTTTCGTCCATGGCGACGAGCGGCAACTGCTCTTCGGCCTGAAACGAACACTCGATCGAGGAGGCCTCAAGGCGCGTCCTCGCTGCGTCGATGCGCTCCTCGACGAGCTCCCGCAAGCTCTGCTCCGCCAACCCTTGTGAAGACGCCGTCTCAAGGTCGCCGAGCTGAGCGACAATCTGCGCCATGCGCTGTGCTTGCTGTTCAACCGCTTCAAGGGTGTCGACGTCGGCGGCGGCATCGGGTTGAAACTTCGCCTTGGCAACCAGCACCTGCGTCAAGCCGATGAGTCCTGCCAAGGGGTTATTGAGTTCGTGGGCGATGCCAGCGCTGAGCGACGCCATCGCGCCCATCTTTCGCGCCTCAAGCAATTGCTCTTGCGCTTCCTGAAGTTCTTTGGTCTGGCTCTGCACGCGTTCGTTGAGTTCGCGATTCCAGGTCGCGATCTCTTCACCCATGGCGTTGAAGGCACTGGCCAAGTTGCCGAACTCGTCCGCAGACTCAAGGTCGATACGATGCTCAAGATTTCCCGCGGCGACCTGATTCGCACCTGTCTCTAACTGTCGAATTGGGCTGGTGATACCGCCAGAGAGAATGGCTCCTCCGATCACTGCCAAGAGCAAGCCCAGGGCAATCCAGAGCATGCTCTGGTTGAAAAGCGTGCGACTCGGAGCCAACGCATCGTCTAAAGAGCGCTCGATGACGACGTACCAGTTGCCCTCGGCAGGGGCGATGGCCGCAATTCGCTCGTCGCCGCCACGCGGATAGCGCAACTCGGTCGCCTTACCGGGAGCGACGGAGATCGACGATACCGCGGACGCCAGAGCTCTGTCCACCTTCATCGGGGGAACCGACTGGGACGTGCACAACACGCGCCCTTCGTCATCGACCAGGTACGCGTCCGTATCCGCGGGTCGCTGCGCTATCATCTCTTCGCAAATCTCCGTCAGGGCGAGAGCTACTTCCAGCGTCCACGGCTCGTTATCGACGGCCCCCGGAACCCAGAACGCGACCGGGAGCAGAACGGGGTTCTCCGAAAATGCGCGTCCCAACGTCTGCGTCGGTGTACGCCGGTAGTCGGCCTTCGGCAGTTTCACGAACTGTTCTACCGTCGCGCCATCGACCTTCGGGTGCGATGCCCACTGTTGCATTTCCGGCGACGCCGTATTGGCCTCTTGGTCGAGATACACGACAGGGGGCAGAAGTGCCCCAGTGTGGTTGCGAATTGAAACCACGGCCACCATGTCGAGCTGACTCAGCGTAAGCCACATGGCGCCCTCCCGTTCGTCGAGGGACAACTCCGGCCAGCGCACCGCTTTTTCGACAACGCCGGACAGGGCACGGACCGACGCTTCGAACCGGGCGTGAACGACCGCGGCAGCATTGCGCGCCGACGACTGATTGAGTTCGCGAATCTTACCTTCAAAGGCGGTTTGGTGGGTGCCGAGCGTCGTCCACGCACTGACGCTTACGGGGATCACTGCGGCGAGCAGAATGACCAGGACAATCTTGCTACGAACACTCACGGGCTTAGCTCTCGAGCTGCTTCAGGAGTTTCGCAGCTCCCTCATGTCCCCCGTCTTTTTGCAGCACGGCTTTCAGCTGCTTTTTCGCCTGAACGCGCATCCCCGCGTGCGCGTAGATTCGCGCTAACAATACCTTTGCATCGAGATCACCGTCGTCGAGGCGGATTGCCGTCTCGGCGTAACGTTTTGCATCAACGAGGTTACGATTGGCCTCGATCATCGCCCGCGCGGCCTGCACGTGCGCTACGACGTCGCTGGGTGCACGCTCGCAGATGGCAGCCCAAGCCTCTGCCGCCTGCTCCCAACGCTCTTCGCGAGTCAACGCTTCTGCCTGTGCACGATGCGAGCTCTCTGCGCTCGACTGGCTCTTATGCACCAGCCGGTCGAGTTCGTTCTGCAGATCCAACATCGAAGGATGTCGGGCAAGTGCGCGCCGGAGAGTGCGAATCGCGACTTCGACGTCTCCGCGCTTCTCCTGGTCGCGGGCTTGTGCAAGCAGCTCGCTTTCGGTGGCGGCATCGCGTGAAGACTCGGACACGACGCGCGAGCGACTTGGGCCACGACTGGGCACGCGATAACGCCCACCGCTCCCAGTTCGGTCTCGGGGAGTCACAACATTGCGTTGTGTGGGTGCTACTTTGCTCGGCGACGGCATCGAGCGGGACAATGGAGGCGGAATGGGCTGCGACTCGGTCCGCGGCTCGACAACAATGTTGTTTTCTTTATCGTACTGGATTCGCCGCTTTCTGCGACTGAGCACCTCGTAGGCGTCTGTCGCCGTACGGAAAACGACTTCCATCATCTTTTTGTACTGACCAAGCTCTCTGCCAAAGAACGCGTCGGGGTGAAACTTCTTGGAGAGAACGAAGTAAGCACTACGAATCTCAACCTTGGTTGCATTGGTTGGCACGCCCAAGACCTCGTAGAAGTTCTTGTTTTCGATGCCTTCCATCGCCCGGTGGAGCTCGTGCTGGGTGATCTCATCGATCTGCAGCTCGGGCGTCTCGTCGTTCGCAGACGGATGGCCAGGGACTCGCTCATCCGTCGAGCTCGAATCTACGGCCTCTGCCCGTGTGGGTACAGACTTGGCAGGGGGTTGTTTTGAAGTTGTCGTCGCCCTACCCTCAGGCGCTGCTGTAACCGCAGGGCGGGTATCGGAAGGCGTCAGTGCCCTCGCCAAGATCGTCCCCAGCTCGTCGCGGAAACTGTCCTGGTCGGCGCTGGCCACGACCGCCCGTACACCGCGATTGGCGAGCGCGAACCGCAGCTCGCGTGGAACGGTCTTGTCGGACCAGACCAAAACTTCCGCACCTCGAAAACGACGAGTGACTTCCGCGACCACATCGGGATCGCAGACGACGAGGTCCGCGACGCGATCGCCACTCGGCAGCGTAGCCCACTGCTCTAGCTCGGTTCCTACGGGAGCCATTTCCACGACCGCCGCAGCGGCCAAACTGCGCATCATGTCGTCTTGGATAATGATCGCCGTCTGCAACGCAGACTCGTGCTGCTTCGGCGGCAGCGACCGCAGTGAAGGCCCGAACTGACCGCGCTCGCGGCGGAAGTCGTTTTTGTCGGACCGAATTCGGTGGGCTTGCTCGATGGTGTCGAGCAACTTGAAAACATCCTCGAAAGGTTTTTGCAGGTAGCTATCCGCACCGAGGACCATGGATGCCTGCGCGCTCTTTTCGTTCGCGAATGCAGTCAGCAAGTGAAATGACGTGTCCTCGCTGAGCCACCGAACGTCTTGCAGCAAGTCGATACCGCTTCGGCCAGGCATGTTCTTGTCGCAAACGATGAGGTCGGGCATTTGCTCTCGAACCGCGTCGAGACCCGCATCCCCAGACTCGGCTTCACGCACATTCCACCCGCGAAGTTCCATCGCAGAACGCAGCGCCTTGCGGATGGCCGCCTCATCGTCGACCACCAAGGCATCGAGCGTTTCTGCGCTTTCACTTTCTGCCTCTGCGGGGTCATTCGGAACCTTCCTCTTTTTGCCCTTAGGAGGCTGTAACGACGCCGATAACGGCGGGACCCTTGGCGGCGGGATCCTTGGCGACGGAACCTTCGCAGCAGGCGGCGGCGGCTTTGCTGGACGCGCTGGCTTTGCTTCGCGGGCAGACGGAGCGCGCGGCAAGCTCGACGGAATGCCCTGTTGATCACGTTGCACCGTCGCATTGTGCATTCGGGTCTTTTGCTTTTGGAGCGACGCCTTCAAGGTCTCGCGATCGGAGCGCGTGACAACCGCGGTCGCGCCCTTGTCCGCAAAACCAATCATCTCATGCGGTCGTATCGGCTTTGACGACCAGACAACGGCCAAGGGCGCGGAATATGTCGCAAGCGTTGCGTCCGCCTGTTTGAGATCCGTCACCACGATGTCCCAACTCTTGTCTGCCGCTCCGTCAGATGGCTCCTCGACCACTTCCATGCGTGGACCAAACACTTCACGAAGTAGGTCCGCCGCAACGGTTCGACCCTCACCGTCTGCGACGACGACCAACGCCTGCAATTGGTCGGTGGACCCCTCGGCGCGCGCTCCGCGTGCCCTCTCGTCGCGTTGTGCCGACTTGGCCTGGCGACGCTCGTGCGCGGCACCGATGTGGTGGATGACAGCAAAGATGTCTTTGAACGGCTTCTCCGTGTAGCTGTCGATGTCGAGTTCCATCCCCGCTTCGGCACTCTCAGCGTTGCCAAAGCCGGTGATGAGATGGAACGAAACACGATCGGAACGCGCACGAACCTTGCGCAACAAGTCGATACCGCTGTCGCCTGGCATGTTCTTGTCGCAGGCGATCAGGTCTGGCATTTGCTCGTCGATATGTTCAAGCGCCTCGGCGGCGGAAGACGCTTCCACAACGACCCAACCCGCGAACTCCATCGCAAGGCGCAACGCCTGACGAACAGAGGCCTCATCGTCGACGACGAGTGCATGCAGGCCTTTTGGTAATTCACTAACGCTCATCGCGCGATTGATGCCCCTTCCAGCTGCACCGAAGCAGGTTACCAGAAGCCGCTACAACTCGTCAGCGCCAACCTCACCTACATGAACATACACTCTCACTTGGGCGGCTTTGCGCCGACGACCCGAAAACCCGGCCGTCTTCGGCCTTTTGCCCGTGGAACCGTGCGCATCGATTGTTGCAATGGTACCCTTGTCTACAGTATCCCGTGAGCATGCGACCCGGAAAGATTATTTGGAAACTCTGTACTCTGTCGCTACTCAGCGGCATGTCGCTACTCAGCGGCACGTCGCTACTCGGCTGCACCCAACCGACCGACACCAGCGACCTTGAAGTACAGGAAGAAGCTCTGGAGATCGAAGCAGGGGTCATCAAAACCCTCTACCAGGTTGAAACCACGACGGGTTGGCGCTTCACGGACCATGAAATCGACGCCATCGCCGAGTCGCTTCGCAAGCATATCGACACGCTGCCCGCGATGGGCGAGATTGGCTATCAAGAGCAGGCTCTAGAGATCGGAACTTTCGGCGACGC
Organism: uncultured Polyangiales bacterium; assembly: GCA_964487255.1. Classification (GTDB taxonomy): domain Bacteria; phylum Myxococcota_A; class Polyangia; order Polyangiales; family CAZAQV01; genus CAZAQV01. The sequence goes on along the minus strand of CAZAQV010000008.1, from coordinate 196,148 downwards.
TTTCGATGGTGCGCCACACATCACGGTCACCACCAATGGAGCTTTTGGTGGCGCTGGCACCGCGACCAACAGCGGCTTTGGCGGCGAGAGCACATCGTCGACGAGTTTTGGGTCGGGCGCGGGTTCGACGTACTTTGGCAGCCCATCGACCACCAACACCAGCCTCAACCAGGCCGTGGGCATCGTGTGCTCCGAATACAACAATATTCGCGTCGACGTCGCGAGCAGCAATCCGGTAGACTGCCCCATCGACATGCCGAACTGCGAGCCAGCGCCGACCAGCGTGCTGTCCGTGGGTTTTGGCTGCGTGGCGGCGGGCTCTCGCCCCATCATCAACTGGGCGGCCGGCGGTTCCGGGCAGATCCTGACCGTCAACGTGTCTTACGCGGATATCCAAAGCTTCAGCACGGGCGTGGCACCATCCGAAGCATGGGTGCGTAGTCGCCTCTGGCAGGCACCCGTTTCGGGGGGCTCGGTCGTCTACGGTGGCCCGCCACTTCGAAGAGATGGTGGGCTCGGTTTCCTTTTTGGAATCGTCGAAGTCACCGGTGGCAGCGCCGTATTCGTTGCTTTCGTGCTGTAAGAACCGCACTTTTCAACTTGATTTTTTGCTCACGTCCCCGCGCCTTCGTGTTAGGGGTCGTGCCGCATCACACCCCTCAACCTAGAATTCCAAGCGAAAGGATCCCCCCAATGACCCGAAAACTTATCGTCTTGAGTGCAGCAGCTTTGCTCAGCGCGTTACCCGTTCAAGCGCAAGACTATGAAATCGAAGGAAGCGCTGAGGCCGACACCGATGTCGAAGCAGACACAACGACGACCGCCGAGACAGAGAACGACACCTCGTACGACACGAGTTCCTCGCTCGATACCAACTCCTCGCTCGGGACATCGGGCGGCGACACGCTCGCGACAAGTGGGTCCGGTTCGGCGAGCGCAGCCAACGGACGACTTGGCATCGGCTATTTCACAGGTGCGGCACCGGTCGGCATTCGCATGTGGAACGATGACACCTCGGGTTTCGACGTAGGCTTGGGCATCGGGTTCGGAACGCAGCCCGACACGACATGGGCGTTCGCGATCGAAGGTGGTTACCTGATCGGACTTCATACTTGGGAACATGTGCGCCTCTTTGGGCGAGTAGGCCTTGGATTGGGTCTCAACGACCCCGGGACTGGCGTCAACTTCAACGGAAACCTCAATGGTCTGCTCGGCGCTGAGTTCTTCATGTCCGCGCTCGGCTTTCCCATGCTCAGCTTTTCCGGCGGCATCGGTGCACAAGTCGGTTTCTCAAAACCCGATGGTGACGATTTTGGCATTACCTTCGGGACGGCCGCTGCTGATCCGAACATCGTGACAAGCGTCGGTGCACAGCTCGGCTTTCACATCTACATGCCCTAGCGTTCGTCGCGCAAAGACGGTGAAGCCCCACTTTTGTGGGGCTTTTTGCATTCTGGGGTTGCCAACTGCGCCCCCAGACCGCACAAGACTTGCATGTCGACCGATGACCACGAAGTTGAAAGCCGTCTCGAGGTCAGATCGCTTCAGAAAGCGGACTATGAGCAAGTCGCTGCTCTACAAGAAAAGTGCTTCCCCAACATGGCCCCGTGGTCGCGAGCGCAGTTCGAGAGTCAGATCGAACGATTCCAAGACGGTCAGATGTGCGTGGAGATCGACGGCAAGGTCGTTGCCGCTTCAAGTAGCCTGATCATCTCTGAGTCTGACTACGAAGATCAGCACACATTCAACGAGATCACGGCCCGCAGCTCGATCTCCAACCACGACCCAGAGGGAGACACACTGTACGGCATCGACATTGTGGTCGATCCCGATATGCGCGGGATGCGTCTCGCTCGTCGACTCTACGAAGAGCGCAAGTGGCTCGTCGAAAAACTCAACTTGAAGCGCATCATGATCGCAGGCCGGATTCCCGGCTATCACCTTCATGCCAAGGACTACTCACCCAAGGCGTATGTTCGTGCGGTGGTGGCGAAAGAACTCCACGACCCGGTTCTGACGGCGCAGCTGGCGAATGGTTTCATCATCAAGAATGTCATCCGTGGCTACCTGCCAAATGATAAGGAGTCCGCGGGCAATGCCGTACTGATGGAGTGGCACAACCCGGCTTATATTCCGGAAGGAGATAGCGTCGGCAAAGTACGCATCGCGACTGTGCAATATCAAATGCGTCAGGTCTCGTCGTTCGAGGACTTCGCACGACAGTGCGAGTTCTTCATCGACACCGCAGGAGACTACCGAGCCGATTTTGTGGTCTTCCCTGAGTTGCTCACGAACCAGCTGCTCGAATTGGTGGCCGACAAGGATCCTGCATCGACAGCGCGTCGCCTGAGTGAGTTTACGGACCGCTACGTGGAGTTCTTTTCCACGAAAGCCATCCAATACAACGTGAACATTGTTGGTGGCTCGCACCTCACCGTCGAAGACGACAAGCTCTACAACATCGCCTACCTCTTCGGTCGCGATGGCAGCATCCAAAAGCAATACAAGATCCATATTACGCCGAGCGAACAACGTTGGTGGGGTGTTGTTCCAGGTGACGAGATTCGTGTATTCGACACCGACAGTGGACGTGTGGCGATTACGATATGTTACGACATCGAGTTCCCAGAACTGTCACGAATTACGCGAGCGAAAGGCGCTCAGATTGTGTTCGTGCCTTACAACACTGACATTCGTTCCGGTCACTTGCGCGTCCGCTCCTGCGCCCAAGCACGTTGTATCGAAAACCACGTCTACTGCGTGCTCAGCGGCGCATGCGGCAACCTACCGCAGGTCGAGGGCGCTGACATTCACTACGCGCAGTCTTGTATTCTGACACCTTCGGACATTCCTTTTGCGCGGGACGGAGTCGCCGCCGAGGCAACCCCCAACGTTGAAACGATGTTGGTGCATGAGCTCGACATCGATCTGCTTCGTCGCACGGAACGGACCGGGACGGTTCGCACATGGCTCGACCGGCGATCCGATCTGTACGAAGTTCGCTCAAAAGCCGAGTAGTGTGACGCATTGCCTCACTGAGGCGATGCGTGATGCAGCGCTGCGACCCTACCCGGTCTCAAGCACCGAAAAATGGAAGCCTCTCGCTGCGTTGGCCACGGCATAGTGGTTGCACTTCCTAAATTTGAGCGGCGACCGCAGGACGTGGCTCAGAGAGAAGGTTCACCATGACGAAGCATCTGCACATCGACAAACTTGGTCTGGGGCTCGTCGCAGGGCTTGCTGCAGGAAGTTTGATTGCCTGCGAAGAGAAGCCCGCGCTCAGCACCGGGGCCGAACCCGAGGCGGACTTCCGACCCGCACCCGCGCAGACAAAACCTCTTGAAGCGAGCACAAAGTCGGCCAACGAGAGCTCCGCTCCACGACCGGAGCTCGACTCGAGTCCACCAGCAGGGGTGTCGCTTCCGATCGAGCCAATCGTCGTCGAACCTCGCGTTGAGGCTGCCGATGCGGCCCAGACTGGGGCAAGCGCCATGACGTCGGTCCTGCCCACGAACAAGGCAAGCCTCGTCTCCACCCGCCGCTAGCGTCGCACTTACGCGCGACCAATCGCTCAAACCTTTGCTTGCAGAATGCCCTCACGGGCCCTAGGAAAGCGGCATCTACGATGCGAGACAGGCGACGGGCAAGGGGCAGCATACTGCAAATGGCGGTGGGGGCGCTGTGTCTAAGTTTGGGTGCGTGCGCCGAGGAAGCCTCTTCGCAGGGTACAGCACGGGAGAGCCCTCCGCTCATCGACGTCGCGAAGGTCAGCACCGGGCCCCTTCAGCGCACCAGAACCTTTTATGGACTGACGCGTTCGAAGGCGCGCGCTCAGCTCTCCCCAGCAGAAGCGGGCACCGTTCTCGAAGTGATGGTCCGCGAGGGCGACCAAGTAAAGACCGGCCAAACTCTCTTGCGCATCGATCCAGGGCTTGTCCGAGCGCGCCTTAAGTCTGTTCGAGCAGAGAAACGACAGATCGAAGCCCGACGGACCCTCGCGTATCGACAGGCCGAACGATTTGAAAGCGCCGGCGCACGCGCTGTACCAGCAGCAGAAATTGATCGGGCCACTTCGGAAGCAGAGGCGCTGAGCGCTCAAAAAGACTCTCTTGAGGCTGAGGAAGTCAGCGCGCGTGTCACGCTCAGCCGTCATCAGATCGCCGCACCCTTTGACGGGGTTATCACACGACGCTTCGCTGATCCCGGCGACTACATCCGGCCCGGTGAACAAGCCCTGGAGCTGGTTGCGGAAAACCAAGTCGAAGTACTGGTCTCGGTCGACGCCGCTGCCCTCGCTGAAATGGACACGACGACAAAGGTCGTGCTCGAGCATGGCAGCCAGCGCGTTCCTGCTCGCATCATCGGGCTCGTGCGAGCTCTCGACCCTCAAACTCGAGCTGCACAGGTCCGAGTGGTGCCCGCTGAGGTGAACGATTGGCTGATCCCGGGTCTTGCGGTAGATGCCACATTCACGTTTGAAACGCGCGACGACGGGTTTTTGGTTCCGCTCGACGCGCTCATCACAGACCGCGCTGAGACGCGAATCGTCCTGGTGGTCGAGCAGAAGGCCCAACCAGTGGTGGTTCAAGTCATTCGCAAAGGAGCACAACTCGCGCGCGTCCGCGCTGAGGGACTCAAGGAGGGCACGCTTGTGGTGACACGGGGTAATGAGCGCCTGCGACGCGACCAGAAGGTCCAGGTACGCAGCCCATGAAGGAAGACCCAGCGCCCACCTCGACCCACGGGCTCTTGGGCGTTGCTGTCGAACGTCCTGTTACCGTCGTGGTCACCGCCATCCTTGTCGTGCTCTTTGGCTTTCTTTCCGTGTTCGACTTGCCGATTCAGCTGACGCCGGACATCGCGATCCCAACCTTCACAGTGCAGACACGTTGGCCTGGCGCGTCCCCGACAGAAGTCGAGACAGAAATCCTTGAGCCGCAGGAGGACGCCCTCAAGGACGTGCAGGGTATTACGCGAATGACAAGCACCGCTTCCCCTGATCAGGGGCGGCTCGAGATCGAATTCTCGGTCGACACCAACATTGAAGATGCGCTGGTACGAATCACCAACAAGCTCACCCAAGTCTCTGGCTATCCAGAGGCGGCTGACGACCCATCTGTTGAGACTGCCAACGACAGTGGTCCACCGCTCGCCGTAATCGCGGTCCGCTCCGTCGAGGGAAAGCCCGTGGAGGCGTACCGCACCTGGGTGGACGATAAGGTCGTTCCCCAACTGCAGCGCATCCGCGGGATTGGCGAGACGGTCCTGCTCGGCGGGCGAGACGCGATCTTTCTCATCGATTTCGACCCGACGGACCTCGTGTCTCGCGGCATCAGCGTCCCCGCATTGGCGACTGCAGTCCGTGCGGAACTGCGTGACGTTTCGGGCGGAGACATCACGGTCGGACGCAAACGCCTACTCGTAAGGACGATGGCCGTTAGCCCCAACCCAGAGGACCTCGGCAAGATCGTGCTGGGTGCGGGTAGCGACGGCACTCCGATTCGCTTGAGCGATGTTGCGGATGTTTCGCTCGGCCTGCGCGAAGCCACCGGTATCGCGATGAGCGATGACCGCCCTTCGCTCGTCTTGCTATTAAGGCGCGAGGCGGGAAGCAACGTTCTAGAGGTCACGAAGCAAATTCGTTCTGTTGTGGAGGAGCTCGATCAAAGTCTGTTTGCACCACGCGGCTTGCAGTTCGAAGTGCTTTCTGACCAAGTGGACTACATCGAGGGCGCGCTGAGTCTCGTTCAACAGAACCTCATGATTGGGGCAGCTCTTGCGATCTGTGTGCTGTTCCTATTCTTGCGTAGCTTTGGAGCCTCGCTCATCGTGAGTCTGTCCATCCCGATCTGTGTATTTGGTACCGCGCTCGGCATGAGCGCTCTGGGCCGCTCGGTCAACGTCGTTTCCCTCGCTGGCATCACCTTCGCGATCGGCATGGTGCTCGACAACTCGATCGTCTCACTCGAGAGCATCGACACCTGGCGCACCCGCGCGGCGAGTGCCAAGGACGCTGCTTTTCGTGGCATCCGCGAGGTGTGGGGGGCCGTGTTGGCATCGACAGCCACAACTGCGGCGGTGTTCATTCCGGTCATCACCTGGCAGGGCGAAGTCGGTCAGTTGCTCCGCGACGTTGCCGTTGCGATCAGCTTTGCGGTGATCACCTCACTCATCGTCTCGGTATGGGTAATTCCAGGTCTGGCAGGAAAAGTGCTCAAGCTCCGCAAGGTCGACGCGGATCAGAAACCGGATAAGTGGCAAGCGTTTGGGGCGCGCTTTCGTCAACGTATCGGGTCACAAGTGCATTGGCTGTGCGAAAAGAACTCCCGCTCATTGGTTGTTGTCGTCACGGCCGTTGCGGCTTGTTCTCTCACCGTAGTCTTGCTGTTGCCGCCCCTTGAGTATCTCCCTTCAGGCAACCGCAATTTAATTTTTGGCATCTTGACGCCACCGCCTGGAACGTCAGTTGAGGAACTTGAGAGCCTTGGCAAGGAGATCCAGTCAGACGTCGCGAAGCACATCGGCAAGGAGGTGGACGGGATTCCGGCGGTGCATCGCAGCTTTTTTGTAGGTAACCCAGGCCGGGTTTTTGCTGGAGCGGTCGCCAAAGACCCAGAGAAGGTGACTGGACTACTAGGCTGGCTGCGAAAGGTGCATGGCAGCATTCCCGGATATTTTTCCTTTACCACCCAGGCTTCGCTCTTTGGCCGACGAGGTGGCGGTCGCTCGATTGAAGTGAACCTATCTAGTTCGGACTTGGACAAGCTCTCGAGCGTAGGCGGCGCCATGTTTGCTCGCCTGCAGGGCGTTCTACCCGGCTCGCAGATTCGTCCCGTCCCCTCACTCGACTCGCGCGCACCCGAACTTCGAGCATATCCAAAACGACAGGATGCGGCGGCGCTCGACGTACGAACCAACGATTTAGGACTCACGGTCGACGCGTATATCGATGGTGCGAATATCGGCGAACTCGGCCCACGTGGGGAGCCTCAACTCGATGTGTTGATTCAAGCGAAACGACGCAACGGACGGACCATCGAGACACTCGATGAACTGCTGTCCGCCCCGATCAGCTCTCCTGCTGGCGTCGTACCTCTGGCAGTTGTCGCGGACCTCCGTGAAGAACTCGGGCCAACCACCATTCAGCGCATCGAACGAGAACGTGCAATCACGCTCACCGTGTCGCCGCCGGAGACCCTCCCGCTCGAGACGGCTCTGCGCAAGCTCGAAAACGAAGTCATCACGCTGATGAAGGCCGACGGCACCATCCCTGCCGATGTGCAGGTGACGTACAGCGGTGCCGCCGGGGACTTAGAAGTCGCAAAGGGTCAGTTCGCGGGTGTCCTGCTTCTCGCCCTCATCATCAGCTACTTGCTGATGAGCGCGCTCTTCGAGGATTTTCTGGCGCCGATCGTGGTCCTCGTGACCGTCCCACTCGCAGCAGCTGGCGGGGTGATTGCTCTGAGGCTGGTCGACGCCCTGCTCGCTCCGCAAGCGCTCGACCTCATGACCGCCATCGGTTTTCTGATCTTGATTGGTGTGGTGGTCAACAATGCCATTCTCGTCGTCGACGGCGCGCTCGCTCGTCTGCGAGAAGGCGACGACCTCACGACCGCCGTCCGTGCCGGCGTCGAGAACCGGGTCCGTCCGATTGTGATGACCGCGACCACATCGCTCGCTGGCCTGCTGCCCATGGTCATCTTCACCGGCTCCGGCTCAGAGCTCTACCGCGGTGTCGGCGCGATCGTGCTGGGTGGCTTGGCACTCTCGACTGTCTTGACCGTGTTTGTGGTGCCGAGCTTTTTTGTCTTGCTCTGGAGACCACGCACACGGGACGTCGAGCAGTGAGCAGACACGTCTGCTTTTTTTAGGCTTCTGGGTAAGTAGGATATGTCCTACCTGGTGCATTCCTGGCGTTCGCTTCGACGAGTAATGTCCACGCAGTACAATCACCTTATGGGTACGTTGACGCGGGTGCTGAGGGATATACGTCACCTCGCCTTCATCACATCGGTACTCGTATCGAGTTGTAGCGAGACCGGTGGTTATCAAGTCGAGCTGAGGTTCGAGAGCGCGTCGTTGGTAGGGCAAACAGCGTGGGTCCGCGTAGAGCTCGTCGACAGTTGCGACCCGCTGAGCGACCCGGGAACAGGTGACGTCGTTCGCAATTTTGCGTCGCCGATCCCCGTCGATGTTGCACCTGGGCAGCGTCATGTTCGAGCTTGGGCATACGACTCCTCATGCCGACTGGTCGGTGCCGGTTGCACGACCTTTGATGCCGTATCCGGCGCCAACGTCACAGTGAGTCTCCCCGTGGTGGCGACCCGCGGCCCGAGCGACTGCTCGCAATGCGACCCATCGGTCTGCGATGACGCGGACAGTGGCATGATGAACCAAACATGTGGCCCGTTCGAAGTCGTGTGCGATGACCTTTTGGACGGCGACTGTGATGGTTTGACCGATTGCCAGGACCCGGATTGCAGCGACCAGACGTGCACCGACGACAATGGATGCACGGTTGGTGACACGTGCGTCAACTTTGAGTGCGTCGGAACGGGAATGGAATGCAATGACGACAACCCGTGCACGGACAACACGTGCGTTGATGGGGCGTGTACCTTCGTGGACAACAGCGCACCTTGCGACGACGGGTTTTGGTGTAACGGCACGGATCAGTGCGGAGACGGATCCTGCTCTATACACAGCGACTCCCCGTGCGACCAGTTTTGTAACGAGTCCAAACAAACCTGCGATCAGTGCGCTCAAGACGGCGATTGCGGCACGAAAGAGATCGGTGATTGGACGAGCTGTCAATTCTCCAGCACATGTGCCATCAATGGCACGCGAACGCGCCTCGTAAAGAACCCGCGATGCAGTGCAGGGACTTGCACGCTGGAGACCACGAAAGAGACCGGCAGCTGCAGCCGCGCGACAACGGACGGGCAATCTTGTGGCTCGCTACGCTATGGCACTTGGTCGAGTTGCAACTATACAAGCGTGTGCGACCAAAGCGCGACCCGCTCGCGCGCTGTGTACACACCGAAATGTAGCGCTGGGTCTTGTAGCGAGGTCAAGACCACCCAAACCGAGAACTGTTCGCGTTCAACGAATGGAAAAAGCTGTGGCACCGTCACCTACAGTGCCTGGTCGAGCTGCAAATACTCGCACGCCTGCGATCCTACGGGTTCACGCACGCGCACGAAGTATACACCGCTCTGCAGCAGTGGTAGTTGCAGCAAAAAAGCAACCACCGAAACAGGCAGCTGTTCGCGGACCATCTCTAATGGAAAATCATGCGGAACAAGTAGTTGGCAACGCTGCTGTAGCGGCACATGTCGAGATCTACGCACGAATCGTTATTGCGGCGGTTGTACGATCAACTGCTCTTCGCAAGGTCAATCATGCGTGAACTCCGGAACAGGCGGGTACCACTGCACTTGCTCAAATTCGAATGCCCAATGCAATTCGATTTACGCGGGAAGCTCGAACACCTGCTACCAGAACCGCTGTAACTGTCACTGCTCCTCGGACGGCGTGTGTCGTAACGGTGGCTGCGGATCGGACGCCTACTGTCACGATTGCCCTGGACAGAACTACTGCTCTCCGAATAACAACGGCTGCTAATCGCGATGCAATGGAACCTCGGATGAAGAAGCTCCGTCGACGTCGTCATCTCGCAAAGCGCTCTTCGAGCTTGGCGCTGTCTGCGATAACGAAAAGAGCGCTTATCTCATCGAGCGAAAAGCGTCGGTTGACCGGCGGGTTGAGCAACACCTCCCCGGTCGATAGCTCCAAGGCGACCGGCAGCACGCCAAGTTCGCTGAGCGACGTCATGAGATCGCAGAAGCCCACGCTCGTACCAACGCTGTCGCCCTCCGCAATATCCAGCCGAACAATCTCTTGCCCCTGCTCGTCCAACATGCGCTCATAGATATCCGTGACGCCGGGTACAAAAGCACTATGGACAAGGAAGTAATTTCGGAGGCGCTGTGTACCGAGCAACGTGAGTTCGACGTCACCGTCGCTGTCGAAACCGCATTGGGTGCCGACGAAACGCGCCTCAAGCGCAGCGCTGACAGCATCGGAGTCGATTTCCGCAATTACCCGGAGCGACTCGTGGCGCGGCACTTCTCCGTCACGCAGCGCTTCTGCAAACCGCAAAGCGCGGAGCATCGTCCGAGCATCGGTATCGACCGACTCCGGGTCACCCAAAAAGACCGCCGCATCCACTGCACCGTGATTGGCCAGACAGCGAATCGCAAAATGCGCCAAGTCCGGCGCTTGGTGGGTGTAAACCGTTGCGTGACCTCCTCGGTCAAGCTGCACGCGCTCCCCAGGCACAAGCCGCATACCTTCTCGTAGCTGCAAAAGCTCAAGTCGTTGCTGAAGTGGAGTTCGTGCATCGCCGCGAGCGCTCAGAACCGCGATCACTTCGACGTTGGGAACGAAGCGACAGAGTCCCTTAACCAGCGATGCAAGCGCGGGAGAAAAACCGACGATGACAACGCGCTTGACCGGCTGCGCGTTGAAATAAAGACGCTTGGCCCACGTTGAGACGCCCTCGTTTGCATCGGGTGACTCGGGTGTCTTTTCAAGCCGAGCGAGTGCGTCTCGCGATGCCTCGCGCATGGGCCCGTAGGTCGAAGCGATTCCAATCATCCCGCCAGTATCGGAAATCTTGATCACGACATTCGGGTCATCGGCCACCGGATTGATCCAAGGACTCAACTTTGTGAGCGGCACCAGAAGATTCGATGTGCGCGGGCAAGGTTGTCCCCCGACAAACACCCCGGTGAGCAGGACATGGTGGCGCCGATAAACCTCTCGCGCGAGGTCGACAAAGGAAACCTCTCGCCCCGCTTTGCGTGACAGAAGCTCTCGCTCGTCATCGTCGACGTAAATATGCGTGTAAAACTCGCTCCCTTCGCACGACAGCAGTGTCCGGTACAGTGGCTCGGCCCCCGGAGTGACGAGGTGATGGCACAAAAACAGACCGAAAAAGTGGGATACATCGAGCGCAAACGTGCCCTCGCCGCCCACGGTCGAAACAATTCGGCGGTTGTCACTTTCCACGACCTCCACGAATGCGTGCGCAAGCTTATTGCGGCGGCGAAAAGCGCCCAGTGCCGCAACGGTTACCGCATCGGTATCGTAGCCAGCACCGCGCTGAGCCAGAAAAATTGCTCGCTTCACGTCTTCTGCAGCGACTAGATTGAGGTCCTCCTGGTGTGACGCATCGCCCGAACGATAGATGACACCGCGAAGCTCGGCGTCGAAGACGTAGGCTGGCACATCATCTTCTGCGCCGAGCAGGACCATTCGCGGCTTGGAGAACCTTCGCGGACCTCGACCGCGCTCCATGAGCCACGCCCACATCTCGCGCACGGGAAAACGACGATACCGACCGTTCTTCGCATAGATTCGGACGAACTCGCGCACGAGGCTCTCGTTCTCTGGGATCGGTCCGACCACAAGCGAGTGCCCCTGATAGTCCACTGGACGACGGCGCTCAGCCTCCACCACTTGTGCAACGATGTTGGTACCCAAACCGATCACGAATGAGATGATGAAGACGCCCGTGATGGTCAGGGCTAACGAGAGCATCGCAATCAACGGATTGACGCGAAGGTTCTCCACCAAGTTGCCCGGGTCTTCAAGCTGGCGAAACGACCACCACATTCGGTCCCAGAACGACGGCTCCGCAACCGCGTAGTCGTGGTCGATGTCTAGTTGCGCGAGCAGCACCGCACTCAGAAAAGCTAGGAAGAGAACTGCGGCTGTCACCAACGCAAACTGCTGCAGCTGCGCACGCCGCGTAATGACATGGTACACGTCGACGGCCACCCCACGCACGAAGCGCACCAAGACGAGAAGGCGAGTCAACCGCATCACAATCAGGACGGTGTGACCGACCCCCAACCACTTCTCGAACGGTAAGAAGCTCAGCAGCGCGGCGGTGTCGATCGCGAGAAACCACAGCTGAGATCTTGAGAAACCGCTACGTCTTCGTGCAACCCAGATGCGGATACTGATATCGACAAGGAACACACCTGCAAAAAAAGGCCAGAAGTCCTCGATGCCGGGTATCGGCAGAACCGAGATCACGACGATGGCTGCCAAAAGCCAGTTTACCGCACGGCCTCCCAGTATCTGCTCCATCGCGGAGCGATCTATAGCAGAAGCGCTGGGTAGACTCGATGACTGCTCGCACTTTTGAGATGTGCTCTAGTCTTCCCTGCCCGTTTCGGGTTAACTCGGACGCATGAACTTCGATGTGGTGATAATCGGGGCCGGACACAACGCACTTGTCACAGCGACACTGCTCGCTCGTCGGGGCCTTTCGGTGGGCGTGTTTGAGTCGCGTAGCCAAATCGGTGGGGCCGCCAAGACCGAGTACCCTTTTGCGAAAGCGCCGAGTGTCGGCGCTTCAACTGGGGCCTACCTTCTCGGCCCTATGCCGCCGGAGGTGCTCAAAGAAATGGACGTGTCGCTACCGCTACTTCGCCGCGATCCGCATTACTTCTTACCAACCGTGGACGGCCGCTACCTACTCTTCGGTTCCGACGAAGATGCAACGCGCGCTCAGTTTGAAAAGTTCTTTACCGCTCAAGATTGGCAGGCAAACCAAGGCCTTCAAGAGGAAATCGCACAACTTCGCGAAGACGTCGCTCCGAGTTGGCTCCAACCCCCACGCAGCATCGAGGAGACTGCGGAAGCGTTCGTGCGCCCAGCGCTACGCGAAACCTTTATCAACCTGTGCCGGGGAACCGTCGGCGACTATCTTGAACGCTTCGAGTTTAGGAGCGATTTGCTCAAAGCGATGTACGCGGTCACCGACGGTTTCACCGGACTCGATGGCGGGTGGGATACGCCTGGTTCCGGAATGAACTTCCTCCTTCACAACATGTGTCGATTGCCCGGCGCGGCCGGAACCTGGATGGTGTGTAAGGGCGGCATGGGCGTTGTCACCACACGCTTTGCCGCCGCTGCCCAAGCCGCGGGCGCGAAGATCTTCACACATACCGCCGTAAGCCGAATCGAGGGAACAGGCGAAACCGTCGATCGCGTTCACCTGCAAGACGGCCGGGAAGTGCGCGCACGCGCTGTCGTAGTTGGCAGCGACCCCTTCAGCATGCTTGAACTTATCGATTTGCCCAGCGACTTTGTACAGAAACTGCAATCAAAGAAGCGCAACGGCACAACCATGAAGGTGAACTTCTGTCTCGATCGCTTGCCGCAGTTTTCGTGCCTGACGGGCGACCAGGGGCAATACCAAGGAACGATTCACTTGTTGCCGCCCGAGGAGACGGTGATCGAAGACGTCAAACGCGCCCTGCTCGACGTTCGTGCGGGCAAGCTACCCGAGTTTCCGACCATCGAATGGTACATCCACAGCACGGTCGATCCCTCTCTCCAAGACGAGGTCGGCCGGCACACCGCAGCGCTATTCGTGCAGTGGGTGCCATACACGCTTGAAGACTCGGACTGGGCAACCGAGGAAAGTCGCTACGTCGAGCACCTGTTTTCAATCGTCGACCGGTTTGCGCCCGGCACGAGTAGTTCCGTCGTGGATACGTTTGTCCTCACACCACCTAAGATCGAAGAGCACTTCGGCATTCACCGAGGGCATATTCACCACCTCGACAACAGCTACGGCTTCGACGAGCGTGTCCCGTTCCGCCTCCCGCTAAATGGACTTTATGCTTGCAGTGCAGGTTGCCACCCGGGTGGTTCGGTGATCGGCGCTTCTGGTTTCGTCGCCGCGAACTTGGTCGCCAAAGACTTGAGCTGACAGTCAACAACTGGCCGCTTCGATTCCGGCGCGTTAGGGTCCTCATGATGCGGACACTCGTCGCGCTTGCGCTCCTCGCTACCTCTTTGGGCTGTAACGCCCCCAAAGAGGGCACGGGAAAACCAGCCCGACATGCGAAAGAACCTCCGCGAGCCTCCGCGCATAAAACGGGTACTCGTGGCGCCCTGCACGAAAGCCAACGCAACCGTACGCCCAAGCCCCTCCGACTCATCGAACGGATGCCCACGCGTCAAGAGTGTAAGAGCGCGACTCGGTTTTTCGTTGCCCCGAAAGTGCCGCGCATCAACAAACGGGTACGCGTTCTCGCCACGATCGACTCGGAGCCATTGCAGCACACACTGCAAGTTTGGCGCGGCGATGGCACGCCTGTGAAGCCCGACTCGACGCTTACCTTGGGTGGTCCACCGCACGCCAAGATGGTTGTAATCGATTCACCTGGCGCTGAGCACTTGACGGTTGCCTTGGGAAAAGACGGCAACGTACTCGCTTGCACTCAGTTTGGACTCAGCAACAAAGGTTCGGCAAAGAGTAGCGGAAACACGGCCGTGTGGGCGAATACGCAAGCTTGGTCCAAACCGAACGAAGCACTCTGGTCGTTCTTCGTTGAATCGCTCTTTGACTATCCGGTCGATGACACTCGGACTTGGACCAACCTTCACGATCTGGTTCGCGATCAAGACCGCAACTTTCTCTACGATTACCTTGGCCAGAACGAGGACGAATCACTGACGCTCGAACCCGACTGCGCCGACCTCCCCTACCAGTTGCGCGCCTACTTCTCGTGGAAACTCGGTCTGCCCTTTGGATTTCGTTGGTGCTCAAGGGGCGCTGTCGGAAGACCGCCGACGTGCGGCCCACTTCGCGGCAACACCATCTCACGCGAGCGAAGCTCCGATGCTGGCGCCTTCGAACACTTCGCGCAACGCGTTGTTCGACCGGGTGTTCACTCCGCTAGTGGTCGCACGCATCCCAAAGACGACCAGAGCGACCTTTATCCGGTTGCACTCAAACGCGCGTCACTGTCGCCTGGCACGGTGTACGCAGACCCTTACGGGCACGTGATGGTACTAACGAAATGGGTACCGCAGCAGGCCGACGAAAGTGGCGTTCTGATGGCTGCCGAAGCTCAACCGGATGGGACGGTGGGACGGCGCCGCTTCTGGCGAGGATCGTTTCTCTTCGACCCGGACACGACACACGTTGGCGCCGGTTTCAAACACTTTCGCCCCATCACCGAAGAGCGTGGGAAGCTCAAATCGCTCGACAATGGGGCGCTGCAGACCGGGCAGCGCTTCTCTTCGTTTAGTCTGGAACAATATGAGATCACGCGAGACCAGTTCTATGACCGAATGGATGCCTTGATCAACCCTGAGCCACTCAACCCCGAGAAGAGACTGCTGGCACTTATCGATGCTTTCGATGAGTCCGTGCAGCGCCGCGTCACGGCTGTTCAGAACGGCGAAGACTATGTCCAGGAACACGGCACCATCGACATGCCGCACGGGCACGCCGTCTTCGAGACGACAGGCCCATGGGAAGACTACTCAAGTCCTTCACGTGACATGCGCCTACTCATCTCGCTCGACACCGTCACGGGGTTTATTGATCGAGTTCGCAGGCACCCTGCGCGCTTCGGCGTGCAGCAGGAAAAGCTGAAGGAGGTCGTCAGCGACCTCGGCGGATTCCTGCGCAAGGAGCTAGAAAAGCGGAGCATTTCCTACACACGTAGTGATGGAAAGGAGCAACGGCTCACGCTGTGGCAGATCGTGCAGCGAGCGGGTGAACTCGAGATGGCCTACAACCCCAATGACTGCATCGAGGTCCGTTGGGCCGCACCACCTGACTCGTCCGAACACAGCGCCTGTAAGCGTCACGCCCCAAACGAACAGCGCGAACGAATGAAGCGCTATCGCGTTTGGTTCAAGGGTCGAACTCGTCCTGCCCGCGGAACCGAGTGATGTCTTCGGCGTCGTACACGCATCATCGTATCAGCCCGTTCCGGCCGCGATGAGCCGGCCCCCCAGGTCTCCGCGAAAGGAAACACTGAAGTCTCCATGACCGTCTCGGGGTCCACGGCCTCACCGTCCTTGAAGAGACCGAAATGTAAATGCGCGTCCGACTCCTTCATACCGGTTCGCCCGACGTACCCCAAAAGCTGTCCTCGTTCGACACGCTGGCCCACACGAACATTGTACGCGATGAGGTGCGCATAAAGCGTTTGGACCTGACCCGCGTGCTGAATACGCACCAACAGACCTTGAGGGCCGAAACGACCGGCAGGGATCAAAGGGGTAGTTTTGGGGTCGATATTTACAATCCCGCGACGACGAAACTGAGCGCCAGCCTCGATGACGACGCCCGCAGCTACAGCGCGCACGGGCTCACCGAGCTCGGATAGGAAGTCGACGCCTCGGTGTAAGCGAGCCCCATGATCGCGTTCGTCACCGAACTGGCTCGTCACCATGCGCGGAGTGCCATCGAGCGGAACGTAAAGTTCGAGATTGCCCAACCGGCCCATTCGCGGTGGTGCGCCCGCGCTGTAGTATTGCAGTAGGCGCCTGCGTGCCAGCAGGATGCGATCCTCGGGCCC
This sequence comes from uncultured Polyangiales bacterium, assembly GCA_964487255.1. Lineage (GTDB taxonomy): Bacteria > Myxococcota_A > Polyangia > Polyangiales > CAZAQV01 > CAZAQV01. The sequence goes on along the minus strand of CAZAQV010000008.1, from coordinate 179,745 downwards.
AGGTCCTCGAACGCGGTCGCCCCAAATGGCGTGGGAGATGTGGCTGCGGTGCGGGGCTGAACCAAACGCCGCATCGATATCAGAACATTGTTTTTTGAAAATGCTCAAGAACGCCGCTGCAAAGTACAGGTTGGCCCGCGCGTTCATGAGAGACTTCTCGTTAAACTCAAATTGCGAAACATTGAGCAGCTGGCCTTGCCAGGTTTCGCCAGCGAGCACCCCATAGCGGTAGACGCCGTCACGAATGGCTCGACGATGCATGTTTGGGTTGATCATCGCAAGGCCGATTCCATACGAGTTACGCATCCCCGATTGGCATCGACTCTGTTGATACACCAGGGCCGCAAGCAACATCGGGTCAACACCAAAGTGCTCGCTGTAGCGGACAATGTTCTCAGCGTGCTCGTGGACGACTTTTTTGTTCAACCAAGGGGGACACAGCACAGTTAACGCTTTGGCGAAGCGCGCACGGTCCAACTTGTTAGGGGAACTCGGCTCGGCTGGCCAGGCGCTTAGTTCAACCAACCCCTGTCGCATCGGACGAAGGCCGAGCGTTCGCACCTGCCGTGGTCGGAGCGCACCATCAGGAAGATCGTCAGCCTCATCGCGTGAGTCAACCACGAGCACTCCTCCTCTCGCCCTGCGCTTCCAACGCGGTGTCACGCGCCGCTCCCCACGAACAGCTTCGATGCCCCGAAAGCCGCCGGGTGCGGCACGCGTTGCATGTTGAGCACGGCTCTCACCTACGAACACCAAAGAGCTTACAGCAACCACTGTAAGCGCTATCCAACGTTGCATAATGCCCATCGCTCTTATGATCCTAGCGTGTCGAAATGCCCCAGGCCCACTAGATCGTCACACGAATCTACAAGAGCGACAATCGAATTCCTCCAAGTTCTTGCGGATCGGCACAACCATTGCTTCCCCTTTAGGGCGGGGGGAGTCCCACCGTAGGACTCGCTCTGGGGAGGTAGTCATGACCATTAACGCAAGCAATGACCGAAGGCGCTCGATCGTCGTCGGCTTCGATTTTTCACCGGTATCGATCCACGCGCTCAAAGTCGCGCTCGGGGATTGGATTTCCGCACCAGCAGACATCCACTTGGTGCACGCCGTAGATTCGGTGCCTGACGACCACCTGCCAGGTTACACGCAGATCCAGAAGCATGACTTTGCATTGGACGTGGTCCCCGACCGCATCGCCGACATTCTCTCTCAATCCGACCTGGATCGCCCGTTGGATGGCATCAATATCTACGTACACGTGCGGCTCGACCCGCCCGTGAAGGCACTCATCCAGGCTGCGGCCGATTACGAAGCGGATTGCATCGTCGTAGGCACGCACGGGCGAAAGGGAATCGAGCGAGTGTTTCTAGGCTCGGTTGCCGAAGCACTCGTGCGAGAAGCCCCCTGTCCGGTGCGCGTCGAACGTCCAGTCAACTATGCGACGGTCGAGCGTAGTCCCCGCCTTGCTCCCGCCGTCGAGATCGATCAGCAGCAACTGAGTGAACGCTGGTCATACAAGCCGGTCAGAACGACGCGCGTGCCGATGTCATCTCGGTGCGTTGACGTGTTAGGCCCCAGTTTCGAGTAGGTTTGTCTCGCTACCTAGATTGCCTACAATGGGGCGATGAGCGGCAGTTCGAACGAGATGGACCAACTGTGGGCGCTGATCGACAGACGGGTCGCAGCAGCTGCTGACAAAGCGACAATCGACAAGGAGATATGGCAAACCTTTGGCGAAGACTGGGCCATTCTCTTTACGGACCTTTCCGGCTTCTCGCGCGCGACTCGCAAGTTCGGCATCATCCATTTTCTGCAAATCATTCATCAGAAGAAGGTGATCTGTGAGCCCGTGATCAAAGCACACGCGGGCAAGCTGCTAAAGATCGAAGCGGACAGTTTTTTGGTGATCTTTAAAAACCCTGTCGATGCGCTGCGCGCCGCAGTCGCTATGCAGCGCGCATGTCAGGCGCACAGCGTAGAGCTGCCGGCGGAAGAAAAGGTTTTGCTGTGTTGTGGTCTAGGAGCAGGCAGGATTCTTCGCGTCGGTGGCGACGTCTTTGGCGCCGAGGTCAATGCCGCAAGCAAGCTCGGCGAAGACACCGCTTCCACACACGAAATCCTCGCCACGAGCGCTTTTGTCGAGGCCGTGCAAAACCCGAGCGAGCAGGAGGTCTCTTTTACCCCAATGCTTGAAGCCGTACCCGGGTCAGACGAGAACTATGTCGTTCATTATCCCCTGCACGAATCGGTCGCGCCCCACAAGGCTGGTGCTTAGCACTGCACGCCGATATAAGAGCGCGGTGGATCGACACTCCAAAACGCTGAGCTCCGTGATATCGCTGTGCACGGCACTGGCCGTAAGTTGCTTGTCCATGGGTTGTGGTGGAGGTGCCCCAAGTCACAGCACAGCGCCCGCCGAACACGGAGGTTCCGTAAACGGAGGCGGGCGCGTTCGCTTTGAGACTTACGATCAGGGATCGGCAGGCGCTCCAGAAACGGTCTACGACGGCGACTATGCGGACGACGAGCAGGCCTACGACGTCGCTGAGGTCGAATCGGCTCCGACGGCACGTACGCGAGCGGCTGCTCCCTCGGTTGACTTTTCCGACGACACTGTCGACGGTGCGCTCGCCACCCCGAATGGGCAGAGCCTCGGGGCGCAGAACGCCCAGACGCCCCCCCCACAAGACACGCAGGAAGGACAGGCTGCCGAACCGAAGGACCGCATGGTGTACTACAGCGGCCAGGCTCGGCTTCGGGTCACAAAACCCACGGACATGGTCGAACGCGCGATCGCCATTGTGCGAGACAATAACGGCTTTGTTGAGCAGCGCTCGGATACCCACGTGACACTGCGTGTCCCGGTCGCAGGCTTTGAGGCAATCTTCGATCGGCTCCTCAAGCTGGGAGACATCGACGACCACAGCGTTTCCGCTCAGGACATCACCGATCGTTACACTGCCATCGAACTTCGCTTGCGTGTGCTCACAGCAAGCCGCGACCGCTTCATGGAGCTGTTGAAGAAGGCCAAAACTGAACAAGAAAAGCTTTCGCTCTTGGAGCAGATCAAGCGCCTCACCGAACAGATCGACAGCCTTCAGATCGAAAGCAACACGCTCAAGTCACTCGCCGATTACTCTCGTATTCACCTCCAGTTTGTGCCTCGCAGCCAGTTGGCGTCAGGCACGGTCCACGAGCCGGTCAAAGCCTTCCGCTGGATTTACCAACTGTCACCATTTGGGGCGACCGCCATCAGCGAGGAGCAAGACTACCTGGAGTTCGTCACACCTAAGGGCTTTGTGCTCTTTGACGAAGACGATGAGCGCTGGCGCGCGGAGAGTGCAAACGGCGCCGTCATCTGGACGTACGCTCGCGACAATGAGCCGCTCGGCGACAGCCGTTTTTGGATCGATACGATCGATCATCGCATTAGCAAATCGTACGACTCAGCGACACGCGAGAAGATTGGCCAGTTCGAAGTGCTCCAACTCGTTGATGGATCACGGCAAAGCTATCGCTTCTGGATCGGCGTGCGAGCAGTTGAAGACGACCTGCACATCGTGCACGTGTACTTTCCGTCCGAGGATCATCAGAAGCGCTTCGAAGACGCCGTGCGGGCGGCGTTCAATGCTGCGAAAGGAGACTACTGATGTTTTGGATCGCTCTTGCAATGTCGCTGACCACCGAACAAGCGGCGCCCGCTCAACAAGCGGATGCGCTCGCGTACGTCATCAATCTGACCATCGCAGTGGAAAAGCCCGAAGAAACGTCGGACAAGCTCGTCTCGCTAACGCGCGAACTCGGCGGGTACTTTGCTCAGCGTGATCTTCAGCAGTTGGTACTCAAAGTGCCTCGCGACAAGCGTCAGGCCCTCATCGACGCGGCACTCGAACAAGGCCTGGTGATGACTCGCTCGGAGCAGGCACGCGACCTGAGCCGCGAGTTGCTCCAAACGCGCACCCTTCTCAAGTCCCGAGAGACCGTCCTGAGCAAGTATTTCGACATCATGATCGGCGCTCAGTTTCATGCGGTATTGCAGGTCGAGCAGCAGATCACCGCGCTCGTCCAGGAAATCGAGGGACTCAAGGGCCGGCTTAAGCAAATCGAACACGAGCTCCGGTACGCCGTCATCACAGTGCGGTTTCAGTTCAAGCAACGAAGACCACCGCGGCGCGACGGCAACTCTCCCTTTCCTTGGCTCAATACGGTTAATCTCGTCGATGTTTTGGAGAACTACTGATGATTCGCTTCGCCATGCTCTTGCTGGTGTGCGCCTTGGGATGCGCACCATACGTTGCAAAGGCCCCGAAAGGCTTCGCCACCTTTGACGAAGGTGACGACTTCCGCTCGGCGAGCCATGACGGCATCTTGTTTAGCGTTCGCGCGGAAGACAACGAACCGGAAGCGAAGCTACCGTTCTGGAAAGAGGCCCTCAAGGAACGCATGGACGCTGCGGGTTACGTCATCTTGGGGGACGAGGAAGTCAAAGCCAGCGGTAAGGCGGGCTACCTACTGCGACTCGCCGCACCCGTCGGCACGGTCGATTACGCATATTGGGTCGCCATTTTCGTGCACGACGATGACATCATCATCGCCGAGGCGACCGGACCCGCGGCGGTACTTAGCAAGCACGAAGCGCCGATTCGCGAAGCGATCAGTAACGTTTCCTTCAAGTAAACCGGAAGTTACGGCTTGGCATGCGCACGCAGACGAATACCAAAGACGCCGTTTGAAACCTTGCCCAGCTTGAGCGTGACAGCATTCGGTCCTGTCCAAGTCGTCTCAATTTCGGTCAGCGTTGTGCATTTGCCCTTGGTCTGCGCGCCGTTTTCGCACTCCATTTTTTGAGAACTGGGCTCGCCAAGCCTCGAAATCAGTGTTCGTAGGACGCGGCCGTGTAGCGAAACGCCCTCCGTGTTCGCAATCGCCTTGCTCTTTGCGGCCCAACCGAAGTTGATTTCAACAAGCTTCCCACTTTCGAAGACTGCGGCCGCGCCATCCCAATCGATGGTTCCTGCGAGTTCGGCGTTGGGGCAGAGGAGGTGCACCTTGTCTGCGCTTCGCTTCGCGACGCGGGATCCCTCACAGGCGGCCTCGGCTTGGCTGGTGCTCATCCGGAACTCGAATACGCCGAGCCCTTCGAGAGGCTCGACGCCAACGTTCTTCGGCAAGGTCATCTGTTCGCGCTCCTGGGTCGGTGGATCCGACGAGGCAACCGTATCCGACTTCGCATTGCGGCGCTCAGCACGGGTATCGGGCATGCGACGCAAAAACTGATTGAGCTTGGATCTCTGCATCGGTTCGAACGCGAAGGTCGTTCCACAAAAACGAATTCGAGCGTCTTTGGACCGCGCGAGCGATTCGAGCTGCTCTCGGCGCACGCCTACGCCGATCAGCTCAAACATGATGCCGTTGCGACGCTGTCCGTCGTAATCCGGACGCGATGAAGACCAGCGAACGTCATCCGCTTTTGCGTGAAAGGATTGGCAACTGCGAAAGCGTGCAAACTCAGGGTCGGCTACGGCGGACGCATAACGCAAGGAGTACGAATCGGGGTATTTCGAGTCCGCCACCACCTGCACGTAGATGTCTGCCTCTGGCTCGAAATAGCTGAGGGTCGTCACCTTGCGGCCTGCAAGGTCGTCGACCTTTTCGTCAATACGACCCTGTTGCTCCTGCTCATCACGGCTTTGTTCGCTCCCGAATGCGCGCACAAGCGGTGGCGTCACGTCTTTCCAGTAGTACTTCGGGCCTCGACGCTCCTTATCGTACAAGTTGGCCATGCGCCGGTGCGTCCCGCAGATATCGAGCCAATAGGCTGCTATCTTGTCGTTTTCTTTTGCTTCGAGGATGTGGACGTCCTGTTCGGGGCAACCATACGCGGACGAGGCATACTCGACGGCCGCCGAACTCCGCCCGCCTCCACAGGCCACCACAGCAAGACAAAGAACAGTAAGCCTTCGCATCTCGCTAGATTACAACATTCCGTCGTCCAACTCGAAACCCTTTCGGGCTCGTTGTTCCGGCCCTAAACGGGCATTCCTGCCGCCGGACGCTCAACGACCATCACACTCAGGTTCGCCGCCGCCTTCGCGTAGCCTGCGTGAAGCTTCTGGTTCTCGAACGTGAAGCGAAACACCTCGTCTGGCGAGGCGCGGCTGGCCTTGTATGCCGCATCGAGTTCCGGGAGCGACAGATCGGCGAGAGTTGGCAGGCTGCTGGGTTGGTCAACACTCGCATCCGGGCTCGTTTTCGCCGCTTTTGCCGAGTACCACTGGAAGTAGCGGCTGACCTTCTCCTGCGATGAGAAGCGCTCCTGCTGAGGCAGACCGAGCACCTCACCGTTGTCGTTGAGGAGGACGATCCATAGATTGGGCGCATCCATGCCCGAGGTCATGATCGAAAGGTCCGTGAGATCAAAGTCCGCGGCCAACACAAAACGCTTACCCTCGTGTATCCAGGGAATCGTTCCGGTTACACCTGGTTGTTGCGTCGCGTAAAGCAACCCCGGACGCGTCCAGCACACTTTTTCATCTTTGCTGGTTTGTTCGGCCTGAAACCAAAGATGCTTGCCAGGTTCGTACCCACTCCAAAGCCGCCCCCTTCGATCAAACTGCCCCTCAACCATCCACTGCGAATGCGCCTCGGCCCCTTTTTGTTCGGGCGTAAAGAGCTGAAATGCACTTGTGCCCCATGCATCGATGTCGACAACACGGTTGTAGTAGCTATACACCTGCTCCTTTTCAGTCATGCGTTGCGCATCGAGAAGCAAGTACTCAAAGCGCGCACTGGCGATCCGCAGCGCCGCCAACTGCTCAAGCCCGTCCAGCACCGGTGCGAAGTAGCCATTCAAATCTTCGAGCACACGAGTCACCGCGCCCTCTCGCGCGGCGGGACCGTAATTCACGACCCGTTCCAATCGAGCAATATTGGTAAGCCACATCGCACGTTGTTCGAAGAGCAAGCGTAGCGCGCTCGCATGCTGGTCAAACGATCGTGCCAACATGTCGCGGGTACTGGTGACGTTCGTACGAATCTGCGACTGAACCGTGTCTTCGATTTGCCGGTTGCTTCGGTAGAGGCTCACACCCGTCACCACAAGACCGCCCGCTAGAACCCCTGTCGCTCCGATCATGAAACGACGACTCATGCGCCTGCGTCCGTTGGCCTCGCGCGAGTGCTGTAGAAAGCTTTCCTGCGCCGCACTCAAGTTGACTTTGGGGTCGGCAAGAAGTGCCTCCGCATCGGCCATCATCGCGCGAGAGGTGAGTAAGTACGTCGGATCTTTACCGTGCTCGAGCCAACGTTGTGTGAGATATTTGAGTCGGCCGCGTAGGCCAAGAGCGTCGCGACATGCACCCGCCATCCAGGAAATGGACGCGAAGCGGTCTTCGGGCTTGTTTGCAAGGGCCCGATCGACAGCCACCTGAAGCGCCTCAGGAATGGCTGCGAGCTCGGGCCACGGCTTGCGCGATCCGGCAACGACATTGGAGATGAGCTGTAGATCGGTCGAACCCCGAAACGGACGCTCGCCTGTGAGCGCCTCGTAAAGGGCAACACCAAACGAAAACTGGTCACTCTTGGGCCCGACACTTTGGCCAAGCAACTGCTCGGGTGCCATGTATTCCGGTGTGCCCACGAGCTCGCCAGCGCGCGTGAGCGTTGCGTCGAGCATATTGAGTTCGCCCGAGTCGAGCGTGCCACCTTCTATGGCTTCCTTAATGGCCTCTCTGCGATCGATTGCCTCTGTACCCACGAGCTCCGTAGCTTTGCGCGCGATGCCCAAGTCCAGGAGTTTGGCACGCTGATCGGGCGTCACCACGACATTGGCCGGCTTGAAATCTCGATGTACGAGGCCGGCGTCGTGCACGGCCTGCAGCGCCTGCGCAGCCTGATAAAAAACCTCGACGATGTCTTCGATCGGCGGGTTTCGAGAGAGCCATCGCTGCAGAGTCACACCCTCGACCTTTTCCATCACGAGAAAGACGTCGTCACCATAGGTGCCCACCTCGTAGATGGTCACCAAGTTTGGGTGACTGAGAAGCGCCATCGCCTGCGCTTCGCGAAGCAAGCGCTGCTGCTCCTTGGCCCCTGCCCTGACGGCGTCTTCGTTGTCCTCGGTCCGGATAATTTTGATCGCGACATCGCGCTGTAGGTCCTCATCACGCGCATCGAACACGATGCCCATGCCGCCCTCACCCAGCGTCTTTTGAAGAATAAAGTGCCCGATCCGCGTGCCGGTGGTCGGAACCGATATCCGCCCGTCGGAGGGCGGGGAATCGGGGGCTTTTTCGTCTTCAGAAGTCATTGCAAGGCCCTGGCATAGTAGCGCTAGAGTATCCGCACCGAAAGCGCTGATCGTCGACTTGAGGACCCCGCTTTTCGACGCTATGACCCCGCATGCGTACTTGGAGTGTTTTGGTATTCGTCGTGTTGGTTGGCTGTCGAGACGATGCGCTGCGGAGTGATCCAGACTCAACCGTGCAACCAGACAGTTCAATGCGAGACTCGTCTCAATCCGACGCCATCGTGACGCCACCTTTCGACGCCCGGCTACCCGACGCAAGCGTTGTCCCCGACGCACTTGTCGTCATGGATGCGTCGCAAGATGCCACGCAACCGGACGCGACGATGCAGCAGGACGCAAGTCTTGCTGACGCGAGCGAGGGCGACGCCAGCGGCGGGGACACCAGCGTGCCAGACGCGTCGGGCACACTGGCTTGCGCGACTTCGAGTTGCGCAGGTTCCATCGTGATCAGTGAGTTCAGGACGAGCGGACCCGATGGCGCGTCGGACGAATTCGTCGAAGTGCATAACCGTACAGGCTCGCCGGTCGATGTCGAGGGTATGGAACTGCATTACGTTTCGACGGGAGGCACGGACTTTACCCGCGCGGCCGTCAGCGGAAGCACGATCGTGCCAGCGGGTGGATACCTACTCTACAGCAGCACCAAGTATTCGGGCACCGAAGACGTCCCCGACCGCTGGACAACCGGTTTTGCGAGTGGGGGCGGCACAATCTACCTCACAGCAGGCGGTGGTGAGATCGACCGCGTCGGCTGGGGGACCGCCACGAGCTTCGAAACGGCGGCGTTCGCGCCCGCAGTCAACCCTTGTGATGTTTCATGCGAACGAAAGGCAAAGGCATCGTCCACCGCTGCAACGATGCAGCCGGGTGGCGCAGATGTGAGCGCCGGTAATGGCTACGACACCGGGGACAACTCGGCCGACTTTGTGGTCCGGACGGCCTCGGACCCGCAAACCTCAAACGACAGCGTCGAGCTTCCGTAGTTACCAAGGCAAAGCTTCGCCGTTAGCGTGCATGAACCCACCGCTGCGCTCAAGTGTCAGCTCTTCCATCCGTTGGATTAGCCCCTCCGCTGACTCAGGCGGGTCGATGTATCCAGAGTGTCCCGTCATATCGGTCCGCACATACCCAGGATGAAGGAGGAGAACCGCAATGCCCGCATCTCGTAAATCGTGCGCGAGCGAACGACCAGCCATATTGAGGGCCGCTTTCGACATCCGGTAGCCATAACTGCCCCCTGATGTGTTGTCTTCGAGCGACCCCATGCGACTCGTGACGAGTCCAACCTTGGAACCATTTTTCAGGCAAGCCCGTAACCTGTGCGTGGCAACCAACGGCCCGATCGCGTTCACCTCAAACTGTCGACGAATACGGTCCATATCTAGCGCGCGAAGCGACACGTCCTCGAGCACACCAGCAACGATCATAAGCCAATCAATGCTGTCCGCGCCGAGCTCGCGTGCGAGTCCCTCTAGCGATTCGGGCTGCGTAACATCAATGCCTTCATGCACCGAGCAACCGTCAATGGCGCGGAGCGAATCGCTCGCGGTGCGACAAGCGGCCTCTACCTTGTGTCCTCGCTTTCGCAAGTTACGGCAGATCTCCAATCCGATCCCTCGATTCGATCCGATGACCAAGGTTCGCGTCATGTTAGCTTCTTCCTTCGAGCGATAAGCAGCCCCTCTCGCAAGGGGACAGCTACGGCTTCGAAAGCGGGGTCCTGTGCGAGGCTGCGGTTCAAACTGTCAGCGCCTTGGCGTTCTGGATGTAGGGTATCATCGATCCACCAGTCCGATGTTCCCAAGGCATTGTCCGCAATCAGCAGTCCTCCGGGCCGGATCATCGAGCGTACCTCTCGCCAATAATCCGGATATTCGCTCTTGAGCGCGTCGATAAAGACCACATCCACGGAGTCTGCGCCGAGCTCCTCTCGCAAGGTTGCGAGCACATCGATTGCAGAACCGCGCCGAACCTCGACTTTGCCAGCAAGACCGAGCTTGGCAAACTGCGTTTCAGCGAAGTCCGCATACGCTTCTTCGCGCTCGATCGTGATAAGCCTTCCATCGTCCCGCAGAGCACGCGCGAGCCACACGGCCGAGTAGCCACCGAGCGTTCCCACTTCGATTGCGCGCTGCGCCGCCGTACCGGCAACCAAAATACTGAGCAGGTGCCCAACGTCGGCAGACACGGCAATTTCAGGCAGCCCCGCAGCACGTGACTCGATCTTAAGAGCCTCAAGCTCAGCGTCTTGCTGGCCAAAGACCTCAGCCAAATAGTTTCGCGTGTACTCCCAGCGCGCTGCGCTCATCTGCATGGAAAAGACCTACATCGAGCCCAGGGCGCGCGCGAGCGCTTCGTAAGGGTCGGCGCCCATGGCGTACGACCCGATTGGCCCCAGAGGCTCTGAGATTTCCACCGCAGCAGTGTAGACCTCTTGCCAATCGCTCAACGCATCAGCTGAAAACGTCACCTTGATTGGCCCCTCCAAGCCGCGTTGTTCAGCGATCGCCCAACAACGAAGCTGCGTCTCGATACGCAAGTCCTCGGTGAGCTTGAACCTCCGCGCCACAATATCGACGCTTGGTGGCTCACACAGATCATCGGGCGCCGCAAGCTGCCCTGCCGACGTAACCTTGAAATCAACTACCTCCTGTTCTTCACGAGGCACGAAAACTTCACTGTCAAACCAATCTCTCATGTGAACCTCCTGCCCGAACCCGCATCGGCGGTTTGGCGCGGTCTCCAAAAGAAGCAAAAAGGGGGCCGCTGAAGAGAAACCATGACTCTATAGTGCTTTACGCTCCAAGAGTCTGTTATTGCGGCATAATCGACCTTTGAGAGCAAAGAAACCCGATAGGGTTGCGTGATACGGAATTGAGACATACCGCCACAGTCCAGCAGCCGCGCCCCACATGAACGGCCCAGTGGCCAAAGCTAGCGCCTAGGGCAATGCTAGCGTTGCGCCATGAGCTTGTTGTCTTTTGAGGCGGCCACCACAGTACAGCCGTCGCTGTCGTCGCCTAACACGTACTCGGCGGAGGTGCGGGACGGCTGGCAGCAAGGTCGCGGCGCGTTCGGCGGGCTTGTGTTCGGACTACTTGCTCGCGCCATGCAAGCGACGGAGAACAGCGATCGGTCACTACGCGCACTAACCGGCGAGATACCTAGCCCCGTCATGACAGGTCGGTGTGAAATTGAAGTAGCTACAATTCGCCGCGTGAGTGGTGTGAGTAGTCACTCTGCGACGCTCAAACAAGGCGATGCGGTGATCGCGAAAGCCAGTTCCGTATTTGGCAAAGCGCGCCAGGTGTCCAACTCAACAGAGGATGTCACCACTCTTCCAACACATCCAGGCCAGGAGATTCCCGTCGATGCACCGCTACCAAGCTTCGCACGCAACATGCGCTTCGCGGTAACCGGTCCACTACCATTCTCGGGCGAAAAATCTCCGATCGTCGAAGGGTGGGTCGAACTGCGCAACAGTTCGAATCGACTCTCTGCAATTGATGTCATTGGGCTTGCTGACGCATACTGGCCTGCGCTCTTCACGGTGAGTCCCGGCCCGCGCCCGTGCGCCACGGTTTCGTTCTTCATTCATCTGAACCCGGGTCGAATCGCAGCGGTTTCATCGCAGCGCGTGTTTTGCAAGAACCAGATGCTCAGCTCTTCGCAAGGCTTCTTCGTTGAGGAGCGACGCATCTTCAACGAGGACGGTCAACTCCTTGCGCTCAACACGCAAACCTTCGTCATCATCCGCTGACTTCCTGATCATTCGCTGACTTCCTGCACACAGCAGACCTTCAGTAGTGTGCTTTGCGATCGCGTCACCGCTTCGAGCGTGTTAGGAACGCGCTTCGATGACGAGCATCGCCGCAAGAAGTTGGGAATTTGCAGCAACGGTCCCCCGGCATGCCTTCAACGCCAAGGGCGTCGCGCGCGCAGCTGACGTGTGGCGAACCTTTCAAGAGGTCGCCATTGAAGCGTCTGCTAGAGCCGGTTGGCCGCCGCCACGCTATCGGGAGAACAAATCGGCCTTCGTGATGCGTTCGATGACGGTTCAGCATCTGCAAAGTCTGCACTACGGCGAGCCCCTACGTGCGCGAACATGGATACGGGACATGCGGCGCGGAGGGATGCTTTGCTCACGACAAGTCGAACTTTGGAGCAAACGCGGGCTACTCTGCGAAGGAACACAAAACTGGGTGCACGTCTCCGACCAACTCAAACCCATGCGTGCGAGCGACGAGCTGCTCGCCGCGTTCCCGGTGCACCACGAAGGTGACGATGTCCAGCTCCCCCCGCATGAGACTGTCGATGGCCCAGTGGTAGAAATGGGCGTCGATGTTTGGCATGGCTGGATGGACCCTCTCGACCACGTCAATCACCCTGCTTACCTCGACTGGGCAGACGAAACCGTATTTCGACGCATGCACGAACGCGGCCTCAACCCACAAGACCTCGTCCCGGTCGCCGAGCATGCTGTCTACTTACGGGGCGTAAGCGCTACCCAGCGCGCAGTGGTCCGTACACGTGCCGTCGGAGTGACACCCGACGGCGTCAAGCTTGAACACGCTGTTTACGTAGGGAGCCAAAAGTGCGTGGAGTTGCACACCGTCCGCCGCATGGTTCGGTCACTCTCGACAACTCAAGCGCAAGATCCGATAGTCGAAGTATGGACAACCTAGAGTCTACCGCTGAGTTCAATGACCACGAGATCGACGTGCTTGTTCGCCTTCTCGTCCGTATGGCTGCGATCGACGGGGATAGCTCCAGCAACGAGTACCGGAACCTGCAAGGAGTTGCCCAAGAGGTCGGGATCGAACGTTTCGGCAACGCGGTCGATTTGGCAAGACGCGAACCCTGCGAGGAAGAAGACCTCCTCTCGATGGCGAAGACTGTCCGCGTCGCGGCTCGCCCCTTGTTCGTCAAACTGCTCGCGGACATTTCCAAAGCGGACGGCGTCAAGTCGGAAGAAGATGCCTTCTTTCGGCGGATCATTGACGCTTGGCGCACTGAACGTCCCGCTTGAGGCACTCTCGCAGCGGCTTACCTCCTGATGTCACTTATCGCCCCACCTCTGCTGCGCACGGTCGCGAAACCGATGACGTAATTTGTGAGTACGGAACTTGCTAGTGTAGGTTGGTGGAGGGTGAATGCATCTACTTCGACATGCTAGGCGTGCTGCAGTCTTGAGATCAGCTTGGACTCTACTGCCCTTCGTCGCCTTCGCATGTGAGCCTCAAGCAGGTGGACAACGAGGAACCGCGGTCGAACTTGCCGATAGCGCCGTGCTGCCAAGCCGCCCCCACGGCGACGAGCGAGCTGTCTTTGGCAGCGTCATGTATTCCGAAAAGCCGGACGCCTCGCTCGGCGACAGCGCACCGCCCGTCGACCTGCCACCGGAAGCAGGCGTCCGCGATTTGGCCGAAGAGGCGTGCCCTGTGCGCCACTGCCTGATCAACGATCGCTGCTACCCGCAGGGCTCGCCGAACCCTTTCAACGAATGCCAGTGGTGTGACCCCGCACGAGCGCGCCATCACTGGAGCGCGCTTGCGGACGGCGCCTACTGCGATGATGGACTTTGGTGCACGACGGCGGATCGTTGCAAGCTAGGCTTTTGCACAGGAGAGCGACAGTGCGAAGACCATGAAGCCTGCAGTGAATTCGACCGTGCCTGCCTCCCGCGCTAGGTTGCACGCGCAATGCGTTTAACTCACCGATTGGCTTTGGTTTCCTTGTTGGTCGTATCGCTCGCGGGGTGTGGCGATGACGACCCATGCGAGGACGGCAATGGATGCGTCGGCCCTGACAGCAGCATGGAGACAAGTGTGCCCGATGCAAGAACGGACGACGCAGCTGTATCCGACTCGACGATTCCGCCAGATACCTCGAGCGATGCACGTGTGGATGCGCAAGCGGACGCCGGCGAGCCGATGTGCTCGTTCAACCGCGACTGCCCGGAGGCCGAGCGCTGCGAGTGCGCCGAAGGCGAAGGCTGCTACTGCAAGCTTGGTGAACGAGGCACGGGAGAACTCAACGACCCCTGCGAAGACGGCAACGGATGTGCGAGTTCTGTCTGCCTTGAAGGCCCCGACGACAAGACGCTCTGTTCGATCGAGTGCAACAATGGCGACGACTGCCGGGGCGACCTGCCGCTATGCCAAGAAATCTTGTTCGTCGGCAAGGTCTGCACACGGGAGCCGCCCGCATAGGCAACTAGTGTCCGATCCACCCAAGTTGTCACAGTTTTCTTGTGAGCTTCGCCCGACTCGGCGTTACTCAAACTCGAATGTACGCTGCACGTCCTTCGTTTTCGCGCCTTGATTCGAACAAACCTCTCTTCGCCTCCTGCGACAACCTGAGTGGATCGGACACTAGAGCACAGCTCTAGTCTTCCAGGTACAGATCATGGTTCAGCGCTAGGCGCGCCTTTGCTCACTTCGCTCAGAGCAGCTGCCGAACGAAGGCGTAGGGCCTCAAGGGTTCGTGCAATGAAATCCGCAGATTCTCGGTGCTCTATCCCGCGACACAACGTCCGGGCTGGCGCACCGGTCTGCTCGGCTAGCACACGAAAGCGCGAGCCATCCGTTGACGTCACGAAGGCCTGTACGTTCGAAAGCGCAATCTCAAACTTGCGTCGCCAAGGCCAACGACCCGCCCGCACATCCAAATTCCGCCAGTCGACTTCGATTCGCGCGGAATGATGGGACGAGGCCCAAATCGCATAAAAGGACAACGCGCCTGAAACGATAATGGCAAACCAAACGAGCGGAACGTCCGCGCGCGTCGCGACCCAGCCTGTGGCAACACCAGCGAACGCAACGCCGAGCAAACAAACGAGCTTCCAAGTTGCCAAAGGAACCACCGACTTAACACCGATCACGGTTACCGTGCTCTCGATGCCCGCCGCATCTTGGTAGCCACCCGGGACTGCGACCGGAGGTGGCCGGCGCGCCACCAGATATACATTGGGCGGAAAGTCGCCACGCTGCACACCATGGGCCCGAGCCATGACGCACAGGCTAGCGTGGGGCAAACCCCTGAGCCACCTCGAAGATCAATTCGTCCAGTTCAAGGTCCCCGCTGGCATTGGTGATGCGAACCGACCGCGCCCCAGCGTTCTTACATGTGCCTGGGTCACGACCAGCCGCTCGATCGGACGCGGCGATGCAGGTATTGTAAGCCGCATGGACGATGCCACTCTCGACGCGCGGCAAGCTCTTCAGCGCTACCAAGAACTTAAGAATACAATAAGAACGGCTGAACAAGAGATGGCTAAGCTCGAACCGCTGATCATCGAACATCTGCAAGAGCAAGGTGGCAAACTCAAGACGGATACGGCGAGTTTCTCCGTATCCAAACGGAGCCGATGGGAATACTCCGAACAGGTTACTTCGTTGAGTGACGCCCTCAAGGAACGCAAGAAGCTTGAGCGAGACGAGGGGATCGCAACACAGCTCGAGCCCACAACGTACGTCTCGGTTCGCTTCGCTGACCCCGCGTAAGCCCGCCTAGCCGTAGCGCTGCTCGTGGCTACGAAGTGTGGACTCCACCCTTTCCAGTGCAGCCTCAACTTGCTCGGCGACGATACCCGGCTCCTGCCTGAGCAAGTCCGTTGCACCCGCGTGCGCGGTGCATACGTTGTGCACGGTCTCGCAGCGCTCAATGAGCTGGCGCGCCCAGTCGCGGAACTCACGTACCGCACCGGGACGGCGCTCAAGTACCGGCTTGAGCGTTGGGTGAAAGTCGAGACGCTTGAGCCAGGGAAGCGGTATCCAGTTCAGGGTGTCGTCCACGTGCAGGGTCTGACTCGCCTTGTGAAATGCCAAAACGGAAGCGAAATGAAGGTTCTCATTGTCCGGTATAAAATCGACTCCAGCCGGGACCATAAAGTCAAAGTCCTCGCGAAAGAGTTCCGCGAACTTGGCATCCTCGACGCGGTGCGGTTGCCACGCCAGATCTAAAAACTTAGCATGGTGCCGCGCAGTTCCGTAAAGCCAAGCGTTCGGAAAGCGGGCCGCAACTCGTTCAACATGCAGCGTGTGAAACGGATGCAAGTTAATAACCGCTTCGAGCTCCTTGCCTCCACCGGTCAGTTCAAGAACTTTACGTTCGATTTCACCGGATAGCGTATAGCTATCGAGCAACACGTATCGACCCGAGTTGCGCCGCACAAGCGAAGCATGCGTTCCAAGGTTCAGAACACCCATCACTCGATATGAGCCGCGAATGTTCCAGAAGTTCGGTGCTACTTGTTCGATGCGGTCGCCCATGCGTACCGGCAGGTTCTAAGTCGGCTTCCAAACGATGACAAGCCGTTCGAACCGTCGTCTAGAAATGCGAGTCATCCGGACTCAGAAGCCTGTTGTCCGCTTCTTTTACAGCGCGATCGGTGATGGGCCACGCGAGTATTTCTGAAACCTGTCGCGACCTAGCGTTAGGGCATGAGTTCACCGAGAACGCTCCTACTCGCCCTTCTGCTGCAAGCTTGCGTGCAAAATGCACTCGAAATGAACCCCACGCTCACCCACGAGCTTGCGTATCGCGACCTGGCCGATGCCGGATCTAGAACTCTGATGAATGATGAGTCGCTGAGAGATGAACACGAGACGCTGGTCAGCGCTCAAATCTTGCAAGTTTCGATCCTCGATGAAGGATCCGCGACAGAGCAAACGTGCGAACCAGATTCTTGCCAAATCGATAACACGTGTATTCCTTCGGGAGAGATGAATCGGATCAACCCGTGCCAGCTCTGCGACCCAACACGCTCCCGGACACGATGGTCCACACGCCCTGACGGAACGCTCTGTGACGACAAGATGTGGTGCACCATCAACACCCAGTGCGCCGTGCCTGTTTACCAGAGTGACAACCACGGTGGCTGGCGTCGCGGCCTCCGGGGTGGAAACTGTGGTCGGTTCGGTCTGTGCGTTGCGTCGAAAAGCGCAACGATTATGGTTACATGAGTTGGCACACACCGTGCACAAACCGCACCGATGCTAGCAGATTCATTTCCCTTCCCTCCCGCTCGCTTCGTCGTCCGCCGATTCGGACAGACGAGCGTGGGAAGCCTTGCGTTACTCATCGCCGTTAGCCTGACAGCGGTCGGTGGTCTGCACTCGCTCTCACTGGGCTTGAGGACGTCGCTGACTGGCGCGAACAGCGCGAACGTGACGAGTCTGACCCCTGCGCTGACGAGTGCACAACAGGCCGGCATGGGTGCGACTTTCGTTAAGGCGGGGCGAATCCTGCTGGCACGAGCGAAGAACTCGACACTGCGAACGCGTTTCGCCAATCCAATGCTGCGCCGCTCGCAACGTTTCAATTTCGAAAAGCTTCGCCCCGAACACCTCGCTCCGGCCCAAGAAGTCTTGCTCCGAAGAGCTGAACGGCAAGTGACTCGCATTGTCAAACACGACGGTCCCCGCACGTACGACAACACGATCAAAGCGCTCGACGACGCAACGCGCGAGGTAGAGGAAGTCCGCAATGCCGCAGAAACTCTCAATCTGCTGGCCAGCACCGACGAGTGGTTTTATTCGCTTCGCGCGACGGAAGAAGCCTACGATCGGTTCATGACCAACCTGTCTCTTCGACGAGAAGTCTGGAAGGCCATCCAAGACTACGCAAAGACAGAGGAAGCCGTGAACCTCGACGCACTTCGCAAGCGCCACCTCAACCTGCTGATGGATGATTACATCGCCAAGGGCGCCAACCTGGGTCCAGAACAGCAGGCGCGTGTACTCGAAATTCGCTCGCGTATGTCGGAGCTTTCCACGCAGATGGGACAGAACACAAAAGATAGTCAGGGTCAGATCGCCGTGCACATCGCGGACGAAGCACGACTTGTAGGCCTTCCGGAGAACACCAAATCGACGCTCGCAAGCGCAGCCGAGGCCGATGGGAAAAATGGCTATCTGATTAACTACGCGACCGCGAACACCGTGGCGGCCTACGCCGACGACGCTGCCCTTCGAAAAGAGTTGTTCGACCTTGTCGATAATATCTCCTCCGAGGGCCATCTGGACAACACGCCTTTGATGAGCGAGATGCTTGAGCTTCGAAGAGAGCTCGCAGAATTGACTGGCTTTGACGATTACGCGGATCTCATGACGCGCGACCGCATGGCAAAAACAGGCGAGCGAGCACAAACCTTCATCGAAGAGATTCTTGAGCGCACGGCGCCTCGTCGTGAGCAAGACGCCGAGGAGTTCGCCACCTTCATGGAGGGGAAGACCGGTTCGCGCGACGTCGCGCTCTGGGACGAGGCTTACTACCGCCGCATGTTCGATGAGTCGAAGTCCGGTTTTGACCCGGAGGTTGCGCGGCCCTACTTCGAGATGGATAACGTCGTCGACAGCGCGTTCGGCTTATTGAACGAACTGTTCGGTGTCCGCATCCAGCGGACCAATGACTTACCGCTTTACCACCCGGATGCTCGGACCTACCGCATGTTCCGCGAGGATGGCACCATTGCCGGGGACTTCTACCTAGACCTGGTTGCGCGCCCCGGCACCAAGCGTAGCGGCGCGTTCCAGTGGGGGATCCGTAGCCCGGATGATGCAGGAAAGAACGCTCTCGCCCTCGTGGTCGCGAACGTCGAGCCGCCCGCCGCAGGCAAACCTGTGCTTCTGACGCCTCGCAACGCGGTCACCGTATTCCATGAGTTGGGGCACCTGACGCACGACCTCCTCTCAGACGTCCCCGTGCGACCTCTACGAGGCACCAATGTAGCACGCGATTTCGTCGAGTTTCCGTCGCAACTTCTTGAAAATTGGGCGCGCCATGAATTCGTGATTCGTCAGATGGGACGCCACCACGAGACCGGCGCACCCATCCCGGACGCATTGGTGCGACAGATTCTCGAGGCACAAGTGGACGGCGCTGCTCTCAAAGAAGCTCGCACCGCCCGCTTGGCACTCCTCGATCTAAAACTCCATCGCGAGTATGACCCGGCCATTCACGGTTCCCTTCGAAAATACACTGCCGACGTCTTCCGGCCCCACATAAGCCGCGAGATTCGTCCCGAAAGCAATTTCGTCAATCGCTTCGGGCATATTCAAGACGACGGCTATGCCGCGGGCTACTACGTCTACCAATGGGCGGGTGCACACGAGGCGGACGCGTTTTCGCGCTTCGACGGCAAAGCGCTTTTCGATTCCGCCGAAGGGCGTCGTTTCCGCGACATTATCTATCGCCGTGGGAACGCGGAGGACGCCAACGACCTGTACGAGCGACTCATGGGTCGTCCTCTTGACTCGGAAGCTTTCTTCCGACGCATGGGGCTCTAGACCTCATCCGACGCACACATGCGTCAGCGCTTATTGGACACTCGGCCAAAAGACGTTCGAGCGCATCGAGAGAGACCGGCTTGTTGAGGTAGGCGTCGAACCCTGCCTCAAAGCCGCGCTCCCTTGCGTCATGGGTCCCGTAACCGGTCACGGCCACCAAAAGTGGCTTCTTGGATCCATCTGCGGAGGCTTTTGTCAGCTCGCGCGCCACGTCGAGGCCACTCATTTTCGGCAAGCCTAGGTCACAGAGAACCACGTCAGGTTGTTGTTCGATGGCAAGCTTGAGGCCGGCTTCGCCCGTCATGGCCACGTGAACGGTGTGCCGATGTGCTTCGAGCAAGTTCTGAAGCGCGTACGAGACGTCCTCATTGTCTTCGATGATGAGCACCGAAAGCGCCTTCATTTGAACAGACTGGACTCTCTTTCGGGCACCAGCAGACTTGGCCAGTGGCAGCCGTACTTCGAAACGGGCGCCCTTGCCTCGCCCCTCACTATATGCCTTGACCTCACCTCCATGAAGCTCCACCAAGCCCTTCACCAAGGAAAGACCGAGCCCAAGACCTCCAAGCGAGCGGTTGAGCCCCTGCGGGGTCTGGCGAAACAGTTCGAAGATGTGCGGCAAGAGTTCTGGGTCGATGCCAATGCCGGTGTCCGACACGGTGAGCAAGGCCTCTGTTCCATCGCGCTCAAGGGACACGACGACACGTCCGCCCTGGTCCGTATACTTGCAGGCATTGGTGAATAGATTGTCGATCACCTGCGCGAGCCTCACGCCGTCCCCATCGACCCACAGCGCGGCGTCTGGAATGACCGTTTCGATACGAAGTTCATCGGTCCGCAGGTGAGCGCTTCGATCTGCGATCACCTCTCGGCACAACTTTGCAAGGTCGATCGACTCTTTCTCAAGCACGACTTTGCCTCTCGCAATCCTCGAAACATCGAGGAGCCCGTCGAGGAGCTTCGCCATGTGTGAGGTCTGACGTTCCAGGATCGATTGAACCTTCTGAGTTGTAGCCGCGTCGTGATTCATGATTTTAAGCAAGTCGCTCGCGCCTCGAATTGCCGCGAGGGGGTTGCGCAACTCGTGCCCGAGCATCGCCAAGAACTGGTCTTTTTGTTGATCGGCTTCTCGAAGCTGTCGCTGGGTCTCTTTAAGTTGCTCGCGTGCAGCTCTAGCCTCACTGATGTCCTCGACTGTTCCCACAATACGTATGGCCTGCTCGCCTTCGAAGAGCACATTGCCTGTGGCGCGGATCCAGCGCACTTCTCCGTCCACGCGGTGGATGACCCGATAATCGCTTTCAAAGCGCCGCGAGCCTCCAGGTTCGAACACGCTCGCAAGTTCTTGCTCGACCCGTTCGCGATCATCGGGATGTATGCCCGCCGCGAAGACCTCGTAGGTTATCGCCTCATCCTCTTGCACGCCCCAAAGCTCACGTACGCGATCATCCCACTCGATTTGATTGTTAACGATGTCATAATCGTGAACACCGAGCCCGGCAGCACGCTTGGCAATCTCAAGCCGCCCGCTGATTTCTTCGGCCTCTTGGGTGAGCCTGACTTCGGATGTGACGTCGAACGCAAAGGACATCACACCTGCAACGTTGCCGTTTGCGTCGAAGTGTGGCTGCAGCACTTGGGTGAAGTACCCCTCTCGCATATCTCCGTCACCATCCTGATCAAAGGTCGCAGCGAAGGCTTCGGTAACAATGGGAACACCGGTTGTGTACACCTTGTCAAAACGCTCGAATACGCTCTGGCCTTCAAGGTCGGGAAACGCCTCGCGCAGCGAGCGGTTAAGTAAAATACGACCACCCACCGCACGGCTATGCAGTTGGTTCGAGTAGATATAGTGATGCGCCGGACCCTCATGGATTGCGATCATGGCTGGGGCCTGGTCAAAGAGTCGGCGCATTCGTGCCTCCGATTCGCGCGCCGCCAGCTCGGCGCGCTTACGCTCTGTGATATCGAAAACCATCCCCGTCAGCCGAACAGGACGACGGCTCTTCCCCTCTCCTTCGAAAAACACACGTCCTTGACTTCGAACCCAGCGCACTTCGCCGTCGGCACGAACGATACGGTGCTCAGTCTCTACTTTGCCATCGCCGCTCGGATCGAAGAACTCCTCCTGCATCTTCTGTACGAGTTCGCGGTCGTCCGGATGCACGAACCGTAAGTCATTCATCGAGATCGGAGGCGACGCATCGTCTTCGATGCCGAGTATGCGTTTGAACGCGTTCGACCACGTCACCTCTCCCGTGCGCAGGTCTCGATCGAACGTTCCGAAACGGGCCGCTTCTGCCGCGACACGCAAGAGTTCTTCGCTGTGCTCAAGGTCTCGTTGCGTTTTCCGAATGTCGGTCACGTCCTGAAAGGTCACGACAACCCCTTCAATCCGCCGACTCTCCGTTCGGTACGGTAAGATGCGGCGTACAAAGTGGCTCCCTTCTTCAGATTCGATCTCTTGACTGTGCGGCGCCAAGTCCTGCAAGACAGCGTTTACATCGCTTTCCAGATCCGCGCGCAGAAGCAGGTTGGAAAATTGGACGACCCGACGACCCAAGTCCGAATAATCCAGCCCGAGCAGCTGTCCGGCGGCTGGGCTGAATTGCTGAACGCGAAGCTCCTCGTCCAAGAACAGAGTCGGAATGCGTGTGCTCGAAAAAAAGTTACTCAGATCGTCGTTTGCTTTCTCAAGCTGCTCAATCTTCTCGCGCAGCTGAACATTGACAGTCGTGAGCTCCTCGTTAAGAGAGCGGAGTTCCTCGGATGAGGCTTCGAGTTCTTCATTGGCCGACTGAAGCTCCTCATTCATCGAAAGCGACTCTTCATTCGAGGAGCGGAGTTCCTCGTTCGATGCTTCGAGTTCCTGCACCGTACTGCGCAAGTCCTCACGTGTTGCGAAGAGCTCTCGCTCCAGCTGCTCGATCGGCAGGGCTTGTCCAGGACGTTCGTCTTTGTCGGACACCGAGGCATCCATCTCTTGGATATCGACGAAGGAAAACACAACGCTGTGTTCGTCTGGCTCAGAGGTCGGGACGGCGACAAAGCGCACCTTGGCGTCGTGAGCAGCGAGTTCGACCACAGACTCAACCCGCTCTCGATTTCGTCGACATCGATAAAAGGCCGCTCGCGCACGCGTCGCAAGCTCATCACGGACCAGCTTTGTAAACTCCAGCCTGGGGTCATCCCCCTGCGGGAAAGTGAGGTAAGGACTGAGCTCGCCGTGGGCGTAAGTCACCCTTCCTGTCGAATCGATGACAACGGTAGGAGGGACGAGGGCGCGCAAGACGGCCTGTCGGCCGCGATCCGTGGCCTCGTCGCGACCCGCTGCGATGGCGCGTTTCGGGGGCTCACTCGTGTCCGCGCGCCTGCGGCGAGGACTGATGATGTGAAGCGGCCGACTGCTTTCACTCCGCCGAAAAATACGGTGCGGCTTCGAGACAGTCTGAAACAACGCGCGCTGTGGGCCGACGGATTCAGATCCGCCGAGCATGAGTGCACCGTCTTGGTTAAGGGCGAAGTGCATTGATTTGAGAGCGTGTTCTTGGGCCTCTGCCGTCAGGTAGATGAGCACATTGCGACAAAGAACCATATCCATCCGTGAAAAGGGTGGATCACGCGTAGCGTCATTGACGGAAAAAGAGATGCTATCGCGCACACGCGGGCGAACTCTAAACCCCCTCCCTTCCAGCGGCGCAAAGTACTTCTGTAGTCGACGCTCGCTGATCCTTGCGGCAATCGAATCGGAGTAGAGCCCGGCGCGAGCGAACGAAAGCGCGTCTTGATCAACGTCGGTCGCAAAGATTTGCACTTTCAGCGATTTCTTCTGGCTGTCGATCGCATCAAACAATTCGATCGCAAGCGAATAGGCCTCTTCGCCCGTCGCACATCCAGAAACCCAGGCGCGAATCGTGTCACCGTCATCCAAACGCTGCACCAATGGTTGGATGACGAGCGTCTGCAAGGCTTCAAATGATGACGGATCGCGAAAGAACTCGGTCACGCTGATCAAAAGATCGCGGACCAACACGTCTCGCTCGCTCGGCTCGTCTCGCAAGAGGTCGAGATAGGCCTGCGGGTCCTCGAAGCCCGCCAGCATCATTCGGCGCAAGACCCGACGCTGCACAGTACCGATCTTGTAGGCGCTGAGGTCAAACCTGTTTTCTGCGCTCAAGATGGCGCCGAGTTCGCTGAGCTGTTGTTCGTCCAGGGTTAGGCCTGTACGAGGCGTCTCATCGGTCAGCTCGACGCCGGCACC
Organism: uncultured Polyangiales bacterium; assembly: GCA_964487255.1. GTDB lineage: Bacteria > Myxococcota_A > Polyangia > Polyangiales > CAZAQV01 > CAZAQV01. Next base: position 155,879 of record CAZAQV010000008.1, on the reverse strand, counting down.
GCTTCCCGTTTCATCATCTTGAAGAACAGAGACCGGATCCAAGGAGAAGTTGTGCAGCGGAAGTTGTTTGTAGCGTCCAACGAGGTCTGCCATTTCACTCAGCTCAAGCACGAAATCGACAACACCTGCCTCCACTGCGCTCTGCGGCATGCCCAACTGCTCGCAGCTCTCAGGTGATTGTGCGATGGTCAACCCGCCCGCTCCGTGAATCTCGCGAAGCCCGGCCGTACCGTCACTCCCCGCTCCTGAGAGCACAATACCAACAGCGCGCGCGCGGTACTGTTCCGCAAGCGAACGGAAGAGATGATCCACCGGGAGACGGATTCCGCGATGCGCTTTGGAAGGTCCAACCACGATCTTTCCATCGCGCACGCTAAGCGAGGTATCGGGTCGGATGACGTAGATATGGTTTGGCCGAAGGACCTGCCCATGCGCTGCATCGCAAACGCTCAGCGCTGTGTGCGGTGCCAGAAGCTCGGCAAGAACACTTTTGTGACTCGGATCAAGATGTTGGACGAGAAGATAGGCGGCGCCGTTTCTCGGCAGCGTGGCCACAAGCTCCTTAAATGCGCGCAGACCGCCCGCGGAAGCGCCTACACCCACGACGATCGTCGGCTTCGCACCCGGCGGACTCATCGACCGTCCGGCAGACTGCCCGCAAGATTTTCCGCGCGCACCATCATTCGGAGCCTAGAGAAAATCGTTGGTGAATCAACAGCAGACGCAAAATTGTAACCCAAACCAGTGATGGTTACGCTTACGTAACTGTCGTGGTCCCAAACGCGTATATCTTCGCAGGAGAAGCGCGGCACATGGATTGCATACTTCTGCCGCCAAATGTCGTTCAACCTTCGCTTCCGCTTTTCACATTTGTCCGTGGCGCCAGAACTAATGTTCTATCTGGAAAAGCAGGTACGCAAGCTCGCGGACAGCTCGCAGCCTGTCTCCGCCGTCGATCTTGAGCTGGGAACGGTGCCAGATCATCAAACTAGCAAATACTTCATGCAATTGCGGGTCGTCGGACCGACGGGCTCAAGCAAAACGACGCGCGCCGGAGAGAACCTATTCGTGCTCGCACGCGACCTATTCGAGTCTTTCCACGAGGGCACCGCCGCGCGGAGCCCAGACCACCTTTAAAATAAAGCAAAAATGCCCTGTGTTCATCGCTGCTTCCGCCGAGGGTGCAGAGAGTCGTCCGATCTTATGCTAGGTTGATCAGCCGGCCATGATCGACGAGACGACATCCGCCGCAGGTGCCAGAGAGCGGGCAGCACAACCACTGCCGGCTGTGGCGCAACTCCGGATCTTACTCGTCGAAGACGAACCCGACCTGGCCGACTCCATCGAGTTTTGCCTTCGCAATGCAGGACATGAAGTCCGCTGGGAGCGCTTTGGTCAACCCGCGCTTGAGCGAATGGCTGCCGAACCTTTTGACATCCTGATCTCCGATGTTCGTCTTCCGGACCTCGACGGCATCACACTCTTCGAATGGACCCGCGAGAATGCTCCGCGAACCGCGGTCATCCTGATGAGCGCCTATGGTTCGATCGCGGAGGCAGTCAACGCTCTACAACATCGCGCCCTGCACTACCTGCACAAGCCGTTCGCGATGGACGACTTGCTCGATACGCTCGCTAATTTTGTCCGCGAACGGGACGCAACTTCATTCGCACTGGAGCAACAGCGAACGCCGGCCACACCCACCGAACGACTCGTGGGTCGTTCCCCGGCGATGGCCGCGCTGCGTCGGCGGGTTGCCTCGCTCGCCCATTCGGACGTCCCCGTGCTGATTCAGGGAGAAACCGGTACCGGAAAGGAAGTCGTCGCAAGAGCTATTCACGACTGCAGCGTGCGCAGCAAGGAGCCTTTCATTGCGGTCAACTGCGGCGCCATCCCGGAGAACTTGTTCGAGTCGGAACTATTTGGCCACGAGCGTGGCGCTTTCACAGGTGCGGTTCGCAAACACATTGGCAAGTTCGTCGAGGCGGGACAAGGCACACTGTTTCTAGATGAAATCTCCGAACTGCCTCTGCACTGTCAGGTGAAACTGCTGCGAGTTCTGCAGGAGGGAGTCGTTCAACCGGTGGGCGCCGCGGGAACGGTCACCGCGCGCGCTCGAATCCTCGCAGCAACAAATCACCCGCTACGCGAGCGAGTGCGTGCAGGCTTATTTCGCGAGGACCTTTACTTTCGTTTGAAGGTCCTCGATGTTCGCGTTCCGCCTCTGCGTGAACGTCAGAAGGACATTCCGCTTCTGGTCGAGTATTTCCTTCGCCGACGCGGGCGCAGCTGCGAGACGCTCGGACTAACCCCGTTCGCATGGACATTGCTGTGCGAGTATCCCTTTCCAGGAAATGTGCGAGAGCTTGAGCACGCCATCGAGCGAGCGGTCGTCATGAGCGAAGGTCAAACGATCGACGCCTGTCACCTTCCGGAGGAGATCCGTGGCCTGCAACCAAGCCAAGAAACACACCAGGAACAAGGGGCGCTGAGCGACGCTGCAGCCGTGTTTGAAGCTCGTTATATCAAGACGGTGCTCGATCACTTTGGTTGGAGCCGCAAACAGGCAGCTCACTACCTCGGCATCTCTCGCAAAAACCTCTGGGAAAAGATCAAGAAGCACGGCCTGCAAGATCCCACCAAGTCGTAGCTTGGACAGTCACTCGGCCCGGCAGGCACGGTTCGTTCCCACCGGCGCGCTTTGCGGCCCGACGTTACGGATCCGTAAAGCGACAAAAAAAACGCTACGACTGGGCAACAACCGCGGTCTAGCCTTCCTGCGCGAGAGGCTCTGTCGCTTTACCGTGAAGGAACCGTCGGAGTTCGTCCCATGCGATGGGCTTGGCAAAGAAGAATTCGAATCCGGCCCTTTTCGCGCGTTCCTGCTCCTGCAAATCGGAGTATCCCGACAAGGCAATCAGGCGGATCGACCTTGTTTTGTCATTTTCGCGAAGCCGTTGGGCCACCTCGCACCCGCTCATTCCGGGTAGGCCAAGGTCGGAAAGGAGCACGTCTGGGGGGCGGTCGTTTGCTGCCGCAATGCCATCCTCACCGCGAGACGCTGCGCGAACCGAATGCCCTTCAAGTTCCAGCATCGTGCAAACCAGGTCCAGCAGATCGACATTGTCGTCAATGACGAGGATATCCAGCTTCTGATCGGCACGGGTATGGCTTGGTTCTTTTTCGGCGAGGAGGGCATTCATGGCTTCAGCTCCTTGCAACTAACGTTCCAACAGGCTTGATCTTGGCTAGAAGCTAAGTACTTCTTTAACGTGCGCGTAGTCACTCTCTGCGACCGCACCCGCGCGCGCGCAAACCACTTCACCCGAAGCATTGGTGAGAACATGAACAGGAAGCGGTGCGCCCTCGTCGAGGCCGATCGAAACGAGCCATTCCGGAAGGTTTTCAGGGTCCGCGATGCGTAGGGTCGCCGGGGCGCCCTCGGTCTTTTTTGCGAACTGCACGACCGCGCTTTCGTCCTTATCTGCGGAGAGAAACTGAAACGATACGGAAATGCCCTCTTTGGCCAACTTTGACTTCCATTGCGCCAGCATCGGCAACTCTTCGACGCAAGGTTTGCACCAGGTCGCCCAAACATTGAGCCAAGTACGCTCGGAGGAGGCTTTGGGCGCGGCTTGTCCTTGGGCAAGCTCGGGTAGGACCAGTTTGGTGCCCGGGCTCGGCGCGACGTCGCAGATCTCCTCTTTCGGATCCGTTGGGGCTTGTTCCTTGACCTTGGCGGTCACGACGCGACTTCTCGGGGCCTGCACCTCCGCCGCACCGCCTTGTTCGTCACAGGCGATACCACCGCCACACAGCAACGCGCAGAGCACGTAACAAAACCGCGCGGTCATAGTCGACAGTCGATCCACGCGATAAAAGCGCTGCGGTTGAGCTCTTCGGGCTTACATTCGCCGGCCGCGCCACTCCTGGTCCAGTCGCAGAACGTTGGGTCGAGTTGTGCATATTCCTCCCCGAGCCAAAGTAAGCCCACCTGCTTTTCAAGCTCTGGATCAGCAAACTTTTCTTTGAGGTGGGTCATCACCGACTCTGCGCGAGCCTTCGATAGGTCGCGATTTACCTTGGTACTTCCTTCCGGTGAAGCGCGCGACACAACCAAAAAGTAGCTCGCTCCGCCACGCTTCACAAAAACCTCATCGATCGCTTTTTTGTCGTTCTCGTCGAGTTCAGCGGAGGCTTTCTCGAACTGAATAATGCCACCTCGGTCTTGCATCGGAACGAAAAGCGCATTGAAGTCAGCGTCATCCATCGTCGCGACATTTTTTGCCTCAAGCGGCTGGCAGCCACGGGCGCCCCCGCTGCCAAGCAAGCCGCAGCTCGTAAGCACGCGTCGCAGAATACGTTTGAGGTCGCCTGTGCAATACGACTCATTTGCCTCTTGAGCGACCGGCGCTTTGTCTTGCTCGGGTTCCGCTTCACGCTCGGCAAGACGCTCCTCCGCTGCAGACACCCAACTTAACGGTAGCAAGACCGGAACGAGGCCAATCACAACCGCAACCACAACCGCAATCATCAACTTCTGAGTCATGGGCTTTGCTCCTCTACGTTTTGCTCACCTGAGGTGGGCTCCTCCACCGCAGCGCCAGAGCCGCTTTGCGGGCTCTCGGTGGTTTCGACCTCTTCGGCCGCCCTGGCCAAGTCATCGAGGCTATTGGACCCCGAGTCTTTGGCGACCACCGCAGCAAGGTCGGCTGAGGCCGCACTCGCATCCGTCACCAAAGGAGGGCCTGCGTCGCGCGCATCAGATAGCTCGTCTTCGTCACGCTCTGAACCGGGCGGCGGACCGAGGTTGATGCTCTTCTTTTCCGGTTTGGCCGCAGTTTTTGCGCCATCCTTTGCCGTTGCGGCCGCCGCTGTCGCGATGACCTGCTCCGATTCTTGCTCCGGATTTGGGACAGGGTTCGGGTTGGCGCGATGCATCGCGAAAAGCTGGTTGATCGAGTACTCCATGCCCAAGTCGGTGTCGGCATCGCAAAGTTTGCGCTGCCCAACATACATTTGCGGGGTGAGAATCGGCAGCTGGTTCTTCACACCCCAGCGCAGCGAGCCGTTGAGCTTGGCCTTAACCTTGGCGCTTCCGATGCACTCGGCCAAGCTTGGAAAGCGCTCGCTCGCCATCTTGGCCGCCGCACCGGGGTCCTTCTTCGTTGCTTCCATGATGCGCTTCTGGTTGTCGAACGCCCACTCGATGACCGCCTTCGCCTCGTCCTCCGCACACAACACCGCTTCGCTCACGCTGCAAGCACCGGGGTGCAGTGGTTCGTCCAGCATCCAGTTGCACTCGCTGTCCAGCGGAAAGAGAAGCACGCGTCTGCTCACCTGACTCGGGGCGGAAGAGGCCAAGAAGCGTCGTTCGAACCCACGACACAAAGGACACAGCGGGTCGAGCACCTCAATGGCTGGGATTTCGTGTGTCTGCGGGCCGATCGGTAGCAGCACTTCGTGCGGATCGCTTGGGTCGAGCAGCGTTCCACACGATTCGATTTGCTCGCCAAAATCGGGTGTCGAGGCGGCGTATGCGCCCACTGGAACGAGCACAAAGAGAACACCAGCTGCAAACGCACCTACGAGCTGGCCGAGGCCCCAGGTATCCTCAGACTCAACGCCGTCGCTCGCCGTCGCGGCCGCACGCCATGCCCAAAGCGCGGCCATGAAACCCACAAAGCTGCTGACGTAGATACCGATGCAAAGCTTGCAAACGGCATCGAGTGTTGAAAAAGAGATGTACGCCATCGCGGCGGAGGCTGACACTGGAAGCACCCAAGCAAGCACCGTGAACCCCGTCGCTGCTCGGTCGTTCTGGCGGCGCAGAATCAAGAGCGCCAGACCCCACGCTGCCAAAAAAGCAAACACCGCCATAGCTGGGAGAGAAATGGGAACACCTCCCCACAACGACTCGCGCATGATCGAGGAGTACGGTGACATCAAGGTCGCGTAACACCCTGACTCTCCGCTGACGTCCGCCGTGCCAAGCCCGGGTAGGAACGAGCATTGTAACCCGTGCACGTCCCGATCAAGGTGTTTTACAAAGTCACTCGTCGACACCGCCGCAAAGCTAAAGCCAAGGATAGCGCCGGCAACGCTGATGATGATAGGAGCACTTGAAACAGTCGCTGGTTGGTTTGAGCTCATGTCGCCCTCCGGGCTCCACAGAGTACTCGGCCAAACTGTAAGAGACAAACGACACGAGCAGACACCCTGGCTGGCTCGACGTTTCTGCGCCTTAAACCTTTGCGTTCAGTTGTCCGAACAGACCGATTGAATCGAGAAGACCACGCTTCCGGAGTTGTCCGTACACCCCGAGTCGGGTTGGTAACACAAAATGTCACCACCCTTGTGATCGACTTCGATGCTGGAGACTTCGAGCGCCGCAAAAGCCTCGTCGGGCGTGGCATAGTAAACACCTTCCGGGGAGGCCAAGGCCGTAGCGTCCAACGGATCGCAAGTGACCCGATAGGCATAGCCACGGGTGGGCGGGTCGTGAACCCCGACATTCCATGCCGTACCACCTCCCGAAATTGCGGTCAGCTCAAGCAAGCCGGTCGGCATACCTGAAACGATGACGGCGTTACTAAGGTCACCCGAGTCTCTAACGACGCAGTTCTTCAACCAGTCCACAATGACCTGCTCGCGATAGTGACAGCGACCAGAGATACACTCTAGCGCGTCAGGACAACCTCGTTCATTGTCGCACGTGTCGCAGTGGGCGCACGGCCGGCAGCTCACCCCACCGCAATCAACGCCGGTCTCATCCTGGTTGCGCATGCCGTCGTTGCAGCTCGGCGAGGAAGGCTCGGCATCCGGCATCGCATCTTCAATACCCGATCCATCAGCTGCGGAGCTTGCGTCGTCAACACTCGACTCCAACATCGCATCCCCTTGTGGGTAGACGATACGACTAGCATCTGAGGACTCCGCAGCTGAGGCGCACCCCTCGAACAGGACCAACACCAGCGCCGAAGCCTCTGCCAAACACTTCCCAATCCTCACGATCTTAAGAATAACACGCGGTGCCCGCTTACCGCAGCCAACGGATCGTGGAGCCCTTGGTTCGACATGGCCAGTGAATTGCGCGGCTAAGCCCGGGAATGTTGACCAGGTGGGACTCAGCGTGACATTGCAGGAACATGGCACTTTTGCTGACCGGACTGGTCATTTTTCTGGGCCTTCACTCACTGTCGATTTTCGCGCGGGGTGTGCGAAACCAATGGGTTGAGCGCTTTGGCGCCGGTCCGTTCAAAGCGGTCTACGCCGTGATCGCCGTCGTCGGACTTGGTCTTGTCGTCCATGGCTACGGCGCGGCGAGAAGCGAGGGTGTTTTCGTATACTCACCGCCAACGGGTCTACGACACTTGGCACTGTTGCTCATGGTCCCGGTTTTCCCGCTGCTCATCGCTGCCTACGTGCCGAGCAAGACAGCAGCCAAGCTCAAACACCCCATGCTCGTCGCTGTCAAAACCTGGGCGACCGCGCACCTTCTTGCTAACGGCTACTTGGCGGACATCTTGTTGTTCGGGAGCTTTCTCGTGTGGGCTGTTCTGGACCGTATCTCGCTCAAGCGACGAAACGCTCGAACTGCAGCTTCGGGCCCCTTGCGAAACGACGCGATCGTTTGGATCGCGGGTCTTGCGCTTTACGCGGCCACACTGCTTTTTCTCCATCGATGGCTGTTCGGCGTCGCGCCAATTCCGCGAGTTGGCTTCTGAAGCAGCCTGGAGCTAGTGCACCTCACGCTCGGTTGCGAAGTGCTCACCTCGCGCGTTGAACAAGTAAACCTCCCGAAAACGTTCCGGCGTCTGAGTGTCGGCGAGGGCGATAACCTCGTAAAGGCGGCGCTCCACCTTCGCCTGCCTCGCGGCATCCCAGGTCCAAGTACGACCGCGATAACTTAGTCGCTCGCTAAGTTCACCATCGTGATTGAACAGGTCTTCTTGAATCATGATCGGAGCACCGTTCGTTCCGCGGGATTCACGAAGATCGAAACCCAATGTTAGGCTACGAACCACACGCCCGGTTGCAGCGTCCCGGTTATGCTCGACGTGCGCGACCACGAGTTTGGATTCGAGCTCGTGTGGAGCTCTGCGCACGGTATCCGGGCCGCGACCCAGGCCCGTGACACCGACTGCCAATGCCGTAAGGGCCATCAGAATCGCTTCAAAGTTTGCCATCACGCTGGAAGATTGCAGAACACATGCCCGAAATTAACCCAATGCTTTTATGATGATCCCCCTTCTCAGCTGAGGTTCTGCACACAAAAGGCGCCTCAAATGGGGCTTCGTCGTCCAGGCCCTACTCGGGACAGTGCCCGCCCTGCTGCAGGATCACGTCCTCCACCCGGTGCATCCGATAGATGATGAGTAGCTTGCCGTAGTAGTGGTACTCGGTCGCGACCTCTTGCGGCTCTGAGGTGGCGTCCGGCTCACCGTAGCGCTGCTTGATCTCTGTCATGCTGGCTCCGAGTGGGATATCGCAGGCCGGCCCCTCAGCATCGGGTACCGTGACTAACTCGTCGTTTGCGGTCTGCTCACCCGATTTACCGACGGCTTGTTGATCTTCGGCGGGAGGAGGAAAAATGGAGTTCGACGTCTCAGGACAGTTCGCCCCGCAACCCATCGCGACCACAAGAAAGAGAGCTCGATGTGAAGAACGCATGCGTTGAGCTAACCCTCAAACTCGGTCACAGTCAATTTTCGCAGACGTTACCGAATGGTGAGAGCTAGGCAAGGAGCTGCGGGCTCGGTGTGGGCTGGGGATACGCGGACCAGCGGAAACGATCCGCGGATAAGGGTTGAGAAAAATAGAACCCCTGAAAGATGGAGCAACCATGTGCAAGGAGGAAGGCGTGTTGCTCCGCGGACTCGACGCCCTCCGCCACAACATCGAGCTCAAGCGCATTGCCGAGCGCGATCACGCCGCGCACCACCGAGCTGTGAACGGGGTCGACACCAACCTGGTTTACGAACGATCCATCGATCTTAATTGCGTCAACGAATGAATGGCTTGCGAGACGCGTAAGCGAGGAATACCCAGTTCCGAAGTCGTCGATAGCCACACGTACGCCCAGCTCGCGGATCGATTTGACCGCTTCGATGAGCGGGCCGCCAGCGTTAAGGAGAATGCCTTCTTGCAGGTCGATTTCCAGCGCGTCTCCGGAAAGCTCCGCCGCTGCAAGCGCGTTGGCGACGTCCTGCATGAACGATTCTTCTTGTAACTGTCGCAGCGATACGTTCAGAACAACGCGCAGGTTCGGGTCGTGTCGCACGCGCCAAACTTTGAGTTGAGAGAGCGCCTCTTGCATCGCCCAGCGACCAACCTCGCAAACATATCCGCCCTGTTCGAGCACTCCCAAAAAGGACTCGGGCAGCACGATGCCTCGCTCGGGGTGTCGCCACCTTAACAACGCCTCCACCGCATAGGTCCCGGAGGGTCCGACGATCGGTTGATAATGCAACTCGTATTCTCCTCGCTTGTGTGCCTCACGGACGCGGGTTTCAAGGCGGAGTCGGTCCACGGCGATCTCATCGGTACCCTGTGAGAAATACTGAAACGTGTTCCGGCCTTTCGCCTTGGCGTCGTACATGGCGGAGTCGGCACCAATGGTCAACTTCTCCTGTTCGTCCGCATCATCCGGAAACATTGCGATCCCGATGCTGGTGGTCATTTCGACATGCTGACTGTCGAGCAAGAACGGCTTGGCGAAGAGGTCGATGATCTTTTCAGCGACGGCGCCGGCTGCTGCACGGTCCTCAATCTGCTCTGCAATCAGTGCAAACTCGTCTCCACCAAGACGCGCGAGCGTGTCCGCTGCGCGCGTTACCGAACGCAGCCGAGACGCAACCTGAACCAGCAGCAGGTCGCCCATGTCATGGCCGAATGAGTCGTTGACGTTCTTGAAACGATCAAGGTCGAAGGCGAACAGTGCGAACCTCCCTTGTTCGCGCGACGCGCGTTCCACCGCGGAGTCGAGTCGGTCGCGAAAGAGCGTGCGGTTCGCCAAACCGGTGAGCTGATCAAAGTGGGCCAAGTGTCGCAGCCGCTCCGCGCGCTGGCGTCTCTCAGTTACATCACGCAAAGCCACCAACGAAGCACGGCGACCGCGCCACCTTGTTTCCGCAACACGCATCTCTACCCAGATCCCCGAAGGAAGGTGCACTTGCCGCTGCACGGTCTCTTCGAGCGGAATCGGGAACACCTTCCCTTGAATATTTCCTTCCCACGCCAGCAGACCCGCCGCGGCTGCGTTGCCCAGCAGAACTCGACCATCACGACCGATCACGAGAATGCCATCTGGAGAGTTGTGAAGGATGCGGTGAAAGTTGTGGAGTGTATTGAAGCGCTCTAGGGCGTAGCGAAGGGAGCGTTCGAGAATGTTGGTATTGAGCGTGGACTTGGCGATGTAGTCTTGCGCCCCAAGTTCGAGAGCTCGGAACGTCATCACGTCGCCTTCGTGAGCGCTGAGCACGACGACTGGTACGGAAGCTTCTGTAAGTGCAAGCAGTTCGCGTACTGTGCTCATGCCGTCTGAATCGGGCAATCCAAGGTCGCTCAAGATAATGTCAAATTCGTGCGTCTTCAGCGTAGCGCGCGCTTGCGCAAGAGTCTTGGCCGTGCTGATCGCGTAAGCTCCTCGCCCTCTTTGCAGCAGCGTTGCGACAAGTTCTGCTTGGTCCTCAGAGTCTTCGATCAACAGCAGACGAACTTGTCGATCGAAGACCGTCGAAACCTTCCGCTTACGCATGATGACCTACCCAAACCATTGTCTTAGAATACCATCACGACGTGCTCCCCGCAGCTGAGGCAAGACGCCTCATTGTTGCAAGACGCCTCGCCTGCGCTCAGTACACATCGAGACAACACCGGGCTTCGACGGAGCTTTTGTGGTTGAGCGGCCCACACCAGCGGCACAAGTCTTGCTGCATGCATAGCTTTGTCGCATCGATCGATTAGAATCGCTGCCAGCAGACGAGCAGAAGTGACGCGTGACATCGCATAAAAGGAAGGACAAGAGCGAGGAGGTCGGAGAGCGCATCAAACGAAGCTGGCGACGCACAGAAGCAGGGCAGCGTCTACTTTGGACGTTGCTCGCTGTGGCGGTGTGCTTCTTCGTGTTTCTCGGCCTGTCCGTTCTCATTGATGCGCAACGCGTCCAGGCGTTCGATCGGGATCTCCTCGTCGCCCTGCGTCGCCCTGGCGACGTGAGCCGCACGATCGGACCGAGCTGGCTCAAAGGTGCCGCGGTCGACATCACGGCGCTCGGAAGCGTCGCGGTTCTGACCCTCGCAACAACCGCAGGAGTCGGGTTTCTTTTGATGCGTCGTAGCTATCGGACAGCATGGGTGTTGGTTGCAGCGACGCTCGCTGGGGGTGCCCTCGGCCAGGGACTGAAGGGGCTTTTCATGCGCTCGCGTCCCTCGATCGTTCCGCACCTCGCCGAAGTCTCAAGTGCGAGCTTCCCCAGCGGACATTCCATGATGTCGGCCGTCGTTTACATGACACTCGCCGTCGTCGCAGCCTCAACCCTCGAGGGGCGGAGAGAGCGACTCTATGTGGTTCTGGTCGGTTTGTTCATCTCAGGAACGGTCGGTTTCACGCGCATGCTCCTCGGTGTGCACTACCCGACCGACGTCCTCGCGGGATGGACCTTGGGGATCGGTTGGGCTCTCAGCTGCTGGGGCATGGCGCGATACCTGCAACGAGAACACGTCATCGAAGAGCCGGGCAGCCACGAAGAGGATCTGTAGGGACAGTCAACACACACTCGGGGCGAATTGACACGGCGCGAGACGCGGAATCACGAAATTTCGACGTGGCATGTCGCTTGCTCCATTCGATCGCGATGAATCGAAACGCCAAGTCCAGAGAGAGCTCACGACTAAAGTCGTTCGGCAAGAAGTTTCTGACGCGAGCGGCCCGCAAGCGTTTGATACGAGCGGTACCCTTTCTCGGGACCGTCTATGCCGCCTATCACGTCACTGGCAAGGTCCAGCGTAAGGGCTTGCTGCGAGGCGGCGTCGACGCTGCGCTCGACCTGACGCCCGTCGTCGGTCGGATCAAGGCTGTATACGAGTTTTTGAGCGAAGACGACCTGATCCCGCCTCCGGCCATCGTGCAGTATCCAGTCACACCGGTGCCCGCCAAGGTGCAACAACTCTCGGCGCCTTAGTTGGCGGCGAGACCTCAACGGCGTATCTAGTCACTGTGTCTTCTGAAATTATTCGCGTCAACACGCTGGAACTTTCCCCGACGCAGCCTTGCATTGGGCGCTTCGAAGTCTTGCTCAAGACAGACCGCTTCAAGCTGATGGCAGACCGAGATGTCGACGGCTACCTCCGAGAGAAAAGCGAGAAGGGCAAACCCGTGCAGGTCGTCAAAAGACTACCTCGCTACTTCATCATCGATGGACACCACACGCTCTGCGCCATCCTTGCCGCGAACGAACCTCGGGACCTGGAACTCGAGCAGGTCGCCGACTACTCCGATTTGAAGGACGACAAGGCCTTCTGGAAGACGATGAAAAAGAAAGGTTGGGCGCTTACTCGCAACTGTGGAGAAGATGTTGAACCCAGCTCGTTTCCAGAGTCGCTCGACAAACTCGATGATGACCCTTTTCGCTCCCTTGCCTGGCTGGTCCGCAAAATGGGCGGTTTCGTCGATCTAAAGCAACCGTACCTCGAGTTTCACGTTGCGGACTACTTGCGCGAGCGCATGCAGTTCGAACCTAAGCACTACTACGAGTATGAAACGGCTGCGATGCGCGCATTCGAACTGATGCGTGGCAGCGAAGCAGTAGACTATTTCAAGAAAAAAAACCTCAAGGGTCTGGTTATCGAAGAGTCGTGCGATGACGACTTGCTCAAGCTTTATTACAGTGTCCTCGAGTCTGCGCGAGCGCCTCGCTACTATCGGAACAAGTCCTAGACGCGCGCAACTGTTCAAAACATTCCGAGCACCTGAAGGCCGAGTTCAGTGTCACCGAAGCGCGGGGTAACCACGGCGCTGACGCTCGCCTCTCCGCTAACATCATCGCGGGGCTTCCCCAGGTCGGGGTGAAGCAAATAAGGGAGCAAACCGCCGGAAAACATGCCCAGCGCGACACCGGCAACTTGGTCGGTGAAGTAGTGCTTTCCAACAAAAAGGCGGCTGAGGACGTTTGCAACCGCACCGACGAGTGCCACCCCACAAGTTGCCCATTCCGCGACCGCATCGTCGTACATGCCGACTCGCGTGTCGTGTAAACACGATAGCGCTGCCACGGTTGTCGACATGGTTGTATGGCCTCCAGGAAAACTCTCCCTATGACCATTTGTACATTCGGTGGACGGATCATCATCGCGACAGCCGGAACCGACGGGCCTGACTCGACGGACCAACATCTGCGTCAAAAAGACAGTTCCCCCGGCAAACGCGAGCGCCTCGAAGTGCACGAACCCGTACTTGAATGCAAACTCATCGCCTCGCGAGGAATTGAACGTCAAAAAGGGCGCAACGGCGCTGTATGCGACTCCTCCCATGTAGAAAACGTCTCCGATGCGGGCCCAAACATCATGAGCTGTCGAGTCGGGATCCAAGATAAGAGAGTCACCAATGTCAGCATCAAAGGTGGGCGCATCCAACCAATTTGCATCCCCACGCTCCACACCAAACTTGAGCACCAGTCCAGTCGCCAGCCATGTTGGAAACGCAATGTACTCCCATGTATCGATCTCCGGTGGAGCCGGAATCGGCGCGCGCAAGTCGAGCGCCTGCTTCTCGGCCGGCGGCTCCTCGGCGTCCTCGATGGGGCGCTCAGACGTCGTGCCATCCAGTGTCGTTCCGGCTTCAATATCAGGAGATTCGGAAACCGCCTCCTCCTCGGCTGGCGCTTGCTCCCCGGCTGGTACTTGCTCGCCAACCAGCTCAGGAGGCGGGTCGCCCTCCTGAGAGTAGGCGGTCGGCGCGAGTAAGAGCGAAGTAAAAGCAATGAGAGCACACGGGCGCATAGTTGTCCTTGGTTGTTCCCCCGCCGGATCATCCACCCGACTGCCGTCAGGGTATCGACAATCGGGAGTTCTGCAACAACGAGTGTGCGACCTGCGCTGAGGCAGAATGCCACGAACGCCTTTGCGGGTTTGTTCTTAGGCTTGCCTCGCGGCCCAGTGCGCAACATTGTCGAGTGAGTGACATCGGCTTCGCTATACGCCCGTTTGTTTGCTGCTGCGCCAAGCGACGCTACGTGCCTCCGTCTATCGGATGGTCGCATACTTCGCTACGGCGAACTCAAGACGCGTGCTGCGCAATTGGCAAACGTGCTCATCGACCGAGGCTGCGCGCCCGGTAGCCGATTGGTCGCACAGGTCGACAAGTCGAGCGACGCTGTTGCCCTCTATCTTGCGTGTCTTCGCGCGGGTGTGATCTACGTTCCCCTCAACACAGCGTACACCGCCGCCGAAGTTCAATACTTCGTCGAGGACGCGCAAGCGACATTGGTCGTGTGTCGTCCCGACGCAGGCGACGCACTCCGCGCAGCACTCAGCTCGGTCTTAGCGCGTGCACCTGAGACCCTACTGACGCTCGGCACACACGCAGACGGTTCGCTCGTAGACGCCATCGATCGCAGTCACCCCGCCCGAGAGCCTGCCGTCGTCAGTGGTGAGGACATCGCTTGTATGCTCTACACCTCGGGCACCACCGGGCGCTCGAAGGGAGCGATGCTCAGCCATCGCTGCCTGATCAGCAACGCAAGGGCGCTCTACAAGGCGTGGGCCTTCGGTGAAGGCGACGTACTGCTCCACGCCCTACCCATCTTTCACGTTCACGGCCTCTTCATCGCGCTCAATGTCGCGATGATCGGTGGCCACGAGGTCATCTATCTCGATCGCTTTGATCCGCAAACTGTGATCGCACAGCTGCCCCACGCCAGCGTGTTCATGGGCGTACCAACTTACTACACGCGCCTGCTCTCGACGTCGTCCTTCGACCAGGATGTTTGCCGCAACATACGACTGTTCACGTCGGGTTCGGCCCCGATGACCGAACAACTCCACGCAGCCATCACCGAACGCACCGGGCACATCATCTGCGAGCGTTACGGCATGACCGAATGCGGCATCATCACATCCAACCCGTACGTGGGAGAACGAATACCGGGTACCGTCGGCTATGCCTTGCCCGGATACGAAGTGAGGGAACGCAAAGGCATCATCGAGGTCAGAGGGGAGCACCTGTTCGCCGGCTATTGGCGCAAACCTGCTCAAACAAGCGAGGCATTCACCGAGGATGGTTGGTTTATTACCGGCGACATTGGTGATGTCGCTGAAGACGGACGCGTGCGTCTGAGTGGTCGCACGAGTGACCTCATCATCTCCGGAGGTTACAATATCTATCCCAAGGAAATCGAGCTGCTTATCGATGATGTTGCAGGCGTCGCCGAGTCCGCTGTCGTGGGTGTACCGCACCCCGACTTTGGCGAGGGCGTCGTCGCGGTCGTGGTGCTCGAAGATGGCTATTCCCAAGATGCGGTCGAAGAAGAGGTGCGTCGCCGCTGTCACCAGCAGCTCGCGCGCTTCAAGCACCCGAAGCGGTGGCGCTTCGTCGAGGAATTGCCGCGCAACGCAATGAGCAAAGTGCAGAAGAACGTCTTGCGCGAACGTTACGCTAGGCTCTTTGCGACGTAGCCAAGGTCGCACGGCGAGAGCAAAAGTAGCGATGGCGATTCGTTGGCACGATTGGTACGCTAGTTTGTTGAGATGAAAGCTTTCTTGTGGTCCATCGCACTAGGCGCATGCTGTTTGGTGGGCGCGTGCGACGGCGAACTGACGGACGCGAGCACCGACAGTGGACGCGAAGATGTCTTTTCTAACGACTGTACGCCGACGACCTGTGAGGCACAGGGGAAAAACTGCGGGGTCATGCCGGACGGATGCGGAGGCACCCTAGAGTGCGGTGGATGCACTGCGCCCGACTACTGCTCGGCGAATGTCTGCGGCCCGAACATGTGCACGCCGACAACTTGCGAGGTCGCGATGCGCTGTGGCGTGATATCCGACGGTTGCGCCGGAACTCTGAACTGTGGCGATTGCTTCGATGCTGGGCCGGACGCGAGCGAAGTCGACGCCAGCCCTCCTGATGCGACGGTCGACGCCGTCGTCGGGCAGTCCGATGCAATGCTCGATGCAGCCGTCCCGGATGCACGGCAAGGGGATGTCTGAACGCAACCTTAGCCCCCCTTGGGACCAGTCGGACGAACTTCCGCTGAAACCCGCCGGGGCACGCGGCTGGGGTTACATGACGCCAACAGGCCGCTTGCAAGATTGTGAATTCGAAGAACTCCGCCAAGTGGTCGGAGGCTCGAAATTTGGGAGGAAGGCGTTTTTGGTATGGACACCACACTCCCCGTACCTGACGCCGGCGCGCGACATCCCATCGCTGAGCGAGGCAACACGCCTTTCGACGCGTCGCTCGAGAAAGAACGCGCTGGTGATGGCTGTTCTGTCGGTCGCACTCTGGGGCGGCCTTTCCGCTGCGAGTTCTAAGGGTCGCGAGTTGTTTCTAGTGCTGCTCGTCGTGTTCGGTGTCATTCCGATCGTGCGACTCGCGCGCCAGTGGTGGACCGTTCGTAACCGTAGCGAAGAGCTGGAACCCGACGATATTCACAAGCGGCGCAGACAAGTTCGGTATCTCACGTGGATGACAACACGGCCTGCGAACTCGACGCGGATACTCGTACTGCTGCTTATGACTGTGAGCGTATTGCAACTCTTCTCCGGCTGGGAGGCTGGGTCGTCGGTGCAAGCTGCAGGTCTGCTCAAGGGGGACCAGTTCTACCAAGAGCCGTGGCGGGCGCTGACAGGTCCACTGCTGCATGGAGGTGTGCTTCACCTTGTGTTCAATACGTTGGCACTTGCCAACTTGGGAGCAGCCGTTGAAGCGTTCGCCGACCGGTACACGTTACAGAGTGTTTTCGTGGTGTCCATGATCATTGGCAGTGCCGCGAGCGTTCTGCTACTGCCCGAGATTCCGTCGGTGGGTGCCTCGGGGGGTATCTTGGGTCTGATCGGGTTTATGGTCGTGTTCGGGCATCGGCGAAAGGCCGCGCTTCCCGTTCCGATGACCTGGATCATGGTGAAGGCGCTAGTGCTCATCGCAGCAGCGGGTATTTTCGCGGCAAAGTATATCGACAACCCAGCCCACGCAGGGGGTGCACTTGCGGGGCTCATCATGGGCATCGCGATTGTATCTCCTGGACGGCGCGTACCGCTGGAACCCAAGCCTTGGGTGGAGAAGCTCGGGAAACTGAGCGCACTCGTACTCACGGGGGCCTTTATTCTTGCGGCATGGAAACTTCTGACCTGACTTCGCGGCCGGGTTGGCCTGTTTTCAGCTTCAGCCGACGCACTAGGCGTCGCTTACGAAGCGCGCAAGGATGGACTTCGTCCCAACGTCCTCGAAGTCGATCGTGAGCTTCTGTTGTTCACCTTCGCCCTCGGTGCGAACCACGCGCCCCACGCCAAATTTTGGATGCGTCACCATGCGCTCATTCGTGACTTCCGAAACCAACCGAACCGTCAGTTGAAGGTCGAAACCAATATCGGGCATCTCTACGTCATCGAGCATCTCTTCGGCGATCATCTCGAGCCACGGCGCCAGCCGTCTTCCGCGAGCTACTTCGGTGCCGCCCGTGTAGAGACGAATCCAAGGATCCAGGCGCGTAGGCGGGTCACGATCGATACACGCGTATTGCCCATCGCGCTCTCCGATCGCCACATAAGACTTTGGCAGGCCTTTCTCCCACGCGTCTTCGCAGTGCTTTTGGATCGCGGATAGATGCATCCGCCAGAGATTTCGCGCGTGGTTACCGTCGACGGCGAACACGGCAAGTACGTCATCGGGAAACCGCGTCCGAAGTCCACCCTCGAGAGCCTTGACCTGCGCAAGCGGTAGAGAAAACGTATCTTCAGGAAGTTCGATAACCCCAGGGTCTAACCAGCGAAGCTGCACGAGCATGGCGGCGAGCTGCCACTGAACGCCCTCGCTCACGCGTAGCAACCCCTCAACGCGCTCTGACTCAGACTGCGACATCGTTCCTGTTCCAACAACTACCACGTCCGCGACCATGCGCACACTTTGAGGCACGACCAATTCTGGACAAATGGGCCCGGGATTCGCATCCTCTAGATCTGCATCGAATGCTCTTCACCCGTTTGTCTGCGGTTGCGCTCGGGCTAGGCTTAAGCCTCACCGGTGCATTTGATGTTCCGTACGAGCTGCTGTCCTCGATGAGCGAGGATGGCGTCCTACACCCGACAACGCTCGGAGAAGCCAGGGTGCTTCGATGGGTCTGCCTGGCTACCGGGCTGTTGTTCTTCGCACTTAGTTTTGCTGCCCACCGCTGGAGACGATGGCTAGAGCAGGTTCCCGCCCCACCTCTTCCTCAGGCCACCAGCAGCTCGCTGCACATCGTAGTTCTGCTCTGCTCAGCGCTCTTGGTCATCGCAGCAGTCGTCACTGCAAGCTGGGCTGCCTCCAGTCCGGATCCTCAGACATTCAAGCTCATCTGTGAAGAGAGCGGCGTTTGGGAAAGCCTGTCCGCGCTAGCATTCTTGGCATCGTCTGTATTGTTCGCACTCGCCGCTCGCACCGCAGTGCGCCGATGGCCGGCTCTGCTGTTCAGTGCAGGGGCATTTCTATTGTGCATGGAGGAGATAAGTTGGGGACAGCATTGGTTTGGGTGGGACACACCCGAGGCTTTGTCCGAACTCAACACGCAGAATGAAACAAACTTCCACAACATCGGAGGATACTGGTCGCATCAGATCATCATGCTTGCAACGTTTGCTTGGCTGGCACTCATTCCGATTTGTATGCGGTTGTTCTGGGACTTCCGTACTGTGTTTCGCCACCTCCGTTTGCCCGTAGCCCCGGCGTCGTTAATTCCACTCGGCTTCGTTGCCCCCTTCCTTGATGAGCGATCCCGGTTCTACGCACTGTGGGGCGGGCCCTATCCGTGGCGCTTAAGCGAAGCGCGTGAGCTTGCGTTGGGCGTTGGGCTACTTTTTACGGCGTGGGTCTTCGCGCGCTCACGAAGCACTTCATAGCTCTGTGGCCTCTATGCGTCGGTTTCGCTGACGTCCTTCATCGCTGTCGTTGGGGGCGAGCGGCATTGTGTCGCCATAGCCGACCGCCTCAATGCGACTCTCTTCGATACCCTCAGCCACCAAATAGTCGCGCACTGACTCTGCCCGCTTCTGCGATAAAGCGAGGTTCGCCTTGGGTTTGCCGACGTTGTCGGTGTGACCTGAAATCTCGATACGAGCGCTCTTTTTGTGAGTCATGTACTCGACGACGCGAGCCAGCTTGGCTTTTGATTCGGGACGCAGCGTCGCCTTACCGGTATCGAACTCGACGCCGTCGATTACGAAACGAGTCGCCTCCGGAGGGGGTGGGTTGGTGGGTTTTCGCGTCAAGGGAGTCGCCTTCGGCTGCACCTCCGGAACCCAACGCTTGTATCTCAAGGTGAGGCTTAGGTTGAGCTTGGGCTCGTTCGGAACATCGACCTGCGCAGCGATATCGTCGCGACCAAGACTGAGGTAGACGAGCTCGTACTTCACACCGACGGGCACAAGTATCTCTGTGTAGCCAGTCTCATCGGTCTCGTCGGTGTAAAGCTTACGCCCATCGGGCGCGGTCAGCGCTATCACGATTCCCTCAACTGGACCTTTGTCTTTGTCAACGACGACGAACTTCACAGCAGCCTCGGTCGTGGTCGGGACAATGTTCGAAGGGTGGTCGTCTTGCGCGCTCGGACGCGAGTCGCTGAGCTGAAACGTATTGCCGTCCTCACCACCAGAGGAGTTACCGCTACCAGCCTCCTGATTGTCGGACGATACGTCGGCGGAACCACCGCATGCCATCACACACAATAACAGTGCATTACAGATCGACTTTTCCATTCGAAACGTCTTACCACGCTCCTTTCATTTTACGAAGAGTCACAACAACGTCCGGCTCATCAAGCGATGCAATATGCCTCGCTGAGGTTTTTTGTCCCGAGCTCGAAGCAACCATACTTGAAAGAAGGGCCCACATATGCCGGTGCACACGCGCTTCGCGGGGTGGTCCGAGACTTGCTCCACCTTGGGGTCCCTCAAACAACAAGAATAAGGAGCTAAGATGCAGGAAAACTACAACTTTACCAAAGCCAATGTTTCACAACTCAACTCGTTCCTCCGCGGTGAACTTTCTGCCGTAGAGACGTACCAACAAGCCATCGAAAAGACCGACTCCAGCTCGCAAGTACAGCAAATCCTTCGCAAGTGCCAAGCTTCCCACCAGCAACGCGCAAGCGAGCTCAGCGAGTACATCCGCCAGCTGGGCGGTACACCATCGACTAGTTCGGGCATTTGGGGAACCTTCGCAAAAGCGGTGGAAGGTACGGCTAAAGTCTTCGGTGAGAAAGCTGCGGTGTCCGCACTGGAGGAAGGGGAGGACCATGGTTTGAAAGACTATCGCAAGGACCTAAGCGACCTCGATCCGACGATTCGCGCATATGTCACAAACCGAATCTTGCCGCAACAACAGCGCACGCACGACACCTTAAGTCAGCTGCAACAGCAGCTCTAGACCGAGGTCATCTAGGAATGATCGAAGGATGGGCGTTCAGCGGGTTGGAGGCGGAGAAGCGAAAGCGAAGGACGTGCAACGCACATTCGAGCTTGAGCGACGAATGCATCCGGCTCGCTGGGCGGTCAGGCTCGGTCAGTTTTAGCTGACCTCGGTCTAGGTACAGCGCCGCTCGGGGAGCGCCACCACAGCGCTCCCCGCACGTGCGCCCATATTGCGCGGGACCATCGCTTAGCACCCCGTTCGCTTAAGAACCAACCTGCTCATAGGGGAATCGGTCACGAATCGCTTCGTTGATATAACGCCCAGGTCGTTCGGCGTCACAAAGCGCGTCAAAGACTTTTTGGGGCACGGCGAAATACCGGTAAACACGCCCCTCAACAAAACCAATCGTCATCACTGAACGCTCTCGATCGTAGTGGGCAAAACGCACGCTTTTCGATCGTGCAAAAACTTTTGCGCCGCTCGGAATGGATGGCCGCGCGGCGGGTGGAGTTGAGCTCGACAAGAGCGCGCCCAGTAGCAAGGCAGGGTCGCACTCTTCCGTCAAACGTATGATGGCGCCAATTTGCTCGCGGACTCGAATCGCTCGTGCTTCGTTGTCAGGGAAACTGGCGAACGCTCGCGAAAGCGCGATGTTTAGAGAAGCGGGGTCGTACGTAAGCGTCCGCAACTTGGCACCCACAAACGCACGCAGCGGTTCCCGCGCATCGCGAAGCAACTCAACGATATCTGAGCGACCTTCGATGAGCTGTAGAAGCGAGCTTAGCGAGCCCTCTTGGTCAAGACCGATAGCGAGGAAATACGGTGCCGATACGAGAGGAACATCATCAAGCAGAAATACGCGCTCTTCAAAGGCCGCCCGGTGCCAGCTGCAGAAGTTGCCCGATCGATCGTAGGGAGTCACAAAGAGCTCAAAGCCCGTCTGTGCATCCGACCACCGGGTAGGGATTTCGCTGCTCTGAGAAAAATCGCACGCGCGCAGATGGGACAGGAGCGATTCGTAGTCGCGCTCATCAAGAACCTCTGAAACGACGAACTCGACCCGGAGCGCCCCCGCCGACAACGATGGCGCACGGTCCATGAGGAGCGGCAACACAGCATCCCCGACAAACATTAGACGCTCGGGCGACAGTCCGACCCTGTCTCGAACCTCAACAATCCGGTCGACCGCAGTTCGCACGAAGTCTATTGGCCAGCGATTTCTTCGGGGGGGTCGAAGTTGGGACTTTGCTCACCCGCAACCTCCTCTACTGCGTCGGTATTGCCCTTTGGTTTCTGGCCGGGCTGCAGTGCCTCCGCGACTTCATCCGCAGGGTCGGCATTGCTTCCTCGACCGGCGACCTCATTTCGCGCGGGCTGGGGCGGCGGCGTCACCTGCGTTGAGGCGTTCTCCCTGACAATGATCTTCTTCGTCACCGCTTTTTCGACGACCTTTACTTGAGCATCGAGTCGCCGTGGCTCGACCCCCGCGTCCTGCATGACAACCTTTCGGGTTGCCAGTGGCTGAGCGAGGGGTGAGCGGGGCATAGGCGGCGCGATGATGCTTCGTCGCGATTCCGTCGTAGCGGGCGGGTTTGAGGGCAGAGACGGCTCCCCGACAACCGGGGGTTGCTGGGCATCGTCGTCATCGCCACACGCCAACGTGATGAGCAATGCCGCTACTGTCAGCGCCCATACATAGGCTCGAAGGAATGTTGAAACCACGTTAGGAACCCTCTTTGTCGTCGGCAGGCGGTCGGACGGTTGCCCGCGTGTACACGTCGTCAGTTTGGTCCTCATCTTCACGTTTTTCAAAAACAACATCGCTTCCCGGGTTCTGAGGTCGAATCGTAGCGCGCGAAGAAGGGTCTTTCGGTGCGTCGATCAGGCCATCGAAAATCTGGTCGAGCTCGAAATCGTCGGCGGGTTCGCTTCGCTTCGAGGGTGGCGCGGCCGGTGGCTCCTCAACTTCGTTCGTGACATGAGGCGCGACACGTTGGATCTCGTTCCAGAGCGCCTCGACGCCGTTGGTTTTTGAAACCACCGATGAGTGAGATACCTTCTCAAGCAAAGCATCGGTTCGGAACTTCCGTAGCCCGGAGTAAAAAATGATAGGAACTTTTTCGTGCTTGGGATGTGCTCGCAGTGCTTCGGAGAGCGCACCGCCGTCGATCTCCGGCATGTCAACGTCTAACACCACCGCAACGAGATTCTCCACACCATCTGCCAGCTCCTTGCCGATCGACGGCTGGCTCGTCGTCATCACATACACACCACGCGCCGACAAGAATTGCGTCACAACCTTCAACACGAGATCGTTGTCATCGACTACCAAGACTGCTGGGCGGCTCACCGCCCCTATTCTGCCAGCCGTCACCATTCCCGGCTAGCCTTTAGTCTACGCGCTTGAGCTCTTGCGCGATCATGTCGCACGCGGCGCCCATCTGCACAATGTCGGACGGCACCCAGAGACAATCGACAGATGCTGTCGCACCACCATCGATCAGCAAGTAGTGACGCCCGGCGCGAAGCGGCAGGTCGTCGGTGCGGACAATGCGAAGGTCGAGACGAAACGCCGTTCGCCCACCGACCTCAACGACCTGAACAGGTCCTGCGTCGCGGTAACGCTCCTTCATGAGACGCTCGTATCGACTGCGAAGCCCTTCTTGATGTTCTTTTGGTAGAGTCAAATAGTCGACACCAAGACCCGCAGGGTCGCTATAAACATCGATTGTGTTGAACGCGACATAGCCGTTTTCGTACTTGCCGACGGTCCCAGCAGACGTGGGGTCGAACACCACCGTGTCCCCTTGCCGATCGAGAGGCGTCATGTCTTCAAGCGGCTCCAACCCATCTGGAAGCGAAAAGGAAAAGCGGGCGCCCTCCTGCCCGGCAACCACCGACTTCCCCGCCCATTGGTGCAGGTTGGTGGGCCTGGCAGTGCTCCTCGCCGAGGCTGTCTTTGGATCTTCTGGTCCCACCTCGGAAGGTTTCGTTCCGCCGCAACCAAGCACGAGGAGAACGCCAAGCGCAAATGCTTGGTTTGGAAGGATGATGTTGCTCGAACGCATGCCAACTCGATAACATGCCAGCGCCGGAGGGACTAGTGCTCTGACCGGGAGATTGTGAGCCTGGATCGCACAGCAGCGGAGTGAAATCGTAGGAGAGAAAACGATGGACGTGCAGAGTACATTCGAGTTTGAACGACAACCGAGTTCGCTTTGCTGCGAAGCGACACGGATCAGAACCTCCTGGTCAGAGCACTAGTGTCCGATCCACTCAGGTTGTCGCAGGAGGCGAAGAGAGGTTTGTTCGAATCAAGGCGCGAAAACGAAGGACGTGCAGCGTACATTCGAGTTTGAGTAACGCCGAGTCGGGCGAAGCTCACAAGAAAACTGTGACAACTTGGGTGGATCGGACACTAGTTGCTAGAGTGTGGGGCTTAGAAATAGATTGAGAGAAACCGCATGCACGAGACGGGTGACCGAACCGCGTTCCAGGTACACCAGCAGGTACCCCGGCTCAAGCCGGGCCCACCCATTGAGCTGGAACATGGGTCCCACAAAGAGTCGGTTCTGATCGAAACCACCAAACTGCCCCCAATCCGTATCGTGAAGGCCAACGAAAACCTCATCCCACACGACAACTCCGACGCCAGGCACGGCCCCCTGCGTGAGCCGAAGGGACCCGCGCACAAACTGTCGCAGACGAAAACCCACGTCAGCGCCGCCCTCGACGAAGCGCTGCTCGAAGCGGGTTCGAGACTGAAGAGAGAGCGCATCGATGCGATGGGACAGTATCGCCTGTTGCCAGAGGCGGTGCTCGTCCCGCGGGTCGAATACATCGTCGGGATAGACCGGCACCCACGCATAGCCCCCCCAAAGCGATACGCCCTGGCTCAGGCGGACGCCTATTCCTGGGCGCGCAATATGCACGGTACCTGCATTGCCGCGCCGTAGATGCACATCCATCCAAAATGAGAAAGTCGGCGCATCGTTCTTGAACTGGGCGGTGCTGAGGACCGCACTCCACAGCTGGAACTCGGACTCATCCTGCGCCGCAGCGCGGTCGGCTGCATTCGCGACGGTAGTGACAGCGAGAAATACGATAAGCGCTCTGGGCATCTGCACAATCCTAACCCACCTGGAATACCAACCGGCCAGCCGAACTTCCAACTGGCGAGCAGAGTGCTCAGCCTCAGGGCACAGACTTGGTCATCGCTGTCGAAACCTCCGCTGTTGTGCGCACTTTCGCCCACTCGGAAGCGGCACGTTGCTTGCACATCGACTTGATGATGATCCGTCGATCAAGGCAACTTGGACATGCGCAGCTCGTTGCGTCGGTGCTCATCGCCCTCGCCCTGATCGTCGCGCCGGCATGGATCACGCTTGGCCGGTCAGCCGAGCGAGCGGTCTTTGCAACCGCACAGTCCGCCTCAGTCGCAGCCGGTACAACGGCACGGCCCGAAATCGGTGGCAACGCGCGAGCAGCGGTCAAGACGCTCGTTTTGCTCGCCAAACGTGCACGACAATCCATCGAGGCTTTGGCGCGCTGGGAGTCGCCGCCGACAACTCGTTCCACGGCCCGGGGGTTCATACGACGTCCGTTGCCCAGCAACCGCGAGCTGCGCGAAACGTACACAAATGTGATTGCGTGGCCGGGTTACAACAACGCTCCCATCAACCCGATCGCGGATTGGGAGAACTGCGCGGCCTGCGCAATCGCACTCGACCATACCCTCGAGGGAAGCCCTACGCAGGCATTACCGTACACACGTTACGCGGCAGCCCTCGATCCAGAGGAGCGGGTCGTAGCGCTGGCGAAGAACCGCCAACGTTTCAAGAAGGCAGCGGACGGACTGGACTACGTGCTCAAGCAATCGTTGCTTGCGTCGGAGATCGAACCTGAGCTGGCCACCAAATACACGCGCTTGCGCGAGGAGCTGGCAATGGTTGTCAAACGTCCCCCCAACTTACGAAGCGCGTCGGACGAACTCAAAGAGCAGATGCTCATTTCCGACCTTTTTTCGTACTACGATCAACCAGACGTGATCGCGCGCAACGTCCGACGTAAGGGAGGAGACTGGACAGACCATAACACCATGCGCGAAGCGCTCGACGTTGCTGCAGACTGGCCAGACCGCGCGAAGGCCATCGTGTGGGTGGAAACGGGCGAAGACTATGCACACGTCTTCAACCTGCTTCGACACAAGGGAAAAACAGTGCTGATGGACGGCCAGATTGGTGCCGGCTACCGACGCGGGACGTTCGACCGCGCAACCTCGGCTTCGCTGCTGCGAACGGAAGCTGTTCCCGCTTGGGTGGATCTCGATGCAATGCGCCTTCCCAAGGCTATCGAGGACGTCAAAGACGTCGAGTGAACAGCCCTCGACCCCGCATCTTCGCTCTTAGCACAAGGTGGCGACCCTAGCGATCGACCACGCCGATCACATCGACTTGCAGCTCGATCTCTTTTCGTTCGCGCAACACTTTGACCATGACGTTGTCACCAGGTTCACGCAGGTCGAGCGCGCGATAGACATCATCTGCTGTCTTGATCGGCTTGTCATCAATTGCGGTTATCACGTCGCCGAGGATGAGTGCGCCGGTCCGTGAATCGATCCGTGCCGGAAGGATACCCGCTCGCTCTGCGCCAGTCCCTTTCTTCACGCCAAGCACCATGACGCCACCAAGACCAGCCTGTGCAGAGAGTCTTCCTTCATCAAGTTCAACACCCAACACAGGCCGAATCACGCGTCCATGCTCGATCAGCTGGGGCACCACTCGGTTGACCGTATCGATCGGAACTGCAAAGCCCACACCACTGGACGTACCAGATGGGCTGTAGATTTGTGTGTTGACGCCGATGACACGTCCACCGCTATCTAGAAGTGGTCCGCCCGAGTTGCCTGGGTTGATGGCGGCGTCGGTTTGGATCGCACCTTGAATGGGCTCGCCGCTCACGGCGCGAATCTCGCGACCCACGGCGCTCACCACACCCGTCGAGAGTGTGTGATCGAGTCCGAACGGGTTGCCGATCGCGAAAACCGATTGGCCGACTTGTAGATCGTGCGAACTGCCAACCTCAACCGGACGAAGCTTCTCCTCTGGCGCTTCAATTCGAAGCACGGCCAAATCCTTGTTGTCGTAGTAACCGACGAGTTGCGCGTTCCAGGAGCTGCCGTCCGAGAGCGCAACTCTCGCGCCGTTGCTGCCTTGCAGTACATGGTAGTTCGTCACAATATGGCCGCGACGGTCCCACACAAAGCCCGTACCCGAACCTTGTGGCACCGTTGTGGCGTTTCGTCGAAAAAAGTCGCGCCTTACAGAAAGGGTCGTAATAAAGACGACCGAAGGAGAGTTGTTGCGGAATATATCTACGGCAGTGCGTTCGGCTTCTGCAATCGTTCCGCGTGCGACCACGGACGGCTTTACCGTTTCGTCGAATTTTCTATCTTGTGTTGTCTCGACCTGCTCCCTCGTCGCCGCCTGCAGTTCCTGCGCTAGCCCACGCGTCACATACCGCGCTCCCCAAATACCGCCGGCAAGTCCCGCGAGTAAGCCCACCACGAAAACGCCGAAAACAAATGCTGTGCTACCGAAACGAGACGACGCCATCCAAACGCACCTGACCTACCACAAAGTGCGGACCGGGCCACGATCCTGCGTCACACCGAGGCAAAATGGCACACCTCGGAAGAGAAACCCCGTTTGATGTTCAAAGCTTTGACGCGATGCGGGATGGCACCCTGCTTGCTGTGTAGAAGGGTATGGAAAAAGTCAGCATTCGATCCGCAACTCTACGATGGGCAGCTCTTGTGGGTGTTTCACTGCTCTTGAACACGAGCTGTAGTTCGCTGGACTCGGCAGACGAAGTCGACACAATCGGTGGCGTTCCTACGATCGAAGTCGATGAACTCGCTGAGCAACCCGACCACTATCTGAACAAGAAGGTATCCATCATGGGCGAAGCCGGCACCATACTGAGCAATCGTGCGTTCGTGCTGGAGGAACTGAGCCTGTTCTTTGAAGACAAACTTCTCGTCCTGGCGCGTTCCGATATCCAGCTCGGTGACCGACCCATCGCTGACGACGACATGCTTCGCGTAGAAGGTATCGTGTACCGTTACGATCGCGCAGCGCTGGAGAAGGAACTCGGGTGGTCCCTGCCCCAGTCATTTGATCAGAAGTGGAAGAATCGTCCGGTACTCGTGACTCACATGGTCGTTGCCGTGTACGACTACGGCCGCTGGGAAGAAGGCGTAACCAATCGACAAAAGCTTGAATCTCCGGAACCTGAAGAAGCCCGAGCTCTGGAAGGAAGCTAGTATTTTCGCGGCGCCCTGCGCGCGCCTCCTGGAGCAGTAAATATTCCGAAAGTTTTTTGCTCACATTCGCTCCCAGAAGCCACTTCCATAATGAGTGCCCGCCTTCAGCACTACATCCACACCACACGCTAGCTGAAGGCGGGCACATTCTTTCTATTGGACTTGATCCGCGACTCAAGCGAAGCCAGCGTCCGGCGCGTCCTCGGTGGCCTCGAACACCGCGTGGGGCGGCCGTTTTCTCCCTCGCCGCCACCACAACAGCCAAGCATGGGCGCAAGACCTGCGGCAGCTAGGAGCTGAAAATGGGTTCGCCGCGAGGTCGACTGGGTCATGCCACGAGTGTTGGATACGCTAACTGTGCGCCTAGTCGTTACAGGCCACGCGAATCACGGGCAGGTACTGGTCATCAGGATCCATCTCTCCGACACTTTGCTCACTCACGCGCAGCTCAAGCTGGCTCGGTTTGCCCCTCGTGGGCGGACAATAGATGAAACCTTCGGCCACCAAGCCGCCTGGTTCCCCCGGTCGCACTTCCGCTTCGCCTCGACACAATGTGCGAATCCGATACCCGTCTTCTTGTGGGTCGGTCAGCGCCCAACACTTGATTCCAGCCGCCTTGGGACCCGGCGTCTCCGGCGTCACGAACTTGTGTAGCTCCGTGGCTACGGTACGTTGACCGGCACGAATGGAGATGTTGTGTCGACGACTGTTGGGGCCTGTGTTCTCGATCGCCATGTGGGCAATGACGTCGTTGACTTGAATCTCGCGACGCGACGCTTCACCTCCGCTACCCGAAGCGCCCGAACCCGTGCCACCGCAGGCGAACAGGGAAACAACCACAAAAAGCTTGGCGATTCTCATCGGCGCAGCTTAGCGCGAGAGAACGCAAGCAGGAACCCCCGGATCGGAAGCCCACCCGAAGCAGCAAATGTGCGCTTCCGCCTCAACTCGGGTGAGGTGAGACAACTTGCCACGCTTGGTGCTCTCGATCCGCCGAGGTCGTCGCACGGATCAAGTCGCAGCCGCACGGCACCCGTGTTATTTTCACCACCATGGGCGTGCCCGTTGTTGGCATCGGAGCCTCGGCAGGAGGCCTCGAATCACTTCAAAGTTTTTTTGAGGCCGTCCCTGTCGACTCGGGCATGGCGTTCGTCGTCATCCAGCATCTCTCGCCCCACTTCAAATCGATGATGGGCCAGCTTCTGGCGCGTTCGACCTCGCTGCCGATTGAAGTCGCATCGTCGGGAACCGAGGTGCAGCCCAACCGCGTCTACCTTTTGCCACCGGGCAAACTGATGGTGATCGTGGACCAGCGTCTCGTCCTCGCCGACAAGTCAAAAGACGGGGTCGACTTCCCCATCGACTGCTTTTTGGAATCGCTCGGCCGCGCCCAGGGCGCGTTCGCAGCAGGCGTCATCCTTTCGGGCACGGGTTCGGACGGTTCGCGTGGTGTTTCCACAATTTGCGATCTGGGCGGTGTGAGCTTCGCCGAGGTCGAGGCGACCGCCAAGTTTCACGGCATGCCGCGCAGCGCGATCGCAACCGGGAAACTCACGGGGGTCTTGCCGCCCGACGAAATGCCGGCGGCGCTGATCGAGGCCTTCGCCAAGGCAAAGCCACCTCGCCACGTGGAAGACGATACCGTTGAAATGGATCGTCTCGCGACAATCTTCACTCGAATTCGTGAACGTCACGGCGTCGACTACTCGCTTTACAAGCCGGCCACGATCACACGGCGCTTGAAGAGACGAGCGGAACTAGAGGGGCTAAAACTCGACGAGCTGATCGAACGTGCAGGGAGCGACGCGGAACTCCAGGACAAACTCTACCAAGACTTTCTCATTACTGTGACGAAGTTCTTTAGAGACCCGTGGTGTTTTGACGAACTGCAAAATCAACTACGACAACTGGTGGTCGCATTGTCTCCCGAAGAAGAGGTGCGTATCTGGTGCGCAGGCTGTGCAACCGGCGAAGAGGCATTTTCGCTGGCCATCGTGGTTGACGAGTGTCTCAAGGCGTTAAGCGCACATCGCGAATGGCGCGTCTTCGCAACCGACATCAACCCGGACTCGCTGCGAATCGCTGAAGAGGGCCTCTACACCTCCGAGCAGCTCGTACAGGTATCGGCGAGTCGCATGGACAACTACTTCGAAAAAGGAAGTCAGGGCCTTCGCGTCCAGGACCGACTTCGCAGCCGTGTGTTGTTTCAACGCCACGACTTGCTTCACGACGTACCCTTTACGAACGTCCACGTCGTGTGCTGTCGGAACCTTCTGATCTACCTCGACCAGCAGGCCCAAAAGAAGGCGCTTTCCTTCTTCCACTTTGGACTCAACCGGGGCGGACTGCTCATGCTGGGCGCCAGCGAAACCACAGAATCCGTTCCCGGTGCCTTCAACTTGCGAAGTGAGAATGCACGAATCTTTCAGAAGGCTCAGCGGCTGAACATCAACCACGACCTTGCAGACCGGATCCGAACCCGGGCACTTGAGTCACACCGTGCAAAGCGCAACCAGGTCGACGAGGAACGTCTTGCTCTGTACGACACCCTCTGCAACCGCTTCATGCCACCGTCCATTCTGCTCGATGGTCAGCGTCAGGTCTTGGAGACTTTCGGTGGCGCAGAGAAATACCTCTCCATCAAAGGAAGACGGTTTAGCCATGACTTTTTGGATCTTCTTGACTCCGATCTGAAAGGGAGCATCGCGGGTGCACTGCGCATGTTGGAACGCAATGACGAGCCCTTGGTGGTCCGCTCGATCGAGCTAGCCGTGGACGGTCAGAAAACCGTCCTAGATCTGCGGCTCGAACTCCTTCCGATCACGAACTCTGAAGAACCGCGAATTCTCGTCTCGCTCATCGAAGAAAGCGCTGCGACCGATGAACGAAAGGCTGCCGAGTTTTCATCTCATCGAGCGGCCGACGACGAGCTGATGCGGCTTGAGTCCGAACTCGCGGACACGAGAGCATACTTGCAGGAAAGCATCGAACGGGCCGAGGCGAGCAACCAAGAGCTGCACGCAACCAACGAAGAACTCATCGCCTCGAATGAGGAGCTACAGAGCACCAATGAAGAACTCAGCAGCGTCAACGAAGAGTTGTACACCATCAACAGCGAGTACCAAAACTCGATTCGGGAGCTCCGAGATGCAAACGCTGACATCAGTCACCTGCTTTCGAACACCAACATCGCCACGCTTTTCCTAGACAGCGACCTGGCTATTCGCCGCTTTACGCCGCATATCGCGCGTGTCATCGACGTCGTAGAAAATGATATTGGACGTAAGGTCACTTCGTTTCAGCACAAGTTGCAGTGGCCAGACTTCTTCGACTCGCTAAGAACTGTGCTCAAAACGGG
Source organism: uncultured Polyangiales bacterium (assembly GCA_964487255.1). GTDB lineage: Bacteria > Myxococcota_A > Polyangia > Polyangiales > CAZAQV01 > CAZAQV01. The sequence goes on along the minus strand of CAZAQV010000008.1, from coordinate 124,593 downwards.
CGAGTCGATCATTGAGGAGACCCGCGCAACCGACGGCACGCGCTACGTGGTCCGCATCCACGCCTACCGGACGGGCTCGGAGACCGAAGGCGTGGTCGTCACACTGACCGACGTCACTCGCCTCGCGCAAACGCAAGCTGCGCTTGCGGATCGAGAGGGCCGCCTAGAACAACTTGCCGACCCTCTTCCGATGCTGATTTCCTACGTGGACTCAAATGAACGTTACCGCTTCGTAAATCGCGAATACGAGAAGGTTTGGCAGCGAGAGCGTGGAAGTCTGATCGGCTTGACCGTTAAAGAAGTCCTCGGTCCCAACAACTATCGCAAAGCAAAGCCGTCGATTGATGCAGCGCTCACGGGAAAGCCAACCGAGTTCGAGATGATGGCGGACTTTCCAGCGGGGTCGCAATGGATTCGAGTAAACTATATCCCCCATCTTGAGAGCGACGGTACTTCGATCGGCTTCTATGTCACCGCCACCGACCTAACCGAACAGCACCAGGCAGCCGAAGCACTACGTGCTGCACGCGACGCATCCGCCCACGCGTCGCAAGCCAAGACCGAGTTTTTAGCCAACATGAGTCACGAAATTCGGACTCCGCTCACTGCCATCATGGGGTACGCAGAGCTGCTCACGAACGAAACGCAGACCGAGCGCGGAACCGACTACGTCAAGACTATCCGCAGAAACGGTCGGCACCTACTCGCCATCATCAATGACGTCCTCGACTTGTCACGAATTGAAGAGGGTCGCCTCGACTTAGAACGAGAGAGCTTTTCGATCATGGAGCTCATCGGAGAGGTCCACGAACTCTTTCGGCTGCGATCGCGGGATCGAGGCATCGCTCTACGGGTCGAGTTTCCCGAAAAGGTGCCACAGCAAGTTGAATCCGACCCACGACGCATTCGCCAGATACTCTTCAACCTGGTTTCGAATGCCATCAAGTTCACGGAGGATGGCTCCGTCACGATCAAACTCTACGAAATCGACCGGAAGGACCCTCGTTTGCGAATCGAGGTGCGTGACACAGGCATCGGCTTCCCACAGGAAAAGGCGGAGACCCTCTTCGAACCGTTCAAACAGCTCGACGGTTCCGGAGCGCGCCGCCACGAGGGTAGCGGGCTCGGTCTCGCGATTTGCAGTCGTCTCGTGCAGGCTCTGCAAGGAAAGATCCGGGCACAAAGCGTCACAGGCGCGGGTAGCAGTTTTCTCATCGACATCCCCGTCGAAGTCGAGCGCGATACCGGCGAGGTCGAAGCCTCTCGCGCGGCGTTAAGTTCGCAGCCTGCACCGACAACCAGTCAACGCCTCGACTGCCGCTTACTCATCGTCGACGACAAGCGCGATGTTCGAGAGCTCCTAAAAGAGGGTCTCACGCTCGCAGGCGCGACGGTCGAAACACTTTCATCCGGCACGCGTACGCTCAAGCTCCACGAAACGGAGGGCCTTGATGCTTTTGATGTCATTCTCATGGATGTCCAAATGCCAGGCATCGATGGTCTCGCGACCACGGAGCGGCTGCGGGAACTCGGCGTGTCCATCCCGATCATCGCACTCACCGCTCGGGCACTCGAACGCGACCGCGAGGAGTGCTTGAAGGCTGGCTTTTCGGGCTACTTACCCAAGCCGGTTGATCAGCTAAAACTCGTACACTACCTCAATGACTTACTCGAAGATCATGAGGATGCATCTCGCAGCGGTGCAGAGCGTCAACCGACGACGAAACTCGCCGTGCTGATCGTCGATGATCACGAAGACAGCGCTGAGTTGATAACAACGGTATTGCAAGCGAAAGGCTTCAATGCGAGCTATGAACTCAATATCGAAGCTGCACGAAAGCGGCTAATGAAGAGCCCGCCCGACTTCCTCATCTCCGACATCAACTTCGGTGGCGAGCCGGTCGGCCTTGATCTCGCCAAAGAGGTCCGCAAGCAGCAACCAAACATACGAATGGCTGCGTTGAGCGGAGCGGACATTGAAGCGCAGGCTTTGCGGGCAGGCTTCGACCACTTCTTCACAAAGCCGTGCTCACCTGAACGTCTGGTGGATTGGCTTCGGTCATGACGGACCGGTCGCCGTGAGCGATCTAGTCCACGTTTACGCGGATGATCGGCGACGCGGAAGTCACTTGATACATGTCTTGTCTTCGGTGCTGCATGGGCCGAACCGAACCATGACTTCGAGTTTGTGCAAGAAGTGAGAAGTCGAGGTCGGCAATCGCGACGGTCTCTTCGTGAGCATCGGCCTCCGCAGCAACGCCCCGCGGAGGAAAACCGTAATCGTTGGGGGTAAGGACGCAGCTTCGCGCATAGTTGATGAGGTAGCTTGCTGCAGGGAGGTTTCCGGCGTTGCCCGCGAGCGCAACATAGATGGTGTTTTCGACGGCACGGGCATGTGCCGAGTAGCGAACCCGGTGATAACCCTGCTCGTCATCCGTGCTGAAAGGAACGTAGATGGCTTCTGCCCCGGCAAGTGCCAGCAGGCGGCACGATTCGGGGAACTCGATATCGTAGCAAACCTGAATCGCAAACCGGCCGAACGGGCCGTCGAACACATTGAGCCCGCTCTGCCCCGCGCAGATACCCCAAAGGTCCGACTCCGCTGGAGTCACGTGGAGTTTGTCTTGCATGTATACGGCGCCGCTGGGGCTGAGCAAATGCGCTGTGTTAAACAGAGTCCCTTCGTGCAGCCGCGGAAACGAACCCGCAATGATGTAAACGCCGTGCTCTCGCGCTAGTGAAGAAAAGAACGTAACGAGTTCGTCTCGCATCTCCGCAAGTCTGAGAAATGCTGCACGCGGTTCCATGGAGCGAGCAACGGAGGGAAGAAGTTGCGCAACAAAAAGCTCCGGAAACAGCAGAACGTGGCACCCGTACTCGCGCGCGGTCGCCGCGAAGAACGAACAGGTTCGAAAGAACCCGTCTTTGTCCATTGCACTCGACATCCGCCACTGCGCGGCACAGACCCGGGCTTTGCGCGCCGATCGACGAAGGGGTGAGACCGCAACGCGCCGACGATTGGCATCAAAGTCCGGGTTTTCGTACTCAAGCAGCGTCGCCCAGTTCATACTCGCGGCATCGCGCATGATGTCGAAACGCAACTCGCGGACCTGATACCCAGCACGCAGGTGAGCCGTAAGCGCGGAATCACTCAGCTCTCCGACGCGAACTTTCTCAACATACTCGTCTGCCGTCATGCGCGAGGCATGTTCGCGGTAGCCCGGGATGCGGCCGAAAGCGACCATTCTGCGAAGATTGTAGCGCTTAAGCAACTTGCGACGCGCTTCGTATAGTTTCGCAGCAACGCGCTGACCACGAAAATCAGGATGAACAGCAATGTCTGAACCGTAGAGCGTATCTCCTCCAGGCGCGTGGGTGCTGAACGTGCCCGATCCGGTGATCTCGTCGTATGTATACCGCTCGACATCGTCTGCCAGCTGCACAATCAATGCAGTGGCGTAACCGATAACTCGGCCCCTCACCTCCGCAAGCAATTGCCCGTCCGGAAACGCGCGAAGCTGAAGCTCAAACTGACGCAGTTCGTACTGCTCATCGTCGGGATACTCCGGCCAGGCGGCTTTCTGTACCTCCACAAGCGCCGGTAGATCTGCCTCGGTCCAGCGCCGAACTTTAACCTTCATAGACAGGCGAGTTTAGCTCAAATCGACCAGGAGCGTTGTGTAGTCGACGAGAACCCGCCATCATTCCTGGAGTGTCGTGAATTCGAGCCTTGTCCAGCGGATCCTTGATGCACCCGCCCTCCTCTTCGACCTGGACGGTGTCATCGCGAACTCCGCGCCGCTTCATATGCACGCCTACGAGGAAACATTCTCTCAAGCAGGCCTAATCTTCCCCGATACGGCTCGCTCAATGGTTCGGTGCGGTGCGGCCAGGTCCCGCGTGTTGGCTCAGGCTCTTGGCGATACAAACCATCCACAGTTCTCTGAGCTTCATGACGCGAAGGAGCACTTCTTCCGTGCGTTGCTCGAGCAACGAGCGCTTCAACCGATACCCGGCGCCCCGGAGTTTGTACGGCGGATGAAGCAGAAAGGAAAAAGGCTGGGGCTCGTAACCAGTAGCCGCGCCCCTTTGCTGACGTTGGCTCCTCTGGGGCTCGAAGACATGTTCGACGTGACGGTGGATGCAACTGACGTGCCCATCCCCAAACCGCACCCCGGCTGTTATCAGCTCGCCACCAAGCGCCTTGGCCTAGTCGCTTCTGAATGCGTGGCGTTTGAGGATTCACCAGAAGGCGTTGCATCTGCCACTGCGGCAGGCCTAGAGGTGATCGGTGTGGGAACGCGCATTCGCGACGACGTTTCACTGTGCATCAAGGATTTTCACGACGGGAAACTCGCTGGACACCTAATCTTGCCCAAGGAACGACCACCCTAGGCATAACGCAGCAAGAAGTAGACCGACAAACACCAGCCCGCGACGCACCGCATCGGTGGCGCGCGGCAAGCCCGCGAGCACCCAAAGCAGCCAAAGCCAGGGCGCGCCATGCATCGCCAGATCGAACCAATCTACCGACGTCATCCCGCGTGCCCCACCAAACACCCAGCGCAACTTACCGAGCAAATGTGGCTCCGGCGTGAACGGTGCAAGTCCGAGACTTAACGCTACGATGAGCGGAAAAACCACGGCACGCGCGCTGTTGCTTGGGTCGTTCTGTGATTCTTGCTCTGCGTCCATCGAGCTTTCGGTCCTAGCACAGTCTCAATGCTCCCCCGGCTCCCATTGAGACTGTTTTGGCAGTGCGTCATCTCGCCACAATGCGCGCTGCTGCCTCGCGAAAACCGGGTCCCTTGCCTTGATATCGTTCCCCTTATGACGGGCGTTGAATGGCATCGCTTTTGCACACGTCTACGTTGAGTAAACCGATGCTAAGCGAAGCAAAACGAACCAATTGGCGGGACATGTCGAACAGCGTGTCGCCAACCGGGCACGCGGACTCGTTTCGCGTTGGGCCGTACGCACTTTGCTCGGAGCTGGCAACCGGCGGCATGGGCACCGTGTACCTCGCGCGGGATCAGCGCAGCGGCCCTAACGAAGAGTTCGTTGCAGTAAAGCTTATGCACCAGCACCTGGCGTCGGATCCCAACTTCGTTTCGATGTTTGAGGATGAAGCGGAAATTGCATCCCTGATCGACCACCCCAACGTGTGCAGCGTTGTGACGCACGGGACGTGGCAGGGGCGCCAGTATCTCGCGATGGAATACTTGCCAGGAAAGTCGCTGCACGAGGTGCGTCAGCGGCTCACGGAACTCTCGGCCGAGTATGACGCGGCGGAAACCAAGCTTTCGATGAACGTGGCCCAAGCGATCGAACAAGCATGCCGCGGCGTGCACGCAGCCCACGAGCTTCGCGATGCATCCGGCGAGCATCTGCACGTGGTGCACCGAGATATCACGCCTTCCAACCTCTTCCTCACGCTTGATGGCGAGGTCAAGGTGATGGACTTCGGACTCATCTCTGCGCGCCGAAAGCGGAGCAAGACACGCACGGGCATCATCAAGGGAAAACTCGCTTATGTTGCTCCCGAGAGCCTCCGCGGCCAACAGAACCTGGATCGACGCGCAGACATCTGGGGCCTTGGAGTCGTAACGTGGGAGCTTCTAACCGGAAAACGGCTATTCAAGCGAGACGATGAACTCAGCACACTGCGTGCTGTCAGCGAGGACCCGATCCCGCGGCCCTCCTCTGTACGCCCGGGCATTCCCGACGAACTCGACGACATCGTGATGCGCGCCCTAGAGCGCGAACCAGACAACCGTTTTGGCAGCGCCGACGAAATGGCCGATGCACTGAAGAACTTCATCGTGGAACGCGAGCCTATCAGCGGCGACCTCGTCGCCTGGATCGACGAGCTGTTTCCAAACGCACGTGCAGAGCAGCTTCGTGTAGAGCAACTTGCGCTCCGCAGTCTCGTCTCGATTCCACCGGCCGCCGCGATACCGCTGGATACGTTCGGATCCGATGCCACCGCCGCCGCAATCTCAACAACGTACAGCGGCAAAGCACGCGTTAGCAACGCACTTCGCGAACGCGGGTCAAGCATCGCAGCCCTGGCAATCGGCCTCTGTCTTGGCTTCAGCGCCAACGCGTGGACGGGTCACGAGCATCACGGCGGCGCTCCGGAGGTCGCAGCCAGCCATGCTGGCGTCTCGATTTCTCCCCAGCCCAAGTCCTGGAGCGAACCGGTGCAACTTCCGGCAGACAAGACCGTCACAGCCAAGGTGATTCATACCGACAAAGATGGCCGCCTCGTTCTTCAACTTGAACCGCTGAACTTCCGGGACAATTCACCTCCTGAAGCACACGTATCTACTCCTGAAGCTGGCTTGACCTCTCCCGAACCACCCGTGGTCGAGAACGAACGCATCGCTCAAGTCGCCCGCAAATCCGAGAGCGGGCGAAAAGGCCTACAGCTCATCCGCACCTTCACAGGGTCGCCTACGCGACGCGTCGACTAGGGGGTAGTGGATCGATTAGGTATCGCCACGCCGTTTGGCTTTGGTCTGATTGGGCTTGCGATACTTTTTGGCAAACTCCTTGGCCGTCCTTTTTTGTTCGCGCCACCCGGCTTCATCAGCGCGGCTGTTTTCATAGACAGCCTCTCGCTGCAACTTCTCGTAGCCCCGGAACCTATCTTCATCGAGTTGCCCCGAGGTTAGAGCCTCACGGACCGCGCAGCCTGGCTCGCGGTCGTGCCGGCAATCTCCAAAACGGCAGTTGGCAGCAAGCTCGCGAACATCAGAGAAGGTTTGCTCAATTGAAGCACTGTCCACATCGACCAACGCGAACTCACGCATTCCGGGCGTATCGATGAGCCAACCGCCACCGGGTAGCGCAAACATCTGACGGCTTGTCGTGGTATGCCTACCCTTTCCAACGCTGTCGATAGTTCCCGTACTCTGCTCAGCTCCCGTCAAGGCATTGATGATCGTCGACTTGCCCACGCCGGAGGAACCCACCAGCACTGCCGTTTCACCACCGTGAATCTTACGCAGAAGCACGTCCGCCGCGGCTGGCTCGATCGCGGAAAGCGAAACGACCACTATGTTCTCGAACGCAGCCTCGACCTCACACTTCTTTTTCTCCGGCGCGGCGACCTCATCCGCCTTGTTCAGGACAATGGCGGGCCGTGACCCACCGTCCTGCACCGCAGTCAGGTATCGCTCGAGCCGACGCAAGTTCAGGTCATGCTCGTGATCGGTCACGATAAAGGCGATGTCTACGTTCGCGGCAATGCACTGCTTGCGGCTCGTCGAACCCGCACTCTTTCGACAGAGTTCGCTCTTCCGATGTAGCCGGTCGCGAACCGTCGGCGGATCACCCGAAAGCAAATACACCCAATCTCCTACGCTCGGCGGGTCGAAGCGCGCCGGCCCTGTCAGCATCGCGCGAGCAGGCCCCGTTTCGCTGAGCACATCGACGTAGCCTCGGTCTGGTGCCACAACGCGGGCTGGAACTTCCCCCGTGAGTCGACCCTGCACAAACTCGTCATGCAACGAGTCCGACCAACCCAAGTCTTTGAGCTCTCGTCCCGACACCGCACAGATCTAGCATCGCCCTTTGCCTTCGCCTAGAGGGCGTCACTGCCTGTAATGCTTGCCCACATGGGTTGCAATTGCATGTAGAATGCTCTCATGCGGCGCTGCTTCATCTCGCTCATCGGGTTCTCACTTGCGTTTAGCTCTTACGTAGGCGCGCAAGATGTGAGCGACCTATCCCAGCACGACCGTAAGATCTATGCCCAGCGCCATTTTGAGGAGGGGCTGGTTCATTTTGACGGTGCACACTACGCGGAGGCTCTGTCTTCATTTGAACGCTCCCAAGAGCTATTCGATTCACCCAACACCAGGCTATATATCGCTCGCTCGCTCGTCGAGCTCGGCAACTTGCCGAAGGCCGCAAACCACTACGAGGAGGTCATTCGCGCTGCAGCCCTTCGTGAGACCTCCGAGCCACGCTACGAGGCCACCCGCGTTGCAGCCACAAAGGAGCTTGAGCCGCTACGCAAATCACTTTCGACGATCGTCTTGCGGACCACGATCGATATTTCGAAGATCGCGAGCGTCACGCTAAACGGGGATCCGGTTCCCACGAACACTTTGGGGCTTCCTATCTACGTACTGCCCGGCGAGGTCCACGGTATCGCTCGGCTCAAAGACGGCAGAACTGCCGAGGCCAAGACAAATGCGAAACCGGGTCAGAGGCTGGTCGTCAACTTGGAGCCTCGCTCACCAAGCGACGCGCCCCAACTTGCAGTTCCGGCAAAGCCTGACGAAAACCGGGATGGGTCGGTCACCCGAACCGTTGGCCTTGTCTCTGGGATCTCGCTTGCAGCGATTGGCTGGGGCACGTTTGCCACTTTTTCAATCATGGCGGACGAGCAGTTTGACGAGCTCGAAGCCACATGCTCTGGACCTTGCCCCACAGAATTGCAACACAAGGTCGACCGCGGTGAGACCTACGATACTCTCGCCACCATCGGCATGGTGGCTGGAGCGATCGGTAGCGCGGTCACGTTGGGCCTTGTCATCTGGAGCCTCAGCGACAATGCGCCCGACGAAAAAGAGGGCTTCGCACTGCAACCCAATGGAGTTAGCTACCAATGGTAAAAGAGCGCGAACAGGTCACCAAGACCCTGCATGAGGGCGCAGGCTTCCTTCCTGACGAACAACATCGACCTTTCATGCTTCACTTCGCAGATCCCCGCGGCGCGCGAGACATAAAGCTAGAGCAAACTGTCTCGATTGGGTCGGCACCAGGAGCTCAGGTTCGTGTCGACGATGCGACCGTATCCCGTCTTCACTGCGAAGTCGTACTCCGAAATGGCGAGCCCTGGGTTCGAGACCTCGGCAGCAAGAACGGCACTTTGGTTGGCAATTTAATGGTTCGTGAGGCACGCCTTTTCGAAGGCGCTCGCTTGCGGCTCGGTACCACAGAAATCATCGTGCGCCGCACCACTGCGCCACAGAAGATGGAGCTTTGGCCACACGAACGCTTTGGGGCGCTACTCGGTCGCTCGCACTCGATGCGCGCCGTTTTTGCGCTACTCCAGCGCTGCGCACAGTCTGACGCTCCCGTGCTGATCCAAGGAGAAACGGGCACTGGGAAGGATCTCGCCGCACGCGCGATTCATACCTATAGTCGGCGTAATGAGGCGCCTTTTGTGGTGGTCGACTGCGCCACGATGTCGAGCGAGCTGATCGAAAGCGAACTCTTCGGTCATGTCCGAGGCGCGTTTACGGGTGCATCTGAGGACCGGGCAGGCAGCTTCGAGGCAGCCCATGGCGGCACGGTTTTTCTCGATGAGATCGGAGAGCTTCCGCTCGATCTACAAACAAGGCTATTGCGCGTTCTCGAAACTGGAGAGGTGCGGCGCCTGGGCGAGAGAACGCACCGCCATGTCGATGTGCGCGTGATCAGCGCAACACACCGCGACCTTCGCACCATGGTCAATAGCGAAACGTTCCGCGAGGACCTGTACTTTCGCATCGCGGTGCTACCGGTCTACATTCCTGCCTTGCGCGATCGTCCTGAAGACATCCCTCTGCTCTGGGATAATTTTTCCACAACATCATCGACTCCACCAGGCGAGGAGCTCCTGCGACAGCTCACCCTTATGCAGTGGCCCGGTAACGTCCGCGAACTTCGCAACTTTGTCCTGCGTCATGCGCACGGCCTATCCGCAATCGCAGGTCCAATTGAGTCGAGCAGTATGCTGCCAGCCCCACCCCTCGACGAGCCTTTCAAGGAGCTGCGCGCGATATGGCTGAGTCACCTCGAGAAGTCCTATTTCTCGCGTTTGCTAGACCGTCACGCGCGCAATGTGACCGAAGTTGCTCGACAAGCAGGTGTGGATCGAACTCATGTGCACCGGCTCATCAATAAGTACAATCTCTAGATCGTCCCGTATTTCGGAAACCGCGTCTGCTTCGCTATAATCCCTAGCGTGATCAAGCGTAAGAAGGCCATTTCGGATCGTCTTGGACGCTATCGCATCATCGCAAAGTTGGCCTCCGGCGGCATGGCAACCGTCTACCTTGCGCAAGCCGAAGGAGTTGGCGGCTTTTCACGCACGGTTGCCCTCAAAGCATGTCATCCACACCTGGCTGACGATCCAGCCTTTCGTTCCATGTTCTTGCGGGAAGCCCGGCTCGCTGCGCAGATTCACCACCCCAACGTCGTCGCGACGATCGATGTGGGCGCGGACGACGATCTGTACCTGGTCATGGAGTACGTCGAAGGCGGAAGGCTTTCAGACCTCCTGATGCAAGACGGGCAAATACCAGCTCCGATCGCACTTGCGATCCTCCGCGACACCCTGCGTGGCCTGCACGCTGCGCACACCACGACAGGCAATGATGGGGCGGGCCTACACATCATCCATCGCGATGTTTCACCCCACAATCTGATGATCGGCATCGACGGAGTTACGCGCGTGGTGGACTTTGGGATTGCAAAAGCTCGCACGAGTCCCAAGACCACCGCCAGCGGGGTGGTCAAAGGCAAGCTCGCATACATGGCACCGGAACAGATGCGTGAGGGCGCGGTGACGCCAGCGGTCGATGTCTTCGCTGCCGGCGTTGTGGCGTGGGAACTTTTTGCGGGTCGCCCGCTATTTGCCGGTGACAGCGAAGCAGACACGATTCAACGCGTGCTCTACATCCCAATACCCAAGTTGCCGGAGTTGGCTATCCCGCATGCGCACGAGCTCCGCGCTGTCATCATGAAAGCGTTGCGACGGGACCCGGCGGAGCGTTATGACAGTGCCGCAGAGTTCGCCCAAGCGCTCGAACAGCTAGGCCTTCCGATCGCCTCGCCCGCCACAGTTGGCGGGCACGTACAAAAAGTGTTGTCCGAGGAGATTGCGGAACGACGCGCGTTACTGCAGGCCAGCTTAGACAAAGAGACCCTTTCAGAGTCCCACTCAAGCAAGAACGTTCTTTACCGTACCTTGCCTTTTGTGCTTATCCTTCTGGTTGTTCTGGCGGTGGCTTTCGTTTTTTTGAGCGCGCCGGAAACACGCTCCCCCCCGGCACAAGCACAGAAGGATATCGAGCCCCTTGTCGGCTCTGATCACAAACTCAAGGCGCACGTGAACATGGCCGACGCAGCTCAGATTGTGCAAGACGCCGCAACCGTCGAAACGGACGCCCAACCGTTCCCCTCAACACAGGAAACAACGCCCCCCAATTTGAGACGCAAGCGACCAAGGCCTCGTCGGAAGAAGCGAAGGAAAAGCCGATCCTCAGAGCCAGACAATGATGCGACCTTTCGTCCGCGCAAGATCTGATCGGTTCTACTCAGCGCCGATCCGCAAGCACTTTGATTTGCGCAGCGTTAAGCACATCGCCGAACAGCATGGCCTCATCGATGTCTCCCTGCAGGTCGCGAACCGAAACCTCGTAGCCTGAGGTGCCCAGGTGACAGGTAGGTCTCTCGTAGGGATTCGCAATCGGTGGGACCACGGTTCGAGTCGCTGCGACATCACCGTCGATGTAAAGGACAACCTCTGCGCCATCGACGCTCATCGCCAAGTGAATCCAGTCGCTGCTGCTCTGCCCCGTGGGCGCGTCGACCCGATAGTCCTCGTTGTCGCTAAGGTGTGCGTTGTAGGCTCGGCCGTGCGGCACGCCCTCAAAGATGTTGAGATCAACCTGCGGATCTCCTTGGCAGTTGAAGATCGAGTTTCTCTTGAACAGCACAGCCCGCGCAAACGCCATAATCGTATACTGTTGGCCCAATGTGAGGGCGGGTTCAAAATCGGCAATTAAAATACCGTCGCCGTCGCCGTCGAACCCCGCCGCGCCGCCTACAATACCCGCGCTTCGGTGCGCAACGTCGCCCAGCTCTTCGCCCACAACGCGCTCAGAGACGTGGTCGTAGCCAAGTCGATTCGGATCGTCGAAGGGTAGATAAAGCAGCGCTTGGTCGATCAAGTTGGAGGCCGCCTCTTGCTCTGAGCGAAACCTATCCCAGTCGTGGCCACAACCTGTGAGGGTCAGCCAAAGGCCAAAACCGAAGACGCGCCAGCACACCGACCCAAGTATATCGGGTGCTGACGCATCCTGCGAATCCGAAGAGCTATTTATAGTCGCTCATCCATGAGGTCGTCGGCCGCGCCAGCATCTCATCAAAGGCGCTCAGTTGACCGCCGGTGAGCTCCCAGCCGCCATCCGGAGAGTTGCGGTTGGAATCGAAGGCGCACAAACCGACCACGCGAGCGCCCAAACCATCCTGATCGGAACCGAGTGCGTGGTCGTACCACTCGCGGACACGCTCGCCTGCGGCTTCATCGATTCCGCGCATTCCCCACTCGCCAACCGCAATGTCCACGTCTTTTTCCTGAGCCCATGCCCGAATTTCAAGCCAGCGCTCAGTGACCAAGGACCCTTCCCAACGCATGTAATGGTCAACGCCGACAAAGTCGTAGATGCCACCTTCCCACCACTCTTCGATATTGCGTCCAGAGGCCGAGTCCCAGGTCCAGCCCATGAAAATCGGAGCCAACGCAACATTGTCGATCCCCAACGCGTCCATACGCTTTCGAACCTGGCGGTTCATCTCAATATGAGCCTTGGGACCACCTGGGTCATCGGGCGTGTTCGAACCTTCACCGCCTTCAGGTTCGTGATGGATGGTGAGCCAGACCGGTCCGTCGGCAGCCGCGAGTGCGAGCAGCATCTCATCGATCTCGGCATCGTGTAAACCGTTCGCCATGTCCCACCACGACGGTGGTTTGACGGAAACCCAAGGCAACCGTCCCTGTGCGTGGTCGTCGTGGACCTCCCGCATCATCCAACTCAACCGCTGATGCCATTGGTAAAATGATCGGCGCACTGCAAGAGGGCGTCCTGCCGCCTGCTCGTGGGCATCTACTCTGTCAAACTCCGCTGTCGTATCTCCCGTCGAACCCCAGAAGAACTCTCCCGCCAGGGGCCTTGCTGCAAACGAACGCACAGGGGTAGGAGGCGGGCTGGGCGAGTCCCCGGCGCCTGTGGGCAGACCATGCTCCACACGCAGTTGGTAGTCGCTCGAACCTGTCTTGCAACTGATCGCGGCAATCCACGTTCCGGATTCGTCCGTGGTCGCGGAGACGATTTCTGGCCGCTCCGTCGTTGTGTTGCTGTACGCAACGAGAGTGCCGTCGGGGCGCTTTAGGAAGACGTTCAAGTCTGCGTCCGCATTCGTCCAGTCGAGCGTAATGTCGACTTCTTCACCCGCCTCCAAAGCCACGTCGTGAGTGATCCACGATGGACCACTGCTGCTCGTAAAGCCCGAAAACTCCTGCACAGCTCGCGGACGCTCGACTTCGACGTCGAGTTGATAGTCTGCCGCCCCACTTTTGCAGGCGATGCCCAAACGCCAGGTGCCCGGGTAGAGACCGTCGAAGCTGACCACCTCTGGGTTGTCACGGCCATTCGAATAAGCCCTGTCTCCATTGGGACCCTTGAGAAATAGGTTGAGGTCCGCATTCGAGGCCCACGATAGAGTCGCTGTCAGTGACATCTCGGTCGTCACTTCAAACTCGTGCGTCACCCACGAGGGCCCGGCAGCGTCGACGGAGCCAGAAAACTGCCAGCCCACCGTCGTCACCGCCTGCTGTGAGCCGCCGGGCTCGTCGAGCGGTCCCTGCACGTCTGCGCTGCAAGCGCTCGCAAACAGGGCCGCGGCGAACCACCAACCTTGTCTCTGAATTCGTTCTTCTCTCCACACCGTTTTGTTTCTCATTTCCAACCACTAGAGCAACATGCGTACCTGTTTAGAATCACTGGGATCATTACTCTTTTGTCTATCGATCGGCGCTTTGCTCGCTCCCGTCGCGGGGATTGTGTTGCAGCCCATCCACACTCTTTGTCTGTGCGAGTGATCGTTCGCTGAGTCGCCGGGGAGTGTGCAGCTGTCCCTGCTCCCGGACCCAACAACGCACACAAAGCTACGCGCCGAGGAAATACTTCCTCGGCGCGTAGCAGGCGGAACACAAACGGGACTCGCGGCTACTTATAGTCGCTCATCGATGAGGTCGAGGGCAGCGCCAACAGCTCACGAAAGGCGGTCAACTGCCCGCCGATAAGCTCCCAGCCGCCGTCCGGCGAATTGCTATTGGAGTCAAATGCGCACAGCCCTATTACGCGAGCGCCCAAACCGTCCTGATCGGAGCCCAGCGCATGGTTGTACCACTCGCGAACGCGGTCCCCGGCAGCTTCGTCCGTTCCGCGCATTCCCCACTCGCCGACCGCGATGTCCACGCCTTTTTCTTGAGCCCAAGCCCGAATTTCGAGCCAGGTGTCCGTCATGAGCGATGTTTCGGAGCCTCGATAATGGTCGACGCCGAGAAAGTCGTAAATTCCGTCATCCCACCACTGTTCGATATCGCGTCCAGAAGCCGGGACCCACGTCCAGCCCATGAAAATCGGAGCCAAGGCAACGCCCTCAATGCCCAGCGCGTCCATGCGTTTGCGGACCTGGCGGTTCATCGCGACGTGGGCTTCGGGACCACCTGGATCATCAGGACTGTTCACGCCACCGCCGCCTTCAGGTTCATGGTGGATGGTCAGCCACACAGGTCCGTCGGCAGCTTCCAACGCAAGCAGCATCTCATCGATCTCGGCGTCGTGTAGACCGTTCGCCATATCCCACCATGATGGTGTTTTTATCGAGACCCAAGGCAGTCTCCCCACCGCATGGTCCAGTCCAACCTCGCGGATCATCCAACCCGTCCGGTGATGCCAGTGATAAAACGACCGGCGCACAGCCAGCGGACGACCCGCGGCCTGTTCATGCTCATCCAACCTGTCAAACTCTGCCGTCGTATTTCCGGTCGAACCCCAGAAGAACTCTCCGGCTAGAGGCCGTGCTGCAAACGAAGGTACAGGGGCAGGAGGTGGGCTGGGCAAAGCACCTTCGTCGCTTGGAAAACCATGTTCCACACGCAGCATATAGTCCGTCGAACCTGCTTTGCACTTGATCGCCACAATCCACGTGCCGGATTCATCCGTGGTCGTGGAGACGACTTCCGGGCGCTCGGTCGTAGTATTGCTGTACGCCACGGTCTTGCCGTCCGGACGTTTAAGGAAGACGTTCAGATCTGCATCTACGTTCGTCCAATCGAGCGTAATTTCGACTTCTTCACCCGCCTCTAAAGCCACGTCATGGGTAATCCACGATGGACCACCGCTGCTCGTAAAACCCGAAAACTCCTGCACAGCTCTTGGGCGCTCAACCTCGACGTCAAGTTGATAGTCCGCAGTCCCGCTCTTGCACTTGATGCCCAAGCGCCATGTGCCAGGATAGAGACCATCGAAGCTGACCACTTCAGGGTTCTCACTGCCATTCGAATAGTCCCCTTCTCCGTTCGGACCTTTGAGAAATAGGTTGAGGTCTGCATTCGAGGCCCACGAGAGGGTCGCCGTCAGGGACGTCTCATCCGTTACTTCAAACTCGTGGGTCACCCACGAGGGCCCGGCAGCGTCCACCGACCCGGAAAACTGCCAACCCACTGTTCTCACCGCCTGCTGTGAACCGCCGGGCTCGTCGAGCGGTCCCTGCACGTCTGCGCTGCAAGCGCTCGCGAGTAGGCCCACGACAGCCCACCATGCTGATCTCTCAAATAACTCTTGTCTCCACACCGTTCTGTTTCTCATGTCCAACCAATAGAGCAACATACGTACCGGGTTGCGGCCATCACGATCATTGCTCTTTTCTGTACCGCTCGGCGCTTTGGTCGCTCCGTCTACGGGGATTGTGTTGCAGTCACTCCACGCCCTAGAATGCCAATGCCCCCTGGTTCGGCGGTACGATAGGCCCTTGCCCCATATGTGGACTCCGGTAACATTCGGTAGATGAGTGAAAGCCCCTCTTACCGGGCAACAGGCAGCGTCGAGCGGCGCGAACGCCTGAGTTATGAAGAGTGGGCGCGCGAGTATCTGCTCAAAAACCGGCCCGTCATCATCCAAGACGCGATGCCCGAATGGCGCGCGATGACGCAGTGGACGCCGGAACTCTTAAAACAGAAGCTAGGAAAAAAACCACTTCGGATCGGTCCCGACTACATCCCTTTCGACGAAATTGCGGACGCTGTCGTGAACTCGTCGGACGAAAATCCAGGCCCGTACTTGCGCAATGTCGACATCGAAAAGGAGATTCCCGAGATCTATCCAGACGTATTGCCGCGACTGCGCTACGCCAGTCCGAACTGGAAAGCCAGCCGGCTCATGCCCAAAGACTGGATCTTCCCCGACGAACTCGTAGAGATATTTTTCGGGGGTCGAGGCACACAGTTTCCGCAGCTACACCAGGACTGGTGGGGTATGCATGTTTTTGTTACTCAGGTTTACGGCAACAAGCGCGCTCTTCTCTTTCACCCAGACGATCGCCCCTACCTCTACCCCACCAAAGAAAACACGCTCTTTTCCGCGGTCGATAACTTTGAGGATCCTGATTTTGCGCGTTTTCCAAAACTGCAGAACGCCACACCTCACTGGGCCACGCTCAAGCCTGGAGAAACGCTTTTCGTGCCGCCGGGTTGGTGGCACACGACGCGCATGCTCGAGGTGTCTATTACCGTCATTACCGTCAACTGGAATCAAACAAACTGGGGCAGGTTTGTGCGCGAAGTGTTGCGCACAAAGGGACCTAAAAATCCACTAAAGGCCGTAGGAATTGCCGCATACATGACTGGCGTGGGCGCGGCACTGAAGGTGCGCGACACACTGCGGCGATGGCCCCAAAGCAACGACTAGCGACCTTTGCACGACGTCTGACACTCGGCGTCGTGTTGCCTCTTGTGGCGCTGGCACTCGTACTGTTGGGTTTCAATTTCTATGCCGACCAACAAGCAATGTTCTCCGACGAGAGCAGGCGAATTGATCAAGACGTCATCAGCGAGCCGTGCATGGACGCTCGCGCTGTCGACCTCGATACAGACGGCGACCTCGACCTTGTGCTTTCGATGGAACGCGCGGCGAACCGGGTCTTGTTGAACGACGGAAAGGCAAACTTCTCTGCTCTTGCGGCGCAGCACTTGCCGCAGCCCGAATCGCGAGACAGCGAAGCGGCCGCTGTGTTCGACGCCAACGGCGACGGGTTACTCGACATCGTCTTCGTCAGTGAGGACGACGAAACAAACGAGTACCTATGGCAAGTGCAGGGGGAACCTCGACCCCACTTCGCGGTTGCAGCTTCGGTACTTCCAGTGCGGGGCCGGTCCAATGCCGTGACCGCCATCGATATCGACCGTGACGGTGACCTAGATCTGATCATCGGCAATGACGGCCCCAACTTCGCACTCATCAACGCAGGTAACGGTGTGTTCTCGGACGAAAGCAAGGCTCGGCTGGGCGAACGAGCCGACACCACGCAGGACGTGGCGGCTGGCGACGTGGACGGCGATGGCAATGTGGATCTGGTTTTCGGTAACGAGGGGCCCAATCGGCTCATGATCAACGACGGAACCGGACGTTTCATGGAGTCCGAGCTCCCGGAAGAGGCGCCACGCGAAACTCGGGACGTCGATCTCGTTGACATTAACGGCGACGGTCACCTGGACCTCGTGGTGGCCAACGTCCGCTTTGTCCTGCGTGACGCAAACAATCAGCTTTTGCTCGGCGATGGCGCTGGGAACTTCCGGATGCTTGCAGAAGCGATTCCTCCAGACGACGCATATAGCTTCGACGCAGAGGCGCTTGACCTCGACGATGACGGAGCGATAGACCTGGTGTTCGGAAACTCGCCCTTTGGTGATTCATTTTTCGAACGAGCGCTGGCGCATTTTTGGACCAACCGCCTTGTAGCGCTTCGAAACACCAGCGGGCAAACCCCTTCGTTTGTCGACGCCTCGCGCAAGATCCTCGGATCGCGCGTCGCCGGGGCGACCTTTGACCTCGCCCAGGGCGATTTTGACGGCGACGGGCGGCTGGACCTCTATGTCTGCAATCGCGGCCACAACGGACGGGATCAGCACGACGTCCTTTTGCTAGGTCGTTAGCCTGTTTTCTAAGGCCCTAGAGCTGTATCCTTGCCCTCGGATATGACCGAAACGCGGCCCGCGAAATTTCCGCTGTCTCCCCTTCAGCAGGGCATGCTGTTCCATGCGCTCAGCGCAAGCAGCACCGGCGTCGATATCGAGCAGTTGGTGTGTCAACTCCAGCTGCCTTTCGATCGCACTCGATTTGAGGACGCATGGGGCCAGGTGGTGGCTCGCCACGAGATCTTGCGAACGCGCTTCGTCACCCGCTCAAGCGGCCCGCCACTGCAAGAGGTGCTGCCTTTTTCGGACGACACGCGCATCCCTATCGTCGTTAGCAACTCAGGCTTGAGCGACAGCAAAGCACGCGGCGAGGAGGTCAATGCTTATGTCGCGGCCGACCGGCTCAACGACTTCGACTTGAGCGATGCGCCACAGCAACGCTTGCGGGTATTCGTCTATGACGACGCGACCTTCTCCTTCGTTTGGACCTTTCATCATATTCTTCTCGACGGCCGCTCCTTTCCCATCGTGCTCGACGAGTTTCTCGAGGCCTACGAAACTGGAGATGTAGAGCGCCCACTGCCCGCGCCGTTTTCGGACTACATTGCGTTTCGCGAACAGCACGCCGCCAAAGTTGACGAAACGTTTTGGCGAGAACAGCTCGCCTCATTTCGCGCTCCCACCCAGCTGTCGGTACTCGCCGACAGTGCGCCCGACGCAGTGTTCATTCCCGGTGCGTGCGAGCTGCGCCTGAGCAACGATCTCACGGCCGCATGTCGGGACCTCGCGAAGCGAAACGCGGTTACGCTCAACACGGTCGTCCAGAGCGCCTTTGCCTTGCTTCTCTGTCGCTACAGCGGCGAGGAGACCGTTCTCTTTGGGAACACACGCGCCTGTCGGCGCGGCTCTGCCGAGGGTGCAGAGGACATGGTGGGCATGCTCATCAACACGGTACCCTTTGTCGCCCACGTGGACGAGGCGCGCAGCATTAAGGACCTCCTGTCTGACGTGCGTGCGCTTCACGTGCAGCTACGCGACCACGAGCACGTCGCGCTGTCGGACCTGCACCCCCTTACACAGATTCCACGGCAAGCTCCGCTCTTCGAAACCTTTATGGTGTACGAGCACAGCACGCTCTCCTCGCAGCTCAAGGCACGCTCCGAACGCTTCGCAAAACACAGCTTTCGCTATCTTGGGCAAACCAACTTTCCGTTCGCGCTGCTCTGCTACGGCGAGAGCGAGATGCTACTGCGCCTCGAATACGACGGGGCACGCCTTTCCGAAGCAGCTGCCGAGCGGGCACTCGGTCACCTTCAAACCATCTTCGCGAGCCTCTGCCACAGCAAGACAAAAACAATCGGTGACGTCGAGCTCCTGTCGTTGAGCGAGCGTCGCACGCTTCTCGAAGTTTGGAACAATACCAGCCACGCGTATGATGCAGAACTTGCCGTGCACCACGCCGTGGAGCGTATCGCGGAGCAGACCCCCGAACGAAGCGCGCTCGTCTTCGAAGGCAAAACCATGTCGTACGCAGAGCTCAATGCTGCTGCCAACGTCGTCGCCCAGCAGCTGATCGCGCGCGGGGCAAAACGCGACCAGCTGATCGGCGTGTGTGTAGAGCGCGGATTCGACATGGTGGTCGCTGTCCTTGGCGTCATGAAGTCGGGCGCAGCGTATGTGCCCTTGGATCCACACCACCCCAAGGATCGGCTCGCGATCATCGCGGAGGACGCTGGCTTTAGGCTGGTGCTCACCAATCACGCCACAAAGGGGGCTGTTCCTCAGGGCAGCGACGGAACAGCCTTCGAGCTTTTGTTGGTTGACGAAGTCTCTGCTCGGCCCGGTGACCATGCCTCGTCGGAGAACCCGAGTTTACCCGTGGATCCCGAACAACTCGTGTACGCGATCTTCACCTCAGGTTCGACGGGCCGCCCCAAGGGCGTCGAAATTCCGCAGCGCGCGCTCGCAAACTTCCTGTCTTCGATGGCTCGGCACCCAGGGTTTTCCGAGTCCGATCGACTGCTCGCGGTGACGACCCTCTCCTTCGACATCGCAGCGCTCGAACTCTACCTGCCGCTCATGCAGGGCGGCGTGGTTGAGATCGCGAGCGAAGAGATGGCGATGGACGCCTACAGCCTTCGCGAGCGTTTGGAGTCAGGAGAAATCACCGTCTTTCAGGCTACGCCGGCGACCTACCAGATGTTGCTCGAAGCCGGGACCGGCGCCTTGCCTTCTTTGACCGCGCTGTGCGGCGGCGAAGCATTGCCCAAGAACTTGGCGCAGGCATTCGCACATCGTTGCAAGGCATTCGTGAACATGTACGGCCCGACGGAAACGACCATCTGGTCCTCGACCAAGGTGATATCCGAGTCAGATGAGCAGGTGCTTATTGGTCGACCGATCGACAACACTGCGCTCGTGGTCGCAACCAAGTCGGGGCGTTTGCAACCCGCGCGCGCAACGGGTGAACTTTGGATTTTGGGAGACGGTCTTGCTCAAGGCTATCGCAACCGACCTGAGCAAACCCGCGATCGTTTCGTCTCTTGCAAACTTGCGGAGGGGCAAAGCGCACGCGCATACCGTACCGGGGACCTCGCCCGCTTTACGGAAGACGGCGAAGTCGAATGCCTAGGCCGAATCGATTTTCAAGTGAAGGTGCGCGGTTTTCGTATCGAGCTTGGTGAGATCGAAACCGTTCTCAGTTCACACCCAAGTGTCAGCGAAGCCGTGGTGGTCGTTCGCGGCGAGCAGGACAACCGCCACCTCGTCGGGCACCTGCGCCTACAGGACGCGCCGCCAGACTCAGAGCAAGCCTCGAGAGACATAGGCGCCCTTATAGACGAGATCCGTGAGTACACCGCGAGCAAACTCCCGCCCTACATGCTTCCCTCCTCCCTGGGAGTGCTCGATGCGTTTCCGCTAACCCCGAACGGCAAGATCGATCGAAAGGCCCTCCCCGACCTCGAGGCTCAACCCACCAAGGCGAGGCGTGACGCAGTTGGTCCTCAGCCTGGCAGTGACTACGAGGCACGGCTTGCGCAGATTTTCGAACAAGTGCTCGGCGTTCAACACCCGAATGTCGACGAGAACTTCTTCGACTTGGGAGGCAACTCGATGCTCCTCGTGCGCGTCGTGAGCGCGGTGCAGGAGTGGCTCGGTGAGCGTGTCCCTGGGGTCAAACTCTTCCAGTACCCGACGATACGAGGTTTTGCGCGCTATCTTGAAGAGCGCACAGGCACGCCAAGTGCCGCAGTTTCCTCGCACAAAGTCATTTCGGACGCCGCCACACAAGATGAAGCCGTCGCTGTGGTCGGGTTCGCACTGCGCGTTCCGGGCGCAAGAACGCCGGAAGAGTTTCGGTCGAATCTAGAGCGAGGCGTCGAGTCGATTCGCGCCTTTGGCATCGATGAACTCGATCCGAGCCTCGATCCAGACCTTGTCGCAAAGCCCAACTACGTTCGCGCGCGGGGCGTCATACCTGATCTGTTTGACTTCGACGCGGGTTATTTCGGGATGAACCCGCGTGAGGCGCAGCTCACCGATCCGCAACACCGACTTTTTCTTAAGCTCGCCGTCGAGGCCCTGGAACGCGCGGGGTGCGATCCGGATCGCTTCGAGGGACGCGTGGGCGTCTACGGAGGCATGGGAAACAACTTGTATTTTCCCCTGCACCTTCGACATCGCCCCGACCTTGTTCAGGCTTTTGGCGAGTTTCAGACCATGCTCGCAAACGAGAAGGACTACTTGGCAACGCGCGTGGCCTACAAACTTGATCTGCGAGGTCCCGCAGTGAACGTGCAAACGGCGTGTTCGACAGGTCTTGTGGCGATTTGTGAAGCCGCCCTTGCGTTGCGCCGCGGCGCCTGCGACTTGGCGCTCGCAGGGGCTGTCTCCGCATTCTTACCGCAGCACTCAGGCAGTCTTTTCCAGGCCGGAGGCATCGCCTCCGAGGATGGACATTGCCGCCCCTTTGATGCACGCGCCACGGGCACGGTCTTTAGCAGCGGCGCAGGGCTCGTCGCACTGAAGCGACTTTCGGACGCTGAACGGGATGGCAACCATATCCACGCGGTGCTGCTGGGCGTGGGCCTCAACAACGATGGCGCCGCCAAGGTCAGCTTTATGGCGCCTAGCGTCGAGGGCCAAGCCACCGCCATCGCTGCAGCCTATGAAGATGCGGGCGTGCATCCGGACACGGTCGGCTATGTCGAAGCGCATGGCACTGCGACGCCGATGGGCGATCCGATTGAGTTCGAAGGGCTGCGCCTCGGTCGTGAGCAAGCGAGGGCACGCATCAGCACGGGCAGCCAACGAAACGCGCGCTGCCGGATCGGTTCCGTCAAGAGCAATATCGGTCACCTTGACACGGCGGCGGGTACGATTGGCTTCATCAAAGCGGCCCTCAGCCTTGAGAGCAGGAAACTCTACAAGACGTTACATTTCGAAGAGATCAACCCGGGTATCGAACTCGGCGACGAGTATTGCGTCCAAGCACAAACAGAGTCTTGGCCGGAAGCAAACCGTCGTGCCGGGGTGAGTTCGTTCGGGGTCGGCGGGACCAATGCGCACGTGCTTTTGCAGGAGCCTCCGAGCAAAGCCACGGGTACCTCGAGTCCGCCG
Source organism: uncultured Polyangiales bacterium (assembly GCA_964487255.1). Lineage (GTDB taxonomy): Bacteria > Myxococcota_A > Polyangia > Polyangiales > CAZAQV01 > CAZAQV01. Next base: position 101,990 of record CAZAQV010000008.1, on the reverse strand, counting down.
CCAACGCACCGTTCGCAGACTTCTCCCAGCCCGCTGGGCCAAGTTTTTTTCCTGAGCGGACGAACGAAACGGGATCTCGATGCGCAGTGCGCGCAGTTCGCGAATTTCTTGGAGACGACAGAGCGCTCCGCAAGCGACGTGGCCCACACTTTACTCACTGGACGACGTCGCTTTAGCTATCGACGCGTCGTGGTGGGTCGAGACTGCCCGGAAGCGGCCGAAGCGCTCCGCAGCAACGACATCACCCGAACGGCAAATGTTCAGCAGAGCGGTACGCGGCGCGAGCTGGCCTACCTCTTCCCTGGACAGGGATCCCAATACGTCAATATGGGCAAACCACTTTACGAAGACTTTGCCACTTTCCGCGACTGCGTCGACCGGGTGTCCGGGGCCGTTGGACCCATCGAGCATGATAGGAGCGACCACACGCTTCGGGAAGTGCTCTATCCCGCGCCTGGGTTCGAGCAGAAAGCGGCCACGCTCATCTCCGAGACGAAGTTCACGCAGCCCATCATGTTCGCCGTGGAACTCGCCTTCGCGCGTCTGCTCAGCGATTTTGGCATCGAGCCGGACGTCGTTTGTGGGCACAGTATTGGCGAGTACGTCGCCGCCTGCCTTGCATCCGTGTTTGAAGAACAAGATGCGGCACGTCTGGTCGCCCTTCGCGGCCAGTTGATTCAAGCGCTCCCTGGCGGTCACATGCTCTCGGTGCGAGCAAATGCCGACGATATCGCCGCTGATCTTCCGCCCACTCTTGACCTCGCTGCACGCAACGCGCCGGGCCTGTGTGTCGTTTCCGGCACCGTCGAAGACGTGGCATCATTTCAAAAGCGACTTGAAGAGCAAGACATTGAAGCCAAGCTTCTGCGCACCTCCCACGCTTTTCATTCGAGCATGATGGAGCCGGTGCTTACGGCTTTCGAAGACGAAGTCCGCCGGGTTCAACGCAATGCACCGACATTGCCTTGGGTGTCCACGGTGACGGGCGAGTTCATGGAAGCCGAGACAGCCAAGGACCCGAGCTACTGGGCGATGCAAATCCGCCGGCCTGTGAACTTCGAGGGCGCGGCAAGAACGCTTTTTCAAACTCAGGCTCGAGCTGCTGTCGAGCTGGGACCAAGACACACACTCGCAACCTTGAGTCGAAAACAGATCACGGACCGCAAAACACAGTTCGCGATCCCTGCGCTATGCGAGGGTCCGCGGGGCGTGTCCTTCGGCGACGCGGCAACGGAAGTCGCAGAGCAAGAGACCTTAGGCTTTCTGCGTTGCTTGGGGCAGCTCTTATGCGCCGACATCCCCATGCACCTCACGCCCCTACTCGGGCAACGTCCGAAGCTCGTTCTGGCGCCCACCTATCCCTTCGACGAAAAAGAACACCTGATCGCGGCACCGAGCTTTGACGCTTCCGACCAGAATCGTGAGTACGCCACAATTCTCGCCAAAGACAGCCGGCCAGTATCGACGGCCGAGGCGCCCGAAACAACAGCTGGCGACCCGGAGCAGAGCGATACGCAGACCATGCTGGGGCGTGTGGCGGCTTCACTCGAACGCGCGTCGGGCATCGAGCTTGACCTCACCGAAGAGGCCGACACGAGCTTCGTGGAGCTGGGCCTCGATTCGCTCTTTTTGACGCAGTGGGCACGAACGCTGAGCGAAGAGTTCGGTACACCCGTTGCTTTTCGCCAACTACTCGCTGAACTGCCTACGCCGGGACGGCTTAGCGAACATCTCGATGCGGTGTGCGGTCCCGAGCAAAGCGCCACCGGACCTACAGCTGGAGCCAATAACGGGACTACGCGTGCTGCTCCAAGTGACGCTTCATCAGCGTCAACAGAGGTTCGCTTCACCCCGAACGCATCGATGTCGGAGATATGGCTTGCATCGCAGCTCGACCAAGGCGCGAACACGGCTTTCAATCTCGTCGCCCGCTTTGAAATTCGTGGCGCGTTAGACCCTGAGGCGTTGCACGAAGCATTGATGAAGCTGACGCTTCGCCACGAGGCGCTTCGTACGCGTTTTTCGCCGGACGGCAGCGAAGCCGTCGTATCCCCAGAGGCCAAGCTCTCCCTCGAAGTGCGCGACCTTCGCGGAGAAGGCGCCTCCCATCAGGCAAACCAAGTTTGCGACGAACATGCGCGAACTCCTTTCGACCTGTCCAAGGCTCCGCTTCACCGAGCCGAACTGCTTCGCCTCGATGAAGACCGCCACGAACTGGTCTGGACCTTTCACCACGCCATCGTCGACGGCTGGTCTTTTGGGGTTCTTTTTCGCGAACTGGCCGCGCTACTCTCGGGCAACGCCCACGACCTTGCTCCCGCCGGACGTCTCTCCGCGTATTGCAGCGCGCAGAAATCCGATGCTGCAAGTCGCGCGCACGCAGAAAACCTCGCCTATTTCAAAGACGTTTTTGACACGGTGCCCAAGGCGCTGGACCTGCCGACGGACCATCCGCGGCCGCGAACGCGCACCTACCACGCCGCCCGCCTGGACTTCGAGTTTTCCTCGGAGCTGCTTCCCGCCTTGCGAAGGACGAGCGCACACTGCGGCGCTACACTTTTTTCGACGTTGCTCGCGGCGTTTCAGCTTCATCTCTTTCGCTTGACGAATCACGGTGACTTCGTCGTCGGGTTGCCGTCCGCGCAACAACCGTCTCTCGCAAACCCGAACCTCGTCGGTGCTTGCGTCAACACGCTTCCGCTTCGAAGTCAGGTCGACCCTGACACGCCGCTTGGTGACTTTGTGGCGCGCACGCATCTGGCGGTGCACGAGGCGTTTGAGCACGGCACCATCACCTACACCGAGCTTTTGCCGCTTCTACCGATCGAGCCTGACCCAAGCCGGGATCCACTCGTACCCGTCTACTTCAACCTTGAGCAGGGCATGCGCTTTGATATCGGGGGCGGTCGCGAGTGCCAGTTTTCCAATCATCCTCGTGCTGCCGAGATTTTCGAGTTCACCTTTCATGTCTTTATTCGAGGCGAGCGCTTCGGAGTAGAATGCACCTACAACGCCGATCTCTTTACTGAGTCCACAATGCGCGATCGCGCCGAAGAGTACGCAACCATCTTGAGATCTTTTGCTCATGGCTCAAGCGAGGCTTCTGCTGAGGAAGTGCTTCGAAGCCCTGTCGCATACGTGCCGGTGGTCCCGGATGCGCAGCGACTCGCGATGGAAGCCTTCAACGCGACCCAACGAGAATTGGACGAAACGCGCGGGGTTCAGCACCTGATTCGCGAGCAAGCGCGCCTAACCCCGGACCGCATCGGTATTAAGGGGCAAGACTTTTCCTTGTCCTATCGCGACATCGAACAGCGCTCGAACACCATCTGCGCCGAGCTACGAAGCCAAGGCATTGGCGCAGGCTCTCTCGTCGGCCTCTGCGTCAGTCGCTCCCTTCACTTGGTACCCGCCATCCTTGGGATTCTCAAATCCGGCGCCGCCTATTTGCCGCTCGACCCATCCCAGCCCGAAGAGCGCTTGCGCGTTATCCTTTCGGACGCCAGCCCGGCCGGTTTGTTGCTCGAAACGCAGTTCGCGTCGCTTACCCGCAGTCTTGCCGGCGCCCACGAACTCGCAAAGCTGACAACCGTCGCCGTCGATACCTTGGACTACGACCAAGGTCAGGAGCCCGGCGAGGACGTTGCATTTGATTCACAGAGTCTGGCCTACGTCATCTACACATCGGGTTCGACAGGTCGGCCCAAGGGCGTTGAAATCACGCATCGTGGTTTTACGAACTTTCTTCGCGCCATGCAGCGCAATCCCGGCATGACGGAAAAGGACGTCATCATCGCTATCGCAACGGTCGCCTTCGACATCACAGGGGTGGAACTTCTGCTTCCGCTCATGGTTGGCGCTGCGACCTATCTCGCGGACGAAACGCTACGCATCGACCCAAAGCGACTTGCGGCGCTCGTCATGTCCGAGGAGGTCACGATGTTCCAGGCCACACCAGCAACCTACCGGATGCTGCTGGAAGCAGGCCTTGAGTTCTCGGAAACGCGCTTTCTTTGCGGTGGGGAAGCCATCTCTCGAGAGTTGCGAGATGAACTGTCGACTCGATGCACGCAGCTCTACAATGTCTATGGACCGACGGAGACAACGGTTTGGTCCACGGTAGGCCTCTTGTCCAAGAAGGTGGGTAACACGGTCGAGATCGTAGACGAGGCTGTCTTCGTCGGTCGTCCGATCGACAACATGGCAATGCATCTTTTGGACCCACGCGGCCGCGTCGTACCTTTAGGCGCCATCGGTGAGCTCTGCATTTCGGGCGTCGGTCTCGGGCCAGGCTATCTGAACCGGCCGGAGTTAACGGAAAGCAAGTATGTTGACGTTGGCAAGACGGAGATCAACCAGCGCGTGTACCGCTCGGGCGACCTGGCGCGTTTTCATAGACGCGAGAACGGACTTCGCCTCGAGTGCCTCGGGCGCGTCGACTTTCAGGTCAAGATTCGCGGATTTCGCATCGAACTCGGAGAGATTGAAACGGCGTTGCTCGCCGATGCGATGGTCGCGGAAGCCGTGGTGCACACGGTATTCGAAGAGTCGGACAAACAGCTCTGCGCGTATCTCAAGCCGGAGCCAGGACAGCAAATCGATGTCGAGGCGCTACGCGCCGAACTCAAGCAAAAGCTTCCCGTCTACATGGTGCCGGCCTACTTCCAGGTACTCGACGCGTTTCCCCTTACGCCCAACGGAAAGGTGGATCGCAAAAAGCTACCGCTGCCCAGCGTCGCCACGACCGGCGCGGCACAAAATGCCGACGATTACAACCCGAAGACACCGGTTGAGGAAGTGCTGATGAACGTCTGGAAGGAGATTTTAGGCGTGGATCGCGTTTCCCGGACAGCAGACTTTTTCGAACTGGGCGGGCAGTCCGTGCAGGCGGTTCGCATGGTGCAACAGGTGAACCTTCGCGGTCTTGCGCTGAGCCCCACCGCTCTCTTTCAGAATACGCGACTGAGCGATCTTGCATCGGTCGTTGGCACGCGCGCTGGCGAAGCGAACAGCGACCCTTGCTTGGTGACGCTTCGAGAAGCAACGGGTCCGACGTTCTACTTCATGCACTCCCTCCCTGGAGACCTGCTGCAATACGGACCGCTCGTCTCCGCCCTTGGCAGCGGGATCGCGTGTTACGGCTTTCAGGCCCTGGGACTAACCGATCCGTCCAGAGCGCACCCAACGCTCTCGGCCATGGCGGAACACTACATTCGCGTCATGCTCGAGAAACAACCTGCAGGTCCCTTTAACCTCTGCGGGTGGTGTTTTGGTGGCAACGTCGCTTTGGAGATGGCCCGCCGGTTGAGAGAAAGGGGGCATGTGGTCGGCCCGGTAGTGTTGCTTGAGACGTTCCCACAGCGCTCGAAGGCCGACCGCGTTCTCTACCAAGCACACGTGCTCAAACAGCAAGGCGCCTCCGCGATACCGCTTCTCGTCAGGAAGGCGCAACGCATCTTCAAGCAGGATCCCACGCTCGACCCGCGCGAAGTCTTTGCGTTGGATGCCGACGAGGGGCCCTTTCAAAACCGCAGGTTCGTCTACGAACGTGACCTCGCCGCACTGCTGGCGCACCGAACCACGCACTACGACGGAGAGGTGATCCTCGTACGCGCAAGCGAGCAACCCAAGGGGGCGCTCCAAGCCCACGACTACGGGTTCGGGAGCTTCGTTCGCAACCTGCGAGTCGTGGAAGTGCCGGGAGCCCACCAAGAGTTGCTCGGAAAGAGCTACGAGGCCATCGCAAAGGTGCTTCGTTCAATCGCAGACGAACTGCGCCCTGCCCAAATCGACAGCCCATCTCTTGGCGAGCAAAAAGTCGGTTCGCAAAGCTCCCCCATGTGAGTTAAACATTCGTCACGCACGCCCTAAACTAGCGGCCTATGATGATTCGTTGGACTTGAGCATAGCCGAGATCGCTGTCGAACGCATCACGCTCAACCCCGAAATGCCTTCGAAAGTGGACCTTCGCTAGATCTCTTGGGCTACCCACGACGACATCCGCGCCGGCTTCAAAAAGTCGACGTTCTTTGCCGTCTACATATGTGCCGGAAAGTCGTTCCCGTTGCAACGCGACGAGTTTCTCGACCACCGCCATTTCCGCGTCATTGAGGGCTGTGCGTGCCACGGTGACAGGTCTGGGAACGTATTTAGGGAGATAAACGCGAACCCGGGGTAGGCCCGGCATGACCATAAACACCGTGTCGGAATAGGTTGTTGTGTCAACCACCTCAACCCAACGGCGAGGGTCACCGGTGTTGAAACGAATGCGTTGGTTGGCTCGCTGCACATTGTTCTTGGCTCGCTCGAACGCTTCGCTAGGGGACCATGTCGACGGATTCTCGGACATGAACTCCCAAAAGTCTGCGATGAAATCTCTTCGGCGCGCATCCGGACGAGGAGTTGAATACGAGCGTGGTGGCGGCGCGTCAGCTTTGCGACTCGCATAACTTCGCGATCGCGAGCTAGACTTCTCAGGGCGCACGACTCCCTTAAGGCGTGAACGCAGGTCATCCGGGATGTAGCCCAGAGCATCCATCTCTTCGGCGTGCGCATAAAAACTCTGTAAGGCGACTACGGTTTGACGGTCCGTGGTGTTCGCTTCGTCGAGGATCCTTCGGAGGTCGGGGAGACCTCTGTCGCGAAACACGCGCTGTGCGAGTTCCATAGATGCTGAAGCCGCTCCATTTTTACCCGCCGCGTGCGCCAACATCCCACCGATCCGACTTAGCTGCCGCGATATGCTGCCAGCCCCTGCAGCCAATGAATGAGAACCTACGCCGATGGAATGGGACCGCCTGACATACTCGCTTTGCTGATTGCTGGAGCCCACGATCTCGGTTGCGAACCCTTGCCCAAGCCCAGCCCAGGCACCGGTCAGCATGGCGATCGTCAGCAGAATGAGCGCACGCTCCACGGCGACGTGAAAAGCAACGCGCATGCCAAGCACTGAAGCGTGCTCCATGTCGTGAAATACTTGATGAAACCACTTAGGACTCGAAGCGAATCGGGCCGATGCACCCCAGCGCACCGGGATACGTGTCGCCACTTCGTTCGCCAGAACCCTTCTGCCATGAGAATGGTTCAGATCCGAAAGAGCACGGGTTCGGTGGGTAGGGTTAATGCAAGGGCTCGTCAAGGAGCCTTTTTGCGTACGTAGAGGACCTTGTGCACCTCGGCGACGACGTCTCCGACTTGATCTTTGATCTCAATGTCCCATTCCGGACGTATCGCCGCGCCGGACTTCGCTTGCTCGACGATTTGCGCAACCTCCTTCTCAGCCAAGTGAAATTCGGCACGTACGGTTCCGCGGCCCGGCTTCAGAAAACGAATCGTGGCAGCCTGATCCCAGACCACGTAGTCCGGTCCGAGCTGGTTCATCAGCAAGAGCATGATGTGCGGGTCCACCATCGAATACAGGTTCCCACCGAAATGTGTGCCGACATAGTTTCGGTTGTAGGGTCGCAACTTCATGCGCACGCGTATCGACTCGAAGTGCTCTCCAATATGCTCAACGTGTATTCCAGCTGCCGCATACGGCGGGTAGAGATTGAACAGCCACCGAAGACGCCTGGGCGTAAACTTCAACGCGCTAACTCGCTAGTCAAACTCGAGGTCGCTACCATCGACACCTGGAACGATGTCGCGAAGCAGTCGTGTGCCGCCCGGCGTGCCATCGGAAATCCACGGTTCGCGGCCGTGTTCAGCGTCCGTCGCATAAAACACGTGCCCCTCAGGGCGTGTTCCGAGCGGCCGCGGGTCAGAATGTGGCGCGCCGGTGTGAATATCGAGCACCCGCTTCGTGCCGGCGGCAGTGCCGTCCGTTAGCCAGAGCTCACTTCCGACGGTACCGTCGTCAGCGCTAAACAACAGCCCTGCGGGTATCTCGGCGACCGGTGTCGGAAAAGCACTCCCGGTCTCTGGATAAATGTCGAGCAGCAGTCCTGTTGCAGCCATGGTGCCATCCGTGACCCAGTACTCGTAGCCCTCGGCAGCCGTGCCCAGCACAAAAAACGCCCGTCCAAGCGCACTCGATGCACCGCCAAATCCAAGCAGGTCCACCATGCCAATTTCGCTCGCGGCGTTGGGCGTGCCATCACTGAACCAAAACTTGCGCGTCGTGCCGAGGTTATCCAAGAACACAACGCCACCACGCACAGCGACGGGAGCATACGTCTCGAGTGGCCCCGTTCCGCCTTGCGCTAGAATTGTCGTACCCGCACTCGTTCCATCGCTTACGAAGGGTCGGTTGGTCTCGCCGTCGAAGGCAATGAAGTAGAGCAACGAGCCCGAGGCCACCAAACCGTACGGCGATGACCCATCGATGCCCGGATGGATGTCTTTGACAAGCTGCGTACCCGCTTCAGTTCCGTCGCTCACCCAAAGCTCCTGGCCTTCGGCGTCGCTCGCTCCAACGAAAAAGACCTTGTTGCCAATCTGCGGTCCCAACCCGAACAAGCCGCTGCTCTCGCCCGAGGCGATCCCGCCCGGAACAACCATTTGAGCCACGCCGTTGTCGTCCAGAACCCAAAGCTCCCGACCGTTGGTGCCATCGTCAGCGGTGAAGATGAGTCGTCCGCCCAGGTCTGTCATAAACTCCGGAAAGGATCCGTCAGGTCCGTCAACGATTCCCGGAACAACAAACACCTCGCTTCCGTCCGTGCGAAAGAGCTCGCGGCCTTCCGCCTCGCTATTCGCAGAAAAATAGACCCAGCCCTTTACGTTGACGAAATCTTCCGGATAGGACTCCCCGAGTCCGACGTAGATATCTTCCACCAGTCTTGTGCCTGCTTCGGTTCCATCGGTAACCCACAGTTCGGTGCCATTCGTCGGATCGTACGCTCTGAAGAACACGAGGTCCGCACAGCGCACGACGATGTCGACGACATCTGCACCAGAGACCGTGCCTTCGCCGTTCTCGACCTGGCACGTCTGCACACCGGAGTTCGAAAAAACACTCAGTAAAAACTGGGTTCCATCGCGGACGTCAGGTACGGTGAACGAACCATCTTCACTGAACGAGATAATTTGCGGAACTTCGCTCACGCCATCTGTGAAAGCAAGCTCTAGCGCGCCGTTGAGCCCTTGCACGTTACCGCCAACACCGAAACGTCCGAGCATGGCATCGGGCATCGCGTCCGGTGTCGCGTCGGGCGTGGCGTCCACGGTCGCATCGAGCTTCGAAGAATCCATGCCGGCATCTCCCCCACCGACGCTCCCGTCGGTTTCGTTCCCGCACGCGTAAAGGGCGCTCGCAACAATCACGACAATGCTGAGTTTGTTCACGCGCCGAGTTTATTGGATCCGGCTCGGATTGGGCACCCCCAAACTGACTTCAGTCGCCAGCAAGCGCTTGTGCCAAGGTCGCAGCGAGGTCGGTCGCATAAGGAGGAGCAAGCAACTCTTCGTGTTTGGCCGACACTTCGTGGACACGCAAGTCGGAAACAAACCGCCGCCATCCGTAGTCCGGATCGCGAATGCCACCTCGCGAGTGGGTCGACTTGATCAGCAAGACCCGACCATCGAACGGACTTGTGCGATGCGCGCGCATGGCTCGTATGTTGGCGTCATACACGGCTCGACGATGCTTGAACGGCCCGCTTTCGAGGGACAGGTCGTACACGTCCTCAGCTTCTTGCTCGACCACCGTACGGTTTCGAAGCTTGGCCTCGATACTTTGACGCAGCAGTCGAACCCCCTCGGTTCCCATGCGTGCCGTAAGTAGAGCACGACGCCCAATGGAACGAGCATCCTGGTCGATGCGTGGAAACGCCTCAAGCAATGCGACAACACCCAGATGATCACCGTTCTGTCTCAGAATTTGCGCCATCTCCAGCGCAACATTTCCTCCAAAACACCAACCCGCAAGGTGATAAGGACCTTTCGGAAGCACCGCCTTCATCACTTGGACATAATGAGAAGCCATGTCCCGAATACTACGACTGACGAGTGTCGGATCTTTGAGGCCCGGCGACTGAAAGCCATAGACTGCGCGCCCTGGTTCCAGCGACCGCAAGAGCTGCGCGTAACCGACAACGTCACCTGGAGCAGAATGGACCAGAAACAAAGGTGGCTCGCTGTTTTCGTCGAGTGCCTCACGCAGCACGACGAGGCTCGAGTCGACGCCCTCCAGCGTTCTCGTCGATGAGGCCTCTGCAAGACCAGCGATGGTAGGAGTCTGAAAGAACTGCAAAGGCGATATCTCAATGCCTGCTGAGTGTGCCGCGTCGACAATCCGCACCGCACCCAAGGAATTTCCACCGAGTTCGTAGTAATTTTCATGAATACCCGGCTTGCGGATTCCTAAGACCTCTTGCCAGATCTGCTGCAAGATCTCCTCCGCTGGCGAGCGCGGCGTCTGCTCCGCAGCAAGCGTGTCACTCGTATCCAAACTTGGCGCGCCAACCTCTCTTGGATCTGGAAGCGACTTGCGGTCGATTTTTCCAGTGGGCGTGAGAGGAAAGACGTCCAATTCGACGAAATGTGCGGGAACCATATAACCAGGAAGGATCTCCACCAAGCGCGCGCGAATCTCGGCTATCGAAGGCAGCGCGCCATCACCGACAAGGTACGCAACAAGTTCGTTTTCGCCGTGTATGTCAGGCCGCGCCAAAACGACTGCTTGCGCCACTCCCTCTTGGTTCACCAGAACAGACTCGATCTCACCAAGCTCGATGCGAAAGCCGCGAACTTTGACCTGATAGTCCAGCCGACCAATGAAGTGAAGTACGCCGGATCTGTCCATGCGGACCAAATCACCCGTTCGGTATGCGGTCGCGCCTGGCGCATCGGAAAATGGGTCAGGCACAAACTTCTCGGCTGTCAGCTCCTCTTTGTCCTTATAGCCAAAGCCAACGCCCTCGCCTCCGATCCACAGTTCGCCTGCGACGCCAGGCGGCTGAAGCTGTCCTCGCGCATCGACGACGTAGGTCGTCGTGTTCTGGATCGCTTGACCAATGTCGATCTCGCGATCCGAATGCACACGACTAATTGTGGTCCACACCGTCGTTTCCGTTGGGCCGTACAGGTTCCAAAGCTCCGCGCCTCGCGCCAGAAGTTCGTCGGCCATCGGTCGCCGCAAAGGTTCGGCACCACAGAGCATGCGAAGCCTGGAGTTACCCTTCCACCCAGAATCGATCAGCATCCGATAGGAAGCGGGAGTAGCTTGCAGTACAGTTGCACCAACCTGATCGATACGCTTGGCCAACGCCCGAGGTTCAAGCACCACTTCGTGCGGCACCAAATCAACGCTTCCCCCGGTGGTAAGCGGCAAGAACAACTCGAGCCCTGCGATATCAAAGGAAATCGTGCTGATCCCCATCACGCAATCTTCAGCACTAAATCCGGGCTCTGCGCGCATACCATCGAGAAAGTTCGTGAAGCCCCGGTGATGGATTTGCACGCCCTTGGGCCGTCCGGTCGAACCGGATGTGAAGATAATATAGGCGAGATCGTCCCCGGTTGTTCGGTTCTTGGGCTTGCGAGCCGACGCCGACGCGATGGCTTCGGCCTCACGGTCGAGCAGTAAGGTCTGCGCTGTTGATCTGAGCCGCTGGCCAAGCCCCTCGGTTGTTAGCAGAATCGTGGGGTCCGCATCTTCGAGAATAATGTCGATCCGCTCCGGCGGGAAATTTGGATCGACCGGCACGTACGCCCCACCCGCCAACCATATCGCGAGCAGCGAAGCGACAAGGTCGGGGTCACGCGGCAAACAGACGGCAACGATCGAGCCAGGACCGACGCCGCGCTCGATAAGAACGTTCGCAAGCTGTTTGGAACGCCGGGCCAGCTGTCGATATGTCCAAACCTCATCGCCCGCCGTCAGGGCAACCGCCTCCGGGTTACGCTTCGCAACCTCAAGAAACCTCTTGGCAGTGTGTCCTTTTCGGTCGAACTCAACCTTGGGCGGTTGCTGTTCGAGGATGGCTTGCCGCTCTGCTTCGGACAGCAGCGCGAAGTCACCGATCTCCTTCTTGGGATTCTGACAGGCTTGCTCGACGATACGCAGGTAGTAGTGCAGCCAACGCTCGATCGTTTCGCCGTCATAGTTGGCACTGATGTAGTCACAGACGAGAAGCAAATCGTCTCCTCGCGGCACAACATTTAGAAACAAGTCGTACTGGATGGCGTGTTTGTCGACGTACTCCAATGTCCCACGTGACGAACCAAAGGGGATCTGGTCCAGCTTGCGCGAGACATTGAACATGGTCTCTACCAAAGGCATCCGACCCGCTTCACGCTTTACAGGGAGCTCCGCAAGCAACTCGCTGAAGGTAATACTGCTATGGTCGCGTGCGCTCAGCAGGGTGTCATGAACAGTACGCAAGTGCTGCTCGAAAGACATCTCCGCTTCGACCAATGTGCGCACCGGGAGGAGGTTGACCGTATGTCCAGCAAGGGACGCGACCTCTTCGACGCCCGGACTCTGAAACGGCACCGCCACGACCACGTCGGACTGCGCTGTCAGACGTGCGAGGAGCGTTTGATAGGCCGCCAACAGTATCGTGAATGCGCTCGTCTGTTGCTGCTCCGCCAAAGTGTACACCTTGGGTAGAAGTTGCATCGGAAGCCGCACATAGCGCGTCGCCCCAGAAAACGAGCGGGTCGACGTGCGCGGTCGGTCAACCGGCAATTCGAGAAGCTCTGGCAGTGTGTCGAAGCGCTCTTTCCAGAACGCCAAATCGGGTTCGCGGTCCTCCGCGGCCAGGCGACCGACATACCATCGGAAGTCGGTCGCAGGCTCAAGTTGCGGCGCCTTTCCTTGCTCTAGATCCGTATAGGCCCGTGACAGCTCCGACACAAACAAGGCACTGGTTCGGCCGTCGTAAACGATATGATGCGCGTTGATGCAAAGCTCGAAATGCTCCTCGTTCATTCGAACAAGGAAGCCGAATAGAAGCGGACCGCGACGAAGGTCAAACACGCGCCCACCCTCGCTCTGGACAAGGTCGTCTAGAAAACGCTGACGTTCGGTATCATCGAGTTCCTGTAGATCGCGAAAGACAAACTGTGGTTCAGCACCCCGGTCATCTTGCGTCGCACCGTCAGTCGCAAAACGTGCACGAAGCGATGGATGGCGAGAGCTCACGAACTCGAAGGCCCGCGTCATAACCTGAGGATCAATCTCTCCGCGTATGGAGATGCGCCGACATTGAACGTAGCTCTGACTCGCCGCATCGCTGGCTCTCGACTGCACCCAAATCTCGCGCTGGCCCGGGGTCAGATCGTAGCTCGCCTGCTGTTCGGTCCGTTCGGAAGTCGGCTCGGTCAAAGCGCGCGTCCTGGAGTCGGAGGCTGACTGAATTTTCGCCCCCTCTTCCTGCAGATAATCGGCAAGGCGAGCGGGTGTGTTCGCGCTTTCAAACAAGACCCGATGACCCACGCGAATGCCGAAACGCTCTCGAATACGCCCACCCAGTTGAGTCAGTGCGAGCGAATCGAACCCAAGCTCAACAAAAGTTCGCACACGGTCTACTTCAGGCAGTTCTTCACCCATCCGCGCGGAGACCAACGCCGCCACGTGGTCGGCGATCGTGAGCGTCCCATCGTCCTCTCGCTCTTGCCCCGGCAACAACAGCCGAGGTGAGTCAGATTCGCCCTCGGGCGGTGACACCCAATATCGTTCGTTTGCGAAGCGGTATCGCGGCAGGCGTAAGAGGCGGTCGGACGCTCCCTCGTACACGCGGCTCCAATCGACGTCCACACCAGCGATCCACAGCCGACCGAGCGAAAGCAGAAGCGCTTCGGAGGCGGAACGCGCCTGCTTTGGATGCCCCAAGGTGTCGATGGATGCACGCGGGCGCGGTTGCGAGCGCTGCTGCGCGGTCGCACTCAAAAGCGTCGTCCCAGGTCCGACTTCGACGAGCGCGCAATCACCCGAAGCAAGCAGAGTCGCGGCGGCACCTGCATAATTAACAGCGTGTCGAAGCTGGCGCGCCCAGTACTCCGGCGATGTGGCCTCATCGTCGCGCAGCGGCTCGGCCGTCAAACTCGAGATGATAGGAACACGCGGAGGTCTAGGCTGTGCCTCGATGACGAGTGATTTGAACGCCTCGACCACAGGATCCATCATCGCCGAGTGAAAAGCGTGTGAAGTACGCAGCCGCCTACAATCGAGTGACGCCTCGGCCACTCGTGCTTCGAGGCGGTCCATGACCTCGTGGGGACCAGAAATGACGACCATCGATGGCGCATTGACGGCTGCCAGATCCATGTCGCCGTCGAGCAGCGGCTGGACACTGTCGAGCGGCGCTTTGATCGCCAACATTGAACCCGAAGGCATCGACTGCATGAGTCGCCCACGTTCGTGAGCCAATACGAGCCCCGCTTCGAGTTCAAACACCCCAGAAAAACAAGCCGCAGCCAGTTCGCCCAGGCTGTGCCCGATGAGCACGTCTGGCTGAACGCCGAAATGGGCAAGCGTTCGGGCAAGGCACACCTCGACCACAAAAAGAGCGGGTTGCGTGTACTGCGTCTGGGTGAGCGGCTCATCGTCCGACACTCCGTCGGCAAAAATGAGCTCAGCGAGCGAAAGGTCGAGCCGCGCGTCGAGCACCGACGCACAACGATCGAAGTTCTCACGAAACACGGGCTGCTGCTCATAGAGTTCTCGCGCCATGCCGCGAAACTGCGCGCCTTGCCCGGGAAAGAGCCAAGCGAGTCGGGGTGTACCCGGCTTGGCCACACCGGTCGCAAAATCCGCCGGAGCGCGCTCGCGAAGCGCCTGCGCGGGGTCGGTCACCGCACGCACCAGGAGCGCACCTCGGTGCTTGAGCGCCGCGCGACCTCGTTCGAGACTGGATGCAACGTCGACCAGCGACGCACCGTGCTCTTCGATGTATTGCGCAACTTGCTCGGCGCGTCGACCGAGGCCCTCGGCGTCTTGTGCGGAAAGCAGCAATAGCTGATTTCGGTTCATGGCGCGGCCTCGACGATCACGTGGGCGTTGGTGCCCCCGACGCCAAACGAACTGATACCCGCACGACGCGGCCCCCCGCTGGGCCACTTGCGACCCTCCGAGACAACTTCAAAGGGTGTCTCATCGAGTCGCAGGTCCTCACGTGGCGATTCAAAATGAACGGTCGGTGGCATCCAGTCATGTTCGAGCGAAAGGCATGTCTTGATGAGACCCCCGACGCCCGAGGCCGTCGACATATGCCCAAGATTGCTCTTCAAAGAGCTGAGTCCACAGTACCCACAATCGGATGTGTAGCGCCGGTACGCCTTGGTAAGCGCTTGAACCTCGATCGGGTCGCCAAGTGGCGTCGCCGTGCCGTGCCCTTCGACATATCCGATCGTTCGGGCGTCAACGTCGGCCAGTTCAAGAGCACGATGGATCACTTCCGCCTGTCCGTCGACGCTCGGCGCGATATAGCTTTCGGCTCGGCCACCATCGTTGTTCATCGCGCCAGAGAGGATGACGGCGTGAATTGGACGCCCCTCGGCTTGGGCGTCGGCAAGGGGCTGCAGGAGGACCGCACCCACGCCACACGTAAAGAGCGTACCTGTTCCGTTCGCGTCGTACGGGCGAGTGCGTCCGTCACGCGAAAAGATGCCCCCGGGTTGATAGCGATAGCCGCGGGCTTGGGGAAACTGAATCGATGCCCCACCCGCAAGGGCGGCATCCGATTCCCCCAACCAAATACTTTGGCAAGCCTGAACGACAGCCACCAAGGAAGTCGAACAGGCTGTTTGAACGGTGACCGCCGGTCCACGTAGTCCGAAGACGTGCGCCGTACGGGTCGCAATGTAGTCGCGGTCGTTGACGAGCTGCGTTTCGTACACATCGACATCGGCGTTGCGAATGTACTGCTCGACGTACGCCCGGCCAGGCACGAGGTTCGCCATGAAATAGTTGCCGCGCACGCCGGTACCCGTGAACACGCCGACCCGTTCCGCCGCACGCGCCGGGTCGAACATGGCGTCTTCCATCGCGAGCCATGCCGACTCAAGCCACAGGCGGTGCTGCGGGTCGGTCATCAACGCCTGACGCTTGTTGTAGCCGAAAAACGCGGCGTCCCATTGCTCGGCCCCGTCGACGATACCGGCACGCGGCACGTAGTCGGGATCGTCCTTCAGCTTTTCGTAGTCGATTTCATTTTCACGCAACGTCGCCTCATCGAGCGTCGTGACGCCGTCACGCCCGTCAACGAGCAGAGACCACAAATCCTCGACGCTGGGCGCACTCGGAAAGCGACCCGCCATTCCCACGACGGCGATGGGTGTTGGGCGAAGCAACGTTCGGAAATCTTAGAGCATTCTACCCCTGGGCAACAAGCACTAAGGCGCCGAGCCACCCGGCTGAGTGTCCGCCGAGGGCCGCGGTGACAAGGCGCGACGCGAAGCCATATCGCGAAGCGCGCGATACGCCTCATCCATTTCCATCAGACGGCGGCCTCCAAATAGGGTTCGCGCGATCGGGAAGACCTGGCTTTCCTCAAACACGATGTGCACGCCCACCGTGTTGTAGAGCTGCAGGAAGGCATGCCGCCAGCGCGGATCGCGCGTATCGTAACGATCGAGGCGTGAAATCAGTCGTTCTGCGCGCCCATGGTCGTCTTCCGACTCGTGCATGAGGTGCGCCAATGTCCGCTCAGGCTCGCACAGTGAATAGAACTCAGTCTCCTCACACTTGGTGTGAAGCAAGAGCTTGCGCCGCAATGACTCGTATGCTTCTTCACGCCGGAGGACGTCACTGGTGCCTAAACAACGGTCGAGAAGCTCAGTCAGTTCACGGTGCTCCACGCGCAAGGTGTGCAAGATGCCAATATCTCGGGGGGACGGCTCCGGAAGCGCGCCGATATCGGTGAAGATCAGACTTTTTCCCCGTGCCACGTCCCATAAGAGCAGCAAACTCCATGCCGAAAAATTGTCATGAATTTCTAGCAATAGCGGTGCGACGTAACGAGAAGGTGAGGGCATTTTGCCTCGCCGAGACACATTCGCGCGCGCCGCCAGTCGTAAACGTGTATAGAAAACCATGCGCTGCCGCACCTTGATGGCGTTCTGCTGCGGGATAGTGACGCTATTGGCAGTAGCTTCGAGGGCCGACGCGTACACCGTCCAATCGGTGATCAGCAACGGTTGTCACGAACAAATCACGATGGAAGCGATGGAAGATGCCTACGACGCCAAGGCGCTCAAGCGCGAGGGGCCCAGCACGCGCCAAGATCGCGGCGTCATGAACGAATTGCCGTTCTCGGGCGAACGCACCGAGCATATGAGCTATTCCTCGGTCATCACTGCACTTGCGAACCGAAACGTGGACTTGCGTGGCCACTCACCCAACGACATCAGCACGATCGCACTCATCCACGCCAACGCCAACGAGCAAATTCTTCATTGCATCCGCTTGCCTCAAGATGACGGTGTCGAGGGAACGGTGTCCGCCCTGGAGCGCTGCAAAAAGTCGATTCGCGATAATGTTCACCGAGCTGCGGAAGGCCTCTCACAA
This sequence comes from uncultured Polyangiales bacterium, assembly GCA_964487255.1. Lineage (GTDB taxonomy): Bacteria > Myxococcota_A > Polyangia > Polyangiales > CAZAQV01 > CAZAQV01. The sequence goes on along the minus strand of CAZAQV010000008.1, from coordinate 84,538 downwards.
AAGGGCCGCGTCGACCTCACGCGCCGGGAGAAGGTTCACGTCTGGCTCGAGTTCTCTCACCGCATCGAAATCGACGTGCCCACGTTCTATCTCCACCTCGGGCGCGCACTGCACACACTCCAAGACGGTTTCACCCACATGGTTCGAACGGAAGACCATCACAAAGTCGTTAGCGCTCTGAACTATATCGACACACAAGAGACCGAGCACGTCCCCGAACGCGACGGCCACGGACACATCAATGCGATGGACGACTGCACAAAACCCGGGTTTCGCAAGACTCGCGCCGCTTTTGCAAGGCGAGCCTCCGCGCAGCTAATCAGAATCGCTGCAGACACCGACGAGTCACGCCGCAATAGAAAACTCGACGACTTGTTCGCGCGCTACTTCGCCTACAAACCTGGCTGCGACATCGACACCGAGACGTTGTGCAATGCGCGCGAACTTCGGCTCGAGTCGAACGATTGTCGAGTGCAACGCCGTGCACCCAGCTTCGTCTGGCTCTTGGCCTTCTTCGCCGCACTTGGTTGGCGACGCCGCGGACCGAAAAAGCGAGCGGTTCAATCGGCCGTGCTCGCCAGCTTCCTCTGCTGCGTCCTTCCCAGTGCAGCAAGCGCGCAACAGTTCGGCGGTCTCGCACGCGTCGGCGGTGCACTCGATAAAGGTGCGCTCTCGGTCAGTGGCGGCCCACTGATCGAGACCAGCGAAAACTGGATTATTGGCCTCGTCATCGACTTCAACCCATGGGTCTCATTCGGTAACTCCACCATCAAGCCAGGTTCGCTCAATATCTCCGTGAATGTGACGCGGCGCTTCGCCGTCGCCGACGAATTCGCGCTTCGGACAGGCGGCAGCCTTGGTATCTCGATCCTGCTCTTCGACTTGGCGGGTGCAGAGCAATGGGACGTCGGCCCCTACCTCGGCATCAGTCCTCTCAGCGCTGAAATCTACCTCAGTGACGACACCTCGCTCCTTCTTGAACCCTCCGACATCGCGGTGCCCATCCCGCATCTCGGCGGGATTCCTATCGCGTATCCGCAGTACCGGTGGTCAGTCGGAATGCAGTTTTTCGGTCGCGAGTAGCGCAGCCAGAGGTAGGTGTTGCACCGATGGGTTGCTGAGTAGGCAACGGTGTGAAACCATCGTCCTCATGCGGTGGCTGCAAAAGGTTGTCGTCTTATTGTTGGTCATGGTGCCGGCCTCTGTCTCTGCGCAGGAGGACCCGAATCGTCCGATCGCGGAGATGTCACGTGACGAGCGCGACCAACTGGGCAGAGAAGCGTTCGAGCGAGCTAGCAAGGCGTACGACGAGGGGCGCTACAACCATGCCTTGACCGACTTTCAGCGCGCGCTCGAACTGAGCGATCGCGCGATGCTCCATTACAACATTGCACTCTGCCAAGACCGCCTCGGACAACACAAGGAAGCTTTGCAATCGTACGAAGCGTTCCTGCGCGCGGTCGATGAATCCCCTCACCACGAAAACGCCAGGGCGCGCGCCGAGGAGCTGCGGGCGCAGCTCGCCGAAGAAGAAAAGCAGCGCGAGCGCGAACGGGAAGCCGAAGCTGCCGCGGCAAAGTCGATAACCGCGACGCCGAGCGAATCGCCTTCCGTTGAGGAAACTAGCGACTTTCCCTGGCTCTGGGTTGGGTTGGGCGCTGGGCTGCTGGCGGTAGGCGCCGGCGTCGCGGTCGCAGTCGCCGTCGCGAGCGGACGCGATGACCCACCCCACTCCGATTTTGGTGCGACCACACAAACGCTTTGGAGGGTTCCCTAGTGCGACAGTTGCTCTTACTCGTGTCTTTTTCCGTGCTTTCGTGTTCTTCCACCGATGCGACCCGGATCGTCGTCCGCCTCAATGCCGACGACGACGTGATCACAAACACCAAGAACGTGCAACTCATGATCGAAGGTCGTGCTTCACGCGATGATGCCTTCGAATTCATTCGTGAGTTTGTGATCCCCGCACCGGTCGACCAGTCGTCTTGGCCACTGCAACACGTGCTCGAACCCATCGCCAACGACGCGACACGATCCTACCGCGTCACGGCCCGCGCATTCGATGCAAGCGAAGAGAACATCATCTCCCAAACTGGCGCAAGCTCAGGGTATGTCAAAGACCAAACCCGCGTCCTGCGGCTACACCTTCCGGGCGCAAGCTGCCTGCACAAAGCCTGCGGCACAGACGAGACTTGCATAAACGGGTCTTGCGAGGGAATCGCCTTCACCGAACCCGACACGCTCGCCACAACCGACGACCCCGACGTTTGGCCCGATGCCGGCGCCGACGGACAAGTCGATGCTGGCACGCCATGTCCCACTACCCCGTGTGAAGTTGAGGGCGACTCGTGCAAGATCGGGGTGTGGGATTGCACGACAGAAACGCCCACCTGCGTCGCACAAGGAAACAAGGCAATGGGCGAGCTGTGCGAGCTTCCTGCCGATGCATGCGAGGTCGAAGAAACCTGCACCGGCATTTGCGACGGAAGCGGCGTCTGCACCGATGCGGGGTGCGGCGACCCCTGTTTCCCGGAAGGCGGGAACGACTGCAAGGTCTACGAAGTCGATTGCACGACGGGGAGCGAGGTTTGCACCGAGGTGGGCAACCAGGCCGCAAACGAGCCTTGCGGCGACGACACCGCGAACGAGTGCGACGAGGCCGACACCTGTGACGGCGCAGGTCACTGTCAACCTAACTTCGTGGCCAAGGGAACCGCGTGCGGCGACCGCCTCACGACGGATTGCACCCAGCCCGACGAATGCGATGGTGCAGGTCAGTGCGATCCGCTGCATCTGCCCGACGACACCACCTGCGATAAGCTCCACTGCAAGACCGGCGAAAAATGCAAAGCCGGCGAATGCCAGGGTGGCCTCGCCGTGCGCTGTTCCACGAGCGATAACAGCACGTGCCGTTACGCAGAGTGCAGTGAAGCTGCCGAAGGCTGCACCACACGAACGAAAGACGGCTACTGCTATTGGCAGCAGACGAACAGCTGCCACACTGGTGGGCAGAGGAGTCCGGACAACTGTTCCGTGTGTAGCCCACCGATCTGGTTTGTTGACTGTATCCAAGGCTAAGTCGACCACCGACGTGGTTCGCCGTGCCGCCAGGTGGCCACGCAGCTGCGGCCAATCAGACACAAGAAGCAGAGAAAGTCCGCGGATGCCACCTCGGTTTGGCGGCATCGTTCTTGCTCCGCTCTTCGCGTGTGAAATGGGTTAACCGGAAGATCATCTCGCTCACACTCTCTGTCGTCGCGCAAGGCGGGTGTTGAACGCGACGGAGCCTTGCGTCGATAGCAGGAAGGCTGCTTGCAGAGATTCAGCGTGAACTCAGCCCCACTCCGCATAGTCAGCATGTGGTCGGGCCCACGTAACGTGTCGACAGCGATGATGTACAGCTGGCGACAACGTACGGATACCAAAGTCTTCGACGAGCCTTACTATGGCATCTACCTTGCCAATACAGACTTCGAACACCCCGACCGCGACGCCGTGATCCAAGCTCTGCCAAACAGGCCCGAGCACGTCTACCCACAGATCACAGCAGGGCCAGACCCAGCGATTCGTTTTATCAAAAACATGGCGCACCACCTCGATGTTTTGGATAGGAGCGTGCTCGCCAAGTTTGAAAATGTGCTCTTGATTCGAAACCCGCGTGATATGGTGCCATCTCTGGCCAAGACGCTAGGAAATAAGCTCGATGTGCGACAGACGGGGTTACCTCAGCAAGTTCAAATTATCGAGTACGCGGAGAAGGAGCCGCCGATCGTGGTCGACGCCAAGAGGTTCTTGGCCGACCCCGAAACGGGGCTTAGGGAGCTCTGTCGGCGACTCGAACTCACGTGGGAACCAGGGATGCTTTCGTGGCCTGCTGGACCCAAACCCGAGGACGGCGTGTGGGCCCAGCACTGGTACCACAATGTGCACCGTTCAACCGGCTTCGGCCCCTATCGGGTGCAAGACGAACCGTTCGACCCGGCCCTGACACCAGTGATTGAAGAGAGCTTGGTGTACTACGAGGCGCTGCTCCCTCACGCGCTCTAGCCAGCAATAGATGCCCTTCGCCATCAACGCATTCGCACCAAAGGAGAACCACGACATCGCCGAGCGCACTTGAAACGACTGTCTGCACCATGCCGACCGCGCCACTGCTCTGCAGAACAATGATTCGGATTCTCCATTTGGGGTCGACAAGCACATCTCGAGTGCACGAAACTAATGGGCATGAAGAACCTATCTTTCGTCTGTCTACTCATGACCGGAACCCTGAGCGCGTGTGGCGATGATGGTGTCGCCGACGAGGAAACGGTCATGCTCATTTATGATAACTTCCAACCCACGATCGCAAAGATTATCGAGAACGGTTTGGTTGCCAAAGACGCCTCCACCAACGGCGCAAACATCGCCCCCATCACCGCCGCTGGGGATGTCATGGGAACGATGACCGTCGGAGGCCAAATCGCACAGTCGGCGAGTAACAACGAGAACCTCAACCTCTGGGTGCAACTCGACACTTACGGCGACACCATGCCGCTCATCTATCAGACCGACAACGCGAGCGACGCGACCAAGCTGCAGTTTGACTTGCAGATCAGCAGCCAGCCCGCCGACAACACGATGAGCGGAACCTTGGTGGGCGACCTATCGGTCTCCGGGGAGGTCGAGGGCACAGGCTCTTTCAACCTTGCCTTTGTGAGCGACCTCGTCGACGACGATGCCAATCTTGAGGTAATCTGTTCGCATGTCACAGGCACCGTCAGCTCAGGTGACGCGACGAACAACATCGACTTTGTGCTGCCGGACGAGCCCGGCGCGCTCACCGACGAAGAGTTCGCCAAGTGCGCTGCACTCTAATCGCTAGGGTTTGATGGAAAAACGCGCCCAAACGAGGCGATGATCGGACAGGTACTGCGTCTTGCAGTGCTTGGTCTCGCCAGCGTCCACATCGGCATCCTGTAACTGCATGCGGTTGCCGGCTGGCCAATACCAGATGTGGTCGAGCCGGCGCTCGCTCGTCGGTCGTCGACACGGCGAGGGTAGCAGTCCTCCGGAGCAGTTTTTCGTGCCGCGCGCTCGACCTTGGTGCTTAGAGCCCTGCTCAAACACATCCCGTGGGGCGCCCAGACAACGCAAACGAAGCCGCTCCCGCGCATGGCGGTAACCCTCGTTTTCGGAATCCGAAGTCTTTGCGCTCAGCACGTGCGCGGTGTTGAGGTCGCCTAGCAAGAGCACAGGCACCGGCGGACTCGTTTTGTCGCAAGCGATGGGCTCGAGAAATTCGCGAATTTCGTCAAGCTGCCGTTCGCGCACCCCCGCCGCTCCACCGCTCGCTTGAAGATGTGTCAACAAGAGGTGAACACTCGGTCGCGATGCGCCTGCAAGACGCACAGGTGCGTAAAGGAACCCTTTGTTGGCAAGGCAGTCGGCGCCGCGACAGTGCGCATAGCCACGCGCGACCGTCTTTCCGATCTGAATGCGCTGGTTGCCAACCAGGGTGAGCCCGCCCGATTGCAGGGCACACGGACCAGCGCGCTCGCATTGCAGCGGTCGTGGGCCATCGACCCAGGCAAACTTCGGCATATTCGCAACCAGCTGCTTTTGCAGCGAAGGATCGAACACCTCCTGCAAACCGACCAGGTCGAGATCGGCGGCAAACTGGTCGAGGTACCTGCCGCCCTCCGTCGCACGACATGTCGGATCGCTTTGCCGAACCATGCCACCGCCTTCTAGAAAAGCAGGCAACAGAAACGTGTTCCACGTCGCGACACGAAACTCTTCAACCTTGGTGTTCGCTGGAGCGACGGATGGATCGAGATCGGCAGCCAAAAGCAGCGCCGCCGCGGCGCAGCCAATGCTACCCATTACCCATCTATTTCCCACTTTGCTCCTACGTAAATTATAGGGGCTGCGCGACGGCCGCGCCCGACGCGACGCGGCAATCAACAGATTGCGGCTCGGGGCCTACACGACCGCACCCACTGCTGTCGCGATGTCTACCCGTCCCGCCAGCGGGGTTACGGCGCACCGGGTTATGGGAATGCATGATTGATTATGGGCACTTGCGTTCTACACGCCGCGTCTCGACTCCTCTGTTGTTCACTCGTGTTGGCAGGTTGCACGAGCGACCTCGCTCTCAAAAATGTTGATCTGGATGCAGACTCGGTATCGACGGACGCGCCGTGGCGAGCGCGGAACGACGCAAGTCCTGGCGGTGGCCAAGAGGCGAACGCATATCCTTCGGATGGAGCGATGCGGACCGACGCGGCGGTAAGCACAGACGCCAACACACAAGCTGACGCGATGAGCGCCGGTCCGGGCTGCGCAGGCCACGACTACCTCTTTTGCGAGGACTTCGAGGGCCTGGACGGGCCACTACCACAAGGTTGGTCGATCGATCACGGCTGGCAAAGCGGCGATCCCACGATCAGCGATGCGGCGGCGCACAGTGGCTCGAGGGCTGTCTTCGCTCCGCTCCTGCAACGTACGGACAGAACCGCATACGACACGCGATTGATCACCTTGGGGTGGCGCGCGGCAAACACTGGGGGCGAGTTTTCTACAAAGTCCGCACGCCCCACTTTGTCGGCGGCTATGTGCACAACACCATGGTCGGCCTGGTTGCATCGACCGAATGCCGCGTCGTCGACACGGTGCTCGGTCCGGACGACACGCATCAGTTTCTTTTCAACATCCCTGACGACTCATGCTGCGCAGGATCAAGCTACGATTACAGCTCGTACGACGATGCTTGGCACTGCGCTGAATGGTCCATCGACGCGAGCACACAGAGCTTCCGCTTCTACTTCGACGGAAACGAGGTCACCGACATCGCACTCAACAACCACAATGGCTCCCAAATGGGCGACTTCAGCGCTGTGGTCCTGGGTTGGCGCAACTACCAAACCAATGTCGATACCCCATATGATGCGTTCCTCGACGACCTCGCGATCGACGAAGAACGCATCGGGTGCCAGTGACGTCAACGATAAACGACGGCCTCTGGTTTTGTGGGAGGGAGTGCGCCAAGCGGTAGACCGCACGACACACACCGGCGCGTGAATAACCCGAGATAAGAGAACTTACCTTCAGCGTGAACGAAGTAGTCCTGACACGACGGACAGCGGTGTGCGGCGTAACCAAACGCCAAAACCATGTTTCCGACGAGCCATGCACTCTGCGAGGCGATCACCAATGCAGCCGAAAGATGCAGGGGCAATGCCGCCAAGGGCACGATGAGCCCGAGCCACAAAAGCACCGCACCCGAGTACTTCTTGAGCCTTAGCAATGCCCACGAACGCACGTAGGTTTTCCGATCAAAGTTGGTCATTCCATCCTCCTCCGCACCCGACTTGTCCGGCGAAGCCGAAAATCCGGGTGTCAGAGGAGGAACAGCCACATCACCAGTTTATTCCACCCGCGTGCGTGCGAGTCCTGGCGTACGAGGTAGACCAAGCCTCCCCTGAGATTAGCGACTCGGCCAGTCGTCGATGGCGCCCAGGTTGTACACTTGGGTGAAGCCCTCTTCTTGGAGGATGGCTTCGGCGGTGCACGCCCGTCCACCCATTTGGCAGTGCACAACGATCGGCGTGTCTCGATCGCCAAGTTCTGAAAAGCGCGACTGAAGGTCGTCGATCGGAATGTTGAGCGCGCCTTTGATATGGCCACTCGCAAACTCTTTTTCGGAGCGCACGTCCAAGAGCGTTGCGCCGTCTTCGACCAACTTCTTTGCTGCTTCACCTGAAATGTCCGCCATACGCTCGTTTTACACGAGAGGTTTGTTTTTCGGTAGCGACGATTGCGCACGGCCGTGCAAGGATCGCCATGTGGGTGAACGACCGATACTGATTGGGCTTGGCTACTCCCCCTGGACGCAGCGCGCGCGTTGGTCGCTCGACGTGTGCGGGTTTGAGTATCAGTGGCAAAAATACCAACCTTTCTTAGGAGAGCCTGGCCTGCGCATCAAACTGGGCAAGTGGTCGGGGCCCGTAACCGTCCCGGTCTTGCTGACTAAGGCGGGCAACGTGGAGGGTGGCTTTGCCATCGCACGCTATGCAGCCGCGAAGAGCGGCCCCGAGGGCTTTTGGGACGACACGCTGTGCGCGCACTGGGAGCGGCTCGCCGACAAAGCGGTGGCGGAAGCTCGGGACGCGCTCTTTCCACGTATCGAACAGGATGAACAGGCCCTTTGTGAGAACGTGGCGGGTTTGCCCTTCGCCAACACCGGTGCCATGCAAGGACTTGCCAAGTGGGTGCTACGCCGCATGCGCAAGAAGTATGCAGACACCGTGCGCGCGGGCGCGATGCGAAATGCCCTTGAAGAACTCCGCCTTGCGCTACAGAACTCGAGCGGCGACTATATCTCCAAAGTGTTTTCGTATGCCGATATCGCTGCTGTAACCATGCTCGACGGCGTCAAGCCCGTGTCGGAGGACTATATTCGACAAGGCCCAGCCTCTCGGCGCTGCTGGACCGACGAGGCGCTTGCGAGCGAATACGCTGACTTGCTCGAATGGCGCGACCAGATCTGCGAGCAGCACCGAAAGAAACTTCCGAAGCGCTAGAAGCTTTCGTAACCAAGCGTTGCGGTAACGAGAACGCCGGTTGCACCATCAATGAATACCGTTTTGATGTCAGCGCCAATCATGAGCCCCGAACGCCCCGGCCCATCTTCGTCATAGGACATCAAGGGGTATAGACCACCACGCGCGTGCAATGTGAAACCAGACGGATTATTGAGAACACCGTAACCGGCACCCGCGCCAATAAAGAACATGTCAGCGAGTGTAACTTCGCCCAACGCCGTCAGTGCAAAGGTACCCGTTGCACCTGAAATGCTAGCACCTCCGGAGTCCGTGCTGAGCGAGCCAAACGAGAGGTGCGGTGATACGTAGATACCCAACAAATTGTTGATCTGGTAACCGAAGCGAGCATCGGCACCGACCATAGGACCGCTGACCGAGGACACAAACTCATAGCCTCCGGCCGCATTAACTCCCCAGCGAAAGCGACCACCGTCTTGGTGGGCCGGTGCGGGCTCGATGGTGGCTGCGTCGTCCTGCGCGTGAGCGCTGGCCAACGAAACGCCGATCACAACTGAAAAAACCATGGCAAAGCTACAATAGCGAATGAAAGACATATCCCCTCCTTGATGGGTAGGTTCGGTAAACCCACTGTCCTCCTAGCAGACGCTTCAGCTTGAGTCCGATTCAATCAGTCTAGAGACTTCACTGTAACTTCCTGTGCTTCAGTCGTGCTGGACCTCGCGACCCGGGGCTGGTTAGGCTCAATTTATGAGCAGCCGGACGCACTCCGTCCCGACGACGTGGCGCGATCGTTGAGTTACGTGCTTGAGCAGCCAGACGGCGTCGATGTCAGGTCTCGAAGGAAGTCGCGCACGCATGATCGCGGCATTTTGCAGCATCTTGAGGCAGAGTGTCTCGCGCCGCCTACGTTCATGGCCGAATGCAGCCTTCTCCTAAACACTCTAGGCCTTGGCACGGTCAGTGCTTACGAAAGTGGCCTACGAAAGGATTGGTGCAAATGTCAAAGAGTAGAGCGGAAGCCAGTTGGACCGGGAGCTTGCAAGAAGGTTCGGGTGTCATGAAACCAGCACACGCGGAGAGCGTAAAGTTCGGTGTAGGCACCCGATTCAAAGGTGAGACGGGAAGCAACCCGGAAGAGTTGATTGGCGCGGCCCTCGCCGGCTGTTTTTCAATGGCCCTTGCTGCCAATCTCGGTAAGGCGGGCGCGACGCTAGAGCTGATCGAAACACAAGCCGAAGTCGAACTCGAAAAGGACGAGACAGGTTTTTTCATTCCAAAGATCACCCTGCTGACGACAGCAACAGTCGGTGGCGTGTCGAAGGACGGTTTTCAAAGGATCGCTGAAGAGACAAAGAAGAACTGCCCCGTGTCGCGCGCTCTCGCCGGTCCGGAGGTTGAACTCAAGGCCACTTTGGTCGAAAACAGCTAACGCAGTCTTCTCGGCCTACCGCTTTGCCGAATGGCTCGGCTGAAGTCGTCGGTTCGCGTTCCACAGACCAACCAAGAAGCCCAACAGCATCCAGAAGAGGTAGGTGAGTGGGGCTTGCCGAGAAGCCCACTCCAGCGTGCCTTGAAGCGCGAAACCAACGACACCCAGCAGGATGCCCAGCCCGAAATCTCGCAGTTGCGGCGTGACTCCGCCGCGAAAGAGCCGCCACGCGGTCAGCATCGGCATGAAAAGGACGAGCAGGTAGCTGAGAAGTCCCTGCACACCCATTTCCGCAAGCGTTAGCCAGTAAATATTGTGGACGATCCCGCCCTCGTCGCCGGGTGGTACACCTACCTGCTTGCCGTATCCGCCTTGATTGAGTTGATACGAATATTGATTGATGCCGATGCCGAGAGGATGATCAGAGAACATTTCTTTCGCGGCCTGCTCAAAAAGGTCGCGCGCGTGACCGGATACCTCCGGCGCGTTTAAAAAACGGTCGATAAGCGTATCCCCACGCACTGCGACCGCAGCCAAGCCAAGAAGCGCGCAGCCCGACAGTATCCACACTTTTCGACGCGTTGGCTCGCGAATCGACGAGAACGCCGAAATCACCGCGGAGAAAGCCATCACTGCTATCGCCGAACGCGAAAGCGTCATCATCACGCCGAGCGCGCAAGCGACACACGTAAACGCGGCGAGTTTCCCACCACGCTCGCTGAGGATCATCAAGAAGAAAATCGGGAAAAACAGGCAAAGCACCATCCCTAGTGTGTTCTGGTGAGCGAATGTCGCAGCCGGTTGGTGTAGCCCATCCAGGTATTGTTGTTTCACCGAGAGGAAACCGACATAAATGAGACCGAGGGCAAATCCGCGTAAGGTCGCAGGGCCAAAGTGTTCATGATCCATGGCCCGGGTAATGACTGAAAACGTCACGTAGCCACGGAAAATTTTCCACACTGAAAAAAGCGCGTAGCCAGGCAGCGTGGCCAGTAGCACAGAAGCCAACGCAAACGTCAGGTAGCTATAGCGAGCAAGACGGAAGGCACTGGGATTGAGGCGCGGAGGCAAGGCTACCAAAAGTACAATGGACAGGATGTCGATCAGGCAAACGTCAAGTCCACGAGTCTCCCCGCGAAACGAGATCGCTGGCGTGAACTCGTACGAGTAGTCGAAGAAAAACGAGACGGTTTGGCGCCCGTCGACGTCCAAGAAAGGGAGCGCAGCGTAGAGCGTAAGGAGCCAGGGCAGCCAGCGACGGCCGCGCAGCAACATGCCCAGCGGAAAAGCCCCGATGACGAGGCCGAACACCACCAACTGCTTGAGGATGCTGGCCTCCATCGCGCCATGGTAGAAGCTACTCGCACGATGCGTCCACAAGAGGATGGTAGCTCCGTCTCAGCAGCCTTAGACTCGTGGCATGACCTCATCGGTACTGTCCGTAGAGCGACTGGGACCACCACCCTGGCCCACCGACGATCCGTTCCTGTTCTGCGTCTATCACCTCGACGCCTACCCGCACGGCAACGGCAAGATGGGCCCGGCCGCATCACTCGCAGGCAGGCGCCTCGGAATGGACTTCGACGGCATCGACGGCTGGCGTATGTACCACGGACAAACCATTCCAGGCTTCCCGCAACACCCCCACCGCGGCTTCGAGACCGTGACCGTCGTACGCAAAGGTCTTGTCGACCACGCCGACTCACTCGGAGCGACCGCGCGCTACGGTCAAGGCGACACACAATGGCTGACCGCGGGGCGGGGTATCGTGCATTCGGAGATGTTTCCCTTACTCAAGACGGACGAGTCAAACCCACTCGAGCTCTTTCAGATTTGGCTCAACCTCCCAGCGGAGCGAAAGATGTGCGACCCGTATTTCAAGATGCTGTGGGCCGACACCATTCCCAAGATTCAACGTGACGGCGTCACGGTACTCGCGGTGGCAGGCGCGCTCGACGACCGTAGCGCACCGTCACCGCCACCTGACTCTTGGGCTTCACACGACGACGCGGATGTGGCGATATGGACAATCAAGCTCGACCCGGGTGCGCGTTTCACCGTACCGCCGGCTCGGGAAGGCACACTTCGTTCGCTCTACTTGTTTGAGGGTTCTATCCAACTCGAGGATCAGGACTACGCCGAACACACCCGCTTTCGTCTCAAGGGGGTCGATGCTGTGCCGCTCGAGTCGCCGTCTGGTGCTCAGTTGCTGTTACTGCAAGGCCGTCCCATTCGTGAACCGGTCGCACAGCACGGCCCCTTTGTGATGAACCACCGCGCGGAACTTCAGCAAGCGTTCATCGACTACCAGCAAACGCAGTTCGGTGGCTGGCCCTGGGATCGTGATGACCCGGTACACGCCGCTGACATTGGACGCCACGCAAAACGTCCCGATGGCGAAATCGAACGCCCATAATCTCGTAGGGCGACGTCTGATAATCGACCACACGTTGTCCGAAGAGTTTCCGCTCTGTGGCGTAACGTAGTCCTTCGCCAAAGGCCTGCTCGACTAAAGTGTCTTGTGGCGAAAGCGACATTCGGGACAGAACGTTCCGCTTGAGTGCAACAGACAAGCGCCGTAGATACGGGTCGTCGCATGCCCCAACCTTCTCCGCTCGCGGTACCGCACCGACGGACGCTCTTGCTCTCGGTGCTCGAGGGCCTCTTTCACGCGTTGATGTTGGGTATCGCGGAGAGCTATCTGGGAGCTCTGGCCGTCGAGCTGGGACACCGCGACGTCGCTCTCGCCGTGCTCGCTGCCGCACCGCTCTGTGTCGGTTTTGGCGCACAGTTGTTCTCCGCTGCTCTTGCCACATGGCTCGGAAGCCGAAAACGCCTGATCGTGGCGGGGGCAAGCGTCCAAGCCCTGACGCATATCGGTTTCGCTACCATCGCGTGGACAGGAAATGAAAGTTTCGCTCTCTTTCTGTCGGTCAAGTCGCTCTACTTCGTGTCAGGTCTCATCATCGGTCCACCTTGGGGCGCCTGGATGTCGGAGCTGATCATGGGGGCCGCGCGTGAACAGTATTTCGCACGCCGCTCGGCGGTCATTCAGTTGATGCTGCTGGTTGCCTTTGGTGGCGCAGGCCTTCTTCTTTACGGTGCGCAAGCGCGTAGCACTTCTGCGCTTTGGATGTTCGCCCTACTCAACCTGGCAGCGATGCTCGCCCGCTTCGGCAGTGTGTTCTGCTTGTCCTTGCAAGCTGACCCTGTCGAAACAAAGCCAACGCGCTACGACTGGAAGCGGTTTTCCTCGGCTTACGAAAACGCGTCGTGGCGTGTTCCCGTCTATATCGCGCTGCTCATCTTGGGTGCGCATACGGCTGTGCCGTTCTTTACACCGTATATGTTGCGTCAACTCGAGATGGACTACGCCACTTATGCGACACTTACGGCGATGCCCATCGCGGTCAAAGCGGTGACAAGTCCCTTCTTTTTTACCCTGGCTCAGCGACTTGGCATGCGTTCGCTGTTTATGAGCAGCACCGCGCTCATTTCTCTTGTCGCGCTGCTTTGGGCGCGCTTTGCGAGCCTCGAAGCGCTTATCTTGGCGCAGGTGCTGAGTGGTCTCGCTTGGGGAGCGTTTGAATACGCAAGTTACCAACTTCTTCTTCAGAGCTCACCGGAAGAGTCGCGCATCGAGTTTCTCTCGCTGGCCAACGCGCTCGCTGGCGCCGCGCAACTCATCGGTGCTGTTCTGGGCGGCGTCTTCTTACTTATCGAGAACGTCGACTACCAGACCGTCTTTCTCGTGTCGGCCGGAGCGCGAGCGCTGCCGATCGCGTTCGCAACCATCGTCGTGCCAAAACGTGTACCCGCGCTCTCTCGCCTACTCATGCGCGTGGTTTCGGTAAGGCCGAGCGGAGGCACCGTGCACAGGCCCGTTACGACTCTGGACAAGGTGCCCTCCGAGCCTCCAACTCCCTCCTAGTTCGGAAAGCACGACCGTGGATCCCAGCGCGAAAATTCCGTGCTAGGTAGGTTGTCAGCCCACGATGCCGCCAAAGTGGTTCGACGTCACACCGTTGCGATTTCTCCGGCCGTGTGTAGTGTTAACGACTTCTTCCTTTTCGAGGTAATTCATGCGAACAAACATCTTCTTCTTAGCGTCAGTGATTTGTGTTTCCGCGGGCTGCGGTGACGACGGAACAGAAGCACTCGAAGGCCGAACCGTAGCCGAGTGCACCGACGGGATCGACAACGACGGTGATGGCGATGTCGACTGCACAGACTCAGGGTGCCGCGTACTGTCGATCTGCGGATCGACCGACAGCGGTCGCGACGCCATGCTTCCAGGCGACAGTAGCCTTCCTGATGCGATGTCCTTGGATGCCTCGCTCGACGCTCCCGTGGACAGCGCCGTCGATGCAACCGCGGACGCGAGTACTGACGCGACCGTCGATGCAACTGCCGATGCGGCTCGCGACGCAACCCTGGATGCGACGATCGATGCAAGCGTGGATGCAAGTGTCGATGCGAGTGTCGACTCGACCGTCGATGCCGCCGACGACGCGGGTCTCTGACAGACAAGCCCCTGACAGCCCTTGCGCGGAGAGCGAAGCGTAGGCTCGCGCCCCACGAATACCTGTAGGCTGCAGCCCCATAACTGTCGGTCTGTCCCTGACGAATCGCTCACTTTCATCAATCATTCCAGAAGAATATCTTTTCCTACTGTAATTTTTCTTTTGTACGGAAATTGCATAACTCGCTCGTATGTCGGAAATGAGCAAGGCGGGAGACGAGTTCGAGGTGCTGATCAACGGGGTGGCGTCACCCACGCGATCGAGGAATCTGACCGAGGCATTGCAACGTGTCCGGCTGGTGGTCGAGGCCGGGTTGACAGCGAGCATCCGACCCGCTGCAGCCGCCGACATGCAACTCGAGCAACCGACGAGCTGCGACGCGGAACTCAAAAAGCGCGATACGCTGCGGCCTTCACAGCGGGCTGAGCAACTTGCCGGAGCGCGCGATTCACTTGGACCGATCAGCCTTCGTCACAGCAGTCCGCCCGCGGACTTGCACCGCCACACAACGGGCGTCTTCCCCAGGGTGTCACACGACGAAGCTCCCAGACGGACTCGGCGCGTCACGCGCGACTGGTACGTCGCTTGGACTTAATTTGGCTACGGGTGTTCCAAGCCTTAACGCGAGCATCCTCGGCGACGGCGTGATGGAGTGCGCACAACTTCGAATACCCATCAAAAACCGTGGTTGGGATGTGCTCGACACCGGAGACCTGAAACCATTTGACGATCATGTAGAGCTTGATATCCGCCACGCAAAGCCTCTGCCCTGCGACAAACGGGCCCTTGCCGAGCTGCGCTTCAGTGCCAGCCGCCCAGGTGGGGAAATAGTCGCGCAATAGCGCCTCGCGGACGCGCTGCTTTTCTTCCGCTTCCATGTGAAGCGTCAGCCCTACGCGTGTGCGCAGGTCTTCGACATGCGACATGAGCGCTTCGTGGCGAGCCGCCTCAAAGATGTCTTCAGGGTGCAGCCCGTAGCTGCGCCCTATCCAGGTAAGAATCGCTACCGATTCGGCCAACGCAGGCTTGCCGGGCAACTCGAGAACCGGAACCGAACCGAACGGCGTCTTGGACCGGTAGCCCGGCCACTCTTTGGCGGCGAGGCGGTGGTCTTCGAAGTCGACACCCGCAAGGTGCAGTGCGATGCGACATTCTTCGCCACGACTGCCAGAGAAGTCGAAGTAGGTCAGCCTGGGTTTGCCCATCCCGTGACCTAGCAAAGAACCAGACTCGGGCTACTTGGCGGCATCTTCAAATCACTTGGCGACAAAAACCTTGAGTCTCAATCGGAGCCGGGGCCCGAATGAGACAGATGGGTGTGTCACTCTCGTACGCTGTGTCGCACTTTGAAACACGTTAGCCCATCTAAATTGCGACGTTTCGCGAACTCTCTTGAACAATTCGTTGGAACTTTTCTTGCTTTGAATTGAGCACATGGACTCACTCGACACACAGCACAATCCACCAACCCGTACCCGACCACCTTCGCTCAAAACAACCCCGCCACCTCTGCACTCTTCACGCCGGCGTGCACGCTCGGTGACGCCGAGCCGCGTATTGCGCCCGCGTGCGCTGGTGCACGACTGGGAAGTCGCTTAGCCTTACGCAGCGCTCACTAGTAGTTCTTGAGCAGGGTTCTTTCGAGGTGCCGACGCCAGCGAAGCCCATGCTCTCACCACTGTTTTCGTAGGATCGAAGCTCGCCTTGTAAGGGTGTGTGATGGGCTCCCTTGCCGACGCGGTGCACGGGGCCGTGCGTGAGCAGAGTGACGAGACATCGGAAGCAAACTCATTGCAATCTGCTGAGACGGCCCTAGCCTGCTGCCATGCGCTACACCGTTCTTTTCCTCGTCCTGGCAGGCAGCGTGGCCTGTGGGGGCGACGACGAAACCTCACTGCCCAGCTACCAGTCCTTCGACGATGCCTGTGACGCCACGCCCGGCTGCCGCGAGCCTCGGGTCTCGAGATCCGATGCCGAGGAAATGATCTGGCGGGTTCTCGTTCTTCGCACCGCGAACGGAGAGGTCCAGGTTGATCGTGTGGACGCGGTGATGGTGGAGGAGGGCCTCGGTGTTCCGCTGGGCCGCCGGCGTGGCTCACACCTCGTCTCCCTTCTCGATGACGGGGGCGCATCGCTCGACTCACAGCTTATTTCGTTTCCGAGCTCACTCGAATTCGAGGCGCGGGACGATGTCACCATGCGCGCAGACACCGTGTCACTTGAAGGCGAGGAGGTCAGTACCGTTGTTTATCTAAGGGCTTTGACCACAGGTGCGACCATTGTGGTCGAGCAGCCAGATGGCACCGCGATCGCGACTGCCAATCTCGCAGATCTCTCAAGCAAGGCTGACTCCGGCTCTGCTGGGGGGATCGGCCGTCGAGAGCAGCCACTAACCTTACCGTCGTCGGCATGCCCACACGTAGCGCTGCTTGAAGGCGTCGAGGACTTCGATTGGATTCCCGAGGCACAACGAAGCAAGTTTGACATCGTTGAACCAGGACCTGTGCAGCGGGCGACGGTGCAGGCGGCCTTTGGTCTCATGCCGCGGCTTCTGTGCCACGGCGTGTCGCGCATCGCGTTCGGAAAGTTTACGGAGCGCCCGAACCTGGGCGGAGTCGTCTCGATTCGTAGTGGTGACTTTGTGATGCTCAACGACATTCCCTTTAGCGAAGAAGTCGTGAGCACCGACGAAACGTACCGCATGCGCCTGCTTCAAACGGTGGTCCACGAATCGACGCATGCGGCCGAAATCTTGCTCAACGATGAGGGAATGAATGGCGCTTCGTTTGCCGGTAGTTGGTCCGGAGAGTCTCGAAATATCGCGCTCGACACAATCGACAATGTTCGACTTGAAAAGAGCATGCGAAGTGAATGGCTCCGCATGCACGACTCCTTTATCAGCCTTGGCTGGGCCAAGCCACACTCGTACGACATCTTCGTCTTTCGGAGCGTCGATGCCGCAAACGAAGAGCTCTCAGCGTTCTCCCCTGAGGAGACCGCAAGCGCAGGGTTCATGTCTCGGTATGGCGGGAAATACTACGCAGACGACATCGCGGAGATGGTCACCTGGCCCATCGTAGCTCCCATCGTGCGACAAACGGGCATCCCTATCCAAAACAACTTTCATGAGGACTCAGCTTGCCAGCGAGCCCGCGCCTACATGGAGGGGAATGTTCCCTCGCGCTACGCCGCGATCTTCGCGAAGCTCAACTTCGTGCGGGACGTCGGCATGATCCTCGACGAGGACTACGAGGATTGCGTGGGCGACGGCCTGCGACTGCGGGCCGAAATGCCTGGCATGCATTTTTGGGAGGGCGAGGAATACAAACGCACCTTCGGTCAAGGCGTCACCGCGCAGATCGGAAGCCTCGACGGCCGCACGGTCTTCGAGATGAAAGCCCAAGGCGAAGCCAGCTTCGGCGACGGCACCTATCCAGCCAGCGCCCGGCTGGTCGTGGACCTTGCCCCCGCGGACACCAACATTGAACTGGTATCCTGGCCACGCGGGGTGTACGCCCTCGCGCCGCAACAGCCTCACGCCTTCGAGGTTCGGCTCGACGGCGCGGCTGCGGGGAACTTCGACGTGATCGATGGCTTTGTTCTGGTCGCCGAGTCTTCCAACGAGGTCATCGCGGGGTCCGTCTTTGTTCGCGTGGGCTTTCGCGCCCAAGCGCCCATCCCCGTGCCGCAAACCTTCGACCCACCGCTCACGGTGCAGTTTCGCATCGAAAAGTAGGCCGACCATGCCCAAGTCCATCGACCGCTCGCTCTATCCATGTGATGTAAAGCTGCCCTTGCAATGGGGCGAAATGGATGCCTTTGGGCACATCAACAACATCCAGTACTTTCGCTATTTCGAGACCGCGCGCATCGCGTACTTTCGCTCGATCGACTTTGCGACCGACGCGGTCACAGCGGCGGGCACCGTCGGGCCGATTCTGGCGGACACCTCGTGTCGCTTTCGCTTTCCTCTTCAGTTTCCGGACAACATCGAAGCGCTGGCACGCGTCAGCACGCTTGCCGAATCGGAGTTCGAGATGGAGTACGTCGTTTGGAGCGAAACCAAGCAGGACGTGGCGGCTGTCGGCACGGGCCGCATTGTGTGCTTCGACTACGACCGCGCGACGCGTGTCCCCATCCCCGACGAAGTCGTCGCCGCAATCAAACGCCATCAGCCCGACCTCGGCTAGCGAACACCTCCTGCGCAACACGCTGTAGCGGCCGGGCCTGCTACACTGAGCGGATGCTTCGACGCTGGATCTTACTCTCGGTGCTCCCGGTCGTCCTTGCCGCAGGCTGCGGGGACGATGACGGCGGTGGCGCACGCGATACGGGAGCGGATGTCACGACCGACGTGGGGCTCAACGCGTGCGAGTTTCACGACAGGGTCTACGCCGACGGCCAAGAGTTTTGCGGCATCGATGGCTGCAACGGTTGCAAGTGCAACCCGGACATCGGCGTCTCAGGTGTAGGCTGCACGGTCAAAGGCTGTTTCGCACAGCTTGGCTCGCCGCAATCCGAGTACAGTGGCGACTGCCAGCGAACCATGTGGCACCTTGCGGATGCGGCGCGGCCAACCTCGCTCGGGCTCTTCGCCGATGGCTCGTTTCGCTGGATCGCCATCGGCGATGGCGACGCGAGCGGCGATCTTGGCCTTTGGCAGGACAGCGGCAGCGCCGTCACGCTCACGCCCGCACCTGGACGGAGCGACTTTGCCTGGCCCCAAAGCGAAGCCCAGACCTCGCTCGAGCTCGCGCGAAACGGCCAAGCACTCGAAGTGGCGCTTGCGCAAACACAAAGCTGGGAGCCCGGCGGACAGTGCCCGCCCTGCCCGAGCCAAGACGCTGGCATCGCCGATGGCAGCACGGCAGACGGCGAAAGCAGCGATGGCGGTGCGACAGACGGCGGCGCCGACGCATCCGCGCGCATGCCCTGCGGTAACCCCTTCGCCTTCAGTCGCACAGCACCCTTCGACTGCGTTTGGTAAGCGCAAGCCCCTGGCGGCACCCACCCTAGCCGTACCCGGGTGTTTCAGAGCGAAGCACCCACAGGCCCGCGCCGGTGGCTTGCGCCTCTTCGAGCGCGCAGCGAAGGGCCACGAAAAACTGAATCACCCGCGCAGTATCATGCTCGGCTTCTTCGGGCGGTTCGTCCAGAGCAAACATGGCTTCCAGCTCATCGCAGTCTCCCGCATCGTCAGCGGTAGCCTTCCCGATTGCACGAACCGCATCGCTGGTTGAGGATGCGAACGCGCTTAGCTTGTCGAGCATCACTTCGCTCTGCTCGGGGAGCACAAAGCGAATCTCCCACTCATCGGGAAGCTCGCGGTCAAACTCGTCCTCGATGTCAGCGCGCAACTTAATGCCGACGATGCGTTCGAAGTCCTCGAGTCGCAGCGAGTGGGTCTCTCCCCACCCGAACTTGCGGCTATTCGTCCAAAACGCGTCGGTGCCAAGGTCATCAGTGTCCAAGCTCAGCAGCGTTTCGAACGACTCTTCCGCGTCATCAGGATCAAAGAGCATTAAGACAAACTCTTCATACCCGTCATGCGACACGCCCACATCCTAGCCAAACCTGTTGGCTCTGCCAAACGACGGAACATCCAGCTACCTGTGTAACCACATTCGAGGTGCCACCAGGCACCGTGAGCAGCGTCTCAAACGTCGAGTTTGGTGCATAGGCGTTCGATGGTTCGCGCGGTGCGCACAGTGTAAGGACCGAGCGCGGTTTCAAGCGACTTAAAGTCCAGGCTCGAATCAGACACCCCGGCAGAGGGCAGCCAGTAGAGTTCGCGAGAGCCAAGCGACAAACGATCTTCCTCGGTAGCAATAGCGAGCACTTTGCGTTTGGCAGCTGTACCGGGTTCGTCCTTGAGAAACAGGACTTGTAACTTTCCGGCCGCGCGAAGCTCTTTGTCCGAAAAAGGTACCGACTCTGCGACCTGGATCAGTTCTTTGGCGCTGCGCACGAACGTGGGCACATCGTAGTCCAACGCAGCCAGCAGCCCTTTTTCGATGTGCCTCTCCATCGCCGACGTCGAGCGCTTGGTCGTACGAAAGATCACGTTGCCGCTAGCCAAGAACGCGCTCACGTCCTCGAAGCCAAGTGCCTCAAAGCACGAGACGAGGTCAGTGTTTTTGATGCGACGTCGGCCAAGGTTCATCCCGCGCAAAAAGGCCACAAACATAGACTCGTTCTAGCACCCGCGTTTCATCAAGTCAGGGCTCTGGCGGCGAGTTCGAGCGAACGCAGACGCGCTTGTTGGTCGTGGATATGACTCGTCAGAATGAGCTCGTCGGGTTGGTATTGCGCAATCAATGCGTGAAGCTGCGGCGTCACGGTCTCGAGAGTGCCGACAGCTGAAACGGATAGGGCTTGGTCGACGGCAGTGAGTAGCTGCGGCTCGATATGTTGCTCAATATCGCGGACGGGGCGTGGCAAAGGGCCCGGTCGACCGCGTCGCAGGTTGGCGAATGCCAGCTGCATGGAGGTCTTGATATACCGCGCTTCGGTATCGGTGTCCGCGGCGAAGACATTGACCGCAAGCATGAAACACGGAGCGTCTAGATGCGCCGAAGGCTGAAATATCTTCCGATAGATGCCGAGGGCCGCTTCGAGCGCCGCTGGCGCAAAGTGAGAAGCGAACGCATACGGCAGACCCAAATGCGCAGCGAGCTGGGCGCCAAAGGTACTCGAACCGAGAATCCAGACCGGCACGTGCGTGCCGACGCCAGGCACCGCGCGAATCGACGTGGTGTCATCGGCATCGCCTAGATAGCCAAGCAGTTCTACCACGTCGTTCGGAAACCGCTCTGCCTCCAAGCCACTTCGCCTGAGGGCGCGCATCGTTCGCTGGTCGGTGCCCGGAGCGCGACCCAAGCCCAGATCGATACGCTCTGGAAAGAGCGTGGCCAACGTACCGAACTGTTCGGCGATGACCAAGGGCGAGTGGTTGGGAAGCATGATGCCTCCAGCGCCTACACGAATGCGCTCGGTCTTGGCAGCGACGTGACCGATCAAGACAGCTGTCGCCGAACTCGCGATCCCCGTCGTATTGTGGTGCTCGGCGTACCAAACACGCCGGTAACCCAAGTCTTCGGCGTGCTGCGCGATGACTACGGCGTTCGACAACGCGGTCGCAACGTCTGCGCCTTGAGGAACCGGGGCGAGGTCAAGCAGCGAATAGGGGACCGGCACGCACCTGGTTTCTCTGGCCTGTACGGCGTGATGTCAATGCGCCTCGAACCAACAATCACGGCTTGGAAGGCCTATTATTACTCTAGAAGCAATCTCAGTATTTCGGCCAACTGCTTGCGAGGAATATTGCGGTGGTTAGTCGACGCGCGCACGTTCTTGAAACGGGCGCCCCGCTCCCAATGCTCAAGCGACGGCCGACCGATGGCCACGTCACCAAGCTTCCGGCGCAGCATGCGCTCAGCCAGCCTTGACTGTCTCCAGGTGTCACCCCGTCCAAGCGTAAGCGTCAATGCACGCCGATCGTCCGCGCCAAGCACCCAACGGCCAAGAACCGCACCACCATCGTATAGTGCGTCGAGCATCACCACCTGGTCGATCGCGTTCGGTGCTGCGGAAAGGAACGCCAGCGCGGTTTGGAAGCCGGCGCTGTGGGCGACCAAGGTGATTGAGCGAATGCGCTTCTGCCGCAGGGGCGGTAGGCGCGTGAGTACATCGAGCCACTCCTTCGTGTACGCCGGGTCTCGAAAACGTCCGGGCGCGCCCGAGCGTTTCCAGAACGAAAGCTGTGGCACTACGAAAACCACGGGGAGTTTGGCTTGTTCAACGGCTGCGCGCAGCGCAAAGGGCTCTTCGATCGGCCCTCCTTCCCTGCAGGCGACTCGCTGAGCGGATAACAGAACGCGCGGACAACCCTGCCAACCGTGAAGGTAAACCACAAGATCAACGCCGCGCACCGACTCGGCATGCTTCGTCACATGCACCGCCAAGCTCGGCGCTTCGTCCGGGATCTTGTGCGAACTTGGCAGCGTACGAAACCAGTGTGTTCCCTGCGCCTCCACCGCGAGCGGCTCTTGCGTCACCGTCTGCGCCCAAACCGGGTTCGCGCACCAACAACTAGCAAGCAAGAGCAGCCACCATAACAAGGCCACACGATGCTGCGCCCAGCTGCGTTGCTTTCGAAGCCTCAGCGGCAGAATGACAAGCTCATGATCGCACACGGTTACCGTCGCAAGAGTGTAGCGTACTGCGTTGGCCCTCGTCGATCGAAGGCTCACACCACCCCTCTCCCCTCGGCCCGCAGAGAACGCTATCGTTTGGACATGCACCACCTACGTTCCCTTCTATGGTTTGGCGCAATTTTGCTCGGCGGCTGGTTCCTCCTGCAATTTCTGCTTCCCGATGACCCACACGATGAATGGAGTAAGATTGACGACTATTGCAGGGAGGCACATGCCAGTCAGGTCAGCAGCGAAGCCGAAGCCAACTCACTCGCAACTCGCCACGGGCTCACTCCGCAGCGCAGCGTCGACGACCACAACCGGGTAAACGTCCTCGTTCTTCGTCCCGCGCTGTTGGGTACTGATGTTTCATGCCGAATCATCTTCCATGGCTCCCGAGTCGACGTCCAATACAGTGAGCCGGGAGGGCTGGCCGGTGTGGTTCTACGGCTTGTACGGTAGGTGCTCCACGATCGTATGCGGGTGAGAGACAGGGAATGACGATTGCTCCAAAAGAACAGCGCATGATCCAGAATTTCGCAAATTCACTAATAGTATCTGTCGGCACATTGTGTGCATGTTCATTACCTATGCGCAACGAACTCTTTCGTTTGGTTGGTATGGTCGCTTTGAGCTGTGGGGCAGTCGTGTCCACCAGCTGTACTGCACAAATACAGGATGACAGCGCAGCGTCTTTCGAGATTTTCGCCAAACCTGCAAGCGAGGTCGAGGACCCGTTAATGACCGACGAGGTCACCGTCACTGCGGGTATCGAAGTGGGTTCAAACTCCGAAGCCGCGACATACCTTCCAGCTGAAAAAGAGTTTTTCCAGCTCATTAACCAAGAACGTGAGCGACGAGGGATTGCTCGTTTGCGTTCCTATTGCGACCTTCAAGACGACGCGCGAGCGCATTCGCAGCGCATGCGGGCTCGTCGCGATCTGTATCACAACCCCGAACTGGTCGACGTGACCTGGGGTTGGACAAAGCTGGCCGAGAACGTGGGCCGCGGCCCATCGGTAGGAGGCATGCATGATGCGTTCATGGCCTCGACCTACCACCGGCAGAACATCCTCGATCCGAACGTACGCTATCTTGGCGTTGGTGCTGCCAGCCGCGACGGCGTCTTGTACATCACTCAAGTTTTTGCCGCAGGCCCCTTCTCGGGACAGCCAAGTCCATGTGTGCAGCGCCTTGCCGGACCGGATCGCTACGCGACCGCCGCGGCGGTTTCGCGCGCGCACCATACCGATGCGAGCACGGTATTCATCGCCACGGGCCTCAACTTTCCGGACGCCATCACGGCCGGACCGGCTGCGACGCGACGACGGGCACCGATTCTATTGACCGGTCGCGATCGCTTGCCGGACGCGACCATCGCTGAGCTTCGGCGACTCGAGCCCTCAAGCGCAGTCATCGTGGGCGGCACCGGTGTCGTTTCATCGTATGTGGTATCTCAACTGCGTGGCCTGGGCATCAACGTCCGACGTTTGAGCGGCGACAACCGTTTTCAGACGGCGGCAGCGATCTCAGCCGACACCTTTCGAAACGGAGCGCGCCGCGCTTATATCGCAAACGGCTCGAGTTATACCGATGCCTTGATTGCGGCCAGCATGGCAGGTGTGGCACCGGGTCCGGTCTTACTCACAGAACAAGACGGTCTTCCCTACGCCACAGCACGCGAGTTAGAACGCCTTGGCCCTAGGAAGATTATTATCCTCAGCACCGGCAGCGCGGTTTCGTCTGCAGTGGAGTCGCGACTTGGTAAGTTCGCGAATAGCGTGGTCCGTATCGCCGCCACCTCACCCCACCGCCTTTCGGTCAATGCCTCGCGGAGCGTGTTTGGTAGTCCCGCCCCCGCTGCATTTATCGCAACATCGCAAAATTTCCCGGACGCGTTGTCGGGCGTGGTCGCCGCAAACCGCGTTCGCGCACCGCTTTTGCTCGTGACGCGAAGCTCACTTCCTTCTCGAGTAGCGAGCGAGCTAGAGCGCCTCGATCCTGCCCGCACCGTGATCTTGGGCGGCACCGCCGCAGTCGATGGTAGCGTGCAAAACGCAATCGAAAACGTCGTACGCTAGGCCCCCTCGCATACGGACGTGAGCGAGCTGGTTTTGGTTCCCTTCTGCGGCCTCCTGATGTAAGCCGAGCGCATGCGAGCAACCGTGTGTACGCTAATGAAACTTTCGGCGCTTCTATCTCTCTTCGCCCTCAGCCTTTGGGGTTGCTCATGCGATGACGAAGACGGTCGCGGAGAATCGGATGCCTCGGCAGACTCGTCACAAGAGGACTCCTCTCTACTCTTTTGTCAACCCAGCAGCACGCGCTGCAGCCCTGATACCGAAGACGTACCGCAAACCTGCAATGCCGACGGCTCGGCATGGGTTGACCAAGACGCTTGCTTGCTGCCTCAGCGTTGCTCTCAGGGCGCTTGCGTTGATCCCTGCCAAGAAGCCGAAGAAGAACGGGGTTACATCGGCTGCACGTTCTGGCCGACCTCACTACCAAACCTGCGTCGAACCATCGGTGGTCAGGACTCGCCATTGATCGTGGCGCTGTCCAACCCGAACGATTTCGAAGTAACCGCCACCATCACCGGTGGAGCCTTGGACAACCCCGTGATCCGAAAAGTGGCGGCCTCCAGCACCGAATCGGTCGAGCTTCCCCCCGTCGTCGAGCTGGCGATGGGCAACAAGACCGGAAATATCTCCCGCATCGTGCCGGGCGGCGGCTACCTGGTAAAGACCGATTTTCCCGTCGCTGCCTACCAGTTTCCAACGGCAGGTACGAACCCTGATGGCGTACCGAACGCGAACGATGCCTCGTTGCTGCTCCCCGCGGGCGGTCTCGGCCAACGTTATACCCTGCTTGCGTACAACGACATGATCTACGCCGAGGTGCAGCGCAACCCCGCGTGCGCCACCATCGTGGCCGTCGGGTCGGGCCAGACCTCTGTTTCGATCAAGGCCGCCGGTGGTTTTCAGTCAGCGGACACGGGTCCCACGGTTCCCCAAATGGTTCGTGGTAGCGAAGAAACGATCGTGCTTAATCAAGGCGATGTGCTTCGTCTAATGGGAGATGTATCGGGCGGAAACGACATTACAGGAACGCGCTTCGAGACCTCCCAACCGGTCGCCTTATTCTCTGCTCATCATGGAGCACGGATTCCCTACAACTCAGAACTATTGCTCGACCACTACCAAGAGCAGCAGCCGCCCGACGCAAGCTGGGGCAAGAAAGTCGTCGTTTCACCGCTGGCAGACGGTCCCACGAGCGTCATTCGCATCCTCGCGCAGACCGCAGACACCCAAGTCACCTTCTCCCCCGATACATTCCACCCAGCACGGACCCTTAACGACACAGAGTTCATCGAGATCGCACTGAAAGAGCCCGTGATGATCGAGGCGAACGAGCCCGTACTCGTCGGCCAATACATCGAATCATCCGATGGCCCGGCACAATCGCCTTCCCTTACGTTTGTTGCGCCTGCCGAGCAATATCGAACGAGCTATTCGCTGTACGTGCCCCTTTCGCACCCAAACGAGAGTCGCCTTCAGATCATCGGCCCGGCCAATGCCGGCCCCGTGGTCGATAACGTTCCGGTATCCGCGCAGCCTGTGGCCATCGAATCGACCGACTACGTGACCTGGACGGTACAGGTCGGTGCAGGCAGACACACAGTGACTGCTTCCATGCCTATCGGAATCGAAACATTCGGTGTCGAAAACGCAACGACCTATATCTATCCAGGCGGCGCAGACTACGAACGAATCAATCTACGTTAGACACGTTGAACCTATGGGCAGCCGTCGTTCCACAGCGGGTCTTTGATGTCGAGCCACATGGCGACCATCGACTTGCTTGTAGTCAGACATCCCGATTGGCCACGGAGGGCGAAAGTCACCGCGGAGGGGATGCGGGTGATCGAGTCTGGCAGGCTGCCCGAAAGGTCATTGTTGCTAAGGTCGAACGCATCACAGCTTGTGAGGTTGCCGATCTCGGTAGGAAGGCTACCGCTGAGTCGATTGGTAACGATATTGAGCGAGTTCAGAGCGCTCAGGTTTCCAATCTCGGGGGGAACGACTCCGCTCAGGTCATTGTAGTTGAGATTAAGCAACCGAAGTGAAGTCAGGTTGCCGATCTCTGGTGGAATCGCGCCGCTGAGTCCCGTCATCGACAGGTTGAGACTGATCAGAGAACTCAGGTTTCCAATCTCGGGCGGGATCGATCCTCCAAGGTTGTTCACAGTGAATCTCAGCGTTGTTAGCGACGTGAGGTTTCCAAGCTCGGGTGGGATCCCACCTGTTAGTTGGTGGCAATGCAGCTCAAGGATCGACAGCTGGCTAAGTTGAGAGAGGGTTGTGGGAATCGTACCGGTGAGGGTGCTCCTGTAACCTGGGGCTGGTGAACAAAAGGTGCCGCTTCTCAACGTTTTTTCGCCAAGAATCCGCAATGTCTGCAGCTGCGAGAGGTTGCCGAGCTGGGGAGCGAGGGTTCCGCTTAGGGACCTGTCGTCAATTTCAAGCGCGGTCACATGGCCCGCACTGCAAGTCACGCCACCCCAGTTGCAGGGGTCGCCCTCGACCAGCCAGTTCGGGTATAAGACCCAGCCGCTGCCGCCCGCATCGTTATAAAACGCGACCAATGCTTCACATTCGATTTGCGGAATGCTCGTCACCGACGCGCAGCCTGTAAACGTCGTCCCTCCTGGACAGTTGTTCGGACAGCCGCCACCGCAGTCGACGCCCGTCTCCGATCCATTTTGCACGCCGTCGCTGCAGGTATAGGTCCACGCCATTTGCGAAGCCTGCGCAATGCAAGCCTCCGCCATCATTGCGGTGTTGACCGTGCCATCCGCGTAACACATGGCACTGATCAGGCATTGCCCCGCGATGATCGGATTTTCGCAGCGGTCGGAAGTGTCATTGCAACTATCGGCCGTGCACGAAAAAGCGTCTGCGCAGCTTCGCGCCGAGCCGCCCGAACACACGCCTGCGTTGCACGTCTCGCCGGTGTTGCAGTAGAAACCATCGTTACACGTTGTGCCATTGGTCGCTGGGCTCCACGCGCTGCGCGAGAGGGCCGTGTTACAGAGTTGGCACGCGTTGCTCGGGTTGGGCGCACCCTGGACGTAGTAGGCACTCGAAACTACACATCCGTCCGCGCGACAGCTGTTATTAAAACAAGTTTGCGTCGTGCAGTCGCTGCCTACCGAGCAAGTTTGTCCGAGTGCACAGCCGCTGCAGCTGCCGCCACAATCGGTATCGCTCTCATCTTGGTTGAGGGCGCCATCATTGCAGCTCGGCGCTTGACAGGTGGTGCTACAAACCTCGCTTAGACAGTCGCTCGGGACGTTACAGCTTTGCCCATCGGCACACGGAGCGCACATGCTGCCGCCACAGTCGACCGCGGTCTCTTCACCATCTTGGGTGCCATTGCTGCAACGCAGGTCCACGCAGGTGTTGGAGGTGCACAACCCGGACTGACAGTCACTTGGCTGCGCACACGTCCGGCCTATTGCACAAGCAGGGGCTGCCCCGCCGCCGCAATCGATATCGGTCTCATCGCCGTTTTGCACGCCGTCACTCGGACTCGGAGCCTGGCAGGTGGTGCTACAGACGCCACTTAGACAATCGCTGGCGTCGCTACAGCCTTGCGCATCCGCGCAGCGCGGGCACTGGCTACCGCCACAATCGACGCCCGTCTCGCTTCCGTTTTGCACGCCGTCACCGCACGAAGCCCCAGCGCAGACGCCGGCAGTGCATATCGTCGTTTGACAATCGCTCGCCGCGCGACAGCTCTCGGTGGGCTGACAGGTTGCGCCGCACACGCCGCCGCAATCGATATCGCTTTCGTCTTGATTGAGAATGCCGTCATCGCAGCTGCCCTCCACGGCGCCATCGCCCGATGCGTCACGGCCAGCTCCGCCGTCTGCCGAGCCATCGCCGACAACGCCACCCTCGTCCTGCAGCGCCTTCTCGAAGTGGATACGACCGCATGCACCCATCATGGTGAGCAAAGCCAGCACCCCAAAGCACTTTGTCGAAACCAATCTGGTCCCTCGATGCCAGCTCAGAAACGGCCCTCCTACCTAAAGGTTAGCAGACCACGCTGTCACCGGTAGCGCACAGTATGCCCCGTCGACTCACATCTCGCACACCACACCGGGGCGCTCCGTTAGTTCAAGCTTACCTGTCCGATCCCGACCGCAGCCTCGGCCGCCAATGCAATCGGCGTTTACGGGCTATGGGTGATGAGCTGTTCGACTTCGTCATTGAGCAGGTCGATCGCGTGGACCGGACCGACCTCGGGACAGTAGATCTTAATCTCGTTCGATGTCGGATCGAGCGGCGTGAAGTTGAACGTCTTTAGGCAACCTGTAAACGAACCCGCGGGAACGGCAATACCCGCGTTCAGCGAGAGCGCTTTCGCCATATCCTCGGCTTCCCCTGCGAGATACTCCTCGCGCCAGATGTCGCCCACATGCGCATCAGCCGGCATGATGATGCCGGGCTTGGCGCCATCGACACCGGCCTCCCAACTGCCCGCGGTGGTGATGACGTTGCCCTGGGCGTCGAGTTCTTTCGTGTCTTCGCCAAAATACCAAACGTTGCCCTCTGTATCTTGCGCGTACCAATCGTAGGTGTCTTCCTCGATCACGCCGTCGACCTTGGCCACGTCGTGAACGATTGCGCACTGCACGCCAAAAACCGTCTTCGTCTCCGTGAGAACCTCGATATCGACCGTCCCCTCGGCACCTTCGGTGTAGTTCCACGTTCGGCCCGCCGCATACGGAAAGAGCGGGTGACTGATCTCGTGCGTAAACAAAGCGGGATCGATCATGGGGTCGTAGACCTCTCCGTCCTGAGGCTTTCCGTCCGAACAGGCAGCGCTTGCTGCGAGCACCGAGACGACCAATGCGGCTTTCCACCAGCAACCTTGCGCGCGCGGCATTCGAACTTTCGTCACAGGCCTTGATACATCAGCACCCGGTCGCCGTCGACGAGCAGGTGTAGATCCGTGGTGGATTCCGAGAGGTTTAACCCCACATCGGCGCCATCGTGAAGGCTTGCGGTGTCTACCAGTATCTCGATGTTGCTCGCATCCCCAAGACAGGCCATCACCTTAAACTTCCCCACCTGATCACGACAGGGGTTTTGCTCTGGGTAGAGCACATAGAGGTCGGCGTTCACGTGGTCGGTGTTTGCGTCGTATTGCCAGTGCGAGGCACCGGGCGGAGCGGGAATATAAACGCAGTAGGCCAGCGCGGAAGCCCCAGGGTTGATCCATTGGTGATCATTGCCGCCATACTCCCAGGCAAGCTGCGGAATCACGGGCAGTTGACCTGGACCGCAAATGGACCGCAACCGCACCGCATCGGCATCGTTTTGAAGCTCTTGCTCCGTGCGCGAGGCGCCGCCGCAACAACCGATAATATCCCAGTCCTTCCCTCCATTGCCTGAATGCGTGGACTTGTAGTCGTCGATCCACTGTTGAAGTTCGGCAGCACTCGGTCTTTGGCCAGCGTCTGAAGGGGATGCGTCTGTGGCGCTGCCTCCGTCGCCGTGATCTGGTCCGGCGTCGAGACTACCGCTGTCGGCTTCCATGCCGGTATCGACGCCGCTTTCGCTGCCCTCCATCGCAGGGGTTGATTCGGAACTACAACTGCAGATGAGCGCAGCGATGCCAAGGAACCAGAACTTGTGATTCAGTATATGCGTGGCCACCACCGAGCTTAGCACTGGAGGTCGCCGCGCGCTCACCGCCGCGGGGTGCCTTCGCGATTGATGCAAAACACGAGCTTGCGGGTTAGCGCAGGATGGGGGTGCATCCTTCGTCGATTTTTCGATCGCAATCGTTGTCAACTGCGTCGCAAGCTTCGTCCTCGGCAATGCAGCAGCCCTCGTCTACCTGGCCGTCGCAGTTGTTGTCGAGCGTGTCGCACTGCTCAGCCATCGGAATGCAGCCGGTCGGGCACCCACCGCCACAGCTCTGCGTCGTTGAGCAAAAGCACGACGCAGCGCAGCCCTCGTCGATCTGGCCGTCGCAGTTGTTGTCGACGCCATCGCCGCAGACTTCATCCGCCGCACACGCGGTGGCGCAACCCACGCGCACGTCGATCGAGATTTCGCTACCGGCCCGTGCGGACGACTGAAGGTTGCTACAAGACGAGCCCGTAAGTTCAATCGTCGTGGGGTTACCCACATCGGCCTGCCAGTTCGAACGAGGGACAATCGACGTCTTGCCGTCGACCGTCACCGCGACCGAGGCGCGCTCCCACTCCGCGTCGCCCATATTGTTGTCCGCAAGAACCACGTTACAGCCGATGGTCGCGCTGGCGATTGAGCGAAGCGCTGAAGCAAGCGCACTAACATCGCTGGCCGGGTACCAGGTTCGATCCGCATCGCCTGGGTTCTCGCCACCGCCAGCGACCGCAATCATTTCCATCGTGCCCTCGTTCACTCCGGCAATGCCGATGACGTAGACCGGCACATTCGCATCCGCGAGTGCTTTGGCGGCACTCACCGTTCCGGGAATATCCAAGGTTTGGCTACACACGCCACCTGACGAATTGGGTTCGCCGTCGGTGATCAACACGACCGCGTTCGAGCGATTCGATGCGTAAGTGTCGCCACTCAGCTCGTACGTCTTTTCTACGAGGGTTTGCTCGAGGGCCGTCGCCGTCGGTGTCGTGCCGATCGGATCGATTGCAGCATAAGCCTGACGGATCAGCGAGCCCATGCGGCCTGACTGCATCTCAAGAAGCGGATGCGGCAGTCGCTGCCTGGCGCAGATGCTCGTTGAGTCGAAACAGTTTCGTCCGCGGACGTCCATGCACGGCGCGGGGAAGCCACCCATGCCGACATTGAAGTTCATCGCCAACTCATCCGATACCGAGTCAAGAGCCGCGGTGACAACGCTCCAGCGCGCGTCGGCGGGATCGATCGGAACATCGCTGCTGCCGATCTCCCAGTTCATTGAGTCAGACAGATCCATCAACAGGTAGATGTTGGCCGCAAGGCGCTCCGCGGCCGTGCTTCCTGTCGCGCACAGGGGTACCCCCGCGGGGAGGTCGAACTTGGCCTCGCAATGGTCACCCTCACCGTCTTGATCCAAATCTTCCTGAAAGGAGTTAGCGACCGCCTGGCAGTTGTCGCAGGCATCTCCAACACCGTCCTTATCGCCGTCTTTTTGATCTGGATTGGCGACAAAGGGACAGTTATCGTTCCCCTCTACGCCATCGCCGTCCGGGTCGGGACCCGTAAGGCCTTGGCAGGCGTCACCCACGCCGTCGCCGTCCGTGTCGGTCTGCGTCTCGTTCGCATAGCTTTCGCAGTTGTCGCAGGCGTTACCCACGCCGTCGAAGTCGAGATCGGCCTGATTGGTGTTGTCGAAGCTCGGACAGTTGTCGATATCGTCTGGAACCCCGTCGCCGTCGCCGTCCTCGCCGGGTCCGCACGCATCGCCGGTGCCATCGCCGTCCTCATCCGCCTGGTCAAAATTGGCGACCTGCGGACAGTTGTCGCAGGCGTCGCCGTAGCCATCTTCGTCGGAATCGCTTTGGTTAGCATTCACTGTACGGGGACAATTGTCATCGTCGTTTGCAACACCATCACCGTCCGCATCGCTCTGAACCGGCCTCGACCCGTCAGCGCTCCGGCCATCGACCATGACTGCACTGTCGTCACTTCGCGCGCCGTCGGTTTGACCGCCGTCGGAACCGTTTGCGGGGCGGGCATCGTCGTCGCAACTGCAAGCCGCAAAAAGCACGAGGAGTAGAGCACCACACAACAAGCGAATCGTCATGCGCCGAAACATAGCAGATGCGCGGTGCATACCAACTCGACGGGCAGGAGCAGCTCTTGCTGCCCTGCCCGCCACGAGCTGTTCTCAACCTGCTTTACGCACAGTCGCGTGCAGCAGTGCGTTAGCGAATCTCGAGATAGGGAGCGTCGTTGGTCTCTCGACTCGAGATTTCGATCATCTTGTTGTCACCCGCATTGCTAAACAGATGCAACGAGACATCGCCCGCTCCATTTGCCTGCATTTGATCGTAGAGGTCCGTGACATCGAACTCGACCCAGCCGGGTGCGTTGATCGTCTGGGTTTGGTGCGCAACGCCCGTGGTCTGTGAGCGGTTGTTCCAGGTCAGCGTGTATTCACCCCAAGCGAAGTCCGCGGCGCCAACTGAGAAGGTGACGGGCTCGCCATTGGGAAGCCGCTCGACGTAGAGGCGCAAGTAGACTCGTTCCGAACTGAGCGCGCCAGCGGCCGGAAAACGAAGGTAACTCTGACGCGTATATTTGTCCGAGGCATCTTTGATGATCAGTCGACTCGCATTTCCATAGTTGTCATCCGCATAGCTTCCGCCGCGCACATAGGTGTCGGCATCGCATTCGCCGTGCACGCAGTCCAGCATGCGAGGCTGCCATAGAGCGCCAGACTCAGGGTTTTATGAATTGCTCGTTTTATCGTCACGTTTTTTTCCACGGACAAAGAACAGAGCAATTTGACGACCAACAGGACGACACGCGTGTCAGACGTGATCTCAACCTTTCGTCAACCCGTCGCGTCGCTGGGGTATGTTGGGGAACACGCGAAGCGCCGTCCGGCACAGCAGTTGTTCGTTGAATTTGCCTCCCAAATAGCCGTCGCAAACCTCATCCCCGTGTCCACGTCGCTATCGATCAGGATGGTTTGGCACCAGAATGGATAATGGCGCTATCGTAATGACGATGCGTCACTTCTATCCATACGTCATCATTGTGGGGATTTGCGTCGGTTGTGGGGTGTCGCCGACGCGCAAGACCCAAGAACAGGCGCATGCGCAACAAGTCGAGCGCTCGAACCTCGCCCGGCCCCACAAAGAGCACGCCTCAAGAGCGCCGGCGGTGAAGCCCGCCCCCAAATCGTGCGCCGATCGAAACCTCGAACTCGACGCCGAACGTCAGAAGCTTTTCTCACAGCGCCCTTGTAACTTTAGTGTGGACTGCATAGCGCTGACCGCAGCTCAAACAGAGATCGAAGAAAAGCACTGTCCAAGCATCACAGGTGCTGGGTGCGAGGCCGAAGGAGCGTCGTGCCAGCCGGACAGCGTTCTCATGTGCAAGTCGGGTCAGTGTCGGGTTGCGGCGCCAGACGCAGAACTCGACGAGGCAGCTGTTCCCAATGAGAACAAGGTGGGTATCGACCCACCGCCGCGGCCCCCCGCCGGCGACGCCGAGCAACGCGCAAGGCAACTTCTAAGCGCGATCGTGGCCGATGAGCCCGCGTTGGCGGCCGACTTCTTCTTCCCACAGGAAGCGTTTCGAAAAGTCAAAGCGATGGCAAAGCCCGACCGCTACTGGCGCAAGCTTTTTGCGCGCTACCAAAAGGACATCCACGCGCTGCACGAGCAGCTTGGCGAAGTGCAGCCCGACAACGTTCATTTCGAACGCCTGGAGGTGGTTCGGCGCGGGGGCTTCGTTCGGCGTGGCGAAGAAGGCAATGCGCTTCCCTACTGGGCCGCGCGGCACAACCGGTTGCACTACACGCGCGACGGCAGAGCCGAGAAGATCGAAGTGCGGGTTCTTATCACGTGGGGAAGGCGCTGGTACATCACCCACCTGAGTGAGTTTCACTAACCCGGCAGTTTGCATAGGGTTGGCTCTTGCGTCACAGCTTCGCAATGTCGACCCGCCGCACCACACTCTCCCTGCTGGCCTTGGTTTGCGTCTTCTCATCAGCTTGTGAGGACGCGGGGCACTCCGAATCAACGGACGCGAGGAAGACGGCCGACGCAAATACGGACGCAAGTGTCGACGGCGATGCCGCACTTGGCGCAGAGACCGGCATCTCCGATGGGGGCGAGGGTTCCTATTGCCCAGTTGTTGGCTACAGCGCATGTGGTGGCGACTTGACTGGTACCTGGTCGTTTGATGCGCTTTGCCCGGAGGATGCCGAGGCTGCTGCAGCCCTGTGCGAACACCCGTACGACGACCGCGAGGTCTGCCAAGGCGACGGGAATGAAGCGACCTGCAGGGGACAGCAAGCGGGAACGCTGGTCTTCCACAGCGATGGGACCTTGTCGATCGACACCGAGCTAACGCTCTACACCGCCTGGAACTTCACGCACGCCTGTCTCGAGGCGGTTGCGCGTGGCGGTTCAACACCTGCCGAGCGCTGCGCCAGCCTCACCACAGAGCGCCTGACCTGCAGCTACGACGCGCAATGCACGTGTATTGGGAAGCCAATTGTGCAAGCTGATTCAAACACCTCGACGTACAAAGTTAGTGGTCAAGATGTCACGCTCGGGGACGACCCGCCGGCAAGCTATTGCGTCGAAGGCGACACCTTGATCATGGACTACTATCTCTATCACCCGGTCAGCTGGCGTTACTGGGTGCTGCACCGCTAGCGGATGATGCTTGCGCAGACCTTGTCTTGGTAACTGCTCGATAGCTGCGCTTATGCCGACTTCTCATACGCCAGCCAATCGTACTCGCGAACGTGTTCTCGAAAAGCGCGCACCACAGCGGGGATCTGCCGGGCAGACGGGTAGACCAAGTGCAACGCCGAACCCCTCACGCAGTAACGCGGCAAGATCCGTTGCAGCCCCTCGTGATGGGCAAGAACGTGAAAGGGCAAGAGCCCGATGCCTGCGTTGGCAGCGACCGCGTTGCGCGCAAACATGAGATCGTTTGCACTGAGCACGCCGTTGGGCTCGACATGCTCCACCCCTTTGGGGCCTTCCAGTGTCCAACGGACGCTGCGTCCATCCCGACGACTGAGCAGCACGCACTGGTGAGAGCGCAGTTCCGAAAGCGTTTTGGGGGTGCCGTGACGTTCGAGGTAGTCGGTCCCCGCAAAGAGAGCGAAACTCAGCACAGCAAGTCTATCCGCAATCAGCGAGCTGTCTTGTAGAAAGCCGGCACGAAGCGCGCAGTCAAAACCTTCTGCGACGAGATCCACGAAACGCGAACTCGCTTCGACCTCGAGGTGGACCTGCGGATACTTTTCCCTGAACTCGGAGAGGATACGCGGAAGGTTTTCATAGTCAGGTGGAATCGAGATGCGCAGCGTGCCTCTCGGTTCGGCTCGTTCCTCGGCAATGCGTAGTGATGCCTCTTCAATCTGCGCGAGGGCCGGCGCCACCCCTGCATAAAAGCGCTCCCCTTCTTGGCTGAGCCTCAAACTGCGTGTTGTCCGAACCACCAACGGAACCCCCAGCTGTGCCTCAAGTTTCGAAAGTCGACGGCTGACGGTCGACTTGGGCATCTGCAGTTCACGCGCGGCCTTCGTGAAGCTCCCGTGTTCAACCACCTCAACGAAAACCCGAACTAGATCAATATCCATTGTTGCATTATGGCAACATTGTTTTCCATTTTGATGGACTAATCGTTAAAACGGAACGGCTACAGAGTCCCTGTAGAGGCGCAGATGCCTCGTGAAAGGACATCTCATGCAAGCTATCCAACAACATTTCCCTTCGGCCGTTCGCTACCTATTGGGCGGCGCCTTCCTGTTGTTCGGCCTCAATGGCTTTATCGGTTTTCTGCCCATGCCGGAGCACAACCCACAAGCGGGCGTGTTTCTCGGCGCACTCGCTGCAACCGGCTACATGTTTCCGTTGATCAAAGGCACCGAGGTCGTGGTTGGCGCGCTCTTACTTGCCGGACGCTTCGTTCCGCTCGCGCTCACGCTGCTCGCGCCCGTGATGGTCAACATCGTCGCCTTTCACGCTGCATTGGAACCCGCGTCACTTGCAATGCCCCTCGTGCTACTCGCGCTCCATCTCGCTCTAGCTTGGGCCTACCGCGCTCACTTCCGGAGCGTCTTGGCACCCAACGCTGTGCCTGAACAGCCGATAACTCGTGCACGACTGCAAAGCGCGTAGCTTCCCACCTAGCCCTTGACGCACATGACTTGCTTGAGTTCGGCGACGACTTCGACCAAGTCTTTCTGGTAGTCCATGACTTGGTCGATGTCCTTGTAGGCGCCGGGGATCTCATCGATCACCGCGCGGTCCTTGCGACACTCGACGCCTTCGGTCTGCTTCGCCAGATCCTCGATCGAAAAGCTCTTCTTCGCCTTGTTGCGGCTCATGCGTCGACCTGCTCCGTGCGAAGCGGAGTGAAACGACTGTGGGTTTCCAAGACCGCGAACGATGAACGAACGTGTGCCCATCGAACCTGGGATAATCCCAAGCTCGCCCTCATGTGCCGAAATTGCTCCCTTGCGCGTCACGAGCACGTCTTCGTCAAAGTGAACTTCTTCAGAGACGTAGTTGTGGTGGCAGGTGATGGGCTCCTCATACTTGATTTGCGGGAAGAGCGTCGTGAGCACGTCCTGGTAGAGCTTGAGCATCACCTCGCGGTTGGCCCGCGCGTAGTTCTGCGCCCAGAAGAGGTCCCGCCGATAGGCATCCATCTCAGGTGTGCCGGCCAAAAAGACCGCGAGGTCTCTGTCGGGAAGCTCGACGTTGTGCGCGAGTTTGCGCGCGCGACCGATGTGAATCTCAGCCAAAGTCTTGCCGATATTGCGTGAGCCCGAATGCAGCATCATCCACACCGATTGGGATGTGTCGAGACAAAGTTCGATGAAGTGGTTGCCACCCCCGAGCGTACCCATCTGTTTGCGCGCCTTGGCCAGACGGTCCTGCACCTTGTCTGTCATATCGTGAAAGGACTTCCAGAGTCGAAGCTTCTCGGCGTACTTTACCACACAGTCGTGCTGGTTGAAGCCAACTGGGATCGCCTTTTCCACACGGTGGCGAATAAGCGCGAGCGAGTCGGGCAGATCCGATGCCATCAAGTTTGTTTTCACAGCGGCCATGCCACAGCCAATATCCACACCCACCGCGGCTGGAGCGACGGCATCTTTCATGGCGATCACCGAGCCGACTGTGGCGCCCTTGCCAAAGTGAACGTCGGGCATCACGGCTACGTGCTTGAACGCCCAAGGCAGCGCCGCGATGTTCTTGAGCTGGTCCAGCGCGACGCTTTCGACCTCTTCGGTCTTCGTCCACATTTTGATCGGGACATTCTTCCCCTTCAGTTCTGAAATGCACATCGGAAGCTCCTTTACATTCTACACGACGCGACGAGTCTTCCTCGCCCACATTGACGGGCGAGTCGCTTCAGGCTAACGAAATGCCTGAAAACAAATATTGAGCTGCGGACGGGGAAGTCCGGTGACCTCTAGTTTCTTAGAGAGAGTCCGGCGCGGTCCCGCCACTGTAAGCGAAGAGAGTTCGAGAAGGCCACGGCCTGGGCAACCCACCACTCGTCAAACGGGGAAGGTGTTTCGAACTTGCTGACTCGCAAGCCAGGATATCCGACGTAGTTCTGACCCCAACCACCTCACGGAGAGATTTCGTGAGCACTTCACCGGCGCGGACCGGAGAAATGGCCCTGATGACTCGTCCTTCTTTCTGTCTCTCTCCCGTTCTATGCCTGACCGCCATCATCGGCTGCAGCACGGACACATCGGTTCCTCTCGACGACGGGGTCTACGTCTCTAAGGTCGTAAGCTTTTCTCCTGGAGAGGGCGCAGGCTTCGGAGAACTCGAAAACGTCTTGGGCGCTCCGGGCGGAGCAGGCGATCAACGCGGGTCGCTCGACGTGCTCTCACTGGGAATCGGTGGCGAAATTGTGCTCGAGATCGAAAGAGATATCCTCGATGGCGAGGGCCAAGACTTTCGCGTCTTTGAGAACCCTTTTTACTACGGTGCTCAGCAGTTGTTCGCGGAACCAGCGTTCGTTGAAGCAAGTATCGACGGTGTCACCTTTGTACCCTTCGGCTGCGAGCCTGAATCCGAGTCACTCGAGGGCTGCGCTGGGGTTAGCCCCGTCTACGCCAATCCCAAAACCGGCATTCACAGCGAAGATGAGGACGCTGGAGGCGATGGCTTTGACCTCGCTGAGGTTGGTTTGGCGCGCGCGCGTTTCGTTCGGATTCGCGATGCAGGATTGGGAGGACTGATGAGTCCCTCGTCGGGCTT
Organism: uncultured Polyangiales bacterium; assembly: GCA_964487255.1. Taxonomy (GTDB): domain Bacteria; phylum Myxococcota_A; class Polyangia; order Polyangiales; family CAZAQV01; genus CAZAQV01. The sequence continues at coordinate 45,863 of CAZAQV010000008.1, read as the reverse complement.
CGACCTCGACGCCATCGCCGCACTCCACTGGAACTAACGGAGGAGCCGCCGTCGCTTAAATGTCGCCCAGCGCAATAGCTACACGCGACTCTGAGCGGCGGTGGATGTGTCTTTGGTTATGGAACGAACGTGACTGAGATACCTGACGGCGCCGTGTCGTGCAGAAGTGCAAAGACCCCGTGAAAGTATGCGCCCATACAAAAAGCGGTCAGCATCACAGTACCGTGCAAGGTCACCAGCAATGCGCGCGCTTCGCGCCCTGATCGTCTTCGAAGATGAAGGTGTGCAAAGATGCCAATAGCTGCGAGCAGCGCGGGGACGGCCCAGCGAAACCAAGGTTGATACAGGTGCCATCCCCCGGTGGAGCCAACGGCAAACTGGGCCATGGCGGCCACAGTGGCGTACAGCGAAAGCCAAGCGAACAGCGCTTTGTTCGACCGAGACGCGTGGAGTCCGACCCAGGCTGAGAGCACGCCGACGAGCGCCCACGCGGTTGCACGGGTAACACACGACTGCACGTAGCCTGCTTCGAATACCGATCTCGAGAACCTCCAGCCGTCGATGCTGAGCACCGCATCGCGCCACCGTCCTGCGTATGCATAGACATTGATCGCGGCGAGCGAGTGCAACCAGACGCAAAAGAGGAGGCCGACCAACAAGCTGGCGAACGCTGCGCGCGTCGAGCCCCGATAAGAGGACCAGTACAGCAGCGGAAGGAGCAACGCGGCAAGTGCAAGAGGCCCCCACGCATGAAGGTCGAAGTAGGGCTGCACCATGAGGCCAGCAAGCACGATTGCAGACAGAGGCAGGTAACCCCAGATCGCAAACCTCTTGTTAGTGCCTGACGAAAACAACGCGGGCGTCCACCCGCGCGCCTCGCCGTCGGGCGCAAACGACATCACTCTGCTCTCTTTCTATCGGATGCGTCCAGCGTCAGCCGTCGCACATCATTCCCCGATAAAAGGGTAAACGTCTATTGTAGACAAGCTATTCCCAACCGGTCACCGCGAAAGCACTGAACTAAAAGGTGTCGATGGTGGTGCGGGCGAGGTTTGTCGCGAACGTTTCTTGCGCGACGGTGACCATGAGTTCGCTGTCTTGGATCACCACGGACCATGTATTGCGTCGATCGAGTGTCTCGACCAGCCTTTGTACAAACGAGTCGGACAGATGCACGACTTCGATATGCTCCGGTTGGTGGAACTCCCGCTTGCTCCACTCTCGACGAAGCGCATCGTTCGGCTTCGTCGTCACGACGTGTGTCGCCGCTGCAGCTTTGCTCGCGCGATGAATGCGCTCTGTGCTGGGAGCGCCAACATCGACCCAGCGCTTTATCGCGCCATGCGGTCCCCTCGTCCACAAAGCCGGGTCGTCCGTATGCGAAAGGCCGCGTCCGAACTCCAGGCCTTCTTCGCTGAGCAGCAAGCGAGCGAGCACGCGTACGATCAAGCGATGCTGCTCCTCGGACGGGTGGCAGGGAACGCGAAGATCCAAGGTCTCATACACTGCGCGATCGATGTCCGAAAGCTCGACCGCGAAGCGATACATGGTCGACGTCAGCGCCACAGGGCTTTCGTTTCCCGCTCGAACGTCAGCCAGCGTCCGCGCTCGCATCGACCGAGGCATCCGGTAGGCTGGCATCCGCTGCGCTATCGGGAACACTCGCGTCCGCTGCAGCATCACCAACGCCTGTCTCGGGAAGACCGCCTTCGAGCACAATCGACTTGTTGTGCACCAGGACGCCGTGAACGAAGTAGTTATGGTGCCCGGCCACCTCGATGTTAAAGACGCGTTCGGCGCGGCGACGCTCACCCCACCCCGCGATAGAAAGGCGAGATAGCTCCGCGGAGTCGCCAACATGGAGCAAGTCTTGGTCAGCCTGCAAGCGGTCGGCGCGCACGTAAGCGCCAACCTCCGGCAAATAGAAGGGGTGTTCGTCGGTCACCGCGATGACCTGCCCATCAGCCAGGTGAAGCGTACGCACTTCTTTGTCATCGTGAACGAACGTGCGAGTCACCTTCGATACCGCGCGCACCTGTCTCGCTTCGTCAAACGCGTAGACCGCATCACCGACCCGAAGCTGCTCGATCGGGACATTCCCCGACGGCGTTTGGACCAAGGTACCCGCGGCAAAGCAAGACGTCTCGTTATTCTCGCAACCCGCAAGAACGAGCAATCCGAGAGAACAGAACACCCACTGAAGCGTTTGTAGATTCATGAAGACCCATCTACGCAACAATCGCGCCAGCTCGCAAGCCGCATGTTTCGTCGTCGTCCGCGACCGACAAAGCCGGCGCTTCAGTGTTCGCACGGCTCGATTCAGGACGCGCAAGTCGCGCCTGGCACAGCCTGGCAGAGGGGTTCTGGGCAGCCTGGCGGAGTCAGGTGGCCCCAGGGCGTCCACGGCAGTAGCCAGATCGACCGCTCGCGACTCCGGTGGGATGCTGGCGCTCGACGAGAACCTCAACGATCCCAGCGCCAACGGCTTGCCGGTTTGCGCCCTCGCCTTTGCGCTGGGGTGGCACAGAACTTGATGTTTCTGCTCTCGTGCACCGATGCCCCCAGCAGCAGCGACCGACGCAAGGCCATGTGTCTTATGCGCTGCTTCTGTCGATCGCGATGGCTGGGCTCTTGGCCTTCGCAACGCTCGGAGAGCGCTCCGAAAGCGCGATCGCCGGAACCTCCACGTCACCGGCTCCGCCTTTTCGCAGAGGTGGCGCCGAGACGGAACGCGGATCCCTGCCCACGCTTGGCGCGCAATCTTGGTCGGGCATGGCTTCGAGCTTTGCGCGAGGCGCCCGCGCAACCGGACGCTTTTCCGACGACGCAGCGCAGGCGCTCGAACTGGCCCGCTACCGTCGCCTGGCGGTCGCGTGGCTCGATCATAGCGAGCTTTACCCAACCTCGTTGATCGAGCCACTCTTGGCAGAGTTTGGTTCGGCGAGAACCCGACGCTTCATCGAAAACAACGTTCCATCAGAGTATTCGGCTCGATTGCACGCCTACGAAGCCCTTGCCAAGCTCGAGGGCCCCAACTCCGCCGTCTGGTCGAACGTGCTCGACGAGATCAACCAGCTCGAAGACCCTTACGGACGAGTTTGGTACCGCACGAAGGTCCTCGAAGCACAAGGTGACGCCTTTTCACGCTGGCCAGAATTGCTCGCTGACCTCAAGCGGCTCAACAACGAAGACGCCGCCATGCGCATCGAAGACCTGGTGGCTGCGGTTTCGCAACACCCAGCAGAGTCCGGCCTTTTCGAGCACACACTCGGGCTCGTGCTCAAACAACCCAAAGCCGCTACACGCGCTGAGCACTTGACTGCACTCGCCAAGGCACAGGGTGAGGGTTCGACGATTTGGGACGACGCCATCGCGGCCGCCCAAAAGGTCCCAAATGCCAACCAACGCAACAAGGCACTGCTCGACGTGTTCAGAGCCGGCGGCCCTCGTCGGGTACTTGAAGTGGCCCTCGAAAACGCCAGAGAACCCCTCGATGCGGGAGACCCGATGGCGACGATCAGGCTCTCGGTGTCGATCGCGGAGGCCGAGGGCCCGCAATCGCCAGCGTGGGACTTGGCGATCGAAGCCGAGCGACAGCTTGAGGACGGACGCCGCCTTGCTTTTCAGGTCGCGCGGGAACATGGGCCGCAATCTCCGGCCTGGCGCGAAGCCTTCGAGTTCGCAAAAGCACAGACCAAGCCCGACGTGCGCTCCGCCGCTTTGCTCAATATCGCCGCCGAGAAACCGCATGGGATCGACGTTCTCCCCGACCTTCTCGCAGCCCTCGATGAGAGCAAACGCGATCGTGCACGGGCGTTTCGGCTCGTCAAGACCGCAAAGATCTATTCAGGCCATGAGCAGGTCGTCCACGCCGCCTTCGAAGCGATACATGCCCTCGAGTCCCCGAGCGAACAAAGGAAGCTGTTTGTGATGATGGCCCAAGCCCTCGGGCCAAAGTCGCCGGCCTTTGACGAAGCTGTCCGGCACCTGCGTGTGGCACGTTCCACCGACCCGACAGCAAGCATCCGCATCATGGCGGAACTGGCGCAAAGACAAGGCGATGCGTCTCCTCTTTGGCGCGAGCTTGAGTCGTGGCTCAAGGAGGGATCGTTTTCGCTTCAAGAAATTGCAGCGGTTGGGAAGCAACACGGCCCCTCGTCCTTCGCTTGGCCGGCACTTGTCGATCAGGCGAGCCGCCATCCGCTAAAACCCAGAGAGCGCGCGTTGTTGACGCAAGCCGCACGGAACCAGCCCGAGCTCGCACAAAAGCTCTATCGGCTGTCGAAGACCTGGCCGATCGACGATTCCGAGCGCCTGCCATGGCTCAAGAAGTTTGTGCTCGCCGTGCCCAGTTTTACGCCAGCATGGGACGAACTCTTTACGATCCTACCTAAACTCGACTGGCAAAGCCGCATCAAAACATTGCTGAAGTTGACAGAGGAGCAACCCGAAAACCCTGTGTTCTGGCGCCAACTCATGGAAACGCTTGCCGACGACGTGCCGCACGACGAGCGCGCAATACACGAGTCTCGCGCCGGCCAGCTGCTTCTAAAAAGGACCAGAACCCCGTCGGTGGGTGAGCCGGACGGGTCGCTCACTGAGTTGGCGCACGCTGCAGGTCGGTCCGAAGATCAAATGCGCGCCCTCGGCAACCTTCTGATTACCCGTGGCGATGACTTTTCGGAGCTGAGTGACCCGTGGTCTCGTTCGCAACTGTTGCGTGGAGCTTCAGAGGTGCATCGTTTTTTGACAGAGAGAGAACGCGCGGGCCTGCGTCAACAAGTGATCGATGCGCTGCGTTCTGCCGAAGCCAAGGGTCGCTTCGAGGGCGCTCAACACCTGTCGGAACTGACAGCACTCGGCGAAAGCCTGCTGTTGCTCGACGACAACGGATCGCAAAGCATCCTTTTTAAGCTTCTCCGCGCACACGAAGAGGACCAAGCGGGCCTTCAAATCCTGCATCTGCTCGGCAGAGTGGGGAACCAGCGGGCGATCAATATGCTTCTGGAACGCGCCCTGGGCCCCGATTCGTTTCAAACCAATGCGCAGCAAACCCGACGCATCATTCGTCGACTCGTTCAAAACGACGCGCTTGAACCCGAACTTCCAGGTTTGATCGATTCGTGGGCGCAAGAGGGAATTCCACCCGACAATAGCTACCAGATCATGCGCACGCTCTTTCAAGAAGCCGGCGCCCTTCCGGACCCGGACTCGTTAAGATGGCTGCGCAATCAGCTCGAGAATGCGGACCTTGACCTCAGTTTGCCTTCGTCGACCGAGATCGATCGCTTTTTGAAAAGCCGCCTGCGCGATTGGAGAGAGCAAATCGCAGTGCTTGATGGGTATAACTCCAGCAAACTTTTGCGCACGTTGGACGCTGATGAAGACTTGCGCATGAAGTACTTCTTTCTCAAGTCGCAGCGTTCCACCTACGCACAGGTTCCTCGCACGACCTACGCGAGCTTTCAGCACGCGATCGAAGCTACCCGCGAAGTTGAGTCGCGCGTCGATGCGAGCTTGTTTCGAAAGGACACAGTTCCCAACGCGGGTTTTCATCAGGCCCTTTTGGAGCGAAGGCGGCCGAGGGGTGACATGGTCTGGCGAACAACACTGACGCAAAGCAAGGCCGAGGTGCAGGCCAACCTGGTCACAGACCTTCGAAGTACTTTGCGCGATGAGCCCTTTTGGCTTGCCAATGCAGGGCGCGGAGGCCACAACCTGGCGGATCTACAGGCAACCGCCGTCCCCGAGACATTCTTTCGAACCTTGCGCGGAACCTTGGGCCAAGACCTCACGGCGATTCTCGAAGAGGGATCGTCGCCCACGTCACTGAGTCGAAACGACTTCGCCGTGGCCAAAAAGACGCTCATTGCCCGCATCCGAACCCTACAAAAACAGGCGAGCGAGCCCGAGCGCATCCGGGCATGGAAAGCCGTGCGTCGGTCCGTAGAAGAAAGTGATAGCGATGTCATGGCGCTCAGGCATGTGCTGGCAGTTCTCAGCGATGATCCCGACGCAACGCTCAAGCCGAAGGGAGCCGTCAACGAATGGATCAGCCATCTCGATGCGATAGACCAAGCGCTTGACGACTTACAAGACGCCACCGATCGCGAACGAACTGTGACGCTCCGCTACCTCGACGGCGATGAAGACTTTGTCGACATGCTGCGTTTTGCAGACGGCGCAGCTTGCTGCTTTACCACGAAAAACACGATTGGCGACCTGATGGACACCAAGAATCAATGGAAGTCGCGCATCAACCGTGACCCACATTGGTTTGTGATCCAGATTGAAGAGACGGACCCCGACGCAATCGTCCGGCAATCGAGTGGTTTTGTCTTTGGCTCTTTCGCGCTCGTCGACAACCGGCCCGCATTGGCACTCAACGGTGTCTATTTGCAAAACAAGACAGACCGCGCGGTGGCCGCCATTGTCGACGGGATCTACGAGCGCGTCGCAAAACCCGCCGGGATCGATCAAGTTGCTGTCGCCACCTCTTACGGTGGATCGGCGAAGCTCGATCCCGACAAGTGGACGCGTGCGATAGGTCATACCTTGGAGCGTCCGCGCGCGATTCGCGATGCAACGGGCGTTCCCGAAACGCAAATCTACGACGACCTGGGCACGACGGTGAACCAACCCGTCAGACTCAGCGGAGACAGCCAAATCTTCATTCGCGACTACGCAAAGAACGGCCTCTAACAGCCCAAGGGCGGCTACGGATCAGCTTCACAGTTTCCGGCGATGCAGACCGTTCCCTCAGGGCATTCCTGGCCGACGTCACCGCAAGATTCACCTTGCGGGCAAGAACTACAGTTTGGGCCACCACAATCGACTGCGGTTTCCCCTTGGTTCTTGATTCCATCGCTACATGAAGGGAGAGGATTGGCATCGGCGTCCATAGGACTACCAGACTCGGTATGCTGAGCGGCATCGAGCGGGCTGCCAGTTTCGGGGTGGTGAGCGGCGTCCGTGCTGTGCGTAGCGTCAAGACCCGCATCGCTTCCATAGCGAACAATACCCGTTTGCGGGTCGGCCTCGGAACAACCAAGGAATGCGAATACGAAGAATGCGTATGGTCTAATGGCGCACCGCATGCTTCTCCGAAATGAAGTGTCCCTCATGGTGAGCCTAACTGTATCACGATGAAATGGTCACGGCTGCCAAGCATGGCGGCGGGCGCTTCAATCGGGCGAAGCAGAGGACGGCGTAGGCGCGCAGGACCCGCCGCATTCTATCTCAATAACAAAAGATAGTGACTTGGCCTCTTCACTCGAGTTGGATCCCCGCCATGCATCGACCGGCCATGCCCCAACGACGTTCTTAATGCATCGCTTTGCGTAACGGTTAAGCGATACACTTCGAAGTGTCACATGACGAGCGCGTTGCTCTGAAATGTCACCCAATGTCACACGAGCGCTTCCTTTCACGCGCCCCATCTTGCTTGCCACCATGCAGCCCTTAATATCCATCACGGGTCCACCTCCCAAAGGTACCCAGCCATCGGGATCCATGGGCTTGCCATCATCACCGCGAAACACCAGCTTCACATCAGACCACTCAGGGCAAGTGATGGGTCCAATCTCTGTCGGCACATGCAGCGTATCGGACAGATCCTCCCAGCGCATACCCGACGGGCACGCTGCGGGTGCCGGAACACCAGACATGTAGATGGGTGCCCACGACTTGCCTCCACCTCCACGACTCGTAGGCTCACGATACGGCACTGGCTGCTGAACGAATGCTTCCTTCTCGGCTGCGCGGGTGGAAACAGGAGCGTCGTGACCTCGATGATGTATGTCCCCACTGCCCTCGTTGCCGGGACGCCCTTTGCTCTGTGCCTTCGGTGCTGGATCTGCGGACTGAGACGTTGCTCCACACGCGCTGCCCATCATGCACAGAACGAACAGGCATGCCCTCGCTGAGTGCCTCGCTCGACCGTCGTAATTCAGCATGCCCAGAATCGCCAGAAAAAGGTGTCTCGCGTATTAGGGGGTGTCCCTGGTTAGAGCCATTGGAAAATGCATCCGATGGCCACGGTAGAGGCGAAGTGTCGGGCTGATTTGTCGTATCGAGTGGCGATGGCGCGGAAGCGTTTGAGGTCGAAGAAAGAGCACTCGACTTTGTAACGATTGCGGAAGAGCTTTCGATCTAAGGGTCGTTTGCGTTTTCGATTCGGCTTTGAGGAGATGACAGCTTTCGTACGCTGTCTTCGCAGTTGTGCGCGCAGTTCGTCGGAGTCGTAGCCAGTATCTGCGATGACGATTCCGTTTCTCACGTCGCTCAGCAACGTTTTGGCTTTGGTCATTTCGTGGCGTTGTCCTTGAGTTAGAGCAAAGCGCAAGGGCCGACCCAAAGCATCGACAACGGCATGAATCTTTGTCGAAAAACCTCCTCGCGAACGGCCTATCGCGTTGTTTTCGATCCCCCTTTTCCGCCGCTGCTATCTTGATGTGCACGAACGTTTGAGCCATCTATGATCAGGTATTCCTCGTCAACATCGACCTGTAGCGCTTCAAACACTCGGTCCCATTTCCCCTGGTGAGACCACTCTCTAAAGCGGTTGTAGACCGTTTTCCAAGGCCCAAACCGCTCAGGTAGATCCCGCCAAGGAATCCCCGTGCGAGTTCGGTACATGACTGCGTCGACGAAAAGACGATCTCCTCGCAGTGCTTCAGGTCCTGTCCGTACTGGCGAAACCAACGGTTCGATTTTCTTCCATTGTGTGTCGGTTAAAGCGTGTCGTGCCATCTCAACGATTGATCACATCTGCCTGCTGCGCACAATGCCCGCCTCTAACCAATTGATATGATCACACTTTTGATGCCCGTAATCCGGGACACCCCCTAGTCGATGCGTTCGGCGCGGCTGAGCATCGCGTTGAGAAGAACGTTGCCGCCGGCGGTGATCCACTCGGGCTTGGCATCCTCCACTTCGTTGTGACTGATGCCATCGATGCACGGCACAAAGATCATCGACGCGGGCGCAACCTTGGAGAGGTAACAGGCATCGTGACCCGCGCCGGCGACGATGTCTTGGTTGGGGTAGCCAAGGTCAATGGCGGCCTGACGCACCGCACTGACGCACCCCTCGTCGAAGGGAATCGGTGCATAGTAGAATATCTGCTCGAGCTCGCTGCCAAGACCGATGTCTTTGGCAATCTTGTCGAGACCGACCCGAAAGGCTTCGTCCATGGCCGCGAGAACCTTGTCGTCGGGGTGTCTAAAATCGATGGTCAAAAAGACCTTGCCGGGAATGACATTGCGTGAGTTGGGGTGCACGTTGAGCATGCCCACGGTCGCGCAAGCAAGCGGCGCGTTGTCGAGCCCGACACGGTTCACAAGTTCAATCACGCGCGCCGCACCCAAGAGCGCGTCTTTACGGCGGCTCATGGGCGTCGGGCCTGCATGCGACTCGACACCGGTCAGTGTCAGCTCGTACCAACGCTGACCTTGGCCGTGGGTGACGACGCCGATGGGATTGCCGGCTTCTTCGAGGATGGGACCTTGCTCGATATGCACCTCGAAAAACGCGTGCACCGGAAAGCCCATCTCAAGGTCGCCGGCATAGCCGATGCGCTCAAGCTCCTCTCCCATGGTCTTGCCCTCCGCGTCGGTGCGGCTGAGGCCATAGTCGAGCGTAAACTCGCCGGCAAACACGCCGCTGGCGACCATCGCAGGTGCAAAGCGTGAACCTTCTTCATTGGTCCAGATGGATGCTTCCACCGGGTGCTTGGTTTTAACACCGTGGTCGTTAAGGCTGCGAATCACTTCGAGCCCGGCAAGTACGCCGTATACGCCGTCAAAGCGTCCACCCGTCGGCTGCGTGTCGATGTGACTCCCGGTCATCACCGGCGGCAGCGAGTCGTCTTGCCCTGCTCGGCGCGCAAAAACGTTGCCCATCTTGTCGATGCGAATCGTGCAACCCGCGTCTTTACACCACTTGACAAAAAGATCGCGGGCTTGCTTGTCGAGATCGGTCAGCGCAAGCCGGCAACATCCGCCCTTTTTGGTTGCGCCAATCTTGGCCATTTCCATGAGCGAGTCCCACAGGCGCTCGCCGTTAATGCGTAGAGGTTCGGTGCTGGACATGGCCGAGTCTGTTCCACAACCGTGCTCTTCGCAAACCGTCGCGTCTCAAGGGCAGTGAGCCGCTAACGTCGGTAGTTTGGGGCAGAGGAAACTGCCCGCAAACCGCGCGAGGAACTCTTGTTCAAGTCGTTTGGCCTGTTCAGAAGCTCCGGCTTTGTTCGCCGCAACCGCCGCATTGAACAGAGCCTCTTCCGCCATACCTTCACATCCTGCCTTTCGAGCAAGCTCGGCGTACTTTTTCGTCGCCTCTTTATAGCGCTTCGCGTTGATGTCCCGCTCCGCGTTTTTTTTGTCGACGGAACACACGAGACGAAAGCCTGCTTCACCCGCGCAGAAGCTACTTTCCTGCCAAGGCCCGTCCGACGTGCAAAACGTCTCGTCATACTCATAGACAAGCTCGCCGAATCGTTGTTGGCACCCTGGCAGCCGCGCAAGCGCATCGAGCGTGAGGTTGAGCGCATATTCTCGGAGGTCGTGCCGATCGCCGTTGCGTGCCACATCGTCAAAAACCGAAACGGCATTGGCGTAGCTTTGCTGGTCGTAGAGCATTCGACCCAACTTGAACTTCTCTCTCGTGGTTGCAGTCACATTCATGTCGTGTTGGGAAAGAACAGTCTGCAGGCGCACCATCTGACAGGCTGAACCTTTATCGTCTGCCGACGCCTCCTGGGCTTCGACGGCCGGCTTGGTTTCATTCGGGGATAGGCGTGCCACTGCGGCAGTACTCGATTGCTCTGCTGCGCCGCCTCCGCAGGCAGTCACGACGAGCAAAATGTAGAGACAGGCTCTCATTGACGGAGGTGGAAATAACACAAAACCATCGAAGTCGCCGCTCACTGGATGTTGTCGATGATTTCTTCTTCGCTTTCGTGGAGGTTCTTCATGAGTTGGGCCATACCGTTTAGAAAACTGGACAAGTCATTGTTGTCGGTTTGCTTTTCCAGGTATTGAAGCGTTGCACTCTGGGCCAGAGACTGGCTTCGAAGCCGGGCCAACAGCTGCAGGTCAACCTGGCCGGAGCTGGCGATATGCTCGTACAGAGGCTCGCGCGCACGCGCCGCAAGCTGCTCGTGAACATAAAGTTCGGCGACGGACCTGAGCCCGGGCGAAGGAGCTTGCTCCGCATAGGCACGCAGATCAGAAACGGTCTGCTCTGCCGCAACGATATATGCCGCAACAGCGGCCTGGGCGGCCTGCCGCTGCGTCTCGTTCAGCTCCCGGAGGCGAGCCCGGCTCGTTCTCTCAACAGCCAAAAGGCAGGTGTACATCTCAAGACCAAGGTTGGGAATGTAGATTGAGTGCGCGAACCACGCACTTGAACTCGTATCGATCTCGACGCGCGTTCGTCCCGGCTCGGCAAACGTGGCGAGCTTCCTGAACTCGCCGAGCAGCGGTCGAACCTCCACGACCGGCGCCTGCACAAGGTCTGAACCACAGTCAACGTAGATGATCGACTGCCCTGCCTCAGCGACCAAGACCTCAGCGTATGCCGCGGGTGCGTCGCCCATGGTGATCGATCCTTCAAAGAAGTGAGCCTGCGCTGTGCTCATCACAACATCGCTATCCCCCTGCTCACGGAGTCCTTCATAAACCTCCTCAAGCTCTTTTTGCAGTCGCTCCAACTCCTCGAGCATGCGCTCGAGCTCGTCATCGTTGTAACCCGGATGGTGATCGAACTCTTTGATGCGTGACTCAAGCTCCGCAATGGCGTCGATGAGCGCTTGGGCATTGGCGAGAACAGCTGCGAGTTCGGCTTGCGTCAGCGACGCAGGATCGAGCGCCGCGCTCTGGGCACCAAGAGCGTGCGCATAGCCAGACATGACTGGGTGAAATTGCAAGCCCCCATGCGCATCAAGCTCGTCGAGACGAAGCTCATGGAACTGCCCGTCCAGCGTCTCGGCAGCGCTCTCGATCAGCGCGCCGCGCTCTTGAAGCGAGGCGACCTGACTTTCAAGATCGTAGCTCGGCATGGTGGACGCGTCGTCACCGCCGCACCCAGCCCAACAGCTCAAGGCCGCAGCGCTTAGAAACAAAGATAGGTCGATCTTCGACACCATGGAAGCCATGACGCTCCTCCTCCGCAGAGACCTCGGAGGTTAGCAACCGCGGCATTTCCTTGCACCCTCGACGGCCCTCACTTTGCTACACGGCAGGCCATCGAATGCGTCGACGCTCAGTCATCGACCTCGTCGCGGTCGGGCTGCTTGAAAGAACGCTCTCGATCGACTTGTGCACACCGGAAGCAATGCCGAGCAATTGCCACCACGGATCGATCACCGATGTGGCGCGCACAATGAGCCAGTGGCAAGGCCGAAACGACCTCAAGTCCCGCTTTACATTGCGTCAACACCGTAAAGACGCTGGCGCATGGTTCGCTCCAAGGCGAGGCCTTTGGAACACGCCACATCGAAGTACAACTTTTGCGTCAGATCAGCTTGCGCCGCGTCGCTCGTCGACTACTCAGTAGGTAGCGATGATGAACCTTACTGCGAATGATGAAGTGACCGGAGTCTTTGTGACCGACGTGCGTGGCACGCTCGTCCGTGACTGCAGTGATGACGAGACCATTGAAGTCAAGATCGAAACCAACACGCCTTGTGGGACTGAGATGATCTACGACTTCAAGCCGTTCGCTGCGGATGACAAGACTTCAGAACTCAACGACACGCTCGTCGTCCGCCTGCTACAAGCCGTTCGAAAGCTCTAGCACGCAGCGACCACCAGGCGGCGAGGCAGAGCAGGCTATCGTTTCGAACGCAACGCAGCCCCCCGTTTTTCGGGCACAGGTTCGGCTCACCAAAGCAGTCGCATCTTGACAGCCGAACACGCATTGCGCCAAGCAAGGGACGGGGGTGTGCGTAATAACAGAGCCTCTTTGCGCGTAAGTTGCTTTCGCGATCGTTCTGGAGATACTGCGGGATCGGAACGGAGATTCTTGATGGTGTATCGCGACGGTATCGAAGCACAAAAAGCCAGACTCAAAGCCAAGGCTACGCGCCTGCGTACGCCGCTCCCTCCACCATTACCGACGCTCAACGGCGTCGAAGAGTGGCTGAGCGCCCGCAGCCACTACGCGCAGCTGAGCGTGTTTAACACATCTCTGCAATACAAAACCAACCCCGACTAACCGCCTCTATGCGCGCAGGAAGGCGCCGATCGGCGCGCGCCACAAGGCGGCCGCAAAGTTTTCGTCTCCGATAGACACCATGAGCTGGCCATCTTGGATGACGACAGTCCAAGTGTTTCTGCGTTCGAGTCGGCTGACCAACTGCTGCACGAACGATTCGGCGATGTGAACGACTTCGATCTGCTCGGGACGATGGAACTCGCGGCGACTCCACTCTCGACGAAGAACATCGACAGGCTTGGTCGTCACGATGTGGGTCGAGCTGGCCAACTTGCTTGCGCGGTGGATGCGCTCGGCGCTCGGCGCCCCCACGTCGACCCAACGCTGTGCTGCGCCGTGCGGACCCAAGGTCTGCAGCGCTGGATCGTCGGTGTGCGATAGGCCTCTACCAAAATCGAGCCCCTCTTCGCACAGAATCAGACGCGCAAGAACACGCACAAGTAGTCGGCTGTCCGCCTCGGACGGATGGCACGGTACGCGAAGCTCGAGCGACTCGTACACGCCTCGCTCGACGTCCGAAAGCTCGACCCAAAAGCGATAAAGCGTCGACGTTAGCGCCACAGCACGTCCAATCGATAGGCAACCATGTACGTGCAATACAGGGAATCGAACGAGTTTTCATGTCAGGCAACGACGACAGTGAAAAAATCCACGTAAGAGCGTGTGCTTGAAGCTCCGATAACCCGCGAGAACACACTTCCTGTCCGACGAAGGATACATTGCGTCGTGTTGCATCCGTGCGTCAGGCTATCAAGTTATGAACAAACTTAATATCTTTGGCCTCCTCGCTGTACTCGCGCTCGGCTGCGGCAGCGACGACGAGGAAACCTGTAACCCCATGGCTCAGAGCGGTTGCGAAGAGGGCCTGGTCTGCGAACTTGTGACAGGCGGCGCGCCGGCCTGCTTTGCGCCGGTGCTGCTACGCGGACAAGTGTTCGATTTGCTCGACGATACCCCCATCGCCGGTGCGCGCATCGTCGCGCTCGACGTCAACGGTGCAGCGGTCACGTCCGTTGCAGTCTCCGACGCAGCGGGTAACTACGTGCTTGAGGTGCCCAGTGAACGCGCAGCCGATGGCTCCCCAGTGGCTGTCGACCTCACCCTGCGCGCCGATGCCATGGGCTATCAGACCTTTCCGAGCGGCATCCGCCAAGCGCTTCCGATCGATACCGGCGCGGCCATGAGTACTGAGACTGGACACGTCGTAGAGTCGAGCTTGACCCAGATTGGCCTCTTGGCGTTCGAGCAGGCGCCGGGCACAGCGCAGCTTTTCGGTACGGTCGAACTGCCGCCCGAAAACGTCGGCATTCTGGTTGTCGCGGAGAGCGCCGGTAGCGTCCACGCCGCGATCGCGGGCCGCGACGGCGAGTATCGCATCTTCAACGTCGCCGAGGGTGACTACACGGTCACGGCATACGCGGTGGGCTACAACTACAACACGGATGAAGCGAGCATCGCAGCCGGGGCAGACGTCATGAGCAACTTGACGCTCAGCGATACGGCGACGGGCACCGTGCAAGGCGCCGTGCAGATCGTCAACGCGCCCGGTGGCAGCGTGACGTCGGTCATTTTGGTGCTCGCATCGACGTTCGACGAACTGACGCTTCGCGGGCAGAGCGTGCCGGGACTGCGCGCCCCGCAGGGCATCGTGGAACCCAATATTGAAGGCGAGTACCTTATCGAAGGCGTACCGGCAGGCGATTATTTCGTGTTGGCTGCGTTCGAAAACGACGACCTGGTGCGCGACCCCGACATCTCGATCGGCGGCACGAGCATCCTCAACATCACGGTCTCACCTGGAGAGACCACGGTGGTCGAAGGCTTCAAGGTCACCGAGGCGCTTGAGATCCTTTCACCCGGTGCGACCGGCGCAGAGGAGATCAGCGGAACACCCGACTTTAGCTGGAAGGACGACTCGTCCGAAGACCGGTACGACATCGTGGTCTTCGACGCGTTTGGCGAGCTGATTTGGGAGACGTCGATCGACGGCGTCAGTGGCCAGGACCCTTCGGTCACCTACGCAGGCCCCGCACTCGAGTCCGGCGTCTACTACCAGTTCCGCGTCACCTCGCTCAAAGACAATGTCCCGATCTCACGCAGCGAAGACCTCGAAGGTATTTTCTATCTGCCCTAAGTAGGCTTCAGCTTCGTCCCCTTCGAAGCCACGCAAACAAGAACACGAGCGCGGGCCAGGCGGGATAGGCGGGAGTGCGTGTGCGGCAACCGCAGCCGCTCTCGCCGCCTGGGTCTCCGTCGGTGGGTGAGGCGTCGCCGCCCATGCCAGCATCGGCCGACGGAAGCGGGGAGTAATCGGGGTCGGTCTCCTCGCTAATCGGGGCATCGAGTTGGTCGGAACCGACAGAGGTAGCGCTGACCTCGCCACCGACGATGGTCACTTCGATGTAGCGATCGGGACCCTCTTGGCCCATCCAGTTCACGGCGTGCACCGCATATTTGAAAGTGCCGTCCTCGGCCCCGACCTCCGCGTCGGTGTACGTCGGGGCGCGCGTCGAGGGAAACTCCTCGCCACCCAGATAGCTCAGGGTCGGATCGGCGTTGCTGCTCCGATAAATCGCATATCCCCGTCGATCGGGCTGCGCGCTCCACACCAAGCGAAGCCCCTCTGCACCGAGCGAGGCGACCGCGAGACCTTCGACCGCCAGCGGAAACTGACACGCATCGCCCAGACCGTCGCGGTTGCGATCCTCTTGGAGCGGATTGGCCGTCTCGGGACAGTTGTCGTAGCCATCGGCAATCTTGTCGCCGTCGCCGTCGCGGCAGCCTTCGTCCACTTGTCGATCGCCGTCGTCGTCATGGCCGTTGCACGCTTCGCTCGGCGGGGCCGACACCACAGGGTCGCGTTCTTCGTCAATGCGGTTGGGCGGCCCTGAGAACAGCACGTGCGACTCCGCGCAGGTCGCGTCAGCGTGACTCGGATCGCGGCAATCGATGCCCTCGATCGCGCTGCGATAGGCTGCGACCTGCGGGTAGCACCGGCGCTCCTCGCGGTCGTTGTACAAAATGTTGCACGTCGAGCGATTGGGTATGCGATCCCAGTCGGAGCGCCCACGCAAAAGCTCGCCCGAAGCCACCCCGCAACCTTCGTCGACCTTGTCATCGTCGTCGTTGTCGGCCTCGTCACACAGCTCGCCCGGCCAGATGAAATCACCGCCATCGCCATTGATATTCGCCGCGACGCTCGCTTCGATGTTGCCGTCGCAGTTCCAATCGATGCCCGGCGCATGCGAAGGCAAGGCCGAAAACGACCACCAGGCTTGCGTCGAGCGCTGCGCCACGAGCTTCGTGCCGTCGGAGACGTTGAGATAGTAGACGTCCTCGTCGTCGGGGTCCTGGCAGCTAAAGAGGACGACGGGGATGGCGCCCTCCTCCGCGCTCTTGCACACACTGGCTTGAAGCTCTCTGGCAAAGCTGCTTGTTGCGCGCTCGTCGAGCGCTGCTTCGTTCAGGTCGGCGTAGGGCGCGGACGAGTAGTCGACTTCCGTCACCAAGAGCGGGTCTTCGTCCGGGTCGCTGGCGGGCAGCAGGCAGGCCAGGCCGCCGTTATACATATAGTTCATCACGGACAGGTAGTTGGGCTTGTTGTTGGAGCCGTCCCAGCCGCCACCGTAGTGAAAGTTGCGCCCCTCGATGGTGGGTCGGCTCGCGTTCGGCGTGCGGCCGCCATGGCCCAGGCCGAGCGAATGCCCGGTCTCGTGCATAAAGCGTTTGGCTTCGCCATCCGGCGCCTCGCGTTCGCAGGGTGTGCGCGCAGGATAGCTGTCTTTGCAGGTGGAGCCGTCGATGTCGGCCGGACAGGCGCACGTTCCATACACCCCGCGCCCTGCATCGTCGCGCTCAAAAACGCCCGTGCTGGCATTTCGTAAAAAGCCGTCGCGCACAGCGTCATGCGTAAAGTAGCGCCCCCACGCGCCGCTGCGCCCGGTCGTAAGGCGCCCCCAAGCGTAGTAGTGCGTCCAGTTGCGTTTGGGGTCGAACCAGTATTGTCCCTCCCCATCTTTTTGTTGCGCGGCGACCAACGCGCCCACTTCGCGCACACGCTCGACCGGGATGCGCGGGCGTTCGTTCTCCTCGATATGCAGGGTCACTCCCGCGCGACGGTAGGAGGCGACGATGGGCTCGAGCACGCCGCTCTGCACACGCGCGCCTTGCTCATAGTCATATTGCAAGAAGACATCGCGCTGACATGGCGCTGCGCCCAGGTTCGGTAGATCGATGAACTCGCCGTCCGAAAAATCGAGCCCGAGCACTTCCCAACCATCGCTCAGGCCATCGCGGTCGCTATCGATGTCGAAGCTCGATGTGCAGAGCCGCGTTTCAAGTGCATCGGGCAAACCGTCGCCGTCGGCATCTGGGGCGTCGGCGCCGGTGGTCATGGCGTAGCGCACCGCAGAACGCCCTTCGTAGCCCTCTTCGTCCCACGCGAAGGCCTGATAGCGAATCCAGTCCACATCATCGGGTGCGGTGGCCTCCACGCGGCAAATGCGCTCGCTTCCGAAGGTCGTGTACGTGCAGCGATGATATCCGCCGTGATAGTAGATGCCGACGCTATTGACGCGCGCCTCATCGAACGCGCGAGCTTCGATCGTCATGGTCTCGCCGGGGACAGGCTGGCGTGGCGCAATGCTCACCTCGACCAAGGGGGGCGTGCCATCGACATTGACTTGAAAGGTTCGGACATCACTAAAGCCCTGGCGGCCGCCCTTGTCGGTGACCCGCGCCCAGTAGAAGTGGCGTCCCGGCCGAAGGCTGCGGATCTCGTACTCGCAGGGGCCGGACTCGAGCGGCGCCTCCGGCGTGACGCACTGCTCGACCGCCATGTTGTCAACGAAATGGGTAATCGAGGCGACGCCGCCGTCGTCGTAACCCTGCGCGCGAAACTTCAGCGTCGAGCCCTCTCGATACACGCTGCTATCCGGCAGGAGGCGCGCTTCCACCCGCGGGGGCACGGCATCGACTTCGATGTTGACCGTCGGGCTGATGGTCGCTTGCGCCCACGCGTCCGGCCGGTCTGCATGAAAACCCACGGGCCAACTGCGATGCACACCCGTACTGCCAACGTCATGATGCACGATCTGCAGACCAAAGACGGCATCGGTGCTGGGGAGCAGGCTGCGATTGACGCGAAACTCGGCGTCCCAATAAAACTCCTGTGAACCGTCGGTCTCGACTCTGTAGTGATAAGCTGTGAGCCCAGCATCCACATAACTGCCCGCCCCGTTGCCCTTGGCGCTCGAACCACTTCCCGCTTGGTCGAGCGAGATGCGATAGTCTTGGGCTGTGGGTACGGTGCCGCCGTCACCGTCGACATCGAGGTAGAGACTGACCGAAGGCCAAGGGCTACTGTTGTTTCCCCGCAGCATCTGATCGACGCAGACATAAAGGTCGGTCGAACCCGCCACGATGCGCGCCCACTGCACCTTCGCGCCTAGCCCTGTGCCGTAGTAGATGGGCAGCCGTAGCCAGCCGTAGCCGACATCTGTGCAGCGACCATCGACATTGGGCACCGAACTGGTGCGCGGGATGGTGTATGGGCCAGACGGCAATACCGGCGCGGCGCCGCCATCGAAGGAGCCGCTGCCCACGACGCCGCCAAACTCTCCCGTGATATCTTGGGCCGAGCCTTCGAGTGGCCACGCGGTGACGAGCCCGGGCTCGGGCTCGCTAAGCTGCTTGTTGAGGTCGCGGCGGATCTCGCTTTCGCGCCTGGCGACGGACCAGAGCCGCAGTTCGGTCATGGCGCCGCTAAGCGTCCAGCCCACCTGGGCGCCGCCGATGTACAGGGGCTCTTCATTGGCGGGCACCGATCTCGAATCGGCCTTGGTTACTTTGAGCACGCCATCGACGTAGATCTTACGGGCCACGCCATCGAAGGTGGCCGCGATATGCGACCACTCGCCCACGGGCAAGGCCTCCGGTGTCGTCACGTCCTGACCGCCCTCGTAGAGCATCACGCGACCCCCTTGGAGCATCAGCGCGAAGTCGTACTGCCCTTTGGTGATCAAGGCGTGATTGCCCGAGGCGGACGCGGGCTTGACCCAGGCCTCGACGGTGTATTGACTTCGTAAGCTCAGCCGAACGTCGTGCGGCACTTGGACCGCTGCGCCTCCACTGCCGGTCGCGCGCAGCGTCTCTGTGGTACCCGCGCGCGCCCCACTGGTCGCGCTCAAACAAAGCAGTGCGAGAAAACAAGAGCGTCCGTACATCCGCTCAGCCTAGAAGCCGCGCCACTTTAGAGCAAACGGCGAAGCAAGACCGGCGAGACCGGGGACGGTCCTCATCATGTCATCGAAATTGGCTAGCGATCGGGATGCGGGGTCTCACCGCGCGCCAGCATCGCGACGAACTTTTCGATCCGTCGTGCGCGCGTTTCAGGACGCTTCGCGTCCTGTACATGGAACAAGATGGCGAAGCGGTTGGCGCTGCTTACCGTGGCAAAAAACTTCTTTGCGACGGGGTTTGCTTTGAGAGCTTGCTGCAGTTCCGGGTGAACCTCGATGGTCGCTGCACCCGCGTACGCAGCATCCCAGCGGCCGTCTTGCTTGGCCGCCTCAACTTGCGCGAGGCCCGCCGCTGTCATTTCACCTGAAGCGACGAGTCGCTCAGCGACCGCGCAGTTGATCTGCGACCACTTGCTTCGCTTCCTTCGGGGTGTGAAGCGGACGGCATAGAATCGAGCGTCGATGGTGTTTCTGAGTCCATCGATCCAGCCGAAAGCAATCGCCTGGTCGCGTGCCTGCTCGTAGCTGATCGACGGCACACCGCTGCCCTTCTTAGAGAGCTTGACCCACAGCGCCTCGCTCCGCTTGTGGTTTCTATTCAACCAAGAGCGCCACTGCGCAGCCGTCACAAAGGCCTTGATCGGCGTGCCCTTATGGAGCGCCTCCTGCTTCTTCGTCGGCACACGGCAACTCTACCTTAAGCGCACACCGGGGCGGTCCTCATCGTTTCATCCTAGCGTTCACGTACGACGAAGCCGCGAACGCCAAAAGACGAAATGAAGAAGATCGTCCCCTAAGCTCATTCCGAATCGGTTAGCGGCTCGATGAGTCCGATGCGGCGCGCTCGCTGTTCCCATTGCTCGCGCGCTAGAGCCTGCATGTCGGCGGTGTTGTCCTGCTCGTCGAGGATTTCGAGGCCGAGGAGCGTCTCGATCACATCCTCCATCGTGACGATGCCTGCGGTGCCGCCAAACGGTCCAAGGACGATCGCCACATGTTCTTGTTTTGCAATGAAATGGGCAAAGAGCTTGGGAATCGGAAAGTCGGCTTTCACCGCCAGAACATCACGGCGAATCGAGGATAGCGGTTGGTCTCCGTTTCCAGCTACGATCTCCTCTAGAACGCGGTCTTTGAGTACGTAGCCCGTGATGTGATCAGGCGACTTTTCGAAGAGCGGGATGCGTGAGAAGCGCAGGTCGGGATGCGTACTATGAAACTCGCGAATACTCGTGTCTTGATCGCTCGCGATCATGACCGTCCGCGGTGTCATCACGTGCCCGGCAAGGATCGTGCGGAAGCGCAAGAGGTTACGAAGAATGTTGGATTCGCCTTCGTCGAATACGCCCTGCTGCGAGCCCAGCTCCGCCATCGCGCCGAAGTCGGCCCGACTCAGGACCGAGGCGTTCTTGTCTTTCTTTAGCGCTTTGGTAATCAGCTGGCTGACAAAAACCAATGGCCCAAGAACCCAAATCACGAACTTCAAGCTGCGGACCGTGAAGCTCGCGAGTTCTCTCCAATAGTTGGCTCCAATGGTTTTGGGGATGATTTCGGACAGGATCAAGATGGCGAGGGTCATCAATACGGGAACCACCGCTGTCCCGATCAATGAAGCGCCCCAGATTTTGGTTGCCTGCGCCCCTACGCCGATGGCGCCCACCGTGTGCGCGATGGTGTTGAGGGTCAGTATGGCGGCGAGGGGTCGGTCGATATTGTCCTTGAAGGACTGCAACGTCTTTCCGAGGTCGTCGTTTTCCTGCAGCTTCATCTGCGCAAACGAAGGCGTAATACTGAGCAGAACCGCCTCCCAGACCGAGCACAGAAAAGAGAACACAATGGATACAAGAAAAAATGCGACCAACAAGAAATACATTGAAAGTCTGAAGCTCCTTCGTCCGGGGCCGTAGCACAGAAGCACCGAGCGTACCCGAAGTCTTCGCCGAACAGACATCACGGGGTTTGCGCCGTGCCCTAAAGAAAGGAAGGCACACTCGCCCTACGCATTCGCGTCAATGGACGTGAAAGTCAGAAGTTCCGGCACCGAGAAGCGACTCCCACGCGACGGCTGAGAAGCCACTGCGAGAGACACGCACAGGGTTTGGAATGGGAGCTTCTTCCAGCAACAACCGTACCAACGAACCCAACAACGAACCCTCCCAACGAACCCTCCCAGGTTCGCGCTTTCGGGTCCCCCGAAACGAGATGCTCACGGTTGGAGTTCGAATCGAACGAGCGATGCTCGGCACGCCAGTTGGCGCCCTGTGGCGTCGATATCTGGCGTCCTACGATAAAAGAGCGAATGGTTTTCTAGCCAGAGCGCTGGCACAAGCGTTGCTTTTCTGACAGGCGTGACGCTTCCACGTCGAGTCACCGAAGGGCGAACGCTTCTCATCACGAGAAAAACTGTCCGAAGACACCACCTCTTTCGTCCCGATACGCTCACCAATCAGATTTACCTCTACTGCTTAGCCGTTGCGGCCAAAAAGTTTGGCATGGGCATTCACCTCCCGATGCTGATGAGTACCCACGAGCATCTTGGCTGCACCGACTTTCGCGGTGAGTACCCCGACTTCATCCACAAGCTTCACACCAACGTCGCCAACGCCATGAAGGTGCACCGTAAGTGGGAAGGCGCAGTGTGGGACGACCGTCCAACCAACGCGCTGGAGCTTCTGACTCCGGATGCCGTCGTCCAATCGTTTGCCTACGCGATGGTCAACCCCGTCAGCGCGGGTCTTGTTAAACACGAACATGAGTGGCCAGGCGTGACGGTTAAGACCAACGACATTGGCAACAAGGTCTTTATCATCGAGCGACCCAACATCTACTTCGACCCCCAAAACCCCGATTGGCCCGACGTTGCTGAGCTTGAGCTTACGCTCCCCCCAGGCTTCGAGCCGGAAGATTTCCAACATCAGCTGGGTGAAGAAGTCCGAAAGCAACGCGCAGAAGCCAAGAAAGAGGTGCGCAAAAAGGGCTTGCGCGTGATGGGCCGCCAACGTGTGCTCATGCAGTCGCCATTCAAGCGCGCGAGAAGCTTTTTCGAGTACGGTGCTCGAACACCGACGCTTGCGGTCGGACGGGGAAACGGCAAGTTGCTCAAGCAAGCTATCAAGGAGCTCCAGTTCTTCCGGCAGCTCTATCGCGAGGCGCTCGACAAATACAAAGCTGGCATCACCGATGTCGCGTTCCCACTAGGCACCTGGTGGATGCGTGTCTTTTTCGGCGCCAGAGTCGAGCCCATCCCCATCTAGCTGACTTCGAAATCACGGCTTCTTTGACGCGACTTGCTACCTCGCGGACGCACACTTACGTCCTTCGCTCAATTTTCGCCATTGGTCACCCGCTTCAAGCGCATTCTGCGAGCCAATTTCGACCCACTTCGCGGCTACCGCGGCCCCGTTCGGCCAAAGCACGCCTTTGCACATGCTCGAACCTGGGTCGGCTCGCCCGAACCTGGGTCGGCTCGCCGGGTCGGCTCGCCCCGGTGACGATCGCCGTCGTTCCACCGTGCTTTGTGATTTCAGTTCTTCTAGCCAGCTGTAGCAACTGCAATCCATCCGACAACCCAGCCAAGCAAGGGCATCCGCGTAGCCAAGACAAACTCGAAACGACGCCGACAATCACTCCGACAAGGGATGGCCATTGGGTTCTCGAAATCTCCGAGCCAGTGCATTCTCCCATGGGTCTGTTCACCGTCGCTGTGTCGTCTCAAACATTTGCAAACGGCGAGGCTCTTAGTCAGGCGATTGTAGGGTCTGCTCGCGGAGGTTCTGGGTTGATCGCGTTTGACAGCGCGCGCACGCCTCTGCGCTTCAAGTGGAAGAGCGACTACGACCTTGTTGTGAGCTACCCCAACGACATGCCGCCGCAGAAGATCGAAGCAAACCACCTATCGTTTGCTGGGCGCGGTCGCGTTAAGTACCAGGCCGTCGCGAGAAACGAGATACCAGAGCTTCGCTGGACTCGCCAACTCTCACGTGAACACTCGGTACCCGAGGTACTGGAACGTGGTGAGTTGATCGCGATCGAGGAGAAGGGAAAGACAATCTATTCCTACGTTTACTACGACACCAGCGAACCTGACTCTTCCGCCCAGGCACTTGAAGAGCGAGGTTTTCAAGGGGGAGGCTACACTTGGGCCGGGATTATCAACGGACTCGTTGCCCTGCGCGCGCCTCAGCTCGAGCAAGCCATCTCACTCGACCCCGAAGGCGACGGGCTTTCGGTTGTATCCACGAACCGCGAAGCGCTTCTTCAGGTCGCAGAGCTGGTGGCAGCCGCCAAAAAGGACCCCGCTCTTCTCGATCAAGCGATCGCGCGCGCTGAGGTCGACGGTATGATGGAGTAAGGATGTCAGATTTGGATCACGAATGAGCGAAGTAACCAACGCGATCGATCATTGTCAAAAACGATGAATAGTTTGTCTTCTTTGGCTTCTTTGACGAAACCCTCGCCGAATTTTGAATGCCTAACTCGCTGGCCGATGGGCGAAGCTTGTTGATTGGTGTCTTCGATTGGGCACGTGGTTGAGCTGCTGCTCTCTGGTTTCCGTTCACCGCTGATCAAGGAAAACACTGTTTTGCAGTGGGTGCAGATGCTTGTCGCATCAAACTTATTGAGACGTTCTACGATCGGCTCGTGGCAACTTTTCTTGGCAAGCGCGACAACGCTTCTGGCTATGGTCCAGTTCCACAGGTCGAAAGACATGTTTGGAGCGTTCACGCGAGGTGGTGGTGAGCCAGCTTCGTTGCTGTTGGTTACCCCACCAAAGACCTCTGCCCGCATCGCGCGTTCGCAAGGGATGCAGTAGGGGACAGAAGGTCGACTCTCCTCGATAGCGTCGGCAACGAATGCGATGGCGTATTCCGGTTGCCCCTCTAAAGCGGCGAAGCCCTGCAACAAAACGATAATCCGTTCTTCATTTGTGACAGTTCGTAAACAAGCTGGGATCAGCGCTTTCGCAGATTTTAGAGCGCGAAGGTTTGCGCTCTTCAGCCCTCTGGGAAAAGCGTGACCTTTTACCGCCAATGATCCAAGGCGCGCCGCGTGTCCCACCAGCGCCAAGTGCTCAAACTGCTCCGCTGGTTCTCGTTTCGCAGCGTCTTCCATGACGTGAGGGAGTACAGCGTAGATTGCCGGTGCCAAGAGGTCCTGATGAAAGAGCGCCCGGTTAAGCGCCGACCATTTTCTTTGGGTTGGCTCCGAAAACAAGGTGATCAGATGCGCGGGCAGGCTTTCGATATCAGCGTCAGGGAAATACTCAAGCTTCTTCCAGCTGTCTGAAGCTAGGTCCAACATCCTACGTGTCATACGGCTTCAACGTACCGGATCAACTCAAATCGACTACATCGGGGGCGCTTCGATGGTGAATGAATCGCTGTAGCCGCCCTGCGATGCAATAAAGCGTGCATCGATGGACTGCGCGGTCACAACGAACTTCACAAACCCGTTACTCGTCTGGTCCGTTTGCGCAAAATACGGGTACTCCGGGTCACTGGGGTCGATTTCCCTGGGACCTTTACCGAAACTTCCCGCGATGACGATGACGGTACCCGCGCCCTGAACGTAGCGATTGTCAGCGCCGTCATCGGCTACGCACCCTGCGACATAGTTGTCTTCTTCAAGGCACGAAAGCTGCCTGCTCCGTTCGTATACGTGGTCATGACCTTGAAGAACGAGGTCAACCCGCTTGTCGATGAGCAGTTCCATTAGATCGGTTCCTATTTCGCAGCTCTTCGAGCCCGCCGTAATGCAGTTTTTATGCATACCGACGACAATCCAACGAATGCTTTTAGCGCGGGCATCATCGATCGCTTGGGCCAGCCAGTTGTAGAACTCGGTACCCTTTTGATAGTCGTACTTTATTCCGTTGACGCCCAGGTCCGCCGCGATCCCGATCACGCGGACAAGGCCGTTGACGTCAAAATAGTACTGCGCGCCGTATTCGCCAACGGAGTGCATAAGATCGGGAAGGTACGCAGCGAACTTGCTGATATGCCCGTCGGCCCCGCTATCTTCTTCGTGGTTACCGGCGATTAGTTGAAAGGGAAACTGCTCACCAACAAAGCTCTTTACCCATGCACACCATTGCTCTTCTGTTCCGGGGTCGCCGTACGAGGCGTCTCCGAGCGCCAGGTGAAACATCACGTTCTGCGCCGCGAGTTTCTCAAAGCTGCGTTCCGCGTCGCTGCCCCAGCCATGATCCCCCGCGGACGTGAAGGTAAAGGACCCGCCGGTCGGCGGAGGTTGAGTGTTCCCTCGACCCGCGTCCTCAGTACAATCGCCGCTGCTGCAATCTGCATCGTGGTCGGAAGAATCGTTGGTTCCCGCTTCGGTCGGCGCTTGGACCTCGGAATCGGCGACGTCTGCATCGATTGCTGCAGACGTCTGATCACATGCCACATCGGCTCTCGCGCAGCGCATCGCGCTCGCATCACTACCCGATCCCGCACACCCGACTCCGAAGGCAATTGCCAAGACGTTCGCGAGGATCACGAAGGCGCTGCGCGTTGATGCAACCATCGCTTTGAACGGCAGCAAGTTTCATACCACAGCGCACCCCCCCCAAACTGTTGCGAGTCGGCTCGCCGTTGTATCCCAACGTCCAACAACAGCGGCGCACTCCGCGTTCCCTGAACCAAAATCAACCTGGTCCGGTTCTCCGTTCTCCCAATCAATCGAATGACGGACGCTCGCTCAGCCATTGCTTGACCCCTTGGCGGGTCATCGGTCGCGCATAAAGGTAACCCTGCACGTCGATTTCATCAGCACTGCGACCTGCCGTCGACGCGAGCTCGCGCAGGAGATCGAGTTCGCGTTCTTGCGTCACGCCCTCGATCACAACGCGCATCTCGTGCGTGTCCTCGAGTATACGCCTTACCTTATCTTGGCCTTTCGGCGTTTCGAGCCCCTGCACCAGGCTGCGATCGAGCTTGAGTTCATTCAAATAGGGTCGCAGTCGCGCAAGCGTTTGCTGATTGGAAAAGCCAGCCCCGAAGTCGTCGAGTGCGAGGGAAACGCCCTGCGCCGCCAACTCCACCAACCTTGCTTCTGCGCCAACCGCAAGCGGCGATCTTTCGGTAATCTCAAGTGTGAGACGTTGAGGAGAAAACGCGTTCGCTGCAACACGTCGCGCGAGATGATCGGAAAAACCAGGGACGAGTTCGAGCGCAGATGTGTTGAGGGAGAGCCGCAAGTTGGGCAAATGTCGCATTTCGCTCAGCGCGCTTTCGGTTAACGCAGACGAAAACCTGCGCAGCCGCGCGGCGTCCGTTTCCAAAACGGGAAAGAAGCGCTCTGGCCGTAGCTGAGCCCGCTGCAGCCCTGGGGGATATGCGATTCGACCGAGGCCCTCGACGCCGTGAACGCGTCCGTCAAAGAGACCGACCTGCGGCTGATAGCGAACCGTCAAGTAACCGCGACGAATCGCCTCGTCGATGCGCGTGAGGATAGAAGAAGCACCCGCATAGCGCGCCCCACCGAGCTCGGGCAGCGAGATCGGCTCGGCGAACGCGCTTCCCCTGTCGCTAGCGATCGACTGCTTCAGACCTTGACCGACAGATGTCAAGGCACCGACCAGCAGCAGCGCCAGCCCCGCGCGCATCAGATAGGACACCATATGGGCCCTAAGGAATCCAACATCCGTGCCAGGCATAAAGCCGAATATCTTCAACGTCAGAGGCGCGATTGCTGCCCCGACGCTTGGCTCACTTGCCGCAAAGCGGACACTCGACAGGCCGCTTGTGTCGGCCACCGGAGGCATGAAACAGATGAATGGCTGGCTAGACGCACTCACCGTTCACGCAAAGTGCCCAGGGCTCGCAGAGGGTCGTCCCGCAACAAATGCTTCCCGGTCGACCGCAAACCGGCTTGCCACCACATTCCCCGCACTGCTCACCGGGTTGGCAGGCAAGCTGACCGCAACAGAATGAGCCAGGATTCACACACATCGCTTTTCCTCCGCAACTGACGCACTCGTTGTCAGCCACGCACGGTTCAGAGCCACAGCAGGTATCGTCGAGGCTCTGCGAGCAATACGATGAACCGCAGGGTGAGACACAATGTGGAAACCAGCCACCGCATACTTGCTCCCCACAACAGGCGGCATCTGGCGCGGCACATCGCGCAACGCCCTCGCAGTTCAAGCACTCCCAGCCGTAGCAAATCGAATCACCACAACACGCTTCATTCTCAAACTCTTTTGGCACACAGTGAACGCCTTCCAAGCAATCGTCTCGACACACCTGCCCTGAGGCACAGGTCCCATTTCCACAACACGTAGACCCGGCGGGAGCGCAGAGCGAAGAACCGTTACACGTCAGGCACTCGTGGTCTGCTGGACAGGCTCCTTCGCCACAGCACACGGCGCCCGCAGAGGTCGTGCAAACGGGGTTTCCGTCGCAGATCATGCAAGCCGAACCCTTGGGACAAGCTTTCCCTCCGCAGCAAGTGCTTCCCGGAGAAGTGCACTCGGACTGGCCATCGCAGTTGAGGCATTCGAACTCTGGTCCGCAGAACGCGTCGCCGCAGCACACACTACTGGGCTCCGCGAGTTGCTCACGATCTCCACATCTTAAAGCGCAGCGTTCACCAGCACAGAAGCGTTCATCTCGACACTCCGTGGCTTCGTTCACGCACCAGGTACTTTGGCCACATGTGGCGCATCGAAGAGGTGACGAACACACGCTCTGTCCACAACATTCGGCGTTCGGATCGTCGGTGCAATGAGATACGCCATTGCACTCCACGCATGCGCGGCACATGCGCCCACCACAACACACCCGATCATCGGCGCAGCCGATCCCATCACCGCATCTGACCACGTTCTGACACGTGCCTGAACGAAGAGCGCCTCCTTCTGGAACCATGAATGCGTCTGTACTCGCGTCGCGACCCGCATCGCGCTCTTGCTGATGCGAAGCACAACCGACGATACACCCGACAAGCGCGAAGAGACGCAACGGCTTCATGTTCCTTGCTCTAACTGTGACCTGCCGACGAACGCCCAACCAGCACAAAAGGTGCGCTCTCTCACGAGCAGGCGGTCACCTGCAAGCCACAGCCATCGAAAGGTTGCCCAATCTGCGTTCGGCGCGATACGCATCACCGTGGGCATGAAGAAGGCTTCAACAGGGACGCGTATCGCAGTGACGTCGCTGGGCTTGCTGCACGCGGCCGTCTTCGCTTGGGCATCGTTCACGCTTCCCTGGAAAGACTGGACACTGTTCAGCATCGCCACCGGCGCACTCGCGGCAGGTTACCTCGTCGTCGCGTGCGTCGCGGGCCTGGGACGCGGACCGCTGGCGAAAGTGTGGCGCGGCCAATCGTTTCTCTCGCTCGGCTGGGCGCTGTCGGTGGGCGCTTGGCTTTTGCATAGTGCCTGGCGCATCGCCTCGCTCTACGACGGGCTCGGCGATGGCGTGGCCGCAGCAATCTTGGTTGCCTACGCGGTGGCCCTGCTCTTTTCGGTGCCCTTTGCATTTTGGGGCATCGGTTGGACGGGCGGCTTGAAACGAACGCGCGGCGCGGGCATCGCTGGGGCGACGATCGCATTGCTGCTCCTGGCGTGGCTCAGCGTGGCGCGCGCCCAGATGGTGGAGCGGCTCCTGTTGAGCACCGCGCAAAGGGAGGCGCTGACCAAGTCGCTCAGCGCGCTACGCACCGAACCGCTGACCTTCGGTCCCAAAAGCTTGTTCTCACGCGAGCCCGCGAAGTGTGAGCGCGCGTTTGACGCAAACACGGCGACCGTCCTCATCACCTTTCGTCGATCGCTCGGCACCGGCCCCAATACGGCGGTCGAGACGCAATGCGTTCAGGGCAGTCGCCATGAGCTGGCGGCCAAAGTCCAGGCGACGCTCGACGAACAATACGCGCAGGGCCGCGTGAAGCTCGACATCGTACGCTCGGCGATGCCGCTACAGCCAGAGAACCCCATCGAAACGCTGATGTTGCGGCCCGGACTCGACGGCCTGTGTTGGTCGAAGCGCTGTTTTGCTCCCTGGCAGATGGTGGCTACCTCGGCCTTTGTCACGCACACGCCATTTGCGCCCGTGCCCGACGCGCGAATGGGCGTCTCGTTTTCAAACCTACAAGCCGTCTTGGCGGGTGACGAAGGTGTACCGCTGCGCATCGAGACGGTCTCGCTGCTGCTCGATGGCGCACAAACCCACAAGCTCACGCGTGTGCCCAACCCGGATGCTTCGCTCACGGCGCACGCGGTGGCGCAAAGCATGGCCCAGGCGAACCGGTACATCCGCGAGGCGCTCCGGCAAGATGGCACGTTTAACTACATGCTCGACCCGTACACCGGCGAGCTCCTCATGGGCAGCCTGTCCATCCCACGGCAAGCCGGGACCACGCTCGTGCTGTGCGAACTCGGCGATGAAGCATCGACTTCAACCGCGAGAAGCGTCCTCAAAGCGCTCACCAAGTACGCGCGCACCCTTCCGGGTGATGCCGCACTTCTGAGTGTCGATGCGCCCACCGACGACACGGCCGTGAGTGTGGGCTCGAGTGCCCTTTCGCTGGTGGCCATGCTTCGCTGTCGAGAGAGTGTCGGTAAACGGTACGATGCATTGATTGCGCGTGTGGCTAGGGCGCTCCTAAGAGTACAGCGCCCCGACGGTGGGTTTTGGCATTCACTTGACGCGCAAGGCCGACCAGGCACGCTACGGTCGCTTTACGTCGACGGGCAAATCATGCTTGCGCTGGTGCTACTGGAAGGCAGCGGGATCAAGGGTGTCGATCAGGAGTCCGTCAAGGACGCGCTCAGTCGCGGCTACGCGTACTTCGCCGACGAATATTGGCCCGCAATGCTGGGTGACTTTTTCTATCTCGAGGAAAACTGGCATTGCCTCGCAGCGCGCGCGGCGCTCGATGTACACCGTCACGAGGGTTACGAGCGCTTTTGCATCGACTACGCGCGTATGAAGGCGCGCTTGCTTCTCGATGAGAGTGCCCACTCAGACTTTGTGGGCGCGTGGGGTTTCGGCAATGTGGTGCCCCCGCACAATACGGGGACGGCCGGTTTTGGCGAAGCCGCAGCAGCAGCACTCGCGGTCGCCAAGCGTCGCGGAGACGACGAAGACGCCTCGGCCCTACGGCGTGCTTTGAAGCGCAGCCTGACCTTTTTGCTGCGCAATCAACTCGGCGGCCCCAGTTGTTTTGCGTGCAGTGACAGTGCCTCGGTCGAAGGCGGCTTTAGCGAGCACATGGCATCGCCGGTCGTGCGTATCGACTACGTGCAGCACGCCATGGCCGCGCTCGGCCACGGGGGTCGCGAACTAGGCTACTCGACCCAGTAGTTGAGCACATGAAACTCGCGGCCCGAGGCGTCCGCGGCTTTGTACGTGAACAGGCCAAAACTGTAGCGCTTGTCGCCGAACGCAGACGCGCTGAGGTTGCCGACGGTTCCGCGGTAGCTCGCGCTCATGCCACGGCTCCAGTAGAGGCCGAACTCGGCTTCGACGCCCACGGAGTAGCCGGCGATGAATGTTGCTGCGGTCGCTTTTGCAGAAAACTCGTAACCGAGCGCCAGCGAGCCGCCTCCGCCCCACTCTTCGGAGACGTCGAGCCCCACTTCGACGCTGCCCTCGCCCTGGCCTACGGTCTGCACATCGGTCACGAGACCGCCGTACTGACTGAGCGTATCGTCGCGCTCGGAGGTCGTCGGGTACGTGGTGGGGTCACCTGGTGTGTGTGAGAAAATGCCCGTTCCGACGATGGGGCTGCCGCTGAGCACGTGCTGATTGTAAAAGCTACGCTCGACTTGCACGGTGATGGGGTCGCGCGGGATCAAATAGGTTCGAAACTGCCCAACTTGCGTGGGGTTGGGGTGTGACAGGATCTCATACGTATATCTGTCGTAGGGCACGGTCGTGAAGATGACCGTGTCTTCGATCGGCCCCGTCTCAAACGACACCGATTTTTCAACGCTGTAGGAGTGGGACCCGGTCGCGGTGAGTGCGACAGAGATCTTGTGTTCGGTCTCGGCTTCAACTTTGACCAGAGGCACCGTCACGCCCGAGCTGAGGCCGACGATGATCGACGCCGCGACCGTAAAGGAAAAGTCCTGCTCGTTGCCCGAGGACGTGCTCTGTCCAAACGAGGTCGTGCATGCGTCGGTGTTTTGCTCCGACGCGTAACAGGGTGCAGCGGCCAGCGTCGCGACCAACAGCGGTTCGGTGAACACCACGGTCTTGTTGACCAGCGTGTGTGACAAAGCAAAGCTATCTTGGTCGACATTGGCCGGAGCGATCACCGGGTTGTCGACCACGCCTTGGCTGAGTGGAAATTGCGCGACGGTTCCGAAGCTGACGTTGCCGACATCGTCTTCAGACGCGCCCCAAACGAGCGCAGCGCTCGCATTTTCCGTGACATAGATAAGGTCGTCGTATTGATCGCCGGTGACCTCCGCAACCGCGACGGCGTTGGTCGAACGGTCCAATGTGTAAGCTGCCGTCGCGCCTGGTAGAAACGCACCGCTCTCAAGCCGGTCCAGCTCTTGCCACGTGCCCTGTAAGACGTCGAAGTCGAGGACGGCTTGGTTGGCCGCGACCTCCATGTCGCCATCGCCATCGGCATCGAGCACGTTGATGAAGGCTGCCCGAACTGCGGTCTGTCCGGCGCTCTCGCAAGGCCCGAGGTCCGCTGCCGACAGCGCGGTGGCTCGCTCGCTCTGCTGTAGCCCCGCCTTGCTCAGGGCGTAGGTGCCGAAGAGCATGTCTGGCGGGTTGTCACAGTTGGTATTCACATTGAACACGCCACCAACCACCAGTTCGCTCTCTCCGTTTCCGTCGACGTCGCCGATCGCGCAGTCGCCGATCGCGATGCGCTCCGGCCCACCTTCGCGCGGCAGGTCGATGGGACCAAGGTCGGCGAAGCCCGGCGTTGACGCTCCCCCATCAAAGAAGAGCAGCCGCGCATTGGCGGCCGTTCCCACCAACTCATTGACTACCAATGCAAGCTCGCTTTGACTGTCGTCGTCGAGGTTGCCGGCGGCCATACCCACGGACACTTGTGCATCTGCCTCGGAGAGCGCGACCTCCTTTGTCCACTCGTCGATCAACGCAAACTTGAGCTCGGCGTTCGACTTGAGCACCAGCAACGTGACTTTGCCCGGGCCACCCGATCCGTCTTGCGTGACCGCGACCGCAACCTCGAACACGCCGTCGGCGTCGAAGTCACCGGCGACGAGCTCGATGTGTGAGAGGTTGGCGAACGCCGTCTCGGCGACGGGCTGCGCTTCGCTCGCGGCGAACGCGCCCATCTCGTCGTCCTGAAACAAGACGTAGAGCTTCTCGTCCACCATCCGCTGCAAGACGACCACGACTTCATCGCGACCGTCACCGTCGATGTCCGCGGCCGTGGCATTACGCTTGAGAATCAGCGCATTGCCGGTCGAGTCCCAAGACGCTTCTGGCGTCGTAACCGCATCGAAGTGAAGTGGCTCGTCGAGCGTCCCATCCGGCTTTCGAGTTTCCGCGACACCGTTGTAGAGCACCGTCGTGTTGCTTTGACCTTCGAGCTGAAGGCCCGCAAACAGTACCTCGTCGTGCTTAAAGACAAAGGGCCGTGAGCCGAGCGGGGCATAGCTGTCCGGAAGAGGGTCGCCGTCTCGATCCACCCGCGGCGTTGGCGTGATATCGACGCCGAGGGCGGTCAATGTGGATTCAACCGTGCCTTCACCGCCGTCGACGCCAGCGTCCTGCGCAGCGTCCGAGGTACTCGCGTCGGACGGGACATCGTCTGTATCGTCGGAGCAGCCCGCAAGCGAAAGGACGATGGTGAAAGTCAGAACAAGTTGCTTACGCATGGGCCATCATGCCCGCAGGCCGGGTGCTGTCAACCAAAGCGCCCTACACCCTACCTCGAAGTGAAAAGGCGCATAGGTGTGCTACGGGTAGCCAACCTATGGCCACGCTAAACCCGCAAGTGCGCGTTGTGGTCGTCATCCTTGGCTTGTTGACAGCGAGTTTGACGCCCATCGGGTTTGCGCGCGACAGCTTCCCGCTCTCGACGTTTCCGATGTTTAGCAAAGCGCGGCCCAACGTCGTAAGCATCGCACGCGTCATGGCAACAGGCGAAGACAGCGAAGCACCCGTGCCCCCAGCGGTGGTCGCCAGCGGCGAGGTTTTGCAGGCGAAGGTGGCGATCGCGAGGGCCGCCTCGAGCCCTGCGGAAGCGGCCAAGTTGTGCGCTGCGGTAGCCGAGCGACTGCGAACGCGCGGCACAGCGAGCACACTGCTGGTCGTCCGAGATGAACTGCCCGTTCCGGGCTATCTGCAAACCCACAAACCCGACAAGCGGGTCGTGCTTGCGCGATGCGGTCCATGAACGCTCAGCGCAAAGGCACGTGGGGTGACGAGAACCGACTTGGCGCGATTCGTTTTTGGGTCGGCCTCTTCGCCTGGGTCTACGCGATCGCACGCGTCGTGCACTTCGGTGACTTTTCCCGCCTGCAACATTTTGCGCCCATCGGCGTGGTGTCCGTGTTGCAGTCGCCACTGCCGAGTCCAGTGACGTGGCTCATCGCCGTCGCTTGCTGTTTGTTTGGCGGCGCGTTTTGTCTGGGCTGGCGTTTTTCGGTGACAGGACCCGTATTCGCAGCGCTGCTTCTATGGGTAACGACCTACGCGAGCTCGTGGGGCATGATCTTGCACACGGAGAACTTGCTCGTGCTTCACGTCATCGGCTTGGCGCTTTTGCCTTCCGCCGATGCATGGTCGCTGGACCGACGGGCGGGTCGACGCCGGGCGACCGAGGCAACGCCCTACGGTTTTGCGGTTTGGGGGCTGTGCGCCATCACCGTAGCGGGATACCTTGTTGCGGGCATTGCCAAGCTTGGCGCGAGCGGAATCGAATGGGCGACGAGCGATCTCTTGCGCAACTACGTCGCCTACGACGCCATACGCAAAGCCGCACTCGGAAGCGTTCACTCTCCGATCGGCGCATGGCTCAGCACCGTTGCATGGGTGTGGCCACCGCTGGCGTGGCTGACGTTGGCGCTCGAACTGCTCGCACCGCTCGCCCTGCTTCACCGACGCATCGGCCAAGGCTGGGCCCTTGGCGTGTGGGGCTTTCACATGGGCGTGTTGGTCACGATGGCCATCCTCTTCCCCTACCCGCTCAGCGGCATCGCCTTCCTGGGCTTCTTCGCGCCCGAGCGCTCCATGCCCTGGCTGGTGAACAAGTGGGAGCGCTTCCGATGCCGCTGGAACACGCAACCGGGCGACGCTGGTCGCGATGGGGTTGGCGTGTCAAGGTAGTCCGTGCTTTTTCGGGCTCACCTCATCACGCTTTGCCTTCTCGGTCTTTGGCTTCCGGCCGTTTGGGGGTGCTCGTGCGCCGCCCGCGGTGGTCCAGCCGACGGCAGCATGGGCGGCGATGCCATCGTCGCGTTCGATAGCGCGATGAAGGACGTCGAAGTCATGCGCGACGCGACGACCGTGGACGACGCCCGCACCGAAACGGATGCAAAGGTAGGCGATTCGTCGTTGGCTGACGCGACCGCGCTCGACGCGGGGTGCGACGGCGCAATCGATGGCGCCTGCCCCTGCCGCGAGGGAACGATGCAGGCGTGCGGAAACGACCACGGCATTTGCACGTTCGGAATGCAAACGTGCTCCGAGGGAAAGTGGGGCGCATGCATGGGTGGAACACCACCCGGAACCGAAACCTGTAACGGATTCGATGATGACTGCGACGCAACCACAGACGAAGGGCTTTTGACAAACCTGGCCGCCGACAACCGCATCACCGACGAGGCGAACCCCGACGACTACGTCGCCCTCGGCTGGTCGGGCTCGCAGTTTGGGCTCTTTTGGTCACGTGAATCGGGCGAGGACATTCAGCTCTACTATCGAGCCTTGAACGCGTTCGGCTCACCGCTGAGTGCCGAAAAGCCGCTGACCACGAAGGGCATCTACACCTCTGCATCGGCAGCATGGAACCCGACAGCGGGTGAGTTTGGCATTGTGGCATCGCGCAACTACGACGAAGTTGTATTCATTCGCGTCAAGGCGGATGGCACGTTGGTTGGCACGGAGGTCAGCGTCGCAGCAACCACCGGAACCCAGCCTTGGCCTTGGGTCGCTTGGAATGGCAACCACTGGGGTGTGGTCTGGCACGAGTCCGGCGAGGTCGCCGGAAGCGACATCCATTTTGCATTGCTCGAACCGGACGGAACGGTGGTCCGCAAGCTGCCTGTCACGGCTACCGAGTCACGGTCACGCTACGGCAACGTGGTGTGGAACGGAACCGCGTGGGGCGTCGTGTGGGCCGACGACCGCGTCAACACGACCGAGGCCATTTACTTCTCGCGCATCAGCGCGGACGGGAAAACCGAAGAGGTGAATGACCAGCTCGTGTCGGGCCCCGGCAGAGCACGCTGGCCCAACCTCGAACACGGGCCGGGAGGCTTCGCGGTCACGTGGCACGGCAATGCGAGCGGCGCAGACGATGACGACGTCTACCTCTCGTTGTTCGATGAAGACGGCCGTCTGCAGGTGGGTTCGCCTCTGCCCGTCACGACCAACCTCGCCGTGCAAGCGTACGCATCAGTCGACTGGACGGGTAACGAGTACCTTGTCGCGTGGCACGACGCGCGAGACGGCGATGACGAAATCTATTACGCACAAGTCGGGGTCAACGGCGTCAAAAACTCGATGGACCAGCGGGTCACAAACGCAGCCGGAAATAGTCAGTTTGCCACCGCGATATGGACGGGTGAACACTTCGGGGTGGGCTGGCGCGACGCACGCGACGGCAACGACGAAATCTACTTCACCTACGTCGGCTGCCCGTAAGGTGCTGATCCGGACGCGGCGCTGTGGAGCGCGAGCTCGCGAGTCGCACTCACCTCAGCACTCGGTGCCGCAGATCAGGCGCCCGTCGGGACATTCGGTCCCGGCCTTGGTGTCGCCTTCAGGCCCGCAGTTGAGCGCGCAAGAGGCCGTGGCTGCGCACTGCACCGTGCAGTCGCCGTCGTCACATTTGATGTCGCAGCTGGACATGTCGTTGCACGCCACGGTGCTCGACGGCCCGAGGTTAATCTTGCAGTCCGCCGAATCGTTGCACTCGGCAGTCGAGTTCGCCCCGCCTTTGAGGTCACAGTTCGATTCTTGGTCACAGCTCAGCACACTTCCGTCGCCGCCGTTTCCTTTGCACTCGGCCGAGTCTGAGCAACCGACGAGAACGGGCCCGGTCGACATGGCATTGCACTTCGCCGAACTATCGCAAGCGAGCGAACAGCCGTCGTCGGTACACGTCGCCTGACAATCGGTCGAGCAAGCACACGCATTGCCCTCCCCGCACACGCAGTCGGTACCTGTGCACGTCGCCGTCACAGGTGCGGTCTCGTCATCACCACAGCTCACAAACGCCAAGGCATACATCAGAAAGAGTGTTCTCAAACAAAGTTTCATCGCCGAACAGTACCGTATCTCACACCGCGACACCGACTTTCCGGCAGCCGCCTAGTGACCCCTGCGCCAAGACGCGACATCCGCGTCTTGGCAGTACAAAGGCCATACCGATCAGCTGATTTGCTCGACAGCGTCGTCCAAGTCCTGGACGTCTTCGTCGCGCTGCGGGCTCGCCGCAACTGTCGTGTCGGAGTCGCCAAAGGCGTCCGGTGGGGCCAGGTCGTGGTCACTGGCGTCGACCTTCGGGGGGAACGACGCAGGGGGCTTGCTTGCGGCCACGTCCTTCGGGGCGAACGAAGCCGGGCGCTTGCTCACGGCCACCGCGCCCTGGCTCACGGCAGGTATCGCGTTAGCTCCCCCAACGCCGGGTGACGTGACGCCACCCTCATCACCGAAAAAATGGAGCACGGGTTCGACGTCCTCAATGACCTCCATCGCGGAACCAATGAGTTGCTCGCGCTCGTCATCCTTATCGATGATGGTGCCGCGAATTCTTTCGATTTCCGCCTCGAGCTCGGCGATGCGCTCTTCGCTCACGGACTTGAAGCGCTCTGCGCGCTCGTTGGCATCGGCGATGTAGTCGCGCAGCGCATGGATTTGATGAGAGGCCGCCGCCACGATGTCCTCGATCGACACCTCAAACGCCTTAAAAGCCGCCTCGACGATTTGTCGTTTGACCACGTCGGGTGTCTCGTGCGGCAGACCACCGAGCAGCTGTTGCGCACGCTCCACGTTTTCTTGCTCGTCTTCGCCGACACCACTGCGCTGCCATACCTCCGTGGCACTAAACTCACGCCGAGCAGGTATCGGTGGATAGATGTTGTCCAAAAAATCTGGGGGACGCTTCACCATCACCTCGCTCTTCGGCTCGTCTGCGACCGCGTGCATCTCGCCAATCGCGTCTTCTATGTCGTTGTTATCAACGAACTGTTGTTGACCGTCTGCCGCGAGTTGCGGCACTTCTGCTTTCGTTCCGCCGCCGAACATTCCGTTAAAAAAGCCGCCCATGAGTTTCTCCCTGTGTTGCTGAACAACCGCTATCGTACTCCAGTTTGTCGCGCGCGAATACGGAGGTTAACCACCTACTCGCGCCCACACGGCAAATACAGGGCGCTATAGTGTGCCCCACTTCCACCCCGTGCGTGCATATTCGGTAACCCCGCTCTTTTTCGCCGGCGATCTTACGGGCGAAGGTGCGATCCTACCATGGTTGGCGTTTCCGTGGCCGGCAAGAGGTTCTTGGGTCGCCAGCGTGTGCTCGATACCTCGCCTTACAAACGGGCCAACACTCATGAAGACTTCAGCCACATGCCATGTACGCCGACGCAATCAAAGCGTGGAAGAAAAGGATCAAAGACACTCTCTTCCCGGAGGGCACGCGGTGGATGGCCGAGTTTCATCAGGTCGGCACTGTGTCGCTGCAAATCTGATTCGACCTGCTAGCCGTCACGAGGCGCAAGTCACAATTCGATGGTGAGGATCGTGTCGACTTCTTCAGCGCTGAGCTCGATTCGGTAGGCGTCGAGGTCCTCGGCCATGTGCTGCGGGTCGGTCGTGCCGGTCAGCGGGAACATGCCGAGCTGCATAGCAAAGCGAAAGATGATTTGCGGGACGGTCGCTTGGTGGCGCTCTGCGATTTGGGTCACTTCGGGACTCGTGAGCGCCCGACGGTTCGCCGTGAGCAGCGAGAAGCCTTGGTAGGCAACGTTGTGCGCAGCGCAGACTTTTCGAACGGCTCCGTCCCAACCTTGGTCGGCGAAGCAACGGTTCTGCACGAAAGCGGGAGGCACATCGGCTCCTTCGCAGAAGGCAGCGAGCTGCTCCGCGCTGACGTTGCTCACGCCGAGCAAATGCACCCTCCCCTCACGTGCGAGCGTTTCCATGGCGCGGTAGGCTTCGCGGTCCTCGGGTCCAAGGCCCTTGCGCCGCGAGGGGCCGTGCAGGACGAGCGAGTCGATATAGTCAACACCCAGGTGATCGAGCGAGCTTTGAAACGACTGCTGGACCTGTTCGCTGATGGATGCGCTGGGGTCGTAGGGCAATCGATGGTCTTGGCCGGCCTCAAACGTGAACTTGGTCTGCAGGAACAGGTCGCTCCGAGACAACGGGCCCTCGACAAAAGCGCGTTTCAGTGCCGCGCCGACGCCAGCTTCATCGTAGTGCTTGCGCTGGTTCGCGGTGTCGATGCCGCGAAAGCCCGCCTTAAGCGCTGCGGTCACGCACGCTTCAGTCGCTTCCTCTTTCCACGCCGTGCCGTAAAGAAAGGTGGGCACGTTCTGCGACCCGACTTGGCGTTCTTTGCTGATCATCGCCACGATTCTGTCGGGTTTGTCCCGAGGCCGCAACCGCGCCAACACAACCCTAAGGTGTTAGATGTTAGGATCCGCGCATGTTCGTTGGTCACTATGCGCCAGCTTTCGTTATCAAGCGGTATTACCCCAAGGTGCCCGTTTGGGTGCTCTTCCTCTCCGTCCAGGTTCTGGATTTTCTTCATTTAGCCGGCAGAGCGACCGGTCTTGAAATCGTGCATACAAAGCCGGAGGTAGCGGGTCCTCTTTCGCTCGATGCTCAGTCTACTGTGTACTCGCACTCTTTGGGGGCGGCAGTGGTTTGGAGCGCACTTGCCGCACTGCTACTGCTTCGAAAGAAGGCCTGGGCAACGGCCGTTTCTGTGGCGGTGTTTTCACACTGGATTGCCGACCTCATCGTGCACCAACCCGACCTTGCGGTTTTGACAAACGACGGGCCGATGATGGGGCTCGGTCTCTGGAACTACCCGATCGCAAGCTATGTATTCGAACTCGGCGCGCTCTTCGCGGCTCTCCTCTTCTGGAGCGCAGAGTGCGCCCGACAACCGAAGGTTCTCGTCACAATGGGGATCATGACGGCGGCCCAGACGGTCTTCTTCTTCACTGTTCCCCCGCCGATGTCCAACCTGGCTTTCTGCATACAAGCAACGCTTACACTCCTCTTCTTCGTAGGCTTGAGCTGGTGGGCTTTTGATCGCAGGCCCGAGTCACCAAGCAAAAGAAGCGGCACCTAGCTGTTCTGCTGGCGAACGGCGCCGGTTCGCTGCTGTTGCTGTCGGCACGCCACCATTGGTCGATCGGCGATGATATACATCGAAGCGATCAAGCCCCGAACCGGTTGCGGAAAGACCGCCACTTTTTTCCATCCATACAAGATGGACCGAATCACCCGATGCGGCGATCGAGAGGCGAAACGCGGTATCCCTCGCTGAAAGTGCAATCGGAGACGAGGATCAGCACCCACACGTTATTGCCGTCGGCCTTGATCGCATCGGTAAAATGAACTCGGCCTCGTCGGTCGAGCGACGATACTCAACTGAGCCAAGCCCCCAGACAAGGTGGACGTTCGAGCCGGACACAGCGACGTCGATGCCGTTCTTTCCCAATTCTCGATCGGCCCCCACTCACCGTTCGCATGGTCATTGCGGCATCATCTCATACGACCGAGCAGGCTTGAAGCGAAGCCTGTTCAGCCAATACGTTGGCAGAAGCACAGCTGCGCCCGTCGCCCGCAAGTCCGACCGTCCAGTGGCGCCATCCTTTCTTCTAGTTGGGTACGTTGCTTGCTAAAGCAAGCGAGCGGCTGCAACCTCACGGGGTGAACGTTGAACAAGCACTCGTACGGCTCCAAAAAGCAACCGACAAGAACGGCCAGCTCGTCGATCCTGAGCTCCGAAATCGCATCGTCTCGGCGTACGAGGACTGCTTCGTGGATGAGTACGAAGGCTTTGAAGTTTCAATCACGATCAACACGCCAAAGTCAGAAAAGGCACAGCGCAAGAAGTTACGAAAGCTCGGCGAGTATGCCCGTTCTACTTTTCAAACCGAGCTTCCCCAGGACTTCTGTGCGTTCTTTCAGCATGTGCATACTTTGGAAGTCTCGGTAGTGCCGACGGATATGGACGACGTGGATGAGATAGCAGGAGGCATCACGATGTACCTGCAAGAGATTCTCGATAGCCTTGATGACTACGCTCGATGGCCCATCATCCCCTTCGCCGATAACGGTTATCATGAACCCATTTCGCTAGTCTTTGGCTGCGGCGACCCTTTCATGGCAAAGGCCCATAAGGACAACTTTGATATCGAAGATGGTTGGCGACGCGATTTCGATCGCGGCAAATCGTTCTCAGAGTGGTTCAATCAATGGATTGAAACGGGCCTATACCTTTGAGGACTACACAATCTATTTGCTGGTTGTTGACAGGCGTGCCCAGCAAGGCCCTCATCCGATAGCATCTCAACAGCAAGGCTCTCCGCCTCGGGAGTTCTCTTCATGTTGCCAAGGCTGACGAGCAGCATCTGGCGAGCAATTCCATGAGACTTGTCTCGTAACAAGGCGGCAATCAGGCAACCATCGGGGCTTGGCAAGCGCTCGCGTCTGCCATCGACACTCGGTTTCGCCCTTCGTGCTTCGACCGGTAGAGCGCAGCGTCCGCAGCACGGAAAGCCTGCGATAGCTCCACACCCGCGCCAACCTCACTCACACCGAAACTGCAGGTGACGGACACATTGCTTGGCATCCATGCCTTTTCCAGAGCGGCTCGAAGGCGCTCTGCAATCACAGCTGCGCCTTGCACGTCGGTACCTGGACATATGGCGACAAACTCTTCCCCGCCCCATCGGCCAAAGGTCACGTCCTCACGAAGGGACGTATTCGCGATATTTGCCACACGGGTGAGAACGGCGTCACCGACCGCATGACCATACACGTCATTAATTTTCTTGAAGTGGTCGATATCCGCGACGATCAAGCTCAGCGCTGCATCGTAGCGACCAGTCCTGTACTTCTCCTTTTCGAATGCGCGCTCAATACCCAAGCGGTTGAATGAACCCGTGAGCGCATCCCGATGAACGGCGTCTTCAAGCTCAACGGATCGCCCCGCTTGCTGACGAGCCAGCGACAAATACGAGAGAAGCGCTACGTAGGTGACGGGCACAAACACGAACGCGCTCGCGAAGGCCAGCGCGACCGGTGCACGCCCGGCCCCCATGAGCTCCGCGCACGGCGCAACCAGGAGCGCCAACGTAAGGTAGTAGAACACCGAAAAGTTCCGCGCATGACGCGTGGGCTGCGAAATGAAGGCCACGAGTATCAGAAGGTGTGACCAGCCAAGCGTGAGCAAGATGTCCATTGCGGTCATCTCGTTGATGAGGACGAGATAGAAGGGACGCGACAGCAAGTATGCGGAGCCAACGCCGAGCACGCCCCACTCTACGGCGCGCCCCACGCTGGCTGATCGAGCCACAACGAACGCAAGCGAGAGAAACGCGAGGCCGGTGACACACAGCGTTCCGCGAACGAAAAGGTGTTGTTCGCGGACCGCGGCGTTCAACATGCACACAACGAAGACCGTAGGAAAGACGACCAAGAAGAGCCGGCGTTTATGTGTCTCGAGCGCGCTTGGGGCGGGGCGCACCCCCTCAGAACCGAACACGACGGCCTCGCCATTGTGGTTGCACTTCGAGGTCGGCGTTGCTGCAGTGCTGTACATGTCGTTGGGTCCTCCAAAGGGCGCGTGGGCGATTCGCCCCCTCATTTAGACAAGTGACAACAAGCCCTGCCCTGGTTCACTCAAAACGAAGCCCTTCCCAACATTCATGAGAATCCTTTAGGATTTCACCCAGGCCCGACTTCGCGAAGGCTTCGGCGTGGCAACGAAAAAAGCCCACCAGACGGTGGGCTCTCTTGGTTGCGGGGGCGCGATTCACCACCTAGTGAAATCCGTCGTTATCCCCTTGGAATTCGAGATTGCTGCGTAGGTTCGAGTCTATCCCTCCATCGAGTCACTTCCAGAAACGAAACCTCTTTGGCTTTTTTGGAGGCACCAGAGAAAGACCGACGTGGTCCCGAAGAGCCGTGGCTTGCTCTGCCTCTGCAAGAATCCATGCGCCTTCAAGCGGGTGCCCTTTATTTTCGATTCTCGCGAAAAGCCGTTGGTCCTTCTTTTTTATCAGGGCATCGTTGGCTGAAGCGAATACACGGTTTGCCATGAATGCTGCGGATGATGACTTCTTTCTGTCCGCTGCTTTGCGTGCTTCGGCGATCAATGGTTCGAGATTGACGTTGAATGGCCCTGCGTCCCATCTTGCGCTCCAGCGATTGAAGTTCTCGAGCGTTTTTTGTGCAAGAACGGGAACCCACTTTTGATTGAAAACCGGAGCGCTGGACGCCAGAATTACCGAAGCAGCTTCCGTGGGATTCCATTCCTCACGAAACGGAATCGTCCAAAGTT
This sequence comes from uncultured Polyangiales bacterium, assembly GCA_964487255.1. Lineage (GTDB taxonomy): Bacteria > Myxococcota_A > Polyangia > Polyangiales > CAZAQV01 > CAZAQV01. The sequence continues at coordinate 2,718 of CAZAQV010000008.1, read as the reverse complement.
CATCGGTTGTGACAGAAGAAACCGAGAACCCAGCCAGCTGCCACAAGTGCAGTTCCCGACGAAGACTCTCCAACCGAATGTCCGCCGGCTCGATCAACCGCGCATTGGCAACGGTGGTGTCTCCTTCTAACTCACAGAGCGTGCAGTCCACGATATCGCCAACTTGCGGAACATAGCCACCTTCAAAAATGGCAAAGTCACTGCGAAGGTCGGCTGACGGTCCAAGCTCGCCGCGACACTCGCCGGTATTGCCATCCCAACTATCGATTCGAGCGATTCTGCGCCCCTCGGTATAGTGGGCCCCTTGCTTGCTGAAGCAGAACTGTTTTTCGTTGGCCAGCGACGCTGCTTGTTGGGCAATCCACTCTCGCAGACTTGGCGCCAAAACTTCGATTTCGCCTTCATCGATCATGAAGACGCGGCCGTTGTCTTCTTCGGAGGCGTCAACACAAAAGTAGGGGGGCTGTTCATTCCACGCAAAGGGCACGAACTTCGTTCCGACTTCGGTGATATCAAGGGGGCCAAGGCACGCGAGCACCTCCTGGTACACCGATACGATTTCATCGACGGTCAGTATCCAAGTCGTCGGAAGCAACTCTTCTGCAAACCCATTGTGCTGGATCAGAGCCAGTCGAAGGTCGTCAGGAACGCCAAAGCCGAGTTCTGCTTCAAGTTCTGCGATCTGCTTCTCGGAGGCACCATCGAACAACCTCTCTTGGAGGTTTTGGACACCAGCACTTTGCAGTGTTTCGACAAGCGGCGTCCAAGGCTTCTGAGCGAGCTTTTCCAGCGTCATCGACGCTTGATGTACCGCTGGAGGCCAGCACCGTCAACGCGGCACTCCTCAGCTCGCGGCGCCGCGAGTTCATCCGCACTTGACCTATTCTTCAAGGCGCATCGGCCCAAATCGAGGGCTCGAAGTCGAGATCGCAGCGTAGGTTGTGCTATCGACGTCGGGTTGGCTCATCCGTACGAAATCGAGTTTTACGAAGACGAGCACGGCGACTCGCCGGTCTACCGGTGGATTGCTGAAGAGCTGAGTCCAACCAAGCGGCGGGCGGTCACGGCGGCCATCAATGAGATTCTTGCACGCGATGGCATCAACATCTGCAGCACCGAGTTCGGCAAGAGTCTCAAACAGGGCCTCTATGAGCTTCGCATTCGCCAAGATGCGGACACTTTGCTCGCGCGCATCGGTAAGCCTCCCGAGCAACCATCGGGAGACCCACCGGAAAAGCTCCTGCTACGGGTCTACTTCCATGCCTACGGAAACAAGATCGTCCTTCTCTTGGCGGGCTACGACAAAGGCCGAAAGCCATCGCCAAGGCACGAGCAGGCGCAGATACAGACGGCGCGAAAACGGCTCAAAGAGTGGAAAAGCCGAAAGAAATAGGCCGCCTGGCACGTATGGGTTATAACCTATATACTTCATACATGCCGAAGACACTCAAAGACCTGAACCGCCTCGTGGAAGAGGAAGCCCGGCAGGAAGGCCCGGTAGCAGAGGAGGAGCTGCGGGTCATGCGTCGTCGCTTTCGCCTCGCTTACGACCTGGCGCAGCTTCGCGCCAAACGCGGCATGTCGCAAAAGGAACTCTCGGAACTCACCGGCATTGCGCAGGGCGAAATCAGCAAGATCGAGAACGCCAACGGCAACCCAACGGCCAACACCCTCGCCGTTCTTCTCGACGCACTCGGCGGCGACATCAAGATCGTCGCCCGCAAGTCCGACCGCCCTGCCGCTTAGTTCGAGTCCGTTGGATCACCGGTTTCCTTGGCATCGTTGCCAAGGGTTGGGCTTAGTGTGCGAAGCATCTCTGAAGCTTTAGATCCTTCACGCGGACCTCCTTTGCCTCACCTCAAGAGATTCACCCCCGGGCCTATTTCAAGCACAACACGCGATTAACCGCCTAGCAAACCTCGTGCTCTCACATCGAGCAGGGAGCGACCTTGCGTTTGGTTGCAGGTTCGGCGCCCGCCGCCCCACGTCAGGTCAACGAGCAAAAAGAAAGGCACCTAACGTTTCCGCTAAGTGCCTGATTTTCCTGGTTGCGGGGGCCGGGTTTGAATCGACGACCTTCGGATGATGAGACTGACAAAGCCAACTTTTTTGTGATCGACAAGTGCTCGAAAACACGCATCTTCACGTCAGATCACCACAATTGACCTGCTCGTGCGCCGACAATTTCGCTCCCTGCACGTCTGCTATACTTACCGGGTGAGCGCCGAAGCGAAACAGCTGACTGTATCCGAACGCATCTTGTCTCTCCAGGACGAGTGGGATGAAATCGCAAAGTCGCCGGAGCAAGTTCGGCTCACAGATGCGCAGCGGAGCGAATTGGACCGAAGGCTGCAGGCGCATGCGGAAAGCCCGAATGGATTGGCTTCGTGGGATGACGTACTTCGCCGCGTCCGTTCTTGAGCAGCTGAGGGGTCGCAATGCTGGAAATCCTATTTCGTTCGGTCGCCGAGCAAGAACTCCGCGAGGCGTATCGGTGGTACGAAGACCAGCGTACCGGACTCGGCGAAGACTTCCTTCTTTGTGTTGAAGCCGCTGTTGCAAAAGCGCGACGGAGTCCAGAACTTTATCCCGAGGTGCACAAAAACGTCCGTCGTGTCCTCGTACGTCGTTTTCCCTACGGCATTTTCTATGTGGTGGAGCCCTAAAGTGGACCCCATTTTTCGGACCAGTTGCTAAGGTGGCAGATGGAGCTCATTT
>CAZAQV010000007.1:46575-240121 GCA_964487255.1 uncultured Polyangiales bacterium | reverse complement strand
AGCCATCGAGCACGACTTCTTCGCCAGATTGGACAGCCAACGTGGTCGAACCGACCCCTTCCTCTTCGCTCGTCGTCGCAAGACCACCGGTACAGGATGCCGATAGGCCCAGAAGCACAACCATTGGGCTTACGAGAAAAACGATTCGGGATTTGCGCGACATTCTGAGGTCTCCATTGGGAACAGGTAGCAAAACCCCAGTGGACTTGTGTGCAAGAATCGATCAGAAAAAAGTTTTGAGCGTCTCTGCTCTGTGTTTCCCAATTTTAGTTGTTTCCCAATTTTAGTTTGCGCGGGCAGACCGGTTACTTGACGACGGCATGCGTCGATGGCGCTCCGATTGTTCCAGCCAGAACATGAAATATTCCTGAGAATTTGTGATCGGTGCTGTCCAGTTCTTGCACTGGGTGAACATGAAACATGGATGGTGTGAGTTCGGTACTTTTGGTGGTCACACAAAGCGCACGTTGTTAGGCGCTCCAGGGCTATGGGCGGTGTTTCTCGTTGCGAGCTCGCTAGGGGGGTGCACTACAACCATCGAAACGGAGGGCAGTGGCAGTCTAGAGACCTACCTTGCAGCCAACTGCGGCAACGGAAAGTGTCAAAAGAAGGAGTCATGCTCGCTCTGCCCGGAGGACTGCGGGTCGTGTTCGAGCGACGATGCAGGTCCGTCCCCGTCATTTTGCGGCGACGAGACTTGTGATGCGGACGAAGACTGCAGCAGTTGCGAAGCCGATTGCGGCATGTGCGAGATACCCTCGAGTTGCGGCGACGGTACTTGCGATGCAGATGAATCATGTAGTTCCTGCAGCGCGGATTGTGGCAGCTGCCCCAGTAGCGACGTCTGCGGTACGCTTGCGGACGCCTGTCACAGCGATCCGCTCGGCGACAGCGACTACTGTTCCGACGCTTGTCCCTGCGGCTATGGGGAGGGCGACTGCGATGGCGACTCAGACTGCCAGGACGGGCTCGAATGCGAGCATAACATCGGCGCCGATTTTGGCCGCGATTCGGGCGAGGACCTGTGTGTGTTGCCCGGCTACCCGAGCAATCAAGACCAATGCACGTCGCCTCAACCCGAGCCTGAGCCGAGCTGCGGCGATGGAACCTGCGATGCGGGTGAAGACTGCGCTTCCTGTGCATCCGACTGCGGCACCTGCCAGACGCCTTCGAGCTGCGGCGATGGAACCTGCGATGCCAATGAATCATGTAGCTCGTGCAGCGCCGACTGTGGAACGTGCCCAGCTCCCGCTACAGGTGATATCGAAGGCTTCGGCGCGCAGACTCTGGGCGCAGATGGCTGTAGCAACCCTCAGACCTATCACGTCACGACGCTCTCGGACTCAGGCAGCGGCTCGTTCCGTGACGCGATCTCTGCGGGCTGTCGTCACATCGTGTTCGACGTTGGCGGCACCATTACGCTTAGCGATAGTCTCTCGATTGATGAGTCGTTCATCACCATCGATGGCTCAACCGCGCCTGCGCCAGGCATCACCTTTGACCACGGTGCGGACCACAAACTCACCATCAAGGCTGGCTCCGAGGATGTCCACGACATCATCGCGCGCTATCTAAGGCATGTCGGTCCCGGTGGTCACCCAGATTCGTCACAAGACTTCTGGGGCTTTGATGCCGGGAGCTCCGGGGATATCTACAACGTGGCGCTCGAACACCTGACGCTCACGGGAGCCACCGACGGGATCTTCGACTTCAATGCCAACGAAGAAAGAAATGCCTATTACAATATTACGCTCGCCTATAACTTTATCCATACGCAGTACCGCGCTGCTTCGATCCGAGGTCCCAAGAACATCACCGTTCACCACAATGTGTGGGCGCGCGTAGACGACCGCGGGCCCAAGTATTCGGACCAGGCCGAGGCGCACCACATCAATAACGTGCACTACCAGTGGGGCTACATCTGCCATCGAAACGATCCGCATGGCCTTTCGCTCGACTCCGACGGTATTGTCGACCCGAAGGTGCTCGCCGAATACAACTACCTTCAACCGGCAGACACGCCATCGTGTGGAACCAACGCGGACGATGCAATCTACTACCGTACGGGTGTCGGGGGCTCACAGCTATTTCTGCGAGGCAATCACCTTCCGCCCGAAGAGGACGACACCAGCAGCGTTTCGTCTTCGCCCATTTCAGTGCCTTCCTGGGCGGCGGTCACGGTGACACCCGTCAACCAACTCGGCGATGCGCTCGTTCCGTGTGCTGGCACGCTCTACCCCACGCAGGCTGAGCGAGACTTGCTTCGCGAGGTCTCACTCGCGGTCGGCGGTCAGGGCGGAACGTGCCAATGACCAGCAGGTCCTGGGCCCTCTGGACTGCTGCGCTTTCATGTGTGTGGGCCTGCAGCAGCGATGTGACGGGTGACGGCCTGCGCAGCGACAGCGGCCATCTTCCAGACTCAAGTACAGTGCAAGCATCAGACGCCGGAAGGACGGACTCAACGGTCCATAACGGTAACGATGGAAGCTCTTTTCAACCGGACGCGCGAGGGCCGATCACGCCCACCTCGATCGAAGGCTTCGGCGCACAAACACTCGGGGCAGACGGCTGCGACTCCCCAGAGACGTTTCACGTCACCACGCTGGCGGATTCGGGCAGCGGCTCCTTCCGCGACGCGATCTCACAGGGTTGCCGTCACATCGTCTTCGACGTCGGTGGCACCATAACGCTTGAGGACGACCTCTCGATCGAAGACTCGTTCATCACCATCGACGGCTCGACCGCGCCTGCGCCGGGCATCACCTTTGAGCACGGAGCGGACTACAAACTCACCATTAAGGCCGACGATGAGGACGTGCATGACATTATCGCTCGCTACCTTCGCTCGGTCGGTCCCGGTGGGCATCCGGATTCGTCACAAGACTTCTGGGGCTTTGGCGCGACCAGCTCTGGAGACATCTACAACGTTGCTCTTGAGCACCTGACGCTGACCGGCGCCACAGATGGGATCTTCGACTTCAATGCCAACGAAGACAGGAATGCATATTACAACATTACGCTCGCCTATAACTTTGTGCACACCCAGTATCGCGCCGCCTCGATCCGAGGCCCGAAGAACATCACGGTCCACCACAACGTGTGGGCGCGGGTAGACGACCGCGGGCCCAAGTATTCCGACCAAGCCGAAGTACACCACATCAACAACGTGCACTACCAATGGGGCTACATCTGCCATCGAGATGATCCCCATGGTCTTTCGCTCGACTCCGACGGCATTGTCGATCCGAAAGTGCTCGCCGAATACAACTACCTTCAACCGGCAGACACTCCATCGTGTGGAACCAATGCGGACGATGCAATCTACTACCGTACGGGTGTCGGGGGCTCACAGCTATTTCTGCGAGGCAATCACCTTCCGCCCGAAGAGGACGACACCAGCAGCGTTTCGTCTTCGCCCATTTCAGTGCCTTCCTGGGCGGCGGTCACGGTGACACCCGTCAACCAACTCGGCGATGCGCTCGTTCCGTGTGCTGGCACGCTCTACCCCACGCAGGCTGAGCGAGACTTGCTTCGCGAGGTCTCACTCGCGGTCGGCGGTCAGGGCGGAACGTGCCGATGACGGTCGTTCTCGACGCAGGTGCAGGTGGCTAACCAGGCTATTGCACGAAAGCGAGTTCGCCCCAGCCGGCGGGGTCGTTGACGGTGCCTCCGTTTTCATTCCGCCAGACGACCTTATTGGTTGCACCGGAGGTAAGCGTGTCGTTGAGTGCAAGGTCGAAGCCCCAGGTCGAGTTGGGAGCGGCGGTGAGTCCGAACGCACTCCAGGGTATCGCGATTTCGACCCGATAACCGCTCGCCGTCGGAACCGCGGCGACCTGATAGTCGGGGTTCCAACTTGTATCGAACTCTCCTGCCGGTGTGCCTTCGGTATCACGCTGAACACCAATCGCGTTGACGATAACTTTGAAGTCACCGGTATTAAACTCAGCGCCACCCTCACGTCCCGGGTCGAACATGAGTTCGATACTGTCGTCGTTCCACACCTCGCCGTCTCTCACGGAGATGCTGGTCTTGACGTCAGAGTCTGAGACGTCTGCAGCGATGTAGAGGTTGTTGCTGTCCCATTGAAGTTGCACTGAGGACGATGTGCGTGTGGCCGACACAGTGAGGTCGATAGGCGGGACGCCAGAAAATTCGGATAGGTCGCCGTCGATGGCAGGAGCTGCTGTTGAGTGCGTCGCAATGTATTGACCCGGGCCCGCCACGGGTTGTGATCCGTCTGACGAATCGGTTTGCGCATCTTCAGGCGGGTCGCTTCCTGCATCCATTTGGGAATCACCCAAGCTGCGGGGGGTCACGGTGACTGTGAAGAGGGTCGTGGCTGAGTCAGCGCCCCGGACGTTGCTGAGAGATAAGAGGATTGAGGTCGTTGCGCTGACGTCGGGCGCGATGAAGCGAAGGACGGTGGCATTCGGATCAGTGATCGGCACGGTCGGTCCACCCAGCTGCTGCCAACGGTAGGCACCGCCGTCGGCGAAGATAGACGTAGCATCAAGAATCACCTCTTCGCCGGCCTCGTGCGTCAACTTTGTGCCTTCAACTTCTTGCCACCTTTGGCTGGTTTCTGCGCAGGCAGCACTTAGGATGAGCATCGTGATGAAGAACCACGACGCGCTCCATCCCTGCCCAAACCACATGGACCTAGGATAGCGCACGCGGTTGCTCAGAGCACGGGTCGGACCGACGTCCCTGAAAGTCGCTCAGCGCCAGTCGTGGGCGCTGGCGGTACCAGGCGACGATACTGTCTTGGCCGCCCGTGGCCTCGTAGGTGTTCTAGGGCTCTACGGTCGTGTCCGTCCAGTGGTAGCGAATCCGAGGCGGAGTTGAGGCCTCGTAGCTTACGACGTCCAAGCTTGGGACGAAGATTGGCCCATTGGTTCGTCGTAAGTGAAAGCGCAACGCTCCGCTGGAGGACTCTTCGAAGGCAACTTTTTCGAGCCCTCCCAACGCCTCCATGTAGTGGCTCCACGCGCTTCCATCGATCGGGTAGACGCGGTCGATCGGTGGGCAAGGAAATGTGTCGCGCACCTGACCCTGAGCGTCGAGAGCGAGCAATAGCGGCTCATAGCGGTGGCTGACGAACCATGCCGATGAAAGGGAGCCAGCGAAGCAGACCTTCCTGGGACCAAAGTCCACCAGCAATGGCCCGCCGGATGGTTGGACGTCATAATCGAACCGCTTCGGCGAGGTGTCGTTGCCCGAGACGTTCTTCTTCTTGCGTCTGAATATGCCCAGCATCGCAGTCTCGCTTCATCCAGCAGCAGTTAGTAAAGCGCAGCAAGCTCTCCGAGAGCTGAATGGAGTCTAGGTGCTTCCGACCGTGCCACCTCTTCTGGCTACCGCAAGCCCGATGGCGGCTACCTAGGCATCCGCCTGGTGGTCTCAGCCGCGCATATTTCACGGCAATTCGAGACATCCTTGTTGGTATGCGACTTGCTGGGGGTTGGTGGGTGCCTCGGAAGTCATGGAGCGCAATGCTCGCGTCGTTGTTGATTTCCTGCGCGACGCCAGGTGGGTCGTCGGCGCCAAGTTCGACTGGTGACGGAAAAGCCGATGGCATTGGATCGACCGCATGGGATTACAAGACGTTCCGTGAGGACCTTGCGTGCGAAAGCGACACGGGGGCATGCATCGTTGAAGGAGACATTGCCCTTTGGGGTGAAGAGGCGATTCGAGACTACTACTTCGACCTGATGCGAACGGCAGCAACCTCGCTGACGGTGATGCAAGTTCAAGAAGAGGACAGTACGTGGGACAAGATCGACCGCTACGATCTCTCGTACTGCGTGAGTGATGGTTTTGGGGAGCGAAAGGATGAGGTGTTGGGCGCTGTGCAACAAGCAGCGACCGACTGGATGGCCATCGCCGACCTGCGGTTTGTCTATCGAAGCGACGAGGATGCCGACTGTGATGGTTTTAACCCACGTGTGCTATTCACGGTGACGACGGCCGATCCGTGGTCCTGGTACTATGCGCGTGCGTTTTTTCCTTCCGATAGCCGCGAACGCAGGCAGGTACGAGTCAACTTCGAGAGCTTGGCGACGAACGACGAGGAAGAGCTTACGCTGACCGGCATCTTGCGACACGAGCTTGGTCACGTACTTGGCTTTCGGCACGAGCACGTTCGACCCGAGGCCAACGCGGCGGAGTGTTGGGAGGATATGGATTGGCGTCCGCTCACCGACTACGACCCGCGTTCGGTCATGCACTATCCACACTGCAACGGGAAGGGCGATTGGTCTCTTCGCCTTACGCGCACAGACAAAAACGGTGCAGCGCTCTTTTACCCCAAGCTCGACCAGCGCCTCCCGACGCGCTGTGGTGAGATGGAGCTTGAAGATGGGCGCGTCTCACGAGATTGCGAACTTGTCTCGGTTCAGATCCTTGATTTCGTCGACAATGCGTCATTTGCGGTGCTTGATGATTGGGTTGCGCTCGACCTGCGTGCTGTGGAGGCGATTGTCGCGGCGCGTGCAGAGCGCAAGTTGCGGACGCTCGATGAACTCGCAGACCTTCCGTACGTGGCCGAGAGAGCGCTTCGACAGATCTATGACTACCTGTTTGTCGATGGCCGCTGCCCGGTAGAACTCGATGCGATGGGCCGAGTGGACGTTTCCTGCAAGCCGGTCGCGAACCGAATTGTCGAGCTCGCCAACGAAGCCTCGTTTGAGGAACTCGATGTGGCTGTGCGGCTTGATGTGCGTGCTGCGGGAAACCTCATTGCGGTTCGCAAGAACTACGAGTTTACGTCGGTGCCTCAACTGATGGAGGTTGACTGGGTAAAGACGCGCGCGCTTCGAAAGATGTACGACTACCTCTACGCTGAACGCTAGTGACTGCGCCGAAGAGCGCGTTTCACCGTGTGCCATGTTCGTTAGCGCAGCGTCGTGAGATGAGCACCGTAAGCGCCAGGAACAGCAGGTTCCATGCGCGCCCATCACGGCGTGCCATGCACCCGGCTGCACCGCCTACGCTTGCGCCTTTCTCTCTGGCCAGAGGCTCAAACTCGGCACGCATCAAGAAGACATCGTAGGGCTGCCATTGCGACATCGTAAAATAGACGATGCGTCCCTCTTCTTCGAGCAACCGTGGGTGCATGTATGCGCCGTAGAGTCCCGGATACTGAGCGCCGTCGACCAGCTCGACGGGTCCGCTCCAAGGGCCGTGCGGGTGATCTGCAACGCGCAACTCGATCGCCGCGCTTGTCTTGTTCAGATAGGTCATCATCCACTTCTCAAAATAAGGGTTCCAGACGACGGAGAGCTCACCGACCGGTGCCGGGACGATCAACGTGGCCGCGGATTCTTGCGCAGACCAGCCCGTACCGTTGAAATAGCGGTGCTCGCTGGGCGACGTGACTCTGTCGCGCGGCACACGGGCGAGCCGTACACCACCGAGTCGACCCGAAGGGATCCCCCATTGATAGAGGTACCCTTCGTGCTCCGTCACTGCCAACTGCACAAACCCACTGTCCGAACTTCGTCGCTGCCCGGTTAGAGACCAGTTCACCCCGTGATCGTCCGATACCGCCAGCTCTGCATAACCCACATCCCACTCACCTGGTTTGCCCCAGTAGCTGACCGACATGAACCACAAGTACATGCGCATGCCATCACTCCATGCGGCAGTCGGAATCTTCGTAACTTCGCCCAAACCACTATTCGGCTGGTGCTTTCCTTCAATCATCGCACGCGCGTTTCCAAAAGCGTCGGTGAGCCAGGCATCAAAGCGAATCCCGTCATGAGGCGTGCTATCGCTTGACCATGCCAAGGCGTTTGAGCGCCACGACCCTGAGTTCGTTGGATGTCCAGGGCTCCCAAAGGTGTCGCCGAACACAAAGTATAGTTTGCCATTGTGCTCGAAGGTATGACCAAGGTCGGTGCCATAGACGTTGACACGATCCGTTCGATTCGGAGATGGCTCACCCGTTAAGCGTTCCACGCGCTGAAGCGAGACCAAGCTGGGTTGCGCCGCAACCGTCGAGGCAGCCATGCTAAGTACCGCCGATTCCCAGACGACCATCGCGATGACAAACTTCGCCGCGTTCAGAAAGTCTACGTGCATTAGCGCGGCGATGGCCTCGATCGACGAGAGCGAAGCGAACGGAAAGCAACCCAGTCGCACAGCGTTCACTTCTTGGTGTACTCTTCGTAAGCCTTCATCAGTGCGGCGAAGAACATGTCGGCGATCTTCTCGTAGCCTTCGGGGGTCGCGTGGCGAAAGTCGCTGAGCGCCAGGCGCGGACGCTGGCGGTACCAGGCGACGATACTGTCTTGGCCGCCCATCGCCTCGTAGGTGTTGAAGAACGCGCAACCTTCCGCGGCAGCGGCGGCTTTTTGGGCTTCGACGATGTGCGGAATGGCCTTCATCGTCGTGTAGTTGCCGCGCTTGGTGCGCTCAGCTTGGTCCAGTGGCGCGAACAGCAGACAAGGCAGGTTTGGGTCGGCCTTGCGGAACATCTGGATGACTTTGCGAATCTCACCCTCGCGGTTTTGGTTCTTGCGCAGCGAATCGTCGGCTTCGTTGCCACCGAAACCTAAGATGAGCAGGTCAGGTTTGCGAAGCTCCAGTTGCCGCTTGAGGTGCTTCTTGTTCCAGTTGAGCAAGCGGTTCATACGTGCGCCCACGAGACCCATCGAGTCGTAAATGACGCCGGGGGTATCGCGTTCGAGTGCCGCGCCGTAGAGTTCGACCAAACCACGCCGGTGGCTAATATCGAATCGATGCTCGTCGTCATTGACCTGCACCGTCTTCACTGCATCGTCTGGTTCGCCTTGGGTGCTGACAACCTGTTTTTCGTCGCGGTCTACGCGAATCGTAAAGTCGCCGCCTCTTGGCTGTTGACGGTAGTAGACGAGAAACTTCGAAACGGTGTTGCCGACAGGCGGCTCAGGCCGTGTGGCGAACGAAGCATAGGCGCCCGGCTGCGCTTGAAAGGACACACCGCCATAACCGTAGAGGCCGCTTGAGTCCTGACGTGCCACGATTTGCCGCAACGTCCAAAGCTCGTTGGGGCGATGCATGATGTCGCGGTGTGCGTAGGGCATACTGCCGCGCGCGATCAGAATAAAGCCGTGGCCGGAGTCGCCAAACTGCTTTTGAAGTTTGCGCCGTACCGTGTGCGTGATGAGGTCGGTCGCGATGCTCGAGTCGCCGTAGTGGGCGATGCGTGTAATTGCGCCAGGTTTCTTCTTTCGTGTTTGATCGAGCTTCTTGAAGAATCCCGATAGCACCGAAGTATTCTCGATCGCCTTCTTGAAGTGCTTCATCGCGCCACTTGGCGGCCGATAGATGTCCTGTACAGACGCGCCTGGCTGCCCCATGTTCCCGGGATCGTCCGAGGTTGCCTCGTTTGGGTCCGCTTCGTGATCGCTCGCTTCGTCGGCGTCGTCCGGATCAGCGACCGGAACATAGGCGCCTCCCGCTCCGGCGTAGGCTGGTAGCGATTTTTCGCCCATCTCCGCCAGGGTCGTGGCCACGGGGATACGCTCGCCGGGCACCCAGGGCTTGAGGCGTTCGAGCTCGTCGGCGGCTTCGGGCATGCCCGCCGCCTTCGCAACCTCCGGAAGGACGTAGGTCAGCCCACAAAGCGCAATAAAAACAAGGCTCACCCAGCCTAGGTGGCGAAGGGCGAGTCGGGTCGGGTCAGTGCGCGCGGGGTCGGACATGAGCAGCAGGAACTATGACGTTCTAAGCCTAGCCGTATTCGGCGGCAAATTCTTATCACTTGGCAGTCTCATTCGGGCCCCGGCTCCGATTGAGACTGGTTCGGTGGCGTACTCAGAATTGGTAGTAGATAAAGGGGACGAGTTCGGAGGTTGAGACCAGGGCGAGGCCCGCGCCCACGGTGGCGAGAGCAAGGCCCTTTCCAGGTGCACCAAGGTTCACGAAGCGGCGCTCCAGTAGCTCGTACCAAGTGCGAGGCGTGTAGTGCATGGCGAAGCCAACGATGAGCGCGACCCACAGGCCGGTGGAGACTTGCGCCATCGACCACATGCCCGAGCCGAGCTGGGCGGTGACCTCCCAGGCGTTGTCGATGCTGGTTGCCCGAAACAAAATGCGCGAGAAGACGACGAACTGAAGGCATGCCAGCACCTTGAGCGCGGTGACGATCGGTCCATCCACCGCGTCTTTGCCACGCCCGCGCATACGGAACACGAACCGATGCGAGACCATCGCCGCGGACTGCAGTAAGGCGTAGATCACGAATGTCCAACTCGCGCCATGCCAGATCCCGATCAAAAACATCGTCAGGCCCAGGTTGAAGTAGGCGCGAGCTGGGCTCACCCGTGAGCCACCGAGGGGAAAGTAGAGGTAGTCGCGAAGCCACGTCGAGAGCGTCATGTGCCAACGCCGCCAGAACTCGGCGGGGTTCTTGGCCTGGTAGGGGCGGTCGAAGTTTTCAGGTAGCTCGATGCCCATCAGACGCGCTGAGCCCCGGGCGACATCGGTGTAGCCCGAGAAGTCGCAGTAGATCTGTAGCGTGAATCCGTAGAGCGCGATGATGACCTCAGAGGCTGTGTAATAGCTGGGGTTCTCGAAGATGCGGTCCACAAGATTAACGCCGACGTAGTCGGCGATGGCGAGCTTTTTGACGAGTCCGGTGATGATCAAAAAGAGGCCCGTGCTGACGCGTTCGCGGTCGAGCGTTCGCTTCTCTTCGAGCTGCGGCAAAAACTCCGAAGCGCGTACGATCGGACCCGCGACAAGCTGCGGAAAGTAGGTCACGAACACCGCGAACTTGAGCAGGCTACCGGCCGGTTCGATGCGACCTCGGTAGAGGTCGATGCTGTAGCTCATGGTTTGAAACGTGTAGAAGGAGATGCCGACGGGCAAGAGCACGTTCAGGTGCGGCGCAGCCCAGCCGATGCCGAGCAGATGTGCGGTGTCCGAGACGGCGCTCATGAAGAAGTTGAAGTACTTGAAGGCGCCGAGCAGACCAAGGTTGCCGATGAGCGAAACCAGAAGCCAGTTCTTTTTGGCGCGCTGAAGGGTTGCGCGGTGGATCCGCTGGCCCACGAAGTAATCGAGCAGAATCGAGGAGAGGATCAGCACGATGTAGGTCGGGTGCCACGCCATATAAAAGAGGCACGAAGCGACAAAAATGAAGACCAGCGAGGCCTTCTCCCCTGCCACCTCTCCGAGTCCACGCAGCAGTGCCCAAAACACGACCAGCGCGATGGCGAAAAAGCAAAGATAGTCGAGGCTCTGAAACAGCATGCCGCCTCGCCTCTCTTAGCATCAACCGCTTCGCTCGCGCCTGTTATTGGCCAGGCACACAGTGACGCCGCTCGGCCATCGGTTGCCTGCGTGAGCATGCTTGGCTATGTCCTGCGGGTGTTTGAGTCGTTGCCTACAGACGAGGAGCGAGAAGCGATACTGAACGCAATCCACGGGCTGATTGAAGCGTGCGGGCACCAATGCTTCGTGGCGGGGCATGTGCTACTTCCCGACGACCGCTACTTTCCGGATCGGTGGCGACCCGATGCGCTTGGCTGTCGCCGCATCGCGCTCCGACTGATGCGTTATGCCGGGCTTGAGAAACTCGATGCGTCCATGGAGGTATTCCATGGGGTGGCGCGCGTCGACGATTCGCATCATGTCGGCGCGGCGGCGGTGTTTTACGGCATTGAGGAAGATATGGCCCTGTTTGGCATCGATGCAAGCCAGCTAAACGACAGCCAGGCTGTCGTTGGAGCCCTATGTCATGAGGTGGCACACGCCTACCGTGCTTATCACGGACTCGAAGTGGAAGATCGCGACCGAGAAGAGATGCTCACGGACATTACGACCATCTACCTCGGCTTTGGAGTGATGACGACCAACATCACATCAAGACATCGCTCCGCTGCGCTGGACGGGTCTTCACTTGTCGGTCACGAGTGGAGCCACTCGAGCCTAGGTTATTTGTCGCCGCAAGCGATGGCCTATAGTTTGGCGCTGCAGACGGTTGTGCGATCGTATGGCGATACCTCGACCGGTGAAACAGAGAAGTTTCTCGAGCCAAATCAACGGAAGATGTATCGGGCCGCAAAGCGTGCGCACAGCAATGCGGACCTGCTGCTCGAACGCCTCGACCTGCCTGCGCCGAGTACCTGGCCACCGTTACCTGACCTTGTGCACCTCACGGAGGCTATCGACGACGCAGATCTTGAGGCCGAGTTCGAGGCCGAATTCGGTGCCGGAACTGGCGATACCGTGGAAGACGCGCCTGATTCCCGCGGTGAGTATGACAGACTCGAAGCACGGCGCGCGATGCGGCTTGGCCGGCTCCGCGCCCTCGTTCCCGGTTTCGGGTTTGGTTCCTTGTTTGCGGGAGCGATCGGGTTGGGCCTGTGTCGAGGTGGCGGGGATCTATCTGGCGCTATGGAGGGACACGCCGAACGCGTGGCTCCTGTGCATCGGAGCAATTGCACTCGACTTTTTCGGTGTTCCCACTGCCGTCCGTAAGCGCCACGGACTTTCACGCGAAGGAGAGGGGTTCGAGTTCCATGTCGGGATGGGCATTTTTGTCGCGTGTGTCGGTTTTTTCGCTCAGCAAACGTACATGAAGAGAGGTGTTACCCATGTAGATGCCGTTGTCGCGGAACGTGAAGATGCAGGCATCAACGAACTTTGCGAGTTGCATGCGCAGTGTTGGGGCTCGGTCTGGCCAACATGCTTCGATGATCTATCGGTCGCGACGCTGCCCTTTCCGGTAGGCGTGGACGAGGGTGCTGCGTGGTTAGAAGCCCTTGAACGTTGCAAGCAGTGCGCGCATGCCGCTGGCTGCGAGACATCGCTCGCCAATGATTGCGTCACGGCTTGCGGAGGGCAGTGGCCTGGTCCGACGCTTCGCGAGCGATCCCTCGGAAACGAAGCTTATTGAGGAGCAGGTTTATTCATGCACATGGATCGTGATACCTAGTCGGCATGGATTTTTCGAAAGCTAGTGCATTGGTTAGCGGTGGCGCGTCCGGACTGGGTGAGGCGACTGCGCGGAACTTGATGAAACTCGGCAGCAAAGTCGTGATCGCCGACATGAACGAAGATCGCGGCACCTCGATCGAAAAAGAGCTCGGCGGTGCGGTCAAGTTCGTCAAGACCGATGTCTCCAACGGAGAGCAGGTTCAAGCTGCGGTCGACGCGGCAGTCAGCATGGCCCCGCTTCGCGTCGCCGTTTCGTGTGCGGGCCTCGGCTGGGCCAAACGCATCTTGAATCGCGAGGGCGAACCGCACGAGCAAGATTTCTTCGCCAAGGTGATCAACGTCAACTTGATCGGCACCTTCAATGTGCTTCGGCTTTCTGCGGCGGCGATGGCCAAAAACGAGCCTGGCGAGCACGGCGAGCGCGGCGTGGTCGTCAACACCGCATCGGTAGCCGCGTTTGAGGGCCAAATCGGCCAGATCGCCTATGCGGCGTCCAAAGGTGGTGTTGCGGCCATGACGATACCCGCAGCGCGTGACCTGATGAAGGTCGGTATCCGCGTATGCACGATCGCACCCGGCATCTTCGACACGGCGATGCTTGCCTCGCTGCCCGAAGAAGTTCGCGAGTCGCTCGCCGCGGGCGTACCCTTTCCGAAGCGCCTCGGCCAACCCGAAGAGTATGCGCGCCTCGTGCAGCACATCTGCGAAAACGGCTACCTCAACGGCGAGACCATTCGTATCGACGGCGCGCTCCGCATGCAACCCCGCTAGCTTCTGGTTCTTCGGCTATCGCTCCGCCGAACCATCGATTTGGAGATACCAAATCTGCTTCTCTGTCGCTTGCCTCATCACGTTGGCTCTGCGTCTTCAAGGACTGGATTGTGATATGTTGCGCGCATGAGGCACAAGCACATTTGCCCAAAGTGTGACCACCGAAAAATCCTCTTCGTCACGCAGGTCAGTGACGTAATTGGTGGACAGCATGTGCAGGGCGCAGGCATTGGTCAAAGGCTGCACCAGCATTCGGGACTTCGATCGTATCCCATGCGAATCGCGCGTATTCGGCGTAAAGTGAAAGGGTTTTTGGGCTCGACATATGACGACTCAGGCGTCTCCGGAATCATTCGGGCGTTCGTGTGTCGGGCTTGCGGGTACACCGAACTCTATACCGAGCTACCACACTCAATTCCGATCGATGGAGATCTAGTTCGACTA
Organism: uncultured Polyangiales bacterium; assembly: GCA_964487255.1. Lineage (GTDB taxonomy): Bacteria > Myxococcota_A > Polyangia > Polyangiales > CAZAQV01 > CAZAQV01. Next base: position 225,976 of record CAZAQV010000007.1, on the reverse strand, counting down.
TTGGAAGGGCCACCACAAGAGGCCTACCGATAGCGAGTCAGTCGGTTGCAGCTATGCTAGGTGCATGAAGCACAAGCACATTTGCCCAAAGTGTGACCACCGCAAGATTCTCGGCATCAGTCAGGTCGGTGATGCGGTGGGGGTTTCAACCGATCACAACCTTGGCCAAAGCCTCGTAGCCGAACGTCTCGACCAGGAGATTCCGATGCTCTCCCAACCCATGCGTGTGGCGCGCGTTTACGGCGCAACGGGGGCGGGGCAAGCGCTGGCTGGCGTGCTCCGCGCCTACGTATGTCAGGCATGTGGTTACACCGAGTTCTACACCGAGCGGCCCGACGCGATCCCGGTCGACGGCGAACTCATCTATCTGCTCGAAGGGCCTGAGCCCGACCCATATCGCTGAGTTAGATGCAACTCCTGGTCTTGCAATCGCATTTGCTACGCGAGCAACTGATTTCCTTGGTCGAGGCATAGCAGCCCTTCGCAGCGTCGCACTGGCCAACATTAATGGTCATCGTGCAACCGAGGTCGCCGAGCTTCACAGTGCAGCTATCGAGGCTCGAGCACGCTGTCTTTGATGTGCGGACGAGACAGGATTCGTTGCTCGCATCGCACGCCGGCGAGTAGTTGTACCAAACGTTGTTCGAACACTCGTCAGCCGGCGCCGTGCAAATCATTTGAGTTACGGTCGGCTTATCGCACGACCCGGCGTCCAGGCACGTGGGCTTGTAGGTTGTGAGCAGCGGCCCTTGGCGCGTAATTTCGCAGGTCGCGGCAGCTTCCGGGCAGCTTGCGGTTTGCGAAGTTGTGCCACAGCCCTTCAGAGCGTCACAGGTTGCAGAGTAGCGCGTGATCTGTCCGCCGCTGCACGAGGGCGCTGGTGCGGTGCAGTTCTTCACGGACGCTTGCGGTTTTCCGCAGCTCGTTCCGTCGGTGCACGTGGGGATGTAGCTGATAAAGTCGAGCTCTTTGCAAAGCGAGGCGTTGGTCGGGCAACTCGCCGTCCGTGAGGTTGTGCCGCAGCCTTTGGCCGCATCACAGGTCGCTGCGTACTGTGTCAGTTGTCCCTTGGCGCAAGAATCGGCTGGAGCGGTGCACTCTTTGACCAACTCCGTGCCGCTACTGTCGCATGTAGAGCCGCTCGCGCAGCTCGGCGTATAGCTCACGTGGAACAAATCGCGACAAAGCGATGCGTCGGCGGGGCAGGCGCTGATCTTGGAATCGACGCCGCATCCGTCGGTCGGATCGCAGCTCGCTGTATACTCCGAGAGTTCTCCGCCCTTGCACACGTCGCCCGGTGCGTCGCATGGCGTCACCGTTTCGGCGGGGTTGCCGCAGCTCGTCGCATTGGCACACTGCGGCTCGTAGGTGATATGGTTGAGGCCCCGACAGGTGTCGGTTCCGTCTGCGCATGTGCCGTTTCGCGTGCTCACCCCACACTTGCCATCGACACAAGTCGGCTCGTAGTCGGTGAGCGCTGCGCCTTTGCAAACATCAGTTGGTACGTTGCACTCTTCAGGGCGCACGCATTCGACGGCGGCGTCAGGCGTGACGATAGTTGCGTCGCCGAGTGTGGCGTCGGGAAATGTCGCATCGGGCATGCTCACCGTGCTGTCAGGCGTGCTGACCATGCCGTCAAGTGTGCTGACCATGCCGTCGGGCACGCTGAGCATCGCATCTTCGGTGGCTTCACCTGCGTCCGTGGCGCTGTCCCTCGCAGTATTCGAACTGTCGCCACTCGCATCGGAACCTTCGACGCCACCGCTTGTATCTTCTGCACACGCATAAAGAAAAAGAACGAAGGTGAGAGCTGTGATGATCCGTGTGCAAGCCATTGACAGGCGCTATAGCAAGTTTCGGCGCAAAAGCGACCAGGGCGCGGGTCTTGAAGAGCGGCGTCCTGCAGGGCAGTCTTTGGTGTGACTCGGGTGTTACCGACTCTGCCCAAAGGTCCGCGGCGCATCGTGTGCTTGACGGAGGAACCCACGGAGATTCTTTACGCGCTCGGCGAGTCGGAACGGATCGTGGGCATTAGCGCCTACACCGTGCGGCCTCCCGAAGCGCGTGAGACAAAACCCGTGGTCTCGGCCTTCATCGACGGCAGCGTCAAGAAGATCAGCGCCCTGCAACCGGACCTCGTGATCGGTTTCTCGGACATCCAGGCCGAGCTGGCCAAAAAACTCATCGCCGCGAACCTCCAGGTGCTCATCTTTAATCAGCGCTCCATCCAGGAGATCCTGGAGGTCGTTCTCGCAGTTGGCAGCTTGGTGCAGAAGGCGGATGCCGCCCGCGCGCTGGTCGATACGTACCTGCAAAATATCGAAGCCGCGCAGCGTGAAGCTGCCAAACGTGCCTACCGTCCACGGGTCTATTTTGAAGAGTGGGACGAGCCCATGATTTGCGGCATCCGCTGGGTCAGCGAACTCATCGACATCGCCGGTGGCGAGGACGTGTTCGCGGACAAGTCGCACGGCAAGCTCGCAAAGGAGCGCTTTGTCTCACTCGAAGAGATCGAGGCGGCCGATCCCGAAGTCTACCTCGCGTCGTGGTGCGGCAAAGCCTTCGACCGCGCATCGGTGGATGCGCGTCCGTGGACGAAACGTCTCACCGCACTTCGCGAAAACCGCGTACACGAAGTCGACTCCGCGATCATCCTGCAACCCGGCCCCGCCTGCCTCACCGACGGCCTCGCTCGCCTTCAAGTACTGATACGCGGCGACTGAGCCACATCTCAGTTCTGGACTGTCCACTATTGAGACGTGGGGCTAATGCAGCCAGCCGGCGTAGAGGATGGCGGAGAGGATGTTGCACAGGCCGTGAAAAACCATGGCCGCACCGATACCGCCTCGCCACGCGCGTATCCAACCGAAGAGTAGGCCGGGAAAAAAGACGGCCAGCACCTGCGGGCTCGGTTGATCGATGAGGTGCACGATCGCGAAGAGCGCCGACTGAAGTAGCAGTACACGCCATGAAAACGTTGCGCGCCAAAGTTTCGATGTCGGCGGCCACGCGTCGTGCAGACGCGTCTGCACGTAACCACGAAAGAACGCCTCTTCGGTGAGCGCCACGACAAAGATGTGGGTTGCGGCGCTTTCCAAAAAATGCAGGGCGTCGCCTTCGGGCCAGCGCCAGACAAAGCCGTGTGCGGGTTGGTTCCAGATATAGAACGCGATCACGAAGGGGGGGAAAATGACCGCGGCAATGATGATGGCGATCAGAGTTTCGCGCAGCGCGGACGGAAGCCCGTCGACCAGGACGCGGGCAAGGGAACGCCGGTCGTCGGGAGCCGGCTCCACCAAGCCACCAAGCGCGATGCCGTGTCGCCGCGCTCCGCCACTTCGCTTCGCGCCGTGAATCGCCAGCAACAGGAATGTAAGTGGAACACCTACACCGAAGATCGCGCCGTATCCGACAAGCCGCGTAATTACAGTGATTGCGGCCGTCACAGCGGCGGCGATCGCAGTGTAGATGAAAACTTCTGTTACCGGGTGACGAAGCATGACGACGGCGCATTGACGGTGCGACGAACACACCTATAGTGCTAAATCTTTTGATTCCGCAGGAAAAAATCGCGGAGGTTCGAGAGCGTACCGACCTCAAAGCTTTGGTCGAGAATTACGTTCGCCTCAAGCGTGTTGGTGCAAGCTTCAAGGGGCTGTGTCCCTTTCACTCCGAAAAGTCGCCATCGTTTTACGTGCACCCCCAGCGGCAGTTTTATCATTGCTTTGGCTGCAAAGCCTCGGGCGACGCCATCCGCTTTGTCAAAGAGCTCGAAGGGCTGGACTTTGTTGAAGCGGTGCGAACGCTGGCCGAGCGCGCGGGTGTTGAGATACCGGAGTACGACCGCAAAGCGGACTCGGCCTATCGCCAACGTCGGGCCAAAGAGGAGCGCCTGGTCGCGCTGATGGACGCGACCGCAGGTTTTTTCTGCACGCAGCTCAAGACGAGCGAGGCCGCCCAAGAAGAACTCGATGAGCGCGGCATCAGCGCGGATATCGCGGAGCGCTTCCGCCTCGGCTATGCGCCCGACGCGTGGGACGGCCTGTGCAACTGGCTGCGCAAGGAAGGTTGGTCGCCCGGCGATGCCGAAGCGCTTGGACTCATCGTCCCGCGCCGCTCCGGGCGGGGCTATTATGACCGTTTCCGACACCGCCTGATGTTTCCCGTCAGCGACCATCAAGGGCGGATCGTCGCCTTTAGTGGGCGCTTGCTCGCGACCAAAGAGGTCCCGGACGAGCCCGGCCGTCAGGGGCGCATCAGTGACGTGCCGCCAGCGCCACAGCGTGAGCCCGGTGCCAAGTACATCAACTCACCTGAGAGCCCGCTCTACACCAAAGGAGAGGTGCTCTTTGGCCTGCATGAGGCGCGCGTAATGATTCGCCGCGAGGGGCGCGCCATTGTGTGCGAAGGCAACTTCGACTTGTTGGCGCTGCACCACGCGGGGCTCGGCTGGGCGGTCTGTCCGCTCGGTACGGCGTTCACCGCGGCGCATGCGGACCGTCTCAAGCGGGTCGCTGAAGAGGTCGTCTTGCTCTTCGACGGGGACGCAGCGGGTCAAAAAGCGGTGCGCGCAGCCTATCCGATGCTCCAAGCGGCCGGTCTTGGCGCCAAGGTCGTGACGCTCCCTCGCGGGGAAGACCCAGACAGTTTTGTGCGAACGCGTGGCGGTGATCAGCTGCAAAAACTGATTCGCAGTGCGCCTGGCATCCACGAGTACCTGATCGACGAGGCGGCGGCGGCCCACGCCGGAGACCCCCGGGAAACGGCCCAAGCGATCGAAGAGCTGGGCGGTCTGATGTGCAAAATCGACAGCCCCGTCGAGGCCCGCCTCTACGTCGAGAGAATCGCACAAAAGTTTGGAATTGCAGACATTAATGCCGTTCGTAGCCAGCTCCGCCGGGGAGCTAAAGCGGCTTTGGGAAAAAAAGTCAACAGAGAAGAGAAAAAAAATGACCGATCCCTGCACACAATTCCCAAAAATCGTGTAAAACCCCCGCGGCCTTCCGCTGGGAGGCTCACCTTGAAGCACGAGCTTGTGGGCGCACTTTTGGACAATCCGCAGTTATATTCATCGCCGTCGGCGACCGAACTTGAGTCCCTACTCGGGGAGGCGGACGCTACAGGTGAGATTGACCACGGCTTGCTCGCAGTTTTCCGGGCAGGACGTGACAGCGATGGTACATCGGCCATGGCTTTGTTGGATGCGTTGGGAGAGCAGATCGATGAGGACCTGGGCAACTGGTTGGCGGAACGTCTGGCGGTTCAGCGCTATGACGACGATGTCGCCAAGCAAGTGCTTGAGGAAGGGGTCCCTCGCCTGAGGAAACAGACAATCGAGTGGAAGCTGCCGGCGTTGGCGCGGCAGATCCAGTCAGCCCGTCGACAAGGCAATGAGGCCTTGGCGCGCCAGCTGACGCAGGAGCGCGAGGAGCTTCGACGCGCATTTACGCAAGCAGCGAATTAGCAGCTTCGGGAGCAGAGGAAGAGCAGTATGGCAACCAAGAAGTCAACCAAGAAGAGCGCACGGGCCAAGTCGTCGGCGAAGAAGGCGAGCAAGAAACGCTCTACCAAAAAGGCCAGCACGAAAAAACGCGCGAGTGCCAGAAGCACCGCACGAAAAGCCAGCACTCGAAAAGCTGCGAAGAAATCCACACGTAAAAAGCCGACGCGCAAAAAGTCGACCGCCAAGCGTGCGGCAACCGCACGCGCGAAGAAAAAGTCGACGAAAAAGCCGACCCGTAAGAGCGCCGCGAAGAAGTCGACCCGTAAGAGTGCAGCCAAAAAGCAGAGCGCCAAGAAGGCTTCCTCGACGCGCGTAGCCGCCAAGCCTGCGGCAAGACGGACCAAGAAGACTGTTTCGACGAGCAAGTCTTCTTCCAAGAAAACGGCCAAAGCCGCGACCAAGAGCACGAAGAAAAAGTCGGAGAAGAAGTCATCGAAGTCGCTCAGCCCATCACGACGTCGGGCACGACGAGAGGTCCTTGCACTGCTCGACCGTGGCGCGAACAAGGGTTTTTTGACCTACGACGAAATCAATGACGGCATTCCATCAGAGATGGTGTCGGCTGAGTCCCTCGACGAGCTGATGATCACAATCAGCGAGCGTGAAATCGCCGTGGTCAACAGCCTCCAAGAGGCGCGTGAGCGGAACCTGATTGCGCCCATCGTGCAGCCGCCTGCACCCAAGAAGCGTGGTCGCGGCGCAGCGGGCTCTAAAGCAACGGCCTCTGGCAAAATAGATCGAGGCTCCCTGCGACCCTCAGCCATCCCATCGTCACTGCCTCCCGCGATCGAAGAAGGCGTTGCCAAGTCGAACGACCCCGTTCGCATGTACCTCCGCAAGATGGGATCGGTGTCACTGCTCACCCGCGAAGGTGAGGTCGAGATTGCCAAGCGCATCGAAGAGGGCGAGGACGGAATCTTTGACGTGATCCTCAACTCGCGTGTGGGCGTCTCCGAGATCATCGCCATCGGTGACAATCTCAAGAAGGGCAACCTTCGTATCAAGAACGTGACCAAGGATGCTGACTCGACCGACGAGAACTTCGACGAAGAGGCCGCCACCGAGCGCGTCATCAAGCTCATCGACCGCGTCAAACGTCTTCAGAATCAAAACGCCAAGATTCGCGCCTCGCTCGAAGGCAAGAAGATGTCGGATCGGCAGCGCAAGAACCAAGACACCCAGCTGGTCAAAAACCGCAAAGAGCTCGTGCAGTGTCTACGCGAGGTGCGCCTCACCAAAAAGCAGACCGAGAAGGTCATTAACCAGATCAAAAACTACATTCGCCGCGTGAATCGTGCGGAGAATGCCATCGCCGAGGCGGAAAAGCGTGCCGGTAACCACGGCCTCAACGACATCCGACGCTTGGTCAAGGAGATGTCGGCATCACCGGACGTCGAGCGCAAGTACAGCAAGAAGTACGGTCTGACGCTCGAAGGGTTCCGCATGGCCGAGGACGCCATCCGGGAAGCCAAGAAGCAGATTCGTCAGGTCGAAGAGGATATGGGTCAACCGATCGAGATTCTTCGCAACACCTATCGCTTGCTCTACCAAGGCGAGCGCAAGGCCGAAAAAGCGAAGGCGGAGCTGGTCGAAGCCAACTTGCGCCTCGTTGTCTCGATCGCCAAGAAGTACACGAACCGCGGCTTGCAGTTTCTCGACCTCATTCAAGAGGGCAACATTGGCTTGATGAAGGCCGTCGACAAGTTCGAGTACCGACGCGGTTACAAGTTTTCGACCTACGCAACGTGGTGGATTCGCCAGGCGATCACGCGTGCCATCGCGGACCAGGCGCGCACCATCCGCATCCCGGTCCACATGATCGAGACCATCAACAAGCTCATCCGCACCTCGCGCTATCTCGTCCAAGAGCTCGGTCGCGAGCCTGAACCCGGCGAGATTGCCGAGCGCATGGAGATGCCGCTCGAGAAGGTGCGCAAGGTTCTCAAAATCGCCAAAGAGCCCATCTCGCTTGAGACGCCCATCGGTGAAGAAGAGGACAGCCATCTGGGCGACTTTATCCCCGACACCAATGCCGTTTCGCCGGTCGACGCCGCGACGCGCAAGGAGCTCGAGGATCGCGTCAACACCAGCATCGATACGCTCACGCCGCGCGAAGCGAAGGTTATCCGCATGCGTTTTGGTATCGGTGAGAAGAGCGACCACACGCTCGAAGAGGTCGGCAAAGGCTTTGCCGTCACACGCGAACGTATTCGTCAGATCGAGGCCAAAGCCCTTCGCAAGATGCGCCAGGTGTGTCGCGCGAAGCAGCTTCGGGACTTTGCCGAAGCACCGCCCACCCAAAGCTAGATGGCTCAGACTATTTCTGTGCGCTAACGGCCCTGGTTGAGCTTGCGCGAGAGTTCGCGAACGCGCGCTTCGAGTCCTAGGATGGCGTCAGCATTGCGACGCCCCGCTGGCAAAGACGACAGGTGCTTCATCACCTTTTGCAGTTCCGCGTTGGCCTGGCCAGGCTTTCCGAGCTGCGTGGCCAGTTCGGCCAGGTCCAGCCGCAGCCCGGGCGTCATCTGCGAGCTGTCTTGGTGTTTGGCAAGCCACTCGTAGATGACTTTTTGTGGCGCTTTCTTTCGCAGTGAAACGCCACGTGCAAGCAGCGTTGCGAGCGGCCCGTGTTTGTCGATGCCGCGGTCGATGGTCGCGGTCGCTTCCTCGTGTTTGCCGGCACGTTCGAGAAGCTCAGCTTGCTCAAGGAAGAGGTTGGCGGGCGGACGTGGCTGTTTCGCGATGAGCGTGTCCATGAGCTCCGCAGCCTCTGCGTACTTGTGCTGTGCGCGATAGGTCTCCGCGAGAAGCAGCGCTCCGCGACGCGACGCAGGGTCCTGCTCGAGTGCATTGACAAAGGTGCGCTCGGCACGCTTGAACTGCTTGAGGTGAAGGAGCGACTCACCGAGCGCGATTTGCGCGTGAACGTTCTTTGGGTCCCTGCGCAACACGCGCTGCAAGTCTCGTCTGGCTGCGTGCCAATGTTCTGCTTTGATGTGGACCCGCGCGCGGGCAAACAGGAGCTCCTGCGTGGCGCCTTCGCGCTTGATACGCTGACTCAGAAAGTGAATCTGCGTGTGGGGTTCGTCGTGTGCGAGCGTTTGCACGGGCACCGTGAAGTGCACCCAAGCAATCGCGAGCATGCTGACGACGAACGCCCGCATTAGTTCGTCATGCCCTTCCTGTACGGAGAGTGGTGTGAGAAGGCAACGATTCGCGTCTCGTTCGTTGCGCGGAAGACTTGGTCGAGCCAAGTGAGCACGGGCCCCGCTGTGGTCACTGGGGAGCGTCCCTGCAGGTGCCGTCTGGCAAGCGGACGGCTGAAACCCAGTTTGATCATGCTTTTGAGGGTAGCATGAGGTATCGTCCCGGCGCATGCGCTTGGGAGTCGTCAAAGAGTCACGCGTCGATGAAAAACGGGTCGCAATTACGCCCCACACATTGCCGAAACTGACCAAGCTCGGCGTGGAGGTACTGCTTGAGCGTGGTGCTGGCGAGAGCGCCGGCTTTGCCGATGACGCGTATCGCGAAGCGGGCGCGAGTATCGTTGATGCACAAGAGGCGTGGGACGCACCAGTGGTGGTCAAGGTTCGGCCGCCAAGCGCGGAAGAGGCGAGTCGTCTCGTCGAGGGTGCGTCACTCATTTCGCTCATCGAACCAGCCGACAATGAAGCTATGCTTTTGGCGTTTGCAGAGCGCGGCGTCAACGTCGTTGCGCTTGAGAAGATCCCGCGCACGACGCGCGCACAAAAAATGGACGTGCTTAGCTCAACGGCAAACTTGGCAGGCTATCGAGCTGTGCTTGAAGCCGCGAGTGTCTACGAAGGTTTCATGGGCGCGCAGGTCACGGCTGCAGGTACCGACCCCCCTGCGCGCGTGCTCATCATTGGGGCCGGTGTTGCGGGACTTGCCGCCATCGGTGCAGCGCGAGCCCTGGGCGCCGAGGTGCGCGCTTTCGATGTGCGTCCAGCGACCAAGGAACAAGTGGAGAGCCTCGGCGCAAAGTTTTTGACGGTCGACCTCGAGGAGAGTGGTGATGGAGGTGGCGGCTACGCAAAGACGATGAGCCAGGAGTTCATCGAGGCGGAGATGGCGCTCTTCAAGCAGCAGGCGAAAGAAGTCGATATCATTATCACAACCGCACTCATTCCCGGCAAGAAGGCACCCATTCTGCTGCCGAGCGACGTGGTTTCCGCGCTCAAGCCTGGGTCAGTCGTGGTGGATATGGCCGCCGAGCGTGGTGGCAACTGCGCGCTGACGCGACCGGGCGAACACCATGTCGAGGGCGCCGTTCATTATCTCGGGTACACGGACCTACCGAGTCGCATGGCCAGTACGGCGAGTCGGTTTTTCTCGACCAATCTCCTTCACTTCTTTTCGGACTTCGTCAAAGAAGGCGAACTGCAGCTCGACATGAACGACGAAATCGCTCGCGCGGCCACGCAGGTGTTTGGCGGCGAGCGCCTCGAGCCACCACCGCCACCCGCTTCGCTCGTGGCCAAGCCCAAGCCGGCGCCGCCCGACACCTCCCAACCGAAGGCAGGCTTGAGTGTGAAGGCGCCACCCGATGTTGCCAAGCGCGGGCCCTGGGGAAGTGCGCTTGGATTGCTGTTGGTGTTTGCAACCATCCTGCTCGTGGGCCGTGTCGCACCCGACGATTTTGTTCAACACTTTACGGTGTTTGTGCTGGCTTGTTTCGTAGGCTGGCAGGTCATTTGGAACGTGACGCACGCCTTGCACACGCCACTGATGAGCGTGACCAACGCGATCAGCGGCATCATCATCGTGGGCGGGCTCTTTCAGACTGCTGTGGGGGGTGTCAACCTTGCTTCTTTGCTCGGTGCGGTTGCGGTCCTCGTCGCGAGCATCAACATCTTCGGCGGCTTTGTTGTTACGCAGCGGATGCTCAAGATGTTCAGAAAGGGTAGTTCGTAATGCAACTTGGCAACGAACTTATTTTCGCGTACCTGGTTGCGGGCGTTCTCTTTATTCGAAGTCTTGGCGGACTCTCCCGCCAAGAGACGGCGCGTCGTGGAAACACCCTTGGGGTGATCGGCATGGGCATCGCTATCGTGGCGACCCTCTTGCAGGACAGCGTCCGACTCCCGCTGATATCGGGGGAAGCGCCACTGTGGCTGATGGTCGCGCCGATCGCGGCCGGTGGTGTCATCGGCTTCATTCTCGCGAAGCGCGTCGTGATGACTGCCATGCCGCAGCTGGTTGCGCTTTTGCATTCATTCGTGGGACTTGCTGCGGTGTTGGTCGGTATTTCGTCGCATGTTTCTGCCAGCGGGCCGACCGAAGGCGCGGCGCACGTCGTGCACGTGATCGAGATATGGCTGGGCATCGCCATCGGCGCCGTGACGTTCACCGGGTCGGTGATTGCCTGGGCGAAGCTGCGCGGAAGCATGTCGGGCAAGCCGCTGCTATTGCCGGGCCGCCACTTCATCAACCTGGCGATGGTGGTTGCAACGTTTGCGCTGCTCGTGCCCTTTTTTGATGCACCGACCGTTGAGGACAGCCTCATATACATGTTGATCATGACGGGGATTACGCTGGTGCTCGGCGCGCATTTGGTGATGGCGATCGGCGGCGCAGACATGCCGGTCGTGGTTTCGCTGCTCAACTCGTATTCGGGCTGGGCAGCGGCGGCGATGGGCTTTGTGCTTCGTAACGACCTGCTCATCGTTACAGGTGCGCTGGTTGGCTCAAGCGGCGCCATCCTGTCCATCATCATGTGTCGCGCGATGAATCGCTCGATATTGAACGTGGTCTTTGGCGGGTTCGGCACAGCAGATGGTGCCAGCGCGAGCGCCGAAGGCGAGGACCAGGGCGAGGTGACCGAGACGGACGCCAATACATTGGTTAGCGACCTCAAGCGGTCCAAGCGCGTGGTGATCATTCCTGGCTACGGGATGGCTGTGGCGCGCGCGCAGCATCCGGTTAAGGAGCTTACCAATCTTCTTCGAGAGAACGGTTGCGAAGTATGCTTTGCAATTCACCCAGTGGCGGGCCGCTTGCCCGGGCACATGAATGTGCTCTTGGCTGAAGCTGGGGTGCCATACGACATCGTGCACGAGATGGACGAAGTGAACGATGAATTTCCCGAGACCGACGTCGCGCTAGTCATCGGCGCGAACGACATCGTTAACCCAAGCGCGCTGTCGGACGAAGCGAGCCCAATCTACGGGATGCCGGTTCTCGAGACATGGAAGGCCAAGCAGACGGTCGTCTTCAAGCGCGGCATGTCGTCGGGCTACGCGGGGGTGCAAAACCCGCTATTCTTCCTCGAGAATACGCGCATGCTCTTCGGCGACGCCAAGGCCAGCGTCGATGCGCTCGTCGGCGCCATGCGCGAGCCTTGATGCCTGCAACCAGCGGCTCCCCAGTCTCAATGGGGAATAGCACAACGATTCTCGGTCTCCCCGCTCTCATCGCGGTCCCGGCCGTCTCAATGGCAGCCGGGGGAGGAGTGAGACTGGAAGAAAGGAACGTGCGCGGCTTTGTGCTTGAAAAGCCGAGCTAGATGGCTACACTCCGTGCTCGCAAAATGGTGGCTGTAGCTCAGTGGTAGAGCGCTGGATTGTGGCTCCGGAAGTCGCGGGTTCAAGCCCCGTCAGTCACCCTACGACACACATGGTTCTTCGCGGATCCGCGTCAGAGCCATTTGTGCAGTTAGCACAAAAGCATCTTTTGGCTTCGCACGCTCATCCCATGGCTCTTCGTTAGCCTTTGCTTAGAACCCGCGGTGCAAATAGCACAGCGGGTCCACGCAAAGAGCACTCATCGCGGGCCTCGGGTAGTATGGGTGCATGGTGGTGACGCGTTCGCAAGTCCACGAGCAGTTGACCATCCTTGGGGTTAGGGCGGGGAGCGTCTTGCTCGTGCACACGGCGTTTCGGCAGTTGGGTCACGTCGCGGGCGGACCACAAGCGCTCATCGAAGCGCTGCTCGAAAGCCTCGGTCCACATGGGACGCTTGTGATGCCGAGCCATACGCCGAACAACACCGAGCCGGGGAATTGGCAGAATCCCCCTCTTCCTCCCGCGGATTGGGAGCGCGTTCGTCACGATCTTCCAGCCTTTCGCAGCGACCGCACGCCTTCGCACAAGATGGGCGTGGTCGCTGAAACGTTCAGGGTATGGCCGGGAGTGGTCCGAAGTCGGCACCCCGTCGGTTCGTTTTGCGCGTTTGGCAAGCACGCCAGGGAAATCACGGCCGAGGTGCCCCTCGAAGACATGTTCGGCGAACAGAGCCCGCTCGCGCGTATCGCGTACCTCGATGGCAGCGTGTTGCTGCTTGGTGTGGGTTACGACAAGTGCACGATGCTACACCTCGCCGAACATCGAAGTGGCTTGGAGGCCGAAGGAGTTGATGAAGGTTCGGCGGTTTGGAAAAACGGCGCGCGCGTCTGGCTCGAATACAAAATCCGCGCCTACAGCACTGACGATTTTGAGGCATGCGGTGCCGCCTACGAGCAACTTGGTCGCCATCATGAGGGGCGAGTCGGCGCAGCGGGCGCAAAGTTACTGGACTCGAACTCCTTGCTCGACTTTGCAAGCGATTGGTTGCGGCAGCATCGCTGCGTCACGCGTGGCTAGCTCTTTAAGAAGTAGGTCACGGCGACTGCAATCCAGGGACCGATCGCGTAGGGGATGAGCAGCAGCGCGAGTGCCGGGTGTTCACTAAACGGGCGATGCTCGCGTCTAAAGCCAGGACGGCGAATGCCGACTCGGAACGACTTGCGTCGCGCGCGCGCATCATGCGGATAGTCGTAGAGATAGATGGTGCGCTTTGTTTCTCGATAAGCGCGATCGATCTGCTTGAGTTTGCGCTCTGTGAGCGCCGACTTGAGCCAGGGCAACACGCGCTCTTCCATGGCCAGTACGTAGCTGTGATACGCCTGCGAAAAGGCACGCAGGTTCGTCTCCCAGTAGTGGTCTTGGATGCGGTCGCGGTCGAGTTCGGATAGACGCTCGAGCAGGTCGTCCATGTCGGACTCGAGCGATCGAAGGTCCTCCGAATGCCTGCCCTCGCGGTGCATGTGAGCGTGTAGGGTCTGCCGCCTTGTCTTGATCTGCGTGACGATCCCATTGCGCAACTCTGCGTACAAGTTCGGGCGCTGCGTGGCCGTCGCCCCTAGGCATGCATCGAGCAAGTGCAGAGCTTCTGCGTGCTCCCCTTCGAGTGTGTTGAGGACTCCGCTATCACCGTCGAAGCGTCCCGATAGCTGACGCACTTTGCCTAACGTTTTTGCGAGCATCTTCATGACATTCGTATAAAGCTGCAATGCGCATGCCGACCTCGACCTGCCCACGCAAAGGTTGACGCAGCGCGAAAAGCGCCACGATCTGTCACAGTGTGGCGAGGATGTGGTCTGGTAGCGGAGCCCTTGTCGCGTATCGACTAAGGGACAACGAAGGTTTGGAGCAAAGCGACGGTGAGTGCGCCTGCGTAGATGAAAAAACCTCTGAATTGACGGTCAAAAATGATCATGCGTGCCCCTGCACCCCATCGATTCTGCAAGTTGCGTGCGCGCGCTGAGCGATAGGACTTCATTGGGTTTTAGCCTCCAAATGAGCGCAAATCGTGTTCTGGCCACAGCAACCGGAGCCTCAATGGCTCCGCCTTGTGATGAGTGGTCGCAAGACGCGCGTTCCCGTCGTAGAAGGTCGGCGTGTCGAGCTCAGCACTGCCCGCAACACCTTGGCGGATCGTCATCGTGCTCGGTGGTCTCACGGCGATCGGCCCCATGGCGGTCGATATGTATCTGCCCGCTCTGCCGACGCTTGCGCGTGAGCTGTCGACGAGTGCGGGCATGGTGCAGTTTACGCTGCCGGCGTTCTTCGTCGGGCTGACCTTGGGCCAACTCTTTTATGGCACGCTGACCGACATCGTCGGGCGCAAGCGGCCGCTCTTGGTCGGACTGCTTTTTTTCTCGCTCGCGTCCTTCGGTTGCGTGTGGGCGCCGAGCATCGAAGTGTTGATCGTCTTACGGTTCTTGCAAGGACTAGGTGGCTGTGCGGGCATGGTAATCGCCAGGGCTATGGTGCGTGACCTCTTCGAACCGCAGGTGACCGCCCGTGTGTACTCGACGTTGATGTTGATCATGGGCCTGGCGCCCATCTTGGCACCGCTTGTGGGTGGGCAACTGCTTCTGGTCTTTGGTTGGCAGTCGATCTTTGGGGCTCTCGCCTTCTACGGTATGCTTTGCCTCTTCGCTGCCGCCGCCGTATTGCCCGAAACCGTGAGTCGCGTGCAACCCGCCGGGCGTTTGCGGCGTGTGTTGCGGAACTATCGCGTGCTGCTCAAAGACAGCCGGTTTTTGGGTTACGCGCTGAGCGCCTCGTTCTCGTACGCCGGGATGTTCTCCTATATTGCAGCTTCACCCTTTGTGTTTATCGAACTTTTTTCAGTGTCGGAAACGACGTACGGTTGGATCTTTGGCGCCAACGCAGCCGGTCTTATCAGCGCCTCGCAGCTCAATCATCGTTGGCTTCGGCGCCGCGATTCGGACGATATTTTGACGATCGTGGTGCTGGTGACTGCGCTTGCGGGTTGCGCGCTCGCGCTGGTGGCCGCGTTCGAGCTCGGCGGTCTGGTCGGAATTCTGCTACCGAACTTCGTGTTCGTGGCCAGTCTGGGCTGCACCCAGCCCAACGCTCTCGCCGGGGCTCTGGCCGCACACGGGGAGCGGGCCGGCAGCGCCTCCGCGCTAATGGGGGCGGTGCAGTTTACGGCCGCGACGATTGCGGGCGCTGCGGTCGGGAGTCTGCACGACGGATCGGCTCTCCCGATGGCGGCCGTCATGGCGGTCTGCGGCGTACTCGCCTTCGTCACCCACCGCGCATGGGTCGTGCGCACGCTGCCGACCTGATCACGTTGTCCGCTAGTCGCTGCGCGTGTCGACGTAGAGGGTGACGCCGCGCACGTTTTCGTCGAGGTGCAGCGGCTTGCGAAGAGAGGGGAACGCGCGCTGTTCGCAGTCGGAGCGATCACACACGCGGCAACCCACGCCGATCGCTTGCGAGTCATCGCGCCGATCGAGCGCCACGTGATCGGCGTATACCATGCGGTGCGCGTGTTCGATCTTGCACCCCAGGCCGATGGCGAGCATCGGCTGCGGGTTGTGATAGGCCGCGCTGTCGCGCTGAATGGTCCGCGCGATGCAAAAGAAGCGTTCGCCGTCGCTCATCTCTCCGATCTGCGTGCGGATAAGGCCCGGCGTGCGAAAGGCGTGAAACACATTCCATCTGGGGCAGGATCCGCCAAAACGCGCAAAGCGAATGCCCGAGGCGCTGAAGCGCTTGGATATATTGCCCGCACCATCGACGCGCAGCATATGAAAAGGGATGCCTTCGGCGCCGGGACGCCGCAGCGATGTGAGGCGGTGGCAGACTTGTTCGAAGCCGACGCGAAACCTGCGTCCCAGCACATCGATGTCGTAGCGCTCCTCTTCGGCGGCGCCCAAAAATACGCCGTAGGGCATGAGCATGGCGCTTGCGAAGTAGTTGCCAAGAATGATCCGTCCGAGCGTTCGCGCCTCGTCGTTTTGCAGCGCCGGGTGCTCGACGAGAGAGTCGAGGACGGCGTGATGCTCGAGCATACCAACTTGATACGCGAGCTGAAAGCGACGGCTTCGTGTGGGGAGCAGTTCAGAGATGTGGAGCACACGCCGCTCGGCATCGAACGTCCGGAGCACAGACTGCATTTTGTCCCAAGGTTCGATCTCAACCCGGATGTCATGTGCTTCTCGCAGGTGGTCCATAAGCTGCATCTCAATACGCTCAAGTGAAAAGCGATGCGCCTTCCACGAACTTTCAGCGAGCTCTTCGAGTATGGCGAAGTGGTTCATGTTGTCTTGGACAAACTCGGTGACCTGCTCTGAGGCCGCAGGCTCGCCGAAGGGCTGTTCGAGCGACTCCCCTTCCGAGACGCGGTCGGCGAGTGCCTCGGAGGAAGCGCGGGTTTGTTTGAGCGCTTCGTACAAGCGGAGCATGCTGCGAGCCAGTTCCGGCGAGTTGCTGACCATCTCGCGCAGCTCCTGCATCGTGACCTCCGACTCCTCGAAGAGGTCGTCCGCGAAAACTTCTTGCAGGTTGTCGACCAAGCCCGCTTCCAGGTCGCTGGCGAAGTACTCGACAGGCA
This sequence comes from uncultured Polyangiales bacterium, assembly GCA_964487255.1. Classification (GTDB taxonomy): domain Bacteria; phylum Myxococcota_A; class Polyangia; order Polyangiales; family CAZAQV01; genus CAZAQV01. The sequence continues at coordinate 209,325 of CAZAQV010000007.1, read as the reverse complement.
CCTCGAAGCGCCGCGCGAGTTCGATCAGCAGGTGCGCGGGTAGGGGGCGCTTGTTGTTTTCGATGAGGTTCAGATAGCTCGCGGAGATCCCCAGTTGCTCGGCGAGCCCCACTTGGCTGATGCGCTCACGGCGACGTAGGCGGCGCACTTTTCCGCCGATCAGGTCTTTGTTTGACATCGTGTAAATAAGTTTACAGAAATTACATACAAAATCAATACAGATTTACTGCTTATATTATAGTGTAGACTTGCGATTTATCATTTGTTGTCAATAATCAACTTGTGATGACAAGAGAGATTGCGAGAATTCCGAAGGAAGCTGAGACGGTGCTCACCGAGCCGGCCTTGGACTTCGTCGACGCACTCGAACGCGAATTTGGCCCGCGCATCGAGACCTTGCTTCAGGCGCGCCGGAGCCGTGCGGCTGAGTTTCGCGAGGGTAAGTTGCCTTCCTTCGATCCCAAGACTGCGGAGGTTCGCGACGTGGAGTGGACCGTGAGTCCTCCTCCCCCGGCGATCACCGACCGCCGCGTTGAGATCACGGGTCCCGTCGACCGCAAGATGATTATCAACGCGCTCAACAGTGGCGCGAACGTCTTCATGGCGGACTTCGAGGATTCGAGCGCGCCCACGTGGGAGAACATGACGCTCGGGCAGGCCAACCTGCGGGATGCGGTCGAGCGAACGATCCGTTTTGAGGACAGCAAGCGAAACAAGACGTACACGCTCTCTGACAAGCCTGCGATCTTGTTTGTACGTCCGCGTGGTCTGCACCTTCCGGAGGATCACTATCGACTCGAGGGACGGCCGATCCACGGCTGCCTGATGGACTTTGGACTGTTCATGTTCCACTGCGCCAAGACGCTTGAGGCGCGCGGTCACGGACCGTTTTTCTACCTGCCTAAGCTCGAGAGTCACCACGAGGCTCAGCTTTGGGATGACGTGATCACTCTTGCCGAGCAGAAGCTTGGTCTTCAGCACGGCAGTGTGCGCGCAACTGTCTTGATCGAGACGCTGCCTGCGGCGTTCGAAATGGACGAGATTCTCTATGCGCTGCGCGAGCACTCCGCTGGCCTGAACTGCGGACGCTGGGACTATATCTTCAGCTTCATCAAGGTCACGCAGGCCGAGCCAGGGTTTGTGCTGCCCGACCGCGGGCAAGTCACGATGGATAAGGGTTTTTTGCGCGCATATTCGGAGCGGCTGGTGGGCGTCTGTCACCGACGCGGTGCGCATGCGATGGGCGGAATGGCCGCACAGATTCCCATCCGCGGAGACGAAGCGGCCAATACAGCCGCGCTCGAAAAAGTGCGTCGCGACAAAGAGCGCGAGGTACTCGCCGGTCACGACGGGACCTGGGTTGCGCACCCGGGCTTGATTCCGGTCGCGCGCGAAGTCTTTGATGAGCACATGCCGAACGCAAACCAGATTTCCAAACCCGGAAGCCTTTCCGTAAGCCGAGAGAGCCTGCTCGAGGTGGTCGAGGGCACCAAGACGCTTGCCGGCCTCGAACACAACATCCGTGTTGGCATGCTTTACCTTCAAGCCTGGATCGACGGGCGCGGTTGCGTGCCGATCGACAACCTGATGGAGGATGCCGCCACGGCGGAGATCAGCCGCACGCAAGTATGGCAGTGGCGCAGGCATGCTGTGGTGCTCAGTCGCCCAGACGCAGACGAGGGCGTGCTCGTCGACGACGCACTGATTCAAAAGACGGTCGCGAAAACCCTCACCGATCTGCAGAGCGAGCTTTCTGACGACCCGTATGCGCCGCGCCGATTGCAGCAGGCCGCTGACCTCTTTATCGAACTTTGTTGCAGCGATGAGCTTACTGACTTTCTCACGCTCGCAGCCTACCCGCTGCTTAAGCAGCCGCCCGAAACGAATTTCCAGACACACACAGAAGGAGCCACTCTATGACCGTCGTTCAACTCAGAAACCAAGCCCAACCTCCCAAACCCGAGACCCGTTTTGAGGGTGTCGAGCGCCCCTACTCGCGAGAGGACGTAGAACGTCTTCGCGGGTCTCTGCACATCGAGCACAGCCTCGCGCGTGCGGGAGCAGAGCGCCTCTGGAAGCTGATGACACGCGAGCGTAAGTTCGTTCGTGCACTGGGCGCACTCACCGGCAACCAAGCCGTACAGATGGTGCGTGGTGGTCTCGACGCGATTTACTGCAGTGGTTGGCAGGTTGCGGCCGACGCCAACCCTTCGGGTATGTACCCCGACCAGAGTTTGTATCAGTCCAACGGCGTGCCCAAGCTCGTGGAGCGCATCAATAACTCACTGATGCGCGCTGACCAGATCGACCATGCCGAAGGCAAGACCGACAAGCACTGGTACGCGCCCATCGTCGCAGACGCAGAGGCCGGTTACGGTGGTCCGCTCAATGCGTTCGAGCTGATGAAGCAGATGATCGCAGCGGGCGCGGCTGGCGTGCACTTCGAAGACCAACTCTCGTCGGCTAAAAAGTGTGGTCACTTGGGCGGCAAGGTGCTCGTACCCACCTCGCAGTTCATTCGCACGCTGACGGCCGCGCGACTTGCGGCTGACGTATGCGACGTACCCACGGTGATCATCGCCCGCACCGACGCCAACAGCGCGCAGCTTCTAACCTCGGACGTTGACGAGGTGGACCGCGAGTTTATTGCCTCGCCCGAGCGTACCGAGGAGGGCTTCTTCCGCATCCGCGGCGGGCTTGATTGTGCGATTGCGCGCGGCCTGGCTTACGCACCGTACTGCGACATGATCTGGTGCGAGACATCCACACCGGACCTCGATGAGGCGCGCCAGTTCGCCGAGGCCATTCATGCCAAGTACCCGAACAAGATGCTCGCCTACAACTGCTCGCCGAGCTTCAACTGGAAAAAGAAGCTAGATGACGAGGTGATTGCGAAGTTCCAAGAGGAGCTTGGCAATATGGGTTACGCGTTTCAGTTCGTGACGCTGGCCGGTTACCACGCTTTGAGCCACGTGACTTTCGAACTTGCGCGCGGCTACGCCGAGCGCGGCATGAGCGCCTATTCGGCCTTGCAAGAGTCTGAGTTTGCATCCGCCGAGCACGGCTACACGGCGGTCAAGCATCAGCACGAGGTGGGCACGGGTTACTTCGACGATGTTGCAAACACGATCGCCGCGGGTCGCGCGTCAACTCTGGCGCTCGAAGGTAGCACCGAGGCGCAGCAGTTCTAGATTGTAGCCAGCTGAATCTCCCCCTTGTTTGGGCGCCTGGATCTTGCGGTTCAGGCGTCCAAACTGCTTAGAAAAACTCTCACTAGGTATTGGATGCACGGAGCGTTAGCATTGGGTCCGACCACGACTACGGCCCGGAACAAGAATCCCAAGCGGCTCTCAGGCGGAAACCCAAAGATCGAAAAAGGGGACGGAGATGAGCCGGTGCGCGCGTACATCGACGCGATGCCAGGTTGGAAGCGCGAAGTGGGTCGTGCGCTCGATGCGCTCGTCAAGCAATGCGTGCCGAAAGCCAAAAAGGCGGTGCGATGGAACACGCCTTTTTATGGCATTGAGGGTCAAGGTTGGTTTCTCGCCTACCATTGCTTTACCAAATACGTGAAAGTGACGTTTTTTCGCGGTGCCGAGCTCAATCCCAAACCGCCAGTGATGTCTAAAGATCCAAACGTCCGTTACGTCCACATCCATCAAGTTAACGAGCTCGACGAAAGACTTCTCAAACGTTGGATCAAACAAGCCGCGAAGCTACCCGGCGAACACGTGTTTTGAGTCTATCTCCTTGTGTGCTCCAAAATGATTTGATTCTTCAAGAAAATGTGTTCACCTGTGCACCCCTCTTGGAGGACGAACTTCGCCAACCCCTCAAGGAAGGATCGTTGAATGATTCATCTTAAAACCGTGACGACCGTGTTTCTTTTCTTCTGGCTTTCTGTACTCACTGGCTGCGATGACAAACCTGCCGACACAGCGACGTCGGAGGTGAAGGCACCCGCATCAAGCGCTTCGGACGAGGCGAAGGTGACGGTCTCGGCGGAGGGCACGAAGTTCGATCCGGCCATAGACAAGGCTCAGCTTCCCGAAGGCGTCTGGTACTGTGACATGCAAACGGTGCACTACGCTTCACAGAGTGAGGGAGACGGAAAGTGTCCCGTTTGCGGAATGAAACTCAAAAAGCTTGAGGGGCATCCGCACGACGAGCACGGACATGATGAGCACGGCCACGACGAGCACGATCACCAGCATTAATTCGTGAGGACATCCGTGAAGCCACGCACTGACGATGTCTGAACTACAATTCAATTCGATCTTGTTTTTGTGCGTGGCCAACTCGGCACGCTCGCAGATGGCTGAGGGGTTAGCCCGCGACATCTTCGGCGACGCTGTGCGGGTGCAGTCGGCTGGATCTGCGCCCACGCGCGTCAATCCATACGCGATCAAAGCCATGGCTGAAGTCGGTATCGACATCGGCCGCCACGCATCGAAGTCGGTGCACAGCATCGACCCGACGAGCGTCGATCTGGTGATCACGCTGTGCGCTGAGGAAGTGTGCCCGACTTTCTTGTCGGATGTGCCACGCTTGCACTGGCCGCTCGAAGACCCCGATCGCAAAGAACCAGGGCTTAGCGATGAACAGCGGCTCGAGCACTTCCGTGTCACCCGTGACCGCATTCGAAGCAAGCTTGTCGAGCTCGCGGCACGACGCGAAGATAGTCCTGGGTCACCGTCGTTGTGAACACCGTGGATCCGGCATTTAACGGGGGCCAACTCGTCCGGGTGGTCGGGGTGCCCGGAGCCGTGATGATGGGCCTCGGATCTATCCTTGGAACCGGAATCTTTGTCAGCCTCGGCGTCGCCGCGGGCGTGACGGGATCGACGGTGATTCTCGCGGTTATCGCGGCATCGCTGGTCGCCACGTGCAACGGCCTTTCGAGCGCACAGCTCGCCGCGAGCCATCCGGTCAGCGGCGGCACCTACGAGTATGGCTACCGCTACTTGAATCCGGCGCTCGGCTTTACCGCGGGTTGGATGTTTTTGTGCGCCAAGTCCGCCTCCGCGGCAACCGCCGCACTCGGTTTCGCCGGTTACCTGCTTGTGGCCGCGGGAATCACGAACTTCGCCTACGGCGTGGCGCTGGCGATGGTCGGCGTCGTGCTCGTGACCATCCTCGTCGCGTGGGGGATGCGTCGCTCGAACCGCGCCAATGCTGTCATAGTCACGCTGACCCTCCTTGCATTGGTCGGCTTTGTTGCATTCGGTTTTCCCGCGGCGCTTGCTGGGGCCTCGACTCACCTCGACGCGGTTTTCGTGAGCGACGGCGAAGGACAGGAGCTGTCGGACCTCTTGCACGCGACGGCGCTGATGTTTGTCGCGTTCACCGGCTACGGACGCATCGCGACGCTGGGCGAAGAGGTGCGCGACCCGCGCCGTAGCATTCCGCGCGCCATCATGATCACGCTCGCAGTGACCGCGACGCTCTACGCGCTCGTCGCTTTTGTGGCTGTGGCCGCTGCAGGTGCGGAGAAGCTCGCTCAAGTCACGACGCAAGCCAACGCACCGCTCGAGGTGATTGCGCGTGGTTTTTCTCTGCCTGATCCGTGGCGCGGCCTCGTCACAGGTTTGGTCGCCGTGGGCGCGGTAACCGCGATGCTTGGCGTGCTGTTGAACCTCATTTTAGGCCTGTCTCGGGTCGTTCTCGCCATGGCTCGGCGTGGCGATATGCCGCGCTTTTTTGCGCGTGTGGACGACAAGCGCGCCTCGCCGGTGGCTGCCGTGCTGCTCGTCGGCGGCATTATCTTGGGTCTCGCCGCGATCGGACGCATCGAGCTGACCTGGTCGTTCAGCGCGTTTACCGTGCTCGTCTACTACGCGCTGACCAACCTGGCAGCGTTGCGCCTGTCGCCCGAGGCGCGCCTCTACCCGCGCTGGGTTGCGGTTGCGGGCCTCGCGGGCTGTCTTGGCCTTGCGTTCTGGGTCGAGCCTACCATCTGGCTTACGGGCTTGGGACTGATCGTGCTTGGGCTCTGCTGGCACGTCATCGCCCGCCGACCGGCAACCCCTCCGCGCTAAACGCCTACCTACGAATGGCACAAACCCGAGCGCCGGACAGCGCGACGTAGGTCGCGTTCGTCACGGCTTGCCGAGGGCAGAGAGGAGCTGTGGGTCACGGCTGTAGACATCATCATGAAAAACGACGTCGCCCGCCTCGTCGGCCCATGCCGTCAGATAGAGGAGGTGTACGGAAACGGGATGCTTGAGCATCACGATTTTTTCAGCCTTCTTGGCGAGCGCGTCGGCGATGCGCGCTGGGTTCCACTCGCTCGATTCCTCCACCAAGAATTCGGCGAGGCGAATCGGCTCATCCACCCGAACGCAACCTGAGCTAAACGCGCGCACCTCCTGTTCAAAGAACTCCTTTTTGGGCGTGTCGTGAAGATAGACGTCGTGGGCATTGGGGAACATGAATTTGACGCGTCCGAGCGCGTTGTTGACGCCCGGCTCTTGCCGCAACACATAGGGAAAGTTCTTGGTGCTCAGTTTTTTCCAGCTCACGTCTGCGGTCGAAACCTCCTGGCGTCCGTCTGCGGCATAGACACGAATCTTTTTCTTCTCGAGAAACTTCGGGTCCTTTCGCAGTTCTTTGAGGAGATCCTCGGAAGCGATTTTTCGCGGCACGGTCCAACGTGGGTTGAGCACGAAATAGCGAATCGCATCACTGAAGACCGGTGTCTGCCTCGCGTCCTTGCCGACCACGACGCGGTGGCGTTGCTTGACTTCGCTGCCGGTGCGCGCTTCAAGCCAAAAACCCGCGATGTTCACGCGGACATGCCTCGTCCCGAGGTGGTCGGGAAGCCACCTCCAGCGTTCGAGGTTGACCAAGAGCTTGTTGATCTGATCTTGCGACGTCTTCTGTTCCGTTTCCGTACCGTCGGCAGCAGCTCGTAGAGAGGCGAGTTTTTCCCTCAGGCGGCGATAGGTTGGTTGCTTAGGTGTCATGCGCGACCAGAACAGCTCCAAGTCTTTCTTCTTGATAGCCTCTTCGAAAGCCAACGCGATATCGTCACGTCTGCGCGCAATGGTCCAGCTCGGGTGCATGGTCGAGGGGTCCACTTTGCCCTGAAGCAAATGCGAGGCAAGCAGCAGCGCTGCGTCGGTAGCGAGTAGCTCGAGCTCAATAGAATTGCCCGTCTCTTCTTCACCGATTGCAAGCTTGCTGAGGTGATAGTCTTCGGGTTCGAGTCCATCGCTTGCCGCGTCGCGAATGCGAGCCACAAGGGACTCTCTGAGTTCTCGCTCCGAAGACCATAGAGGCGCAAATGCGCGGCGTTCATAAAACAGCGCGACCAGCAGGGGAGCGTGCAGCTGTGTGGTTGCAAACTCGCCGTCGACCGCAAGCGCCTCGATCGCGTGTCGTAGGCCCGGCAGCGCCGCGCTCGTGTCCGTGCTGAGCACGGGGCGTCGCATCAAGTTCGGTTCTGGCGTGGTGGACGCCGTTTGCGTGTCTGGGTCGCCGTCTTCGGACCCTGCAGCGCTTGGCCCAGGCTCCTGGGCGTTCTTTTCACGCTCTTCAGTCGCTGGATCGCTTTCACCCTGCAGCGCTTCAGAGCACGCGAAGAGCGACAGTGCGAATAACAAAACTGCGCCGAGCAGCATCGCTCGCCGTTTCCAGTGTATCTTCGTAGGGTGATTTGGCCGCTCTGTTTTTCCTGCTGCTGGCTCCATGCCGCCAAGTTAGCGAAGGGCAGCGGAGTCTCAAACAGAATAAGGAATCAGACTCTCGCGCCGGGGCGTAGCGGCGCGGCAGGTGGCGGTATCCGATTGTCCATCGCATCGTCATCGTCACCAAGTTCTTCCGCATAATCGGACGGCGGTGGAAAGCTGCTCGGCCATCCTGAGTCGTGTCGAACAGAAGGTCCGCCGACGTAGCGCGTCATTTCTTCCAGGTTTCGCTCCAACTCGCGCACCGCGCACTTTGCAAGATCGCCGATCGATACGACGCCCAAAAAGCCGGTATGCGTTCCCACGGGCAGGTGTCGCAAGCGTTTCGTGATCATGAGATTGAGCGCGTCCCGAACTGACATGTCCGGGGCGGCCACAAAAATGTCTCGACACATCACGTCTACGACGGGTGTGGTTCTTGCGTCGAGTTTTCTTGTGAGCGTCCGCCGCAAAGCATCGCGTTCCGTGAGTATTCCGAGTACCTCGCCGCCTTCGACGACCAGGACGGATCCGACCCCCACGCGCGTCATGGTTTGTACCGCGCGATGGACAGTTGTTGCTTTGGGCACGTGAACGACACCTGCGCCTTTCATTTCCAAAATGTTTTTTAGAGTCGGCATAGAGTTCTCCCTTCCTTTCTTTCTTTTCTAACCGGCGGTTCCCAGATCGAGCCAAGGGTCGGCAAGTTCATTTCGATCAGTCAGAAACTTGGCCATCGCGCAAAGGTCGTCGAGGTCAAAGGGCTTGCTTAGGATGCAAGTGGCCCCAAGTTCATTTGCTTCGCGTACGGTGTCATCATCGCCGAAGGACGTAATCAACACGAAGGGCACGGTCCACCCCCAGGAGCGGACAATGCGAAGCATTTCAAGACCATTTTGGCCCGGCATTCGGATGTCGGAAACGATCAGCGCGGGAAGCTCGTCCCGGCTCTTACGTCGACGAAGTTCGTCGAAGAGTGCAAGACCGCTCCCTGTCTTGACGACATCAAAGCCTTCCTCAAGCAAAGCTTCGTTTAGGAGTCGGCGCATTTCTCCGTCGTCTTCGGCGAGTACCACTGGCGGCCTAAAGCGAAGCGAGTGCGCGAGCTGACCGACCTCATTGGAGATGACGAGTTTAGAGTACTGGGTTTTTACGACGTGCATTGGATACCTCAAGCAACGTCATCTGCACGTTCCGTGCCTGGACACGCGGAGTGACGATATCGATAGATTTACGAACGTTTTCGATAGCGGACCGTGAGGCAAAAGACCTCGCAACGGTAGCGCGGGAAAAATCGCCCCAAGGCACGAGACCGCGCACTTAGGTGTCGTGTAGGCCCCAGCGTTCAAGCTTGCGGTATAGCGTCTTGCGGTCCAGTCCAAGGATCTTGGCTGCCGCGGTGCGCTGGCCCCCGACTGCGTCGAGCACCCGAACGATGTATCGGCGCTCAATCTCTTCTAGCGGGGCGAACTCGGTCGGGTCCTCGGCTGCGACCAGGACATGCGTTTTTTTGTAATCACGGATCCGGTCGGGCAAATCATCGACGGTGATCTCGTCGTATCGCGAGAGAGCGACGGCACGCTCAATGCAGTTCTGAAGCTCTCGGACATTGCCGGGCCAGCGATAGTTGTACATGCGTTGGGCCGCTTCGGGTGAAATGCTGCGCACGGCCTTGCCGCTCGATGTCGCGGCTTGTTCGACGAAGCGCTGTGCGAGAGCCAAGATGTCGGTCCCTCGAGCCCGCAGCGGTGGCACATGGAGTTCGAGAACGTTGAGGCGAAAGTAGAGGTCCTCACGAAACTGACGCTCTTCGACCGCAGCCGCGAGGTCACGGTTGGTGGCCGTGATGATCCGGGCGTCGAAGGCTATCTCCTTGTCGCTGCCCACCGGGCGTACGGTACGGTCCTGGAGTGCTCTCAGGAGCTTGGCTTGCATACCGGCAGGCATTTCACCGATTTCGTCGAGAAAAAGCGTGCCACCTGTGCCTTGCACGAAAAGGCCCGTGCGAGCCGTCTTTGCATCCGTGAACGCGCCCTTTGCGTGCCCGAAAAGTTCACTCTCGAGCAAGGTTTCGGGTAGCGCCGCACAGTTGATCGCAACAAAGGGGCCGTTTGCGCGTCGACCGCTTCGATGAAGGGTGCGAGCGACCAGTTCTTTTCCGGTGCCGCTTTCACCCGTCACGAGCACTGTCACATCCGAATCACGCACGCGCTCGATTAGATCCTGCAACGCACGCATGGGTCGGCTCTCTCCCAGTAATGCGCCGAACTCACGGGATCGCTCCACGGCTTCCGTGAGTCGCGTAAGGTCTTGGCGCAAGCGTCGATACTGAACCGCGCGTTCGAGTGCAAGCGCTGCCACTTCAATGTCGAAGGGTTTGGTAATAAAGTCATAGGCGCCTGCGCGGATCGCTCCAACTGCCGTGTCCAGGCTGCCAAAGGCGGTCATCACCACGACGGGCAGGCCCGGCTGCATGCCAAGTGCACGCTCGCAGAGTTCGAGACCGCTCATCCCGCGCATCGCCAGGTCGGTCACCATGGCCTCGAAATCTCCTTGAGTCAGTTTTTCAAGCGCCTCAGCGGGAACGCAGGATGTTTCGACTTCGAAGCCTTCGCGCCGAAGCCCCTTGTCGAGTACCTCACACATGGGCCGGTCGTCATCAACGACGAGGATCTTTCCTTTTGTCGCAGTCATTCTGTACTTTCTGGCAGGTGGATGGTGAAGCGGCTTCCGCGTCCGAGTTCGGTCTGCACGTCGATCCAACCGCCATGCTCGTGAATGATACCGTAGGCGACCGAAAGCCCGAGACCTGTCCCTTGGCCGACTTCTTTTGTCGTGAAGAAGGGCTCAAAAAGCCTTTCCTTGATGCTGTCGCTCATCCCCTCTCCCTCGTCCTCCACAACAATCGCTGCGTGCTCGTCACACGGCCCTGGCGAACCCGCCGGGGGAAACTCGGAGCAGCGGGAGACCTGGAGCCGCACAACGCCACCCGACGGCTGCGCCTGAATTGCATTCATGACGAGGTTGGCGAGCACCTGTTGGACCTGCACAGCGTCGATTCTCGCGGTTGTCTCATAGCTCGTCTGCGCGAGTTCGAGCAGGACCCCGTTTTTGCGCGCCAAGGGCTCGAGGATCCGAATGGCTTGTTCACAGAGAGCGGTGAGGCTCTCGTCGCTACTCTTGGGTTTTCGAGTTCTCGCAAAACCGAGAAGCTGCAGAATGATCTCCGTCATGCGCTCGGTCTGCTCCACGATAACCTGGGCGTCATCGACCGCTTCCTCGCCGGTCGACTTTCGGCGTGCGATCATTTTTGCCCGAGCGGCGACTACGTTCAGTGGCGTCCCCAGCTCGTGCGCGATACCTGATGCCAGCTGTCCAACTGTACTCAATCGGTCGGCGTGTCGGAGCTGTTCGAGGGCTGCGATCTTGGCGCGCGTTTCCTTTTCGTTCTTGCGTTGCAGAGCCGCGAGTTGTTCGCACATGGTGTTAATGGCCTGAGCGAGCGTCCCGAGCTCGTCCTTCTGGTGAAGCACGATCGGTGCAGACAGATCGCCCTGAGCAACGCGCTCGAGCTTAGCAAGTAGCGCTTTAATGGGTTGCTGCACGAACACTCGACCGGCTGCGATCAGGACTGCGGAACAAAGCAAGACCAGAACAATTGTCATCACTGCCGTTCGCGCGATGGTTTGCTGGACGTAGGTGGCTTCGGAAACAAGAGGCTCACGGATTTCAAGCACACCTCGCTCTTCGCCCAGCGCCAGAGAAACAGTGCTGACGAGAGTCCGCTGTTTTGACTCCTCCGTGATGATCGACTGGACGGTGTCGTTGCTTGGAGCCGAACGGCGCGAAGGCCCCGCTGCTTCGCTTCTCCATACGATCTCCGCACGGTCGCTTTCGAGATCCGCATCTTCGAGCAGCTGGCGGGCTTCGTCTGCGCCGATGCGGCTTGCGGTCGAGGTAGCGGCGACTGCGAGCGCATGCGCGACCGCTGCATGGTCGCGACGCGCCTCCTCTTCAAACTGAGCGACCTCCCGCTCGATCCGAAGCGTTCCGTACACAGCGTGTACGATCGCAATGCCGAGGGTGACCACGGCGACAAGCTTCCAGATCAATCTGGTCCGCATATTGTCCTTTGCTTCCGTTTCTCTCCGTGCACAGAATTTATCCCATGCCGATTCGCTTGTCTTCTGTCCGCTCCTTCACCGGCAGTGGGGTCGGGGCATTTGTCCCCAGTCGTGCCGGTTGGGGCGAGATGCCCCAAAATGACCCTTGAAGCTGGCGTGCCCTGAGCCAGGTTACGCACATGTTCCGGTTGCGCCCTCGAAAACGCAGTCGAACGAGGTGCAGTCTGCGGGCTCGTTGCACGGTTCTCCACTCGACCGGCGGGTGACGCAATGACCCGGAAGACGAAAATTGTCTTCGTCGTAACCGTTCGTGTCGTCGCAGTGCAGCGTTTCGGCGCAGGCATAGATGTCTTCGCAGTTGCTCCCGACCAAGGCTCGAGCTGCACAGACGCCGGGCTCACCAGGGTGTTCGAACTCGAAACGAAAGTCGTTTCCGGGCTGGTCGCACCAAAATGTATCGTCATCACAATCGTGATCGAAGATGCACGTTGCACCCTCGATCGGTCGACATATTTCGTCGATGCAACGCAGTCCCGACGCGCACTTGCCAAAGACGCACGGATTGTCTTCTCCAGGGGGCGCCTCGCAGATGCCAAGCATCTCGGGCGTGCCGCTGCACACGTCCGCCTCGTCAAGGCACTCGTAGTGTTGCCCACAGGCCGAGCCGTGAGATACCAGGGCGGAAACGAAGGGGCTTCCTTCACAAGGCCCTGCTGCCTGGTGGTCGCCGTGCACATAGTGGTAGCAGGAGAGGTCGACGAGGTGTGTGTAGCAAGCGCCGAGTCGGGATAGGTCGACGTCGACGCGGTTGGAAAACCAACTCTGCTCGAGCGACTGGCAATAAGCCAAAACGAGGGCGTCTTGGACCACGATGCAACTGGCCACGTCCGTGTGACCAAAGACCTCTTGATCTTCTTCCAAACGGTCAGGCTCTGCGCATTCATACAGCCGCTCGCAATAAAGTTCCGGTTGCGCGCAGAGTGTCAAAAAGGGGACGGTCTCTGCGTCCTCCAATGCTGCGTCGCCCCCGTCCCCTGGATTCTGCGCGTCAGGCATATCGCTATCCGTCCCCGCTGCAACATCATCGCCGCACCCAGCGGCCAAGACCGTCCAGATAACCCCCAGGTCGCAAACCCACTTCAAGCATCCGTTGTTCATGGAGCGATAGCGCAGCAGGAAACGTGCCATGCCTCTTGGGTGCGCTCGCAGCGCGGCAGCTCTGTCGCAGTACGGTTTTGGCGGCTCTGGTCTTGGGTTGTCGGTCTTGATACACCTTCTGGGTGCCGGTTTACCGAGTCCGTATGAACCACATCATCATGTCGGTGTTGATCGTCGGCTACGTCTTGTCGAGCGGATGCGGCGAGGAGGGTGCGCATCTTCAGGGAATGGACGCGAGCGCGGACGCCGCGGACTTCGAAATAGGGTTCGATGCTCGCGTTTCGGTCACGGCAGATGCTTCGCCCCAATCGGAGGCTCAAACCCCGCCGGACCCGCGCTGCGTAAGTCGCGACGCTCCGGGCGAGCAGACGATTACCGTTGACTGGGGTGGCAAGGAACGAAGCGCCATTTTGTATATCCCTGAGCAAGATGGTCAACCGCGGCCTTTGCTGCTTAGCCTTCATGGACACGGTTCGAGTGGGGCGCACCAGATCGAACGAACACAAATCGCAGGTATCGCCGAGCGAGAGAAGATTTTCACCTTGCACCCGGACGGCACTGAGGTGTTTGGTCAGGCTCGTTCGTGGAACGCCGGAAAATGTTGCACGCCTGCCAATACACTGGGCATTGATGATGTCGGCTTCCTCCACGCGCTCGTCGAGCGAATCCAGAGCGACTACTGTGTCGATACGTCACGCACCTATGTGCTCGGCTTTTCGAATGGTGGATTCATGAGCTACCGGTTGGCCTGTGAGCCATCGGATCGTTTTGCGGCGTTTGCTGTAGTGTCGGCGTCACTTGCAGTTTCACAAGAGCAGTGCCAACCCGGCGTGGCCAGACCCATTGTTCACTTCCATGGCGACTCCGATCCGCTCGTGCCGATCAAGGGAAATCCAATCCTCCGCTACGATTCGATCGAATCGGTTAGGGAGATGTGGATGTCGCGAAATGACTGTGACCCGGACGCGGCCACCGAGTTTAGCGAAGGTGATGCCCGTTGTTGGCAAAGCGAGCCATGCTCGGACAAGAGTGAACTGCGCTACTGCATTTGGAACGAGGTGGCGCACGACTACCACGGATCCGGCGAGACGACCGAGCAAATCTGGTCGTTCCTTTCGCAGTTTTCGCTGTAGCGTCTCGGATCCTTCTTCTTCGCACCGCAGCTTATTTTTCAGCGAACTCGATCGATCAATAGTCGAGCGGGACCGGACTTGCACTGATCATCTCCGACTTTGCGAAAGGCACTTCTCCCCAGCAGACGAGGCCGCGTGGTGTGATCGCGCAGGTTGCGCCGAAGGCGACCACGATGTCGACCGCGTCGTCGATGCCTTCGATCTGGGTTGCCTTGGGAAGCGCCCCGGTCGGCAGCTCGCCTTGGTCGTCGGGAAACTCTTGCATGCACCATACTTTCCCCTCGGCGGTTACGCCGCATACGCGTCCGTCCGCAGCGTCGACAGCGACCAAATTGGGCATGCTGTCTGCCAGCAGAAGTGTCGGGAAGGGCGGTGGCCCAGGATAGGCTTCGTAAGGGAACGAGCCCAACCCGCGCCAGCAATAGAGAGCCCCGGACTTGCCGAGCACACATGCGAGGCTGTCGTCGGCTGTGACGCGATCGATCGGCTCGGGCGCTGGGAGTCTCACGGCCGATTCAAACGCCACCGCCGCGCCCGATGGGTGCTGGATGAGGCCGCCCCAGCAAAGTGCTGATCCGTCGGCAATCACTGCACATGCCGACGAGCCTGAGACCGATAGATCGACAGCGTCTCTAACGTCATCTCGAAGCGTCGGTGAATCGAAAGGTGCGCTCACCACAGGGCCAGTTCCCCAACAGCTCACACCCCCGTCTTCGAGGAGCGCGCAACTGCCCATCTCGGAGACACCCACCTTGAGGGCGCTTGCAACGCCTACGGCCTGTACGGGGCGCTTGGTCCCGTCGTAGGACTGCTCGACCCCGAGCTGACCGAAAAAATTATGGCCCCAGCACCAGACCGTCTTGTCCTCCCGCACCGCGCACGCATGCCAGGGACCGAGCGAAACATGCGTGACGCCAGTGAAGGTCAGCGCTGCCTCACCATCGAAAGATTCAGTCGATTCGTCCTGACCGCCGCAGAAGAGGCTGCCTTCTGACGTGACGAAGCAAGCCCGGGGATCGACCGATTGCCAAGGCAGATTGAGACTCGCGCTCGTCACGCCTGCTGTCTCGGGCACTAGGGTGGGCGTGAGCACCTCCGGTCCTGGCGCACGCGTGCCTAGTAAAAAGTCCGCATTGCTTCCCCAACACCAGAGTCGAGCATCGGTCAACGCGCAAGCTGTGTTATCGCCCGCCTCGATACGCTCGATTGCTTCGAGTGCCAAAGGTGATGGTGGTGCGCTCTGACCAGGGCTGCCATTGCCCAGCATGCCCAAATCGTTTCTTCCCCAGCACGAGACAGTTGCGTCGCGGGTGAGCGCACAGGCATACCGTTGGCCAGCTGACGCCGACTGCACCGCGTTCAAAGAGACCGGAAGAGGAGACATTGCCACAGCGTGCGTTGCCGCGCCGAGCTGTCCGTCTTCGTTTGCACCCATGGCCAGGATTCGACCATCCGCCATCACCAGGTAGGTCGACGGCGGCAAACCTCCGAGCCCTGCCGAAGCTTCAACCGCGGCGATGCCAGTGATCGCGGTGCCCTCTTCGTCGACGATGGCGTTGGGAAGATCATGGACTTGAGGAAGACCTGTCTCCTGCAAGAAGCGCCCCCAGCAAACCGCGGTGGTGTCGGCGCGCACCGCGCAGCCGTAGTCGCCACCGACGGAGATGCTCGTTGCATCGTTCAGATCACGAATGTCGTACCAGAGACCCGAATCCCAGAACGTGCCGTGGCAGCGAACTCGCCCGTCTGAGAAGCGACCGCAGAGCATGCTGGTGTCCGCATCAATTTCGACCGCACCGCGCAGCATTGCGAACTCATGTGCATTCCCCGTTTCGGCTTCGCCCGTGTAGCCCCAGCATGTCACCTTGCCTGCATTGTCGAGCGCGCAAGCCCAACTCATTCCCACTGTTACATCAACGGCTCCTTCCACCCCTGTGATTCGAATCGGCGTGGGATTCCAGCGCGCTGGGCGCTGCACCGAAAAATCGTGAATGTTGACGCCCCAGCAGTATACGCTGCCGTCCGCGTGCGCAGAGCATCCGGTCCACGCACCAAGGTCGAAGTCGACGATCGCGGAGGTGGGACGACCGCGGTCTGGGTCGAGGTCGATCCCCTCGGGCGGTTCGTCCACCGACGTGCTGCCGCATGCCCCCGCCGTGAGTGAGAGCCACCCGAGCTTCAGGCAGAGCACGATAAAGGCACGTCGACGAACCATGGGCACTCCTTCTATGAGCGGAAGCGAATCGACTCAGATCGTGAATCCGGCAAATCGACGGGTCAACGCAAATAGACCCGCCGCCATGTCGAATTTTCGCCCCCCAATCGACCGTAGGCTATCCGTGAGAGGATTGACGACATGATCGGGCCAGCGGATGCTCAAGCGATGACGACGACCTCAAAGGGCCCCATGCAGCAACCGGACACGTGGAGCGCGATTGCCAGCGGGTACGCGGGCGCCGGCAAGTTGTTCGACGTGTTTCATGAGCGAGCGCTCGCGGAGCTGGGGGAGCTCCGTGGCAAGCGTTTGCTGGAAGTTGCGTGTGGACCGGGCGCGCTCGCGCGTGCTGCTGCCGGGCGTGGCGCGCAGGTGGTAGCGACCGACTTTTCGCCAGGCATGGTCGAGGAGCTTCGCCGCCTCGCTGTCAATGACGGCGTTGCGTCGGCGATCGATGCCCAGGTGATGGACGCCGAGGCGCTTTCGCTCGAAGACGACGCTTTTGACGCCGCGTTCTGTCTGTTTGGTTTCATGTTCTTTCCCGACCGCGCACGGGCGTTCGCTGAGCTTCTTAGGGTGCTCAAACCAGGCGGCCACGCGGTGGTCATGACCTGGAGTCCCATCGAGCGCCGGCCATTGATGCAGATTGGCTTTGCAGCGATGGCCGAGGCTTTGCCAGACATGCCGAAGCCGCAAAAAGGTGACCTCCAAGAACCGGCGGAGTGTGAGGGCGAGCTGAGCGCTGCCGGTTTCGTCGACGTGCGTTGCGAACCGGTGGTTGGCGAGGCTCGGTTCGAGAGTGCCAGTCACTATGCGCAGGTCATCGAGGACACCAGTGGACCGCTCAAGCTGCTGCGCACACGCATGGGGGAAGCCGCTTGGGCGGGGGTACGCGAACGTTTTCTCGAGGCCGCAGGCAGGCGCGTGCCGCAAGACGGTCCGTTCACGCTGAGCGCCGAAGCCCTGATGACGTGCGGCCGGAAAGTCACCGGAAAGTGACCTCTAGCTTCCGCACCCTTTGGCGTTCGCGAAGGTCGTAACGACTTGTTCTAACGCACGTGTCCCGGCTGCCATGCGGGGGTAATCGAGGGTGTCGGGGGTGTCGCTCTTGCGATGGTAGTGTTTGTTTCGGAAGAACGCGGTGTCGGTAACCATGAGCGCCGGGTAGCCTTGCTGCCAGTACGACCACTGATCGGAGTAGTCGAGGCCCGGGAAGAAGCTTGGCCCTGCGAAACCTTCGAAGGGCACGGCGCGGGCGTCTCTTGCCACTTCGACAGCGCACGTTAGCCACTTTCGATCGCCGGTGCGACCGACGACCGCGAGGAAGTTCGCTTTCGTTGGAAAGAACAGCCCGAGCGGCATCGGGTACTTCTGTGAGCCAGCGGAATCGTCGAAGTAGCCAAGCATCTCGAGAGAAAGCATGATGGCGATGCGATCACCGCGCCCCTTGGCCAGCTTCGCGGCTACCAGGCTGCCCATAGATTCTTGCTGGAAATGCGGTGGCTCTTCATTGGCGAAGAAAATGAGCCGCAAGCTGCGCTCGAACGACTTGCCACGCAGCGACTTGGCTAGTTCCAATAGCACGGCAGTGCCCGATGCGTTGTCGTCCGCACCGGGTGTTGCGTATGCGGCATCGAAATGCGCACCGACTACGACCCAGTCGTGGCGCTCGCCTGGTAACTCGACCGCGAGGTTGTCTGTCGGGCGCTGCATTCCCTGGATCTCTTGGCGGTTCACTTGATAGCCAAAGCTGTTCAGCTGCTGTTCGAGGTATCGGGCGGCGGCCTCGTATTTCACTGGGTTGATGTCGCTGCGCGGAACCGTCTCGCTTGCCAGCACTTCCACCGTTTTTCGAAGTCGCTGCGCCCGTTGTTCATCCTCGGCCGCCTTTGTCCACTGCGGACTCTGTCCGGGCATCGACGCGCACCAACCCAGATACACGAGTGTCGCGACGACCACGCAGATCACCACCACGACCACGCGCAGCGGCGAAGAACCACGTTGGTGCTGCGGATCGCCTCGCTGACGCATCGCTTGAGCGTATCACGCGCGCCTACGTTCTCGTGCGGGAACGTAGTTACTTCTTCGGGATCGAAGTGGTCTTTTTGGATGGCGTCTGCTGCGCGGGTATTTGCGTTGGTTTCTTCGAAGGTGTTTCAGCTACGCGTGGCGCGACGAGCGATGCGCCGCGTGCGCTTTGGTAGAGCCTCGGCTCGGGGGGAAGATAGCCCTTCTGCAGACCACAGGACGAACAGTGATCGCGGATCAGGCTACGGCCAAAGGTCGCGCTCAGGAAAAAGCGGTCGCCACACCTTGGGCAACGGTGGAGCGCGTAGGCGCACAACGCCCAGAAAAATACGGGGACGCTCAGAACGATGGTGAGTTCCAAGAGGAGACGGACGACGGGGGCGCCCTGGAACTGCGTCCTCCAGAGGAAAAACGCTACCACGCACACGCCGAGCGCGCCCCACAACACGAAAAACTTTGTGCGAAGAGCCGCCCAAGACGCGCCATAGATTTGTCGCAGTGCGATCTGAAGTGCGTTCTGGATAGCTCCTCCGTCGGCTCAGGTCGACTGAGAACCAAGATATCCAGCCGGCGAGGCTTCATCAAAAAACTCGCTCCGTCGCACGTGCTGTTCTTAGCCTCCACCATCATTGACCGAATAGAAATGGATGAAGAGCGCAAAAGGACGAGCTTTCATTCAGTGTCGCCCGGGATGACGTGATCTTCGCTGTCACGACACCGCCTAGACAGACTGCGACACACTATCGTGTCCGCTTTGCCACGTCGGATAGGGGCCTTTCCCCGTTTCTGCCCAAACGATGGTTGGCGCGTTTGATGCAACCACTGGTGCTCATGAGAAGAGCCGTTTCGTGTGTATTGATGATTTCGTGGACGCTGATCGCGTCGGCGGCAGGCGCACAGGCGCTGCGATATCCCTTCGATGAGAAGCTGCGACCCGAAGCATTGAAACCTAGCGACGTTGCGGTACAGGCTGCATCCCCGTCGGGCTTTCTTCCTGCCGCATGGAAAACGATGCTGCAGATCGAGCAAGACGTGACAGGTGATGGCGTCGCTGACATCGCCTGGACAGCCTGTCCAACGTTGGTGGCGGCGCAGATCGAGCACGAGGAGCGGGAGGCCAGTTGCGGTGCGTGCGTGCCGACTACGTTTTCGTGCGCCTTGCTTGTTGCACGCCGCGAAGGACAGCTGTTCAGAATCATCGAAGTGGTCCAGCATCTACCCACGTCGAGGGCAATACGCACCGACCTGCGCATCGAGGCCGGGAAACTTCACGTCACCCGTCAACGCTACGGGCACTACAGCAGTCGCCGTGTCCTCTCGAAGTTTCGTTTCGATTCAAAGCGTCGCCGGATGCGCCTCATCGGACGCGAGATTGAGTTGCACGCTTTCGATGAGCCTAGCGAATACCGCTCGGAGAACTGGCTAACCCGCCGTGCGCTAGAGCGGCAGTGTGACTACCAAGGTTGCTCAGCCTGGAAACCATCGAATGCGAGCTTTCCCCGACACCGCTGGTACCTCAGTGACGGATTGAGTCCGTCGCGAAGGCTCGTTCGATCGCGGTGATTTTGAAACTATTCCCGCGGCGAGTGCGGGCGAACAAGAAGAGCGCGAACAGGAGAGGCCAAGCGAGCGAGGTCTGAGTTACTGCCGCGCTGCATGCTGACACATGTGTTCGGTCATCGGAATCTCCGGTGGCTTCTTCCTCGGTCGTCTTATCGCCGTTGATCGCGGTGTCAGCGTCGGCGCAACTCACCTTCACGATGGGTGCCTTGGAGACGAGTTCACCGTCTCCGCCACGCTCGGTGCCGACCAGTCGCAAGCCTAGCGACAACTCGAGATCGTGTTCTTTGTCATTCGAATCGCAGCGGGCGTGCAAATCACCTCGAAGCTCCGTTTCGGAAGTCCACTTCGTTCTCCCACGAAGCCAGCGACCGTCCTGGTCCACGACGTTGTCACCATTGTAGATGTTTTCGATCAAAAGCGCGCGCCACGGTGTGATGTCTTCGGGAAGCGTCGAGACGATCGACATCTGCATCGAAGCGATCTGCGATTTGTGGCCCGCTTGCTCGATGGCGAGGGGATGAGCGAGGTATGCCGTGACTTGGGAATATCTCGCAAAACCGGCTACAAAATCTTCAATCGATACAAGGAGCAGGGTCTCGAAGGCCTCTGTGACCGCTCACGCCGGCCAGTCCGCTACGCCAACCAGCTCCCTGAGCAGCTGGCTATTCGGGGACGGAACTCATCATTTCATCATTTTAACAACCAAACAGCAGCGTTACCCGTTGCGAATACGACCGATGATTGCCTGGCGAACAGCGTTCTCCACCGAGACGGCGTTTGCGCGTGTAAGCAGTGTTTCTTTCTGCACAAGACCTGAATTCGTTGCGTCTCGGAAGAACTGGATGTCTTTTTCACGCCCCGCAACCAGCTTGGCAACGACCGCATCATGCAACTCGATGCACCAACCGGTCGCGCCACGGGTATTGGTGTTTTTGATTGGTGTCATGCGCGACTCCCAGCCCAGAGCGAGAACCGCGGTTGTCGGCCCGACCCCTTGCGCGTAGTAGCCAAATGTCTCGTGAAACGGGGAGAGCTCGCCAATGCTGCCGTCGATCAAGTCCGACCGGTCGGGATGGTTCTTTGGATAGACATCGGCCTTGATCGACCGGAGCAGTGCAGGTGGCGCCTCGGGATACTGTCCAAGGATGGATTGGCTTCCAACGATCACAATCTCGTCGTCATCTGAGATGACTGCGGAAGCTCGAATAATGTGTTCAAGCTGCTCGCGTGTCACGGCGACACTCCCGCAAGATGGCCCAGCGCTCCCGGGCAGTGAGAACTCCCGCGAACGGTGAAGATTGGCGCAAGGCTCGCATCCGTTCGTTGTCGTCGCCGAGCGCGTCCGCAACCAAGTGGACGTCCTGAGAGAGCACTGCCAACCACTCTGACGCGATGCGTTCGTCGAGCTGGCCGCAGTCTCTAAGCAGCGTCACGCGTTCGATGGCGTTATCAATCAACTTCGGGTTCGCGAGGACCCGCTTTGCGATAACACGGTGCATCGCAATGCTTTCCTGTTCTCGCAGAGCGTGTTCCATCCCTAGAATTCTAGCACACCCGGTACGATTCGAACGTACGACCTACGGATTCGAAGTCTGAGATCGGGTAACCAAGCGCGAATTCACACAAACTCACTACATCTCATCTAATCTCACATACAAGCCGGAAACGCATCGCTCGCACTCTCGATCATGTCACCCCATTTCACGCGTTTTCACAAACCCGTGTCAACCTCAGGTCAACGAGGACCGGGGAGTGGTTGGAACTCCGCTGTCCGCAGCCGAGTCTTGGCCAGGTCCGAGAATGCGCGCAGCTCCTCAGTGTTACTGAATGCGCCCTTCGGGATAATGACCCAGTACGGCGACTTTGGGCGAAGAGCGAAGAAATACCGGAACTTCTTCGTGAACCAGATGTGGTCCTCATAGTCGGTAATCTTCCGGAGGTCGGACCACGGAATCAAGGCTTCGTTGACCTTCAAGCCAGCATCAACCAGAGCGACTTGAAACGCGACTCTCTCCTTACCCTGCTTTCCTGGAAATCGTTTGTCTAGCCAGTCGAGCGGTGGTGCGACGATGAGTGCAGCTGCGAATCCGATTGCATGTATGCCGGCCCACGTTTGGACGAAGGTTCGTAGTAGGCCCTCTTTGTCCGCCGCGAACGCTGGATTCGCGTACAGAGCGTCCGCCATCATCAATGGAGGAATGAGCATGTGGCCCAGGATAAAGAGAATGATTCCGATCTTTCCCGGCCGCTGGCGCGGGATCAGTAGTTCCCTCCGAGTCAGCTCGTACTCAAGATTCCGCGTAGTCGCGTCCAACACCCCTCCCTGTAGTGCAAAGCGTCAGAGGCTCTGACTTATTCCATTTTCGGGAACTTGATGAGCCGTCCACACCTACTGGTGCGGGTCCCAGGCGTCGTGGTCGCTAGACATGAGGGCCGGTTTCTCAGGGCCGCAGCGAGTGAGGTCCTCGTTTGCCTGCACGACGAACCACTGGACGTGCGCGTGTCCGTTTTCATTCGGGCGTCCTCGCGCCTCAACCCAGAGTTCTGTTGGTGATCTCCGAGTGAGGCGCAGCTGGTTGTGAAGTGGGGCTGAAGGCTTGTAGCCGATTTCCTTCCAGACGCCGTCCCACTCAGCGTCTACGATCGGCTCTCCGACAGGGACCATTGACGGTGTCCAAGCAACACTCTGGGGAAGACCAAGACCTTCGTTGCACCGCTTGACGAGAAGTCGATGGAGCTGGTGCTGCTCGCGGAATATCTCGAAACCCTTCTTCGCGCGACGCTGCGACAGCGAAAGGGGGATGGCAAAGACGAGAAAGACCGCCAAAAGAACCACGGCAAGGACCACACGCGCACGCCCCGCCTCCACTTGCTCTTCCGGCGTCAACTCTCGTGGTGCATCCGTCACTGAAAAGATAGAGTAACATTTGTGGAGGGCGGGCGCGCAGACGAAGAGGCACCGAGGGGCGCAAGGCCGCCGTCTCTGTCTTTTCTCTCGGACCTGAATCGAAACGACTGGCTGTTCGCGCTACTTGTGTGGCTCCCGACAAGTATCGCGTTTTGGGTGGACGCAAGCATCGATCCCGTGCTTCAGGAGGCGGCTAAATTCCCGCCGTGGTCGCCTACCGAGCTAGCCATCTCACTCGTTGTGTGCAGTCCGCTTGGGGCGCTAGCTATTCTCCTTCGCCGGATTTGGTTGAGAATCCAATCGTGATTAATCCCGGCGCTGCTTCATGTGTGCCCGGACGTTGATATCCTCAATACATCCGTATGGAGAACTACAAGAAATAATGTCCGATGGCCCAACCATCTTCTGGCTCAGTATCGAGCTGAGTCTCAAAGAGCCGATGAGTATTGTCGGCGAGGACGATGAGCCTACCGGAGATCAGATCGTCGGCGGTCTGATCGAAGTCGGGGCTACATACCCAAGCGAAGAAGGCGCGAGGCTAGCGGTCGAGCAGATGCTGGCGAATCGACTCGAAGACATGAGTTACGAAATTCACTATGACCACGTCGGTGTGATCGAGGACATCCAGAGCGAGATCTACACCGACGAGACCGTGGTCGAGGCCCTGCAGCGTGACCCGCGAGAACCTGGTATTTGGTACCAGACCGGCATCGCCTGGTTTCCCGACGACGACGCGGAGAGTGAGCCTGACCTCTCAAACGAGCTTTCCCTCAGGCGTTGCTTCTCGCACCTAAGGCGGCCATGGGTGCTCGCGTCGGGGGCCGTTGGGACCGCATTCTTTGTTTGGGGCGCAGGGTACTTCGACGCGCCAACATGGGATGTCGGCGTTTCGTGGCTGATGAGCATTCTATGTCTTCTATTCGCACCGGCGGGTTGGCTGCTCTTGCTGTACGGAGGTCGCCGTCGCGATTGGCGCATGATCGCTGGAGGTCTTGCCATCGTCTACGCGATCGCTTCAGGTAGCTACGAGATCTACAACACCATCCGTATGGGCGAGCATCCCATCACCTACTGGTACAACATCGGCTTCTCCGTTCCCGTCACCATCATCGCGGGGCTTCTGTGGAGCTACGACGGAAGCCTGCGAGACATGTTGGCTGAAGTCCGCAGCGCATCGCACGGCTAGATCCGTTTGATGTTGGTTATTCGAAGATCTCAGCTTTCGACTCGCGGGCAGCCTTCGCGAGTAAGGGCGCGCACGAGATGAATAAGGCCGGAGAGCAGCGAGACCACTCCGAGAAAGCCGCTTGTGAGCATGACGCAACCCGGCCCACCCGCAGGGATACCATCAGCCGCGATCGGATTCGACTCAAGAAGGTGCTGCATGTATGCCGCAATCCCGAGGAGGAACAGCCCAACCGCCATGTTTGCAACCGCCACCGCACGACTGACCTTCCGATCATTGCGCTTCCGACTCGGTGTTCTGGAGCTGGTCACTCGAACGCAGTCCCCCGTGCCGGAGACCCTAATTTCCATGCCCAAATGGCGAACGCTGCGATGCCAAGCACCAGAGGTAGTATCGAAACGATCTGCATCGCTGCGAAGGGTGCAACGGTGTCCTGACTCATCATAGAGTGCATCTCCGCAAACCGTGGCAGGAAGTCTGTCATCGCAAACCATGTGTAGGGAACGAAGGCTGCAAGACCGGCGAAACAAAGCAGAGCCACGTGGCGCCCGTAGCGGGGCTGCTTCCGCATCTTGAAGCCAGCAACGATGAGAAGGATCCCGAGGCCGATCCAGATCGGCATGAAGATCAGCCATAGGTTGTGCAACGACAGCATCAGCGACCGAAACTCATCGAACGCGTTGCTTTGCTCGGACTGCTCCGCGAACCCCATGAAGACCTTTTGGAGCATGACGATGCCCAGGCCGAATAGGCAGAACGTTGCCGAAGCCGCGCCACCACCCATTGCGATCCATCCGCACACGTTTGCGTGCTTCTGCTGCCTGGTCGCGGCCACCTATGCAAGCTCCTTGGCGAGCATCGGGTCCACGGCGGCGGTGATCATTCCAACAAGTTCGGGATCCATGAACTGGTACTCGTCGGGGATGTCGAGGACGAACACGTGTTCGGGCAGGTCACGTCCGAAAAGCTGCTTGAGCCGGGCCTTGTGTTCCTCCTCCATCACGAAGATCAGGTCTGCCCACTCGATGTCAGCGTTGGTGACTCGCCTCCGCGCACTTGCCGATACCCCCGCCGACCGAACATCCAGACCCTTGCGCGTCCCGTACACACGCTCTGCCGTAGGGCTCCGCCATTGGTTCCGACTACAGACGAAGAGGAGGCGCAGCCTATCCAACTTTGTCGTACCCCAAGGCTACGAGTTCCGACCACGACAGGCGGGCCAGTTCTTCCTCCGAGCCAGCCCCCAGCGACACTAGCTTACCAACAAGATGTTTTTTTGCCTCAGCGGCTTCTGACTCTGCGACTGGTACAGGGGATCCGAAGATAACTTCGGGCACCTCTGCTTTCCAAAACCAGAAGAACCGAACCTCCATACTCTTCGTGGACATGGGCACACGCTGACCTTGCTGATCATATGCAGCGGTGTATTCACCGTTTTCGACATCGATCGCTTCAAGATAGTCGCTGGCCGCCGCTAAATCCTCGAAGAAATGCGGTCCCCCGTCACCAAACACGACCAGCAGATCGCCCACCGATCGAGAATACCACGCAGCGTGCATCCCAATTTGTCCCAATAGCGTTCCCATTCGCACAGACGAGCAGCTTTGACCCGTTATTTTCGTTCGAGGAAAGTGCCCCGAAAGTCTCAGAGCCTGCATCTGAGGGCACGAACTCAGAGGCAGACCTGGTAGGATCGAAGAGTGAGTGGAGGAAGTCGAAAGTGACGTATTGCTGTGGGTTCACGGTAGGCCATAGCGCGTTTCGAGCTGACTCGTCCTTTGGGACGGAGGTTGAAGTGCGGCTGGATCCTGTCGTCTCGAAACCGCTGCAATTGAACGAATGGCGGAACCCCGTGTGGAGCATCGCGGAACCACCTCACACGGTGCAGTCTCTCTCTCAACACATCGAAGCAGAAATGCTCAATGCGGATCTTCTGGCTTTTGTACGGAAGGATGTGTTGATCGTTCCGCCTGGTCACACTGACTTTTTGCTTCTCAAGGATCGCGCTACAGACGAGAATTACATCGAGACGTGCCTCCAAGTTCTGTCGGAGCTATCGAGTCGATTCTCGTGGCCAGTCCCCTACGGCGTCTTCAAACTTCTCCTTCCAGGCTCTCGGGAGACCCCTTCACCGATCCTGAAGACCGTCTCGACCCTCGGTGAAGCTGCCAAGGCTGCCTGCGAAGCGCGGGTTTGCGGCATCTTCAAGGTCGGTCTGTAGCTCTCGTGTCGGGGATGTCGAGGACGAACACGTGTTCGGGCAGGTCACCTCCGAAAAGCTGCTTGAGCCGCGCCTTGTGTTCCTCCTCCATCGCAAAGATCAGGTCCGCCCACTCAATATCAGCGTTGGTGAATCGCCTCCGCGCACTTGCCGATACCCCCGCCGACCGCACCTCTAGCCCCGTACGCTTCCCATACACACGCTCCGCCGTCGGGCTCCGCCATTGATTGCGGCTACAGATGAAAAGAAGTCGAAGAGGATCACTCATCCACCCTCTTCCTTGAGCGCCTGGCTCTTGTATCTGCGCACGAAATCTCGGGCTTCCTGTAGCGTACTTGGATACGGAACCTGCACGTGGTCGTCGTAGACCCTCTGAAAGAAGAAGCCGTTGTCGACCAGGAAGGCGACTTTCTCCCATTGCTTCAGGTCATCCTTAGGAGGCGCTTTGAAATGCCGACCTAGCTTGTGAAGGGCGCCGCCACAGTCTGGACATTTCGCATTTCGACCCATGTAGTCAGCCGCGGTTTTCTTGAACGACTTGCGGCACGAAAGGCATGCAAATGCCACGCTCCGTGAACTCGTCATCTTCGGCCCGTTCCCCACATTCTCAGGTTACCACGGCAGTGCCATCCCATTTCGCCCCAATAGCGTTTCTAATTGGCGTCCTGGCTAACGTCGTGGGGCAGGCGCGGTTCGCTGGTGGAATCAGCGCTACGCCAGAATGACTGAGCGGCTTGGTCTAGCTTGGCTCGGAACGCGTCGTCCTTCGGTATGAGAGGAGCGAACTGCATGAAGCAGCGTGGGCTAGGCGCATTGGCGAGATGCTCCGAGATCGCTTCCGTCGTGCGCCCAGTCGTCTGGGCGAGCCGTAGCGCAATCGGTCGAATATCTCTCCG
The DNA here is from genome assembly GCA_964487255.1 of uncultured Polyangiales bacterium. Lineage (GTDB taxonomy): Bacteria > Myxococcota_A > Polyangia > Polyangiales > CAZAQV01 > CAZAQV01. The sequence goes on along the minus strand of CAZAQV010000007.1, from coordinate 182,226 downwards.
ATAGAAGTGTCGCGTGGTGGTTCGCCAGGCCCAGATGAGGAAGAGAACGATGCCGAGTAGACCCAGCCACCGCCAACCCCCCCGGAGCTGCGAGAGCACGGCAATCAGCATGGGAAAGGCAATGAAGAACGAAGCTCCGCGCATGATCTTGATCCAATCCAAGTGGCGGACGAACTCGCTCTTCTCATCCATCACAGTGCGCATGTCCTCATCGTCAATCACCCACGATGCTTCGGGAGGAAGTCCCTCGCCGGGATTGGAAGTGGAACGTTGTTCATCTCTTTCCTCCCACGCGCGTCGAGATTCCGTGTGGATCAGCGAAAAAGCATTCAGCGATGTGTCGGCGGCCAACCGATGAAGGAAGAAGTTCAGCGCGTACGGGTCCTTGAGGCCCTGCAGGTGTCGAAGAATGAACACGTAGGGCACGTTGAGCGAGACCACGGCTCGCATCACAGCCTTTCTCATCTTGGCTCTGCTTCTTTGGAAGGACAGTCGAGACAGAACGACTCCCGGTCCAAAGAAGGCTGCCAGGTACACAAGAATCCACGACCAGGTCACGCCGCTGGAACGAACGACATTCATCAGGAGTGGAACTGTGAGCATGAAGGGAATGGCAACCCACCAGTATGTGCCTTTGCCCATTTCCATGAGTGTCTCGGTCACCCGTGAGAATCCGTCGTGCGGCAATTCAGCGAACTCGTCCTCGCGATAGCCGTCCCAGGCATACGACATCTCCTCGATCAAGAGCAGCATGGAGAAAGGTACGTGTTCTTGAGCCTCATCGAGCGCCTCGATCAGTGTCTCCGGGTTCTCGTGGCACTGCGCGTGCAAACCTCGCAGCAAACTACGCACGGCCGGTGCATCCTGCACCAGCGGGTAGAGACGGCTGAGTTCCAGCAACTCACGGGCCAGCGGGGTGTGCTCTCGTGGTTTCGTGGCGGCCAGCTCATCGAAAGCCACCACGACGCTGCCCCAGTTGGATTCAGGGCCAGGTTCGAGCTTCTTGCGAACACTCTCGGCCCATGTTCGGTCTTCCCACACAGCCGCCAAACAAGCGAAAGCGGCAAAGCGGTCTGCTGCCTCCTCAATCGTGCCGTCGAGTTCCGCGACGATGCGCTTGGCGGACTCAACGGCAGCGGGTGTCTTCGCCTCGCCCACGAGTTTGAAAAACTCATATCTCGCCTCAGCTGTTGCCTGAAGGGGCGTCTCGACTTCTGGTGGAACGGACTCCGACACAGGCTCTTCACGTCCGGTTTCGGTTTTTGCCGGAGGTCGGCTCGGAAAAGTGCTGGGCAGCCGGTTTGGCCGTGTGCTCGATGCGAGTGAGGTCGCAAACGAATATGCTTTGTGAATCTGCGTGAACTCATTCGGATGGCTATCCGGGCGATACTTCTTGATGAGTCGCACGTAGGCGCGCTTCACCTCTCGTTTGCTGGCCTCGCGTCGAATACCGAGGACCACAAATGGGTCGGAAGAGGTGAGGTCTTGGGGTGGCGCGTCTTCGTCGCTCACCAACGCTCGCCCCCGTCGAGGGCTTCACACTGCGTGAGCAGCTCGTCGAGCGCAGTTTGTGTAGTCGTCGGGCTGCGCGCTCGAAGAGCATCTTCGAAGTTCTCGATATAAACGCCGAGTATCGCTCGGGTGCGTGGGTCGGCATCCGTCCACAACATCGACGCGCGTGCCAGTGCATCACGGTAGAGCGGTCTATCGGCTGGGTTCTGACGCAGGCGCTCGATTCTCTTTTGCGCCGCTTTAAGCTCGGTCTTGCTCAGCGAGGTCCCAGCTCTCTCAAGGACTTCGGAAACGGTCTTGCCCGTCGACAGAATCGTTGCACGGACTTCGAGTAGCCCGCTGGGGTCCAGCAAAAAAGTGACTTCCACGGCTTGGCCTTCAGGACCCTTGGGAATGCCGCGTACCATCAGCTGGCCGAGCTTCACGTTCTCTCGCGTGTCGCGTGCGTCTCCTTCGAACACGCCAAACTGGATCTTTCGTTGGTTGGGTTCGAGAGTCGAGTAGATCGCGGTTTGGTAGGTCGGAATGGTTGTTCCCCTGTGGATGACGGGTGAGAAAACGTTCTCCACCCGCGCACTGCCTGCCAGTCGTGCTGTGTCGACGCCCAGGCTATGTGAAGCGATATCGGTAGCCACGATGTCTTCGACGGCCTCGTCACCTTCACAGAGCGCTGCTTGAACGGCTGCGCCTTCAGCAACCACAAGATCCGGGTCGAGCGCATCCAAGGGAGGCTTGCCAAAAAATCGCTCCACCAACGCGCGCACACACGGCATCCGTGTGGCTCCACCGACCAAAATAATGTGGTCGAGGTCATCCTTGGCGAGCGACGCACTCCTGAGCGCCGAGCGACAAGGTTGCTCCAGTCGTTCGAGGAGTGGCGAGAAAATCTCTCCGAGTTCATCTGCCGTAACCACCACGCGCGCTTCCTGTTGACCCTCAATCCCGAAGTCTGGGACGACGACCTCGGCCTGCGGCCACGAAGACAGCTTGCGTTTAAGCAGCTCGGCCCTCCGGTACAGCAGCATCGCACTCGCTCGGTTCGAGTCCCGATGCGTAAGCTCAATATCGGCGCGCCGCATCAGCTCGTCGCAAAGTACGCTCGTGAAATCTTCGCCCCCCAGCCGACTCTCTCCGGCGATGCCGCGAACCTCTAACAATCCCTCGAATAACTCCATGACGCACACATCAAAGGTGCCGCCGCCCAGATCGAAGACGAGAATCCGCTGGTCGCTGCCTTGATTGTGCAGGCCGTAGGCCATTGCTGCTGCGGTGGGTTCGTTGAGGAGTCGTTCGACCTGGAGTCCCGCGATTTCGGCAGCACGCTTTGTCGCTGCTCTCTGTGGCTCATTGAAGTACGCGGGTACGGTCACAACGACTCGGCCGATCTTTTGGCCGATGGATTGCTCTGCGTCGATTCGTAGAGAGTCGAGAACGTATGCGCTTAGCTCCTCAGGTCGAAGCTTTTCCTTACCTAGCGAGTAGGTCAGATCGGTGCCCATCGCTCGCTTGAAGGCTCCTGCTGCTCTGTCGGGGTGAGAAACCAGGATGTCTTTGGCCGTCCGCCCAACAACATAGCCTTTGGAAACTTCGTCGTGCGCCACGACCGAGGGGGTAAGGCGATGGCCAAGCCGGTTTTGGAGGACGCGAGGTTTGCCAGCGTCGAGGATGGCAACGGCGCTATTGGTTGTGCCGAGGTCAATGCCGACGATTGGATCTCGTCCGTCGGTCATGTCTATTGCTCACCGTCCGCGCTTCTCGCGCAATAGAGACCTCGCTCTTTGAACATCACCTCGCATGTCTTTCGCTGCATCATGTCCTTGATCACGCCGCACTGCTCTTCACGCTGCACGAGGTATGAGCCTGTCTCCAGGATACTGGGCACGCCTTCGCAGTAGCCCGCGCTTTGCTCCGCGGCTTTCAAGCATCCTTTGAAGAACGTGGTTTCGTGGATGATGCACCCCATGTCCCAGCTTGCGCACGATGGCAGGGACGACTTTGTGTGCACATCGCACTCGTTCGTGTCCTTACCCGTCCCGAACTTTGCTCCCGCTTCGCGCCCCGCTTCCATCTCGTCGCCAAACCAAAGCGCAACTCCGATACCGATCGCGATCGTGGTACCCATTAGGACACCGACGATGATCAGGCTCCGTATCAGGCACCCCCTGTTCAACCGTGACACTGGAGCGAGTATACCGAACCTCGGCGCTCAACGAGCGAGGATCCTGTCGCGTTGCTACTTGGCTAAGAGCTGAAAACGACGCGATGACGCGTCAGCGGAAGAGCCAGAAAGAAAACGGAGGCGCAGAACCAAACCGAACCTGCTACTTGCAGGTTCGTGTTTGCTGTTCGGAGCCGCACACCCGGTAGGAGTCGAACCTACGACCTACGGATTCGAAGTCCGGCGCTCTATCCAGCTGAGCTACGGGTGCGTGCGAGGCGAAACGATAGCGCAAGATGCCGAGCTGGGCGAGAACAAGATTGGGCTGTTGAAGCGTCTGCTTTCTGACCCCAGGCTGGTCTCATGGCCGACGGGGGGCGCTGGTGCTGCGAAGCGGGTTCATTGCCCTATCTGTGCTGATGTGCGCCGCTTTCGCGTGGGCCGTGCGAGACAAGCGGATTACAGTCGTAGCGCTGGTCTGGGTCGCGCTCACCGGCGCCGTTTCGACGACAGACTTCTTCGCGCATTTCGTGCCGCCGCGGCTGCTGCTCGTGCTCGTGCTCGTGCCGACACTCGTGGGCGTGACCTGGCTTGCCTTCAAGAGCGAGCGCCTGGTCGAGCTTCCGGTGACTATGCTCGTCGGTTTTCAGTCGTTTCGCATTGTTGTCGAACTGCTCATCCACCAAGCGGTCTTGGAGGGCGTTGCGCCACCACAGATGACATGGTGGCCAGGGCTCAACCAGGACCTGCTGACGGGTGTGACGGCGCTCGTGCTGACGCCGTTTGCATCGAAAGCACCGCGTTGGCTTCTGCTCAGCTGGAACTGGATGGGCCTTGGTTTGCTTCTGTGGGTCGTCGTTGTGGCGCTGCTGTCGATGCCGACACCACTTCAGCAAATTGAACCCGACAATACCTGGGTCGCACACTTTCCCTTCACGTGGTTACCCGTCACCATGGTCAGCATGGCGCTACTTGGACACCTCGTCATCTTTCGCAAGTTGCGACGTGCAGCCGCGAAGAGCCAGGGGTAGGGCGCGCCTACTCTTCTTCTTCCTCTTCTTCTTCGGTCGCGATGAGGGCGTAGGCGATTTTGCCAGTATTGGGCGCTTCGCGCATCGCAACCGGGTAGGCCTCGCGTGACCATGAGTCGTCGATGTCTTGGTCGTCTTCCACGCGGCTGAGCTCACGCCGAGATGTCGTGACGAGGTATGGCCCGCCTTGCTCGTGCTCGCTCATACGCTCTTCGCGGTCGCTCCACGGATCGTCTTCGCCCGTCATGTGTCGAAGCGCGTCGCCGGCGGCTTCGATGTCTTCAAGTGGAAACTGTCGCTCGTCTCTTCGGATGTGATCGCCCATACCCTGATTGTGTCCCTCGAACGCGCAAGCGCCAAGGCTGTGATGAAATTTTTTTTTGTTACGGTTTGCCCACGCATGGGGCATCACGCCACATGGACGATTACACCTGCGATGCTTGCGTACCTGTTGTACCCGTACGTGCCGTAGCCGACTAGATCGTCTCTGGGTCGTAGAGCGCCGAGCCCCTCTTCTTTTTGTCGCGCGCGCGCCGCGACCGGTTGCCACGCCGACGTTCTCGCCCGGCGTTGCTGCGACTCTTCGTACGCGCCGCGCCGGTCTCGCTCGGAGCTTCCTCGCCCGCATCGGTTTCGGCGTCGACCACACCCTGTGCCGCATCGGGCTCCGTTTGCGGGAGCGGATCGATCGACACCTCCTCGAACACCATGTCGGGCGGCAGCTCGGCGATGCTTCCGATCTGTGCTTCGGTTCCATTGTTGGGCTGGGCGATGCCCTCCGCGCGATTGCCAACGGTCGAGAACCCGAAATAGGCGCCTGCGAGCAAGATGCCAAGCACAGCACCCAGCAGCGCGAGGCGACGCGTGCGTGCGGTTTTGGCCAATCGCGCATCTTCGACGATGGCCGTCGCAAGTACCTCGTCGGCCAGCAGACTCGGTGGTCCCAGTAAGTCCTCGACGTACGCAGAGACTTCTGTGCGGCTTGCGATCGGCACACCGCTTTGCTCGATCAGTGAACGAAGTTCCTTGGCGGAACCTGCGCGCTCATCGGGGTCACGAAGCAAAGCGCGCTCGATCGATTCGACGAACGCCGGGTAGGCCAGCGCGCGCTGCGATTCGAGAGGTGGGATCGGCACATACAGCACACGCTGCACCGTGTCGGCGTAGGTGTCGCCAGTGAACAGGCGCTCGCCTTCGATGAGTTCCCAAGCGACGATGCCGACGGCAAAGATGTCTGCCTTCGGCGTTACGGCGTCCGTGGTCGACAGCTGCTCGGGCGAAATATACGAAAGCTTGCCTTTGACTTCTCCCGTCTTGGTTGTGACCGGATTGTCGAGCGCGGCTTTGGCGACGCCGAAGTCCGCCACACGCGTGATGCCGTCTCGGCCGACCAGTAGGTTCTGCGGGGAGATGTCGCGGTGAATGACCCCGAGCGGCACGCCGTTTTCGTCGACGGCGGTGTGCGCGGCCTCGAGGCCCTCGAGCGTGTCCATCAGCACGGCGGCCACGACGCTGATGGGCAGCGGCTTGTCTTGCTCGTTGGCGCGCCGCACCAGCTCGGCCAAGCTGGCTCCGTCGACATAGTCCATGACGAGATAGAGTTCGCCCTCGACACCGACGTCGAGCGTTTGCACGACATTGGTGTGGCGGATGCGGGCGGCGAGCTGTGCTTCGTGAAGCAGCATCTTGGCAAACTTGGGGTCTTCACTGAGGTGCGGATGGCAAAGCTTGACCGCGACCACGCGGTGAAAGTTCTTGGGAAAGACCGTACGGCCAAGATAGACCGACGCCATGCCGCCAGAAGCGATCTTGCGCATGATTTCGTATCGTCCCAACCGTCGTGGGAGATTTCCGTCGCTGGTGTGCGCCTTGTTCACCATATAGAACTATAGCGGCAACTATTCCCAAAACTCTAGATCGGCTCTTGGACGGAGCTACAAGCCGTGTTTCTTAATGATCGCGTACAGGTGAGCACGGCTTACACCGGCCGCACGCGCGGTTTCGGTGATGTTGGCGTCATGTTTGGCAAGAAGCTTGCGAAAATAGGCTGCCTCAAGGTGTTCGTTCCACTGCTCTTTAAGCTCTTTGAACGGCACGTCGATGTTGGGCGTCGGCATATCTCGGGACGACGCATGGGACGTTTGCGCAGGAAAACCGGCAATGTGCCGACCGATGTGGTTGCGCAGCTGTCGAACGTTGCCGGGCCACATTTGGTGCGCGAGACGCCCCAACTCTTCGTCGCTAGGCGCTGCAGCGCCCTTCGGGGCGAGCGCTTGCCAAAGTAGTGGGAGGTCTTCGAGGCGTTCGCGCAGGGGGGGCATCGTGATTTCAAGCACCGCGAGTCGGAAGTAAAGGTCCTCGCGAAACGTCCCTTCGTTCACCATCGTACGTAAGTCGCGGTGCGTCGCTGCGATCACGCGGACGTCGACCTTGCGCGTGACTTGCTCGCCGAGTCGACGCACTTCGCCCGTTTCGAGCACGCGCAGCAGTCGTGTTTGAAACTCGAGCGGGAGCTCGCCCACCTCGTCGAGAAAGAGGGTGCCACCCGCGGCCGCTTCGAACGCGCCTTGGCGGTCGGCCAGCGCGCCGGTAAACGCCCCCTTCACATGACCGAAGAGTTCGGACTCGATGAGCTCCTCGGCGAAGGCTGCGCAATCGAGCACCACGAAGGGCTTGCGGTTACGACGACTAAACGTGTGTACGGCACGCGCCGCGTCGTCCTTGCCGGTGCCGGTCTCGCCAAAGATGAGTACAGGTGCGTCGGTGGCGGCGTAGCGATGCAAGATCGAAAAGACCTCGCGCATCTCGACCGAGTGGCCCACCATCGTGCCGAAGCGTTCATGTGGCCACAGGCCGACGTTGCGTTCGCTCGTCTCGCGACCGACGCGAAGTTCGGCGTTGCCGAGCTGCACGCGCGCACCCTCTGGCGCGCACGCCTCGATGATGCGCACGTCGTTGACCCAAGTGCCGTTCTTGCTCTCTAGGTCTTTGACCCACAGCTGTCCATCGCGTTCGCGAAGCTCACAATGAAGGCGTGAAACGGTGCGGTCGGGGAGGTGGACCGCCGCGCGCGACGCGGAGCCGACGGTCGTGGTTTGCGTGATGGCGACGGTGTGTTCGCCCTTGTGGTCGTGATACGTGACCGTGTACGCACGTCGCGCCAGATCCTCAAGAAAAGCGAGCTTTGCCACGACCGTCTCGGTGGCGAGCGTCACCTCGCGCTTGGCCCGGTCGTCTACCATCGAACGCGCACGCTTCCTGGTCCAAGCGATAACCCCCCGTTTGTGCTGTTCACTTCGGCATCGTCGCTTAGTAAGAGCACGAGCGCAACGCCCGCGGCGACGGTGCCTACGGTGCCCACGACGAGCCCCACATTCGCCAGCGTTTGGAACGTTTCGCCCTCGTCGATCTCAGCATTGCGCGAGGCGGGGCAGGGGCCTTCACATTCCATGCTCAGCTCGTCAAAACGGTTGTCGGCCAGCACGCCAAACAGAAGCGCGCCGCCCCACCCCACGGCAGCGACCCCTGCGCCAACGCCCAGCCCGACGGCGGCTGCACCCGAACCACCGTCGTCGTCGCTCAGTGTGTTGGCTGGTGGGAGAAGCTTGTTGCTATTCTCGGTTGCGTCGTCCACCGCCGGCTCCCTGCGTGGCTCGCGAGGGGCGAGGGTGAGCGTCTTGCGCTCGCGTGCAGCGAGTGACACGTTCTGCCTTTGCTCTTGGCCGTCTTTGTAGACTACGCGCACGGCCACGGTGCCGGGTCTCACGTACACGGGCAAGCCAAAGGCTTGTCGTGGGATGGCCCTTTCGTTGACGAACAACGCGTCGACGTCTGCGGTTGAGTCCCCAAAAGCCACCGTCACGCGCGCCAGCCGGTTTTGTAGATCGGTCAGCTCGCGCTCGGCAGCCGCCCGTGCGGCGGCGTAGCTTGGCTCTTCGGCCTCTTTGAGTCTCGCGGCGCGAATGACTTCTTCGAAGGTGTCGGCCGCCTCGGTAAAGCGCTCAAGCTTTGCGAGCGTCCGCGCGAGGTAGAGGCGTGTGTTGGGCGACGCGTACAGGCGCAGCGATGTAGAAAAGGCCTCCAGCGCCTTGGCATAGTCTGCGTCCTTGAAGGCGTCGCGGCCACGTTCGAAATGACGTTGCGCGTAGATCAAGTTGTCCTCGCCGCCGGGCTGCTCGGGCGCCTGAGCCTTTGCGAGCGGCTGCATTGCCAGGCAGAGCAGCGGAAACGCGACCCAAAACCACAGCCACCGACGCACACGCATGGCGCAAGGATAGCCGAAAACGAACGTAGTTGTGGATTTGTCGGCGTGGCCGTTGTGTTGGAACACCGACCGTCGAGCGGCTATCATCGAACCATGCTCCGCGTTAACGGTATGTCCTGCGTTCTAGTGTGCGCCTTCGCGGTAATGCTCGGCGGCTGCGCATACGACTGGGACGAGTTGCGCGGGGGCCCCAGTTCATCGGCCGTGGGTTGCGCGGGGTACCCGGACGCGCTTTTTTGTAGCGACTTTGAGTCCGGCGACCTCAAAGATTGGCGGGTCAAGGACGGAGCTGACATACCGACGATTATCGAAAACGCTGCTTCCGGGTCGTACGCGGCGAAGCTTGAGACGCCCGGCAACGGTTCGCGCGGTTTCGTCGATGCGCCCGTCGGTCTCGTCGGCGACGCTTTTTACGGTCGCGCCTATTACTACCTTCCGTCGTCGATGGAGATTATGCATTTTGGAGCCTTTAACGTGTTTGAGAATCCAGCTGCAGAAGTGTTTTCGGTACTGTTTCTTGGAAATGGCCATCCGAATGGTTGGATCAGTCAGGATCGCCAGGTCGTGGAGGGTACGGTGGCCCTTCCGCGCGACGAATGGTTTTGTCTCCGCGTTGAGGCTGAGTTCGGCGCGAGCGGTTCGCTGCGGGTCTGGATCGAGGATCAACTTTCAGTCGACGCACGCGGTAGCATGAGCGCATCTGGTGTTGAGTTTGTCTCCATGCCCGCGCGCTACACACACGATGGCTCGACCAACACGCAAGGTCCGGTCGAGGTATGGTTCGATGACGTCGTGATCGACGATGAGCCCGTCGGCTGCCAGCCTTAGTTCCCTGACAAGCAGATTTTGATCCACCTCGCTTCGCAGCAAAGCGAACTCGGTCGTCGTTCAAACTTGAATCTACGCTGCAGGTCCTGCGTTTTCTCTCCTACGATTTCACTCCGCTGCTGTGCGATCCAGGCGCAAAACCCACCTGTCAGGGAACTAGCTTTTTACGGACGCTAGCATTCGGGTTGCGCGGGTTCGCAGCGGCCGGTCGCGTCGCACCACTTGGGTCCCGCGAGTTCGGTGCATGCCGGATCGCCGGGCCGGCATACCGTGCAGGGCTCGCCGCAAGCTTTGCCGCCGCAAGGCTGGTAGACGGTGTTGCCGTTCTCGGTTAGACAGTGCTCAAGCGCGGGCGTGGGCGTCCACCCGCACGTGCCATCGACCTGGCGCTCGCAGGTGGCTTCCCGATAGCAGGCGTACTCGGGACGAAACTCGCACGTGCTCATCATCTCTTCGTCGCTACAGAACTGCCCCGAGCATCCGCTGACCACGCACGGCTTGTCATTTGCCGTCGGTGACGAGCCGTTTCGGTCGTCAGCTGCTGTTTGCTTATCGGGTGTCTCGTGACTTGGCGCGCGCGGCTCGGACTGGGCGCCTGAGCACGCGCTAAGCAAGAGGGCGAAGAGAATTGTTAGGTACTTCATGACCTGCGAAGCTTAGAGGTCGACTCGCCCCATGTCCTCCTCAGGTGGCTGGCCACGCCGCCACCAATGAGCTGGAATTGCAGTGCTTTTTGGCGGCTTGGTTTTTGCTCCACATGCGAGCGGTGAGTCAGTCGGTGAAGCGGCGTGTAGGTGCCACGAGTTTGAATGCTGTGGCAGTCATTGTCGTTGGGCTTGTCTCATTTCACTCGCTCGGCGAGTCGATGCACGCGACCCTGCTCGCGCCGACCGACAGCGCCCTTGCATCCGCGCACCCATCTGGCGCACAGTCCCCCAGGCTCTCAGGTCACGCCCAGGCGGGGCTTGGCCGCTTCTTCTCGAAGAGTGCGGCGCTCTCCGAGCGTGCAGCCACATCGTATCGCAAGTTGCCTAGTGCGCTTCGAGAGTGGATGTGGGCCGAGCAGCACCTACTCTCGCGCGAACTCGATACCGCGCGCATCAAGAGCCCCGCGCAAAATGCGCAAACCCGCCTCTTTGCGCCCGAGTCGGCACCTGTATTCGAGGTCGAAACGTTCTGGCTTGACGCTACGAAGACACACCTTTTTGTTGCCGAAGAGATGTCGCCGCAACTCCGAGATGTCTTTGTCCGAGAGGGGCCACGCGGACCGCAGGTGCGCTTGCTCGTGCACCCTGAGTCACGCTGGTTCTATCGCCGCATCACTCGCAGGGCCGACCCCGGCGAGCCCTTGTTCGTCACACCCACCGCCTCGTCCCGCACGCTCTTAACCTGGCAGCCCGGCAACGAATCTGCGCCTTTCTTCGTCAAGGTCAGCCTTGATAAACGAATTGGCGGAATCAAGCGCGGGGTGCGCATCGGAGAGATTGCGCGCAGCAGTGGGTTTCAACACCTGCTCACACGCGAAACCGACCTACCGAGCAACTTCCGTTTTTTCCAGGAGGTGCTCAGCATGATCGCCGAGGGCGTTCCGGACAGTGGCATGATCGTGCGTGCAATTCCCGACGACATCGTCACGGGTGAGTCGCGCTTTGTGCCCGTCTTCTCACTGTATGCCGATCAACCCGATGGCGGTCCACCGATGCTGGCGAAGATGATCGCCAAGAGCGGCGAGTCGGCTTCCGCGTTCATTGCCAAAAGACTCATCGAGCCCTTTGCCGACGAGTGGAGCGAAGTTTATCACCAACACGGCATCACCAGTGCGCCCCACGGTCAAAACCTCCTTGTTCGTGTCGACGACAGCGGGCTCATCGCAGGCCAGTTCGTGCACCGCGATCTGGGTGGCTTTGACGTCCACCTGCCCAATCGCGAGCAACTTGGACGTGCACCACCACGACAACGCAACGTCTTGCGAAGCTATGAACTTGACTACCACCAAGACAAACTTGAGACCTTCGATAAAAAGGGTGAACTCTTCTTTGGCGGCGGCGTGCTCTACAACCTCGACCAGAAGCTGGGACGGTGGATGGATGAAGGGTGGATTCCGCGCGAAGAACTCGGCGAAGCACACTTCCAAGAGCTGCTGCGCCAAGAGCTCGGCAAGCGAGCGCCGCCGATCGAGTCGCCTGAGCCTTAGCGCGCAGCGTCGTGGCTGGCGTCCTCGGTCAAGCCAGCCTCCTGCGGCACGCCAGCGTTTTCGTCGAGCAAGAGCCAGGCGAAGTAGGAAAAATGCGTTGTCGACAAGGTTGCGCGGTCCATCTCGAGATGTACGTGCGCTTCGAGCTGCCAACGTTCATCTTGCGGACCCTCCAAGCTCCATAGCTCGTTGCTGCCTTCTTCGCGCGGGAAGGTGATGGTCACGGGCTTTTTGAAGGACTGACCGTGCGGCGTGAACATGTAAACGGGCCCTGCAAAGCGTCGTGTCGCAGGAAGGGCCGCCGGGGGGTTACCCGTAAGACTGATCGTAACCTGGGTCGGCTCATCGACAGCGTCGGCTGGCACCGTTACCGTGACGCCAGCGAGTCCCAAACTGCCGCCCTCGTCGTTCACGATAATCGTGCCTGTATTGTTCTCTGCGGTGCTCTCTCCGCCCGTGCAAGCCGTCAACAACAACAAGAACAAGGCGAATTTGAAGCATCGGTTCACGGTCGAACGTTACCACAAAGATTCTCGGTGGAAGCAATGAACACCCCGGGGCTAGCGCCTCATGCTCTGAGCTGAGAAACTCTTCGCGTGCCGTTTTCGCTCCATGATGGCCAGTTGCGCGAGGCGATGAGAACTCTTGCGGCTCGCGACCCTCACGTACGCTCAGCACTGCGCGTGTTCGGTCCGCCCACGGCCAGGCGCCGACCGCACGGTTTCGAGTCACTTGCCCGTTCGCTCGCCGGGCAACAGCTTTCCGGCAAGGCGGCTGCCACGATTTACGGTCGTATCCTCGCTCACTTTGGTGGCGAACTCGACCCTGCGCGCGTGGCACGCGCACGTGTCAGTACGTTGCGGCGGCTCGGTCTTTCGGAGCGGAAGGCAGAGGCGCTTCGTGCCTTGGCGAAGTCGACGACCAAGGGTACCCTCCCGATCGAACGCTTGCCACGCATGGCGGACGAAGAGGTCATCTCGCTGATCGCGAGCCACAAGGGTTTCGGCGTGTGGTCCGCGCAGATGTACCTCATCTTCTCGCTCGGGCGTCCGGATGTATGGCCGGCGAGCGACCTGGGTGTGCGCAAGGGCGTGCAGATCATTCGCGACAGCGAGGCGCTCCCGACCATCAAGGAACTTGAAGCGCAAGGCGAGCAGTTCTCGCCGCACTGCAGCGCGATGGCGCTCTTTAGTTGGCATGTGGCCAACACCGTGACCTAGCGAACCTACGCTGCACGGCTTAGAGTCGTGCGCGTGACCGATGCCATCTTCCACATCACGACGCGTTCGGCGTGGCATGGCGCGCAACTCTCGGGCGAGCTTCGACCGAGCAGCCTTGCCGACGAAGGCTTCATCCATTTTTCGGCGCGTGCGCAGGTCGTGCGCGTCGCCAACCGCTTGTTTCGAGCTCAGTCAGACTTGCTCTTGCTCGAGCTTTGCGACCACGCCCATCTGCCCATCAAGTGGGAAGACTGTTACCAGGCAGGCGAGCGCTTTCCCCACCTCTACGCACCCCTCCCCTGCCAAGACGTTGCCTGTGTTCACGACTTCGAAGTCGGCGATGATGGTCTCTTCAGTTTGCCGCTTGCGCTTCGCACGGGACTTTGTGTTCACCACATTGCGCTGCGCACCAACGATGTCGAGTCGCTAAGCGCCTTTTACCAACGCGTGCTTGAGCTACCCTTGGTGCGAGAAGGTACTCGTTCTCACTGGCTGGCGATGGGGCAGGGCGCGGTGTTGATGATCGAGGCGCGCGTCGATGGCGAGCCGAGCAGCGATACGCGCGACCAGCAGCTGTTGTGCTGGATGGCCAGCGACTTGTCCGAAGTGGAGCAGCGGCTCGACGCGCAGGGTGTGGCGATCGAAGGGCGCACCGCGCACACGCTTTACTTTCGAGACCCTGAGGGCCGAAGGCTCGGGCTATCGACTCATCCGCTTTGCTGATGTCCTGAGTGAGATCGAGATGGTCGTAAGCGTTCGAGTCGTTCGACCAGCGCGGGCAACTGCCACACGCCGTCGAGGATGTGTGTCGGCCCTTCGCGGCGAAGGCGGGTCGCGGGGTGTGCGCCGCTGGCGACGCCGACCACGCCGCGCACGCCCGCGTTACGACCCGCTTGGATGTCCGAGGGTGTGTCACCGACGGCGATCACCTGCGCGACGCTTTGGACGCCGCAGGCCTCCATCGCGCGGTGGATCATGAACGGGGCAGGACGGCCGCTTGTGACATCGTCCGAGCAAAAGATTGCGTCGACCTTGTCGCGCCAACCCAGCTGCTCGACGATGAGGTCGGTGACCTCGCGGTAGAAGCCGGTGTTGAGCGCGACGCGAATATCACGCGCCCTCAGCCAAGCGAAGGCTTCCTGGGCGCCGCGCATCGCCTTGGCTCCCCCTTCGGCGTATGCGCCCTCCAAGATTTCGCGAAAGATTGCGTAACCGCGCTGCGCAACCTCGGCGGCCTTGGCCGCGTCGCCAACCTGTCGCCCCGCGAATTCTTCGAAGACGTCGATCTTCGACTTGCCCATGCGCGCATTGATCTCTTCGCTCGATGCGTTGAGTTCCGCGATGCGAATCGCTTCACGGAAACAGCGAAGCACGAGGTCATCGTCTTGGACGGTCGTGCCGGCCATGTCGAGTACCAGCAGCTTGATCGCACCCCGCGTCATGGCCCAACGCTACCGGGTTCTACTTCCGTACCGCAAGAGCCTTCGAAACGGTGGTGATTGCATCGCGGTTTGAAGCGTGGCTAGCTATGTGAATGCGAACGCTTGATTTGCCGCTGGTTTTCGTTTTGGCTCTTTGGGGTTGTGACGAGCCCGCGTCCGACCCCACGCCACACACGGCTGAGTCCGCAAAAACGGAGGTGTCGGCCAAGGCTCACGAACCAGCCGCGCCGACCGAGAAATCTTCGGAGAAGCCCGTTCCGAAGCTGCCCGAAGAGGACCGCGAAGACAAACCCGTGAACGAGATGAGCGACCAAGAGCTCGAGGTCGCTTGCTTCGAAGGGCGCCGCGAAGCGTGCGACCTGCTCGGCCACTAGGCTGAACAATCGGTCGCCGAGCCGATTGTCACAACCACGCGCTCTTGCCGAGCGGTGACTTCTACCGTACCTCACAAGGGTGCGGCATCTGTCACGCAGTTGGGGTCCGGCGTTCGCGTATATGGCGCTCATCTTCGCGATCTCGTCGATCCCCATGCCGGCGCTGCCCATTGGAGACGTCCCGTTCAAAGACAAGGGGATCCACTTTGTGGAGTACGGGGTGCTCGGCTTTTTGGTGATGCGAGCGTGTCTACTTACCTGGCCTCGCGTGACGGTGTACCGTGTGGCCTTGTTCGCGATCGGAACGACAATCTTGTGGGGCCTCTTAGACGAACTACACCAAGCTTACGTTCCCAACCGTAGCGCCGAACTACTCGACCTGGCCGCTGACTCGCTTGGTGCGTTGTGTGGTGTCGCTTGCGCCAGCGTCGCGCAGCGCTGGCCCAGAGCGCGCCGCCTGCTCCGGATGTAGCGCCCGCTATGCGTTCTTGTAGCGCGCGGCGAGGTGTACGTAGTGCTTCGCCGACTCGGTGATCCAAGCACGTTCTTCATCGTTTAGGTCCCGTTTGGGTTTACCTGGCCGTCCGACGACGAGTTTGCCGGGTGGCACTTCGCTGCGATAGGTCATGAGCGTGCCCGCGCCGATCAGCACGTCCGAATGGACCGTGCATTCATCGAGTAGCACCGAGCCCATACCGACCAGCACGCGATCCTCAATCACACAGCCGTGCAAGATGACTGCATGGCCCACCGTGACATCCGCGCCGACCCGAGTCGCCATCCAACCCTCCGTGGCGTGAACAACGGAGTTGTCCTGCACCGATGTTCGAGCACCGATGTAGATGGGCTGTACGTCGCCGCGGAGCACGGCTCCATGCCAAATGCTTGCGCCTTCGGCGACGTGAACATCACCGATAAGTGACGCGGTGGGCGCGACATACGCGTCGGGATGCACTTTCGGACTTTTTCCGTCGTATGAGAACAGCGGCATCTCACGCTCGTACCACGGAACGGCGGGGCGGTCGCTGCGCAAGCTCGGGACACACTAACTGATCCTTACAAGTGGGACATTACGTGCGCGAGACTCCCCAGTGGCCTCTCAGCTGCCGCACGTGCGTTGCGACCCGTCCCGATCCAAAGGTCCAGTTTCTCTTTGCGCCCGGTGCGCGCACGAGACAGGTTTGGCACGTGCATTGCTGGGAAGCTTGGAGTCTACCAGCGAAATGAACCTGCGAAACTGGAGTAAGACAATGCAACGAATTCTTGTGAGTGTGATGCTGGTCGTGTCGTTTGCGGCCTGCTCAAGTGATAAGACCAAAGACCCGCTCACGATCGACAAGGCGGCGGCCTTTGGTGCCAAAGCCGATACGGACCTGCAACGTCGTATCTGCCGCGAACTCGGCTACCCCGCCGACTGCGACGTGTGCGATTTGGCCGGTTGGTATGGCGATGGCGAGTGTGACACCTTCTGCAACAAGCCCGATTCCGACTGCGGCACTCCGTGTCAAACCGAGCTCGATTGCCCGCAGATCTACTGCATTACTTCGCCTTGTCCCCAGAACGTTTGCGTGAACGGTCAATGCGTACAGCAGGACAGCAACCAGTGTTTCGGTGCGTGGGTTGACCAAAACGGTGGCTGCCGCAGCGCCAACGATGGCATTGCGCCCGCGGAGTGCTGCTCATGTGATGGCGCGGTGGAGCACGCGGGTTGGCCTTCGCTGTGCATCAACAAGTACGACGTCACGGTTGACTTCACATGTTGCACGGATCCAGTGGATGCGGGCACCCCAAGCTGTGCAGCGCAAGATGCCCAGGGCGTGGGCTTATGCGAAGCGTTTTTCGGCTATGCCTGGGATGGTAACCAGTGCGTAGGCCTTAGCGGATGCAGTTGCGCAGGCTCAGACTGCGCGGACACGTTTTTCGACATCACAGTGTGTGAGGCGGCGTACTCGCAGTGCAACCGAGACGGCGGCATGCCGGGCGACTGCTACGTGGGCGGCTGCTCCGGCCAAGTGTGCAGCGACGACCCGAGCGTGTATACCACCTGCGAGTGGCGTCCCGAGTACGCCTGTTATCAAGATGCCACGTGCGAGCTTCAGGCAGATGGCAAGTGCGGCTGGACCGACACCCCAGAACTTCAGCGCTGCCTCGATAACGGGGGGCCCGATACGTACGACCCTTGCGAGAACAAGAAGTGTGGCGACACCTGCACTGTCTGTCCTCCGAACGACCCGGCTTGCACCGAGACGGCGGTCCTCAAATCATGTGACGAGTTTGGCTCATGCACCGCCGGTGCGCCGCAGTGCAATCCGCAAGACGACTGCCGGACGCAACGCTGTGCACCCGGGCGCTACTGCTCGTACTGCTGGACGCAGTGGGCATGCATCCCAGACGGCGCGGTCTGCTGAACTAGTGCTCTGACCAGGAGGTTCTGATCCGTGTCGCTTCGCAGCAAAGCGAACTCGGTTGTCGTTCAAACTCGAATGTACTCTGCACGTCCATCGTTTTCTCTCCTACGATTTCACTCCGCTGCTGTGCGATCCAGGCTCACAATCTCCCGGTCAGAGCACTAGGGACGCGACGAATCCTTGCGTAGTAGGTGAGGTGCAAAACATGTAGGGGGCGCACCCACCAGGATGATTAATTTTTCCTCCCGAGCTGTAGATCACGTAAGCTAGTGGGATGGAGAGGTATGGCCAATAGCTTCGACGACGATGGGTCAGACCCCGACGATCGACAGCGCAACAAGCTCCGCAGTACGCGTGCGATTGCAGACCATCCGACGGTCCCGCCGGAAGGGACGTACACCGAACAACTACGGGAAGCGATTCTTGAGGCGACTTCGCGCATCATCGAAGACGAAGGCGTGCAAGCAGCGACCCCGACCCGAATCTTTGCCGCCACCGGAATCGCGAGATCGACGATCTATCGCTACTGGCCAGACAAGGTCGAGCTACTCGACGAAGCGCTTCGGCGACGTGCAAAGCCCGCACGAGCGCCCCTCGATCAATCTGCGCGTTCCGATCTTGAACGGGTTATTCGACAGACACTCGAGCGTTTTCAGGAGGATGCTTTTGTTCGCATGCTTGCGACGACACTGGGGCATGCCGACGTGGGTGACGAAGACGTCAATGCAAGGTGGAGAAAGCTTGCCAATGACTTGGCTAACTCAAGGTCCGAAGAGTTCCAACAGTTCCTTCTTCAAGCGCAGTCCAGGGGACGAATCGCGGGTGAGCTTAGCGTCGAAGAAGTCGGCGCCCTGGCGCTCGGTCCGTGTCTCTATCTAAAGTTACTAAGTGGACAAGCGCTCTCAGAAACGTTCGTGAATCAGATTGTTGTGCTTATTCGTGATCTCGTCGAAGACTCTGAGATTGAGGAAAAGCCAAGCGACGGTAGGAAACGAAACGCGTGAGCTCCGCTCACAAACCAAAACTACCTATCAACATCGTTCCGGCTCAGGTTGCACCCGGAGCGATTATTGACGATCGCTATTGTGTCATCTCACCATTCGTTGCGAGCAGCCAGGCTTGGGTTATCGATGCGACGGACCTCTCGCGTGTGTTCGGACGAGCCCCGAACCATCGCGTGGGTTTGCACAAGGTCACAAGCGACCACGCTCAAGAGCATCGGCTACGCGTAGCCGTTCGTTGCGACCGGGAAGTCCAACCGAAGTTCAGAGAACTGAGGCATTTGTTCGACGGGCTGCTCGTCGTGGCCGACCACGTCGAGGGCGAAAAGTTGCCGCCTGTGTTGCGCGCAGGCGATGCATATGCGGTTGCTGAAGCTGCGTCGCACGTGCTTGCTCGACTGCACGGCGCAGGTATTCGTGGAATTCGTTTTTCCCGCGATCAGTTTATATTGAACGAAGGTAAAGCCTACCTTAGGTCCTACGCACACCTCGACACACCTGGTTCGCTGCGTTCCGACCTCGACGCATTTCACGAGTTTCTGGCGACGCTGTCAACGGCGATTCATGGCCGCTTGACTCCCAAGCCGCACACCGCGATGGAGTATTCGCAGCGTTTTGCCACAACGAGCGAAATTTTCACTTGGTCGGACATTTTGCCGCCCATCGCGCCGTACGTGACGCCGCATTCAGTCGTGGAGACGGTCTTCGACCGGTTTATTGAGGCACGTCAGGGTCACACGCGTGAGGTACGGGTCACGGCGCCTAGGGGCTACGGTAAGACTCGTCTTCTTCATGAACTCGCCGCGGAGTTTACCCACCAAGGTGAGGCAATCGTGGTGTTGGCGGAGGCGCCCGAACGGGGAGGGGCCGCCAGCAACGTGGTTCAGCGTATTTTCAATCAGCTGACGGATTATTGTGCGTCCTTGCCGACGCACGTGGCCAACGGTTTGCGTAGCCAGGTGGTGCGGGAGATCTCAGGGTTTGAGGGGGTAATTGCCACCGCATTACCGCGATTTGCGGTGTGGCTTGGGATTGAACTTGGCACGACGGCTCCAAAGATTGACATCGGAGAGAGCTTTGCGCGTCAGGCAAACGTGCTCGCCACCGTACTGCGAACAATCTGCTCACAGCGACGTCCGTTGGTGCTGTTGGTCGACAATGGCGAAGCGATGGATGTTGCGTCGGCCGCACTTCTTGAGGAGCTTCGTCGCCGTGACGAAGGACACATT
Organism: uncultured Polyangiales bacterium; assembly: GCA_964487255.1. Lineage (GTDB taxonomy): Bacteria > Myxococcota_A > Polyangia > Polyangiales > CAZAQV01 > CAZAQV01. Next base: position 162,565 of record CAZAQV010000007.1, on the reverse strand, counting down.
TTGATCGTCGTTGCGTTCTTGAACTCATTGCAGCTAGAGACGCAGCCTCATTCTCAGCACCGGCTGCCTTCGTTCGGCGAGGTGCAAGTGCGTGAGTTTGTGGAGCGCAGTTTGCCGGGCGAGATTGACGATCCGGCCGCGATGGCGGCTCATCTGTACACGACGACCGCAGGGCGGCCGCTCAACTGTTGGGCGGTTCTTCAGGACTGGGTCAGCGATGGCACAATTTCTAAGCGTGCGAGAGGGTGGACGCTCACGCGCGACCTTGGCACCGATGTGATCGAAGCCGAACGACTGTTTGAGGCACGCGTTTCCAACTTGTCGGAAGACGCGTTCCGTTTGGTGTTGTGTTACGCACTGTCAGACACGCCACTTACACGCGAGCATCTTGCTGCAGTTCTCGACTGGTCGGACGCGCGCGTTGCAGCGGCTGTGCGCGATGGGATCCGAAATGCCGTCGTTCAGTCGATCGAGGGACACTTGAGCTTTAATCATGGCACCGTGTCGGATCTTCTGATTGCGAGGGCAGAACCCGACACCAAGGTCGCGCTGCATCATCGTCTCGCTGATTGGATCGAGCGCTTTCGCACCGGCGATGTGGTTGCGCTGGCTTTCCATCGTGAACACGCCTCCGGCGAGGGAAAGATCGAGGAACTCGCGCGGCTTCATCTCATGGCAGCCCGCAAGTGTCTCGACGTCTTCGATGCGGGCCGCGCCAAATGGTTCGCCCAGCGTGGCCTTGAGCGCACCCTCTCGCCGACGATCGAGGCCTCTCTAACCCGCGCCCTCGCCGACGGCCTCCTCCTGGCCGGTCAAGTCGACCAAGCCGTCGAAACCTACAAACAAGCCATCGACCTTGCCCCTGATAGATCATCTGCAATACGTCTTGCGTCAGACTGCGTCTACGCTCTGGTGTGTAGAGATGGCAACCGGAGTGCCCTCGCCGTAGCGAATTATGCGTTGAAGAAAGTGCGAATGTCTCTCAACGTTCCTTCGTTTTTTCTGTTGGCGCGAGGCCTTTATGCATCGCTCGCTCTACTATTGCGAGTTAGGTCCAAGCGTCCCGTTGCTGAGCGAAGAGCTTTGTCTCGATTATATGTTTCTCTATTTCCCACACTTCTGCTGTCGCCAGGACGTTTGCTACTTACAATCGCGGAAAATGTTTATATCTCTCAGGGAGAGGAGAATTCGCGCGGGGCTTCGGGTGCCTGGGCAACCTGGGCGTATCTTCAAGCGTCTCTCGGACTGACGGAAAGGGCGCAGAGAAACTTTAGCAGAGCATACAAAATTGCAACGCGGTGCCAAGACTTGTGGTCACAGGGTGTGGTGTATCACATGCGCGGCCACATCATCGAAGCGCCTTCTGGTGATATCGAAGGTGGTTTGGCGTCCCTGCAGAAAGCCTCTGAACTTTTCGATCGATCTGGAGACAATTCTATTTCATCTCTCAGCAAGATGTTTAGCGCATTCTATTGTAAGGACCTTGGTGATGATGAGTCTGCTCGAAGATATGCACAGAGGGCGATCGATCTTTGCGAGAATTCGCGAGCGGCCCTTGGCTATTTTCCGGCCAGGGCATTGCGTGCCGAGGTCGAGTCTCGGAAGGAGCAGTTTGACGCGACTGAGCTAACGAATCTAGCCCTGGAGTTGGAAGCGACTGATGCTGTCATCGCACCGGACGAGGTAGTAGCATATGCAGCGATCGCGAGAGCATGGTTTCACGTCGGTGACTGCGATGCGGCGATGAGAGCCGCACGTAGCGGTATTGCGAAGATCGACGGGCCGCCCAATGATGCGATCTATGAGGTGTTCACTTCGGCTGTCTTGGCTCTGGCGGGTCTTACACCCACACGAGCCCATCGGCGAGTATTGCGGACGGCCAGCCGAAAGGCGAAGAAGTATGTCGATCGCTTTCCCCGCTTAAGACCGGTTCAACTCTTGTCTGAAGCTTTGCTTCAGGGCAGGCTGAATGAGGGAGAACAGGCTGCGATTGCAGCGGAGGCACTTGGACTTGTCGGCTTGGCCACGGATATTCGTGAGGCTATCCGACGAGCTGAAAGCGTGCGAGCGGCGACAGCTCAGAAGCAGTAAGCGATTGCGCACGCCTGCAACCCTGGCCCCTGCGATGCGATGATAGCGAGTCGACCGGCTTGACAGAGGCCTTCTTTCCTTGCTTTTAGCAAGTTAACGACTGGTCCAGAAGAGAAGACATGCCCAATGTCATAATAGGTGGATACAGACCTATCTGGATCGATCGAGAGAGCACGGCAGCACCGTGAAACGAACCAAGGAGCGCATTGAACACTGACGAATAAGTCGATCTCTTCAGACGCACGCCCTATCCTGTCGAGCACTAAGCGGACCGCCTCTACCAGTAGCTTCGTCGGATCCTCGCCTACTTTCCGAGAGGCGCCACTACTCATTGATCGTAGGTACAATGGCTCTGAGTGTAAGTCTCCACGGTACCATGGGATTGACAGATCAGATGGGCCGTAACGCACGCACTCACTCAGTTCCGGTTCCACAAGACTCGCATAATCTAAACAGCCCCGATTCGGTTCACACTGGCTCAGCACACACGCCGTCGCTGCGTCGCCGGCACCTATCGAAGACGGAGACCGTTTGCTTACCATTTTCGAAACGATATTGCTTTGAACCAAAAGAACATGCCGGGCCTGACCTGACGATATGAGCGCCCGGCCGCATACGAGTTGCGCAGTAAAACTGGCCGAGCCCGCGTCTACGACGGTGGGCAGGACCGATCGTTTCAGGCCAAGCGAACGAACCAGTTCGATGTGGTCGTTGGGAAAGAGGTTGTCTGGAAGAAGGGAAGCATGAAGAACGGCGTCGATATCAGTGGGTTTGATGCCAGCATCCGTGAGCGCCCGTTTGGCCGCTTCGCTCGCCATGAACGCGCTTGTTTCGTCATCGTTTGCGATGTGTCGACGTTGAATACCAGCAAAAGCCTCTTCCACGTCGAATCGGCCAGTCGCAGCCAGTACGTCATTCTTTTCCACACAAAACTGAGCCCGTTCTTCAGCCGACCACCATTCGTTAGTCCGAACTTTCCTTGGTAGATAGACTCCCAGACCGGAAATCGAGGCGCCTGTTATCATGTGAGGTTCCTGCAATTGGGGTATTCCTGTCAGATGTAAAAAGGCCGCTGATTGAGTTGATACGAAAACTGAAAACCGGGGCGATTCACTGGTGAAGGTATGTCGACCACGGGAAATCCAACCCCGCTGGCTTGTGCACCAGGTGTCAGCGTAGCTGTCCAAAGCGTGCTAGTTACTCGCATGAGGTTAGGACTTATTCCAGAAAACGCAATCGAATCTGACTTGCTCGATGGAAGGAAAATACCTGAACCGATGTTGACGAGTTGGATAGGGATGATGTTTGCTCAGGTGACGATAACCGCTGCGCAGGCCGGAGTCTTTCATGAGCTGGCAAAGGGGCGCCGGTCAGCCGCAGATCTTCTGGCAGCTTGCGAACTTCATGAAAATGCAGGTCGGAAACTTCTTTCTGCGCTTTCGGCGATTGGTCATGTCAACGCGCGCGACGGACTTTTGGGGTTAACGGACTCGGCAAAGAAATGGCTGGTACCGGGAGGAACGGAAACCTTTCACGACCGCCTTCTGTTTCAATCATTAGAGTGGAAGTGGTGGTCAAAGTGTGGTGACTACGTGCGGACGGGTCAGCCGCTCGATATCCATGGTTCCATGGCGGAATCTGACTGGCGTCTCTACCAACTCGGAATGCAAAGTGGCAAGAAGTGGACCGCCGAAGAGGTCGCCGCCCACATTATGATGGACTCACCAGAGAGGATGCTCGATATTGGTGGTTCACATGGCGCCTATTCGGCTGCTCTGTGTCGTCGCTATCAAACGCTGTTGGCAACAATACTCGACCTGCCAGAGGCCGTGCAAAATGGTGCAAGTTCGGCTATCGCACAGGCTGCCGAGGGACAGCGAATCGAGTATCAGGCAGGTAATGTGCTCAAAACGACGCTTCCAGAATGCCACTACGATTTGTGTTTTGTTGGCTCGCTTATTCATCATTTTAGCGAAAATGAGAATCGCCGCCTGATGGCGCAGATCTACAGTGCGCTGCGGCCCGGAGGCATTTGCGCGGTCCTCGAGATGCCACGGATCGAGACGGAAGAGCCGAGCCTGCTTGGGGGCCTGCTGGATTTGTATTTCGCGATGACCAGCAATGCGGGTAGCTACTCGATTGATGAGGTCGAAGAGTGGTTCGAAGAAGCAGGTCTTGTCCCGGAACCGACACAATGGTTGGGTTCCGCGCCTCACCTAGCATTACAAATGGCACGTAAGCCCGCCATCTAGATCTTCCACGGAAGAGATCCACCTGTCATGTTTTTCGGCACACGAAAGGCTGGGGAGGTCGGAGCCCGACGTGTGCGCACGCTTCGATCGGGGTCATTACTTCCAGTCTTGTTTCACCAAAGATCGTTTCGACGACCCACTCAAGTTCGAGGAGCGCATAGTTGGCTCCTAGGCATTTGCGCGGGCCTTCCCCGAAGGGAATCCACGTACAACTTTCTGGCTTAGAAAGGAAACGGGACGGGTCAAAAGTCTCGGGGCTAGCCCAGTATCTTGCGTCACGGTGGATGGCGAAAGGACTGATGAGTAGTTGGTCGTCGACGTCAACTCCGTCAAGTCCATGCTTTGGAAGGGCCGCCCGAACTAGCAGCCAGCTCGGAGGATAAAGTCGGAGCGACTCCGCCAGACAGTGCCGCAGCGTAAACGCGTTGCGTTCATCGTCCGATAGCCGTGAGAGAAGCGCGATACTAAACGAAAGTGCTGCAGCGCTCGTTTCGTATCCACCCACAAATATTGTTATCAATTCGCTCTTGATTTGCTCGTTATCTAGCGTTGTGCGAACGAGCCGAGAAAGCATCGATCCGTCATCCGGCTTGTCTCGCTTTTCCTCGACCAAATTCCAGAGTCGGCTTTGGATGTAATCTAAAGGTTCAGTTTCCGAGACGCTTTCTCCAAAACGTAGGCTCGTGACGATTGTGTATAGCTCGTTCCAGGCCTGAACGAGTTTGGACACGTCCGGAACGTCGGAGCCGAGCAGGTTTGTCAGCGTCAGGTCCATGAAAAGGGCGAGGCTTGCATCCCAAAGATCGAAGTCGCCCTTCCAACTTTGGACGTGCATCTTCGTCTTGGAGATAACCGTCGGCCTAAATGCATTGATGTGCTCGCGAGACAGGGCCGGTTGCAAGATACGTCGACGTGCTTTCCAAGCATCGCCCTCAAGTAAGAGTGAGCTCGCGCCAAACACTTGTTCAAGCCTTCGCGATGCCTGGCCCTTCACGAAAGCTCGCGCGTTGCTGACGAGGATTTGTTCGATAATTCTCGGGTGAGTGACGATGTGGTGGCCGTCGCCCAGCGGTACAAGGTCCATCTGTTGTTTTTGCGCGGATACCAGAGTGGCGAGTGGATCGGAGCCTAGCATCTACAAAGCCGCCTGACGGAGTGCGCAGGTTAGTCCTGCCAAACCGCCGCCGATGATGGCGACATCGTATTCACAGTTCATTGGCCTGGACCTCGGTTAAGCGACTTCTCGTCGCTCGATCAATTGGGGAGACTTGATCTGCACGCTTGTAGTGGCGGGTGTGGGTGCTTTTTCCTCGGAAGTGAACAGGGTGGCGTCGCGCGGATTGAAAGCTTTGGTGTGAGGCGAGATGGGTACGTCGAAAACGACGGGGCCCGGTCGCAACCGATCATCGAGGACACCCTCGATGTTGGTGAGCTCGCCGTTGATGATTCCAAGCGCACTCGCGTGGGCGCGTACATCAAGCTCTGGTGAGGACCATTCGTGGGAACGGTTGTATACCCGCTGTGCACCGTGTTGGACCATGCCGAGTTGTCCGTCGTTGATCACGAGGAAGATGACCGGGATGCCGTAGCGGGCGCAGGTGGCAATTTCGTTGCCGCTCATCAGGTACGAGCCGTCGCCGCAGATACAGACGACTTGACGTTGATCGCCGTACGCGGCCTGCATGCCGATCGCGACGCCAATGCCCGAACCCATGCCCCCAAGCCCCAGCGATGCGTGAAAACATCCGGGTTGCTCAAGGGTCAAAGCTTGTGCGGCAAACAGAAGGTGGTTGCCGATGTCGCTTACGAACACGGTATCGGCCGGCAACTTTTGCTGCAGTGCAGCGATGACCGCAACCGGGTCGTGAGGAGCTTGGGCGATTGCCGTCGAGGCTCTTTGCTTGGGCGGCACATCCGGGTACGGCCGGTGAACTTCCCCCACAGTGTCGCTTAGCTCGTTGCAAAACGATTTGAGGTCTGCCGTCACCGTGAGGGTTGGACGGTAGCTTCTACCGAGCCGCATGGGGTTGTCGTCCACTTGGATCAGACACCCGTTCGCGGGCTGCAAGAGCGGGGAGAAGTTGGCGGTCGTGGTGTCATCGAGCCGTGCGCCGAGCGTGATCACGACGTCGGTGTCCTCCAAGTAACGCGAAGCCCGACCATCGCCACCAACTCCGAAGATTCCCAACGAAAGGGGGTGCGACTCCGGAAACGCTCCTTTTGCTTCCAGATCGGTCATCACGGCACACCGCGTCGCCTCGGCCAGTTGCCGAACCGCGGTGTATGCTTGGGCGCGACATACCCCACCTCCGATCAACAAGACAGGACGCTTCGCCTCTCTCAGAGCGCGCGCGACGGACGCGAGTTTCTCAGGGCTGGTCGTGCGTCGTCGTGCGGCGACACGTTGGCCTCTCGATGGACCGCAGACGACCTGGTTCGTCGCGATATCCACGGGAATACGTACAACGACCGGACCGAAGGGTGCTTTGTTCGCGATGCGCCAAGCCTCGGCGATGTCCTCTCCGGCGCGTTCCGGTTGCTCGATCAGCATGGATTTCTTGCATATGGAACGAACCATATTTCCGATATCGAGTGCACTTTCACTTCCGTCTTGAAGCGCACCGCGCCCTTGGTTGGCCGTCGCCACCTCACCCACCAAGAGCACGACTGGCATCTGGTCTTGAAAACACGCAGCCGCCCCCGTCAGTGCATTGAGAATACCCGGGCCTGAGGTGACCGCGACGATCCCCGGCTTTCGGCGTACGAGACCTTCGGCACCGGCGGCGTACACGGCCATGTTCTCGTGTTGACAGGTGACGTGTTCGATCTCGGTGTCGAGCAGCGCATCGATCACCGGCGAGATTGGCCCGCCGGGAACTCCGAAAACGCGCTTCGCTCCGAGATGAGCAAGCGTTTGCGCGATGGCAGCTGCCGCGGTGGAATTTCTGGCGTGGGTCGGTCCTTGTTGATCCGCTTCTCCTTTCGGCCCCGGTTGTTTGGGTACGATTAGAGAGTGACGGTTTTCAAGGGACTCGCGCGCGTGAACCTCAGGATTTGCTTGTTCGGACATGGTTTCCCTCCGGTACCGCCCCCGCACGGTACCCATTCGGAAGGGCTTTGTAGCCGGGCCCGCGGGCTGTCAATCCACGGCCCCTAGCCAGTGCTCCCGGGCCTCAAAGATCGTGGTTAGTATCTAAATTTCAAGCCGATAGAGCAGGCGCGCGCGGCACCAGAAATCTCCTGCTACACGCTGTAGCAGTTTCTATTTGGAAACGGAGGGGGTCTATAGATCCGCTTGGGAAAGGTCAGAGCCGCGTAGATGGTAGGTGGACGCAAACCCGCGTTGCGTTGCCAGTTTGTCGACGTTGCATGTGCTACTACGCCGCGCCTCCGCGTCTCCGAACGTTTGCGACATTAGTTTCTTGTACGCACTTTTGTACTTGCTCAAGTCGTCGTGGGGGCATCGGTACATGTCGAGTGCGAGTTCGAAGCCGGGCGGGTCGGAGCTTGGGAGCGCACTAAGCGAGCGCGTTGCAGTCACTTTGCCACGCAGGTTGACGAAATCGCCTTTGCCGACATCGAGCTCTATCCACACGTGTGAGCCGAGTTTTGTATCCGCCAACGTGCGCACAAAAAGGCCATCTTCACTCATTCGATGAACGCTCGTTGTCAGCCAGTTTCTTCCGGATACGCGAATTGAACAGACGCATCCATTGAGCACGATAGGTGCGTTATTTGCGGCAGAGACATTCTTGGCGAGCTGCTGTGCGATCAGTACGATTTGTTGGGCGTCGTTCTTTTCTGATACCAGCGCGACGCGTCGGTCTATCATTGCGGTTTGGCAAGCCGCATCCTCGCGCGAAAGAATCAGCGCATGGTGCCATGAACTTCGTGTCTTGGCTTCGAACCACATCGACTCCGAGATGACGAGCAGTTCGCCGCCTTCGTGTAATCGTGCAGCGTTCGGGCTCCAAGCTGGCCGCGCTCGGTAGCCCGCCATCCGAAACGCGCGTAGGAGACGAAGCCGTTCGTGTTCGTCTTCGTGTGCGACAAGAACTTCCCGGTTTTTCACCAGCGCTGGAGCCAGCGCCTGGCTTGAGCAGAGCGTCTGCATGCGTGAGGACATCGCGCGCAGATCTCGTCGCTCGACGACGTCTACGGCTCCGCGACGGAGTCCAGATAGCAAGGAGGCCTTGCATAGCCTGTCGGTAGTCTCAACGATGGGCACGAAGGGCTGCATGATGCCCAGCAGGCGGTACGCCTCGGGTAAGAATCGAACCGAGGGGTGCATGAGGATTCCCCGCAGTCTCTCACAATCCGCAATCTCCCCAAGTTCCTGCTGAGATGCGATGAGCTTCGCTTGACCGCCGAAGGCCTGCGCCACTTGATCCGCGACAGAGACTTCGCCCCGGGAGTAGTTTCCGATCAAAAGGAGAAACGGGTGTCCGCTCGTTACTATTTCCTGTGGCTTCATGGCTGGAGTAAGTTGCAAGACGTGTGCCGTCAACGGCATCGGCAAAACGTCGCCTTGACGGCCTGGTGACTGCCTCTGGGTGTGGGCATTTCCACATACAGGGTGGTGAGGATCACCTCTTTCGAGGCACGCCATCTTGTAGCAAAAGGTCGGTATCTGACATCGCCTTGGAGCGAGTTTAGGTGGGCGTTTAGGCTGTTTCGTTGTTGCCTACATGTGCGATAGCGAACGGCACACGCGTTGCACTAACCGGGTGCATGACAACAGTACTCAATGCCCCCGCATCCGTTCGATCCGTCATTCAGCGACTCCTTTGCGTTCTCGCTTGTGCGTCGCTTCTGCTTTCACTTGCGACCCAAGCGCATGCCTACTCCTTCAAGATATCCAAATCGGGCCACCGCGTGCACTGGACCAAGAGCCGCGTCGAAATCAACGTCGACAACACGGCGTCAGGTCCCGCCGCGGCCCTCTTCGGTGTCGCCCGTTCCGCCGCGGAGAGCTGGGGACAAGTTGACGATGCTCCGGAGCTTGTCGTCAACAAGGGGACTCGTTTCGCCTGGGGATTTGACCCTGAAGGACAGAATGAAAATGGCATTTATGTCCTTGACGCGTGGCCGTTTCCACAAGGTCAACTTGCGACCACGATTACGACCACGGTCGCCGAGACGGGCGAGATTGTCGATTCGGACATTCTCATCAACTACGAATACGAAATCGACATTGTCGAAGACGAGAAAAAGCACAAGACCGCGTACGACCTCGGTTCGATCGTGACGCACGAGATGGGCCATCTGTTGGGACTCGGACACACCACGGACGACCGCTCGGCGACCATGTGGCACGAGTTGGCGCCTGGCACCACGGGACAGCGTGTGCCCAAAGTCGATGACTTGGCAGGACTGGCAGCGGCCTATGAGGACGTTTCTGTCAAGCGCCAAGAAGAGACTGGCCATCAAGTAAGCGAGCCAGTCGGTGACTCGAAGGTTGACGCGTCCGCAGACGAAAGCGATCGCGCCACGGTCACTGCGGGCGCCTGTTCCGCTAGCGCTTCATCGACAAGCCAGAGCTCGCTGTTCTGGCTCGTCATGGTCTGTCTGTTTATCGCTGCTCGCCGTTTGCGACGTGCGCCGCAACGTTCTTTCCGCGCGCTCGCATCGTTGGGAGTCTGCTTCAGCGTTGGATGCGCGTCTGGTGCAGCCGACGGTTCGCATCGGCCCGTCATTGAAGGCAGCGTTCACAAACTCGACGCGCAATGGGAGGGGGGCGTGATTTGGACGAACTATCGGGTGACGAGCGAAGACGGCAGTGAGCAACTCGTCCGGTTGCCGGGCGGGAAACTAGATGGTCTCGTGCAACAAGTGGGTCAACATCCGCTTCCGGTCGACGGTCAAGTTGTACGCGTGCGCGTTTTCCATCGTTACGAGACGGATGATGCAACGCCTTCGCCCACCACCACTTTTTCCAAGGCATGGCTCGTCCATCGTGCGGGTGCAAAAGAACTTGCCGCCCACGATCACGATGGCGACAGGCTAGAGAACTGAACAGCCAGTAGCTAAAAGAGAGGAACTCGACGAAATGAAGAAGAAAACAGAAACTCAAAAAGCCCTATTTCGACGGTATCGCCGCGAGGGTGGCACGCTCGACCGTTTCGAGGTCGCGCTGACTTCCTTGGGCGTCGCTGCGCTGCGCTCCAAGGTCCACCCGACGACACGGTTTGCGACCCTCGCGCCGCCGCGCATGATTTCGGACTCCATCGGTTTGTTTTCCCTGATAGACCGGTCTACTGACTCGCTTACCGAGTCGTAGGTAGGCGCGTCGTACGGAGAAGCCTTAATTGTCGACTTTGAGAATGGCGTGAAAGGCTTCTTGGGGAATCTCGACTTTGCCGAGTGCCTTCATGCGCTTCTTACCCGCTTTTTGCTTTTCGAGCAGTTTGCGCTTTCGGGTGATGTCGCCACCGTAGCACTTGGCCGTCACGTCTTTTCGCATCGCTCGCACGGTCTCGCGTGCGATGACTTTTGAGCCGATCGCGGCCTGAATCGCCACCTCGTACTGCTGGGTCGGCACGATCTTCTTGAGCTTCTCGGCGAGTGCGCGACCCATATGCTGCGCCTTGTCCTTGTGCACGATCGCGCTCAGCGCGTCGACCTTCTCGCCATTGATGAGCATGTCGAGGCGCACCAGTGGGTTGCTGCGATAGCCGTGAAACTCGTAGTCCATCGACGCGTAGCCTTTGGTCGCGGACTTGAGTTTATCGAAGAAGTCAAAGATGACCTCTGCGAGTGGAAGGTCATAGGTGATGATGACGCGGCTCTGTGATGCGTACTGAATGCCGTGCTGCTCGCCGCGCCGTTCCTGGCAAAGCTTGATGACTGCGCCGACGTAATCGTTCGGGACATGAATGGCGACGCGGAAATAGGGCTCCTCGAGTTTGTCTTGGCGCGTAAGCTCGGGAAGCGCAGATGGGTTCTCCACTTCTTGTGTTTCTCCGCCGGCAAGCGTCAGTCGGTAGACCACGCTTGGTGCGGTCGTGATGAGGTCGAGACCAAACTCGCGTTCAAGCCGCTCTTGGCTGACCTCCATGTGTAAGAGGCCGAGGAAGCCGCATCGAAAACCGAAGCCCAGCGCCTCCGAGGTGTCAGGTTCGAACACAAAAGCGGTGTCGTTGAGGTGAAGCTTGCCCAAGGCATCACGTAGGTCCTCATACTGCTTGGAGTCGGTGGGGAAGATGCCGCAGAAGACCATCGGTTTGACTTCTTTGAAGCCTGGCAACGGTTGCTCTGCGCCCTTCTTCGAGAGCGTGACGGTGTCGCCGACTTTCGTGTCGTGTACCGACTTGATGCTGCCGGAGAAATACCCGACTTCGCCTGGACCAAGCTCGTCGAGGGAGGTTGCGAAGGGCGTGTAAACGCCGAGCTCGGTGACATCGTAACTGCCACCTGTCGCCATCATTTTGATCTTCTCACCTTTGCGCAGCACGCCGTCGATCACACGCACCATGCACATCGCGCCACGGTAGGGGTCGTACCAAGAGTCGACGAGCAGCGCGCGAAGTGCTGCTTTTGTAGGGTCGACTTTGGGCGGCGGAATGCGCGCCACGATCGCTTCGAGGATGCCGTCGACGCCTTCGCCGGTCTTGGCGGAGCAACCGATGGCATCGCTACAATCGATACCGATCACCTCTTCGACTTCGTGCTTGGTTCGCTCAAGGTCGGCGCTCGGCAAGTCGATCTTGTTGAACACCGGCACGATCTCAAGATCGTTCTCGATCGCGAGATAGACGTTTGCGAGTGTTTGCGCCTCGACGCCCTGGGTGGCGTCGACCACCAGAATTGCGCCCTCGCACGCCTGTAACGATTTGGAAACCTCGTAGTTGAAATCGACGTGCCCCGGTGTATCGATCAGGTTGAACTGATATTGTTGGCCGTCTTTGGCTTTGTAGTGGAGCCGCACGGTCTGCGCCTTGATCGTGATGCCGCGCTCACGCTCAAGGTCCATCTTGTCGAGCAGCTGATCTTGTTTCTCGCGGTCTGTGATCGCACCCGTCAGTTCGAGGATGCGATCGGCGAGCGTGCTCTTGCCGTGGTCGATGTGCGCAATGATGGAAAAATTCCGAATGCGCGTGGGGTCCATGACCATGGGCCTTCTCTACAACAAGCCGAGCGAGACGTCGCCCGAAACCATGCAATGTCGTGCAAATCTGCGCAGCGGTGTAGGCTCGCGCCGGCTACGAACCGGTCTTCTTACGTTTGGCGGGTGTCTTGACCGTTGCATCGAGGCTCAATTGGCCAGGCAAGACCTCTTTGTAACGCTCGAGAACGAGGTCGATGCCTTCACGGATGTAGACGGCAACGGGCACCTTGGTGCGTTCGTGCAGCAGCTTGAGCTGCTCGTTTTGTTCTGGAGTGATGTAGATCGTGGTGGAGATCTTTTTGCGTGCCATCGTCTGGCCCTTTGAAAAATGTGTTGTCATGAAAATACATGGCACCATATATAGTGTCAATGTGGAATGCGCGACCGACCCTCGGCTTGCATTTTGGGCCTGCTCGGAAATATGCTGCTTGGTCCGGGCCGAGCGGAGGCATTGCGATGTATGAAAAAAACAGTAAAAACAATGTTTTGCTAGGGCTGGTGGCGGTCTCGCTGAGCGCCCTGGGCTGCGGCGGCAGTGCCTCGGGCGAAGTCGGCTCCAGCAATGAGGTCCTTGAGGGCTCACGCGGCGACGAAACGGTCCGTCAGCAGTGCGCAGGCGCAGGGGTTCGTACCGAGTCGGTCGACGTCGATGGCGACGGTCGTCCCGACATTCGCCACGCGTTTGCAGGTTCGGTACGACGCTGCACAGAAATTGATCTCGACCGCGACGGTCGTACCGATGTTTCTCGGTTTTTCGACAAGGACGGTCGCACGCCGCTGCGCGAGGAACACGACTTCGACTTCGATGGGCGCCTCGATCAGATCTCGTACTACGAGAACGGTCAACTCGTACGAAAAGAGCTCGACACCAACTTCGACAATCGCGTCGACATGTGGGCGTGGTGTGCGGGCGGCTTTTTGGTGCGTGCCGAGCGCGACCGCAAGGGAAACGGTGAAGTCGACACCTGGCACGAATACAACAACGGTATCTTAGTCGATGCGCGTTACGACGTGGACGCCGACGGTAAGCCTGACAAGTGGGAGAAATACGAAGCTGGGCGTCTCGTCAAAGTCGGGACCGACAAAAACAACGACGGCAAAATGGATCACGTTGAAGACATCAAGACATCGGGTCCAGCTGACACGCCGATCTCTTGCGATGGCCGGCCGATGCCCGAGGAGGAGCCGAGTGCTGCGCCGCCCGCTGCTGAGTCACCTGCGGATGACGCGGCGGACAATAACGGCGACGCTGGGGTAGAGGCGACCGACGCAGGTACGGCCTCGGAGGACGAGCTATGAAACCTTTCCCAATCATGTTGTCATTTGCGCTCGGCGTATCCCTGGCTGCCTGTGGTGGGTCTGAACGCGACCAGGCGGCCGAAAAAGTCAAAACTGGCGCACGCTCCAAGGCGCTCAAGGGAGACCCCGACCAGCGCTGCGACGCGTCGCTCGCCGAGCACGAATCAAGCGAGTACGACACCTCGGGAGACGATGTGCCTGACGTTCGAAAGGTTTTCTTGCGCGTGGGGGGGGGCGCAGGGCGCCTCGTGCTGGTTTGCCGCGAGGCGGACCTCAACGCCGACGGCTCGAAAGACGTCGTCCGCTACTACACCAAAGAGGGTCGCCCTCTGCGCGAAGAGTCCGACCGCGATTTTGACGGTAAGATGGACGAAATCACCCATTACGAAGACGGCCGCATTGCGCTCGTCGAGGACGACCAAGACAACAACGGTGTTGTCGACGTCAAGGTCTTCTACGAAAACGGCCGCCCGCTTCGCGCGGAGCGAGACACGCTGGGGCGGAGCACGGCCACCGAGTGGCGTCCCAACATTTGGGAATACTACGAGCAAGGTCGGGTTATCCGCATGGGTACCGATATCGATGGCGATGGCAATGTTGACCGGTGGGATCGTGACGAGGAGCTCAAGGCACGCATGGACGCGAAGGACATTCGAGACATGTCCTCCGGCGAACCGGGCGAAGAAGATGAAGGAACCAGTGAGCCTGACGACAGCACTTCGGTCACTGACGGCGAGCAAGGGTGAGCCGCTTCAAGTCCTCGTTTGTTCTGGGTTGCTACACCCTGTAGCACGGCTTTGAGTGGTCGTGTGGCCGGTGATGTTTAAGCTTGTGCTAGGCTCATTGGGTGCAACCTCGCTACGTCTGTAGGTCGCTTGTCATGCTTGCCTTTGCATTTAGTATGCTTGGTTGCACCGTCTGCGACCGTGAGGAACCTTGTGAACGAGCCGACTACCCGCTGGAGTCGCGTGGGCTTTTTCGAGGGATTGCGGGCGTTGCCTACAACGAGTCGGACGTGATCCGCAACGGATGTCGAGAGTGCGAGTACACGAGCTACTCGTTCCATCTATGGCGGTTCGTCAGCGAGCCAACGGACGAGCAGATCAGATCGACGATTGCGAACGAACCGCCCGATGAATCGCTTCGAATCGACGACCAATATGCTTATCCCCTGGAGTCCGCGTACTACTTGATCTGTACCCGAGGTGCCCAGCGTAGCTGTGCGTTGTTGGACGTGCGAGAAGAGGTGGTCTGGACAGTGCATTTCCACGGAGGGTTCGCGGTGCCCTCTCCCAGCCTCAGAATCTTCCGACCCGACGGTCGGCTCGATGAAGAACTCCCGTTTGTGTTTCCGGCTGCTTAAACTCGCCGCGCCTTACTACAGGGTGTAGCAGCTGCAGCTTTGGCAAGTGTTTGTCAGTCGTCGAAGGGTTCGGTAGCCTCATCCATCTCGGTTGTCATTTGTCCGAGTCTCTGCACCATGGATCGGATAGCGAATCGCATTGGCCTCGGCGGCAAGTTGGTTTTGTTCCTGCTGTCCGTGGGTGGCCTCATGGTTTTGTCCCAGACCCTGGTGTTTGATTTCATCGCCGACAAGATCGCCCGCGATAATGTCATTGAGAAGCATGTGGCGGATGCGGGTCGAATTCGCACGGCGATTGCGAGGGAGCGAGCATCGATTCGCTTTATATTGGAGTTTGTCGGCCGGATGCCGCCCGTGGCCGCGCTGTCCCGGATTGACGCTACGGGAACTGATCCACTTAGCGGTGATACGAAAGGCCAGTGGGAGAGGCGATTCGAAGCCATTTTTGAATCGGCACTTACCGCAAGAAACGATATCGTCGAGTTGCGATATCTCGACGCATCGGGATCGCAACTGGCTCGAAGCTCCGTCATACCGGAAAGAGAACTTCTTCTTTTGCCACACGAAGGCGGTTCTGGAAAGTTCCTACCATCGTTTGATCGGCTCATGCAGATGACCGCCGATGGGCTTTATTACTCGGACGTTTTTGCATTTCGTGGCGTTGCCAACGAGATTGAGGCGGGCATTTTTTACGCCATGCCCGTTTTTTACGAGGGAGCACGTGTTGGCACCGTCTTGCTTCTTGCGATCGCGGACGGGCTCATCCGCCCAGCACTTCAGTCGGTTCACGTGGGCGAAGCCCACATTCTCGATTCGGATTTATCGTTCGTTTACCATGCTCGATTGCAGTTCGATTTGCGAGCCGACCGGCAGCTTTCCACTTGGCGAAGCGAGTTTCCTGATCTGACGCCCGAGCAAGTGTCTTTTTCGGAACCTGGCATTGTCGAACGTGACGGTGGAGCGCGGCTTTTCGTCTACGCTCCGATTTCGTTTTCGGGAGTCGACGGCGAACGTATCTGGCTTTTCGTTCGTGAGGGCCCACGTAGTTCCTTTTTCGGTGACCTCGAGGTCGTGGAGAGAAAGGCGGGCGCCATCGCGGTGCTGATCGCGTTCGTTGCGGTGATGTTGATCGCATTTTGGTTTCAGAAAAAGCTCCTAGCCCCTCTCGCGTCGCTTCATCGCGGCGTAAAGCGCATGGCACGTGGACAGCATGCGTCGCTTTCTAGCGAACAAGTCACAGACGAATTCATCCCGATCTTCGATGGGCTCAACGAGTTTTCTTCGGACGTCCTCTATACGCAACAGGCTTTGCAATGCGAAGCCGAGATAACAAGAGTCCTCAACAGCGAACAGGATCTCAATGTCACGCTCAGTCAGGCACTTCGACAGTTGGCAGAACACCTGGGTATGAAGCCCTCTTCCATCCATCTCGTTGACGAATGGTCCAATGAGTTTCGTTTCGTTGCCGGCTATGGTGTTGACCCTTCATTGCGGCGGAATTTTTCGTTCAACGAAGGTCTCGTCGGACAGGTTGCCCAAGATCAAGAACCCATGTTTGTCGAAGCGGACACCTACGATCGGTCGTATAAGGCGTCCATCGGAGTGGGCGATGTGTCTTTGCGCGGCTTTCACTTGATTCCCATTACGCATAAAAACGTGTTTCTCGGGGTCCTGACTGCCGCTTCAGCGCATGCCGACCGTGATCTTGAACAGGAAGCTTGTGTGCGCATCGCGGCAGCCATCGGAGCCAGCGTCGAGAACAGTCGCAGCTTTGAACAATATAAGCAGCTTTCGGCTCAGCTCGAACGCCACGGGCTGCGGATCGGAGAGCAGAACCGTCAACTCGAGCAAGCCAACCGTCTCAAGTCTGAGTTCTTGGCGAACATGTCGCACGAGTTGCGAACGCCGCTCAACGCAATCATCGGCTTTTCGGAGCTGCTTAAAGATGGCGTGGTCGGTAAGCTCTCTGAACCGCAACGTGACTACGCGAACGAGATTTTGGAAAGCGGCAGCCATCTGCTCTCGCTGATCAACGATATTCTGGACCTATCGAAGATCGAGGCCGGAAAGCTGATCCTTGAGATCAGCGAAGTGCCGCTCGATGGGCTTTGTCAGAACGCAATCTCAATCGTCCGAGAGCAAGCTGCTGAGAAAGGGATTCAGATCGCTCACTCAATCGACAATGCGATTGTGACCTGTCACGGGGATCCACTCAAACTCAAGCAGATTCTCTACAATTTGCTTTCGAACGCGGTGAAGTTCACGGACCGCGGGCGCATCGACTTGCGCGTCGAGCCCGGAGCCCATCACGGGAAAGATGGCGGTGTCGTTTTCTCTGTGACCGACACCGGGATCGGCATCGACGCGGCCGACCACGAGCGGGTTTTTCACGAGTTCGAGCAAGTTGATGGAACAGCAACACGTCGCTACGAGGGCACGGGGCTCGGGTTGGTCCTTGTGAGAAAGCTGGCCCGCTTGCACGGTGGTGATGTCGAACTCGAGAGTGAGCTCGGCAAGGGCTCGACCTTTCGGGTGTGGATTCCAGATGGTACGGATGTGTCGAGCGCGGCATCGACTCGTCCACAAGAGGCGCAAGGTTTGTCGCACCGCTCCTCCTCGCGCAATCCGACCGGCGGTGTCCCGTCGCGTGGCTTGATTATGCTCATCGAAGACAACGACGACCACGCCGATGCGTTTGTCGAGGCGCTCCGTGCGGCAGGGTACACGGTGCAGCGTGCGGCCGATGGTGCTTCGGGAGTCGCGATGCTCAAGAAGCGTCCACCGGATCTCTTGATACTCGATCTGCTGTTGCCAGATACCGATGGCCTCTCCATCTTGTCCTCTCTTCGCAACACGGTTCGACATCGGAATCTTCCGATCATGCTGGTATCTATGGCTGGTGACGAGCGAATGGAGCAGGGCTTTGCGTTGGGTGCTGATGGTGTGTTGCAGAAGCCGGTCGATAGCGAGGAGCTTCTAAGTAGCGTGCAGCAACTCATCAGCCGCTCCTCGAAAGGCTCGTCACGAGAGGTCGTCATGGTCGTCGATGACGATCCCCGTGTTCGAGAACTCGTCCGCGCTGCGCTTGAACCACATAGCTGCGAGATAATCCTATGCGAAAGTGGCGAAGCGGCCCTTGAGCAGTTACAGCGAAACCCCGTGGATGTCATTGTGCTCGATCTCGTGATGCCGGGGTTGAGCGGCGTCGAGCTGCTTGACGCCCTGTCGGACCTCGAGCGACCGGCGATCCTTGTGCTCACCTCCAAGTCGCTACAGACGAAAGATGAACTTCATCTTCGCTCGCGCGTTGAAGCGCTTGTCAAGAAGCACGAGTTCGACGTTCAAGCGCTGGTCGAAGAGGTTTCGCGTTTACTCCGCGCTTCGGACCGTAACCGAACGCTCTCACAGAATATCGAGGGAGTTTCGTAGTACGATGTCTTTGGTTCTGATCATCGAAGACAATCGGGCGAGCATGAAACTCATGGTGCAAATCTTATGCTCGAAAGGCCATGAAGTTCTTGAGGCGCGCGACGCAGAAAGCGGGCTTGCGCTCGCCCGCGCCAATCATCCGGATGTTGTTGTGATGGATGTGCAGCTTCCGGGCAAGGACGGGTTGACCGCTGTGCGAGAGCTCCGCAATGACGTCAATATCTCAAATATTCCTGTCCTGGTAGTCACTGCGCGCGGAATGCTGAGTGAGCGAGAGCGGATCGAGAGTGGCGGGGGCGACGCTTATCTTCTCAAACCCATTAATTATCGTGTTTTTCTCAGCACGATCGAACGTTTGGTCGCGGAGCGGACGGCATGAGCAAAAACTCAAGAATATTGATCATTGATGACCAACCTGCGAATCGAAAACTCCTTAAGGGCATGCTTGAAGCGGACGGTTATGACGT
Organism: uncultured Polyangiales bacterium; assembly: GCA_964487255.1. GTDB lineage: Bacteria > Myxococcota_A > Polyangia > Polyangiales > CAZAQV01 > CAZAQV01. The sequence goes on along the minus strand of CAZAQV010000007.1, from coordinate 143,557 downwards.
GAGCCTTGCAGAGAGCGGAGAGGAAGGGCTGGCGATGGTACGGGTCGTGCGCCCCGATGCGGTCTTGCTCGATGTCATGATGCCCGACCTTAGTGGTATTGACGCAACCCGCATTCTCAAGTCGAACGCAGATACGGAGGACGTTCCGGTGATCATCGTCACCTCGCTCCAGGACAAGGCAACTCGGCACCAAGCGCTTGAGGTCGGTGCGGAGGATTTCTTGTGCCGTCCACTAGACTCCCACGAGTTGCGTTCGCGTCTACGCAATCTCGTGCGCCTAAAGAAGCTCAGCGACCAGGTCCGCAGCATCAATACCCACCTCGAGGACACCGTTCAGCAACAAACGGCGAGGCTGGCCGCTTCAGAAGCGTTTCTGAGGGCTTCGCTCGACGCCATGACAGCGTTGGTCGCGATTGTTGACGCGCATATGCGTATCGTCGCGGTCAATGCGAGTTGGCGCGACTATCTGGACCGCAACCCGAAGGGCCACTCATCCCACGGCGTTGGCAAGATCTACTCGGCAGAGATGCTCGGCGTCGACCAGCAAGTTGCGTATCGGTTTCGCGAGGGAATAGAGCGTATCCGGCGGGGAGAGATCGCGACCTATACGCAGGAGTTGCAAAGCCAGCGAACGAATTGGGAAATGTGGTTTCTGGCGCAGGCCGCTAGCTTCGGGGTTGACGGCGGAGACCACATCGTCATCACACATCAAGACATTACGCTGCAGAAGTTGGCCGAAAGTGATCTTGAGGATCGAGAATACGAGTGGCGGACGTTGGTTGAAACGACGCCGGCATTAATTCTGAGGCTTTCGCGCGATGGACGGGTTCACTTCACAAACCGTGATCTTTCCGATATCGGGCTCGCCGAAGACGGGCTGATCTACTCTCTATTGCACGAAGATGATCGCGAGGACCTCCAGATTGCCCTCGCACAATGCTTGCGTGACGACCATAAACTCGAAGTTCGTGTGCGGATGCGAGGCGTGCGAGAGGAGTACCGGACTTGGCAGCTTTCGATGGGTCCTGTGTCGCAACACCTTCCTAATCCTTTTGTCATTGCTGTGGCGATCGACGTGACCGAGCATGTGCGGGCGGAGGAAGAGCTCAAGGAGAGCAACCGTCGTTTTCGGCAGCTGGCGTCTGCAAGCCGCGAGGGGCTACTCTTTCTTTCTTCCTCAAGGAAGATCGTCGATGCGAACTCGCAGGCAGCGGCGCTATTGGGACGGACGCTTGACGAGATTCGCAACTCGCAACTCGATGATCTGCTGGGCGAGGAAATCGCGAGCGAAGTGTGGAGTGCGGACGGGCCGGTCTCGACATTCTACGATCGTGAGCTTATCAGCAAGGCAGGCGCAGCGACCCACGTTGATGTGACGGTGAGCGAAATTGCAGGCGGTCGGAGGGGCGCGGAAGCCGACCGTGCTGTACTCGCCATTGCGCTCAGCGACATCGGTTCCAGAAAAGAAGCTCAGCAGCAAGTTCGCAAGTTGCAGATGCAGCTCCAGCAGTCGCAGAAGATGGAAGCTTTGGGGCAGTTGGCTGGCGGCGTCGCTCACGATTTCAACAATTTGCTCACATCGATCATCAGTTTTTCGGGCTTTGTTCGTGACGAGTTGCCTGAGGGAGACCCTGCTCGCGAGGACATCGACGAGGTGCTTGCGGCTGCCGACCGGGCAACGGGACTTACCCGACAGCTACTGCTTTTTTCGCGGCAGCGCTCGGTGGAGCTTCAATCGGTAGATGTCCGCGACGCGCTCCAACAGATCGAGAAGCTGCTGCGCCGTACTATCGGGGTCGATATTGAGTTGGTTGTACGGATTGAAAAAGGAAATATGACGATCCTTGCCGATCCCACGCAACTCGATCAGGTGATCTTGAATCTGGTCGTCAATGCACGTGATGCCATGCCGTCTGGAGGGCGGGTCGAGATTGTCGCCTCACGAGCGGAGGTAAAAACCTCCTCCGAACCAGACCCGCTGCAGCCGGGTATGTACGTCAAGATCGAGGTGCGCGACACCGGGGTTGGCATGTCCCCGGAAGTCCAACAACGAATCTTCGAGCCCTTCTTTACGACCAAAGAACTCAATAAGGGAACAGGGCTTGGACTGGCGACATGCTACGGTGTGGTCAAGCAGTTGGGCGGAACGATCGAGGTTGAGAGCGCAGTGGGACAGGGCACCACGTTTACGATTTTGATCCCTGAAGAGGCGAACGCGGGTGTCACGATTGCGCGGGAGCGCGTCGTGTCGCAAGACCTGAGGGGCACCGAAACCATCTTACTGATCGAAGATGAGACAACGATTCGTGATGCGGCCGTGCGCACCTTGGAGGCGCGAGGGTACCGAGTGCTGGCAGCCGCGGACGCTGTCGAGGCGCTCAAGATATTTAACGCAAACCAGTTCACGATCGATGCGGTCTTCTCCGATGTGCTTTTGCCGAACGGCAACGGCTTTGAGATCGCAGCTGAGATTCGCCGCCGCAACCCGAAACTTCCGATCTTGATGACCAGTGGTTACGCGGGAGACCGTGCGCCTGAGAACCGAGATGACTACCCGATTTTGTGGAAGCCCTATAAACCACAGGAGCTTGCGGAGCGCCTTCGAAGCTGCATCGATTCCACTCATTGAATTCCGAGACTCTTGCATTTCTTGTAGAAGTGAGACCTTTCGACCTCCAGGCTTTTCGCCGTGGCGCTTTTATTGCCTTGATGGTGCTCGATAGCCTCTGCGATCACCTGGCGTTCAAGGTGGTGCATGATGTCGGAGAGTTTTTGCCCCGGACGATACAGCATGCCCTGTGACTCGACATCCGCGGTTCCCTTCAAGGCAGCGCGCACATCCGTCTCGCTGATAACGTTCCCTTCTGCGAAGATACCAAGGCGCTCGATGATGTTCTGAAGCTCCCGTACGTTTCCCGGGTACGTGTGTGAGGCGAGCGCGGACTCAGCGCCCTCGCTTAGTTTTAGGTCTCGCTTGCGATTTGTCGCAGCAGTTTCAGCAATAAAGTGCCGCGACAAGAGCGGAACGTCTTCCAAACGCTCTCGCATTGGGGGGACATGGATCTCAACAACCGCAAGACGATAATAAAGGTCTTGTCGAAACGTACCCTTTGCGATCATTTCATTCAGGTCACGGTTTGTGGCTGCCAAGACGCGAACGTTGACGCTATAGCTTTTGCTGCCACCGACGCGTTCAAAAGTTCCCTCCTGAAGGACACGCAAGAGTTTCGTTTGCATGTCTAACGGCATGTCGCCAACTTCGTCCAAAAACAGCGTGCCGTTGTCAGCGAGTTCGAAACGACCTCGGCGCATTGCGATCGCGCCAGTAAATGCACCTTTTTCATGGCCAAAGAGTTCACTTTCAACCAAGTCTTTGGGCACCGCGGAACAGTTTAGCTTCACGAACGGGGCGCCTCTGCGCATCGATCCGTCGTGGATGGACTGCGCGACGAGTTCTTTTCCCGTGCCGTTTTCCCCAAGAATGAGCACGCGGCCTTCGGAGGGTGCGACCTTATTGATGATTTGGCGCAACTTCGTCATGGCTGCGCTTTCTCCGACGAGCGGACTCGTCGCATCCTCTTTCATCCGAAGGTGAGCTTCGTTTGTGCGCATCGACTGAACCGCGTTGTGCACAGCGATCAGAAGACGTTCCTTATGAAAAGGTTTTTCGATGAAATCTGCAGCGCCTTCGCGAACAGCCTGGACCGCCGTTTGAATATCGGACCCGCCCGAGAGAACCAGTTTTGGGATGTGTACATCGTTTTCGCGAAGGGCAGCGAGCAACTCCAGACCAGACATCTCTGGCATCGAGATATCGGTGATCAGCAGATCAGCGGGCTCACTGCCGCTCAGCCGTGAGAGCGCCTCAGCCGGGGAAGATGTGGTCTCCACTTCGTACTCATCTCGGAGAATTCGCGATACGAGTTTTAGGATTGCTGGGTCGTCGTCGACAACACAGATTCGTGCGCGCATGCCCGAGGTTACCATGGCCTACACTGTGGGACACTTCGATGACCCTACATGGCGCTTGCGCTTTGAGCACTTCGCGGGGATTAGGTGGTTTTAGCCACTATGAGAGTCCCTACGACCACTCTCATCTGTTGGTTTGCCGCGAACTTCGAGGTTGAACTATTGGTACGAGCCTTGCATTCTTTAGCGGTATGCAAGAGGCATCAGCGACTCCGAGCAAGCGACGCATCGTCACCTTCATCGGTCCGTTCAGTAGGCAGGAGCTACGCACAGCGCATGAGGCTTCTGCGCAGCATGGCGTACAGGTTCGGCTCTACCGTGATGAGCAGGAGGCGATTGCAGCGATGGGCGCCTTTACCCCATGCGGCGTCTTTCTGCATCCCGAAGCCAACCACGATGTGTTGTATCAGCACCTGCGATCCGACCCGCGGCTTTTCGTGGTGCCGACCGTCGAAACGCTTCGCCAAGTCGACGCTGTGAGCACCCAGTGGGCGATGTGGCGTGGTGCAGACGACATCGTGAATATTCTCGATGCGGATACGCTCGGGGTGCTGATCCAGAAACTCACGAGCAAGGACTTTGAAGAACTACCTCCCGCCACAGCGGGCAAGGCGGTCGTTGCTCATTTTGACGAAAAGCGAAGACTTCTCATTGGGCGAGCACTTCGTCTTGGGGGCTTCGATGTGGATTTCGTGGCCAACCGCCACGAACTGCTCGCACGCGACTCCATGGACATCTTGGTGGTTTCCGAAGAGCTCTACCGCGATACGAACATAACGGGCTCGGGCCGTCCCGCCGATGTGATCATTGTGGAGACCGCGGATGAGCGTCCTGTCGACTACGCGGCGCGGTCGAAGACCGCATTCGTGAGTGACAAGGGGTCGCTTCAGGACATCGTCTTTCTTGCGGCCGAGCTGAAACGTGATTCCGATAAGAAGTCACGGGAGTCGAGACGCTTGCTGTTTTCTGCGATGTGTACGTTTCGTATACCTGGAGGCGCTGTCCGACACGGGTATGTCTACAACATCAGCAATCTAGGCCTCTTCATCCGCACGTTGACGCCGCTGGCTTTCGGTTCTTCGGTGTGGATCGAAATGGAGCCGTATGAGACCGGTCTTGTTCATCTTCGAGGCGAGGTGGTGCGAAGCAGGGAGCACGTCGGTAGTGAGGGAAACGGTCCGGCTGGCTTCGGTGTCCACATCGTGAAAGAAGAGTGTCCTCCGCTCGACCTTGAAGCGTATCAGCTAGCCTATCGTCACTTTCTCGAAGCGACGGAAAATGGGCACGATGAACCCCACACCGTCATGACGGCTCGGCTCACCGAAGTCGGTGAGGAAACAAAGAAGGAGACGATTCCGGCGCTCCAACCGACCGTGCTCATCATTGACGATGAGTCCTCGGTTTGCAGGTCCATCTCCCGGAGACTCGAGCGAGCTGGGTACGCAACGATCTGCGCCGGAAATGGTCAAGAAGGGCTGGCACTGCTGAAGGAAAACGAAGTGCACGCCGTGGTGTCGGATGTCACGATGCCCGTTCTTAATGGTCTTGAGCTCGTCAACGAGATGCAGTCCTTCGCGAGAAACGTGCCTATCATCCTATTGAGTGGTGGCTATCTGTCGACGGACACGACCAGAGATGCATCGAAGCTTGTGTTTGATTTCCTTCCGAAGCCGACGCCAGCCGAGAAGCTTTTGAACACGGTGGCTGCTGCCGTTCGTGCCTACCAAGCGAGTTCCACGGGGCACGGCGCCCGGCAGATACAGAGTTCGCGACACACCGCCGATTAATGCTACGTCTCCAGCGTGGCGCGCCGACCCGAACGACTGCAAAAGATCATCGCACGGGCCGGTATCGCCTCTCGGCGTGCGGCTGAGGGCCTGATCACCGAGGGCCGGGTGCGCGTCAACGGTCGCGTAGTCCGCGAACTCGGCTCCACCGCCGATTCCATGCACGACAAAATCGAGGTCGACGGCAAGCGGATCGTGCGCGAAAAGCCGGTCTATCTCCTGCTGCACAAGCCGCGCGAAGTGGTCACCACGGTCTCGGACCCAGAAGGGCGTCAGACGGTGCTCGAACTGATGCGTGGCGTGCCCGAACGCATCTTTCCTGTCGGGCGTCTCGACTATCACACGAGCGGCGCACTCCTGCTCACCAACGACGGAGAGTTCGCCAACGGCCTACTCAAACCGCGTCGATCAGTGCCCAAGACGTACGTGGTCAAGGTGCGCGGAAAGTTCGGCATTCCCGAGCTCGATAAGATCCGCAATGGCGTCCGTATCGGTTCATATACGACCAAGCCGGCCGACGTCTTCGTGCTGCGCGAAGACCCGCGCAATACGGTACTGCAGGTCACGCTTACCGAAGGAAAGAACCGGCAAATCCACCGAATGATGGAGGCGCTCGGCAAGCGCGTGCAGCGTCTTTCTCGCCAATCGTTCGCTGACGTGACGATCGAGGGGTTGCGTCCAGGCGAGTGGCGTCCGCTGCGCAAGCGCGAACTGGAGAAGGTTCGCAAGAAGTATCTCCGTGCGGCGAAGGACTGATGACCGCGAGCGTTGTTCCCACTGAGGTTGCGCTCGACGACTACTCGCAACCGCGGCTTCAGTGGCTGATACGCCTTCGCTGGTTGGCTTTGCTCGGAATCTTGCTCGCGACTGTGGTGGCCGCATTCGGGACCGTTCCTGGGGCTTCGATTCCGCTGCTTGGCGCCGTGGTCGTCGGTGGCGGACTTTATAATCTGTACTTATGGGTTCGCTATCGTGAACCAGGTCCGGTCGGTCGTCGCGCAGCCATGCGCCAGGTCGCCGTCGATATGTTGCTGCTCACGGTTTCGCTCATGGCCGTGGGCGGGATCGATTCACCGTTTCTGTCCTTCTATGTTTTCCACGTTGCGGTGGCCGGTATCCTGGGCGGCCTTCGCGCCACCGTGTTTGCCACGGCGATTGCCCTGGTATGCGCGAGTCTGCTCTTCGCTTTGGCGCTGGTGCCCGGGCTGCGGGTCAGCGAGTGGAACCCGATCGATCCCTTCGGCACCATCGCGTTCGTCGTAGCGTTCGTGGCGGAAGTTTGCGCGGTTGCGTATCTTGTCACTCACGCGGCGCTTGAACTCCGTGCGCGGGAGGCAGATTTGTTGGTTTCTCGCGCACGTGAGGCACTGGAGTACGCCCTGCTTCGCAACACGCTCGACGAACTCGATGCGGGACTTCAGGTGCTCGCCGAAGACGGAAGTGTGCTGTGGAAGAACCGACGCGTCGAGGCGCTGGACTTCGACGACATCGACGAAACCGCGAACACTTTAGAACGGGCGGTCGAGAACGACGGCGCGCAGCGAGAGCAGTTGGCGGTACGCGTCGGCGGCCAGGAGCGGGTGTTCGAGCGCATACGCTTTCCACTCCAGATGGAGTCCGATGGCGCGGGTGACAGCAAGCGTTCCCAGGTGCCGAGCACCATGGAGCTGTACCTCGACCGCACGCAGGCCACGCTCCACGACGGGCGACTCGTGCTCGCCGAGCGTTTGATGAGTCTCGGACGTATCGCTCAGGGGGTGGCGCACGAGCTCAACACGCCGCTTGCGACGATTCGAACGCTTGCGGCCGACATGCGCGCGGCGCTTGGCGAGCAAGCAGCGAACATGCCCCCGGACACGCACAAAGACCTCGAAGAGAGTGCACGTGTCATTCAAGAAGAAACGAAGCGTCTCGGTGGAATCACGCAGTCCTTACTGGCGGGTGGCGATTTGGTCCGCAACCGAGCGCCCGGCAATGTACCGCTGCGTGCGGTCGTAGAGCGCGCGTGCGTCCTCGTTTTTTCCGGTCGTGCGGCGCAGGTCGATGTTCAGGTGGCGCCCGAAGTTTCCTCCGCCAATGTCCGCGCGGATCCTGACCGCTTGTTACAGGTTCTCGTGAACCTGCTCCAAAATGCGCTCGACGCGGTCTCACACGAGGAGTCTGGCACCGTAAAAGTGGATGCAAATCAGTTGCAGGATGAGACGGTGTTGGTAGTCGAAGACAACGGGCCTGGCCTCTCGCCGGAGATTCGTGAGCGTTTGTTTCAGCCCTTCGCGACGAGCAAAGATGCGGGAACGGGGCTCGGTCTCTATACATCGTATATGCTTGCCCGCGAGATGAAGGGCGTCCTACGTGTTACCGATGCTGAAGCTGGGGGGGTGCGCGCGGAGCTCCGGCTTCCGTCATCCGCGCCGGAAAAATGACTGTCATGACCGAGCCCGACGCAAAGCCCGACATTTTGCTGGTTGACGACGACCAAGCCTTTCGCTTTGCGATGCGCAAGGCGCTGTCGCGGCTCGGTTACCGTGTGCGCGAGGCGGAAGACGGAGCGCAAGCCCTCGAAGCCCTCAAACGTCAGCCACCGCAGGCGATGCTGCTCGACTTGAAGATGCCGAGAACCGACGGCTTGGCGGTGCTGCGCCAGCAAGCCCTTGTCTCTCGCGCGCACGAGGTACCCACGATCGTCCTCACCGGGCACGGCACCGTCGAAGCTGCGGTCGAAGCGATGCAGCTAGGTGCCTTTTCCTTTTTGGAAAAGCCCGTCGATGCCGACGTGCTCCGGCCCTTGCTCGCGCAGGCTCTCGCCTCCAACCAAACTCAGGGGCAAGGCCCGCCTTCGCTGATCGGCGTGAGCGAGGCCATTGCGGCCGTGCGCGATTTCATCGACAAGGTCGGGCCTACAGGAGAAACGGTTGCAGTCTATGGCGAGACTGGAAGCGGCAAGGAAGTAGTGGCGCGGCACCTACACGCGGCGAGTCCCCGGGCGGAAAAGCCGTTCGTCGCGCTCAACGCGGCTTGCGTGCCACGCGACCTCTTCGAGAGCGAACTCTTCGGCCACACCAAAGGGGCCTTTACGGGCGCGACTTCGAGTTCGTCCGGTGTTTTCGCTGAGGCGGAGGGCGGGACGCTTTTCATTGACGAGGTGGGCGAGTTGCCCACTGAAAGTCAGGCCAAGCTGCTTCGAGCGCTTGAGGAACGAAAAATTCGTGCCGTGGGTTCAACCAAAGAGACGTCGATCGATGTTCGAATCGTAGTGGCCACGAACCGAAACCTGTGGGCTGAGGTGAAGGCGGGACGCTTTCGTGAGGACCTGTATTTTCGCTTGCAGGTCTTTCCGGTCACCGTGCCGCCGCTGCGCGATCGACTCGAAGACATCGAGCCCCTGGCGAAGCATCTGCTTCAGCGCATCGGCGCATCGGTCGAACTTGGCCCCGGCGCGATCGATGCACTTTGCTCTCACCAATGGCCCGGCAACGTCCGCGAGCTACTCAACGTCCTTCGCCGCGCAGCACTGTTCGCGAGCGACGGTCGCATCGACCGAGACCTGGCCGAAAAAATGGTCGCGGCCAGTATTTTTGCGACCCAAGCGGGGGACCAAGCCTCACCGCAGGCCACGTTGCGCCCGGCGGGGATACGTCCCATTTCGCAGGACGCTCCGCAGACGCTAGCCGAGGTGGAGCGCGCTCACATCGAGCGCGTGCTGGAGCAAACGGAGGGTAACGTCACGAAAGCCGCGCAGCTCCTCGGTATCGACCGACGGACCCTGCAGCGTAAGCTCCGCTCCCACGATTGACACCGGCCGACCGTTCTCCGTTGTCACACTTCGAGGGGGAGGCGGACTTCGAAGCGAGCTCCGCCGAGCTCCGAAGTGTGCACTTCGATTGTGCCCTCGTGGTCGCTCACGATTCGGTGCGCGATAGCCAGACCGAGCCCCGTTCCACTCGATTTGGTCGTGTGATAGGGATCGAAGATGCGTTCTCGTTCGTTCTGCGGGATGCCGGGACCGTTGTCATCGATGGCGAGCACCAATGCGCTCCCTTCGCGAAAGACATGGAGCTGCACGAGCCGGTCGCTGGCAGGGTTGGCCGCACTCGAAGCTTCCTCTGCATTTTTGACGAGGTTGACGAGTAGTTGCACCAGCTGGTCGCGGTCTGCCAATAGCTCGCTGCCGCCCGCTTCCTCGCGCAATTCTAAAGCTGGGAACAGGGTCGCGACGTGATCGACAAGAGTCGATACGTCCAGCGGACTTCGTGTCGGGGTGGGCATGCGCGCAAAATCGCTAAACTCTTCGACAATGCGCTGCAAACGTTTCGTCTCCTCGAGCACAGCAGTGGTGGACTCCGTGAGGATCTCCTCAAAGTCCGGCCGCTTGCGTTGAAACGCTTTTTGGAGTGTTTCCATCGAAACACGAATCGGGAGCAATGGGTTTTTGATTTCGTGGGCAATGCGCCTCGCGATGTCTCGCCAAGCCGCCATACGTTCGCTGCGCGCGAGTTCCGACTGGGTTCGCTTGAGTTCCTGCGTCATGCGATCGAAGGCGGTGGCCGACGGATGTAGGCGTCCGAGCGAGTCGCTGAGCCTTGTGTCGAGATCCCCCTCCGCAATGCGCTGCGCGGCGAGCTCCAGCGCGCGTAAGGTGACACGTTCGCTCTGGTCGCTCTTCCAGGCCGAGAGCAGAGTTAGAGCACCCGCGCCAAGAAGCCCCGCACCAAGCCATTTGACGAGTCCCCAGTCAATCGTGAGCCCTCCGACGATGACGAGGCCGAATGCACCGATGAAAACCAGTGCGTGCTTCACTGTGAGCCAAGCTCCTCAACGAGAAAAGACGTCGTATCGAGTTGGTCGGGTGACGGAGCAGTCTCCGTCGGTTCGGTGCCTTCGATGAAGATTTCTTCGATCGCGTCCGCTTGACCTTCGTAGGCGAGAAGGCCGGTCTTCGGGTCGATCGAGCGTCGTACGAGTGTCTCAGGGAACGTGAAGTCGCTTGCTTTTCGCCCTTCCATTGCGATCTTCATGGCCTCAACCCAGAGTGGAAGCGCGGTTCGACTTCCGCCCTGCTTTCGGCCGAGCGGGCGACCGTCGTCGTATCCGACCCACACACCGATCACCAAGTCGCTGCTGTAACCGACGAACCAGGCATCGCGCGCCTTGTTGCTTGTGCCCGTCTTTCCCGCGACAGGATAGGGAAGTGATTGCGCTGCGCGCCCGGTTCCATCGGTCACCACGCTTCGCAGGAGCGAAGTCGTGATTGAAGCCGCTTCTGGCGACATGACCTCCTCAGGTTCGCCGCGTTCCCAGGTCTTGTCCAAGCCAGCGACGGACTTGATCCAGCGTGCTGGCCTCGCTTGCCCACCACGCGCAAAGACGGCGTAGGCCTTGACCATCTCAAGCGGTGTGACGACCGAGGCTCCGAGTGCGAGTGCGAGGTCGGCTTGAAGCTCGGACTCGATGCCGAGCTCTTTTGCAAACTCGGCGACGTTCTCCGCTTCGAGGTCCTCCATGGTACGAACGGCGACCAAGTTCACCGATTTCGCGAGGGCCTCGCGAATCCGGATCGGTCCTTGGTGGTTCCACGCTTCGAAGTTAGAAGGCTTCCACTCGTCATAGACCACGGGCGCGTCGAGCACGACGGTTGCAGCGGTGAGCTTCCTTTGTTCGATTCCGTAAGCGTAGACAATCGTTTTGAAGGTGGAGCCCGGTTGACGTTTCGCCTGCAATGCACGGTTTAGACCGGGGCGGTCGTCGTAACCGCCGACCATGGCGAGGACGTCCCCCGTCTTTGCCTCCATCACGATGATGGCGGCCTCAGGTCCTAGAGACGGCCGAACGCGAACCTGGTCCTGGCCGTTGGGCGCGCTATCGAGCATGACGGGCAACAGTTGGCCCTCGCTGATTTCGACTTGCGCATCCTGGCCCTTCTTGCGTTTGCGTGCGAAGCGGCGCAAGAAGCTGCGAGGCATCTCCGCGTCGTGCCCCGCCACCGTGAGCTTGATGTTCGAGTCGGAAACCTCGTTGACGGTTGCGATGAAGGTCTTACCGAACTTGCCCGCCAGTGATTCAACCGCTTTAGACGGTTTCGCCCGACGCTTGCGCCACGGCAGCCGAACGCCGAGTTGGCGGTCTAGGCCCTGAAGGTGGCCACGCAGCGCTTTTCGCAGCTTCGTTTGCAGGTCAAGGTCGAGCGTCGTGTGGATCGTGAGCCCGAGCTGATGGTAGTTGTCTCCGTCGAGTTGTTCCTTCATCAGACGCTCGACTTGGGAACGCATCTCATACGCGTGTTCCGGTCGCGCTGCGGGTGGCGGCGCGAGCTTGATTTCGGTCTGCTCCGCTTCTTCGATTTCGCCCAATGACAGGTCGGGCCAATATTCCTTGCGCTTCGCTCGCAGTTGCGAAAGCACGTAACGCTGGCGTTTTTTCGCGTTCTCCGGGTGCGTCCGGGGCGAAAGGCGTGTTGGCGATTGCGGGATACCTGCGATCAAGCTTGATTCGGCTAGCGTCAACTCCTCGATGTTCTTGCCAAAGTAAAACTGGGCAGCCTCTTGAACTCCGTAGCGGCCGTGCCCGAAGTTAATGTGGTTGAGGTACAAGTAGAGAATATCTTCCTTCGAAAAGGACTGCTCGATGCGCCGCGCGAGAATCATTTCGCGCACTTTGCGCGAGACCCTGCGTTCGAGTGAAAGCAGATGGTTGCGTGCGACTTGTTGTGTGATCGTGCTTCCACCTTGCAGCCGCTTGCCCATGATGCCGTAGAGCATGACGCGTACGATCGACGGGTAGTCGATGCCCTCGTGCTGGTAGAAGTCAGCGTCCTCGGCCGCGAGCACAGAGAGAATCAGATGGCGAGGCATACGTTCCATGGCAACGACAGTGCGGCGTTCTGAAAAGAACTCACCAAGGACCTTGCCCTCACGGTCGACGATACGTGTCGTCTCCGGCGGTTCATAGTCACGCAGTTCATCGACCGTGGGCAGGTCGCGCCCGTAGTAGACGAACAGCCCCACGATTCCGATCGCGCCGATGGCGGCCAATACGAGGCCAACCTTCAGTAGTCGAAGAAGCCAGCGCGTCATGCCGGAGTCGCTGCTGTTGGAATGGGCGGGTGGCCGCTTGGAGTTGCGTTTTTGCGGACCGCGGCCGCTGCGTCGTGTGGTGGCGCCGCTCGATGCGCCTCGACCTTTGCTTGCAGGTGCCATGTCTAGGGTTTGCTACGAGTCAGCCGTGGAAGAATAACAAGTTCGCTGCTTCTCTATTTCATTGTTGCAGGCTGGCCTGGTATTGTTCGACAATTCGGGCTGCATCCTTCGCCGAGTTCATCATGAAGCGGGCGATCAGCTCCTGTTTTTGTGCTTCTTCCAGCGTTCCACGGCGTGAAGCACGCAGGACGTGCAAGGTGGTTGCCGCGGCCACCGACACGTTGAGGCTGTCGACGAAGCCCACCATCGGGATCTGAAAGACACCGTCGACGGCCTTGCGAATTTGCGCGGAAGGCCCTGCATGCTCGTTGCCGAACACCACAGCGACTTTCGCAGGACCGCCTGCGTCCGGCGAAATATCCGAGGGCCGCAGCGCCCCCTCCATCGATGCGGCGTAAATCGTGAACTCGCGCTCGCGCAGGAAGTCGACACAAGCTTGCGCGCACTCGAAGAAGTGAAGGTCGAGCCAGCGCTCAGTGCCTTTTGCGACACGCTTGGCAGCGAGAAAATCGAGATCGCTGCGAATGAGTGCGACTTCCTGAACACCAAAGGCGTCGGCGCTTCGGAGGACCGCTGACACATTGTGCGGATCGTGAAACTCTTCGAGCACGGGAATGACGTCTCGCGTGCGTGACGCCACCGCAGCTTCGATCTTGGCCTTTCGCGCTGCGCTGAGCAGAGGTGTTAGCGCGGCGATGACAACATCGGCTTCGGCCGGCAAGTGCCCAGTGATGCCGAGCGGTGTTGCTTCAGGATCGTCTCTTCGCATCGCGTTATGCGGGGGAGCTTGCGCCGAGTATTTTGTCGAGTAATGCGCGGTCGCCTTGAAGTGCGGTGCGTTGCATGTAGAAGTGAAGACCCCGCTCGCCGCCGAGTTCTTCGCCACCTCCGGCGCGACCTGGTCCACCGTGCACACACGAGGGAAGCACTGCGCCCGGTGGCATGGCTTGGTCGGCAATTTTCTTCGAGCCAACAAAAACGCGTCCTGAGTAAGGGGCGACACCGAGCATGACTTCGGAAAGGAACTTGCGGTCGTCCGAATAGAGTGACGCGACGAGGCTGCCTTGGCCTTTGGCAACCAGCGCGACGACTTGCGCTGCGCTTTGATAGGGCATCAGAGTTGACACGGGACCAAAGACTTCGCGTTCATGTGGAAGCTCCGCTTGGTCCGGGTCCTCAGCGACGAAAAGCGTGGGTCCCACAAAACAGCCCTTCTCGACATCTCCGCTTTCCAGCTGCGGCTTTTTTCCGTCGAGCACGAGCTTGAGTCCAGCAGCCGCAAAATCGTCGATACCCTGAAGCACGTCTCGGTGCTGCTCGGCGGACACGAGGGGACCGAGCCGAACTCCTTCGGTGCGCGGGTCGCCGGCTTTGGTCCGCCGCAGCTCCTCGATCAAGTCTTGCTGCACGCGTTCGAGCTTGTCGGCCGGCACAAAAATGCGGCGTGTTGCCGTGCACTTCTGGCCGCACTTTTGTGTGATCTCGCGCGCCACATCGCGCCGAAACATGTGGTAGGTGTCTGAGCCAAACTCGACGTCGAGCCCGAGCACGGCAGAGTTGAGGCTGTCCGCCTCGACGTTGACGGGCACGCTGTGGCGAACGACGTTTTCGTGTGCACGGATCTTTGCGCCGGTATCGGCCGAACCGGTGAACGCAATGACGTCTTGCGGACCGACATGGTCCAGGAGGTCTTTTGCGCGGCCGCAGAGGAAAGAGAATGCGCCTTTGGGCAACACGTTGGCTTCAACCATCACCTGTGCGACGCGGTAAGCAAGAAGCGCGGTGCTCGTGCCGGGTTTACTCAGCACCGGCATGCCGGCAAGCCACGCGCAAGCGGCTTTTTCTGCCAAGCCCCAGGCCGGAAAATTGAATGCGTTGATGTGCACAGCGACACCCTGCCGAGGGGTGCGAATGTGACGGCCAAAAAAGCGCGCCGACTGGCTCAGTTGCTCGCTGTCACCGTCAAGTAGAAGCGTTTGATCACCGAGACGTCGACCCAGACTTCCATAATAGGCCAGGGTCCCGATGGCACCGTCGATGTCGAACTTTGCGTCTCCGCGGGGCGTCCCCAGGTTCAGCATCGAGTCGTCGATGAGTGCATCGCGTTTTTGGCCGAGCGCCTTGCTCAGTGCCTTGAGCATCGCGCCGCGCTCTGCGAAACTCATCTTGCGCAGCGCTGGGCCGCCCACCTCTCGTGCGTGACGCAGCGCCGCGGCGCGGTCGAGCTCGCCATCTGCAACTTTTGCGATGGCCTCGCCGTTGGCCGGGTCAACGAGGGTCACGGCCTCGCCACGGCCGGCCTGCCACGCGTCTTGAAGGTAACTTTGTAGTTCGATCATCGCGTGCAATGTACTCGGAGCGAGATATTAGTGCTAGATCAACCCGCGATGAGCGAATATCTTGAGCGAGCACAGAATTGGCTGGAACAGGAACCCGATGCCGAAACGCGTAACACGCTTGCGGCACTCATCGAGTCTGGTGACCAAGAGACGCTCGCGGACTGTTTTTATACCTCGCTTCAGTTCGGAACGGCGGGGCTGCGCGGGTTGATCGGTCCGGGGCCCAATCGCATGAATCGATCCGTGGTCATTCGCGCTACGGCTGGCCTGTGCGAATGGGTGCGTGAGCAAGTGCCTGATGCGCAAGACCGCGGTATCTGCATTGCGTTCGATGGGCGGCGCATGAGCGACACGTTCGCGAGAGATGCGATCGAAGTCGCGCTCGGCGCGGGTTTTCGTGTCTACGCGTACGACCAGGTCGTTCCCACGCCCGTCTTGGCACATGCCGTGCTTGCTAAACATGCGGCGGCCGGCATTATGGTCACCGCGAGTCACAACCCGCCTGAGTACAACGGGTACAAGGTGTATTGGGAAAACGGCGCACAAATCATTCCGCCGCACGATCACGGCATTGCCGACTGCATCGCGAAGGTCGATCGACTCGACCAAGTGACGCGGCTAAGCCCCGACGCCAACCCGCGGTTCGAGAAGCTCGGCGACACGGACGAGCGGGCGTATCTCGAAGGCGTGCAGGGGTTGCTCGTCCAGCGCGATGTGCCGCGCGACTTGACGATCGCGTACTCGGCCATGCACGGCGTCGGCAATCGTTTCGTGAAAGCGTCCTTGCGCCAGGCTGGATTCGAGCGGGTGTTTTCCGTCCCCGAGCAGGCAGAACCGGATGGCTCCTTTCCGACGGTGGCTTTTCCAAACCCGGAGGAAGAGGGCGCGATGGACTTACTACTTGCGCTTGCACAGAAGGAAGCCGCGGACGTTGCGCTGGCCAACGACCCCGATGCGGACAGGTTGGCCGTCGCAGTGCGCGACGAACAGGGCCAATACGTTACGCTCAATGGCAACGAAATCGGATGCCTGCTCGCCCACTACCTGCTCGAAGCCGGTTCCAACTCGAACGTGACGAATGCCCAGAAGCGGTGCGTGATCTCAAGTGTCGTGAGCTCGCCCATGCTCGGCTCCATCGCGCGTTTTCACGACACGCATTTCGAGCAAACCTTGACAGGGTTCAAATGGATCGCCAACCGCGCGATCGAGCTCGAGGGCGAGCGCGACTTCGTGTTCGGTTATGAGGAAGCTTTGGGTTACACCGCCGGTACGCTCGTGCGCGACAAAGACGGCGTTTCCGCTGCAACCTTGATGGCTGAGATGGCGGCGTGGTGCAAATCATACGGTCGCACGCTCTTGGGCGAACGCGAAGTCATGTGGCGTCGCTACGGCATGTTCTTGAGTGAGCAAGTTTCGCTCGTCCGTCCGGGCGCGGATGGCTTGGCAGAAATCGCAGCCAAGATGCGTGCGGCACGAGAGCGTCTTTCTGGCTCTTCGCTAGGGTTTCTGCGAAGCAACGATTTTGCTGGAAGTAGCAAGATCGGCTCCTCGAAACACCACTCATCGCAGAGCCCTCCACCGGTGTCATTCGGCGCATTTCCCATAACTGGCTGGACGGACTACGAGACGCGCGAGCGCTCACGCGATGGAAAAGTGTCGCCGTTCCAGACGCCGCCAAGCAACGTGCTCTTGTTCGAGATCGAAGGCGGCCATCGTGTCATGATGCGACCGTCTGGGACCGAGCCGAAGCTCAAGCTCTACCACGACATTCAGGTGCGAATCGAGCAAGGCGAAAGCGTGGTCGATGCGCACGCGCGCGGCTCCGCGCTCCTCGGCGAGGTCGTTACGGCCTTCCGCGCCTGGGTCGACGCGCTTTAAGCGCCTTGTGCGCAGCCATGTAATGTTTCGTTGCAACATGCTGTTGCACTGATGAAACATGCGGGCTTCGCATGGGCTGGAGCCATCGATTCTTTGTGGACTATCGCCTGGCACACCTCGTGCTTATATGACTTGGAAAGGACGACAGCATGGCGACGAAACCTAGCATTAAGCACTTCTACGACGAGGCAACCCACACGCTCACCTACGTCGTATGGGATCCGGAGACGTCCGATGCGGTCGTGATCGATCCTGTCCTCAACTACGACCCGCTCGCATCACGTACCAGTACTGAATCGGTAGACGAAGTCGTCGACTTTAGTCACGAGTACGGCCTGCACGTGCATTGGGTTCTTGAGACCCATGCGCATGCCGACCACTTGACGGGCGCACAGCTACTCAAGCGTCGCCTGGATGCGCGCATGGCCATCGGTGAAAAGATCACCGTCGTGCAAGAAACCTTCAAGAAGGTGTTCGACCTGCCAGAAGGGTTCGCCACCGATGGTAAGCAGTTTGACAAGCTCATCGAAGACGGTGAAACGCTGCGAGCAGGTACCCTGCAAATCGAGGCCATCGCAACCCCAGGGCATACCCCTGCGTGCCTGACCTACCGTATCGGTGATGCGCTATTCACGGGTGATGCACTTTTCATGGATGACTACGGCACGGGTCGCTGCGACTTTCCGATGGGCAGTTCGGACGACCTCTACAGCTCTGTTCACGGCCGCCTCTACGCCCTGCCTGACGAGATGCGCGTATTCGTGGGCCATGACTATCAGCCGGGTGGGCGCGAAATGCGCTACGAGACGACGATCGGAAAGTCCAAGCGCAACAACCCACAGCTTCAAGCAGAAACGAGTCGAAAGGCGTTCGTGGCGTTCCGTAACGAGCGTGACGCATCGCTCTCCGCACCGCGTCTCCTCTACCAAAGCGTTCAGGTCAATGTGAACGCGGGCCGGTTACCGGAAGAGCATGAAAACGGTATCCGCTATCTACGCATGCCGCTCAACATGCGAAGTCGGACGGACGACGCCGGCGCGAGCCGCGAATGATCGACAAGAGACTATTAGAGAAAAACGCGTCAGTAAGCGTGCGCAATCTCGGTTTCGTTGATCGTTGACCCAGGTAGAATAGAAAATCATGACGACCAAAACGCTGTTTATTCTCAACGACGCTCCGTATGGCTCGGAGCGTAGCTACAATGCCCTTCGCTTGGCGGGTGAACTCAGCAAACGCGAGGGCGAAGAGGTGCGCGTCTTTCTGATGGGCGATGCCGTCGCCTGCGCGAAGAAGGGCCAGAAAACGCCGAATGGCTATTACAACATTGAGCGCATGGTCCGGGTCGTGACGTACCAAAGTGGCGCGGTCGAGGTCTGCGGAACGTGCATGGATGCGCGCGGCATGACGGATGAAGAGCTGGCACAGGGCACGGCGCGCGGCACCCTTGAGCAGCTCGCAAACTGGACGCTTTGGTCCGACCGCACCCTCGTTTTCTAACCGTGTCGCGACTCAGAGTGTACAGGGATCTGCACACCCGCTGTACAATGCGCTTCACGATCTTTCGTAGACGCTGCCCGATTCTGAAGTGTTTTCACGACGGCATGTGCATTGCGTTGTCTGCCGCGCATGACACATTGCATGGTTTGCAGGTTTAGCTCTCTTTTACTACTCGCTTCTTCTGTCGCAGCCTGCTCAGGTGGCGTCGTCGTGACCAAGCGTGACGGCACGACGGTTCGCGGGCAGGTCGTTCGTAGCGACCATGAAGCGGTGGACATCGACGGCGCTGTCCAGCGGGCTGACGACCCACCGACGCGTGAAAGACATCGCATCGAGCGCCGAGATATCGCCGAAGTCGACCACCCTGGCGACGGGCTCATCGTGGGCGGCACCGCGCTCGGTCTCGCTGCAGCGGGTCTTGGTGTGCTCGGCGTGACAGAGCTCGCGCAGGCCAACGACAGCGGAGGAGGAGGTTTCGGTGGAAACTGGAGCGATTTTCACCGAACCGCAGGCATCGTCTCGCTCGGCCTCGGCATCTCGGCAGCCGTGGGATCAGTCTTTTTGCTCGAACGGGGATTTTCTCAAAAAGCAGAATCCGAAGAGCGACTCGAGTGTTCCAATCCGTACCTTAGGCCGTCCCTCGCCATCGATCAGCACGGCGCCGCCGCCGGTGTTCAGGGGAGCTTCTAGCCATGCTGTGCCGAAATCCGCGTCGTGGAGGCTTTGCTTTGCTTGTTTTGGGTTTGACGCTGCCGTTCGGTGGATGCTCGAGCAAAATCCAGATCGTGAAGCACGACGGTACGGTCATCAAGGGAAAAGTCGTTCACGAAAATGCAGGAGAGCTTGTCGTGCGAGGCAAAGTGGTGCGCGAGGGACGGTTTGCTCGTGCGATCAAACAAACTCGTGGTCCGCAACTTTCGAAAGACTCTCCATACGTGTCGAGCAGTCGTAGGCGTGAGGCACACCAACCGGGCACGCTCATCGTTCCCGTCGATGAGATTCAGTCGTCGAGGCGCAGCGTTAACGGCGCCGCGATTGGGGTCGTTGCAGGGCTTGTCGGCATTGTCGGCAGCGCTTTGCTCGTCTCAGCCATCACCAATGATGACGAGCCAAGTTATGACCGTGATGACGACCGTGACGGGGCAGCCCTGCTTTTCTTTCTGTGCTTGTACGCGTGCTGACAAGGGAATGCTCAAGGCCTCGCGGGTTGCGCGCCGCACCAAACGCGGCAAAGGTGGCACCATGTTAAGCCACGCGCTCGCCGCCACGTTGTTGCTGGCGCTTAGCCTTGCGTGCGCGAGGGCGTGGAGAGTTCATCGCGCGGTGCCGCCGCTGGTGGTTCTGTGCGCCATCGTGTGCGGTTGGAACGTGCTGAGTGCATACCGGGAGGTGGCAGACTCGTTTGCGCTTCGGCGCCTCGACACGGCGCTCTCTCCGCTCACCGTTGGCGCAACGTTACACTTTGTCAGCGCTTACGTCGGACGCGAGCACGAGCTCCGACTCTGGCGTTGGGCCATGTATGGATATCTGTTCCTGGTTAGCGGCGCAGCGCTGGCGGGCCCTGTCATCGGGACCTTTGCCAACTTTGCGGGCTCACGTGCTTGGGCGGTCGCCGTCCTCGTGTCTGTCGCAGTCACCGTTCCCCTCTGCACCAAGCTCCTGTGGGACCACTGGCGGGCCTTTTCGTCGGGGCTCGAGGCGACACGCACTTGGATGATCGCTGCGGCGCTCGTCGTCTCAAGCGCACTTTTTTGTACGGCGTTGATCGACCAGCTCTTTCCTCAGCTGCCAGACCTTTCGGCCGTCGGGAGCATCTACCTCGGTGTCGTGCTTTGGTTTGCGGTTGCTCGCACGGACCTCCTTCACGAACGCGCAGCAGTGCGCTTTGGCTTGGTTGCCTTTGGGCTGACCATCATCGTTTCGTTGGCACTCGCCGTCGTGCTTTCTGTCGCGGACCTTCCTTTGAGGTGGTTCGTCATCGCGCTGCCTGCCGTGCTCGGGCTCGCGGTGAGTTTTGCGTTTCCAGTTTGGCAACGAGCGTCCGCACGTCGACGTGAACGCGAGGCGTTGGTCTGGTCTGGCGTGCTCTCTCAGCAGCTTGCCCATGACGTTCAGAACCCGCTTGCCGCGGTACGTGGTGCGGCGCAGTTTCTGCGAGAAGAGAGCGCGCAGGGACGCTCGCTCGACGATCAGCACGAGTTCGTGGAGCTCATCGAGACGGAGGCCGAGCGCGCCTCGAATGTGATCAAGCGCTTCGAGCGGCTCTATCGGATGGACCTTGAGCGTACGCAGCTGGATCTCGTCGCGCTTGCGAAACAGACAGCCAGTGCGGCCCGCACCGCGATGTCGCGCAAGATCGAGGCGAGGGTAGGAGACTCGGCCGTTTTGGTGTCCGCCGACGTCGATTTGGTTCGCATCGCACTCGATAATCTGGTGCGCAATGCAGTCGAGGCTAGCGAAGCAGGGGCGTTGGTGGAAGTCTGCGTGCGTCGGCAAGGCGCGATGGCGGAAATTTCTGTGCGCGACCATGGGAGTGGCATGTCCCCTCGCATCGTTCAGCAGGTGCTTGAGCAGGGCTATTCGCGCAAAGAGGGGGGCCTTGGCCTTGGGTTGGCTTTTGCGTCGCGCGTGATGCGCGCCCACGGAGGTCAGCTGCAGCTGCAAAGTGAGGAGGGAGAGGGTAGTGTAGTGACGATGCGTTTTACGGCAAGTGAAATGGGCGAAGATGAAACATAGCGTCCTGGTCGTCGACGACGAAGTTGCTGTCGCGAAGGTGCTCGCCGCACAACTGAGCCAAGCCAGCATGGATGTCACGGTGGCGCACTCGGCCGGCGCTGCGCTCAAAGTGCTAGAAGAACGGTATGTGGAGTTGGTGCTGAGCGATGTTCGCATGCCGGGTGCGAGCGGAATGGAGTTGGCGGATCTGATCTATGAGCGTTGGCCGGACGTCGCAGTGGTCATGATCACCGCGCACGGCAGCATCGAACTTGCCGTTGAAGCCATGAAGCGCGGCGCGTCTGACTTTTTGACGAAGCCCTTTGAGCGAGAGCATGTCGTTGCCACTGTGCGCCGTGCGCTTGCACTGAGTGCGTCGCACGAGGGCGGGCGCACGATTCGCTCTCGAACGCACGAGAGCGCGGGGCACATACCGTCCCTCGTGGGTCAGTCGCCTGCCATGCAGAGCGTTCGTGGTTTGATCTCAAGGTTCGCGGGACACGACAGCCCGGTACTTATCAGTGGCCCGAGCGGGTCCGGCAAGGAACTCGTCGCGCGCTCGCTGCATGCCCAGAGCGTGCGTGCAGAGGCTCCCTTCATTGCGATCAACTGTGCCGCGCTGCCAGCACATCTGGTGGAGAGCGAACTCTTTGGTCACCGCAAGGGTGCGTTCACGGGCGCGACACGCGATTATCTTGGGCGCTTTGGACTCGCTGACGGCGGCACACTGTTTTTGGATGAGGTGGCCGAGCTACCGCTTGCGGTGCAACCCAAGCTGCTTCGCGCGCTGGCGGAGGGCATGGTCGTGCCCGTCGGGGCCGAGCAGGAACGACCCGTCGATGTTCGCATCCTGTCGGCGACGCACCGCGATTTGCGCGAGATGGTGGAGCAGGGCGACTTCCGTGAAGACCTCTACTATCGGCTCGTCGTGTTGGAGATAGAGGTGCCAGCCCTCAGTGCGCGCAAAGAAGACGTCGCGTCGCTCGTCCGCCATTTTTGTCAGCAGCAGGGTTCGGTGCGCTTTTCCGACGAGGCTCTGCACGACCTCGCTTCGCGAAACTGGCCGGGCAACGTCCGTGAGCTGCAGAATGTCGTTGAGCGTTTGCGAATACTGAGCGACGGACCTGAGGTGCGTAAAGAAGATGTTGCGAACGTTCTTGGCGTCTCCGCTGCTACGAAGGGTCCGCGACAACGCGGCGAAGATTTGCGCGAGTCTCGCGCAGAGGCGGAAAAGGAGGCGATCCTTGAGGCGCTGCAGCGCACGGGTGGCAACCGCAGCCAGGCCGCGCGCCTGCTCGGGGTCAGTCGCCGTACGCTCTACAATAAGCTCGAAGCTTTTGAGATTGTTGGGTGATTCCGTCGTTGACGGGACCAGAGGGTCTGCTAGTTTCGGCCGCGGAGAGCTGGCCGAGTGGTCGAAGGCGCCGCATTCGAAATGCGGTATACCGCAAGGTATCAAGGGTTCGAATCCCTTGCTCTCCGCCAACTGTTCTTTGAAGAGAAAACAAATTTGGAAAGCGGATGGTGCAGACGAGAGTCGGCCGTCAATGCGAGGCGTGTTGAGAACCGAAGCGGAGCGTACTCTAAGGTACGTGAGAACCGTAAGCGAAAGCACAACGAAGCAGTGGCGGTCGAGTCGTGACTGCGGCGCCGCTTTTGGAGAGATGACCGAGTGGTTGAAGGTGCACGACTGGAACTCGTGTGTGCCGAAAGGTACCGAGGGTTCGAATCCCTCTCTCTCCGCTAAATGCTCCGCCCGAACGACACCGTGCTGATACCACGGTCCGTTCTAGGCTTCGCCTGTTTTCCTGGCTCTTCGGCCGAGGCCTCATCGCGACATCCTCGGTGCCTGCGCACGTATCACAACATACGCTTACGCGGGCTTCTCGTCTCGCTTTTGTCTCGCTTTTGTCTCGCTTTTGTCTCGGTTCCTATCCGACACTGTTGAAGGAAAGGCTAGTGAAGAACCAATCTGATGAACGTGCGTAGCCAAAGGAACCTGATGTGCTAAAAGCACGTCACTGGTTTCGACGCGGAGCCGTGAAGAACCAACAGTAGAGTATTCTGTGATGAGGCAAGTGAAACGAAGGAGCGTTGTGCTATAAGCACCACGGTCCGGCTTGAGCGATAGCCGAAGAATCGGAAATATGGTCCTGCCAATGCTGGCCCGTTAACCCCGCCAGGCCCGGAAGGGAGCAACGGTCGCGGTGTCCAGCGTGTGGCGGGACCTTTTATTTCTTCGACTTTGTCATTTTGCCGGCGCGAATGTCGCGGAAGAACCCGGTGAGCAGCGCGCCGCATTCGTCCGCCAGGACCCCTCGCTGGACTTCGAAGCGGTGATTGAGGCGTGGGTCACTACCGATCCCGAAGAGTGTGCGCACTGCCCCAGCTTTGGGGTCGTCAGCGCCGTACACGACGCGAGCAACGCGTGCGTTGACGAGCGCCCCGGCGCACATCGGGCAAGGTTCGAGCGTCACGTAGCAAACGGCGTCGATGAGGCGCCAGGATTTCGCACGGGCGACCGCTTCCCCGATGGCCAAGATCTCGGCGTGCGCCAGCGGGTTCTGATCAAGCTCGCGTCGATTGCGACCTCGACCGATAACGATGTTGTTTTTGACGATGACAGCGCCCACCGGAACTTCACCCTCTGCACGCGCCTCTTCAGCAAGAGTAATCGCTTCGCGCATGAAGCTGAGATCTGTCGGATCTGAAACCACAGTGTAGGCTTCGAGTATATAGGAAACGGACAGTTGCGGAACATCGAACGCTCCCAAAGAGGCGTCGACATACCCCGCTGTAATCCTTTTCCCGATATCCGCGAAGCTGGCACCAAAAGGTTTTTTCGAGGAAAACGAACCAGACCTGTCTTGCTCCGCTCTGGCTTCATGTTGGCACGCTGCGTGCACTTCACATTTGAGCAGGATGGGGAAGATGAAGCAGGGACTGGAAATATTTTCTGAGGACGAGACGCTCGACGCTGGTTCCGGCCAGCGTCTGTCGTACCGCGCGCTACGAAACGACCAGGTTGAGGTTACGGGTGTGCTTGGCGAAGGCGGGATGGCGTCGGTGCTTCGCGTCCGACAAATTCATCTCGATCGTGAAGTCGCCGTCAAACGGCCGCACGACGGTTCTGGGGCGACCGAACTCGCGGTGCTGCGCGAAGCTCGCGTTATGGCGCGACTCGAACACCCGAGTATCGTGCCGATTTACGAAATTCGAGAGGAGCCCGACGGAACGCCGGTCGTTCTTATGCAACGCATCAGCGGGCATACCTGGCGAGAGGTCCTTGAAGAGCCTCAGCTCATCACGAACACCTTTGGACGCAACGACCACCTACGCTGGAACCTCGAGATCTTCCGCCGCCTTTGCGAGGTCGTCGCGTTTGCGCATGAGCAGGGCATTGTTCACCGTGACCTCAAGCCCGAGAACGTCATGCTCGGCAAGCACGGCGAACTCTACCTTATCGACTGGGGCATTGCGTTGAGCACACGAGAGGCCGACCGCGGGCTGCTACCGCTTGCGAGCGACGCCAAAGACCTTGCGGGTACCCCCGCTTACATGGCGCCCGAAATGGTGTTTCGCGATCGTCCGATCGATGAGCGCACCGACGTCTACCTGCTCGGCGCCATTTTCCACGAAATCGTCACAGGCGAGCGTCGGCGGCGGGCGAACTCGCTCGCCGAGCTGCGCGTGGAAGTTCTCGAGAAACCATCCTTCCCAGACTCGGTGCCATCGATGCTCATCAACATTTGCCTGCAGGCGTTGGCCATTGAGCCCAGCGAGCGTTTCTCGTCGGCGGCAGAAATGCTTAAGGCGATTCGTGACTACAACAATCGCACGCACGTCAATCAGTTGATCGCCGGCACGAGTCTCCGGGTCGAGCAGTTGCGCCGTCGCTTCTTGAACGGTGAACCTCAACCCGAGGACGACGAGACACTGCTTGAACTCCGTACTGCGTTGCGAGAGCTTCCAGATAGTGACCCCGCGCAGGCGACGCTACGAGACGCCGTCCGCGAGCTGCGGGTCTTATCCTATTTGCTGTCTAATGACCTTAACTCCGCCAACCGTGTGTTTGCAAAAATTGACCGGCCATCGACCGCACTCGTTGAGCGCGTCGATCGAGCTGTCGACGAAGCGGAGCGTGGAACAAGGAAGATCGAGTCGTTGGCTCGGTTCGAGCGAGATCGCAATGTGCGCATCGGGAAACGAGCACGCCTTGCCACCGTCACGGCGCTCGGCTTCGTTTGGGCCGCAGGTCCGATTCTCGAACGGTTGGCGCCGCCTCATGACAGCTATTGGGCGTACACCGGGCCCGCGATCGTGGGCTTGGCGATCGCGACCATTGCGGCCCTCTTGGCCGTCAAAAAGAACGACTCGTTGGTCACCACTTCCGTGGGCCGACAGACCGCGGTCGCATTTTTGCTCTTATGTGGATCGGTTCTGACGGTGCGAATCACAGGGTTTCTTGTGGGCCTGAGCAGCGAGCAGGTGGGCGTCATGCAGATGGTCGCGGTGAGCGAAATACTGTGCATGTATGTCCTTGCCGTCGACCGGCGACTCTGGAAAGCGTCCGTCGTCTACTTCGCGCTGACCCTGCTCGCTATTGGGCTCAGTCCGTTCGTTAGCGAACTGCGACTCGCTGCCAATATGCTGGGTATCCTAATGGTCGGGCTGGTCTTTCAGCGCAACCCAAGTCAGCGAAAACGTGTAGGCGACGCGCTTTCCCAGCGCTGACCTCCAAAAGATCACAGACCTTTTTCAGGACGATCGAACGTTGCGTTCGGGTTTTTTCCGGGTTAGTACGCCTGTCCGAGTTCGTAATGTCGGAGAGGTGGCCGAGTGGCTTAAGGCACTCGCTTGCTAAGCGGGCGTAGGCTAAAACCTACCGCGGGTTCGAATCCCGCCCTCTCCGCCAAACGCTCCGCCCAAACGACTCGGTGCTGGTAGCACCTCGCGTTTTAGGCCTTCGCCTGTCTTTTTGGCTCTTCCGCTGACGCGTCATCGGGGTCGCTCCGCCCAAACGACTCGGTGCTGGTAGCACCTCGCGTTTTAGGCCTTCGCCTGTCTTTTTGGCTCTTCCGCTGACGCGTCATCGGGGTCGCTCCGCCCAAACGACTCGGTGCGGTACCTCGTGGGCTTGCGTTAGGCGTGTTACAAGACCAGGCGGCCGAGGCGCTGCGCATCATGCCCAAAGCCACCTCCAACGCCACTTCGAGCAATCGGGTGAAACTCACGTCACACCTTGGGCGGGACTTTGCAGCCTCCCTCGTTGTCTTTTTGATCTCGCTGCCGCTGTCGATGGGTATCGCCATCGCAGCGGGCCTACCTCCGGAGCGTGGCTTGGTCACCGCGGTGATCGGCGGGATCGTGGTTGGCGTGCTCGGTGGTGCCCCGCTTCAGGTCACGGGGCCCTCGGCCGGCTTGTCCGTCTTGGTCTTGCAGCTTAACGGTGAGTTTGGTTTTGAGACCTTCGCCATCATGGTCATCTTTGCCGGCGTGCTACAAATCATCGCTGGTCTTGCCCGCTTTGGTCGTCGCTTTCAAGCGGTCTCACCCGCGGTCATCCGCGGCATGCTTGCAGGGATCGGCATTCTCATCGTGCTGAGCCAGTTTCACGTCATGCTCGACCGGCCAATTCCAGGCACCGGGCTCGACAACGTACTTGGCGTTCCCGCGTCGGTGCTCGCCATTTTCGCGAACCCTGGGGACACCGCTCACATTGAAGCCGCACTTATCGGTGTGATGACTCTCGTCGTGATTTTCGGCTGGGATCGTTTCAAGCCCAAGAACCTGGCGATTGTTCCCGGCGCGCTCTTGGGCGTGGTGCTGGCGTGCACCCTAGCGGCCGTTTTCGACTTGCCGGTTCAGTACATCGCGGTCCCTGAAGGCCTTGAGTCTTTCGTCTCCTTTCCGGATCCAGCGACCGCTCTTTCAAACATTGACAGCAATGCCCTCGTCGCGGGTATCGGGCTTGCCTTTGTGGCTAGCGCGGAGACACTGCTGTGTGCGTCCGCCGTCTCTCGCATGCACCACTACGGAAGCACAAACTATGACCGCGAGCTCTTCGCAAACGGCATTGCCAATATTCTCATCGGCTTGGTCGGTGCCATGCCGTGCTCCGGCGTCATTTCTCGCTCCACAGCCAACGTCGAGGCTGGTGCTCGCACCCGGCTCGCCGCTCCGCTTCATGCGGTGTGGGTTGCATGCTTTGTGATGTTCTTGCCCGACCTTCTGGCACTCATCCCGACCTCGTCTCTTGCTGCCATCCTGATCTACGTGGGCATCAAGCTCATCAACCCACCGGCTATCCGCTCGATAGCACGCTTCGGCTGGCCCGTTCTATCGGTTTTGCTTGTCACATTGCTCGGGGTCGTCTTCGTTGACCTTCTAAAGGGCATTGTGGCGGGCTTCGTGCTCAGTGCCGTCCGACTCATGTACAAGATGAGCCACGTCGAGTTTGAGCTCGACAAGTTGCCCGACCCAGACGGCGACGGACCCAAGCTCGCTCGCTGGGACCTACACATGAGGGGCTCGGCTACCTTTCTGGGGCTGCCACAACTGCAGGACGTTCTCGACGACGTCGAGCCAGAAGTTGAACTTCACTTTCACTTTGATGACTTGGAGTTTATCGACCACGCTTGCCTCGACCTTCTCAACGAGTTTCGCAAGCAACACGAAGCCAAGGGCGGAAAGGTTGTCGTGGAGTGGGGTGAGCTACACCAGCTTCGGCACCGCAACTCGCCCGAAAGTGAGGTCACGCTTGCGACGAAGAAGTCTGGGTAGCGAACAGTCGTTCTTTCGCAAAGCGTGAGATTTCCGCAACCGCGCGGTTTTTGATGCGTCGCTCGAGAGTGATCGCGTAGAAGCGTTCTTGAACATCTTCGCAGCGGCCGACCTCTTCGACCCCGTATTGCTCCTGAATCTCTCCGTCGACCACCGAAGCTGCCGAGAAGATCCCTGCACCCCCTTGTCCGAAGTTCTTGAGTAGACCGGTATCGTCAAACTCCGCGATAATGCTGGGACGAACACCCAGTGATTCGAACCACAGGTCGAGCGAGCGTCGCACCAAATGATCGCGGGTGGGTAACAACAAGGGTGCACCGTCGAGGGAGTTGGGGAAGCCTTTGCGGTAGCGTTCGGCGAGCTCCCGGGTCGCGAAAAAGCTGATGGCGCATTCGCCCAGCAAGTGGTTGAAGGCCTTGACGCGTGCGCTGCCGCCTACAGGCTCGTCGGCCAGCACGAGATCGAGACCCCGCACCGCGAGCCGCGCCAAGAGTCGCTCGGTCTTGTCCCCGTGGCACATGATGTGGACGGGTTCGTCGAGCTCAAGCGCGGGTTCGAGCAAGTCGTGGCAAACGTTCTTCGGCAGAGCGTCCGAGATCCCGACGCGTAGGCGCAGTGGCTTGCCCGTCGGTCGCCCACGGATGGTGTCGAGCATCTCTGTTCCCAATCCGAAGATTTCGTCGGCGTAGCGTCGCACCATTTCGCCATCCTCGGTGAGACGCATCTTACGTCCCGAACGCTCAAAAAGGGTGAGCTCCAGTGCGTCCTCGAGGCTATGGATCTGCGAGCTGATCGTGGACTGGGTCAGCCTCAGTTTCTCTGCAGCCGGACGGAGTCCTCCTTCGGAAGCAACGGTCCAGAAGTAAAGCAAGTGATGGTAGTTGAGCCAGTCCATGCGCCAGCATCGTGCTCACAAGCCGCGAGTCTTGTCGAGCAAGCGCGTGCGTTGGGCGGTGCGGGTTAGGTGGGCGTCGAATCGTCCCTGTTCTTTGCGGCGACTTCAAGTCGTTTCGTCGTTGGGCCGTCACCCGGTGGCGGCCACTGTGACCCAGCCTCTTTGTAGAGCTGCTCGGTATCGTTTTGTTTGTGAAGCCGATCGGTTTCCAAATAGACAAGTCCAGGGTGGCGCTCATGCCAGTCTTCGATGAGTTCGATGCACGCGTGGTCGACGTAGGCGACGTTGTCGAGATGAACGTGCACGTCATGGTCGTTCGGGATGTCTTCGAGCGCTTCGGCGAGCTTCGGAAGGCTCATGAAGGTCGCGGCGCCGCGCAGATAAAGATCGATGCGTTTGCCGTCAAGCTTCTTTTCGATATCGAGTCGGGCGAACGCGTAGAGCAGGCGAAACAGTGCGACCGCGAATCCGGCCACAACGCCCGTCAACAGATCTGTGGCGACGATCATGATGACGGTGACGGCCCAGGTTGTAACCTCGGCCCAACCTCGCTCCGCAAGGCGCTTGACCGCCGGAATATTTAAGAGCTTCCAGCCGGTGTAGACCAGAATCGCGGCAAGCCCTGCGGTCGGGATGAGTGCGAGCACGCCCGCGGCTGCCACGACGAGTACCAAGATCCAAATGCCGTGCAAGATGGCGGAGGCCCGTGTCTTGCCACCAGCTTCGACATTCGCAGAGCTACGAACGATGACGCCGGTCATCGGCAGCGCGCCGAGGAGGCCGCAAACGATGTTGCCCACGCCCTGCGCCCACAGCTCTTGATTGTATTTGGTTTTTGGCCCGTCGTGGATGCGGTCAACCGCGGTGGCGCAGAGCAACGTCTCGGCGCTGGCAATGACTGCCATGCCCGCCGACTCGCCCCAGAAGGTGGGGTTTTTCAAAAGTGACAACGTCTCCGATTCGATGAAGTTGAGCGAGTCGAACAGATTGGTCGGCACCGATACGCGAGCGATTGGAAAGCCCAGCACCCACATCGTTCCCGTGCCCAGCAGGACACCCACGAGCGGGCCGGGCACCATGTTGAGAAACTTTGGCCGGAACGTGTTCCACAACACGATCGACCCAATCGTCACCATACCGACGGCGGCCGCCAAGTGGTGCACACTCCCGTCGACGGGGAAAATACCTTTGTAGATGGCCTCCGGGATGGACGCGAGGTTCATGAGCCCACTGGAGCGGGGCGCATCGTCGACCATGACGTGAAACTGGCTCGAAAAGATGAGCACGCCGATGCCGGCGAGCATGCCTTGAATGACGGCGGGCGAAACCGCGCGAAACCAGCGGCCGAGCTTTAAAAGACCCGCGACAAACTGCAGGGCTCCGGCAATGATCACGGCCAGGCCCAGCGCGTTGAGACCGAAGTCGTCCACGAGCTGCCAGACCATGACGGCCAGACCAGCCGCTGGACCACTGACCTGCACAGGTTGTCCGGCTAGCGAACCGACCAGGATGCCCCCTACGATACCGGTCACGAGCCCCAGCGCAGGTGGCACCCCGGACGCGATCGCAATGCCCATGCAGAGCGGGAGGGCCACCAAGAAGACGACCACCGAAGCCATCAACTCTCTTCCCCAGTTGATATTACTCAGCTTTTCGACCACGCGAACTCCATTCCCGTGCCTCGGGCGAGGCCATGCACATTGATCCTAGTACCTCATGCACTTTGACCCCAGTATCTAAGGAGCTCTCTTCCTTTCGACAATCCCAAATATTCTTAGCAAATGTTCGCTTTTGTCAAACAAACGGAGGTCGCTCAAACTGGTACAATCCCAGCACGGATGGCGCGGACGAGCGTGATAGTGGGGCGAGAAGCGGGGTGTGATCTCCGTATCGAACACCCGACGGTATCTGCTCGCCACGCACGCATTCTGCTTACCAAAAAAGGTCTGGTCATCGAGGACCTCAGCAGTGCCAACGGTACCTTTGTCGACGGAGAGCGCATTCGACAGAAGCGCATCAAGCCCGGTGAAGATGTGGTGCTGGGTCAAGTCAACTTGCCGTGGAGTCACGAGGCCTTGAAGCCCTTCGTGCGCGCGTCGGCGGGGCGCACCTTACCCATTCAGCAAATGCAGGGCGGCCAGGACCGCGTGGTGCTGTCTCCCAAACGACAACGTTCCTCGTTACGGCGCAACTTGTTGTTGCTACTCTTGGCGGTCTCAGCGGCGGGCGCGCTATGGGTCGCCGTGATCCAACCTTCGATGGCAACCGACGATCAAGCGAGCGGCTTGCGTCAGAAGGTTCGCGATGTTGCTGAGAATTCGGCGGAGAAGATGGCGGACCTTGCGGGCCTCTCCGCAGAAGAAGCGGCGATTCGTGTTCGCACGGCCCCGAAAGTTGCTGCCGCGATCGACGTGACCCATCCAACGACGCGTAATACGGCGGTGAAGTTGGCGGCCAAGAGCAAAGGTCCTTTTCACGTTGAACAGGTTGTTGAGGTCTGGTTACACGCCTACAAGCGTTGGCGTTATGTCAATGACCCAAAGGGGCAGGAGTACTTCGCGAAGGCGAGCGAATCCATCGACAATGATTACGCCGGCGATTGTGATGACTTTGCAACGCTTGTCTCAGCGATGATCGAAGCCATCGGTGGTGAGGCCCGTGTGGTCATGATGGAAAGCGAGCAGGGCGGCCATGCTTATGCCGAGACACGCGTCAAGGGCTCGCTCAAATCCCTGCAGACCTCGCTCGACCGTTTCGCGCGCCGAAACTTGAAAAAGCGTGTTCTCTCCGTCCATGCCCGCCCGTCGGAGCCCGTGGACGGCGAGCAAAGCTACTGGCTCAACCTGGACTGGAACGCGCAGGTTCCCGGCGGCCCCTACGAAGCGGAAAAGTGGGCCGTGGCGGTTTATCCGGACGGCAGGACCAAGCAGCTGGTTCCTGCCCAGAAGTCTCCCGCCCAAAAGCGCTAGCGATCAGCATTGCCCAAGCGCTAGACTTATGAAATCTTGATCCAGAGCGCAACGTGAGTGAAAGACGAAGCATCGACCTTTCAGCCATCCGAGCAGATGGTTGGTTTGAGAAGCTCGGTGAGGGCTCACCGACATTTGGACAACTGTGCGACATCGTGGGCGATTCGTTTGTCGCGTTCGCAGCGATCTCGGGTGTGAGGATCCAATCGGTTGCCATCGACTCCGTATCCCCGGCGTTTTCGCAAGTGGAGTTCGCGATCGGTGATGGCGAGTCGCAGCGGCTCGCACTCATCGATTTTCAGCGTCGGTTGTGTGGCGCGCTGCTCGCTGACAACGAAGAGCCGCCATCGCTGGAGTCGCCGTCGCCTAGCGCCGAAGAGATCCAATCGTTCATCGGACATCGCTACTTGCTGCTCGCTCCGGTGTTCGGTGTCATCCTCAAAAAGCTGAACGTCGGCGGAGACGAGGCGCCTTCGCTTGTGGTGGGCGTCGGAAGTCTTGAAGAAGAAGTTTCGGTCGCATCCTTCCGTAACGTCATCCTTGCGCGCATTCGTAACGAAATGATGGCGCTCGAAGCGTCGCAATCGATGTCCATCGACTTGGAGGTGTTTGACCGAGCCGACAACCTCGAGGCGGAAGGTGACTTTGAAGCGGTGGTCGACTTGCTCGCCCCTTGGACGACGAAACTTGCGTTGATCTTACGCACGGGGCAGGCCGAGAGCGACAAGATCCAGCTCGCTGTGGTGCGTGCAATGGGTACCCTTGGTAACGCGCTCATCGAGACGGGCGACCTATCGGGCGCGGATGAGGTTCTCCGTTTGGGGGTCCAGTGGGCTCAGAACGTCGGTGGAGGGGGACGCCTCTTCCAGCTTTTG
The DNA here is from genome assembly GCA_964487255.1 of uncultured Polyangiales bacterium. Classification (GTDB taxonomy): domain Bacteria; phylum Myxococcota_A; class Polyangia; order Polyangiales; family CAZAQV01; genus CAZAQV01. Next base: position 110,657 of record CAZAQV010000007.1, on the reverse strand, counting down.
GGTCGCGTGGCCATCCTTTATGAGCAGTACGGCCAAGCCATTGGCTTTTTGCGGCGTGCGATAGCGCTCGGCGAAGATGAGTCGACGGTTGAGGCCGACCTCGTGCGTTGTTACCATGCTCGCAAGCGATGGGTTGCAACCGCAGTATGCGCCGATCGCGCCCTAAAACAGTCCCTCAAAGACGAGACGCGGGCCGAGCTTGAACGCTTGAGAGCGGAGGCCGTCGAGCAACTTGGCTCGGCTTGGACGACGCTTGAAGCAGAGCTCCGCGCAGCGTAGCTGCGGCTTCGACCGGGTAGGCTGAGGTAGGTCTCAATAAACTGCAACTCGATCGCAGAGAGCTGATCAAAATCGGCGCGAAGGTTGATATGGTTGTTGGCCAACCTTGCACAACCGACAGGTGATTAGCGCATGAAACTTGAAGAGCTCGAAGCACAGATCAACTCCAACCCTGAAGATCCCGCATTGTGGGACGAGGCAGAGCAAGCCGCGATCGACGGCCAAGAACATGAGGCGATGGCGGCGCTCTATGCGAACGCTCTTCGACAATCGATCGCGCCGGCGGCCGCGGACGAGATAGGTCAACGTGCGGTGGGATGGTACGAGGAGTGGCTCGGGGAAACCGCACCCGGTTTGGCAGAGGTGCTTGAACGCGTCATTCACCTCGACCCGGAGAACCCGTGGGCGTTTCAAAAGCTTACGGTTATTCACACAGCCGAAGGTCGCTGGGAGGAGTTGCTCGCCGCGTACGACAGTATGATCGAAGTCGCCGCTTCTGAAGCGCGTCGACGCGAACTTCTCGACGAAGCATATGCTGTTGCGCGCGACCTTGCGCACGACGCCGCGGCGACGTCGCGCTACCTCACGAAGCTCCTCGAGCTCGACCCCAAAGACGAGAACTTGGCTGGTTCGCTCGAGCGGTTGCTCATCAAGCACGACGACCATACCGGTCTGGTGAAGCACTTGCGCAGTCGGCTGCCGCACCAATCGAAGGCGGACGGGCATGCGACGCGCTTACGAATGGCGACCACCCTGTACGAGAAGTTGGGTGACGCCGACGGCGCGGTGGGTGAGCTTGAGACCCTTTTCGCTGACGGTGTCCAGCCCGAGGGCAGCTTAGAGCTGCTCGAGCAAATCGCTTCGAACGAGCAGATGAAGGAGTCGTCGCGCCGACACGCGTACGCGCTTCTCGAAGAGCGTTATCGGCTCGCTGGGCGCAGTGACGACTTGGTTCGTACGCTCAATGCAGCGCTCATGCTCGGTGGCGGCGAAGACCCGCGGCTTCACCGCGCTGCAGGCGAAAAGATGCTCGAGGCGGGCGAAGCCGCCGGCGCCTTTAAACACTTTGCGTCCGTTCTTGAGTCGCTTCCCAACGACCGTTCCGCGCGCGAGACGCTTCGCAAGCTTGTCGACGAGACGGGGGACCATGACGCCTACGTCGATGTTCTTGAGCGCGCGGCTACCAAAGCGGCCGAGCTCGACGACGACCACCAAACGCAGGTTTCGTTGCTCGAAGAGGCCGCACAAGTTGCTTACGAGACCAATCGCGATATCGCGAGGCGTCGGACGCTACTCGATAGTGCTTTTTTGGTTGCTCAAGATGATGCGCAAAAGCTTAGTGTTGCGCGCGAGCTGGCCGACACCCTTGGTCAACTTTCCGAAGACGAAGACGAAGCGTCGATTGCGCAGTGGTTGGCGCAACACGGTGAAACCCCAAGTGAGCGTCGCCGCGCGCGCGTCCGCTCTGCGCAGCTCTTTGGAAAACTGGAGCGCTACGACGATGCTATCGCACTCTGGCAGTCTCAGCTTGAGGCGGAGCCCGGTGACGCCGAGAGTCAACGCGGCCTCATCGAGGTACTGACGCGCGCTGAGCGTTTCGAAGACCTCGCGACCTACCTGCGGGGACGCGCGCAAGGTGAAGACACCGCGCAAGCTCAGACCGACCTTGAGCGCGCAGCGGCTCTCTTGTCGGAGCAGGTCGGTGACGCGGAGCAGGCCCTGACGGTTTGGGACGAGGTCGAGAGGCGATTTGGTGCCTCGGATCGCAGTGTGACCGCACGCGTCGAGCTGCTCGAGCGCGTCGAACGCTGGGAGGACGCCGCCGGTGCGCTCGAAGGCGAGGTGGAGCGTCAGAGCAGTGCGCTCTCTCGGGCGCTGATCCATGCGGGTCGACTCAAGCGAGACCAACTCTCTCGTGGCGTTGAAGCGGCACAAATGTTGGCGCGCGCGCTGGCCTTTGAGCCGACAAACGAACCTGCTCGCGAGGGACTGTTGGCGCTCACGGAGGATGAGGACGCGGCAGATGTTGCACTCGCCGGTCTTGCTCGCGCGTACCGCGACGCGGGTGAGCGGCACGCCGTGCTCAACCTGCTTGAACCCCGTCTTGCACGTGCGCAGTCGGCACAGGAACGCACAGACCTCTATCGCGAAGCCTTCGCGCTGCGCAATGAGGCGGGCGAAAGCGAAGCTGCGGCCAAGGACCTTATCGAAGCGGTTCGACATTCGCCGGACGACGAGGCGCTCTCCATTCAGATGTTGGCCAGGGCGCGGGATAACGGTCTAGCGGAGGAGGCGTATGCGCTGCTTACCGAGCTGACCTCGGTCGTCGAGTCCGATGCTCGTAAGCAAAACCTGCATCGCATGGCCTTTGATCTTGCGACGCGCGACCTCTCCCGTGCGGACGCAATCTTGCATCACGGCCAAATCGTTTTTCTTGAAGAACCCTCGTCGATCAGTGTGACCGAAGAAGTTCTGCGCGCGGCTGCGAGTGCGGAGCAGTGGCAACTCTTTGGTATCGTCTTCGCCAACCATTTGGGTACGCAACCGGTGCTCAGTGGTTCGTTCGTCTCGCTGGTCGAGTCGCTCATCGGAATCGATGAGTCGCCGAACGTCGAAGCGCTGAACGCGATTGTCGACGCTCTTGAAGAGCAAGAGCTGGCAGCCGCAGTGGCGCGTGACCTAGCTTTGACCATGGGCCGCTGGTGGATTGCCGCCGACAACGTCGCCCAGGCAGATGCTTGCTACGTGCGAGCTCTCGAGGTGGACGCGCGCTCGCGAGAGGCGATTGAAAACCTGGTGAGTCTTCGTCGGCCCCAGGGCGGCCTGCCCGCTTTTGAGGCGCTCGGAGCCGCTTTTGCGCTCGACGAGAGTAACCTTGACCCCGGCTACGAGGCGGCACAGATCGCACTTGGGCTCGACGACCCAGCCCGTAGTGTCGAATCGCTTCAGCGTGTGCTCGACGCTGCAAGTGCGCTCGTGCGCCAGCGCCAGTCCGCGCGTGGCGAGCGTTCTGCCGAGGGCGTGTGCGCGTGGGCGATCGATACTCTCGCGGCACTTTGTATTCGCGAGGGCGATACCGACCGCGCGCTGCGGGTGCTGGAGTCGGGCTCAACCATGCCGATGGACGAGCGTAAGCGTTGGATGCGCGAAGCCGCGGACCTTGCCCTCAAGCTGGGCAACCGCGACCGGGCGACGGAGCTCTACCGAGGTGTGCTGTCTATCGACGAGGACCAAGAGGCGATGGCCGCCCTTGCCGCATTGTGCGAAGAGGACGGTCGTTTCGTCGAGATGCTCGGTCTGCGACGGCGCGCGCTGGCAGCCGCGGCCGACCTTGACGAACGCATTCGTCTGCGCCTTGAGGTGGCTCGTGTCGTTGCGGAGATCGAGCAACGCGGTGGACGAATCGATGCTCTGCGGGACAACTTGAGCGAAGTTCCAGGACACCGCGAAAGCATCGAAGAGCTGACGCGTGTGCTCGAGTCGCATGGTCAGTGGGACGCGCTCGTGGACGACCTTCGAGTCCAAGCGCGACACATCGCGCAGCAAGGCGATGTCGAGTTTGCGGCTACGTTGTGGAACAAGGTTGCGACAGTTCAGCAACACCATCGCAATGATACCGAAGCGGCGTGCGACGCGTTTCGCAATGCCGTGGAGCTCGTTCCTTCGCCGGCCTCGCTGGAAGCGCTTGCCGAACTTCGCACTGCGCAGGGCGAGCACGCAGTCGCGGCGCAGTGGCTCGAACGGCGGCTCTCGGCAGCTGCCGAGGACGAGCGCTCCGAGGTCATCTACAAACTTGCGCACGCTTATCTAAAGGCTGGCCATCGCGAGCGCGCGGTGCTTCATCTTGAACGAGGGTCAGAGCTCAACCCCGCGGATCGCAGTATTCGCGACATCTTGGTGGAGCTGTACGAGGAGGACAACAACCGTCTTGGGCTTGCTGAGCTCTGGGCGCGTAGCGCGGTCTTCCTTGAAAAGCGCGACGCCATGGTCGCCCGCGCCCGCGAAGCCGCAGAGACCTATTCTGAACTTGGTATCCCCGAGCGTGCAGTGTCGGTGCTGGAGCAAGCGCGCACCGCAGCCCCCGATGACCAGCGCATCCAGCTGCTTTACGCTGACGCGCTTCGGGGTGCTGAACGACACGAAGAATCGATCGAAGTTCTCACCGAACTTGCAGAGTCGTTCGGTCGTCGTCGTACGCCGGAGCGAGCCGATGTTCACGCACGACTAGGGCGTGTGTACCGCGAAGCGGGTCGGCTTGAGGAAGCCATCGAGCAGCTCGGTAAAGCGTCGAGCATCGACATGAAGAACCCCATCTACCAGATGGAGTTGGGTGAGGTCGCCGTGCAAAACCGTACGTTCGACAAGGCGGAGCGCGCCTACCGTTCGCTGCTACTCCACGTGCGTCGTATGGACGCCCCCGCGAAGGAACTGGGGTTTGGTCTGGCCGACGTGCAATACGAGATGTCCGGGTTGGCCGAAGCGCAGGGGGACGAGGCCCAAGCTTCGGAGCTATGGCGCTCGGCGCTAGAGCGCGCGCAGCAGCGACCCGATGAGACAGCGACGTTGATCCGCCGCCTGATCGTCTCGGAGCAATATAAGCGTGCCCTCGAAGTGGCAGAGGCGCGCCTCAAAGAGGCCGAAAACGAGACGCAGACCGTCGAACTTCGCGGCGATATCCTGCTGGCGACGGGAGACACCAGTGGTGCGCTCGAAGCGTATTGCGCAGCTGTCGTCACGTCCGATATGGACAACACCGAACTCTTTGACAAAGCCCGCGAACTCGCCAGCGAGCATGGACAAGGGGAGCTGTATCTCAAGTCGCTTGAGTCGAAGTTCGGCAAGGGTGGGCTCACGCGTGCGCACAAGAGCACGCTGTTGACGCGTATCGCACGGGTGCAAGAAGAAGACCTCGGGCGGCTTGAGGATGCGACCAACACCTTGCGCCAAATTGAGGAGCTGGGCGTTGACCCGGTCGCGGCTTTGCAGGGACAAGCGCGCATCGCCGCGCGCCAGGGAGACACCATCACGCAGGGCGTTATCTTGGAGACGATTGCGCGAGGTGGCAGCGAAATCCCGATTCATCACCGCGCCGATGCGTTACTCGCGTTGGGCGAAATCAAGCTCAACGACGAGGCCGAGCGTGCGCAGGGTACCCAGTTTCTCGAGGAGGCGCTGCGGCTCGAACCCCGGTATACCGACGCCGCACAGATTCTGCGTAAGGTCGAGATTTCAATGCACCCCCCAGCGATGGATTTGTATTCGCAGGTCGTCCGCTCTTCCACGGACTCCGACTTGCTCCTCGACTTCCAGGCCAAGAAGGCTCGCATGCGAAGCGCCACCGTGGATGATGTCCGCGAGGCCTACGCTTTGGCGCAACGACAGGGCAACGCCGAGATCGGGCGCGAGATGCTTCACCGTGCGCTTGAGGTCGCCGAAGAAAACCTGGATATCACACAGGGCCTGTGGGCTGCCGAGGCGCTCTCCGACGAGTTGCTGGAAGAGGGTAAACCGCAAGAGGCTTTCGAAATTTTGCGCAAGGTCGCAGACGCTGCCGGTGGTGATGAGGGGGTTCGCTTGTGGCGCAAGGCTGCAGAGCGTGCCCATCAAGCGGGTGAGGTGGAGACTGCTGCCGAGGTCTACAATTCCCTTTTCACGGCGCACCCGACGCACGACGAGGTGTGGCCGAGCTATCTTGAGTTCTTGGCCGAGACCAACAACGAAGAAGCCTTCGCCTCTGCGCGCCAGGCGCTCAAAGACGAAATCTTTGATGGCGAGCGCCGCGACTTTATCGACCTGCAGTGGGCCAAGTTCTTGCTAGCAAGCGATGGGCGTGAGTCCGAGGCAGCGACCGTGCTGCGGGAGATTCTTGGCAATCAACCGGACCATCCGGAGGCCTCGAGCTTGCTTGCAGATGTGTTTGAACGAACCGGCTTTAGCGAAGACTTGGTCGAGCTTCTACGCGAGCAATACGACAAAGCGGTCGCGGCGCAGGAAGCCGACCGCATTGCGGAGGTGGGTCTGCGACTTGGTGAGACCCTCGCACGTGTCGATCTTGAAGCTGCGGCGGAGGTCTATCGCGACGCATCCGAGAAGGTGCCGAGCGATCGCGCCCTGGCAGAGGCCTTGCTGGAGTCCCTGGGGGACGGAGCAGAGGTTCGCGAACGCGCCATCGTTGAAGGTCGTTTGCTGTCCACGGACGAGCCCGAAGTCGTTGGCACGCGTGCGCTCGACTTGGCCGTCAAATGGGAAGAGTTGGGCGAACCAGAGCGGATTGTCGAAGTGCTTGAGGCCGCGTACGAGCGCAACCCCGAGCAAGCCAAAGTGCGCGAAGCGCTTGAGGAGGCGTACCACGACGCTTCGCGTTGGTCGCCGCTCGCGAGCTTCCTGGGCCGCGAGGCAGCGCGTCTCGACGACCCGCTGGAGCAAGCAGCGCTCCTACGCCGCGCTGCAACGATTCGCTGGCAGCATCTCGAGCAGGCCGACGCCGCCGCGGAGCTGCTTTCGCGGGCCATCGAGTTGTCACCTGAAGACCCCGGTGGCGTCGAAGATGCGGCGCGCATGTGGTTCGCCGCGGGCAAGCCGCAAGAGGTAATCTCAGCCGTCGAAAGAAGCCGTCCACACGTACAGGACGCAGACCGATGGCGACTCGAGCTACTGCGTGCACAAGCGCTGCAGTTCGATGCCCGTTTGGACGAGAGCGTTTCCGCCTATCGCACCGCCTTTGCGGATGCACCGACGGAAGTGTTTGAGTCCTATCAGAGCGCGTTGCAGGCGCTGCGCCAAGACGCGCGCACCGAGCAGGACGCGACGCGCGAGCGACGCGCCATTCACGAGATGGTGGAAGTTGGACGCAAGCTTGGACAGCCTGATCATGCGTACGATCTGCTTAGCGAGTGGCACCAATCCAATATGGACGACCGTGAGTCACTCGACTTGCTCATCGAGCTCGATCGCGAGACCGACAACGCGCAGGCACTCATCAGTCACAGTGGTCTTCGCGTGCAGATGACGGAGGGAGAGCAACAGGTAGAGGCCGCGTTGGCCCTGGCAGAAGCGGCAGAGCAGTCGCAAATGGCCGATCAAGTTGTGCCTGTGCTCGAGTCGGTCGCCGAAGAGCATCCGGGCGATGCCTCCATTCGCCAACGGTTGCGCTCGCTCTATGAGTCTGCGGGCGCGTACTCAAAACTTGCGGGCCTACTGATGGCGGATGTTGAGAACGCCAGCGACGAAGACCTGCGCCATGAGCTGCTCAAGCAAGCCGGGCGTTTCTATACGCTTGCGGGCGAAGCTGAAGCCGGCCTCGTGCCGCTTCAGCAAGCGTTCGAGCTGCGACCCGAAGACCATGAAACCGTCGTCGCTCTCGTCGACGGCTACATTGGCAATAACCAGATTGCTGAGGCGGGGCAGACGCTCGAGGCTGCGATTGCTGCTCATACGCGCAAGCGTGGTCCGCAGCTGGCTGAACTTCAGCACAGAATGGCGCGCCTCGCGGCTCTTGCGGGTGACCCGGACCTTCAGATCCAGTGGTTGGTGGTGGCGATGGAAAGCGACAAGAGCGACCTCGACATCGCTTCAGAACTCGCCGAGCTGGCCATTGCCCAAGAGGACCATGACACGGCGCTCGCGGCGCTGCGAACCATCACGCTGAGCAAGAAGGCTGGTCCCATCAGCAGAGGCCGAGCATTCTTGATGCAGGCGCAAGTTGCACACAGCAAGGGCGAGAACCGTCGCGCCATCTTGTGGGCACGCAAAGCTCGAAGTGAAGAGCCCGACCTCGAAGAAGCGGAGGCGTTCTTGGAGCAGCTCAATGCCTAGTCCGCGCTTCGTTCTCGCACTCGACCAAGGCACCACCGGGAGTACTGCCATCGCGATCGGTGAGGACGGAGCAATTCTTGGCAAGGTCAATCGTGAGTTTCCTCAACATTTTCCGCAGCCCGGTTGGGTCGAACACGACCTCGATGAAATTTGGGTGAGCCTGCGGGACGCCACCGAGGGACTCTTCGCGGCGACCTCGCTTCGTCCGAGCGATTGTGTTGCGATCGGCATCACAAACCAGCGTGAAACGGTCGCGCTCTGGGAGCGACAGAGCGGGGCGCCTGCGCACCGCGCGGTGGTTTGGCAAGACCGCCGGACGGCCGAGTTCTGCCAGCAGAACAAGGCGGACGAGCAAGTTTTTCGTGACAAGACAGGACTGGTGCTCGACCCCTATTTTAGCGGTACCAAAGTTCGTTGGTTGCTAGAGAATGTGGACGGGCTTCGCGCGCGAGCCCAAGATGGTGACGTAGTCTTTGGCACCATCGACTCGTGGCTGGTCCACCGCCTGTCCGGCGGGCAGGCTCACGTCACCGACGTTTCGAACGCTTCGCGCACGCTCCTCTTCGACATCCACGAAATGAAGTGGTCGAGCGAGCTTTGCGAACGGCTCACTGTTCCGGCGACGATGTTGCCTGAGGTCCGGTCGTGCTCGGAGGTGTATGCGAAAACTTCCGGCGTGGGCTTTCTGCCGGATGGTATTCCGATTGCGGGCATGGCGGGTGATCAGCAAGCCGCGCTGTTTGGCCAAACTTGTTTCGAGGTCGGCGAAGCCAAATGTACGTACGGCACGGGTGCGTTCCTTTTGATGAACATCGGCGCTAAAGCGCTGGTTCCCCCCAAAGGCCTACTCACGACAGTGGCCTGGACGCTCAACGGGGAGACATCTTACGCATACGAAGGGAGCGCGTTCGTGGCGGGTGCTGCGGTGCAGTGGCTCCGCGACGGGCTCGGACTCATCGATACGGCGCCGCAGATCGCGGACTTGGCCGCTCAAGTTCGCGACGCGGGTGGCGTCTACTTCGTTCCGGCACTGGCGGGTCTAGGGGCGCCACATTGGGACCCGGACGCTCGCGGTCTGATCTGTGGACTCTCTCGCGGTACGACAAAGGCGCACATCGCCCGGGCGACGCTCGAGGGAATTGCCTACCAAATCTATGACCTCGTTGAGGCCATGCTCGCGCAAGCCAACAACGACGATCTTCGCGGGTTACGGGTCGACGGGGGAGCTGCCAACAACAACCTACTCATGCAGTTTCAGGCCGACATTCTCGGCTCAAATGTGACGCGACCCGTCAATGTCGAAACGACTGCCGTAGGCGCAGCATTCCTCGCGGGGCTCGGAGTTGGGTTCTATTCCGAGCCAGAGAAACTGCGGGCTATCGCCTCGATTGACAAAGAGTTTGAGCCCAACATGGACGAAGGGCGGCGAAAGCAGCATATTAAAGGCTGGAACGATGCGGTTGCGCGCACTCGTTCGTCGTGATCCTTCGTATGCTGATTTGCCTCTTATGAACAAAGTTATCGACCCCACAGCCATCCCTCTTTCGTGGGACGCCCTGGAAGACGCGTTTGAAAACAACGCCTCGGAGGTGCACAGTTATCTTCACCGCGAGACGGGTGAGGTGCTGCGCCTTATTGAGGGCGTCAGCGACCAGTCGCTCTTCAAGCGTGTGTCTAAAGATGCCAACTATCTGAGCATCGATCCGGTACCTTCCCGTGAGCAGTACCGTTGGATGGAGCATTTCATCGACTCGATGGAAGACGATGAGCTGCGGGGAAAACTGCGGCGTGCTGTAGACGGCCGGGGTGCTTTTCGTCGCTTCAAAGATGTGTTGGCGCCGCATAGGGTCGATCGCGAGCGCTGGTTTCGCTTTCGTTCCGACCGCTTGCGCGAAGCGATGGAGCGTTGGCTCAGTCATCACAATCTCAAACCGGTCGAGCGCGAAACTTGGCATGTACCGACTGCTGAAGAGGTTATTCCGGACACGCCCGAGGTTGAGGCGCCCGATGTGAGTCGACAGTCGACGGTCGATCTTCTCGACGACGCGAGGCGCCAGCTTCGCGAGCTCGTAGAGCAAGTTCCGCCACGTAAGCTCGAAACAGCCAGGCTCTTCATGGAGTTTCTGTGTGCGCAGCCGAACGCGTCACGAACGGCGGCGTCTCCGGACGCAGTCGCAGATAAGAAGAAGCCCAAAGCGAAGTCGTGACCAAACGCTCGGCCGCGGCTCTTTTCTTTGCGCTTATCATGTCTTCCATCACGGTGGACGCTCGTGCCGATGACGAACGCTGGGTAGACGGAGTGGTGGCGATTGTTGGGGCACGCTCCATGCGCCCCAGTGCGGTCGTCGTCCTCAAGAGCGACATCGACTTGCTCACCCTCCTCTTCGGAAGCCAGTCCGACGCCGCTGCAAATGTTCGGACACAGAAAGCCATCCTCGAAGAGTTGATCGGCGAAGGTCTGATCGTGCGTGAAGCCCACCGCGTCGGACTTGACGATCCCTCTGCCGCAGACAAGCGCAGCGCACGCGCGCAGCTCGTCCGCCAGCTAGGCGGAGAGCTCCACATCCAGAGCACGATGCAAAAACACGGTATTGACGAGACCGAGCTTGAGCCGGTGATCAGGCGAAGGGCGATCGTTGCCCACTTTTTGCGGGTCAATCTGGAGGACACAGCCCGCGTTTCGGAGGCAGCGGTGCGGGCTCGCTACGACCAAGGCAATCACCCTTTTGTCGACGAACCCTACGCGGTCGCCGCACAGACGCTGCGCCTTTGGATGCAGCAGCGAGCGCTTGCTGAGGCGGTCGAGAAGTGGGTTTCTGTGCTTCGTACCCGCGATGTCGTCCACCGCGTTCGTGTCATTGGAGTTTCTGAGTAGTTTGGGTGAGACGGCCCTATTGCGCTATCATCCGTAGGTGCCCAAGACGCCAAAGGTACCAAGGCCTCCCGTCGTCGACGATGAAAACCGTGGTCTGACCGCACACGAGATGCAGTCGCTCATGCACAGCGACGATCGCGCGAGTGGTTTTGCGACAAAGGGCCACATCGACCTTCGCAAGCTCGACGCCGACCCCTCGTCCGATGCAGTCACCGCGCGCCCACGGGCGCCTGTCTTGCCCACCGATGCCAAGGAGTACGAGCCTCGAACGGAGGAATCGTCTTCGGGGGGAATGTGGTTCGGTGTTGTCGCACTCGTCGCCGTGGGGGCGTTGATTGCGTATTTCGTAGTGGGGTCGGGTTCCGGTCCTGAGGCGGTCGATGCGCAGCCTGAAGTCGAGCCTGCACCGGAGCCCAGCGCCGAAGTCGCGCCTGTTGAGATGGAGCCCGAGCAACCCGAGCAGCCCATAGAGGCCGAGCCTGTCCAGGCGTCTTCGACCGAAGAAACCGAGACGCAGTCTGAGTCGCGCAGTACAAAATCAGCGGCGGAACCGAAGCGCGCGAGCAAAGCCAAGGCCTCATCCGTGGAGACAGGCGGCGCGGTAAAGAAAGCGCGCGGATCGAGTGGCGAAGAGTCGCAGCCACCAGCGGAAACAAAAGCGATCGACACAGCCGATATTGCGCGTCGCGCGGCAGCCGTTTCAGGTGACGAGTCGACCGCAGAGAAGACAGCAAACCAGAACGTGGGCGGGGCCGTTGACGAGGCGCTCGCAGAAAAGCCAAAGGCGCCGAAGAGTCTCGACGAGCTACTCGACACCGCCACTGGCGAGTCTGACGAGTTCGAAGAGAAGAAACCTGAACCACCTCCTCCCAGTGGGGACTCGCCAAGCAAAGCTGATGTCTCCAAGGTGATGGGGCAGCTGATGCCCGGGTTTCGTAGCTGTGCCGGCGCACAGGTCGGCGTCGCCACTGCGCTTGTCGCCGTCAAATCGACGGGGAAAGTCGTGAGTGCTCGCGTGAGTGGAGCACCCTTTGGCGGCACGCGACAGGGGCAGTGCATGGAGGACGTCATCAAGCGCCGCGCTCAGTTTGGGCCCTTCAAAAAGACGCGCTTCGAGTTCCGCTACCCCATCCGCATCGACCCGTAGCGGAGTAGGGAAGAAACATAATCGAAACAATTGAGTGGTTGCGTGCCTATCCCGGGGCGCGCACGCTCCGTAACGCTATGACCCGAACGACACTTTACGATCCATCTTTTGAGCACGAATCGTGCGGGGTGGGGTTCGTGGCGGATTTGTTGGCGCGACCGTCGCACCAAATCGTGCTCGATGCCAACCAAGTGCTCGTGAGCATGGAGCACCGGGGCGCATGCGGTCGTGAAGACAACACCGGTGACGGAGCCGGCATTCTGACAGGGTTACCCCGCGCCTTTATTTCGCGTATCGCACGCGACGAGTTTGGCCGCCACGTTTCGACGGAACAACTGCTTGGTGTCGGCAACATTTTCTTGCCGAACGACTCGGACGAGCGCGCCCACTGCAAGCGGTATTTTGAACGTACGGTGCGAGCGTTCGGGCAAGCCTGTGTTGGCTGGCGGACCGTACCGGTCGACCCGCACGCGGCGGACCTCGGGGAGGGTGCTCGCTCGTGCATGCCCGTGATCGAGCAAATGATCGTCGCGCCGGCCGCTGGCATTGACGAGCGTGCCTTCGAGCGAAAGCTCTATCTCATTCGCAAAGTTGCGGGCAACCGTCTGCGAGCAGACGCGCGCTTGCGTGAGTCACACCTCGTCTACGCTTGCTCCCTGTCGTGCCGCGTGATCGTTTACAAAGGCATGCTCACGCCGGGCCAGCTCCTTCCTTTCTTTCCGGACTTGGCCGACTGGGAATACAAGACGCATCTGGCGATGGTGCACTCGCGCTTTTCTACCAACACGCTTCCTTCGTGGGATCGCGCCCAACCGCTGCGCCTCATGGCACACAACGGAGAGATCAACACGGTGCGCGGGAACGTCAACGCCATGCACGACCGTGAAGGCATCGTTTCGAGTCCGCTCTTTGGCAACGACATTGACAAGCTCTTTCCGGTTGCCGAGGCGAACGGTTCGGACTCGGCGAGCTTCGACAACGTACTTGAGTTTTTGGTGCTTGGCGGTCGCTCGCTGCCCAGTTCCGTCATGATGATGATTCCCGAGGCTTGGCAAAAAGACACGGCGATGAGCGAGCAGAAGCGTGCCTATTACGAGTTTCACTCGGCGATGATGGAGCCCTGGGACGGGCCCGCATCCATTTCATTTACCGACGGAAAGGTCATCGGAGCGGTACTCGACCGAAATGGTCTGCGCCCGAGCCGTTACTATGTGACCCGTGACCACCGAATCATCATGGCCAGCGAGGTGGGTGTGGTTCCCGTAGCGCCCGAGCACGTGCTCAGCAAAGGCCGCCTCAAGCCCGGAAGGATGCTGCTCGTCGATTTTGACGAACAGCGCGTCGTTCCCGATGACGAAATCAAGACCACGATCGCCAACAAAAACCCATATCCGCGTTGGCTTAGTGAACAAAAGATTCAGCTCAGCGATTTGCCTCCTGGCAAAAACCCTTCGGGCTTCTATCCGGACACTCTTGTCGCTCGCATGCGTGCGTTCGGATACTCAACCGAAACCCTCCAGTTTCAGCTGGTCCCGATGATCCGCGAAAAGCGCGACCCGCTCGGGTCGATGGGAAATGACGCCGCACTTGCTGTGCTCAGTGAAAAACCCCGTCTCCTCTACGACTACTTCAAGCAACTTTTCGCGCAGGTCACCAATCCACCCATCGACTCCATCCGCGAAGAAGTTGTGATGAGCCTTCACGGCTATATGGGGCCGGAGGGCAACCTGCTCGATGTGACCGAAAAGCACGGCAATCGGATTCTCGTGCCGCACCCTATCATTACGAACGAGGAGCTCGCTGCGCTTCGCGATATGGATTTTCGCGGCTATCGCAGCAAGGTTATCGATACCACCTGGCCGCGTAAACGTGGCGCGGCGGGGATCGACGTTTCGCTCCGACGCATCGCCGAAGAGGCCGAGCGCGCGGTCGATGACGGCTACCGGGTGATTATTCTTTCAGACCGCGGTTGCGCTGATAGCCGCGTACCGCTTTCTGCGCTTTTGGCAGCAAGTTCGGTTCACCAACATTTGGTTCGCGTGTCGAAGCGAACTCGCGTGGGCCTTGTGATCGAGACCGGTGAAGCGCGTGAGGTGCATCACCACTGTCTGCTCGTCGGCTACGGCGCGGATGCGATCAATCCCTACCTCGCGTTTGAAGCGCTTTGGCAGGCTAGGCGAGACAAGCAGATCAGTGCCTCGGAGTTTCCGGATGACGCGTCCATCGTGGCCGGTTACCGCAAGGCCGTCGCCAAAGGCATGCTCAAAGTCATGGCCAAGATGGGGATCTCGACGCTTCAGTCGTACAAGGGTGCGATGATTTTCGAAGCCGTGGGACTCAGTCAGTCCGTCATCGATCAGTGTTTTACAGGAACATTGAGCCGAATCGGTGGCATCGGCTTCGACGTCATCGCCGAGGAACACGTGCGTCGCCATGACAAAGGTTACGCCAACCGCGGCAGCGTCGGGCTGCCAGTGCTCAGCAATGACGGTCAGTACCACTTCCGCACGCGCGGAGAAAAACACATGTGGACGCCGACTGCGGTCTCATCGCTTCAGGTCGCTGCGCGACAGAATAGTCGCGAGGCCTACAAACGGTTTTCCGACCACGCAAACCACGATGCGAAGACGCGTTGTACGCTGCGGGGGCTGATCAGCTTTCGCGAGACCACGCCGATCGACCTTCAAGAAGTCGAGCCAGCAAGCGAGATCGTCAAGCGATTTGCGACTGGTGCGATGAGTTTTGGCTCCATTTCGGAGGAGGCGCACACCACACTGGCCCAGGCGATGAACCGGATCGGCGCGAAGAGCAACACGGGTGAGGGAGGCGAGGACCCCGCGCGTTACGGCATGCTCGAAGACGGAACGGTCAACCCCATGCGCTCCGCGATCAAACAGGTGGCATCCGGGCGTTTTGGCGTGACCATCTCATACTTGTCCAACGCTGACGAGATCCAGATCAAGATGGCGCAAGGAGCCAAGCCCGGGGAGGGCGGCGAGCTTCCAGGTCGCAAGGTGGACGAGTACATTGGCCAGTTGCGCCACTCGACTCCCGGTGTGGGGTTGATCAGTCCGCCTCCACACCACGACATCTACTCGATCGAAGACCTTGCGCAGCTCATCTACGACCTCAAGAACGCCAACCCCAAGGCACGCATTAGCGTCAAGCTCGTCAGTGCCGGTGGGGTCGGGACCATCGCAGCCGGTGTGACCAAAGCGCATGCCGAGCACATTCTGGTTTCGGGGCATGACGGCGGCACTGGCGCTTCGCCCCTGACCAGCATCAAGCATGCAGGCCTGCCCTGGGAGCTCGGCATTGCGGAGACGCATCAGACGCTCGTGATGAACGGCCTACGTAACCGCGTTGTCTTACAAACCGACGGACAGCTCAAAACCGGTCGTGATGTTGTGATCGCTGCGCTTCTAGGTGCACAGGAGTTCGGTTTTTCGACGGCGCCACTCATCGCGCTGGGCTGCATCATGATGCGCAAGTGCCACCTCAATACGTGCCCGGTTGGCATCGCGACCCAGGACAAGAGCCTCCGTAAGAAGTTCACTGGCGCACCGGAACACGTCATCAACTACCTTTTTATGGTTGCCGAAGAAGTCCGTGAGCTGATGGCACGGCTGGGTTTCTCCACCGTCGAAGAGATGGTGGGGCGTGTCGAGGTGTTGCGCATGCGCGACATGACGGGCCACTGGAAGGCGCAACACGTGGATCTAACTGCGCTCTTGACGCCGCCCGAAGCACGCATGCAGAAGGGCGTCATGGAGCAGCCGCACGGCCTGGAGAAGTCGCTCGACAATCGGCTCATCGAGATGGCCATGCCTGAACTGAGGGAAGGTAAGCGCATACGTCGCACGCTCGACATTCGAAACACGCAGCGCGCAGTGGGGACCATGCTTAGTCACCACCTGATCACGTCCGAGTTCGCCCAGACGATCGAGGATGATCAACTCCACTTCCACCTTGTGGGTACCGCAGGGCAGAGTTTCGGCGCCTGGCTCACGCGGGGCGTGACCTTGCGTCTTGAGGGCGACGCGAACGACTATGTCGGCAAAGGGCTGTGTGGTGGACGACTCGTCATCTACCCGCCCAAACGCAGTTCCTTCGCCTCACATGAAAATGTCATCGTCGGAAATGTCGCGCTCTACGGCGCGACGAGCGGCGAGGCGTTCATTTCGGGGCGCGCTGCGGAGCGATTTGCAGTGCGAAACTCGGGGGCCAAGGCTGTCGTCGAAGGTGTCGGCGATCATGGATGTGAGTACATGACGGGGGGCGTTGTGGTCGTACTCGGCGAGACGGGACGCAACTTTGCGGCCGGCATGAGCGGTGGCTTCGCTTACGTGTGGGACCCGGAGCAGACGTTCGCGTCTCGCTGCAACCCCGAGATGGTCAATCTTCGAACACTGCAAGAGTCCGGCGAGATCGAAGAGATTCGCGACCTCATCAGACAGCACCGTGACATGACGGGCTCCGGTATCGCGGACCTACTCCTCGAAGCCTGGCCGCGAACGATTCGTCAGTTCGTCAAAGTCTCGCCGCGTGACTACGAGATTGCGCTCGAAGAGCGTCGCCGCAAGAGCATGATGCCGAAGTTGGGAGCTGCATAGTGAGGGCTGCGCGATGGGTAAAGTAACGGGGTTCAAAGAGTACGAGCGGCAAACGTCCGATTCGGAGTCGGCGGACACGCGGCTCGACCACTATCGTGAGTTCCGCCTTCCACTCGCCGAAGCGGGACTCTTCAAGCAGGCCGCGCGTTGCATGGACTGCGGCATCCCCTTTTGCCAGGCAGAGACCGGATGTCCGATCGACAACCTTATCCCAGAGTGGAACGACCTCGTTTACCAGAACCGCTGGCGGGATGCGTTGGCGTGTCTCCACGAAACCAACAACTTTCCAGAGTTCACGGGACGGGTCTGCCCCGCGCCTTGTGAGGGCGCCTGCGTCTTGGGCATCCATAGCGACCCTGTTTCGATCAAAGAGATCGAGTGCGCGATCGTGGATCGCGGTTTCAAGGAGGGCTGGATCGTGCCGACGCCGCCCAACCAGCGCACATCTTTTCGTGTTGCTGTCGTCGGTTCGGGCCCTGCAGGTTTGGCTGCGGCGCAGCAGCTCAATCGCTTTGGTCATCGGGTTACCGTGTATGAACGTGAGGACCGCATTGGTGGCCTGCTGATGTACGGCATTCCGACCATGAAGCTCGACAAGAGTACCGTTGAGCGTCGCGTCGACCTCATGCGGGCGGAGGGGGTGCTCTTTGTGACCGATGTTGAGATTGGACGAGAGATTTCGTTTGCGAAGTTACGCTCAGAGCACGACGCTGTCCTACTGGCGCTTGGGAGCACAGTGCCACGTGACTTGCCGGTCCCTGGACGAGAGCACGACGGTATCCACTTCGCCATGGATTTTCTGCGCAGCCACACAAAGAGTTGGCTCGACAGCCAGCTCTCAGACGGCAACTACATCTCTGCGAAGGACCGTAAGGTTCTCGTCATCGGTGGCGGTGACACCGGGACCGACTGCATTGCCACGGCACTTCGCCACGGTTGCCAGAGCCTCGACAATTTCGAGATCATGCCACGGCCGCCCGAGATGCGCGCGGAGCAGAACCCGTGGCCCCAGTGGCCGCATATCTTTCGTCGAGACTATGGACACCGTGAGGCCGAGGCCAAGTATGGTGCCGACCCGCGGCATTTCTCGATCTCGGTCACCGGCTTCGAAGCAGATCAAGCGGGGCGTGTTCGCGCTGTGAACACCGTTCAGGTGGAGCCCGGCCCTTCTGGCTTTGCGCCTGTGGCCGGTACGGAGGACACGCTCGAAACCGACCTCGTTTTGCTTGCGATGGGCTTTGTTGGGCCGGAAGCAGGCTTTGCAGAGGCGGACGGTGTCAAGCTCGACGGACGCGGCAATATTTCGGTCGCGGTGTCGAAATATGCGACGAGTCTCACGGGAGTATTTGCCGCTGGCGATTGCCGGCGGGGCCAGTCGCTGGTGGTGTGGGCGATCGAAGAGGGCCGACGCGCCGCGCTCGAGGTCGACAACTTCCTGATGGCTGAAGCGGCACCCTAACGCCCTGCGTCACCAATCGTTTCGGTTCGGAAACATCCGCGAAACACTTGGTTCCTATACTTCCCCCAAATGGATACGAGGATTGCGGACAGTCTTTGGGTTCTGCTTAGTGCCTTCTTGGTTTTTTTCATGCATGCCGGCTTTGCGCTCGTCGAGAGTGGTTTTTCTCGTCGAAAGAACGCCGTCATGGTTTTGCTCAAGAACTTCTCCGTCGTGGCGCTGGCATCGGTGCTGTACTTCGCCGTCGGTTTCGGCTTCATGTTCGGAGATGGGACATCGCTGATCGGGTTTACAGGGTTTGCCCCGGCGGGGAACGAGACGCTTTCGGCGGCGCCTGAATCGCTGCCGCTCTACGTTTTCATGTTTTTCCAACTGGTCTTTGCGGCGACCGCGGCGACGATCGTCAGTGGCGCCGTCGCGGAGCGCTCTCGGCTGGGTACGTTTCTTCTGTTTACCGCCCTCTGCGCCGCGCTCATCTACCCGATCGTGGGACATTGGGTTTGGGGCGGCGGCATTCTCGCAACTTGGGGCTTTCACGACTTTGCAGGCAGCACGGTCGTTCATGCCGTGGGTGGTGCGATGGCGCTAGCGGGTGCGATCGTAGTCGGACCGCGCCTCGGCAAGTACACCGACAAAGGTGGGGTGCGACCCCTGCCGGCTCACAACTTTCCGCTCGCCGCCCTCGGAGTTCTCGTGCTTTGGCTCGGCTGGTTCGGTTTCAACGGTGGCAGCACGCTTGCAGCGGATCCGGATGCCATCGGACCGATTATCGTCGTTACAAACCTTTCTGCATCAGCAGGCTTTTTGACGGCACTTTTTCACACAAAGCTTCGAACCAAGATGCTCGACCTGTCCATGGCTCTCAATGGCGCGCTCGCGGGTCTCGTCGCAATCACTGCGGGCTGCGACGTGATCGGACCCGGCGCGTCGCTCATCGTTGGCGCGATGGGTGGTGTGATTGTCGTCGAAGGTGTGATGTTGCTCGACCGTTTGCGCATCGATGACCCCGTTGGTGCGATTCCCGTTCACTTTTTCTGTGGTGTATTCGGCACACTCGCGGTTGGATTGTTTGCCGCCGATGATGGCCTTGTGTTTGGCGGTGGCGGCACGCTCATGGCTGTCCAACTCAAGGGTGTGCTGGTGGCGAGTGTGTTTGCGTTTGTCAGTAGTCTGGCCGTGTGGTGGGCCATGCGAGCATTGATTCCAGGAGGGGTTCGCGTCAGTCGGCAGCACGAAATCGAAGGCCTCGACATTAGCGAGTGTGGCGTCGAAGCTTACGGCAGTGAATACGGTGGATACGGCACAGTCCCGGAACATGTAGCGGACGCCGGAGTCGTCGAACAACCCCGTGGTCGGTCCGTAGGCCAAGCCTTGACGTAGAGCCATCTAGATCGTTCACAGTTTGGTTTGAGCCTGAGCGCGCCCGCACGGAGGGAGCGAAGACGTACAAAATGGTACTTCGAGCGACCGGAGGAGGACGAAAGCCAGGATCAGAGCAAAGGGTGAGCGGTCTAGCGGTTGAACTTGACGTACTCGTGGTCGAGTTCGGTGCCCTGCACACCCTTTTTGGGCGGCGCGATCCAGCTGGCAAACTTGCCGGGTTCATACACCGGTTTCATGAGCGAACGGACGTAGGCTCGGTCTTCATTCGTGGGTAGCCACGCGCTACGCTTTGCCTCGAACTCGGCTTCGCTAATCGGGTCACCATGGATGTCGAACGTGCCTTCTGCGTAGGCGCCGACGGTTCGGTTGAAGCGGCGGCTTGGGATGTACAGCTCGTACTTCAAGTCGGCGTCCGCGATGGTGCGGTTCCACTTGCGGCATGCGCGTTCGCAATCTTGAACGTATTCGTCACGAAGCACCTCATTCATAGCGTTTCGGAGCGGCACTTCCTTGGTTGAAAGGCGACCATTCTCGAGCGTCTCCATTTGGTAGATTTCGCTCAGTGCCTTGTGTTCCTCGTACTTCTTTTGCTCTCGATAGCGGCCCTTCACGCCCGCGGCGAAGTAGTCCGCGGCGTTGGAGGATACTTCGCCACCGAAGAGCTCCACAGAACTCGAGAACCAGAAGTTGATCCACTTCTGAATGGTCGGAAGATCGATGGCCCCCTGGTTGCGCGCATCTTCATTCGAATCCGTCTTGGTGGCTTCTGCGGATCGCTGAACGATACGATCGACGCCCGTCTCGCCTGTGAACAGGTGAAATGATTCTTCGGTAAGCATGAAACGTGTGCAGCGCGCGAGTGGGTCAAAGCCTGATTCTGCCAACGACGCGAGTTGGTACTTGCCGTCACGGTCCGTGAACATTGTGAACATGAAGAACGACAGCCACTCGTCGGTCGTTTCGTTAAAGGTGTTCAAGATGCGAGGCTTGTCGATGTCTCCGCTGCGCCTTTCGAGCAGCGCCTCCGCCTCCTCGCGACCGTCTCGCCCAAAGTATTGATGCAGGAGGTGCACCATCGCCCACAGGTGTCGCCCCTCTTCGACGTTGACCTGAAACAAGTTTCGCAGGTCGTAGAGCGAAGGCGCGGTCTTTCCGAGCTGGCGTTGTTGCTCAACGCTGGCCGGTTCGGTGTCGGCTTGTGTGACGATGATCCTTCGCAGCATGCCTCGCAATTCACCCGGCACTTCGTCCCAGACCGGTCGGTCCGCATTGTCTCCGAAACCGATACTCCGCTCACCCGCTCGGGGTTCAAGGAAGATGCCCCAGCGGTAATCGGGCATTTTGACGTAGTCGTAGTGCGCCCAGCCGCCCGGCTCGACGGAGATTGCAGTACGCAACCAAATGTCGTCTTGCTGAAAGCCATCGGGCCCCATCTCCATCCACCAGTTGAGAAAATTGGGCTGCCACTTTTCAAGCGCGCGTAGCAGTTTGCGGTCCGAGCCCAAGTCGACATTGTTTGGGATGGAGTCTGTGAGTGACACGTTGCTTCCTCTCTGCCTAAGCTTCGTCCCTCCCCACGAGACGTCACCATGCGGTTACCAGGAGTATAGATGTTGAAGCACTCATTTGCCCGTGCGGGCACTCACGGACTTTACTCACTCTTCGCGGTAGTGCGGGGTCCAGCCACTGCGGTCTTTGAACAAACGCACACAGTGGATGGTTTTGCTGTCGGTTAGCATGAAGCGGTGGTGGCGTTTTTCAGGGACTATGATGAGGTCTCCACGCTCGACTTGAACGCGCATCCATCGGTCGTCGTGGGAGCGGATATCAAAAACGCCTTCGCCGCTGAGGACAAAGCGCACCTCGTCTTCATCGTGAAAATGCTCGCCCACGAACTTCTGACAGAGCGCGTCTAGATCCGGCGTTGCAGGGCTGAGCTTGACCTCGTCTTGCTCCAGGTAGCCGCGATCGTCCTTGAGCTCGTCGAGCGCGGGCTGCCAGTCGCTCGGCTCGGTCGTGAACGATTGATAGTGCACGCCCTCTTCGTTGAGGCGCGCGGCACTGATTTCGCTGTTGTCGTCTAACCAATTGGCTTTCATCGAACGTCCTTCTTTAACAAGTTATGCGGGTTTCTTTGAGCCGTCGAGACCCATTGCACGGAAACGGTTGCTGACGTCAAACAGGTAGTCGTAAACCTCTGCGTGGCGCTTGGCTGTCACCCAAGAATCGCCCCAGATGTAGACCCCGTGTCGGCGTACCAATACCGCGTGGGCCTTCGGATAATCATCGATCGCCTTGCCGAGCGAGTCTGCGAGCTCACATTCGCGCGCGGTGTTTTCGATAATGGGCACTTCGTGGACGTCGTGGTAGCCCACACCAGAGATGCCCTTGAGCATCTCGATGTGGGTCACTGCGAGAGCCTTGTCCGCGTGCATCGTGCTCATCAGCGCGTTGATGCTGTGGGTGTGAATGACCGCGCCCGCGCCGCGTTTTTTGAAAGCGTGCAAGAAGAGCGGAGCGCATTCGCTCAGGCGCAAAGATGCGTCGGCGGGTGGTTTGATGACCTCGCCGTCGAGATCCAGCTCAAACATGTCCTGCGGCTCGAGGCGCTCCTTGGGCACGCCCGATGGCGCCATCACGAGCGTGTCACCCGCCCGCATGCTGATGCCGCCTCCCGTCCCTGAGACCCAGCCGAAGCCGTAGAACAGCTGGCAGAGCTCGCAGATCCGCGCCTTGGCGTCTTCGATAGAGAGTGTTTGTGGGCCATCGTAGCGCATCTGCCTCGAATTCTGGGGGTCCGAGCTACCAAACGCAAGCGTGAAGAGTCAGAGGCAGCCACGGTGGGCGCTCTTTTCGGAGGAGCCGATGTGCTACATGCACATCGCTGGTCTGAGAAAAGGCTAGCGAAGAGTCAGAGGTAGCCACGATGAGTCTCTTTTCGGAGGAGCCGATTTTGCTACTTGCAAAATCGTTGCTACGCAGAAAGGCTAGCGAAGAGTCAGAGGTAGAGTATGAGTTTGTGGTTTACGGAGCAATTTCAGAAGAATGTGCGTTTGGGCGTGCGCGTCCAGAGGACGCTCTACACCGGACGCAGCGAGTTTCAGAAGATCGACGTCTTCGAGAGTGACGCGTTCGGCCGGATGTTGGCCCTCGACGGAATCTTCATGACCAGTGAGGTCGACGAGTTTTTCTACCACGAGATGCTCGTCCATCCTGCGATGGCGCTCGCTCCCTCGATCGAGCGAGTTCTGATCATTGGCGGCGGTGATGGGGGTTCTGCGCGGGAGGTTCTCCGTCACCCCGATGTAAAGAAGGTGGTGCTCGCCGAGATCGACGGCGAGGTCATCGAGGTATGCAAGAAGTACCTGCCCACCATCGGCACCGCCTGGGACGATCCGCGGCTTGATGTTCGGGTGATCGATGGCGTCGACTTTGTCAAAGAGAAGCGCGACGAACCCTTCGACGTGATCTTGCTCGACGGTTCGGACCCGGTGGGACCCGCCGAGGGCCTTTTCGACCAAAGCTTCTTTGAGGGCGTGCGCGGTATGCTCAAACCGGGCGGCCTCTTCGGTCTCCAGAGCGAGTCACCGCTCTTGATGGACGAGATCTTTATCGAGACTCAAAAGACGCTCGGGCGGGTGTTCAAACAGGTCTTGCCTTACTTTGGCTGCGTACCCATTTATGGCTGCGGGACTTGGAGCTGGACGTTATGCGGCGAATCGTTCGACCATAAGGCCATCCATGAATCACGCGCGGCTACCATTCGGGAGACAGCGCGGCTGTGGTCTGAAGCCGTCCACTTGGGCGCGTTCGACGTTCCGGGTTACATTGCAACAAAGCTCAAGGGCTAGGCGTTACGAGTCGAAGTTCTGGGCTCATTGCTGCGATGCCCTTGCGAAAGCTGACGGCGGGAGACCAGCCCAAGTTTTTGTGCGCGCTCAAGGTATCGAAGACCGTGCTCAGACCTCTGCGGATGACATCGACGCGCCACAGGTCGGGTCCACGGCGCAGCTCTTCGAGCATTGCGCGAGCATACGACCAGCGAAGTCGTGGACCGGGTTCGGGGGCGGGTAGTGAGAGCGCACGACTGACTTCCGAAAAGAACTCTTCGGCGGTCAGCATCTCGTTGTCGCAAACGTAGTAGGCGTGTCCAACCCCCTCTTCATGGGTCGCCACCGCCAGCGAGGCCGCACGCGTTAGGTTGTCGATGTGCGTTGTGGCGACGTAGTTCTCACCGTTTCCGACAAGCCGCAAGCCCCGTTTCTCTTGCTGTTCTGCCTGGCTCCTTGGGTCCGGCATGTTGGGGCCCCAGAGCCAGGCTGGGCGCAATGCGATGGTTTGGAGGCCTCGCAGGTTGAACCCGAGCGTGATCTCCTCCGCCAAACGTGTGAGGCGTGTGACGGCGCCGACGACCCTCTCTCTGGGCGGTTCGCGCAGCTCGTTCCAGTTGATGCGCTCTGCACGGTGCAGCGAAATATCTGCGGTCGAGATCAAGACGAAGCGACGAACGCCGATCGCCAGCGATGCGTTGAGCAGGTTTTCCGTCCCTGCAACGAGTCGCCATTTCTCCTCGGAGGGCGTGCTGCGCGTGGGAATCGGGCGGCTGAAATGGATCACGCAGTCGTGGCCTTCGAGGTCGCGCGCGATTCGGTCCGGGTCTGACCATGGGACGGCTTCCTGCGATGGACGCTGCTCGTTTGTGACCGAATGCTCGGCCTCAAGGCGAGTCGACAGTGCGTCTCGTGCAAAATCACCCGAATCTGTAATGAAAAGACGCATGTTGTAACTTGTCGCGATCCGTGGACTCTCGTAGCATGCGGGCCATGAAACTTGGAATGGGAAGCGTGTCGCTTCGGGTAGCATTGGTGGCGGCTAGTGCCTTGTTGGGTGCTTCCTCCGCGTTTGCGCAAGGCTCGGGCCAGGGGGACGACGATCAAAGCAAAATCGTCGATGACGAGAAAAACCTCGAAGACGAGATCGCACGAAACCACCACCGCACGGGCTCTCAGTACTACGAGGCAGGGCGTTTTCGCGAAGCGGGTGACGAGTTTTCGAAAAGTTACAAATTGAGCAAGCGGCCCATTGCGCTCTTCAATGCATATATCGCCTATCGTGATGCTGGCGAAGACAAGAAGGCCGCCGAGGCATTACGCAAATACTTGGCTGAGGCCAAAGAAATCGACGATCGCCAGAATCTCGAAGCCCGGCTCGAAAACCTCGAAGCTCGGCTCAAAGCGCTTGAGGCCCGCGACGAAGAGATTCGCCAAAAAGAGCAGGAAGCCGAGGCCGCGCGCGAAGCGGCACTCAAAGCCGAGCAAGAAGCAGAAGCCAAACGCAACGCCCAGACCGGTTCGAACGTGGACGATGGACCCGGTGCAGCGCCCTTCATCTTGATGGGTGTAGGCGGTGCAATGGTCGTCGGTGGCGTCGTGACCGGTATCATCAATCGCGGCACTGTCAGCGAGCTTGAAGATGCGTGCCCGAATGAAGTCTGTCCTGCGGGTCAGGAGGAGTTTCTGGAATCGAAGCAGGACACCGCTGAGCTTACTGCACTACTCACCGACATCTTTATTTTTGGCGGCGCCGCGGTCGCTGCGAGTGGCCTGATTTGGTATCTCGTCGCACAGCCTGACGATGATGAGGCGCCCATGGCGTCGGCGTATTGTACCGGCGATGGTTGTGGCGCTGTCCTTCAAGGGAGCTTCTAGGATGCGACCTACTACGTTTCTGGGCTTGTTCGTCCTGTTCGGTGGCTGCAGCATCATCACCGACCTCGACGACTACGAAGTTTCCGATGGGACTGACGGCGGAATAGACTCGGGTGGCGACGGGACAATGAAGCAGTGCGGTACGGCGATTGTCTTTGACACGCTCGTAGACGCCAAGATTCAAATCCGCGACTGGCCGGTTGACGATGAGCGTCTCAATGCCGTTTCTGTGGCATTGATCGGAGTTCCGCAGGGCAGAGAGGGCCTTGAGTTCATCTTGTCAGCACTTGTCGTCGATCTGCAGCAGACGTCTCGTACTTTTGTGATGAACGATGCAATCCTTGCGGGGCAGCACACGGCTCTTGCCGTAATCGAAACCAATGGAATTAAGGGTTACCAGGGCAAGAGTTCTTGTGAAGAGCCAGGTGCGCCTGAAGGCTGCAAACCGGATCGAGCTTGGTTACCTCAGCTATGTCCTGACGGTACGATACGTCTGGGACCCCCTCCGGACATTAATATCGACGTCAGCGAACAGTTCAGCGCCATAGGTGCGGATGTCGGTGGAACGTTTTCAATGCGGTTCATCGGATTCGGTGGAGGAGCCCACGGCGGAAACGCCTTCGAACTTTCAGTTGTCAATAGTAGCGGTCGTGCGCTGACGTTTTATCATCTTGGCAGCGTGCCTCAATCAGATCCCTTCAATGTAGTCTTCGCACCTGTTCTGCCTCCGGGAAACGGTTATAGCGCGGTCATGTATGGTGATGGCATTGGCACCGAAGGCAATATGCGGTTTGACGCCAACCAGCTAATTGATCACTCTTGGCAGCTGCGTTTTGCCGTTGGAACTCTAAGGAACTTGAACTACGAACCGGACCCGCGACTTACTCAACGCATCGGAGAGCCGCCAGAGTTTCGCCACGACGCTCCGTTCGATCAGGTAAGTGAAGACGAGTGGCCGATCACGTACGAGTGATCGACCAACCCGCCTCGAATTGATCTAGGCTCTAGCCGAGACCACCGACGGGCGCTTGGGTTTGCTGGTCTTGTTGGCGTCCGTCTTAGCGGCGGTTGAGGGTTCGGCGTCTTTCTTCTCGCCAGCCGCTGGAAAAAGCGCAGATCGCAGTTTCTCCATCTTCGCTGGGTCGAGGGCTTCGCGTGCTTTTTCGCGACCATGACCGAGTTTTTCTTCGCCCCAACTATAGTGGGCGCCGTTCTTGCTGACGATGTCGGCAGCAACAGCGAGGTCGAGCAGGTCGCCGCAAGCGTCGACACCGGTTCCATAACGAATGTCAAACTCGGCGGTCTGAAACGGTGGCGCGAGCTTATTCTTGACGACCTTAACACGCGTCTTGTTTCCGATGACCTCTTCGCCTGACTTGAGCGCGCCGATGCGCCGCACATCGAGACGGACCGAACTGTAGAACTTGAGAGCGTTGCCGCCGGTCGTGGTCTCGGGAGAACCGAACATCACACCGATCTTGTGACGGATCTGATTGATGAAGAATAGTGTTGTCTGTGTGCGATGCGAGATGCCGGTCAGCTTGCGGAGTGCTTGGCTCATGAGTCGAGCCTGAAGTCCCATGTGACTGTCGCCCATATCGCCTTCAATCTCTGCCTTGGGCACGAGCGCTGCCACCGAGTCGATCACGACCAAGTCGAGCGCTCCGGAGCGAACCAGTGTTTCAGCGATCTCCAGCGCTTGTTCGCCGTGGTCCGGTTGACTGACGAGGAGCGCATCCGTGTCCACACCCAGGCGTTTTGCATAGGTGACGTCCAGTGCGTGTTCCGCATCGACAAACGCCGCGACGCCACCTGCACGCTGGCACTCCGCGATTGCGTGCAAGGTGAGCGTTGTCTTGCCGCTCGACTCGGGGCCAAATACTTCGACCACGCGTCCCTTCGGATAGCCCCCGCAGCCCAGTGCGCGGTCGAGCGACAAGGCCCCGCTTCGAATCACCGGTACGTCTTCCGCTTTCTTATGGCCGAGGGCCATGATCGCACCCTTGCCGAACTGTTTTTCGATAAAGCGCACCGCCTCGCGGATTGCTGCGTTTTTCTCATTCATTCGTTCCTCCATGTTGTTAAAAGTTGGGCCCGCTGTGCGCACCCAAAAGCTGCGACTCGCCTATGCGGACTTCCGATCGAGCACGCGGTACTGGATGGCCTCGGCCAGGTGACGGCGCGCGATCCTTTTCGAGTTGTCCATTGCTGCAATTGTGCGGCCCAAGCGCAGGGCCTTGATGTAGCCGCGCGCGCTGAGTGCGAGCCTCTTTGAGGCACGGTCGAGCATGTCCAGGGCCGCGGGTTCGCAGCGGGTCGCAAGATCTGCGGGAGCATGGATATCGCTCCAGTCCTCCCGAAGTCGCTGACGTGCGCTTTGCACACGAGAGCGAATCTGGGCGCTGGACTCCTGTTTCTTGGAACTACACAGCAGTCGAGTGTCGACAGGAGGCACGAGCAACTGGATGTCGAAGCGATCGAGTAGTGGTCCGGAAAGTCGTGCTCGGTAGCGCGCTACTTGCTCGTCGCTGCAAACGCAATCGCGCTTTGGGTTTCCTTGGTGGCCACAGGGGCAAGGGTTCATCGCCGCGATGACGAGGGAACTCGCTGGTAGCCGCAAGCGTTCGCGCGCGCGCGAAACCAACACTTCCCCTTCCTCCATGGTGACGCGGAGGCCCTCGATTGCGTCTCTGCGAAACTCAGCGAGTTCGTCGAGGAAGAGCACGCCGCGATGCGCCAGGGTCACCTCACCGGGATGAATGGGCTGTCCTCCCCCGATGATTGCGCTGGCGCTGCTCTGATGGTGCGGCGCGCGGAAGGGCCTCGCTTTGCCTCGCCGAAGACCGGGGCAGGTGCTCGACGATGCGCTTGCGATGGTGGCGATTTCAAGCGCTTCCTGGCCTGTGGGGGCAGGTAGGAGTGTCCCAAGTCGCTTCGCAGCCATGCTCTTTCCTGCACCCGGCGGGCCGAGCATCAGCAAATGATGCTCTCCGGCCGCCGCGACCTCGAGCGCCCGTCGAACCATGGGTTGTCCTTGTAGGTCTGCCATGTCTTCAAGCGCATTGAGCTGGTAGGTGCGAGCCTGGGGCGCGGGAAGGTCCTGGTGACCATCCAAGAAGCCGACCGCTTCGCGCAAGTGGCGTGCGACTTTCGGCTCGAACGCGCGCACGATCGAGGCTTCTTCACCGTTGGCTTCCGGGATGATGGCGCTACTTAATCCTCGGTCGATGGCGCTCCGGAGCTGCGAAAGAACGCCGGGAACTGGGCGTATCTGGCCGTCGAGTGAGAGTTCCCCAACGACGAGCGTGTTCTTGAGTCGCTCCGCGGCGCACCGACCGCAGGCTGCCAACACGGCGATGGCGATCGCGAGGTCGAAGGATGAGCCTGTTTTGCGAACGTCACCCGGAGCGAGATTGATCAGAATGCGACGCTTCGGTAGCTCAAAACCGTTGGCGTCGAGAGCTGCTTTGACCCGCACACGGCTCTCTCGCACTGCAGCTTCCGGTAGACCGATGACATCGAAGCCAGGAAGCCCTTTAACGAAGTTTGCCTCAACGAAGACGGGGTGGGCATCGATACCGACAAGAGTCCCTGTGTGAACGCGAACCAACATGCACATGTTTGAATGCAGAGAGCGGACCAATCCCTGCAGTCACTGAAAAGGCTGTAGTTAAGCGAGCGTCAGGTCTGGAAGCGTGTGATCTGGCGCGCCGATCGGCGAAAGCTGGCGCGCCGATCCTTGCACGTCGCTGACGATACGGGTGACGCAAGCGATCACCATGATCAGGCCCATCGGAAAAGACCACTGCGAGGCGGACGGTTGTAGCCAGCCCAGAACCTCAAGACCGGCCGCTGACGATAGCCCCAGAACGCACGGTGCGAAACTCGGTCGCGTCCAGTGAAACAGGGGTGCGGTGCGCAGCGTGGACCAGTTGAGACACACACACAGAGCGAGGGTGGCTGGCAGGGACGCGGAGACCATCTGGGCGACGAACCACGCGCCGATCCCGAGTGCGACTTCGTCTGTGATGCGGCGATGCTTGAGCCAGCAGTGACTGGCACCAAGAACGTAAATGCCCAATGACAGCAAGACCAGGCGAGTCGCAGTGGGCCAGCTATGGGCTGCAGTGGGGTATGCGACGATCACGGCTGACAGAATCGCCCACATCACAAGCGAACGCGTCGAGCGGTTCGAAGTCCGCTGCCCGCGAAGCCAGCTCAAGAGCGCGGGATGCAGACAGATGGAGCTCAGCCCGAGCCAGATCAAGTGCGGCTCCAGCGCGAGATGAACGGCAGAGAGGCCGACGCACACGCCGGTTGCGATAAGCAGGGCGCGCGCACTCGCCGGAGATGGGTTGCCAACCGCTTGGCCGATGAGGAAGAGTCCGGCACCTGCACGCGTACGCGTGATGGCGATTATGAACAAGAGCAGGGCCGCGCAGGCGGCGAGTGTCGACGCATCGATGTCAAAAGACTGCATCGCGTCGCTCGTCGGGGGCAGCGAGACGCCCGCACCGGCTGCAAACGTCGCTTTGCTGAGCGAGCCTTTGACCGTCGCTATCCGTCCCTCGAACGACAGTGAGAGCGAACCTTGAAAGGCGCCTTGGGAAGGCCAAGGGGCGACGACTTGATCTTCGGCTTGGGCCCAGGCCTCCACGCAGCGCTCCAAGGTGTGACCGGGCTTTCCATCGGGTGGGTGCCAACGGCCCGCGAGGCAAAGCTCGCCTTTGGAGCCTGCGGGAAAGCCACGCCCTTCGACGACTAGCTGGGCCTCCTCCCAATGGACGGCCTCAGGTACTGCCAAGTGGGCTTCGGTGGATTGCTGCGCGCAGCCGACCGCTGACATCTGCCATGCCAAAACTAGCCAGATCCGCGATGAGCTTCCTCGGAACACCTCCACAGTCTTCACAAGTGCCTGCAATCGTCCAACTTTTTGGCGGTTCCCCAAGCGGGTAACCTGCCAGAGGCGGCTTCATCGACAATGTTCGAAACTTGCGCACTGAGTCTGAGGAACTCTTGAGCATCGTAGACGTCTGAAGGTGGGTGTTTCCGCGATGGCACCGGTGGGCGAGTCTTGGGGTTTGCGCCTTCCTCAGTGGGTGCGTCATGGACGGCCTCGAGGCGTCGATGTCCCTGCCTGTTCCATCAAGCTGCGGAAATGGTGTGCTCGAGGCTTACGAGGCGTGTGAACCATCCTTGGAGTACGAAGAGGGATGTCCGGACGGTTGGGGCGTCTGCTACCAATGTCGTGCCGATTGCCGCTGGGTCCTCCGCGACGCGCGCCCAAATGGTTTTCAAGAGGGAGTGGATCGTTCCCTCGAAGCGACGATCAACGCGCCGGCGGCCCTCTACAGCGCAACCGCACCCACACGGATCACACACTACAAGGAGGACTTCTGGGGAGACACCACGGACTGCACACACGAGTTCGAGGTTGATGGATATGCGCGACCCGTCTACGAGCGCATTGACTGCCACTATGCTTATCAGGATGGGGGAGCGAGTCAGTACTCGTTAGAAACGACGGTCCTGTACGATGAACGGGGATTTCCTGTGCAATCGATTCCCCACGCACCCCAATCGCGGATCACATTCCGCGAGTATGACGATCAGGGGCGTTTAGCGCGCCAATATTTGAGTTCGCCCTCTGGCGCGTGCAGTTACGATGAGTTCGGCGACCAGTTCATGGACATGTGTGACAACCCTTACGAAGTCTGTCCCAGCACTACCGAGCGTCGTTTCTCCTATCGTCCCGCTGGGCGTGTCGTGAAAGAAGAAGACTGCAGCGGTGACGGGATTTTTGAGAGCCGATGGGAGTTTGAGCCAGTTCCAAATTTTGAGCGCGATCGCTTCTTCTTTTACCCGGTGCAGACGGAGCACATCACCGAGCGAGAGACGATCGTGCGCACGTTGGCCGGTGAGTATGAACCCTCTGCTTGGTCGATCGGTAGCACTTGGGAGAACGAAGAGTGGCGCTGGAGTATCGAGTTTGGACCGGACGAACGCGTCTTGCGTTCTTGGCGCGAGCGCGATGGCGAACTGGTCGAGGAGATTGCCTACCAGTACGACGATGCGCAGTGGCGGTACTGGCTCGACCATGCCCCGATGCAAAGACTCCGCGACTGAGTGTCCGATTTACAGGCCGCCGTCGACGGAGGCGAGGCGAGCCGTGCGCTGCACGACTTCGAAGGCGCGATCGTAACGCGAGTCGGAGGGGCTGGCGACGTTCCAGTGCACGAGCGTTTCCATCGCGCGCACATGCGTGTCCATGGCGACGAAGAGTCGGACGGAGCAGGGCGCTCTTGGAACCGTCAAGCGCTCCGAGCTATACATCTCGCTTTCGCAGCGTGTTCGCGCAAGCCGCGCTGTGTCTGCGGCGTCTTCGAAACGGCCGAGCTTCCCGTATGCGCGTGCAAGTTGGTAGGTGACGTAAGGGTCACGCCGACTCTGTGCACGTGCTCGACCAGCGAGTGCAACTGCGAGCGCGGGTTGATCGGCGTCGACGTAGGCTTTAAGTAGCTCGCGAAGATCTTCGACTTTGGTCCACGACTTTGCGCCAACCCCGGGTTTGCCTGCGTCACCGAGGTCGCGGAAGAATGCGTCTTCGGCGGCGACGAGTGAGCTGCTGATGCGCGTATCGTCCACCCATTCGGGCTCGCCTGCGCGACCGAAGAGGGCGATGGCGCCCAAAATCGCGACAAAGACGAGGTTGATGCGCAGCTCCATCCCAAGCACAGTATAACACCCCTGATGGACCTTGCCCGCAAGTATGCGCAAACGCTCCTTTTCATAGGAATTGTTCTGTGTGGGTTCGGGAGCTGTGGCGCGCAGAGCGCTTGGAGCATGGTGGACGCGCGTGCTGAGCAAACCGCCACGCCCGAGGGACCCTACGGTGAGACGTTCTCTCTCATGTTCGAACTTCTGTTGGACTCGCCCTACTTTCGTGGCCTTTCGATCGCGAACTTTCTGCTCTCGCTCACGTTGCTCTTCGCGGGGGTCACTTTGATCGTGCAAACCGCGGGCATACGTCGAGGCCAAGCGCCACCGGCGCGACTCACGTCCGTATGGTGGTCCAACCAAGCGACAATTTCCAATGCCCTTTGGTGTCTGGTCGACGGTTTCCATCAAGGCTGGGTGATGGTCGTTCACCGCGACGCACTGGTGAGTTCGTTCTCGCGTTCGAGTCAGCTTGCCGAAGGGCAGGCCGAGGTATCCGCGCCCGCTTTGTTCATCACGACGCTGACGATGGTTGCCCTCCGCGGGCTCATCGGCACGGCCTTTTTCTTGTGGATCGGTTACCGCGTACGGGTCATCGCGGGACGTATCCTGCAGTGTTGACGCGTCCGGCGCGTGAATTTCACGCACAGTCGTGAATCTTTGCTCACGCTCATCATGCGTGCGCGAAGCGCAATCGTTGGTAGATCCCGTGCGAGACCGTTGGCATAGACCTTGTAAGGCCAGTGCATTGCCATGAACACAAGTGTCCCCTCTTCAAACTTGAACGAACTCATCCTGAGCGCAGGGGTCGGCGCGGTTGCGACTGTCGTCGACCTGTTCGTGCTCACGTTGCTCGTGGAAGTCTTCGGCCTGAGCGCGCAATGGGCCAATGTGCCGGCCCTTCTCGCGGGCGCGCTCATTCAGTTTCTTGGAAGTCGTCAGCTGGTTTTTCGAGCAATATCTGGTTCTTGGCTGCTGCAGGGGGCAGGGTTTTCGCTCGTCGAACTGGGCACACTGGTGCTCAACGGCGCACTCTTTGCGCTCTTCGTCGGGTTGGGGCTCGGTCCATATCCCGTGCTGCGGATGGCGGCCACAGCTCTGGTGTTCGCGTTTTTTTCGTTTCCGCTTTGGCGATGGGTCTTTGGCAAGACGCGCTAAGCACCAGCCTCGTCCTCGAGGCATTGGTAGACCTTTCCATCACGGAAGACCTCGACGAGCGCAGCGTCGACGTGTCCGTCTTTGACCTCGAAGTCCAAAATTGTCAGCGCGCGTTCGAGCGGCACCGCACGCTTATAGGGGCGGTCTCGGGCCGTGAGCGCATCGAAAATGTCTGCAACGGTCATGATGCGTGACTCGATGGCGATGTCTTCGCTTCGCTTGCCGTGAGGGTAGCCACTGCCGTCGAGCTTTTCGTGGTGAGCGCCGGCGATCTCCGCGATGCGGTTCATTTCCCGCCCCCACGGAATCTGCTCCAGAAAGTTAACGGTGTGCACGACGTGCGAACGAATCTCGTTCATTTCGTTGTCGTTCAGCGACCCGCGCCGGACCTGAAGAGACTCGATCTCTCGCGGCGTGAGCAACGTTTTCGCGTCACCGCGCGCGTCGGTGTACACCACCGAACCGTACTCCGAGATGCGTGAGAAGTCGCCCTCAGCCAAAATTGTGGGCTCGTTGGCTTGTTCGATGGTGCGCCACGCTTGGATGAGGTATTCGCGCTGCTTGCCGCCACGCTCATCGATGCGGGAGAGGTCGGCCTCGCTTCCCCCTGCGCGCATTGCCGCAAGCTTGTCTTGTAGGATGGACTTTTCAAGAGAGGTCAGTGCGAAATCAAAGCGCGTGCGAATCTTTTCGAGCTCGTAGGGGTAGAGCTTCTTCGCCTTGATGAGCACCTCTTCACGCACGCCAATCTTTCCGAAGTCGTGCAGTAGAGCGGCATATTCGAGCTGCTTGAGCTGCTGGCGGGTGAAGATGGTTTCAGCGAAGGGGCCATCCGAGACATGGTCGACCTTTTTTGCCAACTCCATGCATAAGGTGCTCACGCGCTGCGAATGACCGCTGGTGGTGGGGTCGCGCTGCTCGATCGCTTGCACGCTGGCACGTACGAAGCCGTCAAAGATCCGGCGGATCTCCTCATAGAGAATTGCGTTTTCTAGTGCGATGCCGGCCTGCGAGGCGAAAGTCAAAGCCAGTTCTTCGTCGCGATCTTCGAATGGGACAATACGGTCAACGGGTTCGAGCGCAGGGGGAGAGCCCGAGCCACGCGGAAATGAACTTGGCCGCGGCCGCTTGTTAATGAGTTGGATGACACCGATGACCTCGCCCTGCGACGAGATGAGTGGAACCGTCAGCATCGACTGTGTCCGGAAGCCCACTTTCTTGTCGAATGACTTGTCAAAGCCGAAGGGTTGGTCGTCCCCGATGTCGTAGGCGTCACGAATGCGGATGGGGAGGCGCTCGAGCACCGCGCAACCCGCGATCGACGAGCGGGAAATCGGAACCGTGAACTCTTGGCTCTCGAACTCGACGGCGTCGTTTTGAGAGAGTTTGAAGCGCAGGCTTCGATCTTCGATCTTGGTCGCGTCGCCCTCGACCACGTAGATGCTCCCCGCCTCGGCCGAGGTTAGAAAGCGCGAGCGATCTAGAATCAGCTCGAGCAGTCGATCGAGGTCCCGTTCCTGGGTGAGGGCACGGGCAATTTCGATAATCTGGGCCAGCTCTCTTTCTGAGCGCGAGGCCGCCCGGTTGGCCCGCTCCACCTGCTGCCATAGCTCGACGCGTCCGATCAGGTTGTTGATGGCGTGCATCAGCGCATCCTCGGATGGATCAGGGTCGAGAAGCTGCAAATGTGCTGTCGTTTCCAGCACAGTTTCGTGCTCAGGAGCAAGCTCGCCCACGATGAGCAGCGCCGCACTGCCGTCGATGAGGCGGGCCGCGTAGGGCTCGACCGACGCCTCGGAGAGCGCCTCGGACTCAATCGCGATAACCACCGCCTCGTTGGAGCGAATCTCGGCGACTGGATCCCTGGCGATGACCTCGATCGTCTCGTCCTGGCCCAGGGGAGATTGATGAATACGCTTGCCGAGACTCACCTCGGCGAGCATAACACGGCCCCCCTGTGGGATGAACCATGAGCGAACCGAACAGAAGTAGCCTTCCCCTCCGCAACATCGCCATTGTTGCGCACGTTGACCACGGCAAAACGACTCTGGTCGACGCCATGTTGCGCCAAAGCGGTTTCTTCCGCGAAAACGAGGTGGTCGCCGACCGCGTCATGGACTCGAATGAGCTTGAGCGCGAGCGCGGCATTACTATTTTGGCCAAGCATTGCTCGGTGCGTCACGGCGAGATGACCATCAACATTATCGACACCCCTGGCCACGCCGACTTCGGCGGCGAGGTTGAGCGAACCCTGATGATGGCCGACGGTGCCCTACTCTTGGTTGATGCCGCCGAGGGACCGTTGCCGCAGACGCGCTTCGTGCTTGGAAAGGCGATCGCCCAAGGCATGCCTGTGATCGTCGTGATCAACAAAATCGATCGCCAGGACGCACGGCCGGACGAGGTCCTCAACGAGGTGTTCGACTTGTTCTGCGATTTGGGGGCAAGCGACGAGCAGGCGGACTTTCCGACCTATTTTGCGATCGGTAAGGACGGCGTTGCCAAGCGCGCCCTCGATGATGAGAGCAGCACGCTCAAGCCCCTGATGGACGGCATCGTGGAGCACGTACCATCTCCACCCGGCGATCCGGCACAACC
Source organism: uncultured Polyangiales bacterium (assembly GCA_964487255.1). GTDB lineage: Bacteria > Myxococcota_A > Polyangia > Polyangiales > CAZAQV01 > CAZAQV01. Next base: position 74,905 of record CAZAQV010000007.1, on the reverse strand, counting down.
CTTCCAACTTCTCGTCACGAATGTCGAACACGATGACTACGTAGGTCGCATCGCGGTGGGTCGTATCGAGAACGGTATTGTCGAAGCGGGGACGCGAGTGACGCGCTTTTCTGAGGAGGGCGAGGAGACGCAGCGCATCAGCAACCTCTTTGGCTATCAGGGAAATGCCCGCGTGGAGCGCGCGCGGGCCGAGGCTGGCGATATCGTCGCGATCTCGGGCTTCTCCGAGGTCCAAATCGGTGACACCTTGGGCGAGTCGGGCAAGACGCAGCCCCTGCCACGCATCTCGGTCGAAGAGCCAACGATCAAGGTGCGGTTCTTGGCCAACGACTCACCGATGGTGGGGCGCAGCGGCAAGTGGGTGACCAGTCGTCACCTGCGCGACCGCCTTTTCAAAGAGGCCCGTCGCAACCTTGCCCTGCGCGTCGAGGAGACCGATACCGCCGAGGCATTCAACGTGTTCGGCCGCGGTGAGCTCATGCTTGCCGTCTTGGCCGAGACGATGCGTCGGGAAGGCTACGAGTTTGCACTGGGCATGCCGGAAGTCGTTGAACGCGAGATCGGTGGCGTACTGAGTGAGCCCCTTGAACGGGTGATCATCGACATTCCGGACGAGTACGTGGGCGCGGTGACGACTGCGATCGGTTCTCGCAAAGGGCAGATGGACAAGATGCAGAACCTTGGCTTCGGTCGCTCACGCGTTGAGTTTCTGGTTCCTTCGCGTGGGCTCATCGGCTATCGGTCAGAGTTTCTGACACAAACCCGCGGGACTGGACTGCTCAACACCGAGGTGGCGGGCTGGCAGCCTCATGCAGGCCAGATGCTGCGTCGTAAGAATGGAGCGATGGTCTCCGACCGAAAAGGAAAGGCGACGCCGTACGCGATCTTTCATTTGCAGTCGCGTGGAATCTTTTTGGTGCCGCCGGGGACCGAGGTGTATGAAGGAATGATCGTCGGAGAGAATGCGCGCCCCAACGACATGGACGTCAATGTCACGCGCGAAAAGAAGTTGACCAACCACCGTGCTGCGGGCAAGGACGACAACGTGCTTTTGACGCCGCCACGTGAGCTGACAATCGAAAGTGGCCTCGAGTTTATTGACGGCGACGAACTGCTCGAGGTTACGCCAGATTCGCTTCGGGTGCGAAAGAAGATTCTGGAATGCAATCGACGCCCCAAGCGGCTGAGTTGATGGCTCTTCGCGGCTACGCTTCAAAGCCAGTGATTTGCAGCTAGCAAATCAGGCTTTTCGGGCTACGCACGCTCATCGCGGCTGAGTTGATAGCTCGGATGTGACGTCCGGCGCGCGGTGCGCTATACCGGTTCGGACATGAAGCACACCATTTCCCACGATCTCGATATCGAGACGGCTCGAAAAGCGACTGATCGAGCAGTCGCCGAGTACTCTGAGCGATTTGCCAAATACAGCCCGCAGTTCAACTGGGTGGACGATCGGCGGGGAAAGATGGCTTTCACAGCCAAAGGCATCACGCTCACGGGCGATATCGAGCTGCGCGAAGGCGCGATCGACGTGGATCTCGACGTACCTTTTATGCTCAAACCCTTTCGAAAGAAGGCCTTGGATGTGGTCGAAGGCAAGGTTAGGGAGTGGGTCCTCAAAGCCAAGAACGGAGAACTTGAATGAATTTCACTGCCAGCGAAACGCAGATGACCGTTGACCTTGAGGAGCTCAAGCTTCTCTATCGCGCGCTTCACGCAAGCATTGCGGATTTCCCCGAGCTGCTCGACTCGCAGCTCTTCTCTCAGATGCAGAAGATGCTCCAGCAAGCCGCGTTCGAAGATGGCGTAGACGTCACGGACCATCGTCAGTGGGCCGACTGGCTCGACGGTGTGCTCTCGACGCCTGAAGCCATGCGTTCGAGCATCCCCAGCTCGATGCTCAACTGATGCGCTGAGCGTGGGTACGGGTTGGGCTAAGGGAGCACGCAGCTCACGCACTCGATCCAACCGTCCTCACTGCAAGTGCAAATCTGCAGGCCCTCGCTGTCTTGCTTGGTGCATTTTTTTGTACCTCTTTGTCCACTGCAGATCGACTTTCCGCTTGAGTCTGTGCACGTAAAGCTGCAGCTGCCAGCGTCTGATCGCGATCCGGCGTCGGTGACATTGGCATCTTCATGGAGCGATGCCTCCTCGTGGGTCGCCGCATCGCTCGCGGCTCCATCGCGGGGAGTGGATCCATCGTTTACCTTGCGCGCGACCGTTTGACTGGCCGGACTGTCTGCGCATCCGATGGCGAGTGTCACAAGAACAATGATCTTCGCGATGTAGCCCATAGTACTGACGCCTTTGGCATGTGAGCCTTCAAGATTGCGTGTCCCTCTCAAGACCTGAAGCACTACGGAAACAAACAAGGTCCGCAACTTATCCAACCCGTGGCGCTGCATGTACACACTTGTAGGCCATCTACGTTATTTTTCTGGCACTTCTGGGTGCCCCGCTCACCAAGACAGAACGACTTTCCCGCCGAACCCGTGCACATGTGTGAGCACGGGTCGATTGCGTCCGGCACCGACGCGTCGGCGATTGGGGACGTCGCATCGGTCTCGGAGACGGTCGCATCGGTCTCGGAGACGGTCGCATCGGTCTCGGAGACGGTTGCATCAGGATCGGAGACGGCGGAGTCGAAGGCCGCGTCTTGTGCTGTTGCTCCGTCCTCACCCACCACGTGCGCGTCGCGTTGCTGCTGGCTTGCGTCGGCTTCTGTCGCAGCGTCGGTGGCTCGTCGACTTAGGTCGACTTCCTTTTCCTTGACGCAGCCTAGGCCAGCTAGCAGGAGCAGTAGGAGAACCGCCCAACGGACCAGCATCGCTTAGACCTTGACGCCCTTGGCTCGAAGGTCTTTGAGGACGGCCTCGATGCCACGCTTGTCGATCTCGCGGATGCCCGCCGTGCTGACGCGGAGGCGCGTCCAACGGTTCTCGCTTGGGACCCAGAAGCGGTGCCACTGCAAGTTGGGCAGACTCCGACGTTTCGTCTTGCGATTCGAGTGCGAGACATTGTGACCGACCATGGGGCCTTTACCGGTAACCTGACAAACCTTGGACATTGGGGACCTCTAATACTTCTAAGCTGAGTGGGATGAGCGTTTTCAGTCGATAGACTACTTCTTGGGGTTGGGCATTTTCGCTTCAGTGAACTCGACGTGCTTGCGCACGACCGGATCGTACTTCTTGAACTTGAGCTTCTCCGTTGTGGTTCGCTTGTTCTTGTCCGTGTAGTACGTGTAGCCAGTGCCGGCAGATGATACGAGTCGAATAAGGTCACGCATGAGAGTGCTCCAAGTGCGAAAAGGGTCGGCGAACGTAGCGCACGGGTAACGAGCGTGCAACCGATCGAATTCACACATTTTTAGCTCGCTATCTTAGGGCGTTTCTCCGGGAAAAGAGTAAGTAATTCCGCGGGAGGTGGTGCTCTCCACTCGGGGTGCATCGGTGGCGGGCACGTCGACGGCCTGCTCGGGCATGGTGTATCGGAGGCCTCTCGAAGTCTCGGGAGTCAATTCGACCGCGTCGGTGACGGCGTCGGCGATTTGGGTTGTGGCTTGTGAAGTCTCGGGTTTGGGGAACTTTGGCTCCATTCGGATCACGCGATCTTGTTCCCAGATGTCCTTGAACCCGAAGCGGCGATAGAGGAAGCCTTCTTCGGCGCGTCCAGGCGGTCCGAGGAGCCAATCGATGGCGGGGCCGAGCTTGCCGCGCGTTTTGTCGCGCGCCACCAGCGCTTGCTCGACTCGCTCGATCTTGACGCCCTCGGCGAGAAAGGCCTTGTTCTTCTCTAGGCTCAGCTTATCGAAATAGCGCTGCATCCAGCCACCGTTCCAGCGCGCTCGAAGCGGTAGTTTGGCCTCTGGCTCGGCAAAGTAGGGACGCGCTGTATTGCATGCGTACGTGACGCATGTTCGCTTGCCAGGAATGTAGGGTTTCGCGTCCTCGGCGAGTTCGGTCATGACATGGGCTGCTGCTTGGTTGAAGAGCTCCTCATTCTCAGACGAGATGCGAATGATGTCGTAACGTGCATCTGGATAGAACCCAGGGTCGAGTTCGAGTTTGCGGGAGGGAAACCAAACCGTCTTGCCCTGTGCGTTTTTGCCTTTAATGCCTCTCATCAGGAGGTGGGACCAATCACCCAAAGTATCGCCAGGTGCGCGAAGCCCGACGTGCGCGTGACGAATGTTCGGGATGGGAAGGGCTCCCGCCGGAACGAGTAGTGGTTGTCGTGCCGAGAGCTCCAAATAGTGAATGCCCTCCGGAACCGCGGCCAGGGGCTCGGTGGTGTAGCGCGCGTGCCGCCATCGCGTGCGTAAGCCGTTGATGGGACCGAAGCTCCCCGCCCACTTGGGGAAGTTTTTGATGCGCTCTGCGAGCGTTCGTCCGCGGGGCACCATGCGAGGCAGGGCACGATAAGACTTGTAGCTTTCAATCGGTGCGCTCAAGACCGAACGAACCGAGCGCCAGGCATTGCTCACGATGCCCGCTTGAGCGCTGGAAGCCATCGCGGGAGTCGAAGGCACGTTTGTTGCGGAACTCGTGTGCTCGACGAGCATTGACTCGGAGGCATTTCCGAGCCCGACCAGGCCCGGAATGGCCACGAGCCCTACCAGCACGACCACAAACAACTTCGAAGTCATGCTGATGGATTCAGCAACAACCATTCCGATTCTAAACTCAGAGATTATAGGGTTTTCTTCGACTCTGGCGAGGAAACGGCCACTCAAGCAGCTTGCTGCTGGGTTCCTGGGTCCCAGATCGCACTACTCGATGTAGCCGAGGGCGCGCAGCTGCTCGCGGGTCGTTGGGTCGATGGTGGTCTTCTCGACTTTGGGCTTTGCGCCACCTTGGCTCGCTTTGGGTGCCGTGCGACCGAGTTCTTGGCCGAGCCGCTGCATCAGGCTCCAGGCCACCATGGGATGCTTGTCGATGACATTGGTCTGCTCGGTGGGGTCACTCGGCAAGTGATAGAGCCGCGGGTTGAGGTTGCCCTTCATGATGAGCTTCCAGTCGCCCAGCACGATCGTGCGCCAGTTGTCCATGAAACCGCTCACGGTCGCGGTCTGTTCGATAGGGGCGCTGCCGGTGATCTTATCAAGCTGTGACTGACCTTCGAAGCTCGGTGGCTTCTCGAGACCGAGTGCCTCGAACATCGTGGGCGCGACGTCGACCAGGCCCATTGGCGCATCGATAGAGTCGCGGTGCTTCTTGATGCCGGGAATGCGCATCACCATCGGAATGTGCAAAAGCTCTTCGTAAACATTGTGTCCGTGACCCACTGAACCGTGATCCCAGAACTCTTCGCCGTGGTCGGAGGTAAAGACCATCGCGGTGTTTTGGTCGAGTCCGCGTTCTGCCAGACCCTCGAGGATCTTTCCAAACCAAACGTCGTGATAAGTGATCTCGCCATCATAAAGTGCGACCAGTTGTGTTTTGTCGCGTTCTCGAAGTTTGATGCGTCCGATCTTGATGTTCTCGAGCAGCGTTGCGTCTTTGCGGAAGTTCACCACGCCGCTGTAGGGTTCGGGATCGTACATCTCGCTAAACTCGCTTGGCGGACGGTAGGGAACATGTGGGTCGATGGTGTGCACGTACAGGAAGAAGCGCTTGTCTTTCGGTCGTTTGTCGAGCCACTCCATGACGTCGCGGGCGACGTACTGCGCCGGGTTCTTGCGTCCCTCTCGAATGTAGTTGCGGTAGGTGTGCCAGCCGCGACCGAAGCCGAACTTGTCTGAGACGTAGCCGTTGGCACTGAAAAAACCGGTGTAGAAGCCCTCTTTTTGAAGCAGTTCGCTCATCGTTGCGATGCGCCTTGGCAACACCGCGTCGCCGGTCGTTGCATTGTGCTGCCAGGGCATGGTCGAACTCAAAAGCGTAGCGACTGACGGCTTGGTCCAGTTCTCCTGCGTGTGCGCCGCCGTAAATCGCGTTGCGCCCTCGGCCCACTTGTCGAGCGCCGGTGTTTGAACGCGCGAACTCTTCTCGTAAATGCGCAGCTTGTCGGCGCGAAGTGTGTCGACGAGAAAGACGATGACATTCTTAGCCGGGGCAATCTTTTCTTCCTCGACAGGTCTTTGTCCTGATTTTGCGTTGGGGCTTTGATGCAGCGTCAGGTCCAAGGCAGATGACTCTTTGTCTTTGCTGCGGACCTCTAGCAATCCGTCCCGCATCTTGTCGTCGAGGTTGTAGATTGCGTAAATGTGCCCTGGCGGTTTTTGGGAGGGACTGGTGGCGTCGTAGCGCGACGACTCCTCAAGTCGGGTACGTTTGCCGTCAGACCCGACCCATGTGAGTTCCAGGTCGTTCATGACGCCGTAGAGCTGGATTTGCCCGGGGGCCTGCTCGTCGGTGAGGTGGATCGGGTAGGCGATTGCGCGCGTTGGCGACGCGTAGTGGTTCGCCAAATGCGCGCCGATTTCTTCCGATGCTGTCTCGGGACCGTACGCAAGCCAGCGTACGGCCGCGCCTGTCCGTTGCTGTTTCGACTTTCCGAGACGGACCTTGCTTCGACGCTGCGCACGTAGACCAAGTCGGACAAAACCGTCGCCCTCTGGAACGTCAATGCTCGTCAGCGACCATTCGTTGGCGTCGATCTGTGAAACCTCTTTTCCGTCTATGAAAAGAGCGGCGTGACCTTGCAGTGAAAGCGTCAGCTTCTGGCCGCGCACTTCGGGCGGCAGCAACATCATGGCTGCACGCTTACCGTCCGTGAGCCAGGCTGTGCGCAGATCCGCATCATGACAGCGTGCAGAGTCGGTCAGGGGAAGGTCGCCTGCGCAGTACACGACGATGTCGCTGTTGGTGCGCCAGCCGCCGAAGCTGTGCGCGGCCGAGAGTCGATCGACCACCGTGACGTCGCCTTCGCGTCGAAAAATTGGCTGAAGTACAGCAAGTCGCTCGCCGATCGGAGGCGGGGACTTCGAGGGCGCTTCGTTCGTCTTCGAGGAGCGGGCCGATGATGGTTTTGCTTGCGGTGCGGAAGATGGCGCGCGCCCGGTGCCTGAGTCTCCCGAGCAACCCGTGAAAACAGCAGTAGCGAGCAGAGCGGCGACAAGCGTATGTGCGAGACAAGACTTTTGCACCCCAAAAACCTACCACGACGTCCTCTCTGACCGAAGAATCAGGCCCGGCTAGCGAAGAGTCGACCCTCGGGCACGATGAGCGCTCTTTCGTTGACGCGTCATCGCTTCGCTATCATGAGCGCTCTTTGCTGGTGGCGCCGCGATGAGAGCTCTTTTCGAAAAGCCAATCTGCTACTTGCAGATTGCTGCTTTGCAGAAAAGGCTAGCGAAGAGCCATAAACAGAGAGTCATGAACTCAGCAGCATTTCGAGCAGCGCGAGGTTTTCGGCCTCGTCGGGGCTCACGGTGCCGTCGGAGACAACCATCGCGCGAGCGACATCGATAAAAAGCTCGCGGTGATCTTTGGGCACATCCGCGGGGTCAATGTCCTCCGCGCGCGGTGGCGAGTTGAGCCAGCTCTGCACTTGCTCACGCTCGTCTGCGTTGAGGTCGAGTTGCTTAACCAGTTTGGCCACGAAGGCGCGTTCTTTTTCTTCAATGCGCAGATCAGCCCAGGCAAACGAGCAGACGAAACGCATCAGCTGAAGGCGATCCTCACGAGAAAGCTCGGTAAGCATGAGCGGAACTTAGCCTGGAACCGGAACGGGCGCTACAGCAGAAAAACGAGGCGAAGTGCGGGTTTTGCGGGCGTTACTTTTCGGGAATTTCCCGATCACATCCGAGCAAAAGCGTGTATGTTGCCTGTGAGATCTGACGGAGGATAAATCCATCATGGCAACGACCATCACAATGCCTGCGCTTGGCGAGAGTGTGGCAGAGGGCGAAATCGGAAAATGGTTGGTCCAAGAGGGCCAACAAGTGGAAAAGAACCAACCCTTGGTCGAAATTCTGACCGACAAGGCAGACAGCGAGATCCCGGCCTCAGAAGGTGGTGTCATCACCAAGATCTTCGCGCAGGTCGGCGACATTGTTTCCGTTGGTGACAACCTGTGCGAGATCGATCCCGCGGCAGAGGCGAGCGAGTCCAAGGCAGGCAGTTCATCGAAGAGCGAGGACAGGCCATCGAAGCCCGAAGCCAAGTCGCAGCCCCAAGAGGCCAAAGATGCGCATAAAGCGCAGCCGGCCTCCGATGAAACCTCGAAGAAAGACCAGGCTGGACACGGTCAGAGAAACAAATCTTCACAGGCTGCAAGAAGCGGTGGTGCTGCACAGGCTTCTCCGTCCGTTCGTAAGTTCGCTCGCGAGCAGGGCGTCGACCTATCATCACTTGGTGACGAAATGCCGTTGAGCAAAGCTGACATCTTGCGTGCCAAGAATGGAGGCAGTTCGTCGGCCGAGCAGGGCGAAGAACGAAAATCGCCTCACTTGCCTCCGGACCACCGTGCCGAAGCCAAGACGTCGGGTGCGTTCAAATTGCCAGCCTATACGCCGCGGCCGGGTGACCAGGTCATCCCCTTCACACGTCGTCGACGAATCATCGCCGACCACATGGTCTACTCGAAGCTCAATGCGCCACACGTGGTCACCTTTTCAGAGTGCGACATTTACAAGACCTCGAAACTGCGGAACGAGCATAAGAAAGAGTTCAAGGCCGCCGGCCTGAACCTGACCTTCTTGTCATTTGTGTGTGGTGCGGTTGCCAAGGCACTAACCGAGTTCCCTGAGCTTAACTCGCGGGTGATGGACGACGCTTACGTTTTGCTCCGCGAGGTTAATCTTGGCATCGCTGTCGAGACGGACGAGGGGCTCGTCGTGCCGGTGATTCGCGGCGCGGACGAGCTTTCGGTTCGTGGTATCGCACGCGCGATTGACGAGCTTGCGGAAAAGGCACGCACGGGAAACCTCGCGCCCGACGATCTCGCAAACAAGACCTTCACCGTGTCGAATCCTGGTCGCCAGGGCAACCTTGTCGGCGGAGCCATCATCTCGCAGCCCAATGTCGGCATTCTGCGAATGGGCGAGATCAAAAAACGTGTGGTGGTTGTCGAACACGGCGGTGAAGACCTGATGGCGATCCGTCCCGTCATGTATATGGCGCTTTCCTACGATCATCGGGTCGTCGATGGTGTCAAGGCGAACGCCTTTCTGTGGCGTATCAGCCAGATCCTCGAAGAAGCCGACTTCGAACTCTAAGTTCGAGCTCTTGACTCCGAGCGAAAGAGCTAGGGTTTGAACTGCACCGCGAATGTGCCGTTGGTGCGGTCACCCTCGATGACCAAGTGGTACGTTGCACCGGGGGTGACATTTTCAGAAAACGACCGTGTTCCTGAATCGTCACAAGCAAGGTCGGTGTTACAGCTATCGTTGGATAGTTCGAGTACACTTTCGCTGAAGGTGTCGTTTGCCACCACATCGATGTCACCATCGGATGGACCGCTGAACCTTGCGATGCCTTGTGGGTTGTCGATATTACTCGAACAGCCTGGTTCGTAGTCCTGGTCATGTGCGGGGTGGCCGATCCATGTCCCGCCCGCCGTAATATCCAGCCCAGCGCCACACTGCTGAGGCTTCGTCGCCATGACGGTTAAGATGAGCTTCATGATGCCAGAATCGTTATCGTCCGAGTCCATTAACAGGTCGAAACCCGTCGTGTCTTGTACCCAGATCCTTGCATTCTTCTCGTTCTCGCTAGCGTCTTCGTTGCATAAAATTTCGTTTTCACTCGCTTCAAAAGCACTGCTTCCGCAGGTGCCATCGCGAACGACCATCAATTTTGGATCAACATTGCCCGAAACAGCCATTGCCTCAATCATGACATCCGCGGTTCCGTTTACTCGAATTTCAAAGGCTGCGTCGGGACCCGTGTTGCTGAAGCAAGGTGGGTCGTAATCGTCGTTCAGCAGGTCGAGCGAACCGTTCCAAAGTACTATCGTTTGGCCGGGAGCAACCATTGGAAGCGCTCCCTCTGCATCGCGACAGTCGTCGGGTAGAACAACACATTGGTCCGCACTATCGCTGCGACCATTGCAATTGCTGTCGATGCCATCGCAGTATTCGGTCGCGCCCTGGTACCGGGCCGCATCGTCGTCGTCGCAATCCGTCCCGCAAGCACCGAGTTGGTCGGAGGCCTGGCCGTCCCCGTCGGCGTCGATGAGTTCAGTCATGCAGCCTTGCGATTCATCGCAGAAGTCGCGCGTGCATGGGCTTCCGTCGTTGCACACGGTTTGTTGGCTGGTGCAACCACCGCTGCCGCAAGTCCCTGTTTGGCAGAGGTTATTCGTTTGGCATAACGAGTCGTTGGGGGCGTAATCACACTCGCCGTTGCTCGGGTTGCACGTGCCCTCCCAGCACATGTTGCGAACCGCGCATTGCACTGCGTCTCCAGCAACGCATTCGCCTGAGTCTCGGTTGCAGGTTTCTTCACCGTTGCAAGGGTTGTTGTCCTTGCACTCGTCGTCAGTTACGCAAGCGCCGGTACAACCGCCGCGAATCGGGTCGCATCGCTGGTCGGCATCGCAAGCGTTGTGGTTTGGCGTGTGCTGGCAGGTCCTCGGTTCACCTACGCACTCATCGAGGGTACACGCGATGCCATCGTCACAGTTGTTTGCGCATGCGGGAAGCATGCTGTCGGTGCCACCGTCGCTGGGCGGGACGAACCCGTCGGGTGTTGTCGCCCCGTCTTGCGTTGCCCCGAGTTTGTCCGTGTCGGGGTTGACGAAGAGACTGCAGCCGACAGTCGAGCTGAGGATTGCGAGGAGGGCACAAGTTTGGGTGGTAACGCGCATTAGAACGTGCTCCTAATCACTGCGCCAGCACCATCCGGTGTGAGCACGGGCAGCGCACTAAAAGACTCGCTGCGTTGTCCATCATCACTTTCGTGGGTGACCAGCAGGACCACGGCCGTGGTGGCCGCGGCGGCAGCCCCGATTAGGAACAGATCGGAGACGAGCGCCAGACTGTCTGCTCGGTCGGCGGCATCTACGCCGTCTTGGTAGGCTTGTGCCCGCTCATCGGAAGAGAGTGACGGGTCGTTGGAACGCTGCACCTCGTCCTCGAAGTCGGACTCGGCCGAGACGGCGACCATGCCAAGGGTTAATGCGCCGGCCGCCAGTGCCACAGCCACGCCCCCTGCAATCCAGGCACCGGCCGGAATGCCACTGCTCCCGTCGATATCCGAGGCGGAGAAGGTTTCGTCTTTGTCGTCGAGGTCGTAGGTTTCGTCGGGCGGTTCATCTTCGGCGTCTGTAAACGCGTCGACTTGGTCAGGCTCGCCCGAAGGTTCTAGGTGAAGCCGAACCTCGGGTTGACTGCCGCCGGGGACCGCGACTTCTTCGCTACGAGATGCGTATCCCGGCGCCGAGGCTTCGATTGTGTAACGTCCCGCGTTGACCCGATGCGGTTGGTTCGGTTGCACGCTCTTGCCGTTGATTGTCACCGTTGCATCGGGTGGATCGACATCGAGTTGAATCGTACCGATCCGCTTGGAGATGCGAGCGATTGAGCGCTTGACCTCGGCAGCCTTGGGCGAGTCCGGCATTTCTTCGAGGAAGCTCTGGTACTGCTCTTCCGCTTCCGTGTGGCGGCCCAGCCGCTCGTAGCAGTTCGCGATGTTGAGGCGGACCACGGGGTGCGGCTTGATCCGGTAGGCGTCCGAAAATGCCGCCAACGCGCTCTGGTAGTCCTTGGCATCGTACGCCGCCACGCCGGCTTCAAAACGTGCGCGAGCATCTTCTTGTGCCTGCACGCTCCCGACGAACAGAACAAAGCCCGCGGTTAGCATCAGGAGTTTCATGGGAAAGAAGCTAACGTTTTGGTGGCCTCGCACCAAGCCCAAGATCATAGCCTTTATTGTGTTACACATCGTCTCTGGGTCAACCAGACAAGGAGGAGCAGGCTCGAAAGAATTGTGTATTTGCGGGATTTTTCTGTTCGGACTACGCAGCTGCAGCCTTCTGAGGGCGTCGAAGGCGGCATCAGTGTGATTTGTAAATCATTCTGAATGTCGAGTGCAGGCGTTTGGCACGTTGCACCGACCTGAGTGCTTCGGACACACTCGAACTCCGCTTCGATATCGTCGAAGCCTGAAATGCCTTCAACGCTGCGCCCGCCGTCGTCAGACTTCCCGAGCATATAGCCATCCCCAAATTGGTCGCCGCAGACATAAAGCGTGCCGCCTCGCTCGTGCAGGCAGCTTGCGTCCGCGTCGCGGTTCACTTGCTGGAGCGTTTGTCCACCATCAGTAGACTGCCAAATACCGGTGCCCCCACGTCCCCCGATCCATAGCGTGGCTCCGTCCGAGGACCAGGTGGCGTCGACCACGCGTTGTTCGTTGAGGTCGCTAAGTTCTCGCCAGCTTGCGCCTCCGTCGTCACTGATCAGGGTCTGCGAAACTGCGCCCAAAGAGGGGTCGACGAGGGCGATGACAATCGCGGTGCCCTGCGGCATTCGATGCGTAAGAACTTCAGCAAACACCGGTCTTTGTACGTCAGCGATGGGGCTGGCCTTCCACATGTTTCCCTCCAGGCGGAGTCCCACGGCACGCCGCGACTCGGTGTCGGTGGCTGGCACAATGGCGCTTACAAAGACTGCTTCTGACTCGGCCGTGCCCACGGCGAGTCCCACAAGCGACATGTCGGGTAAGGCGGGGCCGTGCGGCGTCCAGGAGCGCCCGTCTGTGGAGCGATACACGAAGTTCTGCCCCGTCGCGTTCGATGTGACGGTCCAGAGTTCGTCGGTCTCCGGGTTGCGCACGAGCCCCGTGTGGTAGTCGGCGCCCAACTCTGGTGGGCGAGTCCACGCGCAGTCTTCGTAGCTGTACAGCCCAAAAGCGCTCGCTGCGTGAAGTGAGCCGTCGTCGCGTATGGCCGAAAACACGGTCGGCTCTTCGTCGACGTCAAAGCCGAGGCTCTCCATACACGTCCAAGACCAGCTCCGGCCGTCGTCCATGGAGCGGAGTAAGCCAAATGAGGTGTTGAGCAACATGTGGCCTTCGGCGTTGATGTCCATACTGCGGCTTCTTGGATAGGGGCCATGGGCGAGCGCAACGGAGGCGCTGAACAAAGAGGCGATAAGGACGCATGCGCCCCGCTTGTGGATGGTGTACACTGCGCACGATCCTACCTCAAATGTGCGGGGGTGGCGGAATTGGCAGACGCGCCGGATTTAGGTTCCGGTGTCTTACGACGTGCAGGTTCAAGTCCTGTCCCCCGTACCACTGATAGGCAAGCGTTCGCGCTATGGCGTTGTCGTCTCCGCTCCCTGCGCAGCTACGCGCTCAAACCCATATCGGAAACCCACTTCGCGGGAATCTACTCGACGCATTCGATGACGGTCTCGTAGAGACCCGGCTCTGTATCGCCCGCTTGCGCCACCACAAGCGGGCGACCTTCGGAGTCGAGAAAGGTGTGCGGCGGGCCGTACCCGCCGTTCAGATCGTTGCTCTCAAACAAGGTTTGCTCGTCTGCGATTGCGAGCACCTGTGCGACCGGGCTCACGCGGCGAAGTTGAACGCGCGCCCCGCCTTCGTTCCAGGCCACGAACCAGTCCGCCCCATCCCACACGGTGCTCGCTCCGTAGAGCGCAGGGCGGTTCGGAAGGGACGACGCAAAGATCTGATGGGGGTTGCCACGCGGCTTGAGGGAAGTCTTGGAAGCCTCCCACCGAAAGCGTTGAACCACGATTGCGGCGTCTCGCAAGCAGCCCTCCTGCATCGTGAGTGCGACCTCAATCGCCTCGCCGTCGTCGAGTAGGTCGCCGCGCTCAAGGTGAATGTAGCGAGGTTTGAGCGAATGCAGGCCAAGGCCGAGCGGCGTGACGATGGGAACTCGCTTGTCACCTGAGAGGATGTAGAAGAACACGCCCGTGTCGGTCCCGCCTCGGTCTTCGGCGACGGCCAAGAGCGTACGGTTGGACCCCACGTCCACAGTGGCGAACGGCTCGAAACCGACCGCCTGATTGGTGATTCGCTCAGCGGCGTTGAGCTCGGTCGTGGTCAGAAGAAGATTGCTTCGGAACTGATCGTTGCACTGACGGATCTGTGGGAACTGTCGCTCACGAAGGGCAAGCCAGAGCACTTGCTCAGGGTCGTGTGCCACAACTTGTGGCGCAAAAATACCGTCACGTGCGCTTGGACAATACAAACCCGACGCTTGCGCGAGTCCGGAAGCATAGCGCGTTCCAGGAACTTCGAGGCTTGCGTTGCTCAGAGGTCCCGTGTGGAGTGACGTGCATGCAGGCTCGTTGCTCGAGCGCGCAGCTGCAACAGCGTATGCGCGACTATCGCGAACATGAACGCTGCCTTGCGTGACCTCTTGTGTACCCAAGTTGCCCTGTGCAGCGACCGTCAAGTCAGTCCAAGTTGCGGTGTCACCACGATTCCAACTCGTGAATGCAGCGCGAGCCTGGGTCGGGCTTTGCACGAGCGCATACAACCGGTCGTCGCTTTCAGGGTCGTGGGCGATCGAAATCGGGCCACCATGCAGTGAGCTCGACATTCGAGCGACGCGCTGCGTGCGCGTTGCGCGATGGAGGTTTTCATCGATGCGAGCGTCGCAGTTGTTGTCGAGGCCGTCGCAGATTTCAGGAGCGCCTGGGTACACATTTGCGCTGCCATCGTTGCAGTCAGCGCCACCGGGACATGCGATGTCAACAACTTGGTCGTCGTCGTGGTCTCGACCACGTACTTGGCACAAGCGGGTCTGTCGGTTGCAGGTCCACTCCAAGCATGGGTCTGCGTTGGGATAGAGTTCGTTCAGGTCCGCACAATCGTCCCGGGTGGCGCACGGCTGTCGTTCGAGTCCTTCGTCGAGCTCTTGCAAGGTGCAACTGCAAATGGCGATCGAAAGCGTAGCGATGATGAAACGTTGCAACATGTTACATCGCTCCCTGGACCACAAGGCCGACGCTCGATGGGCTGAGTGCAGGGGTGAGCGCGAGCGAAGGTTCCGCCGGCGCGGCGACCTCGTCATCGCTCTCCCAATCTGTAAAAATAGCGGTAATCGCGGTTGCGATTCCGAGTACGGCGGCCGTCCCGAACAGAATATCGGCTGTACGAGAGGCCGTTTGAATTTCTTCGATCTCGGCCTCTCGCGAAATACGCGGGTCGATTTTCTCCGCCTCATCTCGCTTTGCGCGAGCCTGCAGGCCGAAGACCGTTCCAGCTGTCGCGGTGGCGACCGTCAGGCCCGCTCCGATCCAAAAAAGAGTGGGGTCCAAGCCCTCGTCTTCAGTGTCTTGTTGGAGCGACCTGTCGACCTGCGCGTGCGTCGTTCGATCCGTGTCGCTGTGCGAGGGGGCGATCTCCATCTTGCGGTCGATCTCGACGAAGACCTCGCTTCGCTTGCGTGCACGGACTTCAACGGAGCGGCGTTGCGCAGCGTGCCCCTCGATTCGAAACTCCAGAACGTGCCTGCCTGCCGGTAACATAAGCTCACTCGGGGCATTGCCGATGACGTGACCACCGAGCCAAACTTGAGCGGGCTTCGCCGCGCGGATTTTGACCGTACCGAGCCGCCGCTGTAGTGCACTCAGTGTGCGCTGCACCTCCGCCTTCTGCGCGTCGTCGTCTTCGGCAACGTCGAGGTATCGTTGATAGTGCTCCATCGCGCTCGCGTAGCGGTAGAGCTTCTCCTCACAGCGGGCCATTGCCAATAGTGGTGCAGGTTGCACGAAGCGGCTTACGGAGGCCTCAAACTCGACGATGGCCGCGTCGCACTTTCCTTCAGCGGCGAGCTCGTTGCCTGCCTCGAAGTTCGCGTTTGCTCGCTCCTGAACGTCGTTGTTTGCGCCCGCGGTATCCGCGTCCTGGGGCGCGTCGGCGACGGGGGCTTCGGTGCCCTGTTCGGGCTTGTCTTGTGCGGCCGCCGTGTGGGCACCGCACCACAGCAGCATAGCCGCTATAAGTAAGCGAAACATGGTCTCGATGGTGCCGTTGCAGGTGCGATAAAACAAGCAAAAGGTAGCCCTTCACAGGGCGGTCTAAGCGAAACCCTGCAGCGCGTTCGTGAGGCACATCACGATCGAATGCGGTCGAGAACCAGTGGGGGCGGATCGACGTTTCGATTTGAAAGGCCATAGGCGCCTCGCACCTTGTCGCGGAAATTGTTGGCGGCACTCGAGCTGTGGCAGTGAAGCCGTGCCAGCGGCGCACCTTTGCTTACCCGTTCCCCCACTTTGGCGACCAGCTCGATGCCGACGGCCGGGTCGATCTCGTCGTCGACGCGCATGCGTCCCGCCCCCATGGCGCCGGCGAGCAAGCCAATCTGCATGGCATCAATGCTCGCGACCGTTCCGGCCTTGGTGGCATTGACGGCGAACGTCTTCTTGGTTTTTGGTAGTCGATCTGGCTCGTCCACGACCTTGGGGTCACCCTTTTGCGCCTTGATGATCTTGCGCATTGTCTCAGCGGCGCGGCCATCGGCGATCACTTGCCGCTGCAGGCGCACCGCCTCGGACTTCTTACGACAGATACCCCCGACCAAGAGCATCTCCGCGCCGAGGCCGAGTGTGAGCTCCACCAGGTCCTCTGGGCCCCCTCCGTGGAGCACTTCGATCGCTTCGCGGGTCTCAAGTGCGTTACCCACCATGAGGCCGAGGGGTTGGTCCATGGCCGTCAGAAGCGCGCTGACGCGAATGCCTGCAAGTTTGCCCACCCGCACGATCGAGCGTGCGAGTGTCCGGGCCTCATCGAGGTTTTTCATGAACGCTCCGGAGCCGACCTTGACGTCGAGGACGAGCGCATCGATCCCTTCGGCGAGCTTTTTGGAGAGAATGCTCGCCGTGATGAGTGGGACGCTCTCGACCGTTGCCGTCACGTCGCGCAGGGCGTAAATCTTCTTGTCGGCGGGAGCCAACTCCTTGGTTTGCCCAATCAGCGCGCATCCAATGCGGTCGACCTGCGAAACGAAGCTGCGCACCGATTGGTCGGTGCGAAAGCCGGGGATTGCCTCGAGCTTGTCGAGCGTGCCGCCCGTGTGTCCGAGACCACGGCCACTAATCATCGGCACCTTTAGTCCGCACGCAGTGACGATGGGTGCGAGACAAATCGAGACCTTGTCGCCCACGCCGCCCGTCGAATGCTTGTCGACCTTGGAACCTGCAACCTTCGAGGTGTCGACGACCTTCCCGCTGTCGCGCATGGCGAGCGTCAGCGCTGTGATCTCGGCAGAGTTCATGCCCTGGAAGAAGATTGCCATCAGCATGGCGCTGACCTGATAGTCCGGCACATCGCCGCGGGTATACCCCCGGATAAGAGCCTGAATTTCCTCGTCGGTCAGTGCACCCCCGGAGCGCTTCTTGGCGATCAGCGACGGGATGTGCGGCAGTTGGGCTTTTGTGCGTCCCATGATCGACTTTTACGCTTCAGAGTGAGCATGGGCCAGTTTTCGGGCTGAAAAATGGTGTTGATGTCAGAGGCACGCCTCGACGAGGCCGTCTGTCATGAGCCCAGGCGGAGGGGGGGGAATCAGCCCGTCGCGCGAGGTAGGCCAAAGATTCACGCCTTGGCCGCCGACGGCGTGGCAAGCCGCACACGATGGATCGTCCAAGCCAAGGCAAGCAAGTTCATCACCGCTCAGCGCAACACACAAGCCGCTGCTTCCGTCACACTTTCCCGTGGCGCAGTCTTCGCGTGCCGAGCATGATTCGCCAGCGTAGCAACGCGGACAGGCTTCGCCGCCGCAGTCGACATCGGTTTCGACGCCGTTCTTCACCCCGTCGAAGCATGCCGCCGGATAGGGCAGGCAGGCACAGTTGAGACATTTGCTCTGCGCTGCCCCGCCTGGGCATTCCGCATCGGTCGAGCAACCACATTCGATCGTTGCGTCGGCGGATGTCTCGCCACCGTCACTCGGCTCTGCACCGGCGTCGAACTTGATGTTGCCGTTGTTAGCTTTGACGATTCTGGCGTCAAGATCAGCGGGCCCAGCGTCGGTCTCGCTCATCCTTGTTGGCGCCATGCAGCCATCGACGCTCCAGGGGCAAACTTCTGCTGGAAGGTCTTCAAGTCTGATGTGTTCGGGGGCGCAGACGTAGCCGCCCTCGATTTCGATGAGCGCGGGCGCGAAGTCCGGGCACTCGAAGCCGCCCTCGATCACCACGCTACTCTGATAGGCGCAAATTCGCTCTGCGCCCTTGTAGTGTGCTGTTCCATCGCCGCAGGGGCTATGCGACTGACTGCAAGCCGTGGTTAGCAAGCCGAGTGACAGAGCGATGATGAGCGGGTGAGCGATGTGTCGTTTCATGCCTTCAATGTGCGCGGCGTAGGAAGCAAACGCAATAATCGAAGTTGCGAAAGGGGTGCAGAAAACTGCAGGTGGATGCTCGTGACGCAGTCTTACGAGCCGGGTTCGCGCCACACGGGGTCCGAGGGGCGTTCCACCACACAAAAAGCGAGTGAAAGCTGGCGCCGTTCGGGAGCGTTCTTGGCTTCTTCGTCGGTTTGCACGACGGCAGACTTCATCGCGGCGTATTGCGCACTGCCGAGTTCCTCGACCGCATCTCGAGCGCCCTGAAACGAAAGCACGCGCGCGAAACCTGGCCCGGGTCGCAGGCGGAAGAAGCGCTGGTAGACAACTTGGCCAACGGCGTTGAGGAAGTGTCGAAGCGATTGGATGCGGTGGTCCCAGTCTTCGGCCATCATGCTCACTTCGATGGGGGCGATCAGCAGTCGCTCTGCCTCTTTGATGATGATCCCCTGCTCGATCAGATTGGCGAGCGTTTCATCGAGGTCGCGCTTTTTGATGAAGCGCATCTTGCGAAACAGCTCGGCTTCTTGTTCGACGCCGGAGCCCACAATACGTACGATCTCGCGCTGCCAACTCAGGCGCTGCGACTCTTCAAGCACATGCCGTCCCTCGCTGCTCTCTTTTGCGAGGCCGTAGATGGTGCGAATGCTCTTGCCAAGACGCCGAGCTGTTGCCTGCTGGCTAAGACCGCGTGTGCGATACTGCCGATAATAACTCGTCGCGACCATCTTTTGCAGGTCATCGAGCGAAAGGTCGAGCGCGCGCGCAAGGGTGAGGGCCGGTTCGAGCACGGCCTCAAGCACGGCGAGTTTTGCGTTGAGCGCGGAGAGCTTCTTGTCTGACACAGTGAGCAGCCTCCCATTGCGAGGATGCTGCTGACAAGTCTACGTGCCAGTTGAACCGAAGCCGCCGCCGCCACGCGACGTGGCCGAAAGCATGACAACTTCCTGCATTTCCGGAATGGTCACAGGCGCCAGCAGAAACTGGGCGATGCGATCGCCGTGCCTGAATGTCACGGTTTCGTCGCCGTGATTGATCAGGAGCACTTGCACCTCACCGCGGTAGTCGGCGTCGATGGTGCCTGGTGCATTGAGAACGGTGACGCCATGGTTAAGCGCCAAGCCAGACCTGGGCCGCACCTGTCCCTCGTAACCTGGAGCGATCTCAAAAGCGAGCCCGGTCGGAACAGCGACGCGTTGTCCGGATTGGAGCGACATGGGAGCGTCTAAGCAAGCAGCGAGGTCAAAGCCCGCTGCTTGTTTGGTCTGTCTCGCCGGCAGCACCGCATTCATGCGGAGTTTCTTTACTTTCAGCATCGTCATTGTTTCTGACTCTTCACGGCTTTGCTTCGAAACCAGCGATGTGCCTTTAGCACATCGGGTTTCTCGGGCTTTGCACGCTCATCGCGATTGATACCGGCTACTCGCTTGGGGGCGTGTCCGCGGAGCCGTTCTTGTTGTCGTCACGGTTGCGACGCCGACGAGGTCGACGATCGCGATCCCCACTGCGGTCTCCTCGGTCCCCACGGCGCTTGCGGTCGCCACCGCGTCCACGATCGTCTCGGTCACCTCGGCCGCGCGGGCGTCGTGACTCACGCGGTTCGGGTTCGACGTACCCCTCGGGTTTCTCGAGCAGAGCTTTTCGCGAGAGCTTGATCTTGCCGTCCCGGTCGATGTTGCTGATTTGCACTTCGACCTCGTCGCCGAGGTCCATAATGTCTTCGACCTTCTCCACTCGTTCCCATGCGAAGTCAGAGATGTGCAGAAGTCCATCCTTACCGGGCATGATTTCAAGAAACGCACCGTAGGGTTCGACGCGACGGACAATACCCTTGTAGGTCTGTCCGACCTCAGGCTCCGTGGTGAGGTTCTTGATGAACTCGATGGCTTGGTCGATCGACTCTTTGTCGGGAGAGGCAATGGTTACCGTGCCGTCGTCCTCGACGTTGACGGTCGCGCCGGTCTGATCACAGATGGCCTTGATCATCTTGCCGCCAGGGCCGATGATCGTGCGAATCTGATCGGGCTTGACCGTGATGGTCTCGATGCGCGGCGCGTACTTACTGAGGCCATCGCGCGGCGTACTGAGTGCTGCGTTCATCTTCGAAAGAATGTGGAGTCGTGCGTCTTTGGCCTGGTCCAATGCCTGGCTCATGATCTCGCGGGTCAGGCCGCCAATCTTGATGTCCATCTGGATGGCCGTGATTCCGTCACTTGTGCCGCATACCTTGAAGTCCATGTCGCCGATGTGGTCCTCGTCTCCAAGGATGTCGGTGAGCACCGCGAAGTTGTCACCCTCTTTGATGAGACCCATGGCAACACCTGCAACGGGCGCTTTGATGGGCACGCCGGCGTCCATGAGCGAAAGCGACCCACCGCAGACCGTGGCCATCGAAGACGAGCCGTTCGACTCGGTGATCTCCGAAACAATACGAATCGTGTAAGGGAACTCGTCCTTGTCGGGAAGCACGCGCGAGAGCGCGCGATGCGCAAGGTTGCCGTGTCCGATTTCGCGGCGACCGGGGCTGCGAAGTGGCTTGACCTCGCCCACCGAGTAGGCTGGGAAGTTATAGTGGAGCATGAAGTGGCGGTAGAAGCTTTCGTCGAGCCGTTCCATCTTCTGCTCGTCCATGCGTGTACCGAGGGTCGTGGTCACAATGCCCTGCGTTTCGCCACGCGTGAAGAGCGAGGAGCCGTGCGTGCGTGGGATCCAACCGACCTCGATATCGATAGGTCGAACGGTCTTGGTGTCACGGGCGTCGACACGCTCGCCCTTTTCGACGATGGTGGTGCGCATCACGTGCGACTTGAGGTCGCCGTAGGCTTCTTTCACGTCGCCGATGTTCTCCGGGAAGGTCTCTTCAAGCTGCTCCGCGAGCCAGGCCTTGACCTCGTCATGTTTGGCGTAGCGCGCATGTTTCTCGCGCACCTGGCAGGCCTCGACACACTTGTCGTACGCAAGCTCGCGCACCTTCTTGTCGATGGCTTCGTCGCGCTTGACTGGCTCGAAAGCAAACTTTTCCTTGCCGACAGCTTTGCGCAGCTTCTCGATCAACTCGATGACGCCTTGAACCGACTGGTGGCCGAACCACAGTGCGTCGTTGAGCTCCTCTTCGGTCAGCTCGCTGAGCTCGCCTTCGACCATGACGATGGCGTCCTTCGAAGCGGCTACCACGATGTCGCAGTCGCTCTGCTCCATCTCTTCGCGTGTTGGGTTCGCGACGAGTTTTCCGTCGACGCGTCCGACGCGCACGCCCGCGATGGGGCCATCCCAGGGAATGGCGGAGATATGAAGGGCGGCCGAAGCGCCCGTGATGGCGAGCATGTCACCCATATTGCTCGAATCACTCGAAATCACTGTCGCAATGACCTGGATCTCGTTGCGATAGCCTTCGGGGAAGAGCGGGCGAACCGGCCGGTCCATGCATCGCGATGTCAGAATCTCGTGTTCGCGAAGCTGTCCTTCTCGTTTGAAGAATCCACCAGGAATCTTGCCGGCGGCATACATTTTCTCAACGTAGTCGCAGCTGAGTGGCATAAAGTTCATCCCTGGACGTGGGGAGGTCGTTCCGCACGCGGTCACAAGGACTACGGTCTCGCCTTGCGAGATTACCACCGAGCCGGAGGCTTGCTTGGCGATCCGACCGGTCTCGATCGAAATCTCCTTATCGCCAATCTTCACTGTTTCTTTAATGATCATAATTTCTTCTCTTTTCTTCTCTATGGTCTTGTCACGTGTGGCCGAAAGGACGCGAACGCGTTTTCAGCTCTGTGCGGTAGTCGGTTCTCAACGCTTCGAATCGCGCGTGCCGTGGGTTGTGGCGCGATGAATGCGGATCGAGGCGCGTGCACATTTCGCGCGGCGTCGACCTCGATGTAAAACAAAAAAAGGCTGCCCAGAAGGGCAGCCTTTAGACACCTACTTACGGATGCCTAGCTCTTGAATGATGTTCCGGTATCGATCGACGTTCTTCGAGCGAACGTAATCGAGGAGGCCGCGACGCCGACTGACGAGCTTAAGCAAGCCGCGTCGGGAGTGATGGTCTTGTTTGTGCGTGCGGAAGTGCTCGGTGAGATGCGTGATCCGCTCGGTAAGGAGTGCGATCTGAACTTCGGGTGAACCCGTATCGCTTCCGTGGGTTTGAAACTTACCGATGATTTCCTGTTTTTGGGATTGAAGAAGGCCCATATTTTTCTCTCTGGAAGGAGACTACCGCTCTCTAAAAGCGTAGCGGTAGTTGTGACTTGTTTTCCTCGTGATTCGTAGGCGGCGGAGTATGTCCTCGACATATTGGACGGTCAAGCACTACTCGGGAAACCGTCTCGTCTGGCTTGTACGTGCCTTGCGCAAGGGTCCACAGGCCCAAGCGTGTGGCTAGGTCATTCGTCTCCAGCTGGGCGTCCCACACCCCACGATCGTCCGATCTTACTCCACGGAATTATGCAGTAAAACACTGGCTTGCCGGCTCGATCGAGATTTCAGTGGGCTTTAGGCAGCTCGTCGGTGGTGCGCTCAACCTGACCGTTCAACAAAAGAGCCTCCGGCGAGAACGCCTTCGACGCTAGCGTTGGCTAGCCTGCGACGGGGATGAGCTGACGCAGCTCACGCATCCGCTCGCGCGCGACGGGCAATGTATGCGCGCTACTGACGTTGAGCATGCCGGTGCCGCTGCTTTGCATCTCGAATGACGTGATTGCGTCGACGCGCACCAAGGCGCTGCGATGACAACGAAAGAACTTTCCGTGTGCGCCAAGGCGCTGTTCGACGTCCGCCAAGGTGAGATCGAGCAGGTGTCGGGCGTGTGGTCCAACCATGACGAGACCCTCGGAGCCGATCTCAAAGAAGAGGGCATCTTCGAGGTTGATGATGGTGTAGCTCTCGCCCCGCCGAATCGCGACACGGGTGGCGCCCGCATCGTTGCCGGCGGCTGTGGTTGGTGGCAGCCGCTGCAGGCATTGCTGCAAGCGAACCAGGCGAACAGGCTTGAGCAAGTAGTCCGAGGCGCCCGCTTCAAAGGCGCGTGCTGCGCTCTCTTCGTGCGCTGAAACGATGACGACCCGTGGCGCGGGTTGCATCTGTTTGAGTCGGCTGCACAGCGCGAGCCCGTCCGGGCCTGGCATATGCAGGTCGACAAAGACGATGTCGGCCGCCTGATGTTCGAACCAGCTCAGCGTGTCACGCGCGTTCTCTGCCTCGCCTACAATCTCAAGTCCCGCGCACTGTCCGAGCAAGAAGGACAGCTCGTCGCGTGCGAGCGGCTCATCGTCCACGAGAAAGGCGCGAATCATGCCGGAGAGTATATCACTTTGTGAGGTCGGGAATCCGGATCAAGACCCGGCTACCGTGTGCGTTCACATCGAGCGTGAGTTCGGCGCGACGCTCGAAACGGTGCGCGAGTCGCTTGCGAAGATTGTCCAGCGCGACGCCGTGCCCACGTTGGGTGGGCTGAGCCTTGCCCTCGTGGGATTCGTCGACGCGCAGAAGGAGCGTGTCACCTGCGCGTTCTGCCGACACTTCGATACGTCCACGCGCGAAGCGCCCGACTCCGTGACGAATCGCGTTTTCGACGAGGGGTTGGAGCGTTAGAGCGGGAAGCTGCAACTCGCTCGCGTCGTCGGTCACGTGGTCGGCGAGTTCGAGGCGGTCGCTGCCCAGTCGGCTCTGTTCGATCTTGAGGTAGGCCATGGCGTGCGCAACCTCTTGCGCCACAGTCGCGTCCGTGGGGTGCGAGAGGAGATAGCGATAGAGGTCGGCGAGGTCGGCGACGCGCTCGCGCGCCTGGTCCGGAGACTTTCGAATCAATGCGCGGATCGTGTTCAGAGCATTGAATAAGAAGTGCGGCTCCAGCTGTTTGCGGAGCGCCTCGAGCTTCGCGAGGTCTGCGTCGCGTTGTGCGGCGACGAGTTCGACTTCGGCGCGTTCGCGACCGATGATGAGTCGTGCAACCGCGACGAACAAAGCGACGCCTGCGGTGTTGACCATGAGCTTAAAGAGGTGTGCTGGCCACGTGGGTAAAAAGGTGTCGAGTTCGCCTCCGAGCGATAGGCCGAGGCCGACGAGACCGAGGCCGACGAGTTGAATGGCAAGGGTCGTGGGAATAAGCTTGAGGCCGCTGAAGAGCGACTCGTGGTACTTGGAGACCCAGCCAGCCACCGCCCCTTCCGCTGCCGAAGCAAGCAGCACCCAGACCCAAATGTCAGGGGCGTTGAGCCAGCCTGAGAAGAGGCCTGCCCCGATCCCTGCGGCTGCCCCGACTTTGAAGCCGCCGAGCAGTGCTGCGATGAAAATGCCAATCGCGCGCACATTGATGTCGGTGCCGAGCACGTGCAGGCCGAGAAAAGAACCCCAACATGAAAGCCCCAGGCCGAGAACGAGCGCTGCGAGTTTGTCGCTGCGTTGGCCGAGGCGGAGCAGGCGCTTGCGAAGGGGCGGAAACAGAACGGCGAGCAAGGCTGCCGCTGCGATCAGCGCCATCTTTTCGGCCAGTTCGATGAGCAGCGTCGCCGGAGTCATGGGATGCTCCGTCCAACCGCCGCGGTGTTGATAGCACCTCGCGGTTTAGGACTTCGCCTGTTTCTTTGACTCTTCCGCTGACGCGTCATCGTGAGGACGATAGCTGACACAACCCCCTGGGGCGATACAGTGACGTGGTCCCCTAGAGGTGATAAGCGGGGTGCATGACGACACTTGCAGGAAAGACGCTGCTGATTACTGGCGCGAGCCGCGGTATCGGCAAAGCCATCGCGCTTCGAGCCGCCGCTGACGGTGCCAACGTGGCCGTGGCCGCAAAGACGGCCGAACCACACCCCAAGCTACCCGGCACCGTCTTTTCGGCGGTCGAAGAGATCGAAGCTGCCGGAGGAAAAGGGCTGGCCTGCATTTGCGACATTCGCTTCGAGGACCAGGTGGAGCAAACCGTTGCGAAGGTTGTCGAGGCCTTTGGCGGGATCGACATTGTGATCAACAACGCGAGTGCCATCTCACTGACCAACACACCGAGCACGCCGATGAAGCGTTACGACTTGATGCATGGCGTCAACGTCCGCGGCACCTTTCTCACAACGCAGAAGTGTTTGCCTTTTCTTAAGAAGGCCGACAATCCGCACATCTTGACGATGTCTCCACCACTGAACATGGAGGCGCGTTGGTTCTCTGGGCACGTCGCGTACACCATGTCCAAGTTCGGCATGAGCATGTGCACGCTCGGTTGGGCAGCAGAGTTCAAACGTGACGGCATCGCGGCCAACTCGCTTTGGCCACGAACGGCGATTGACACGGCTGCAGTACGGAACCTGCTCGGTGGAGACTCGGTCGCTAAGCGCTCTCGGAGTCCACAGATTCTCGCCGACGCAGCCCACGTCATACTCACGCGCGACAGTGAAAACTTTTCTGGTAACTTCTGTATCGACGACGAAGTTCTGGCTTCAGCAGGCGTGACCGACCTGAGCCAGTACGCTTCGGTTCCAGATGACGAATTGACCCCAGACTTTTTTGTGTAGCTATGACTTTGTTCCCACACACCGATGACCTCCGAATCCAAGCCCTTCGACCGTTGCTGTCACCGGCCATCTTGCACGAAGAACTGCCGCTCGAACCGCGACATCAGTCGCTCGTGGGCGACGCACGTAAAGAGATCGCGGACGCCATACGTGGTGAGGACCCCCGCATGCTAGTTGTGGTGGGGCCGTGCTCGATTCATGACATAGACGCGGCGCGTGAGTACGCCGAGCGACTCGTGGGGCTGCGCAAGCGGCTCAGCAAAGAACTCATCGTCATCATGCGGGTGTACTTTGAGAAGCCACGTACGACGATCGGCTGGAAGGGACTCATCAACGACCCGGACCTCAACGAAACGTACCGCATTAACCATGGCCTACGACTCGCGAGGCAACTGCTGCGTGACTGCGCGGATATCGGCGTCCCAGCAGGCACAGAGTTTTTAGAGACCATCACACCGCAGTTCATCACCGATCTGGTTTCCTGGGGCGCGATCGGTGCGCGCACGACCGAAAGCCAAGTCCACCGCGAACTCGCGTCTGGGCTGTCGATGCCCGTCGGTTTTAAGAATGGTACGCGAGGTAGCTTGGACATTGCGGTCGACGCGATTCGTGCAGCGCGGCATCCGCACCATTTCCTCGGCGTGACCAAACAGGGGATCTCCGCGATTGTGGGCACGCGCGGAAACCCCGACTGTCACATTATCTTGCGGGGTGGGAAGGGGCGGACCAACTACGATGCGGACACGGTTGCCGAAGCGGCGGCGCTGCTCGAAAAGGGGGGGGTCGAGACGGGCATCATGATCGACTGCAGCCACGGGAACAGCAAAAAGAACCATCGCAACCAACCGATGGTGCTTGAGGCGGTGATGGAGCAGGTCCGAGAAGGGACGCGCGTCGCCGGGGTGATGATCGAAAGTCACCTCAGCGAAGGCCGCCAGGACTTGCCGTCCCCGGAGGACCTGGTCTCGACGCCGCTTCAGTATGGGATGAGCATCACAGACGCTTGTATCGGCTGGGAGCAGACCGAAGAGGAACTCGGTAAGCTTGCTGCGGTCGTTGGCAAAGCCCGGCTTTGAGACTATATTCTGCCCATGAACCTCACCGACCGCGCTATTGAGAAAGTCAAAGAAATTCAGGAGGCGGAAGACCTCAGGGAGCAGGGGCTTCGCGTACGAGTGATCGGTGGTGGCTGCGCGGGCTTCCAATACGACCTCTATTTTGAGGACGAGACCAGCGAGTACGACATCAAATTCGAGGTCGCGGGCATCCCGATTTACGTCGACATGATGAGCCACATGTACGTTGAGGGAACCGAGATCGACTACGTCGAGGGGCTCCACGGCGCGGGCTTCAAGTTCCAGAACCCGGCTGCTTCGGCCACCTGCGGCTGCGGCTCCTCCTTCAACGTCTGACTCAACAGGCAGGTCGAGGTCCAAGTGATTCGTGGTAGTTGCACAAATCTACTTCTGGGCGAGGCCAGCAAGGCGGATGAGTGCCTCTTCGAGGATGAGGGCGTCCGGTCGCTTGCTACTCTTGAGGGCAAGGTCAGCCTCTTCGAGAATGCCGAATCCGTCTGCGAACGCGCGGACGCCAAAGCGCTTGCAGGAGCGCGCGAGTTCCTGAGCTTTGAAGGGCGGTGCGCCGGCTGCTTTGGCCGCGTCTGCCGGTGAAGCGCCTTCTTTGAGTGCCGCGCGCATGCGGAGCAGCATGCGCAATTGTCGGCTGACCAAGGCCAGGATGCGTAGCGGCGGTTCTCGCTCCGCCAAGAGCGAGCCGCTCGCTCGAAGGATGGAACGCGTGTCGCCTCTGCCGATGGCATCGACCAAAGTCCAAATCGACTCGCTCTTGAGGTTCTGAATGCACGCCCGGACGCTTGCGTCGGTGATGCCCTGGTCCG
The DNA here is from genome assembly GCA_964487255.1 of uncultured Polyangiales bacterium. Lineage (GTDB taxonomy): Bacteria > Myxococcota_A > Polyangia > Polyangiales > CAZAQV01 > CAZAQV01. The sequence continues at coordinate 47,296 of CAZAQV010000007.1, read as the reverse complement.
GTCCCACGAAAAGCGAGATGCGCTCGATGGCATCGTCGAGTGCGCTGAGGTCTGTGCCAAAGATCTCTTGTAGGGAACTGACTGCGGCACCTTCAATCGCGTGTCCTCGCGTTTTGGCCTCCGCCCGGATGAAGCCCCCAATGGCATTGGCCCGCAGCGGGGAGGCGTCGATGTAGAACCCAGCTTTCTTTGCAGCTTTGACGAGTTTCGAGCGTCCGTCGAGCTTGTCGGCTTGTAGCAGGAGGCAGGCGTGATCGCTGGGCGCTGCCACGTAGTCCGTGAGCGGCTCGAGTTCTTTGGCGTTTGCGGCGTGTAACCCACGTACGCGAACGAGGCGTCGGTCTGCCATCATCGGCATGATGCGCGCAGTGCTAATGACCGCCTGACCGTCAAGTCCTTTGCCGTTGAAGAGATCGTCGTTGAACCCCTCGACGCCGCCTTCGAGCACTGCGCGGCGTACTGCTTCGAGAAAGCGCTCCGCGAGTAGGCTTTCGCTTCCAACGACCACGTACATCGGTTTGGGCCCGTGACTCTTCAGCTCCGCCAGTGCCTCGTGCACATCCATCGGCTGCACGATACCACAGGCGTAGGACTAGATCGTGAGGTGCTCGCAGCACCTCGTCGATCGTCCGGAGCGATGACGCGTAAGCGGAAGAGCGAGCAAAGACAGGCGTAGGACTAGATCGTGAGGTGCTCGCAGCACCTCGTCGATCGTCCGGAG
>CAZAQV010000007.1:0-46475 GCA_964487255.1 uncultured Polyangiales bacterium | reverse complement strand
CGATGACGCGCGATGAACGGTCTTTGTGAGGAGCTGATTTGCTACTGGCAAATCACTGCTTCGCAGCAAAGCCTAGTGAAGAGCCAAAAATGGAGCTATTCGTCTTCGCTGAAGTCGACGACGCCGCTATTGCGCTTGCGCTCACCGGCCAAGCCGAATTTGACCCGCGCAGCCTCCTGGCGCTTGACTCGGACCACCAGCTCGTACCGGCGGTTTTCCTTAAACTTCTTTCGCGGCAACTTGACCTTCTGTACGAAGGTTGTCTCGCGCGGGTTGTTGATGAACGTCGTCATGCTGCGCAAGAAGCGAGGTACACCGTCCTCGATGTCGTAGAACGCAACCTCGAACTCGCGATCGTTTGGTGGACGGTTGAACGAGACGATGAGCTCCGCTGGCCAGTACCGGTCCTCGACCGGACCGCTTTTGACCTCCTGGAGGACCTTGCGGTGGTTGGCGCGACCAAAGCGAACGAGACCTTTTGCGGTGGTCTTTCTCGGAAGCTTCTTTTGGACGATGAACACCCGACCCCGAATTCGCTGCGCCTCAGCTGTTGAGCTGCCCACGAGCTGTGTCGCGGCACCCGCGGTCAAGAAGAGGGCAAAGGGTAGGGCGGTCGAAAAAATCTTACTCAGCATTGCAGTTCCTTTGATTGCTGTTCTCATTGGGTTTGGTCATTGAGCGTAACATGAGCGAGGAGCCGACCCGAGAGCAATCCCTCCCGATGCGACCCGCCCGCGCGCGTTGGGTTGGACGTGCGTCGCGCGCTGGCATTCAACGTTTATGTGCGCCGGAAATTTGGAGCTTTTTGCGGATCTGGATACGAAGAAAGTATGCAGCCATCGCGGGGTACGCTTCCTTCCCTTATCCGTCGCGCACAGCGCGCAGCCGAGCGTAGATCACAACGACCTACAACAGCCCACCTGCTATTGGCATTGCTCGAGACGGGTGGCGCGGGCGGCCGATTGCTCGAAGCTGCTGGCGTCGATGAGGCGCTCATGATCACGCGCATCGCAGAAGCGCCAGACGAATCGCACTCCGTGATGGATCGGATCGTCGAGCGAGCTCGAGGCCTTGCGTTAGCGCGTGGTGCGACAGGGGTGAGCGGACTGCATCTGCTTTTCGCGATTGCGCGTGAGCAACGTAGTAGCGCCTTTCAATTGCTTAGCACATCGACGGCTACGCCAGGCAATGCAATCGAGATCGTGCGCAGCGAACTCGAGCAGATCTTCGCCACGCCGCGCGAGGCCACGACAAAGAGCCATCCGCGCGCCTATCCGCCACCGATCGGCACGGCGATGCGCATTCCCATGCCGCCGCGGCGAAGAATGCCCGTGCCCAAGCATGACGGGGTGATCAGCGACCCGAGTGCGGCATCTGCCGTCTCGACGAACGAATCGCCGCACGATCGACCGACTTCGCGTCCTCCTGCGCCACCACGCGCAAGAGCCCGAACGACGGCGGAGGTCGTGGCCACGAGCCTCGCTACGGTTATGCCTCCAGGAAACGATGAGTTCGAACTCGAGTTTGAAGAAGATGGCGTCCGCGCGTTGTGCCCGACTCTCCTTTCTCTGGGACATGACCTAAGCTGCATGGCCGAAGCGGGTGGTCTCGACCCCGTCATTCGACGCGACGCGGAAATTGACCGCTTGGTCGACGTGCTTAACCGACGGTCAGCCAATAACCCGATGGTGGTGGGACCAAGCGGCGTTGGAAAGACGGCGCTGGTACACGGTCTCGTCCAAGAGTTGCAGCGACGCGGTGACTCGCGCATCGTCGTTGAACTCACGCCCAGTGCACTCGTCGCCGGTACCGGCGTGCGAGGCGCCATGGCGCAGAAAATGGACAGGTTGTTTGGTGAGCTGGAATCGACCGATGGCGAAGTCATCGTGTTTATCGATGACATTCATGCGCTCTTTAGCGGTGCCACCGATAGTCCCGATGACTTGGCTGGACAGCTCAAGTCCGCGCTCGGAAGAAACCTCTTTCCTTGCATCGGTGTCTCGTCGTCTGAGGGCTACGCGCGCGCGCTGCAGAAGGATCCGGCGCTTGCGCGCTGCTTTACGGCGGTTCCTCTTGAGCCTCCGACCGAGCAGGCGGTTCAGGCGATCGTTGAACAGTTGCTGCCACACTACGAGGACCACCACGGGCTCAGCTATGATGCGCGGGTCGTTGCCGAGGTCGTGCCGCTCACGGCGCGCTATGTGCCCGACCGGAACTTCCCGGACAAAGCACTGACCGTGATCGACCTCGCCGGTGCGCGTGCACGCCGACAATCGCTAAAAAGCGTAGATCACGATGCACTCGCAGAGGTCGTTTCCGAGCTTTCGGGAGTGCCCGCGGAGCGCCTGCGCGTCGGGGCACAGCACGACCTTCTCAAGCTCGAGTCGTCGCTCGCAAGACGTATCGTGGGGCATCAGCAGATTCTCGCGAATGTATGTGAGGGCCTGCGTTGTGGTGTGGCTGGGCTTCGCGGAACGCGACCGCTCGGCGTGTTCCTGTTCCTTGGTCCCACGGGCGTAGGCAAGACCGAGTTGGCCAAAGCCGTCGCGGACGAACTCTTTGGTGGCGCGATGACGCGCCTCGACATGAGCGAGTTTTGTGAGTCGCATGCGGTCTCGCGTGTGGTCGGTGCACCTCCTGGCTACGTGGGTCACGAAAGCGGTGGGCAACTCACCGAAGCGGTTCGACGACGCCCCTATCAAGTCGTCCTGCTCGACGAGATCGAGAAGGCTCACCTTGACGTTTGGCTTTCACTTCTACCGGTACTCGACGAAGGGCATCTGACCGACAGCCAAGGTCGACGCATCTCGTTTCAGAACACCGTCATTTTCATGACCTCAAATCTTGGCGTTGCGACCAAGAAACGCGCGTCGATGGGCTTTGGCGTTGCGGACGCACCGTCCCACTCGTCGCAAAACGATGCCGTGCTCCACTCCGCGCGCTCCGCTTTGCCGCCCGAGCTGTGGAATCGTATCGATGACCCGCTCGTGTTCTCCCCGCTCACCGAGGCGGATGCACGCCAGATTGCGCTGCGTATGCTTGCGAAACTTCAGCGTGATCTCCACGCGCGGCACGAGATCGCGTTTTCGTTCGACGACGGCGTTATCGAGCATCTTGTGCAAAACGGTGGATTCAGCCCCGAATATGGCGCGCGCCCCATGCGGCGCACGATCGGGCGACTGGTGGAGAACCCGGTTGCGACCGCCCTGCTCGAGGTCGACGCCCAGCAACTTGAGCGGCTCCACGTAAGGTGCGTGGGCGGCGGCCTGTCGGTGCAAACACAGTAGGGAGCTGTTTTCTGCTGCGCCGCGTCGTCGGCCCTTCCTGTCTTCGATCACGCTACGTTCCTAGTGTCTTGGGCGAGCGAAGGTGGTCGGCTTGCGCGGTTGGCGATCAGGCGGGAGACTTCGGCGTGTCGCTACGGCGGGAATTGCCTGGGCGCCCGGAGGGTGCGCTGCCGCGGGTGTTTGGCCCCTACGTCCTCATCCAGCGCATTGGTGGTGGGGGCATGGCCGAGATCTTCCTGGCCCAACGCGCGGGCGCGCTGGGGGTTCAGCGCCGCGTGGCGATCAAGCGCATCCACCCGGAGTTGAGCCAGGATGCCCGCTTCTCCGAGTTGCTGACTGCGGAGGCGACGATGGCCTCGCACCTCAACAACAGCCGCGTGGTGCAGGTGCTCGATCTGGGGCGTGCGGAGGGGCAGCTATTCATTGCCATGGAGTATGTCGAGGGCTGGGACCTTCACCGCCTGCTCGTCAACCTGAGTAAGAGCGGCGTGGCGCTCGCACCCGCACATGCGCTGCACATTGTGATGGAAACGCTGCGCGCGCTCGACTACGCGCACCGAGCGCGCGACGCACAAGGACGGTCGCTTCACGTCGTTCATCGTGACGTTTCACCTTCGAACATCTTGGTAAGTGTCGAGGGCGAAATCAAGCTTTGCGATTTTGGCATCGCGAGGGCACTTTATGACCGAGAAGGTACTCCGCGGGCGGAGCGCGCATCTGAACCCGCGTTACTTCAAGCCCAGGTTGCAGGAAAGCTCGCGTACATGGCGCCTGAACTCGTGCGCGGCGAGCCTGGCGATGAGCGTTCGGACGTCTACTCGGCAGGTATCGTGCTTTGGGAGCTGTGCGCGGGACGACCCCTCAATCGCGGCGACCGAGAGGTTGTGCGCGAGCGCGCTCTGCGCGCTGAGTGGCCACCGTTGCCGACGCGTCCGGTCGAGAACATTGAGCGTCTTCAGGCCATCATTGACCGTGCGCTTCTGCCCCAGCCTGAACTGCGCTACGCGAGTGCGCGGGAGTTTCTCGAGGCCTTGGAGGATTTCGTGCGTGATGAGGGCCTCATCGGCTCGGCGGTACGCTTCGGTCGCTTTTTGGAGCGGTACTTTGTCGAACCGCTGCTCGAAGAGCGCCGTTCGTCCGAGCGCGCTGCGCGGGACTTGATCGAGTCGCTTTCGCCGGAGTCTGCGGTCCCAAGTGAAGTTTCGGGTATACGGCCAGCGATCAAGAACAGCCCCCTGGCGGGCGTGACTGCGCACCTGCCCGCGAAGCACAGCGATGCGGCCCCCACGCACGCGTCCCAGCCGGCGCCTTCTGGCATTTGGCCTTGGTGGCTTGCGGGGCTTGCACTCGGCGGCCTTTTCGTCCTCGTCTACCTCGTCCTCTCGGGTTTCTGACCAGCACTCCTTTTCACGCGTTCGATTTTAATCATTGGTTTCAGTGGTTTACAGACACCCTTCTCGAGGGCGCTTGCATTGTTCTCGCGCTAACGACATAGGTACGAGCCCTCCGTGGTCATCGTAGCGTTGGCCAACGAGTGCAGGAGCTTCGATGTCAGCAACGAAATCACTGGTAATTGTGGAGTCACCGGCGAAAGCCAAGACCATTGCCAAGTATCTGGGTGACGGCTTTATCGTGGAGTCCTCGATCGGACATATCCGCGACCTGCCTAAACGGGCAGCGGACATCCCAGCCAAGTATAAGAAGGAGAGCTGGGCGCGGCTCGGGGTGAACGTCAACGAGGGCTTTGAGCCGCTCTACATCGTTGATCCCGCGAAAAAGGAGCAGATTGCGAAGCTCAAGAAGCTTCTCAAAGAGACCGACGAACTCTATCTCGCGACGGATGAAGACCGAGAGGGAGAGTCGATCGCCTGGCATTTGCTCGAAGTGCTCCAACCGAAAGTGCCGGTCAAGCGCATGGTGTTTCACGAAATTACGCCACAGGCGATTCGCGAGGCGGTGCAGCAGCCGCGTGAAATAAACCAAAACTTGGTCGATGCACAGGAGGCGCGACGCATTCTCGATCGGCTCTACGGCTACGAGGTCTCGCCCGTGCTGTGGAAGAAGGTCATGCCTCGACTCTCCGCGGGCCGAGTGCAGAGTGTGGCGACGCGTGTGATCGTGGAGCGCGAGCGAGCCCGCATGCGTTTCGTTCGTACGAGCTACTGGGACATTGCGGCTCAGTTTTCCGACACAGGTAAGACGCAAAATTTCGATGCGCTTCTTTATTCGATGGGCGGGGAGCGGATTGCGTCGGGCAAAGACTTCGACGAAAACGGAAAGCTCAAAAAAGACGACATTCGTGCGCTCGACGAAAAAGGTGCACGCTCGCTGCAAGAGAAACTCGAAGCGGCTTCTTTCGAGGTTGCCTCGGTCGAAAAGAAGCCTCTCAAGCGGACGCCCAATGCCCCGTTCATGACATCCACGCTGCAACAAGAGGCGGGTAGCAAGCTCAAGTTCTCGACGTCGCGAACGATGCGTGCAGCGCAACGCCTCTATGAGCAGGGTTTCATTACCTACATGCGTACAGACAGTACGACGCTCTCGGAGACGGCCATTCAAGCGGCCCGTAAGTCCATCGCCAAAAATTTCGGCGAAAAGTACCTTCCGGACAAGGCGCGGGTCTACAAGAAGAAGTCGAAGAACGCCCAAGAGGCGCACGAAGCGATTCGTCCCTCGGGTGACGCGTTCGCGCATCCGTCGGACGTGGCCAAAGAGGTCGGTCTCGATGAGTCCAAGGTCTATACGTTGATTTGGCAACGCACCTTGGCGTCGCAAATGAAGGATGCCGCAGGTGAACGTGTCAGCGCTCGCATCAAGGCCGAAGTCGACGAAGGTGGCAAGCAAACCGAGGTCTTGTTTGCCGCCAGCGGTCAGACCATTACGTTTCCTGGTTTCCTTTCCGTCTATGCGGCGGATGTCGCCAAGGGCAAGTCGAGCGATGACAAGAATGGCGCAAACAAGGACAAGTATCTGCCGCCGCTCAGTGAGGGGCAGAAGGTGCTTGCGCAAGAACTATCGTCCGAGGGACACGAAACGCAGCCGCCTGCACGGTACACTGAAGCGAGTTTGGTGCGTCGACTTGAGGAGCTCGGTGTCGGTCGACCGTCCACCTATGCCTCGACCGTCAGCACCATTTTGGATCGCGGCTACATCTGGAAAAAAGGCACGGCGCTGGTGCCATCGTTCAAGGCTTTTGCAGTCATCACGTTGCTTGAGCAACACTTTGGCCACCTTGTGGACTACGCGTTTACAGCGCGTATGGAAGACGAACTCGACTCCATCGCCGCCGGCGAAGAGCAGACCGTGCCTTGGCTCAAGAAGTTCTACTTTGGAACCGAAGATTCGTCCCCCAATGGCGCAGCGACGAACGGCGCCAGCGTGGACCCCAACGGCGTGCACCATGAACTGGGATTGGCCGAGCTCGTCTCCGAGCAGCTCGGCGAGATCGATGCGCGGGAAATTAACACGCTGCCCATCGGTCACGATGAGAATGGCGAAGTCGTTGCGGCTCGAGTTGGGCGATACGGGCCGTACCTGCAGCGCGGTGAGGACACGTTCAGCTTGCCGGACAATATGCCGCCAGACGAGCTTACGATCGAAAAGGCGCTCGAGTTTTTGGCGCAGCCATCGGGCGACGTCGAACTCGGCAAGGACCCGGAGACGGGGCTGCCCGTGTTCTTGCGCAACGGTCGTTACGGCACCTACGTGCAGCTCGGCGAAGCGGCCGAAGGCGCAGAGAAACCTAAGACGGCGTCGATCCTGCAAGGGCAGAAGCCCGAAGACATCGACCTCGACTGGGCGCTCAAGCTGCTTTCGCTACCGCGCCTCGTCGGCAAAGATGAAGAGGGCGTCGAGATCCACGCCAACAACGGTCGCTACGGCGCGTACATTACGCGCGGCAAGGACAACCGCAGTCTCGAGAGCGACGATCAAATCTTCAGCATTACGCAGGACGAAGCGCTCAAGGTCTTGGCGCAGCCCAAAAAACGCGGTCGCAGGCAAGCGCAGTCGATCATCCGTGAGGTGGGTGATGACCCCGTATCGGGCGGCAAGATCACGCTTCGCAAAGGCCGCTTTGGTCCGTACGTGACCGATGGCGAGACGAACGCGTCGCTGCGTGCGCAGGACGATCCCGAAAGCCTAACCGAGGAGCGTGCCCACGAACTTCTCCAGCTTCGCCGCGAGCAAGGTCCGAGCAAGAAGAAAGCCACCAAAAAGAAGTCGACCAAGAAAAAGTCGACCAAGAAAAAAGCTACGAAAAAGAAGGCTTCGAAGAAGAAGGCTTCGAAGAAGAAGTCGACCAAGAAAAAGAGGGCTTCAAAGAAAAAGTAGGCACCGCCTCGCGCAGCTTCTTCGCTTAGCTCCTACAAGGAGAAGCGATTGAAAGGGTCGCGCCGATCCTGTAGCTAATCCCTATGTGCCGAACTCTCGCGTGCTTTGCTTTCCTGTTCGTGTGCTCTGCTTGCGGTGGTAGCGCGACCGGCAGACCTGCAACGGATCAGCAAGCGGGGGCTCGCTCAACTGCGACGGACGCCAGTCTATCCGGCACCGACTTTCATTTACATCTGTCACCTGACCACGGCGTAGACGAGGCGCTGGCAGCGCTCGATGAGGCGCAACTTGAGAGAGCCTGTGCGCTGTCGGGAGGCTGGCATCAAGCGCCTGGATGTGAGGGCAAGGACTGGTCCGATTGTCATCAAGAACAACGCGCGTTCACTGTCGAGCGCAACGATTGGGTGCTCACTGAATCGCGCAAGTCCGACCGACTGATTGGATTCTGTGGCATACCAATAGGGCCAGCTTTCTCGCCCGAGGAGGTCGCTCGCTGCGCCTCAAAGGGCGCGCGAGGGCTCAAGTTGCATTCGTTTGGCCAGCAGGTATCGGTTGCCGCTGAACCTGGGAAAGAGGAGTTGAGGCGCATTGCGAAGGCCGCAGAGAGAGAGGGCTTGGTTCTCTTGATTCACGTAGATTTCGACAGGGCAACTGAAGTGGAAGCGCTGTTCTCAATTGCGCGCGATCATCCGAAGCTCAACGTGGTCGCAGCGCACTTGCTCGGTCCGAACGTTGCGATGATGATGGAAGCACCCTCGAACGTGTTCATCGATGTTAGTGGGCTTGTGCACGCACCATCCGCAAAGGAGTCGTTTGCCCACCTATTCACTGCGATTGGTCCCCAGCGCATTCTTTTCGGTTCTGACTGGCCACAACTTTCGCCCAAAGCGCACGTAGATTATCTAAACGAGATGCCTTTGTCGGACGAAGCTCGCATGCAAATTCTGGCTAGCAATGCAATCCGATTGTTTGGCCCGTAGGCAGTTTTTTCACGTGGCTTCGGTAGGTTGGGTTGCGGCGGTGCGGTAAGGACCGACGTCTTGCGGTGGGGCTTTCTTGTGCGAGAAGACCTCGCTCCAGTCCACGCTAGCTGTAATTTGCATCAGGACGAAGAGCGTGACGATCGCTCCGATGGTGACGATGAGGCCAGCGTAGCCTTCGAAGAAGAATGCGTAGCCAAAGAGCACCAGGAAAAGCATCTGTGCCGCCCCTGCGCGTAGCACCGCATACTTCACGCCAGCGACGAGCCGGAGGTACGAGGTGAGCAGACCGACGCTGACCACCGAAGCGGTGAGGAATGCGACGTGAATGTCGATATGGTCGACGAGGTATGCGAGCAGTAGGTGAAAGGAGAAAAAGGACGACGATAAGAAGACGTAGTGCATGGGGTGGAGCGATGGACCGCGCACCACGCCCACGATCGTCATCACGACCAAGAAGAAAAAGAGCGAGACCGGGGCAAAGAAGGTGATGCGCGAGATGATCGGGCCGGGGTTGAGGCGTGCCGGCAAGGTGACCGCGATGTCGCTACCGCTGATCAGCTTGTCGTAATCCCAAACCAAGACGTCACCCGCTTTGTCTCTGCCGATCTTCGAGGGCGAAAGAGAGCCGGCAGGGAAGTCAAAGTCAGAAAAGTTCGGATGTACGCTCACTTCGATATCCTCGGCCATACCCACCCCGCCGCTCGCGTCTAGGTTGTAGGTCCAACTCTTGAGTCCCCGCGAACGGTAGCGAAGTTCGAAGGTGCGCTTTCCGGGCCGTGCGGGTATGCGCGCGGACGCGACCTGCGTGGGCTCGGTGTCACCGCCGGGTTGATGCCACTCGGACGGTTGGTGGTAGGGAATCGACTGCAGGCTCAGCTCGCGTGACTTGCCGTCAACTTCGAGTTCGAGGCCATCGTAGATCGCGGTCGATGAGGGAAGTGCAAACGCGAACTCAGTTTCCGCGGTATTGTCCTCGGAGGGGCTTTCGTCGACGGTGAACTTAGCGACGAAGTCGACCGCGTAGGTGGGAAACCAGAGTAGGCCCTTCTTGCGGTCTTCGGCGTGCAGCTTGACGTCGATGTGCGAGGAGAGAAGCTTCATCGGTGGATCGTGACGATCGTCGTTAAACACCGGTTCCTCGACTTGTGTCCCATCGTCCTTCGTGACCCAGTGTGTCTGCGTATGTCGAGGGTGGAAGCGCCGCACACGTGGCGGGGCTTGCACGTGGACGCCGCCCCAAAGCTCCGCGACCTCTCGGTTCAAAGAGGCGTCCGCCTCGCCGGTGCGTGAGGTGATGCTTGCGCCGAGTATCGCCCAGGCGACCGAAGAGAGCACGAAGATGGCGGCGATCGCGAAAAAGCGCAGAAAGGTCATGCCGTTGGGTTGAGCAACGCACGTGCCAGACAGAAAAGTGCGGGCAATCGGCGCCAAGGCGGTGCCCAAGTGTGTGCCTCAGGCCGCGTGAGCGTGGCCAGCGCGCCGCGCTCGGCAGGCTTTACATAACTTTACGCGGAAGCAAAGTGGGCGAAACCTCGGTCCCCTAAGTTTAGAAACGTGGGCAAGCAAAGCCCCGAACTGCTCAAGGAGATCAGCATGAAAACCACCCCCCTTAACCCCACCACCCAGGCCCGTACACTTCAACGCGGCCGGCGCCTCTATATGGCGCTCGCAGGACTCGGCGCGGTAGCGCTTATCAGCGCGTCGGCCCTATCCACGGCGTTGGCGCACGGTCACCGTGGCCATCGCGGCGGCCCCGGCGGGCACAAGATGATGCGCGTCCTCAAGCACGTCGACCTGACCGAAGCGCAGGAGGCCAAGATCAAGGCGATTCACGAGAAATACAAACCCCTCTTGCAGGCACAGCGCAAAGAGGCGAAGGGAACCCGCAAGGGCTTTGTCGCGCTCCTGACCTCGGAGAAGGTTTCGGAAGCTCAGGCCGAGAAGCTGCGTAAGGAGTTCTTGGAGCATCAAGCGCAGCGCTCGGCGGTCATGAAGGACCTGATGCTCGACGTCGCGAAGGTGCTCACCCCAGCGCAGCGCAAGAAGCTTGCGCAGAAGTTTGAAGAGCGTCGCAAGAGGTGGGAAGCCAAACACGACGACTAGATGAGTCTCCAACCCGCGGTGGCTGCCGATGATGGCGGCCATCGCCTATTTCTGAAACGATGCGCAAACCATGCGACCCGCAGTACTAATCGTTGAGGATGACCTTAAGCTTGCGGAGATGTTGGTGCCCTACCTAGAGAGTCAGGGTTTCGCGCCGGTTCACGTCGATCGAGGTCAGAGCGTGGTCGAACGGATTGAGGCCGGCGATGTCGACGTGCTCCTGCTCGATGTCATGCTTCCCGATGCCGACGGGTTCGACCTATGCAAGCGCGTGCGAGAGGTGTCTTCAGTGCCGATCATCATGCTCACGGCACGAGGTGAGCAGACCGATCGTGTAGTCGGACTCGAGATCGGAGCGGATGATTACCTGGCGAAGCCCTACGACCCGCGCGAACTCGTGGCGCGCATCCGTGCCGTACTTCGGCGCGTGGGCCTTAGTAAAGCGGAAGAGTCCGAAGCTGCTTCCTCTGATGAAATCGTGCGCTTCGGTGACCTGCAGATCGACTTCGACGGGCGGCGGCTCTGGAAGGGCGAAACCCGGCTCGAACTTACATCGCGGCAGTTCGATCTGCTGCGCTTGCTTGTAGAACGAAAGGGAAGGGTGCAGAGTCGAGGTCGCCTTACCGAAGCGCTCACGGGCGAGGTCTGGGAGGTCGAAGATCGCAGCATCGACGTGCATATTTCCCGCATTCGCGCCGCGATCGAGGACGACCCAAAGAGGCCCTCGTACATCAAGAGCGTCCGCGGGGCTGGCTATGTGTTTGTCGTGCCCACCGAGCACGCGGATACGGGCGCATGAAGCTTCAAGTCCGCATCTTTGTCGCGCTGGTTGCCATGGCGATCGCAACCGCGGCGTCGACACATGTGCTCTGGTCTGAGATCATCGCACCCCAACAGCTCGACCGAGCTCCTCTGCGCGCGCTCGCCGAAGTGTTCGATGCTCAAGATGACCACACGCTTTGGAGTTCACCCAAAACACGTCGGCGCCTTCGTGCGCTTGGTCGGCGCTTCGATGTGGAGTTCTCGGTCTACGACCAGCAGGGCCACCGCGTGGTCGGTCGGCGTGGTCCGCGGCACGCGCCAAAGGAAACTGGCGCGCTTAACCTACACGGCCAGCCTGCGCATCTCATTCGTTCGAGCGACGGTCGTTCTCTCTTGGTCGTGGCGCGGGGCGCGAGACGGGGGCCACCGTTTTGGATTCCGCTGCTCGTCGTGACCGTGGTCTTCGTGCTTGGCAGCTACTTGCTTTCACGTGGCATTGTTGCGCGCTTGGAGCGCATGCGTCGCACCGTGGAGGGTTGGGGTGGTGCGCTCGAGCAACCACGAGTCGAGGTGCAAGGCAATGACGAAGTCGCTGCCCTGGCGCGTTCGTTCAACCATGCAGCCGATCGGATCGAAGAGTTGGTGGAAGGGCAGCGTCGGATGCTCGCGAGCGCATCGCACGAGCTGCGGACGCCGATGACACGGATTCGCATGGCTACCGAGATGCTGCGTGGTGAAAACGATGCTTCGCGGCGCGACGACTTCGCCGACCGCATTGGTCAAGACCTTGCGGAACTTGACGAGCTGGTTCACGACATCCTGACCAGTGCCAAACTCGAAGCCAGTGAGCACGTGCTGGACGAAGTCGCGCTCTCCGAGCTGGTTCGCGAGGAGCTTCAGCGTTTTGAAAAGGACATCGAAGCCGACATTGAAACAGAAGTACGCGTGCGCGGGGTTGACTTTCTATTGCGGCGGCTCATTCGCAACCTCATGCAGAACGCCTTCCGATACGGGGGCGGGAGTACACCTCGAGTCTGGTTGCGACAAGTGGGCGACGACGTGCAGCTGCGCGTCGAGGATGACGGCCCCGGCATTGCCGCGTCCGATCGCGCGCACCTGTTCGAGCCGTTCTTTCGCGCCAAAGATCACCACGAGGGGCATACGGGCTCGGTCGGTCTAGGTCTCTACCTCGTTCAACAAATCGTGCGCGTCCATCGGGGCGAGGTTCGTTACGCACGCGAGGACGCGACCAGTGTATTCGAGGTACGGTTGCCTGTGCGAGAGCGCACGCCATAGTGGCTCGAAACTCCTTCATTAAATACTGTGGCGGTGGCTGCGCGTGGCCCGGAAGCTCGTCGCCGTGACAGCCGCTTACTTTGTGCAATATTTGCGCGGTGCTTTGCCCGCGTGTGATCCCATTCTTTATCTTATCCGTATTCTGCATCGTCGCCTACGGCTGTAGTTGCGACGAACACGACGGCATCCTCGTCGACACCGACGGAGGAAACGGCGACGCAGCAAATGGTGACGCAAATATATCGACGCGTGATGGCGTCGTTCCAACGTTCCCGGATGCCGAGGTCTCCAAGTGTGATCCCGTCTGCGATGAAGGGTTTGAGTGCGTCGTCGAGTCTTGCTGTCCCGCGAAGCAAGCGTGCGGGACGGTGTGCTGCGGCTCCGATACCGTCTGCTCGTTCGGTGCGTGCGAGAGCCCTGGGCGCGCGTGCCTTGACTCCGAAGATTGCACCGACCAAGAGTATTGTGACCGAACGATCGGAGACGAGCAGCCATCGATGTGTGACGGACAGCCGCCAGTTACCAACGGGCGCTGCCTTCCCTTGCCGCCGGCCTGCCAGGACGGTGAAGGTTTGCCGGAAAACGGTCCCATCACGTGTTTGCCGCAGTGTGAGTTCAAACCCGTGCCCGGTGAGTTTCACCCCGTGGTCAAAGCGCACTGGAACAAAGACAACATCATGATGACGCCCGTGGTCATCCAGCTCGATGATGACAATTGTGATGGCAAGGTCACGGCGCGCGACATTCCCGAGATCGTGTTTCTGTCCTTCCCGGACAAGATTCCAGCTGGGGCGGACGCTGACACGACGTACACGTACAAATACGGTCACGCGACGCTGCACGCGGTGTCGTTGGTGGACGGCGAGCTTGTGGAGAAGTGGAGCTACAAACCGACGGTTAATCCGCTACGCGGCATGTCTGCTGTGGCAGCAGGAAATTTCGATGGCCGGCCGGGCAATGAGATCGTTCTCGGCACCGCCAACGAAAAGGTCATCGCGGTCGGTGCCAACGGCAAGCTACTTTGGACGAACGATGCCGCGGGCACGTGGCAAATCTCGATCGGCGATGCCGGTGGTGACGGCAGCGTCGAGATTCTCACAGAGACCCACCTTTTACGTGGCAGTGATGGTGCGACCTTGGCTGAGTTTCCGTCTGGGGTGAAGTCGTTCGCCGATGTCAACGGAGACGGCAAACTCGAGATTGTTTCCGCGAAGGGCGTTTGGACCGCCGATGGAACTCAGATCGCGAACCCCGGGATCGCCGGGACCTACCTCGCCATCGGTGACTTCGACAACGACCAGACGCCCGAGATCATTAGCGTGGATGACGTGACCCACACGATCGCCGTCTGGCGTTACGAGAAGGGGCAGCCGGGCAATGCGCGGGTGCTTCGAACGGGCGTGGACATCAACGGCACGGCTCCGAACCACTGTAAGGCTGGGCTCGGCGTAAACAATGGCGGTGGTCCGCCGACCGTCGCGGACTTCAACGGAGACGGCACGCCCGACGTCGCCATTGCAGGCGGTATTGGTTATGCGGTCGTCGACGGCAAAAAGATTCTCGACACCGGTGTTGCGAACAACAAGACGCTCTTGTGGCTCAAGGAGACGCACGACTGCTCCTCCGCCATCACGGGTAGTTCCGTCTTCGACTTCAACGGAGACGGGCGCGCAGAAGTGATCTACTCGGACGAGCACTACTTCCGTATCTACGACGGTCCCAATGGCAACGAGCTCTACAAGACGTGTAACTCGACAGGCACGCTTACGGAGTATCCGCTGGTTGCGGACGTGGACGCAGACGGCCATGCCGACATCGTGCTCGTGTCCAACGACTACGTTTACCGATGTCCGGACCCTGATAGCGCGCAGACGGGCTTGCGCATTTTGGGTGACGTGGAGGGCAAGTGGGTGCGCACGCGGCGCGTGTGGAACCAGCACAACTATCACGTGACAAATGTGGAAGAGGACGGAACCATCCCGATGGACGAGCCGAGAAACTGGTTACAGCCCCGCCTGAACAACTACCGGCAAAACATCCAGCCGCGCGGCGAGTTTTCGGCGCCGGACGTGGTCGTGGAGTTGGCGGTCGCGTGCAAGGGCGGCATGCGACTGGAGGCCACGGTGCGCAACGTCGGTGCTGCCTCGGTGCCGGCGGGCGTTGTCGTTGGGCTTTACGAAGGCGAGCCTACGGGTGGTGGCACGCGTCTCGGCCAGCTCGAGACCACACGTGAACTTGCGCCTGCCGAATCCGAGGTGCTCGAGTGGCCGATCGAGGAGTTCGCGCGCATGCCGTACTATGCGGTCGTCGACGACGGCAACTCTGTTCACGCGTGGCGTGAGTGCGACACGAGCAACAATACGTTTGGGCCTGTCACGCCCTACTGCCCCGGCCCCCGCTAAACAACGCCGCCTCGGAAGCGATCCGCTGCGCCGAGCTTCGTTGCGCTGCGCTTCCGGTGCTCAAGTATCGAGACATACGTTCTGCTCCGGTTCTCGCGCGGCCTTGCTCGGCTTGCGTCTCCCTCCCGATCCGGCGTTGTTGCCAAGGTTGGGCGCTCTTCCCGATCCGAGGTTGTTTGCGATAGGGTGAGGGGACATGTCGTCGCAAAAGACCGAGGCGCCTACCGCCAAGCGCATCCTTGAGGCGCGCAGAAAAGGCCAAGTCGCCAAGAGTCGCGAGCTGGCGACAGCCGCATCTTTGCTTTGCGGGGCGGTCTTTGTGTCTGGGGCGTTCCCCGTGCTGGCCGAGCGTCTGAGCAAGATAGGTCACGCGCTTTGGTCCGAGCCTATGGTCGAACCGGTTGCGGCGTTGCGTTTGGTCGTTGAAACCATCGTTCCGCTCTTGCTCGTCCTCGTTGCTTCGGTCGCGCTGGTCGTGGCATTGATCGTGTTCCTCCAGTTCAAGCCCGGATTTTATCTGCAATCCGTGCTCTTTCGCTGGGAACGGGTCCAGCCCCTGGAGGGCCTCAAAAAGCTCTTCTCGCTGCGTTCGCTGTACGAGGTCGCAAAAAGCCTCGTACTCATCGTGACGATCACAGGTTTGGCCATGTCGATCTACGACGTTGCGTTGCCCGGCACGCTCCGGCTTGGCGGCGCGGCCCTCGAGCAAGGTTGGGCTTGGATCGGCGCGCAAGTGATGCGCCTTATGTGGGGTACGGTCCCGATCGTCGCGTTCGTCGGGGTGGCCGACCTCATGTACCAACGCTGGCGGCTCAATCAGGACCTCAAGATGTCCCGCGACGAGGTCAAGCGCGAACACAAAGAGGCGGAAGGTGACCCTGAGGCCAAGGCCGCCCGAAGCCGCGCGTATCAAGAGCTCGTCGCACACGCTGCGCTCGAAGCGGTGCGCAGTGCTGACGTGCTCGTCATCAACCCAACGCACCTTGCGATTGCGTTGCGCTACGACCAAGACGACGAAGACGCTGCGCCCGAGGTCGTCGCGCGGGGTCAAGACCATCTCGCCAAACGCATGATCGATGCGGCGCGAGAGGCGGGCGTTCCTGTCATGCGTGATGTGCCACTGGCCCGCGCGCTCTACCTGCTTGAGGTTGGAGAAGAAATTCCGGAATCGCTCTTTGAGGCTGTAGCCGAAGTTCTCCAGGCGGCGTGGAAGCTTCGCGAAGAAGAGGGGCTCGCCGATAGTTTGGGCGAAGTTGTGTTGCATGCAGTTGACGATGAGGATACTGAGCCGTGACGGAGCTATTGCCTGGACTCGAGTCAGCCGAACGCGGGCACGAGTATGTCGATGTCGCGGTTCCCGCTCCGCTGCGTCAGCGTTTCACCTATGCGTGTGATGCCTTGCCGGAGCTTGAGCCTGGAATGCGCGTCGCGGTACCCTTTGGACGTCGGCCCGTGGCGGGGGTGGTGCTCGAACGTCATCGTCGGGAGCCGCCACCAGATATTCGCGTGAAAAAGGTGATCGACGCCCTTGAGGATGCGCCCATCTTCCCGGAAGAGCTGCTGTCGTTCATCGTGCGTGCGTCCGAATACTATCTCTTCCCGATCGGCGAAGCATTGCGCGCTGCCGCGCCCGCATTGCGCAACGATGCGCTAACTCGCGTGTCAAAGCGCGGTCCTTTTTCCGACAAGCAGATCAAGGGCGAGTCGCTTGCAACGCGAAAAGAAACGTTCGTTCGACGCACCGAGCGCGAAATCCAAAAGGCGCTCGGCAAGCGCCAGCAGGCCTTTTTGCAGGCGCTCGGTGCTGCCGAGACGTCACTCTCAACCATGCGCGAGCACGTGCCGTCCGCGCGCAGTGTGATGACCGGGCTTGCGAAGCGCGGGCTGGTCACCTTTGAGGAGCGGGAAGTTCAAGCCGATCCGTTCTTTTCTGATCCGGTGGAACGCGACACGCCTCCCGCGCTCACCGACGAGCAGACGCGCGCGGTTGACGAACTCGTCAGCGCTTTGGACGACCCGGCGGCGCGCCCATACTTGCTCCAAGGAGTCACCGGCTCGGGCAAGACCGAAGTCTATCTACACGTCATTGCCGAAGCGATCGCTCGCGGGAAGGGTGCCTTGGTGCTGGTGCCTGAGATTGCGCTCACGCCCCAGCTCTCGACACGTTTCCGTGCCCGATTTGGCGATCGCATGGCCGTGTTGCATTCGGGTCTGAGCCCACGCGCGCGAGACGTGGCGTGGCACGCGGTTCGCGAGGGACGCATCCGTTTGGTCGTGGGCGCTCGTTCGGCGCTCTTTGCACCCATTTGCGACCTCGGCGTGATCGTCGTCGACGAAGAGCACGACTCGTCGTTCAAACAAGAAGAGGGCTTTCGCTATCACGCGCGCGAGATGGCGATGCTGCGTGCGCATCGCGCGGGGGCTGTCTGTATTCTTGGGTCTGCGACCCCGTCGCTCGAAACACGACATCGCGCAGAGCAGGGCAAGATCCAGCGGCTCGAGCTGCGCACCAGGCCGACGGGACAAGCGCTGCCATCGATCGAGATCATCGACCTTGAACGACACCGCTCGGGTCCCGGTGGCGACGCTTTCTTATCGGGTCCACTGCATCGCGCGCTTCGCGACGGCCTTGAGCGTGGTGAGCAATCGATCTTGTTTCTCAATCGACGCGGGTTTTCCCCTGCGCTTCGCTGTCGGGCCTGCGGCGAAGTACAGGAGTGTTTGATTTGCAGTGTGTCGCTAACGCTGCACCGCAGGCGAAACACGCTGCGCTGCCACTACTGTGACTTCGTCCGCCCGCCTGCCCACGGATGTAGCACATGCAAGGCGACCGATTTCGAAGAGCTCGGTGTGGGCACCGAGCAGCTCGAAGCGAGTTTGCTGGAGTCGTTCCCGAAGGCTCGCGTGCGCCGCATGGACCGCGACAGCGTTAACAGTAAGACGCTTACCAACCTGCTGGCACAAATGCGCAGCAGAGAAATCGACATCTTGGTCGGTACGCAGATGGTGACCAAAGGGCACGACTTACCGGGCGTCACATTGGTTGGCGTGATCCTGGCCGACCAAGCGCTCCACTTTCCGGACTTTCGCGCTGCCGAACGGACGTTTCAGCTGCTCTCACAAGTTGCGGGCCGAGCGGGTCGCGGCGATCGGGCAGGGCACGTTTTTTTTCAGGCCTATCAGCAAGACCACCCCGCCATTCATTTCGCAGCCCGCCACGACTATGAAGGGTTCTACCAGCGGGAGCTCGGCACGCGGCGCGAGCTGGGCTACGTACCTTTTTCTCACCTGGTCGCCGTCCGCGTGGATGCCGGTGATGAAGGCGTGGCGCGCAACGTGTGTGATCGGCTGGCACGACGCGCGCGCGCGGTGGGTGGCGACGCCGTTCACGTGCTCGGTCCAGCCCCCGCGCCCATCGCGCGGGTCCGCGGTCGCTATCGCTTCCGCATCCTGCTGCGCGCCAAAGAACGCCGTGCGCTCAGACGTGTCGCGGTCGATCTCGCTGCTCGAATCGACGATGGGGTAGCACCGGCCCGCGCCCACATTGACGTCGATCCGAATTCGATGCTCTGATCAAGGAAAGTGGCGGCCAGTTCCATCCCCAGAAAAGTCCCGCGTTCGCGCAGACCCAGCAGCCAGGTGGTGGGTGAGCTCATCTCCGAAGAGCTGCTTCAGTTGTTTGAAGAGGCGACCGTTCGGCTCTTTCCCGACGAAGACTTCGTGGACATCGAGTTTGCACACGAAGACGAGTCGCCGATCGAACTCGTTCCAGACGACCTTTTTAGCATCGCCGAGATCGCCAACGCAGAGTTTACGTTCAACAGCGCAGCGCAAAAACCGACCGAACACGCGGGTAGCTTCTGGGAGACCAATGCGGGGCCTTCGGGCCCGGAGAAGACGTATCGCTTGTCGGAGGAATCGGTCGCCGTCGAGCAGGTCGACCAAGAGTTTGGACCATTCCACTCCGACGCGCTCATTCGCAAGCTGTGGAACATCGACGACTCGCGCGCTTCCTGCGGCCTGCAGATTCGCTCCGTTCTCGGCTCGATTGCTCTGGTCCTCGACAATGGATCGATCGTGGACCTTGAGGTCGAGATTGCTGCGCGCACGACAGAAGTACCGGTGTTTGGTTCTCCAGCGTGGCGACGCCAACGACAGCGCTTCGCAGGTGAGCTCTTGCTTGAGCATGACCTTACCTTGGTGCAATCGCCGCAGCCCACGGTTGCCGAAATCGAGAGCCACGGTACATTGGGCGCTTGGGTCACCGAGCGTCTACGAAGCCGAGTGACCGCGCTTTCTGCGCGACCCTACCTCGATCCACAGGGCGTGCTCACGATCATGCCACCCATCGACGAGTTCCTTTCACGCGCGTCGGTCGAGCCGCAAATGCGCGCGCTCTTTCGCCAGAGCGACGGACGCACGATCTCTGACATGGTTCAGGGCGTTCCTGAAGAGGCGGGGCTGTGGGGCCTTTTGGTGGCTGCGGTCACGGCGGGCGCGGTCGTCGTCGACCCCGTGCAGAGCACCACTGAGTTTGCGGAGGTTGGTGAGCCCATCCGGGAATTGCTCGACGAGCTGCACGCCAGAATCGGTCAGCCGCACGACGCGTGGTTTGGGGTCGGGGAGGGCGCGACCTTGCGTGAGCTTAGGCGCGCCTTCGACGAGGAGCGGATTCGCGTGGTCTCTATCCAGCTACCCGCGGACGAGACCATCTTGGCCGAACGACGACAGCGAATCCTCCGCGCGCTGGAAACGGCATACGATGCGCTTCGCGGCGAGATCATGTCTCGTTCGTAGACTCCTGTTCTACCGTAAACTATACAGTCCGTTGGCCTTCCCTAGATGAGAGTACTATAAATTATAGCGGCCATGGCAATTCGAACCATCCTTCACTATCCGGACGAGCGCCTGCGTATTCCAGGCAAGCCCGTGACAAAGTTCGATGAAGAGTTTCAGACTCTGATCGAAGACATGGCAGAGACCATGTATGCCGCACCTGGTGTAGGGCTAGCGGCCACTCAGATTGGTGTTTCTCTGAACGTGTTCATTATTGATATTTCGGTGGAGGAAGACGAAAATGATCTTCGTGTGTTCGCCAACCCCCAGTTCGTTTCTAAGGAAGGGAAACAGGAGTGGGAGGAGGGCTGTCTGTCATTTCCCGGAGTCACCGAATCGATTGAGCGCTGCAGTAAGGTGGTGGTTCGCGCGCAAGATAGGCACGGCGAATCGTTCGAACTTGAGGCCGATAGGCTTATGGCGGTTGCTCTTCAGCACGAAAATGACCACCTCGAAGGTAAGCTGATGATCGACCACTTGAGTATGCTCAAGCGGCGCATGATCCACCGGGCGCTTAGTAAACGCGAACGCGGGTAGGAACGATTCAGGTGACTAGAAAGCCACGCGCGGCGTTCTTCGGGACACCTGAGTTTGCTGTTGATTCGCTTCGTGCACTGGCGCAGCAGTGCGAGCTGGTGTGCGTATTCAGCCAGCCCGACCGACGCTCGGGGCGCGGCATGAAGACTCGCCCCACGCCTGTAAAGCGCGCAGCGCAGGAGTTGGGCTTACCGGTGGAGCAGCCGTCCAAGGTCAAAACTACCGCGTTTCGTGAGCGCATCGCAGCGCTCGAAATCGATTTCGCCTTGGTGGTGGCGTTTGGTCGCATCTTGCCGTTGCCGCTTCTGGAAACACCGCGGCTCGGTTTCGTCAACGTGCACGCCTCGCTCCTACCGCGCTGGCGCGGGGCTGCGCCCATTCAACGGGCAATTATGGCTGGCGACGAGTTCACTGGTGTGTGTTTGATGCAAATGGACGAAGGCATGGACACTGGCGACGTGCTTGCCGTACGCGAGGCGCCGATTCGTTCGGACGACACCGCCGGCTCGCTTAGCGAACGGCTTGCCATCGTCGGTGCGACGCTGGTCGCAGAAGAGATCTTGCCTTTTGCCAACGGCAAGCTTGAGCCCACTCCTCAGCCCGACGCCGGGGCGACACATGCGGCGAAAATCGAAAAGCACGAGGGAAACGTGGCCTGGGACGAGCCGGCGGAGGTCGCAGACCGACGCATTCGTGGTGTGAGCCCCAGCCCGGGCGCTTTTTCGTTCCTCGACCAGCCGGGGCAAAGCGAGCCCATACGTGTGAAGGTCCATCGAGCTCGCATCGAATCGCAAGTGGTCGAAGGCATCAGTGGTCGTCCCGGGCAGGTCAGGGCCGTTGGTGGACGGCTATGGGTGGGCTGCGCGCAGGGCGCCCTCGAGTTACTTGAGGTTCAGGCTCCTGGTCGCAAGCGCGTGCGGGCTGCCGAGTTCGTACAAGGTTACCAAGATTTCGAAGGCGCGCGCTTTCGCCTTCCCGACGAGGCGCCATGAAGATCTACACGCGTACCGGCGATGAAGGACAAACCGGCCTCTTCGGGGGCAGGCGTGTTTCGAAAGCCAGTCTGCAAATCGCAGTCGTTGGCGAGCTCGACGCGCTCAACGCAAGCTTCGGACTTGCCGCGGCCGATGATGTTGACGAGGTGTTCGTTGCGCGCATTCGAGCCATTCAGTCGGCGCTGTTTGACATCGGAGCGGAGGTCGCAACGGTGCCCGACAAGGTCGAAAAGCTTGCGACAGCCGCCATTGCGGAGGCTGACGTTGAGCTCGTCGAGTTGTGGATCGACGAGTCCGACGCACAGCTTCCGTCGCTGCGCTCGTTCATTCTTCCCGGGGGGAGTCGCTTGGCTGCGAGTTTGCACCGCACTCGGACCGATGCCCGTCGCGCCGAGCGGAAACTGGTCGCGCTTCACGAGTCAAGCCAAGATGGTGTCCGTAGCGAAGTACTTCAGTATGTCAACCGCCTGAGCGACTTGTGTTTCACTTGGGCACGCGAGGCGAATCAGCGCGCGCAGGTTCCCGATGTGCCTTGGGTTTCTCGTTCGACGTAGGGTTCTTTGCGGCGATCTGAAGAAACTGGCACGAAAAAAAATTGCGGTTGCAAACCTGCAACGCAGTCCCGATACTTAACCTTAGTCGTACTATGGATTCCGTGATGACAGGAATGAAGTCCCTTACTCTGTTGCCTTCGGGAGCTACCCCTTGTTTGTGGTGTGCGGGCCCGGCGATCTTCACCGGGAGGCCTAAAGCAGACAAAATCGGCGCCCACCTACGTTTGTAGGGGCGACTCTCCTCCCTCTCACGTTTCCATGGTTCGACATGAAGCCGGCTCGTCCGGCTTCACCTAATTAGGCGGTAGTGTTTCGAGCGCGCGTTGGACACGCCGTGTTAGACCGCAAGAATTGCACGGGCGCGGGTTTCGAGCTGGTCGCAGTCTGTGGGATCGTTTGTGGCGCGTTTTGCGGCGCTCAGCGCCATCAAGGCTGCGGCCTCTGCTGGCCCGTCACTATTCGTTCGTGCGCGCTCAAGCACAGCCAGAATTTCGAGCACCGCGTCGTCGATACGGCCTGCGGCGAGCTTGACCATGCCTCGCACAAGCTGTTGACGACTCTTCTCTTTCGGACTGAGGTTTCGGTCTTCGGCCGCTTGCATGGCGGCCGCCGCGGCGTCCCATTGACCGAGCTTGAGGTATGCGAGTGAGCGCACCCGGTCTGAACCACGGACGCTTATGCCGCGCGCCTGCATGGCGTCGAGAAGTGTCTCCACACCGTCTTCGTCGCCGGCCTCGATCGCCTCCCACAAGCGATCGAGTGTGGCCCGCGTGTGCGCCTCTTTTGCGCCAAGGGTGTTGGCATCGACCACGGTTTTCGCCGTCTCCCGATTCGCGTTCTCAATCGCTTGAGCCTCGGCCCGCACTTCGGAAGTGTCATCCGCGCGCACAGCCGCAGCCGCGAGCCGCAAACTTGCGCGTGTGAAATCCGCGTCCAGCGCTGCCTTGGCTGCCTGCAGAAAAGCCAGCGCCGCTTCGTCCGCCTCACCCGACTCGAGAAAGAAGAACGCGCGCGTACCGGCCGAGTGGTTCACTCGCTCGTCAGCGTACGCTTCGAGTGCTTCGGCCGCCTTCATGCGCAGTGCACTGCGACGCGCCTGGCTCATCTTGTGAAGGAGCGTCTTGCGCGGCAGTGGGTTCGAGAAGCGCAAGGGGCTCGAGTGTGCGAGCACGTGCAGACGTCGCAGGTCATCGACGATTTCCATGCATCGCTCGGGTTCGATCCCTTCGCTTCGCATCACGGCCCACTGCACGTCATTGGGCGTACCGTGCGGACAGATCGCGATGCATTCGAGCAGCCGCCGCACCTGACCACGAAATGCACCAAACTGTTCGTCGAGCATGGAGGTCGTCGGCAGCGGTTGTCGCGCGATACGTGGGGTCTTGCGCCAACGAAAGCCATCGCCACGCGGCACGATGTCGGCGGTAGAAATCACGGTACGCGTGGTCTCAAGCACGCCTCGGACTGTGGGCTGAGCGAGACGCACGACTTTTTCGATCACCTCGTCGCTCGTCTCGCCTCCGAGTAGGGCACGTACCAGAAGGGTTAGTGCGCTGTGGCTGAGGTTAGTGGTCATCGTATCGCTGACGACCGCCTTTTGCACCGAGGCTGGCAGCTTGGCGTCGGCGCCAATCCGTGCGATGACCGTGGTCTGGCTCGATGCGCCTGCCGCGCGAAAAATCACCTCGCTTGAGCAGGGGTCGACGCCGGTCAGGGGATCGATAAACACCCAGCCCGGTGCGGCTTCGAACAGGTTTGTCAAGAACGCGACGACTTCTTCTTTGGGCGCCGGCGTACCGGTGATCAGTGAGCGAGCGATGGTCTGCCACTTGGTGGGTACGCGCGATTGAATCTCTTCGACACTCGACCACTGTTGCGCCATGGAAAGGCGAAGCGAGCCCAGTGTCTCCCAGGCACCGGGGACGGGCGCCAGGTGCAGCACCCATGCTGGTTTAACCACCTTCTTCGCGGCCTGGACCCAAAGTTCGCAACCCGACTCTTCGTCGCCCCGCAAGATGTGCCACTTGCCCATGCCGTCTTGTACGCTGTTCACAAATGGTTCGAAGAGCTCGAAACCGGGTTGCCCAGGGTCGGGGAGCACGACGGTAGCGACGCTTTGCACTGCGGTTTGTCGCCAGGGGTACTCACGGTCGAGCGCCACGCCGCGCAGGCCCGACACGCCCAGGCGTACGGTTCGGTCGAAGAGCAGCACGTGCGTGAGGTTGTGCGTGACCTCTTCGGAAAGCACGATTTCGCCGGGGCGACCGCGGTTTGCCAAAAGCTGCGCCGTATCGAGCTCAAGGTCGAAGAGGCCCGACTCTCCGCTACAGCGGGTCACCCCAATGGTTGCGCGAACAGCTGGGCTGAGGTTTTCGCCTTCGATGATCTGCTCAAGCGCGGCATGGAGTACGCGTGTGGCTTTGGCGCGCGGGAACGTCCCTGCGATGCTGCCACCGATGCGCGCCACGACGTTGAGGCCTGCGTCGGTCAGGTTGGACGCGATGCCCGACGCCCAAGCCCCAGCGGTTTCCTCTTGGGCATCGAGGTGGATCGCCGGGAGTCGCCGGTACCAGAGGATAAAATCCGACACGTCCCGTTCTCCCGAAACTACTTGCGCAGCTTTTCCTTGAGCGAGGCGAGCTCGTCTTCGACTTCGACATCGCCCGAAGCCTTTTCGAGCTTACGGAACTTGGCGTCGAGCTCGGCCTTCTGGCGTACGTCGTCGGCGATTAGGTCGTGCGCCTCGACCTCGGCTTCGAGTTGGTCGAGGCGATTGGTCATGCGATCGAGTTCGCTGAATGTGGCACTGCGAAAAAGCCCCGCATCCGAGCCCGATGTGCTGCGAGCGCGGCGCACATCGCCTGCAAACGACGACTTTCGTGCCTGCAGCTCTTCGATCTTGCGCTCGACTTGCTCGATCATGTCTTTCATTTGTGCGGCGCGGCCTTCGCTCTCTTGCGCCAGGTTGATGGTTTCGTCGACCTTGCGGCTGACGCTGCGTTTGCGTTTGAGCGCCTCGCGCGCGAGCGTCTCGTCCCCTTGTTCGAGGGCCAACACGGCCTTCTTTTCCCAGTCGCCGGCTTCTTCTTCTTGTTCGCGCGCCTCCTTGACCAGGCGCTTGGCGCTACCCAGCGTTTCGATCAGTTCGCGCTTGGCCTTCTTGAGTTCGCTTTGCATGTCGATGATCGTTTGGTCGATCATCTTTGCCGGGTCTTCGCTACTGTCGAGCAGGCTGTTGATATTTGAACGGATCACGCGGTCCATGCGGTCGAAGATGCCCAAGGGTGCCTCCAGCGTTCCTAAAACATCGGAACAAGACGAAGTTTTTCATGTGATTGCGGGGATGTAAAGCTCCATGATAGGTCTGTGGCATGACCTCAGAGGAACTTCGAGACGCCCACGTCCTGATCACAGGTGGAGCCGGCTTTATAGGCACCGCGCTCACCCGCCGTCTCGCCAAACACAACCGTGTGCGCCTGCTCGACAACCTTCGCCGCAACTCGTTCAAGGACAGTGGCCTGGCCGATAACCCGAACGTCGAACTCGTTGTGGGCGACGTCATGGACCGCAAATCGGTCGATCAAGCGGTGGCTGGGATCGACATGGTTGTGCACATGGCGTCGATTGCGGGTGTTGACACGGTACTCAAACACCCTGTGCTTACGATGGAGATCGCCCTTGAGGGCACCATGAACGCCTTGCGCGCGTCGGTCGACGCCGGCAACATCAAGCGATTCATTGACTTTTCGACCAGTGAGGTGTTTGGAACGTATGCGTTTCGCGTGCGAGAGGCCGACTCGACCAACCTCGGTGCCGTGGGTGAGGCGCGCTGGACCTACGCGGTCTCGAAGCTTGCGACCGAACATCTGGCTCACAACTACTGGAAGCAGCACAAGTTGCCCGCGCTGTCGATTCGGCCCTTCAATGTCTACGGACCAGGACAAGTCGGCGAAGGCGCGATCCATGCATTCGTGACGCGCGCGCTTCGTGGCGACGATATCCACATTCATAACAACGGAGACCAGATACGTTCCTGGTGCTACATCGACGATATTGTCGACGCCGTCATGTTGACGTTCACGAAGGAAGAGGCGATCGGCCAGTCGTTCAACATCGGCAATCCGCGCAGTACGGTCACCATCTACCAACTCGCCCGGCTCATCAATGAGCACGTCGGCGGCAAGTCCAAGATCGATTTCGTGAAGTGGGACTTTCCGGACGTCGAGCTTCGTGTGCCCAATGTCCAGAAGGCAGAGAATCTGCTCGGCTTTGCGCCGCAGATCGACCTCGAAGAGGGCATCGACCGCACCATCGCCTGGTATAAAGAGCGCATGTAATGGCGCGCATGGGTTAGCGTCCGCGTGAACGTTGATGGCGCGTAATGCGCGCGAGCGGGTCCTGTTTGTAAAACTTCTTGAGCACGTCGTAGACCTCGCCTTCGTTCCGCTTGAGGGCACGCGGGCGCTCAAAAAACGACTCTGTGGCCACGGCAAAAAACTCGGCCTCGTTGGTCGTTGCGTAGGGGTCCAACCAGGATCGGCGACCAGCTTTGACGCTTGTTTTAAGGCCCAAAAAGACGGGCGCCATCGCGTTATGCCAGGCTTGCCGCTCGGCGCGCGAGTTGAGTGGCGGGGTCCCGTCGCCATGTCCGTCGAGTTGGTCGAGCTTGTGTGCGAATTCATGAAAGACCAGGTTGTGGCCGTCTCCGGGGCCAAACGCGCCGCGCAAGACGTCATCCCAAGCCAAGATGACGGGTCCCTGCGCGTGTGCCTCGCCCAGGCGTGGCGGTGCGTGGCGTTCGATGCCAGTCTCGTGGTCAACCCAGCGGTAGGCCCCAGCGGGCGCAACGAAGGTCGTGGGGTAGATCAAGATGGTTTCCACGTCGCGATACATGTCGTGATCGAGGCTCAGGATGAGCAAGCAAGCCTGCGCGGCAATGGTCACCTTCATTCGTTCCTCGACGACGAGCCCAGCGCATCCCTCAAAAGTCTTCTCCGCGATGAAGACTTGGATCAATGGCTCGATGGTCGCCCACTCATCTTTACTGAGGCAACGCAGCGAGGCGACATCGTGCAAAATGGTGGCTCGCCACGAAGGCGGAAACGGCTCTTCGATGATGCGTTGTCGTCTGCGGTGGCGTAACCAGGAGAACACGGTTCGAGTCTACGCCTTTTCGCGTAGCCGGGTCTCGATCGCCTCGGCGAAAACGTCAGCCGCGTGTTCGGCGCAGCGCAAGAACAGCTCGGGCTCGATAAGTTCGGCTTCGATGAGTGCAGGGCAGCCGGCATTGTCGTCCGCGATGTCGATGCGTGCATAGGTCGCGGGCGTCGGCAGGGCCGACAACACGTCACGCGCGAGTGAGCGCTCGGCCTCGGTCGGTACGTGGTCTACGAAAGTTCCTCCGTGGTCGTCTTGCACGCGAAAGTCGCCCGGCTTGGCGATCTTGCGCACCGCATGCGTGAACGTTCCGTCGAAGTAGAGAAGCGAGACCTCGCCGCGCGTGAGGATCGAGCGCTGCACGTCTTGGATGAGAAACGTTTGTTGCGCGCGCGGTTCGCGCAGAGCCCGTTCGACTTCGAGGCGGTTTTGTTCAGTCATCAAGAAAGTGTGCCGTGCACCGCCCGATACCGCTGGTTTGATCACGAGCTGCCCTGCGGGACGACGCCTGAGCTCGTCAGCGAAGTCGACCTCTTCGCCGGGTGCGACGAAGCGACTGCCCACGACGTGGACGCCGGCGTCACCAAGTGCCTGCAAGTAGTGTTTGTCCCAGTTCCAGCGTAAGAGTTCGGGCGGGTTGAGGATACGCACGCGACCTTTGGTGCGCGAAAGCCAGGCGCGGAATGCCTCGAAGCGAAAGAAGTAATTCCAGGTGGTGCGAACGACGGCGCAGTCGAAGTTTTCCCAGACCGCGCGCTCGTCTTCCCAAGACACGCGCTGCGCTTCGATGTTGCGCCCCTTCAGCGCTTTGCGGAGCAACTCGTCCTCGCGCTCGATGTTGGCGAAGTAGCGGTCCGGTACGTCTGCCGCGAGCGCGCGCTCACGCGTGTAGAAGCGGTCTTCGGTAATGAGCGCAATTCGCACGACGGCCGCTTATATCGCGCGCCTTACGCTGAATCTACCCGAGAAACGCACACGTTTCTTACCGCGTGTCCGCGGCGCGTGACGAAGCGAGGGGGGTGTGCGATCAAGGGGAATGCACAAGCTTGCGGTCTTGACGAGTGGTGGGGACGCGCCAGGGATGAACGCGGCGATCCGAGCGGCGACTTTGGTGGCGCTCTCG
The DNA here is from genome assembly GCA_964487255.1 of uncultured Polyangiales bacterium. GTDB lineage: Bacteria > Myxococcota_A > Polyangia > Polyangiales > CAZAQV01 > CAZAQV01. The sequence continues at coordinate 18,108 of CAZAQV010000007.1, read as the reverse complement.
CGTGGCTACGAAGTGTTTGGCATATCGCACGGTTATCAGGGGCTGCTGGAGGACCATTTTGTTCCTCTTACTGCAGAGCGGGTGCGTCCCATTTTGCGTGACGGGGGGACAATCTTGGGTTCGGCTCGTTGCAAGTCCTTTCATGACAAGGCGACGCGCGATCACGCGCGCGAAATTCTTACAGCGCGCGGAATCGATGGGCTGATCGTGATCGGTGGCAACGGTTCGCTCACGGGCGCGCTCAAGCTCACGGATCCCGCGGAGTCGAGTGAGTTCCGAACACGCGCCGTGGGAATTCCTGCCTCGATCGACAACGACATCGCCATGACTGGACTGTGCATCGGAGTGGACACGGCGATGAACACGATCGTCGACGCCTGCGACAAAATTGCAGATACCGCTTCGGCCCACGACCGGACGTTTATTGTGGAGGTGATGGGCAGGGATTCAGGCTACTTGTCGATGACGGCCGCCGTGGCCGCAGGGGCCGACGTGGTTCTTTTTCCCGAAGCCAATAAGACCCGCGATGAGCTGGTCCAGACGGTCGCCAAGACGGTACGAATCGTCCGCTCCACGCGCGACAACAAGAAGGTATTGTGCCTCAAGGCTGAAGGGGTCGACTTCGATAGTGATGAGCTGAAGGCGGAGGTGGATCGCTATCTTGCAGAGGGGCAAGACGAGCATGCACACGCCATCGAGACGCGGGTTACTGTGCTAGGGCACGTGGTGCGAGGGGGGCGTCCATCCGCCTTCGACCGTTTACTCGCATCGCGTTTCGGTAACGCCGCCGTGGATGCCTTGCACGATGGAGACAAGCGCAAAATGATCGGGTGGCTCCCACCTACTCCGCTGCCTGAAACTGTCGCGACCCGTTCGCCTAGCGATCCCTATTGTTTTCGCGTCGATCTCGACGCCGCCCTGCGCGCAACGGACGAACTCATCGCGGGGAAGAGTGAGCTCGCACGCTGGCGCGCCGCCATCTTCGAGCAACTCGAAGACGTTCTCCGTGGCTAATGGATTGCTGTTTCTGCGCTGCAGGATGAACATCGGCGTCCAACCTTCGGACAATCGGTGCACGAAGCGTGGCGCCGGTGACCTCGCCTAGACAACCCGGGAGCCAGAGTGTGACAAATAGACTCAATTGAGGCGCGCAAGCGCACGCGTTTGGGGATCATCGACGCGCGTAGATATTCTCAAGTCTCGCTGTTTCAATGGCAATACGGGTTTTTGGTCGATGGCATTGCGTTTGCTTCGACTAAGGGCGCTTCAGCAATGCAACAACACGACCCCATTCAACAAGAGCCGGAAGTTAAGGCTTTCGTTACAACGACAGAGGCACAGCGAGAGATTTGGGCAACCATGGTGTTTGACGGGACACCCGCCAGTCTGTCGTACATTCAGCCCTTCAAGCTTCATTTCGAAGGCAGGCTGGAACGGCAAGCGATGGAGGAAGCCTTTGCGCACGTCGTGTCGCGCAACGAAGCGCTCCAGGTTACTTTTTCTCGTGACGGTTCGACGATGTGTGCCACGCGTGGACAAATTGTCCCGCTGCGTTGGGAAGACCTGTCAGTCCTTGATTCCGAGCGGCGCGACGCGCGCCGACAATCCATTGCCGAACAGATGGTCACGACCCCCTTTGATCTCGTTCGGGGCCCGATCGTTCGAGCAACGCTCGTCAAACTCGAAGAAAACCTACATGAACTCTTTTTCGCCTCCCATCACATTGTCCTTGATGGCTGGTCGGTCGGGGTCGTTTTGGAACAGCTGTCGAAAGCCTACAACCAGAGCTTGGCGGGTCGGAGTAGGCCGAACACTTGGCCAACGGCGAATAGCTTCTTGCGCTATGCGCAGCAAGAGGCGAACTTTTTAGATTCGAACGAGGGAAAGCAGTCTCTCGGGTACTGGAAAGACTTGTATTCTAATCAACCCGAATTCCTTGAGCTTCCACGCGACGGAACGCAGTCTCACCGCGGTTCAAGTCTGCTCGAGGCCGGGCGTTATGACCACCTCTTGGACGCCAATCTTGTGCGCGACCTGCACTCGTTCTCCAAAGCCCATCGAGCCAGTGTTTTTGTTACCCTGCTCTCGGCGTTCGAGGCCTACTTGATGCGGGTCTGCAACCAGCGCGATTTTAGCCTTGGTGTTCCCGCAGCTGGGCAGGGCGCTACAGGACAGAGCGACCTTGTCGGTCACTGCGTCAACATGCTGCCCATCCGCTGCGTCGTAGATCCAACGCACACTTTCGAAACGCACCTAAGTGCCGTTCGCGCTTCGTTTTTCGATGCGATGGCGCACCAGCGAATTCCGTTCGGTCGCCTTGTGCGAGAACTCGATTTGTCGCGAAAAGACGGCCGAACGCCTCTTTCGACAGTGACGATTAGCTTTGCTGCCGGAACCCGTGATGTTGCATTTGAAGGTCTCGAGTACGAGATGGCCAGGTTGCGAAGGCCGTTTGCGCAGTTTCCGCTTTCCATCGATATCTCCGAAGCGAAATCCGGCCTTGCCGTCGAATGCAGCTACTGGAAAAGCGAGTTTTCGGAGGGATCGTTGGCTCGCGTCATGCGTGGGTTCGAAGCTCTCTTGCGTCATGCCATCGACGAATCACACACCGCCCTTGAAGCACTTTCGCTCGCCAGCCCCCAACAACACGCGTCTACCGTTGCGCGCTGGAACGATACGGACGTCGCATTTGACACGGGAAACGTTATCGAGCTTTTTGACCGTCAAGTTGAACTCCATGGGGAGCGTCCGTGCTCGCGCTACCAAGAGCGTTCCTTGACCTACCAGGAGGTGCAAACCTTCTCCGAGAGGGTTTGCTACGCACTTCACACGCGCGGCGCCGCGCCGGGGGACCGTGTCGCGGTAGTCATGAACCGTACCGAAGAACTTCTCCCTGTCTTGCTTGGCGTGATGCGCGCTGGCTGCGCATATGTGCCGATCGACCCGACCTATCCGAGCGCTCGGATCGGCTGCGTGTTAGACGACGCGAAAGTACAAGCTGCAATCGTGCACGACGAGCACGTAGGGCTCCTCAGATCCGGCGACGCTCTACTGGTCGGTCGCGAGGCGGTTTTCTACCTCGGGGCGGACCGCAAAGAACTCGACGCTGCGCCGCCGCGGGACTGGCAGCCCCCGTCGATTCCACCCGATGCGTGCGCATACATCATCCACACCTCAGGCTCGACAGGTCAGCCCAAAGGCGTGCCAACCCATCATGCCGCTTTGAGCAACTATCTCCAGGCTTACCAAAAACGCGTGACGCGCTACGAGCCCGGGGATACGTCTTTGATGGTCCTTTCAATCTCGTTCGACGGGTCTGTCGCAGACCTGTTCGTGCCGCTGATCGCCGGTGCGAGTTGTGCGATCGCCGACCGGAACGCCGCGCTCAATCCGCCCGTGATCATCAAGCACTTCGAAGAGTTTGATATTCGCAGCACACTGCTGACGCCCTCGATTTGGCAAAGCATCCTTGAGTCTGGTTGGGAAGGGAAACGAGACCTACGCGCGGTGACCGCGGGTGAGGCCGTTTCGGCTGAACTTGTGGCCGACCTTTTGCCCAGAGTCGGGGAGCTTTGGAACGGCTACGGTCCGACCGAATGTACGGTGATCACGACGATGCATCAGTTTGAAGATGCAAGCCTACCGATTCGCATCGGCAAGCCCATTGCCAACTACCGGTGCTACGTCCTCGACGAAAACCACAGACAAGTCCCCGTCGGCGTGCCGGGTCGCTTGTGGATCGGGGGACCCGGCGTATGCCTGGGCTACCTTGCGCGCTCCGCGCTTAACGCAGAAAAATTCATGGACGACCCCTTCGAGCCAGGGCAAGGGCGGCGACTCTATGATAGCGGTGACAAAGTCCGCTGGCTTGCTGATGGTAGCCTGGAGTGGCTCGAGCGTTTTGACAACCAGGTCAAGATACGCGGCTATCGAATTGAACTCGGCGAAATTGAAACCATCTTGCGGCAGGTCGATGTCGTCGCCGAGGCGGTTGTTGGGGTTGCGAACGTCGACGGGCGCGGTCGGACCTTGGTTGCATTTGTGCGTGCTGAAGCGGCCTCCGTTGGTGATGAAGAGCTTCGCCAGGTTTGCCGCAAAGCGTTGACGGAGAACTTGCCGACGTACATGGTTCCTGCCGCGATCCACCGCGTTGAGCAATTCAAGCTCAACCCCAGCGGCAAGGTCGATAGAAAGGCGCTTCCGTTCGAGGACCTGGCTTGGAACTCGACGGCACAGGGGGGATTGCGCGAGGAGCCCCCGCGCACGCCGGTCGAGGAGGCGCTGGTCGCTTCCTGGAATGAAGTGCTCGGTTTCAACCCTGGTATCCACGACAATTTCTTTTCCATCGGAGGTAGTTCGCTCGACGCGATTCGCCTCGTCGAGCACGTGCATCGACGCGGTCTATCGCTTCAGCCGACGGACATCATGCGCAGCCCAACGGTTGCTTCGCTCGCACGTCTCGCAGTGCTGCAGACCGCGGAAACGAGCCAGACCGATACCGTCGTGGTGTTGCGTGAAGAGGGGAACAAGGCGCCTCTTTTTGTGTTTCATTCGGTACCCGGCGACTTGCTTCACTACGGACCGCTTGCGCAACATCTCCCTCCGGATCGGCCGATCTACGGACTTCAGGGCCTGACTTTGGTGGACAAGCTTGGCGCAGAGCAGTGGAGTATCCAAGAGCTCGCGCGCTGTTATGCTGATCAGATCGAGGAGGTGGTGGGTTCGGGCACCGTTCATCTTGCCGGGTGGTGCTTTGGTGCGCATTTGGCACTTGAGGTCGCTCTGCAACGCCAACGTGAGGGAAGAGGGGTTGGCTTGGTCGCCCTACTTGAAGCGTGGCCGAATCGGTCTCCGGCCACTGAGATGCTGCGGAACACCCGTCTTCTCGCGCACGAGGGGCAGGGGGTGATCAGGCACCTAAAACGCAAGGCGCAGAGTCTACTTCGCGATCGACAGCGAAAAGACCCGCGGAAAGTCTTTGCCCTCGAGGTCGATCGTGGCCCGTTTAAGCACCGCTCCGAAGTGTACACAAGGAACATCAATGCGGCCCGTCAACACCGGACCGGGCGCTACGATGGACCCATGCTCCTGATCAAGACTGCGTTGGAGGTGTCGGGTCAACTCGAAGAGTACGATTACGGCTGGGGAGAGCATGCTGCGAGGGGGTGTCTTGAAGTGCGGGACATCTTTGCGGAGCACGACGCTTTGCTTCGGCCACCGCATGTTCAGGACGTGGCGAGGATTTTGGTGCAATCGATTGAGAAGCAAGAGCACCTCGACAAAGTGCGCCGCGCCGAGTCTCCTACCGCAGGCGTTCATTCGGCCGCGAGCGCTCTTGGTCGGCGCGTACCAAGCGAAACAGTGTCTGCGTGATGCCCACGTCAGGGGTGAGCCCCCATTTGTACGTGTACGCGGTGGGCGACGTTCGCAGCCAAGCCTGGTCGGCGCTTGAGCAGGCGCAAAATGCTCTACCTTCGCCGCACCGGAGCACCGCGCGGATCGATGCGTCGTTTGAACTTCGAAGCTGCTTCGATGATTGACTCGAACATGGCTAGGTCAAGCCCGTTGCGTTTCTCTGGTCGATTAAGTTTGACGATCGCCACACCCTCCTGTGTGCGCATTCTTACGCGCTCGTTCGTGGAGTGCGTCCGGCGAGACGCGTCACGACGAGCCAATCCGTCGTCTCGTCGCTCGCCGCGATGGTCGTCATTGGGCGGAGTACGGCGCGTGTGCGGTCTTCATTGCTGAGCGCTGAGCCCAAGCAGTACGAGTAGCATGGGCGCTCAGATGACCAGGGGGTGTCCGCGTGCAAGCGCAACCTCTCGACGCGCACGCATTTCGTCTCAAGGATTTGTGCGACCTCGACCCCCTCGGTTCGAGGCGTCAGCACTGGTGCTGGCAGTCTTTGCGCCGTAGCAGTCATGGCAATGCACGGGCTGGTGTGTGGCGCGAGGATGGACGGTTTCGTGGCTGTGATCGAGACCTTCTCGGTCGCTGGGCGATGCGGTGGGTGAAGGAGCAGCGTGCAAGTCGCAAGGCACAGCGACTCGAGCAGTTCGAACTGCCCGGCTTTGGTCAGAAACATCAGCTCGTCCATGACCTGCGCGTAGTCGACGCCGAGTTCCAGATTTCCCGTTTTTCCGCACTGCAGCAGGTCGAGCTCCAGGGAAATATCGAGTTCGATGGGTTGCGGCGTGATGCGTTCGGAATCGAGGATCCCCACGATGGTGTCAAAGCGCAAGGACTTGAGACGTACCTGGTCCATCGCGTCCTTTTAGCCTCGATCGATACCGACGGTCGAGGCGCCGCCGTCGATGGCGATTTGCACACCGTTGATATAGGTCCCTTCTGTCGCCAAAAAGCGCACGAGCTTGGCAACCTCTTCGGGTGTCCCGACGCGCTTCTGTGGGATGCGCGCGCGCAGCGTCTCGCGCTTCTCGTCGTCATAGCCCTCGGGCCAGCAAACCTGTCCCGGGCTAATGCCGACCACGCGAATGCTGGGAGCTAGATCGCGGCATAGCGCGGGCACCAGCGCAGCCAGCGCGCCTTTGCTCGCTGAATAATGGGCATGGTGAGGGGGCGGTCGAAGAAGGGCTGCGTCGAGCATCATCACCACCAGGGCACCCTCACGGTCGCGTCGCATGTGCGGCGCAAGCGCGCGCGTCAGTCGAAGTGGCCCCGCCGCATGAATCGCGAGCGCCTGGTCGAGCGCCTCGTCGCTCAGCGACTCGAGCTTTTGTTCGTCAAACACCGATGCATTGTGAACCAGGAGCCCGAGCTTTCGCTGGCCGAGCCCCGACAAGAGCGCCCTGACGAGCGCGTCTTGCCCGTCGCGTTGGCTGAGGTCGGCGCAAAAGGTTTTCGCTTCGCCGCCCGCGGCGCGAATCTGTTCGCACAGCTGGCTCGCTTCGGTTTTTGAGCGGCCGTAGTGTACCCACACTTCGTAGCCGTGTGCGGCGAGTTCGAGGCAGATCGCCCGACCGACGCGCTTGGCGCCGCCTGTGACGACCGCAATCGGGTACTCCGCACTCATCGAACTTCGATCGCTTCATGACGGATGTAACGACGGAGCACAGACACGATGATGTAGATGAAGGGCGTGTCGAACGCCGCGATGGTGAGCTTCGTTGTGTACATCGCAATCATGATCGACAGGCCGACTTCAAACGTCATGCCGAAGCCCCAATAGTAGAGGATGCAGCCCACGACGAGGGTGTCGACCAGCTGCGATATCATCGTCGAACCGTTGTTGCGAAGCCAAAGGTGTTTGCCCTTGGTGAAGCGCTTCCAGAAGTGAAAAAGTCGGTTGTCGATGAGTTGCGCCGAGAGGTAGGCACTCATCGACGCAAAAAGGAGTGTGCTGTTGATCGAAAAAACCGACTCGAATGCTTTTTGGTAACCTGCTTCGTCGGCATAAAAGGGGAGGTCCCCGGCGGCCCACGCCGGGTGGGGCATGGTTGCGGTTGCGACTTGGAGCACGACCAACGCAAGCATGCTCATGCCAAAACCAAGCAGAACCAAAAAATCGGCGCGCTTTTGTCCGTAGAACTCCGAGACCACGTCGGTGACCAAGAAGGTAATCGGGTAGGCCACGATGCTTGCAGGCAGCGCGACTTCAGGGAAAAACGGCGCGCGAAAGAGCTTGAGCCCCACCACGTTCGTAAGCACAAGAAGCGTCACGAAGGTGGCTGCGAGACCGAAGTAGATCTTCTCGGAACGCGGTAGCGGTGGTGCGGTTTCCACGATGTTATTGAAACGCCGACTCGACTTCAGGTCGGCGAAGAACCACCAAGGCCCAAATCGCGAACGGCGCACTGGTAATACAGCAGCAGACGGTGAAGCAAGGAATCATCGAAAGCACGGCGCCCGCGATGGCGTGCGAGCGATTTTGGAGCTTGAGCATCTGCAGCGCGCTCCACACGATATAGGTGCAAACGAGAATCCCGGTGATGGAGCTGGCGATGTTGATGGCGCCGTTGGTGATTTTCTCGGTGACCTCAGCGTCGCCGAACACACCCATCCCGCCCAGCGTCATGCCTAGCGAGGTGCCAATGATGAGCACCAAGTTGGCGATGATCACGCCACCGGCGTTGACCATCAACCCGATGGCAGGGATTCGCAGGGCGTCGCGGGGTTCGGTCATGCGTCAGCTAGATTTCCAGGTCGGAGCGACCCTTTTCTGCGTCCTCGGGCAGCTCCGGCATGAGCCGCTTGCGGTACTTCTCTTGGAACTCTTCTTTATGCGCCTTGTGGCAACTCTTGCACGAAGCGCGTGCTTCTTTGAACTTGCCCTTCTCGGCTGCGACCGCGCCGCGGCGCGCGATTTTTGCCCAGCCGTCCTCACCGTCGTTCCACTCTTCGACGGGTGCCATGAACTCCATCTTGTGAAGCGCCGCAGCGAGCGCTTCTAAGTCGCGCTCTTCGACGGCAGCCTTGGTGTTTTCTTCCATCCACTTTTCCATTGGGCACAGTTGCTGCCCTTCCACCTCGCCGCCGCACTCGCCCTCGATGGTCGGATGCTCGTCCGCAGTCTGTGCCGCAGCTTGCTCCTCGGCGATTTTCTTGAGCTGCTCCATTTTCTTCTCGGTTTCTTGGGCGGCGTTGTCGGCGGCGGCCTGGGCTTCGGCGGTGGCCTCTGCGGCGGCCTTGGCGGCGGCTTCTTCTTCGGCCTTGTTGCCGCAGCCGAGTGCGAGCATGCCAACGAGTCCAAACGAGAGTGCGAGTTTCGTGGTGGTCATCATAGCCTCTGCAAGGAGGCTACAAGAGATGGGGACCTACGTGCCAGCGCAAAAATAGCCAGGAGCCACCACAGGGTGTGGGTTGGTGCCGAGCCTATATTGCAAGCGCCGCCTGTTGCAGAGGATGCGGCGCGTGGTGCGTTTGCCGCGTCTCTGTGCGCGGCGTCGGTTTGCGTATCGGCGCTGGCGTCGATTGCGGCGTCGACGACCTGTGGCTGGCACTGGCCCACAGCGGACGCAGGCTTGTCGTGCTCGCAGGTCTCATCGCTAGGGCATTGCGCGTCGCTTAGGCACGAGCCCGTTTGTGCGAGCGCTTGCGCGAAGAGCTCGCCCATGCCCGCGAACGTGTTGAACGCCGATGAGCCGCTGCCGCACGCACCAATCCCGTACGAGGTGACCGCGACCAGCAGCGCGTCGTCTTTTTGAATGAGCGGTCCGCCCGAATCGCCGAGGCACACGACCGGTCCCGCAAGGATGCGGTCGACCGCCACCTCGCTCGCCATCAGCTCTACCTCACGCTTGCGTACGTTCTCGCCATCTTCGGTGCGGCCGTAGCCGACAGTGATGAACGTACGCTCGAGCGGGTTGACGAGCGGCTCAAGCCGTATCGGTTGAGTCGGCAAGCCGGACGCTTCTTCGAGCACCACCAGTCCCACGTCGACGCCGTAAAGTGTGCCATCTCGCTCGGTGCTTTGGCTGGTGTATACGCCAGGCAGTGCGTAGAGCGCGCGCACGGGCAACGTTTGGTCCGGCGCCTGCGCATCGCTGCCCACGCGCACCTCGTAATGCGAAGGTTCGTCGGGTCCTCCGGCGCCCGGCCGTTGCACGCAATGTTTGGCTGTCACCGCCACGCGTGGCGCAATCATGGTCGCTGTGCAGTAACCCGAGGCCAAGTCGTTTTTGAGCGCCACGACGGACGCTCGCGATGACGAGACACCTCCGACGATCGCTTCTTTGCGTGCGCCGAGGTTTACCGCGTCGTGACATCCAACGAGCCCCAGTACGGCGAGGCCAACGGCGACGTGGAAGAAACGCACTACACCACTATAGCGCGATTGTGGCCGTGATATATCTGGGCTGTGCGCACCGTGATCCACGTCGATATGGACGCGTTTTTCGCTTCTGTCGAACAGCGCGACGACCCGTCGCTGCGCGGACGACCCGTGCTCGTCGGTGGCCATTCGCGTCGTGGCGTGGTGGCGGCGGCGTCGTACGAGGCCAGGCCCTACGGCGTGCACTCCGCCATGCCCATGGTCAAGGCCCTGCGTTTGTGCCCAGACGCGGTCGTCGTGCCAGGCCGACGTGAGCGCTACGCCGAAGTGAGTCGTGAGGTGTTCGCTATCTTCCGCCGCTACACGCCGCTTGTCGAGGGGCTCTCGATCGACGAAGCCTTTCTCGACGTCACCGCAAGCCGACAACTTTTTGGCGATGGGCGGACCATCGCCGAGCGTATCCGTGAAGAGATCGAGGCCATCACCGAACTAACGGCGTCGGCGGGCGTGGCGCCCAATAAGTTCGTTGCGAAAATCGCGAGCGATGTGAATAAACCCAACGGGCTCACGGTGGTCGAGCAACATGAGGTTGAGGCGTTCTTGGCGCCGCTGCCGGTTCGGCGCATGTGGGGTGTGGGGCCGAAGGCCGCCAAGCGCTTGGAGGAGCTGGGGTTACCAACCTTTGCCGACCTACAGCGCGCATCCGAGGGCATGCTCACGCGCGAACTTGGCTCGTGGGGGCGGGTGGTCAAGGGTCTTAGTCGTGGCCAAGACGACCGGCCCGTGGTCACCGAACGCGGTGCCAAGAGCATCAGCGTGGAGCAAACCTTCGAGCAAGACCTGGTCGATCATGCGGCCATTCGCAAGGCACTGCTCGCGCAATCGGACCGCGTTGCATCGCGTTTGCGCGCGGCCGAGCTTGCCGGTCGAACAATTACCGTCAAACTCAAGTACGCCGACTTTCGCTTGCAGACGCGACAACTCGCCTTGGCAGAAGATGTGCGAGATGCGACCACGATTTACGAGACCGCATGTCGGCTCTTGAGTAAGTTTGACGGCCTTGAGCGCGGGGTTCGTTTGGTCGGCGTCGGTGTGTCCGGCTTTGGTGACGTCCGAGTGCAAGAAGAACTCTTTGCAGCGGAAGATGCGCCCAATATGGCGAAGCGCAACGCTGTGCAAGACGCGGTCGACTCGCTTCGAAGTCGGTTTGGATCCGGTGCGATCACGCGAGCGACCTTGCGGGACGCTGCCCGGTCCAAGGACGACTGAGCGGAGGCGGTTTATCTGCTAAACCAAGGGCATGACTCCGATCACGAAGGTCGTCACACATCCGGGTGGCGCGCATAAAGACGATCTATTGGCCGTGTGTGTACTCATTGCGGAGCACGGTTGCCCCGTCGAGCGTCGCGAGCCCACCGAAGAGGACTTAGAAGACCCGGGCACGGCGGTGATCGATGTTGGGGGGAGCGACGATGCATCGCTGCAGAACTATGACCATCACCAGTATCCACGCGAACATCCGCCGACCTGCGCGCTGAGTCTGGTGCTCGAAGCGCGAGGCTTATATCAAGATGCCAAAAAGCTCTGTGATTGGCTCGAGCCCGCAGAGTGGTTCGATTCGCGCGGTCCGAGCAAGACCGCCGAGTGGCTCAGCGTCCCTCGAAGAGCGATTTCGCAGCTGAACTCACCGATCGACATGACACTTTTGCGGCGCTTTGCTGGGACGAGCGTACTTCGGCCGGGCGATCCGCTCCATACGTTCATGGGCTTCGTGGGTGAAGACTTGCTGAACTACTTGCGCGAAGCCCAAACCCGCATCGCCTTCGTGAGCGAACACATCGAACGTTGGGAAGTTGCGACGGCGGGTGACTCGGTGAGCGTTCTTTACCTGCCGCGCACCGACCCGCCCGTCGACGAACCGAGCGGAAGCGTTGCAAGCTATATTCGCACCCAAGGGCTCGAGTCGGAGATCGCGGTCATGGTCTACCCGGATCGACGCGGCTCAGGGTATGGCCTCTCTCGCTACGAAGAGCACCCGCGCCTGGACTTCTACCTGATTGAGCCAGAGCCAGACGTGCACTTCGCACACAAGAGTGGCTTCATGTGTAAGACCAGCGCGACCGATCCTGAGCGCCTTCGCGAGCTGGTTTCCAAGGCTGTCGTGCCGCTGCAAAAACGCTGAATCTTATACTCGACCTAGCCTCTGAGAGTTGTCTCACCGTGGGGAATAGATCGGGGAAGCCCTATGTTCGTCTTAGAGGGGGTTCTCCATGTTTCGTAGCACGCAATCATCACTCATTACGGTCTGGACGGTCGGTTGCCTGACGGCGCTCGTGTCTGCGGCGGTGGGTTATGCTGCGTCGGCGGACCTCGGTGTCTCGGCGCTCTTGCTGCTCATCGGCTTGGCGTCTGCGCTCATCATGTTTTCGTTGACCGTACACTTGAGCGGCCGCGAGGCCCAAGCCACACACCAGGCGCAGACCGATGACTTGACCGGCCTTCTCAACCGCCGTGGTCTCTTTGCTCGCGCGCGCCGCGAGTGGGACAATGCGCGTCGCTATCGACACAGTATTGGTTTGCTGATGATTGACCTCGATGGTTTCAAGTCGGTCAATGATACGAGGGGCCACGACGCCGGGGACGCGTGTCTAAAGGATGCTGCGCGCGCGATTCGGCTGTGCGCGAAACGTTCCACGGATATCGTGGCCCGAACCGGGGGCGATGAATTCGTTGTTGTCGTCCCGAACGCAGATCCGGAGGGACTGCGCGCTTTGGGTCAGCAGCTCCGCCACTGCGTGGACCGTACCGGGATGGAAAACGCTTCAGCCGTCACAGCGAGTATCGGTGTCGCTCTGGCGGATGCGCACCGGATTGGTTTCGAAGAGTTGCTCAAGATCGCAGATCAACAACTTTTCGCCGCCAAGGCGGCCGGTAAGAATAAGGTTTCCGGCGACGGAATTGTTGCAGTGCCTGCGGAACTCGCTGAGCGCGAAGATCAGACGGAAGTGCGACGCAAACGTGGCAGCAAAGCTTCGCGGCTTGCGCGAAGCTAGACGCTTCCTCCGTCTAAATATCTGCGTCCGTCTAAATATCTGCGTCCTTTGTCTTACTTCAGCGTCTTAGGGGCTAGAACAATACGGAGGTTCAAAATGAGTGAGATGACCGAGGTAAAGAAAGACCTGATTCGAGTAAGCGTCAGGGAACAATATGGGAGCATCGCGCGCGGCCAGACTGGCGGCTGTTGCGGGGCGGGCGCCTGGGACCTAGGCGCGCAGGCCAGCCTCAAGCTGGGATACACGGACGACGACCTCGCCGCCGTGCCCGAAGGCGCCAACATGGGGCTTGGCTGCGGTAATCCTCAGGCGATCGCCGCGCTGCGAGCGGGTGAAACAGTGCTCGACCTTGGTGCAGGCGGGGGCTTCGATTGTTTTCTGGCTGCCAAACAAGTCGGTGCATCGGGTAGGGTGATCGGGGTCGACATGACGCCGGACATGGTCAGCAAGGCGCGCGCGAACGCAGCGAAACTGGACGCGACCAATGTCGACTTTCGCCTGGGGGAAATCGAGAACTTGCCCGTATCAGACGACTCGATCGATGCCATTTTGTCGAACTGTGTCATCAACCTCAGCCCCAACAAAGCTCGGGTCTTCGAGGAGGCGTTTCGGGTGCTCAAACCCGGTGGACGCCTCGCCATCTCCGACGTCGTGGCAATCGCCGAGCTGCCAGCTGCACTGACCCAAGACACCGCTGCGTTAACGGGCTGCATTTCGGGCGCTGCACCGGTTGCGACGCTCAAGAAGCAACTACAAGCGGCAGGCTTTGAGCGTGTCAGCGTCACAGTCAACGAAGCGAGTCGCGAGTTCATTCGCGAGTGGGTTCCCGGTTCGGGCGTCGAGAACTACGTCGCGTCGGCGATCATCGAGGCGCTTAAGCCTGGCGACGAAGGCTGCTGCGCGCTGTCTTGTTGCGAGTCGGAAGTCTCGTGATCACCGCGACCGCGCGAGAGCTGGTCGATGAACAAGTCTGGCGCGAAGCCGTAGCGAAACTGCGCGTCTTCGTCGCCAGACGGGTGCCCGCCGAGGACATTGATGACGTTGTGCAAAATATTTTCGTCAAAATCCAAAGCAACCTTGGTAGTTTACGAGACGAGCAGCGTTTTGGGCCCTGGGTGTACCAAATCGCGCGCCGTGTCGTCAGCGACCACATGCGCGCCAAGGACAGAGCGCGCGAGCTAACGACCGACTTTGAGGGTACCGAGCCCGAAAGCGAATTGGCGGACGATTCGTTCGAGGCTTCGCGGCGCGAATTGGGGAGCTACACGGCGAGTCTGGTCGAGCGACTTCCGGCGGATTACCGAGATGCGATACGGCTCGTGGAACTCGAGGGACTAAGGCAAAGCGAAGCGGCCGAGCTGATGGGGCTCTCGCTTTCTGGGATGAAGTCGCGCGTGCAGCGCGGACGCCAAAAGCTGCGCGACGAACTTGAGCGTTGCTGTCGCGTCTTCGTCGACGCACGAAAGCGTGCCCTCGATTGCGAACCCCGCGCAGGCGATTGCGACTGCGGTTAGCCGCCTGGGGAGACACTGCGAGCTGTGCTCGGTTCAAACCAGTGCGAAACGCTGCGCCTCCCGTGGGTGGCGCTTCTTGCAGGCGCAACGCCGATGTCGGGGGCTCCATCGCGGGTGTGCGCGCAAAAAATGTAACCGCCGCGCATCTTACGCGCGACGAGACCTGCCAAGACTCAGGAGATTGCACCGACACCATCGATGACAACGGGCAAATAGCTTGACCGCACGATTGCGGTCAACTCTAGGGCGGCCTGGCATGGCAGTTGCTGGATAGGCGCGGTGCTGGGCCCCGCTCGGTACCGGACAAGGAGATAAGCTATGAAAATTCTTTCGTTGACCCTCGTACCCATTGCAGCCGTTGCCCTCGGCGCGTCGTTATGGTCCTGTGACCAAGACAAGCCCGAGGTTGAGGATCTCGCGACCGAGCAGATGCAGCCGAGCGAGCGGATGCAGCCGACCGAGCAGATGCAGCCGACCGAGCAGTCTGCTCCGTCGAGCGCGCCAAGCGCGATGCCCAGAGGCGGCATGGTGGAGAGCGGCAGCATGACTGAGCAGGTCCGCGCGCGCTGTCCCATGCTCGTTCCAGGTGACGATGTGTCGACCACCAACACCAAAGATGGTGTTGCCCTCAGCTTCACAACCAACGCTGGTGACGTTGGCGACCTTCGCCAGCGCGTTAGGGACATGGCCGAGATGTACGAGATGCATTCGGGTCAAGGCGGGATGATGTGGCACCATATGGGAGCGGGTGCGAAGGGGCGCCGTGTGGGTACGGGCGGCGGCCGCATGGGGGGAGCGCGAGGTCCCATGCCAGCGTCGAGCGCGACCGTCACCGACACCGAAAATGGCGCGCGGCTCGAGCTGCGGCCTACCAAAGCCTCCGAGCTTGAGGCATTGCGCAAGCACGTTCGCTGGCATGGCGAGCGCATGCATTCGGGCGAGTGTTGGATGCAGCAGAAAGCGCAGGAAACAAAAGGAAAGCCCTGATCGCAGCAACCTTGAGGCGTACTGGGGCCAGAAAGGGTTGACGCCCGAACCTCCGCGTGACATATAGTCTGTATTAATGTCAGACAGTGTGACAGTCGGCTCCTCCACGCTGCGTGAGGACCAGGCCCGAGCGGTGCGGGAGCGGATTCTCTCTGCTGTGCTGGCGGTGATCGAAGCCGGCGAGGAGCCCACCATGCGGGCGGTGGCGCGGGCCGCCCAGATCTCCGAGCGCACCCTGTATCGCTATTACCCATCACTCGACGAGCTGCAGACTGCCGCGCTTCCGCTCGTGCGTGAGCGGGCCAGCGCGCCCATGGCCAAAAGCGTCGAGCAGCTGCCAGAGTATATTAGCCAGCTGTTCACCACGTTTGACAACAACGAGCGTCTGACCCGTGCCCTGGTGACGGCCGCCTGGGCACCTACCAATGTCACGCGGCCGGCCAATCTGCGCGCGCTTCGCTGCATCATCGACGCCGCTTACCCTGACGCGTCGGTCAAAGATCGCGAGTCGGCTGCAGCCAGCCTGAGGGTGCTCTACTCGGCCGCGGGTTGGCTCTACCTCAATGATTGTGGTTTCGACCTCGAGGCGAGCGTTCGCCACGTGCAATGGAACACAAGGGCCGTGCTCCGGAGATTCGAGAAAGGACAATCCCATGCATGAAGGTGAAGTCGCTCATCCTGCTCCCGGGGAGAAAGTTACTTGTATTCGTTCAGCTCAGTCCGGCGGGCCGTTCATTTTCGAAGTTGAGCTCGCGCCTGGTACCGGCGGACCGCCCACGCACACCCATGACGAAGGGGACGAGCTGGTCGAGGTACTCGAGGGCGAGGTTGTCTTTCGTGTCAACGGCAAGAAGCACGTTCTGCGTGCAGGCGACGCGTTGACGCTGACGCCCAAAGACGCGCACACGTTTTGGAACCCGTCCAAGTCGCAGTCGGTCCGTGCTCGAGTCACCCATGGCGCGCGCTTTGAGCAGCTGATCGCCCAACCCGACATGACGACGTTGCTGATGTACATCGCCTATGTCGACCCCGGCGCCTCGCGGCCGTCTCATCCCGTCATGAAAGTGATGGTGCGGCTCTTGGCCTGGCTAGGCCGTTTGCGCGGCAAACGTCCAGTCACCACGCAGCTGCTCCACCACGCTTGAGAGAGGGGGGCGGGTCGCGAACCTTCCGAGGATTGGCGTCAGCTGGCGTACAAGCCACCTAGGATTGCGGTAGGATCGCAACATGGGAGTCGCCGTGCTGCGTGCCGTTGTGGGATTCTGGCTTCTGCTGGGTTGTTCGCAAGGGCCGGTGCCTCGACCAAGCTCGCCACCGCCGCAGCAGGCGCCACCCGTCGTCGATCTGCCCGCCGACACCGCGCCGCCCCTTGAGGACCAGCTCATTACCGACGCATGTGCAACCGACGCGGACTGCGCGCTTGGCGTGTTTCCCCGGATTGGCGCGAGCTGCTGCGAATATCGCTGCGGTTACGATGTGGTCACCAGGTCGCGCGCGGCCGCGCGTGAGCGCGACTACCAGGCGAGGTGCTGGCAGGTGCAATGTCAGCCGCACGATTGCGCGGCGTTTAGGACGCCATACCCAGTGTGCCACGAGTCTCGTTGTGTGGACCAGGGGCATCCCGGCGTGCGTATGCCAGGCGCGAACCGATGACACCTCGTTGCTGATGGCCGTTAGGGCCAGCCCTTCCGGAGTTGCCTTCGCGGGCGCTCGACCGAGGCACTATGCCTCACTCGTCCGAGGTACGCATCAGACCGCGGGCGTTGGACTGGGCCTATCGATCGCCACACGTGCCATCAAGGCCGTCGGCGGCGAACTCCGCATACGCAACCTGCCTGGGAAAGGCTGCATCTTTGGGGTCTTGTCGGTTGAAGGTGGCTCCGGATGCTGGACTCGAACCAGCGACAAGTCGGTTAACAGCCGACTGCTCTACCAACTGAGCTAATCCGGAAAATGGGCGGTGAAGCTACACCAGCTCACAAAGTTGTCAATGAACTAATACTTTGCAGCAATTGTGGGTGAAATTCTCGGCGTTGTTCCCGCCTTGGTGGCGTGAGAAGCTGGCGATATGCGGCTCGATGGGCACATCAGTTCCACGCCAGCCAAGGTTAGGCGCTCGTCTATTCTCAGAGATGCCTCGTGGCTCGCGCCTGATCAAGACGTGCTCGTCATTGCGAACGGGATGGGCAGTCCGCGTCTTTGGGGAGCGAGCGTATCCGTTGTGCGGGACACGGTTGTCGAGAGCCTGAAGAAGAACCTCTCCGACGACGCGCGGACGCGCTTTGAGACGGCGTATCGCGACGCGCGCGTTGCACTCGGTCGCGAGAGTTCGGGGGCCATCGATCAGTGGTCGGTGGACGCGGCGCTGCTCATCGTGGGCATTGCGGACCACCAGGTCACCGCGCTTACGGTCGGTCCGGTTCGGGTCTACGTGGCCGGGTCCATGGCTCCGCAGCGGCTCTCACCGCGCGGTGCGGACAAGGGACTGCTTGAAGGCAGTCCGAATATCGCGCACAGCGAAGTTGGCCGCGGAGACATCGTGCTGGCCGGTAGTGAGGACGCATTTTCCGTCCGCGGCGTGGCGCGCGTGGGTAGCGTGATCGGGGACAACCCCAAGACGCGTTCGGAGGTGATCGCGTCTTTGCTCACCGAACCTGCCAGAGACGCAGGCGTCGCCGCGGTCGCCGCCGCCATTCGCATCAGCTAGCCGAACGATCCATCGCCGAAAAGCATCGTTGATTTCTGCGCTGCCTGCGCACGTACCAAAACGTCTAATCGTTGATCACATCTTCACTTTTTTTAGGACGAGGACGAATTTGGCGAG
>CAZAQV010000006.1:228344-245513 GCA_964487255.1 uncultured Polyangiales bacterium | reverse complement strand
GTTTTGGCTCGGCTTTGGGTTTTGGCTCGGCTTTGGGTTTTGGCTCGGCTTTGGGTTTTGGCTCGGCTTTGGGCTGAGCCGCTTGTGCTGCGCTCTTCTGCTGCTGCTGTCGGGCGCCATCGAGCGCTTGCTGCGCTTTTTCAAAAGTCGAGAGAGACTGAGGATGGAACTCGAGCACTTGTTCGGCGCGTCGCAAGTACGAACCAGCATCCCACAACCTGTCTCGGGTGAGGGCCAACTCGGCGAGCGCGATCAAGGGGGCAGGGTGGTTGGGGTGGCGTTCGCGTTCTTTGCTGAAGATCTTTTCAGCGCTCGCGTATTGTCGGTCTTCGAGCGCTTGGTACCCCGCGTTGAGATCAGGCCCCTCCGGAAGAGGGCCACTTTTAGGGGCGGCTGAAGAGGCGTCTACCCCTTTCGATGCGGTCGTTGAGGACGAATCGCTTACCCCCGCGTCTCTCGCTGTGGCCACTGAAATGGTGTTTTCTCGCAACGCGAGGGCCAGGGATTGAACGCGCGGGTTGTTCGAAGCACGGCGTTCGAGTTCTGTCAGTTGCTGGCTGGCTAGCGCGCTGTCTCCACGAGCGAGTAGGGAACGAAGCAACACGATGCGAGCTGCGATGTTGCTAGCGTCGGTCTCGATCGCACGTTGCGCGTCCATCCGGGCCTCGGCGATATCGCCCGCCTTGTTGGCTTTGAGAAGCGCCCGCACGTAGAGAAAGTCTGACGAAAGTTCGCCCCGGATTCGACGAGCCTGGGTTAGCGCGCGTTCTGCATTTTTGAAGGCTTTTTGAAGCCGGTGTGCGTCAGCCAACGCGACCAGCGTTTCCGCGTCTGCGCTTTGCTGCTGCGAGGCTGCGAGCGTGGCCAGTCGCTGGGCTTCGGATGCGTGAGCGGTCGCTTCTTTTGACTTCTCTTCGGCGACGTCAGCTGTGTCTGCCTGCGCCGCGTCTGTAATGCGCGAGCGAAGGTCGAAGGCCTCGAAACGCAGGGCCTGGGCCCAAAGCGCGTGAAGACGAGATAGTTTTTGATTGGCGATGACCGGTCGCTCGGTTTCGTCGTGTAGGTTGCTGATGTAGCGAATTGCCTTTTCGTAACCTTCGACGGTGGCCAGCGCGCTGCTTTCGTCGGCGAGTTGATAGTTGGCGGTTTCGCTGGTTGAGGTGTCCGACCAAAGCCAGGCACCGATGGCGAGCAGCACCAGCACTGCGATTGCCCAGACCCAAGCGGGCTTGCGTTCCTTGGGGCCAAGTTTTTCTTCGATGTGTTCGGCGGTTGGTAGAGCCGGTTGAACCCTTGTTGGAGCGTCGCTCGGAGGCGCGCTCGAAATGGCGCGTTGGGCTGCTTCGGCAAGGGCTGCCGAGGCTTCTTCGCCGAGGCCCCGTTGAGTCGCTGCGTCCGCGGTCGCACCGGGTGCGCGCGTGTCCTGCGAGTGCGGTGAGAGCTTGCGGTTGTTTCGTGGGGGGATACTTCGAGCGCGCGCCGACGCAGCGGGGACGGCGTGGCGCCGGGTCGGTGGCCCAGAGCTAACCGGGGTTGGATGGTCGTCATCGTTCGCGGATTTGACGGGAATGGACGGGATCGGTGCGATGGGCGCGCCACTGTCGCGAACGGCCTCTGGCCCAGGGCTGGGAATGCCGGCAAGACCACCCTCCGTTTGGGTTCTGTTGCGGCTGACACGGGAGACCCTGGGGGCCGCCTGGCTTGCGGAACCTGCAGGTGGCGGGTTGGTTTCGGCGGCGTGGTCGGGGATTTCATTGGCGAAGCTTGAGGCTTCGAGCGGTACGCCGGGGGCACGAGGGATGGCGTTCGGGTTTGGCACGGGCAACGAGCGCAGCGGTTCGCCGCCACCCTCGCTCGGGTCAAGCGACTTGGTCGAACGCAGGCCATAGACTGTGTTTTTCTTCGAGGCACGGGACAGCGATGCTCGTCCCGCGGTGGGGGCGGGCGCGGCGCTCGAACTCGGCTTCGCGCTCGCTGCGCTTGGTGGAGGCTTCGACGACGTTGGCATCGGTCGCTCGTGGTTGGCCGGGCTGTGCAGGCGCATGAACTCGTCGAGTTCCGTGATGTCAGCGATTCGACGCCAGTTCTTCCCATCCTGCGAGAAACGGTCGAGTCGCGAAATGCTGCCGTCTTGGAGTTTTGACTGCAGTGGGCGCAAGGACTCGAAGCGGATCTCTTCGCCGACCTCGGTGCGAACCAGCCAGGTGATGTCCGAGGTGGTTCGGCCTTCGGCGAAAACCACGAAAATGTCGTCGCAAGCCGTACACTGCACCGAGGTGCCACGCGGCGAGACCAGTGTCTCTTCGAAGTCGTACTCGGCCCCGCATTGTTGACAGACGACCCGCATTGCGACCCCGATTGTCTTCGCTTTTCCGGGAGATCTCAAGGTGTTGAGGACAAAATAACTTCGGTTTCCGACGGCGCCGATCCGCGCTACTGTGCGCGCATGACGCGCTCTGATACCCAGAGAATTGTGGACGCTGTAGCGAGGCGAGTAGAGCTCAAGCTCCTCGAGGATCGTCGGGCAACTCCGTGTACGGCGAGTGCCCAAAACTGTGAGGGTGATGGCCTGTGTGCGGTTCGACGACCGCAAGATGTTGAACGAATTCGTGAGGTCGGCGCTGCACGCGTGGGCGCTTCGCCGGGCATTGGTGCAGTGCGGGCGGATTTGGCTCGCTATATCGACCATACACTCCTCAAGCCCGACGCCACAAAAGAGCAACTCACCGAGTTATGCGACGAGGCGCGGACGTATTCGTTCGCATCCGTTTGTGTGAACTCTTCGAATGTTCGCTATTGCAAGCAGCGTTTGCGTGGGACGCCAGTGATGACCATCGCTGTGGTCGGTTTCCCATTGGGCGCTGGAACGAGTTCATCCAAGGCGTTCGAGACGCGCGAAGCGATTCGAGATGGCGCCGACGAAATCGACATGGTCATCAACATTGGTGCGCTCAAGAGCCGTGACTACAAGGTTGTTCTTGAGGACATCGTGGCGGTCGTGCAAGCCGCGAAGCCCAAGCCCGTCAAAGTCATTCTTGAGACCGCGTCTCTTACCGAAGAAGAAAAAGTGATTTCCTGCGCGCTGTCCAAAGCGGCAGGCGCGGCGTTCGTGAAGACCTCGACGGGGTTTGGTAGCGGTGGCGCGACCGAGGCCGACGTTGCGCTTATGCGTCGCGTGGTCGGTCCCGAAATGGGCGTCAAGGCCTCAGGTGGCGTTCGCGACGCCGAGGGCGTCGACCGTATGGTTCAGGCGGGTGCTACGCGCATCGGTGCCAGCGCCAGTGTCGAAATCGTCCAAGGCAAGACGAGTAAGTCAAACTACTAACTTTAGTTGAATCCGCTTGGGTTCGGTCGGTTACTGGGCGGGATGCTTTCTGAGCTTTTTGGCTTCAAGTGCTCCGGGATGCTGTCGTACCCGCCCAGTCCATACGGAAGCGGGTCTCCGTCCTTCCAACCGTTGAGCTTTAGCACCTTCGGAGCGCGCGGGGCGTCCTCGGCGATCAGCTTGCCGCCAAAGGACGCGATGGGTGTTCCATCGACGTTGCTGAGTCCTGGAACTTCGCTCCAATGGAGTTTGCCCGATTTTGCAGCTTCAGGATTGGTCTGAAGATAATGATAGGCGCGCGCAACAGCGTGGGCTTCGTCCCAACTGTCGACCGCGACAACGTTCGGAGCCTTGAGGTGCCGGTGGTTGTCGTTGTAGCCGTAGCGGAAAACGACACCGAGAACGCCAGTATTGTTTTGTGCAAGGTAGTTGTCGAGCCCGTCAGCACTTACGCCAGCGGCGAGCGCGCGCTCGCGGAGTGCTGCCGGAGCGTTCTGCGAACGGACTTTCTCAATGTTGCCCACGCTGTCCTCAAAGACGACGCGGACGTGGCCAGCAAAGTCGGCTTTGTTTTCACCCATCACAGTGAGTGAATCGAAAGCGTTGTCGGTTGCTTCGGAAATCCACCGTGCCGAGTCCGAGGGGACCGAAGCGCTGGTCCAACCGTAGCGAACCGGGTCATGCCCCCAACGCTTTGTCACGATGCCGATATCCCAGATTTCACGAAGGCTCTTGAGTCCCTCACGCGCGCCTGGAAAGGCGTCCATCTTTCGATACAGGCCTTGCTCTACAAAGTAGCGGTGGAACGGATTGAAGACTTCAAAAAACCCGGCGTCGGGCTTCAAAAACCCTTCAAGCATGTCGTTGGCCTCCATCCAATCGCGGAAGTGACGAAGGTTTGGTGAAAGTGGCTCGCCTGAGAAAAACTGGTCACGAATCGGCGTCGAGCCTTCGGCCCAATCGTAACTGCTCGGGTTGGCGGGAAGGTCGCGCTTGTCGATGTCGAGGAACTCGGCGATCATTTTGCGAAACTGCTCCCAGTACGCACCGACAACGTTGTCGACATCGACAAGAATGCGTGCCTTCTTCTCAGCGCTTATGGGCTCGAGCGAGCGGTAGATTTGGTGACTTGTCCCGAAGGGGCTTTCAAACTCGACGGCTCCGCCGTGAATCGGCGACCCCGCGATGGCTTGACGAACGTGCGCATTGCCCAGGATTGCTTGCGCCGCAAACGTTGAAACGCCGTACTCGTCAGCTGCCTTCGCAGCCTGTGCGGACGGTAGCTCAGGTGCGACGTTGAGCTTATGCGCGACTCGTGCGTTGATCGACTCAAGCGCTGCGCGCGCCGTCGATTGCGCGGCGTCGCTCAGCTTTCGAGCCGCCGAGATGGCACGCGAAACAAATGCAGCGGAATCGCTGGTGAGTGTCGGCGTCTGCGTAAGTGAAGCACTCGCGGAAGCTTGACCCACGAGGGTGGTGGACGATGCGTTGCCGAGTGCGACAAAGGCGCTCATGGCGGTTACGGCGAGAAGTGAGAGTAGTGCGTATCCGATTTTCATGCTGTCTTCCTAGTGGCTATGCCCGAAACAACGTTCGTTGCTGAAGTTTATTTATCGCCTGCTGTCCAGGCCTTAGGTGTTTTTCCGCCCGCGCCTCGGACCTCGAGGACGCCGTCGTGAACGCTGACTGCCTTGCCGGTTCTGCCGCGCGTATAGCCTCTGCGGCCGCGGGCGGGCGGCGCCTTCCAAAGCTTCTCCGGAGCGCGGAGGCCGTTTTGAATCTCGATAACGTCTCGCAAGGTTGGGTTCTCACCGAACAGCCCCTCGTTGATCATTGCCCAAAGCACTTGATCGGCGGCTTTGACATCGACGAGCGCGTCGTGTGCGCCTTCGAGCTTCCTTCCGAAGAACGATTCATAGGCAGCGCCAAGCGTGTGTACGCCCTTGGCACGCTTGATATCTAGGCGGCCACTTCCGCCATACGATACGACGTAATAAAGGCGCATGGGGTCGATCACAGAACGGCGCCATGCTGGGCTCATCATTTTTTGCGCGGGCGTGAGCTCTCCTTCGGGGATGACTCGTTTGTTTGCCCGTTCGGCTTTGATCCACCTTGGTCCGAAATCGCCGTTGAGCGTGCGACCTTCGAAGGTCTTATTGTAAGCATGGGCGATCTCCACTAACTCCATGATGTCGCGCGGAGATCGACCGCCAAGCTCATCGAGCGGCATGTCATAGACTTCAAGGAAGGTCGGGGCGTCTTCCACGAGCTCGTCGGTGATGCCGTGTATCTCAGCTGCGCCTTCCTCGATGCTAATTACCTCGTAGTGGCCGAGTTCGTCGGGGTCGGCGTAGCGAACCGGTTTGACCAAGAGGTCCATTTCCTCGCCGACCGGCTCACCATTGAGGGTTCGCACCAGCGCCATCTGAACCGCTTGGGGCGCGTATCGGTCGGTCGTTTCAAAGTCGAGCGCGCCCAGCGTAATCTCGCGCATCGGTGTGTCGAGAAGCTTGCTGAACTCGGGATCGCTGGCCTCGATGCGTTTGATATCCTCCGCGGAGTAGATGGTGGGCAGAATCTCCGCCGCAATCTGTCGAGAGACCGAGCGGTAGAAGAGTTGCTCGGCAAGGATTGCCCCGTAGTCGTCGGGTAGATACCCCTGCTTGCCTGCCGCGATCATCACGCGCTGCAAGGACTCGGCGCTGTAGTTCGATACGCTGGAATCGGGCTCGAGTCCCAGTTTTTGCATCATGCTCGGCAGGTCATCGTGGATGGGATCATAGAGATACATCTGACCGAAGTCTTTGATGCTGAAATGCGCCTCTCCCAGCCGTCGATAGAGTCGATAGACGCTTCGCTCGCCTCCGGTGACTTGGATACGGCCGTTTTCAGTCTCTTTGTAGGTGAGACGCGCCGGAGAATCGGGGCGCAGGCCCTCGCCATCACGGATGAGCCGCTCACGCATAACTTTGCGTAGAAATGTCCCGTCGCGGCCGCCGTTGTAAAATACTAGGCGACGACGCGTGAAGGTCTTGTTGAGTTCATCGAGCAAAAGCTGGTCGGCAAGCCGCCCAGGTGCTTCGAGTTCCCCGTCAAGAACCAGCTCGCGAACGGCTTCAAGGCGATTTCGGTAACGCTGGTTACCTTTGCCGGGGCTTGAATAGTCGCGCATGGCGCGACGAATCTCGACGAGCTCCTTGCTCGCTGACTCGCGCAGCTCGTTGAGCAGGGAGCGGTGGAACTTGAGGTGAGCAGCCGTTTCTGCCAGGCGCTCCTCGGAGAGTACGTTGCCTCGCAAGTTGAAGTTTGGGAAGTCATCGCTGTAGAGGTCTTCTCGGAAGAGCCAGCCGCGGCTTGTTAGGTCGTCGAGTTCGCCTTTGAGAACCTTGATCGCTGCTTTGAAACCGATATCGTCTCCAGCATCGGCGGCTTTGAAGGCATCCTCGATCGCAGTCTCGGCGGGCTTGAGATAGGTATCGAGAGATTCGCGAAGTCGTCTGGGGACGTCTCGATCTTTTGCCAGCTTCTTGAACGCGGCCTGCATCCGAGCCTCGTCATCGGAAGCAACCGCATCCGCGAAGCGACGAATCACGCGGTCGAAGGGTAGCCCTTGCGCCCCTTCGGTACTGCTCTTGCGCATTTTCTGGTCCCAATAACCGAGTTCAAATCCGGGTCGCGTTTCAACGTGCCACACGACTTCTTCAGTGCCTGGCTTAATACCGTCGACGACGCTTATGCGAGAGACGTCGAGGTCATCGCCATCGCCAAAGGAGCGTCCGACCTGTACAAACAGAAGCTGCGCAGCCCCGTCGTCTCCAGACTGCCAGCCATGCGTGTTATTGAGTAGCTCGCCCGGAATCTTACGAATCTTCTTGGCGATGTCGGGGTGGATATCGATCAAGCGATTGCCAAGTCCCCGGTGTTCCATCCACCACCTGCGGGGAATACGCCCTGTGTCTCTGAGGGCTTTGCGCGCCGGGTCCGCCATTCGCTCGAAGGCCTTGGCGACCTTGCCGGAGAATCGAGAAAGGCCGACGACGGCCGCTTCGCTGCGACTCCTGAGGCGGAGAGTCCGGTGCTCCTCGGTGGGTGCCGGAAGGTCGGTGTGGCTTGAGCCAAGACCTGTGGGCTCGACCAGATCGCGGCCGACCAGCGTTGCGCTGCTACGTCCGACGATGTTTTCGCGTAGGTTCGAGCCGAGCTGGCCGAATCCTCCCAGCGCGAGTGCCGAGACCGTGCATAGAAGAACGAGATTCTGAATCTGCGTCATACCGTGTTCTTTGCGTTCCATTTACTTTCCCCCCACGGTGCGCGTCGTAAGCTCGTCGTATTCCCAATCAAAGACCCTCTTCGGGCGAGTTTCGCCGCGTTGTAGTTCGAGGACCTCTCCCAGCGTCTCTGGCAACAGCTCTCGGCGCTGTAGCTCGAGCATGACCCTGCGGACCATCGCGGCATTACGATTTAGGTTGCCTTCCGGTTTCGTCACATGGGTATTGAAGAGAAGCTTGTATGCGATCCCCAGGGGTACGCGGTCGCCACTGTCAACGTTGATTTTGTAGGCCTCGTTGAGTTGCTTTCTTGCTCGAGAATTAAGCAGATTGACGAAGATCTTCTCCGGGTCGATGAATTCGCGACGTAAGATTGTGGGCAGTGCGGTGGAGCCCTTCTCGGCGATGCGCGAGTAGTATTCCGCGCCAAACAAACCCTCTTCTACGTCTTTGCCCCAGGAGGCGACGACGTCGTGTGCGTTCAACGTTCTGCGGAGCGAACCTTTCTCAAGTTCTGGGAAGGTCGGTTTGGGAGCGATGTCCTCGGCCTTCGAACCGTGTACGGCGCGATTGCTGATGCGGTGCGCGGCCTGTGACGCCCTTGTTACCTCAATCTCCACGAAATCTGTGGAGGTGTCGAAGGGAACCTTGTAACGAACCGGTCGAATGCGGAGTTCTTGACCGACCTCAGGTATGGGACGCGTGGTATCGGAGATGTGAAAAGCCTGAACCAAGTCGGACTCGTCGAGTTTTGCCGCGATGCCCAGCCCGATCATGCGGCCGTTGCGAGCAGCAGCTCGCGCTTCTGTTCCAGCGGCTTCGATGTGAAGAACGGAAAGCTCAGAAAAAGATTTTGCAAGCAGTGGGTCGTCTTCGATCCCGGCGCCGACGACGTTATACATCTCTTGATCGAGTGCACGGAATGCTAGTTGCTCCCGTAGATAGGTTGTTAGATCGGTTTCAAGCGCCGACTTGATGTTCTCGGTGCGGGCGATGCGGTAGGTGGCGAGGGCATCGACGTCAGCTTGGTGTGCTGCGCTTTCGGCCAGTTCTTCGCCGTCGACATGTTCTGTGAGCCATTGGTCACGCGGAAGTTTGCGTTGCGAGACAGCGGTTAGGTTGTTCGCACGCCCATCATACTCGTGCATACGGACGGCGACGAGAAGGTCGATTTGTTCCTCATGGCGAAGTCGCCGACGCAGTTCGGCCAAGGCGAGGTCATCGGGGTTGATGGTCTGCCCGAAGTTCTTCTTGGAGTATCGCTTGAAAGCGCCCATCTGCCGGTTGAACTTGATGCGAGCCGCCTTGCTGTCACTGTCGTCGAGCGCGCGATGCGCTCTTAGAAGCCCTTCAAGTTTCTCGAGCGCTTCCCCGTATGTCACGGGGTCCTTCTTCGCGAGTTGGTCGACCTTGTGAAGCGACTTGATGCGTTTATCGCTGATTCGGGTGATGCCGTCGATCTGTGGAACCTTTTCGTCGATTGCACCAAGGAGGCGGGGACCGTCTACATTGTTGTAAAAAGCCAACTCGCGACCGACGACTTCACGGGCAACGGAGACGATGGCTTCTTCGTAGTCGATGGGGTTGCGCTTGCCGCGGGAGCGAAAGTTGCGGGACTGATCGTATTCGTTGAGCGGTACGTCGAGTTCGATAGAGCGGGTCACCTCACGGCCGTTTTCCATTGTTGCAAGGCCGATCTCGAACACCCACCAATCGGGGTATTGGCCTTCTAGACCCTGCTTAACACGAAGAAACTCGAGATCGATGACGGCGAGATCTTCGATCGATCGGAGCTTTCGGTGATGTACCTTCGAGTCATCGATAAGGTTCGAAGCAGCGCGGACCTTCTCGAGGGGAATTTGCTCGCTGATGCGGCGGGCCGTACGTCCGAGAGAAGCGCGCGCGATATCGCTGAGTGTTTCGAGCTTTGCGAGGCGGGCGAGTGCGCCTGTCGCTGCGGAGCTGGTGCTGCGAAGCGCGGGGGTTCGAAGATAAGAGGTCGGACGCTCCAGCGCTGAGGTCACGACACTGGACTGAGCCGTTCCCTGAATCGCGTTCGAAAGCCCCGCTCCGATGTCCGCAAACGACCAGAGGCCTGAGAGGCACACCAGCACGATCACTAGAAGCTGCTCGAGCTTGGCGAGGCCTCGTTGGGGATTCTTCGAGGAAGGTCTTCTCATCGCAGTCGTCCTCTCGCTGACACACACGCAAACACCGTCATGCTGCGGTACAAAGCAATCGACATGCCATGATTTCGGGTGTGAACGATCGTGCTCACAACTCACAAAGGCGCCTGGACATCATTGCTAAAGTTCTCGGATTGCGGCGATGGATCGGGGTTGGGACAGGTTGTGCAACGAGCGTCCGGCCAACGCCGCTTCCACTGTTCTGGGGGGTGGGGACCGCACTCCCCGCTCAATAATCTAGCGATCTGGGGTATTTGCAAGATCTCGCCGAAGGGGCTGTCCGCGCTCAAGAACAGGTGTTCTTAATCCGGCAAAAGCCCTTGTGGCAACGGGCGCGGATGATTACATCGTGAGCGCAATGAGTGTGTTTGACGTCAACGATTCGACTTTCGAACAAGAGGTTCTCGCGAGTGAACTGCCCGTGCTCATCGATTTGTACGCCGATTGGTGCGGGCCCTGTAAGCAGCTCTCACCGCTCGTCGAGGAGCTGGCGCGAGAACTTGATGGCAAGTTGAAGGTCGTCAAGATCGATGTCGATAAGAGCCCGATGGTGGCCCAAGCTTTCCGCGTTCAGAGCATTCCCATGCTCGTCGTCGTCCACGAGGGACGACCCGTTCAGCAACACATGGGCTTGCTCGACAAGAACGGGCTCATGAAGCTCGTCGAACCGTTTTTGCCACGCAGTGGGAACTCGGTGAAGCCAGAAGAGCTTGCTCAACTTATCGCGCAGCGGCGGGCCCTGCCTGTGGATATTCGCGACGAAAACTCGTTTTCGCGTTACCGCATCCCGACGGCTCAGAATGTGCCAGTCGATAAGCTTTCATCCGAGACTCAGAAGCTGGCGCCGACTGACGGACGCGTGCGCGTGCTCTACGGGCGCACGACGGACGAGGCCAAAGAAGCAGCAGAAGCTGCGCAGCAAATGGGAGTCCAGGTCGCATACCTTGAGGGCGGCTTTCTGCACTGGGAAGCCGACGGCCTCGACGTCGAACGCGGCTGATTGCCGCCCGATCTGCGTCGCCACTCTTCGTTGCGCTCCGCTTCCGCTGCTCGAGTACCGCAATGTACACTGCGCTGCGGTTCTCACGCTGCCTCGACTGGCTCGCACCTCAGACGACACTCGGGTAGGGATCAAATTACGTCGAGCTTGTAGCCTTCGGACGAATAGGTGCCATCGGCGATGAGCTTGAGGAGCTCGTCGGTTTCGCTCTCCATATGTGCAAGACGCTCTTGCAGGCGTTTTTCGGCCAGGACGCAGAAACCGCGGGCGAGGTTGAGCTCGGTCTCCGCACCCGCTGTACCTTTCTGCTCAAGGGCGAGCGTCGTACGAGAAAGGACCGCCGAGAGCGCGTAGAGGTCGATCGCAACTTCGGCGATGCGTTTTTGCACGAACTGCATCTCGAAGGTGTCCTTGCCGTGCTTGCGCAGAACGGTGAGTGTGACGCGCGAAAGTACGGCAACCGATTCTTCAAGGACGACCGCCTCTTTGCGAAGTTCAGGATGCACGCGATCCATCTGTTCGCGAATCAGGCGTGAGCGCGCTTGCCGAAGTACGAAGTCACTCAGAACTCCAAAACCTTTGATGGGTTCACGTAGACTCGAGAAGACTTCTTGGAACTGTTTGGCAGGGCTTTCAAGGCCAGCCAGGGCGATGAAAGCGCGCAAGATTTCGTTGGTACCCTCGAAGATGAGGTTGATGCGCGCATCGCGCAGGTGCCGCTCATACGGGTACTCGGACATGTAGCCGATGCCGGCGGCGATTTGCAGCGCCTCGTTGACGACTGTCCAGTACGTCTCCGAGCCGAAAACCTTACAAATGGCGCTTTCGAGCGAATAGTCGGGCACACCTGAGTCGACAAAACCGGTGGTCAGATAGGTCATGGACTCAAGCGCGTAGGTCTCGCAGGACATGCGGGCGATCTTGTCTTTGATCATGCCGAAGGAGCCGATGTTTCGACCGAATGCCTTGCGCTGCGTCGCGCGTTCCACCGACATCTCGATCATCTTTTTGCAGCCGCCGACCGCGCCGGAGGCCAGGCTCATGCGGCCGCTGTTGAGAACGTGCATGGCCACTTTGAAACCGCGGCCCACCTCACCGATGACGTTGCCGGCAGGGACCTTGACGTCTTCGAAGTAGAGCGCGGTTGTCGACGAGCCACGGATGCCCATCTTATGCTCGTTGGGGCCATTTTTGACGCCATGGTCACGCTCGACGATGAGCGCAGTGATGCGCGGCTTCTCACCGATCTCGGATGTGCGCGCAAACACGGTGAAGACGTTCGCGAAGCCCCCGTTGGTGATCCAAATCTTGTTGCCGTTGAGCATGTAGTAGTCGCCGCTCGCGTCGAGCTCTGCGCGCGTCGTGATGCCCGCCGCATCGCTGCCCGCACCAGGCTCGGTGAGGGCAAATCCAGCGATCCACTCTCCCGTGGCGAGACGTGGCAAGTACTTCTTCTTCTGTGCCTCGGTACCGAAGAGCATGATGGCTTTGCAGCCGATGGATTGGTGCGCACCGACCGTGACTGCCAGCGAGGCGTCGAGTGCGGCGACTTCTTGCATAACGCGTGCGTAGCCCGTGGCCGACAGGCCGATGCCGCCGTACTCTTCGGGAATGCTCAGCCCAAAGAGCCCGAGCTCTTTGGCGCCGTCGATGACCGACTGCGGGATCTCGTGTTCGTTGTCGATTTTCGCGGAGTCCACCTGCGAGTGCGCGAACTGACGAACGGCGTCGATCATCATGTTGATGTTTTCGCGCTCTTCGCTAGAGACTTCCGGGTAGGGGAAGATCATCTGCTCGGAGATCACGCCGTGGAAGATCGACTTCATGTAGCTCTGTTCAGACTTAGTGGCCATCGGCGAGGAGGATATCCACTTGACAACCGGACTAGCAAGCAGTGAAAACTGTACGCGCAGCCGTGAAGAACCAAGGATTCCGTGATGAACGTGCGAAGCCCAAGGAAGCCGATGTGCTAGGAGCACATCGTTGGTTTCGACGCGCAGCCGTGAAGAACCAAGGATTCCGTGATGAACGTGCGAAGCCCAAGGGTTGAGTGATGCTTCGCCTTCGGACTCATACGCCGCTCACCTGGCTCGAGCCCGTGTTTGCAGACTTCGACGCCTTTTTGCTCGATCATGCGCTGTGCGAACGAAAAGCCTCGGCCATGGCGATGAGCTTCGTGGCGCACTACCCGGACAAGCTTGAGTTGGTGCGCGCCATGATCGACTTGGCACGCGAAGAACTGGAGCATTTTTCGGAAGTCTACGCCTTGATGGAGGTGCGGGGGCTGCAGCTGGGGCCAGACCGCAAGGACGGGTACGTGCGCGGCTTGCTCGAGTGTGTGCGAAAAGCTTCGCCCGAGTACCTGCTCGACAGGTTGCTGGTCGCGGGTGTGGTCGAAGCGCGCGGCTGCGAGCGATTCGGGCTTTTGGCCGAGCACCTTAAGGACCCGGAGCTTCGTTGCTACTACCATGAGGTGACGCGTGCCGAGGCGCGGCACCACGGACTATTCCTTCGGCTCGCACGCAACTATTATCCTGAAGCGCGCGTACGCGAGCGTCTCGATGAGATCCTCGACCTTGAGCGCGAGGTGATCGCCAAGACGCCCTTTACGGCGTCACTGCACTAAAGGCACCATGCGCGGAGCACGATGATCTTCGTTTGGGTGGCAGTGGCAGGTGGACTCGGGAGCGTGGCCCGCTACGGGCTGACGCGCGTGCTGCCCATGAGCGCACTGCCGTGGGGCACGCTGGCCGCGAACCTGTTGGGGTCGTTTCTCATCGCATGGCTCTACGTGCACAGCGACCGCGTTGACCCGACAGCCGCCGGGCGTTTGCGGGTTGTTTTGGGCGTGGGCTTTTGTGGCGGCTTTACGACCTACTCGACGTTCAACTACGAGATGCTCCGCCTCGCTGAAAGCGCCGGCCTCTCCCGCAGCCTGCTCTATCTCGCAGTAACCGTCCTC
Organism: uncultured Polyangiales bacterium; assembly: GCA_964487255.1. Lineage (GTDB taxonomy): Bacteria > Myxococcota_A > Polyangia > Polyangiales > CAZAQV01 > CAZAQV01. The sequence goes on along the minus strand of CAZAQV010000006.1, from coordinate 231,772 downwards.
GGCTGCGTTGTGGCTGCTTTGTTGGGTAGCGCGCTCGGCCGCATGACGCCGTGACAGCGAAGAGTACCCGTTGCGCCTATACTTTGTCATGATGGTGTGGTGCTCCGCTCATCGAAAGAGAAGAGGCTTTCTTCGCTCGCGTTTGCGGTAGCTTTCGCATTGAGCGTCACCGCTTGTGGGACCAATGACAAGCAGTCACGCGATTCCGGCCAGGATGCTCAAGATGGCCAAATCCTAGCGGACGCCGCAGACCCGACGTCTGATGCGGGTAGCGACGCGCTCGCCGATGGCGGTTTGGTTGAAGGTGACGCGGGCGCCCGAGCTTGTGCTGACCACCACGACTGCCCACAAGAGTGGTTCTGCCATCGTGGTACGTGTCGGCTCGAGCCGCTTCCGGTCTACCATTGCGGGAAATCCGGTTGTCCTCCCGGGCAGTGGTGTGTGGAAGCCGATGGTCGGCGTTCTACTTGCGCCGAAGACCTTCGTTACGTTTGCGACAATGCGTGTGACTGCGGTCCGGCGCATTGCTGCATCGATGAGGATTCCGATCCCAGTACTCCGAAACGCTGCGTGCGAGACACGGAGGACCCCTACTTGCCGGGACCTGCGACGACTGGAGCTGGCGCGAGCTGTCGCGTCGGCAACGCGGTTCCCGTAGACGAGCGTACGCCCACCTACTGCAAAGGTGACCCGGCTTGCTTTGGTGCGATGCTGCCGTGGCTACAGGACCCAGATAGGTCCGGGGCTTTTCTTGCATACGATACGGTCGACGCCCGTGCTGACGATAGCTGTGGCGGAGTGGAGTGTTTTGGTTCGGCGTGCGATTGTGCGCCGGGGCAGCAATGTCTCGACTTTCGAAGACCGCAGAATCCTGCTGGGGCCGTCTGCGGGACGGTCGGTGGCGCGATGGGCTGCGATAACAAGCTCACTACTTTCGCAGCGGTCGGCATATGCACAGCGAATGCTATCGCCGAGTCGATCTTTGGGTGGAAACCCAGCGACCTGCTTTCCTGTTGTAAGTCCGGTTGCGCTCCTGAGTCAACTTGTGAGCTCACGTGCGAGGCCGGCAGCATATGCGACCTCACCTGGATGCGACGTGGAAATCGATACGATTTCGAGCGTGTGACAGCCACCTGTGAGCCGCCCGAAAGTTGTCGATGTGGGGACGGCACGTGTTGTCCAAACGAACTCAGCGAGTGCCCAGGAGATTGTCTGCCTGGGCAGCCTCGGTGCGGCAATGCGGTGTGCGAAGTTTTTGAGAACGATTCAACGTGTCCCCAGGATTGTGCGCTCGACTGTGGAACGGGAAGCTGCGGCACCGATGAAAGCCCTGAGAACTGCGAGGCGGATTGTGGCGACGAGTGTGGCGACGGCCATTGCAGCGTTGCTGAGCAAGAGGCGGTCACACCGTGCGCCTCAGATTGCCCGACGAATCGCTGCACCCAGGTTTTTTTGTCCCCCAGAGAGTACAGCGTGTGCGGTGACGGCTACTGCGCGGGAGTGCTTGATCTAATTCCATGCCTCGGGAGCCCATACATCGAAAGCTGTTTGAGCTGCCCTCAGGATTGCGGAGCTTGTGTAGGTTACATGTCGTGTCGATTGACCTTCTGCTAAGGCTTGGCCTTGTTCTCACGAGTGCGGGAACAACTACGATGAGCCCCAGTATTGTCCTCGGCCGCATGACGCCGTGATGGAACACCTTGGTTAGAAGCGGGGGGTCTTGCGCCGACGGGCGAGGGCGAAGACCGCGAAGGTGTGGGCTAGAAGCCAAAGCCCGCCCAGGCCAAAGGCGATGCCTCCGAGAAGATCCTTTTGGTTACTGACGAGTAGAGCGCCCGAAATCAGGCACGCGGCGATGACGAACCCGCTGAAGAGCCGGCGCCCAATGCGCTCGGCGCCCACTTCGATCGAGCTCTCTTGAATCTGGAGTTTGAGCCGACCTTGGCGCAGGTCGTCGAGAATTTCTTGGACCTGATACGGCATTTCGTTGGCCGCACCCTGAAAGCGCACCAGGTTGCGCATGAGGTCTTGGGTAATTCGCTCGGGCGAGTACCGCTCTTTGAGCATTCGAAGAAAGAAGGGTTTGACCTCTTCGAAGGCATCGAGTTCTGGGTATATCTCTTTGCCTACGCCTTCGACGGTCATCAAGGTCTTACCCATCATCAAAAAGTCGGGGGGGATCTCAAGCCCGTACTTCGTTGCGCCTTGTACGAGGTCCCGAATCATGGCGCTCAGTTCCATATCGGCGAGCTGCTTGCCGAGATACTTGTCCGAGAGCGCCGCAACTTCGGCTTCAAAGGCATGACGGTCAACCTTTTTGGTGGGCCGCCCGATAGCGTACAGCGCGTCCGCCATGGCGCGATAGTCCCGCCGCACCGAGGCGACCATCAAGTCGACGACCAGGTCGCGCAGGCGCGGGGTGAGCCGACCGACGAGGCCCAGGTCGATAAAGCCGATAACCGGTTCTTCGGGGTCACCGAGAATGAAGACGTTGCCCGGATGTGGGTCGGCATGAAAAAAGCCGTCCTCAAAGATCTGCTTCATGAAAATCTGCACAGAGCGTTTTGCGATGCGCTCGCCGCTAAAGCCGTTTTCAGTGGCAGCGTAGACCTTGTGGCCTTCGAAGCGTTCAAGCGTGATGACGCGCCGTGAACTCGCATCGCGGTAGACGGTTGGAAAACGGGCGCTCGGCACATCTTCGAAATTGTCAGTAAAGCGAGCGGCGTTATCGGCTTCGAGAACGAAGTCAAGTTCCGCGCGAATGGCTCGGTCGAACTCATCGACGAGTTTGTTGGGACTGTAGATATGGGATTCTGGAACCGAACGCTCGATGGCACGAGCCAAGATATGCAAAAGGTCGAGATCGGTTTCGATGGTCTTTTGAATATTTGGTCGCTGAACCTTTACTACGACGTCGATGGGGGGCGCGCCATTGGCCGTCCGAAGTTTGGCGCAGTGCGCTTGTCCAATCGATGCCGAAGCGAGGGCGGCTTCGTCGAACTGCTCGTAGACCTCGCTGAGCTGCCGGCCAAGCTCAGCTTCGATATGTGGCTTGAGTTCCTCAAATGGAACCGGTGGGACTTCGTCTTGGAGTTTCTTCAGTTCGCGAATGATATCGGCAGGAATCAAGTCAGGACGTGTTGAGATCACTTGCCCGAGCTTCACAAACGTGGGGCCAAGCTCTTGGAGCACGAGTCGAATGCGCGTGGCGAGGTCGATGTGCGGTACCACGCTTGGCCTTTTGCCCGGTAAGAGTGACCCAAAGCCCGAGCGTGTCATGATTTCGCCGAACCCGTGGCGCGTGAGCACCAAAACGATTTGGCGCAGGCGATCGAGATCTCGCACAGTGTGAATTAATGAAACCACGCTAGCCTATTCTAGGGTCTGGCACCCAGACCCTCTCTTCCGCTGACTCTTCGCTAGGCTTT
>CAZAQV010000006.1:127646-228244 GCA_964487255.1 uncultured Polyangiales bacterium | reverse complement strand
GCTCGGACGATCGATTTGCAGGTAGCAAATCCCGTCCTCTGCAAAGACCGCTCATTCTCTGACTCTTCGCTAGGCTTTGCTCGGACGATCGATTTGCAGGTAGCAAATCCCGTCCTCTGCAAAGACCGCTCATCGTGTTACTCATCGAAGCCTTCGGGAGGAATGATCAGTCGCTCGACGAGCGTATCGTTTTCGAGCGATTCGAGAATCTCGGGAACGTCGTCGGGGCTGACGTTTCCGTAAAACACGCCGTCGGGCATGACCGCCATCGCGGGCCCATTCCAACACAAGTCGAGGCAGCTGGATTCGCACACTCGAAAGCGCTTGCGCAGGCCGCGCTTGACGAGGCCCACCTTAAGCGCATTGCGGATTTCGATGCTTCCGCCGCGTGAGCAGCAGCCTTTGGGGTTGTCGGGCGCGCGCTCGTTAACGCAAACCCACAGGTATCGATGTCGTTTGGGCATGCAGCGCGCCTAGTGAGGAAGTTCCATCGTCTTGAGCTCCGGCCCGGTGATCAGCGGCGCGCCTGTCTTGTTCTGTACGTCGACCGCGCTAATGCCGAACGCCAGTTCTTTGAGTACCAAGCCATCGGGTGTCACATCGATGACGGCCATATCCGTAATGATGCGGTGCACGACGCCTTTGCCTGTGAGCGGTAGTGCGCACTGCTCGACGATCTTGGGGTCCCCCTTTTTGGAGCAGTGATCCATGATCACCACGACCTTCTTTGCGCCGTGGACCAAGTCCATCGCGCCGCCCATGCCTTTGACCATCTTGCCGGGGATCATCCAGTTGGCCAGGTCTCCGTCCTTGGAGACCTCCATCGCGCCCAAAATCGCCACGTCGATGTGACCGCCGCGAATCATCGAAAACGACGTCGCGCTGTCGAAGATGACCGCTCCGGGAAGCATGCTCACCGTTTCTTTGCCGGCGTTGATCAGGTCCGCGTCTTCGTGTCCTGCGATGGGGTACGGGCCGACGCCCAGGAGGCCGTTTTCGCTCTGCAGCATGACCTCGACGCCTTCGGGGATGTAGTTGGCCACGAGCGTGGGCATGCCGATGCCGAGGTTGACATAGTTTCCGTCTTGGAGTTCCTGCGCTGCCCGCTGCGCAATCTGCTCTCGCGTTAATTTTCGGTCACTCATTAGGCCGCCGCCCCTCTAACTGTACGTCGCTCAATTCTTTTCTCGTGTTCGCCGGTGATGACGCGTTGGACGAAGACGCCCGGCGTGTGAATCTCGTCGGGGTCGAGTTGGCCGACGTCGACGATTTCTTCTACTTCGGCAATGGTAATCTTTCCCGCCATTGCGCACAGTGGATTGAAGTTGCGCGCGGTCCGGCGGAAGACCAGGTTGCCCATACGATCCGCCTTCCAGGCTTTGACGAGCGCAAAGTCGCCGACGATACCTTCCTCCATCAAGTACTCGCGCCCGGCAAAAGTACGCGTCTCTTTGCCCTGCGCGACCTTCGTGCCGACCCCTGCGGGAGTAAAAAAGGCCGGGATGCCTGCGCCGCCCGCTCGGAGTCTTTCGGCGAGCGTGCCCTGTGGGCAGAGCTCGACTTCGAGTTCTCCCGAGAGAAACTGTCGAGCGAACTCTTTGTTCTCCCCGACGTAGCTCGAGATCATTTTCTTAATTTGCTTCTTCTCGAGCAACAGCCCGAGCCCAAAATCATCGACACCGCAGTTGTTGGAGACGAATGTCAAGTCCTTGACCTTGCGTTCTACGAGTGCGGCGATGCTCAGCTCCGGAATGCCGCATAGACCAAACCCTCCGGCCACGATGATCGAGCCGTCCGTAATATCCGCGACCGCTTCGGCCGCGGAAGAGACCACTTTATCCATGCCAACTGCGTATCATCGGGGCCTAGCTGGGGTAAAGGGGTGAAGTATCGCCGCGATTTTGTCGTGCTGACGCGCCTGGCTCAGCGCGCGAATCGCTCGGGCTTGGCGGTCGTACGTGCTCAGCCCGTCAGGCGCGTAGCTGGGGAAAAGGTCGCCAAAGGCGTTGGCTTCGATGAAGCGGTGGCCCTCGGCTTGGCGGTCCCAAAGGATATCGAAGGAAAGCTGAAGCCCGCCAAAAACCGCGGCGGCGCGGCGGCAGTCAGCTTTCATCGATCGCCATGCCCGCGCGCCAACTCGCCGCTCAAGCTGCTCCACGGAGCCCCGCGTCGCGCCCAGATGCAGGTTCGTCAACGGGTGCGAAGAGCGACGCACCACAAAGGTGTCCGGCACGCCCGCGGTGCAGATCACACGCAGGTCGCACTCCATTCTGTCTTGCCGGAGTTTGGATACGAGGCGTTCGACATACGCGCCAGCATCGAGCGCGAAGTCAAGGCACTCTTCGATGTCACGGGGGCGGTCGTAGCGCTGCAATCGGCGACTCGCGAACCAGCGCGAGCCTCGTTGAACGAGGGTCGACCAGGCTGTTTCAGAGTCGTCCTCGCGGCGCGTCAGAACCGTCGTCCCGACCGCGCTCGATCCGTGGTCGAGTTTGACGATGACCTGCCGCCACGACCGCTCCGTCATGGCTTGGCGCAGGGCATCGGAAGAGCGAAGTGGTGGCAGCCCGACGGTTGTGGGCAAGGTTTCGGCGATGAGCGCCCGAATGGTCTGACGTTTGCTAAAGAGCGTGGGCAGGGCGCGCAGGTTCGTGAGCCAAAGCCAAGCGGGGCGTTCGGTGGCCCGCGCGCGAAGCCCCTCGACATAGCAGAGGAAGCCGGCGTGAGCCTGGTGTGGTGCTAGTAGCTCCTTTTGCGCGCGCTCTTCGACTTGTCTCGCGCTCGCTACCCGAACACCGGCTTTCCAACCCCTGTTCAGGAGCAGGGCTTCAACGCTGCGCGACTTACCCAGCGCGTCGAGCTTGACCCAGGTTGGGCGCTCGTCGAGGGCGAGTAGGGCGTCCGGGTCGCAAAGCAGCCGTTCGTGCGAGAGCACAGTGGGAAGCGGTAGGCCTGCTCGGGCGAGTGCTTCGCAGAAGAGCGAGACGCGGTTGCTCTTCGGGTTGGCGATGAGTAGCCCGCGCAACCTATTCGCCCACCGAAACATAGAACCAGACCTCCTCGCCGTCGCCGTCCGGTTCGTCTTGGTGGCCCACATGCAGCTTGTCACCGAACGCGGCGCGAAGGGCCGCTTTGCCTTCCTCTTCGACGAAGTTTTCGTCGATATCGAGTTTCTGCAGGCTTGTGAGCTTCGCGGCGCGCTCGGCGAGTGCTTTGGCGCCAGCGTTTGCCAGTGTGCCCAGCGAGAGGTCGAGCGTTTCGAGCTGACCCGCGAACACTGCGCCCGGCACTTCGGCGGCGATGTCGTTGGTAAAATCGGCGTTGCGCAGGCCAAGGTGCTTGAGCTTTGTGAGCTTCGGGTTTGAGAAGAGCGGGCGAAGCATTTCGATGTCGCCCTCTGCGCCGTAATTGAAGTCGCCAAACCAAAGCTCCAGGTGCTCCAGTTCAGGGCATTCGATTTTCGCGATGGCGCGAACCGTAGCACCAGGTAGGCCACCGCTCTCGAAGGTGAGCGACTGGAGCTTGGGGTGGCGGATGCGGCCGGTTTTGATGCCTCCGCCACGGACGCGTAGTCTTCGTAAGTTGGGAAGCGCGGCCCAAAGCGGCGCAAGGTTGCCGACATCCGTCCAGGAAATCTCCGTTTCATCGGGATATTCGAAATCGCCGATGAAGAGCTCTTCGAGCTGGGCAGGCGCCGCCTCTTTGAGGATTTGAATCGCCTCGTGGTAAGCGTTTTCGCCGTCGGCGGTCCACAAGCCAATGGTGAGTTTGCGAAGCACCGCGGCCCCCGGTTGCTTCAGAAGCGCGCTCAATACCTCGCCCGTGTCGGGTCCGTCCCAGTCGCTGAAGATACGTGCCTCGACGAACCCGTCGGCCGACTCATCGAGTTCGACGTACTCTTGCTGCGTGGCCTCGGCCAAAACGCCTTCGAGCTCTTCGGCGGTCTCTGGTGCGGGGTTGAGCGTATTGCGGCGTCGGCCCAGGCGCGGTGTGCCGCGACCCAGCGGGTAACCCATCTGTTGGGCGCGCTCGGCGGCGAAGGAAAGGCCGGTTTCCCCGTGGGTTTGCTCAAGCAGGTCCACCCAGAGATTGATGGCGCTCGCGAGTGGCTCGGTGATGCGTTCACTTGCAGAAAGGAGCTCCTCCTCGCTGAGCGCCATCCCGAAGATCATGCGTTGGCCAGAACGCAGCATCCCACCGGCTTCGAGCAATCGATCGAGGTGCGGGATGATGTCCGCCTCCTGCAGATCTTTGAGACTCGGAGGGGGACCATGTTTGTCGATGCGCCGTTCGAGCCACACAATCTTCTCTTCGAGGCCTCCGCTTGGTGGAGGTGGCTTGCTCGTCATCGAGATCGAGGGCGCAGAGCCGGTCAGCTTCTCCCACCACTTTTTGATACTCATCGAAGGTCTCCTTGTGAAATCGGCCGCGGAATGCGCGCGAGCAAGCCGTCGCCGTACACGTCCCGCAAGGCGAGGCGCTTGAGGTGGACGTAACCGATATAGCACCCGCACGTTGCATTGGGGCAGCCGCGCGCGGCGCTCATCGTTTCTAGTCGATTGCGGTAGAGGTTGCCGAGCGTCTCGCCCACGAAATGGCAGCGCCGTACGTCGCCGTCTCCGTCGACGCTGAACGCGTTTTCGCCTGCGAAACATGCATGTCCGCGCGAGCTGTGCCTTTCGTTGTTGAGGTCAAAAAGGGGATCGATGGCGCCCCACGCGGCGAGCTCGTGTTTCGCATAGTAGCCCGGACCTTCCGACTTGTAGGCGTTGACCCAAAGATACGTTTCGGGCGGCAGAAGTTGTCGCAGGGTCTGGGCTAGCGGCAGATGTTCGCGTTTGCCCACCATGCCTACGCTGTGTGCGAAGCCACCCTGACGAAGAGTCTCAAGTTTCTCTAAGAAAGGCGCCATTTCCGAAAAGCCGGGATGGAACGTCACCCAGAATGCAAGCGTGTCCGCAGCTGCGTCTGATAGCCAGTCAAGTGTACACGATAGGTTGGTTTGAATCGCAATGCGTTCGATGTGGTCGAGCTGACTGAGGCGTGCGAGCGCGGCCTGGTAGTGACGACGGATGAGCGCCTCGCCCCATGGCGTGAACAAGAGCGAGAGACGATGCTTGCGCGATGTCTGGACCCATCGGCTGAAGCGTTCGAGCGCTCGCCGGTCCGCGGTGAGTTCGGCGCGACTCGAGGTGTTTTTCGCGAAGGGGCAATATCCACAGTCGTAGTTGCAGCTTGAGAGCGGGCCGCGATAGGTGAGCGCCGCTCTCATCAGAGCACCTCGAAGGATTCGGAGCGCTCGGAAACTTCGCTTGAGAAAAGCCACGGTCCGATCAGGTCGGAGTATGCAAAGCCCTCGTCGCTGAGGCTCCAGCGGTCCTGCGTATGCTGCACCCAGCCGCGGCGTACGAGCTCGTCGAGCTCCTTACACAGCTCCGGGCAAGTCGTCCGAATGCGCGCGCCGAACGCGGCCTTGAAGGCCTGCTCATCGAGTCCGCTAGCATGGAGTAATGACTGGATCACGTACCGGCGCATACGTTCGGACCGAGAGAGTTCGTAGCCGAAATGTGCGAGTAGAAAGTCGTGGGGACTACGCGCAAGCCACTCATCCACGATCGACGCGACAGCGTCGTCGGACACAGCCCAGCGCTCGGCGTAGTGCAGGCTTGTGGTGTACGAGCGAGCTCCGCATCCGAGACCCAGCATGCCGTCCTCTTGGCATCGATAACGGGTTGCTCGCTGCTGCGAACCTTGGCGGCGAAAAAGTCGCATCGAGATTTGCTCGTATCCGGACCCGAGCAGTCGAGCGCGTGCGTCGTCGTACATGGCGGGGCGCAGGTCGGCTGTGGGTAACGGCCGCTTGGCGTTGGCTGTGCGCTCGCGCGTGTACACGGGATACAAGAAGACTTCGTCGGGCTGCCAGAATATCGTTGCTTCGACCGTGTCCGCCCAGTCGCTGCGGCGTTGTCCTGCGGCTCCATACATTAAGTCGATGTTCATGCAGTCAAAGTCGGCCGCCCCTAGACGCTCAAGTGCCCCTTCGGTCTCGTTTGGCTTTTGCGGACGACCAAGGCCTTTGAGCGTTCCGGCAGAGAAGGACTGAATGCCGATGCTCACGCGCTCGAAACCGGCCGATTTGATCCAAGCGACGCGTTCGGCGGTCGCTGTGGCGGGTGAGGTCTCGATCGAACTCGGTATCGCGGCCGGGTCGACGCCGAAACAGTCGTTCCAAGTGCGCACCAGTCGGTCCAGGGCGCGGACGCCCAGCACAGTCGGCGTGCCGCCGCCGATCGCGAGGGAGCCGAAACTGACGTTCGTGAAGAGGGGGCTGAGGGTCTGCGACTGCGCAACGAGCTGCTCGCAGTAGCGGTCCATTCGTTCGGCGTGTGCGTGCTTTTCGGTGAACAGGTTACAAAAGCCGCAGCGAAACTCGCAAAATGGAATGTGCGCATACAAGAATCGCTCGCCTTCAGGTTCGTCGGCCCAGACCGATGCGAGATCTCTCGGGGGATGGAACGCGCGGTACGCTTTTTTGTGCGGGTATGAATATGCGTAGGCTTGGTAACGTGACTCGTTGAGCCATTCGTCGAGCCGCCCTCTCATGACGCCTTGCCTTCCAACAGTCGCTCTGTGTACGGCACCGTCCACACGACGTCATGTCCGCAGCGATGTCCCCAATATCCACCTTCGCCGAACGCGGTGCCGTGGTCCGAGCAGACAATGGCATAGACCGGGGCGCGGCGAACGAGCGCATCGAGCAAAGGGCCGAGCTGTGTGTCGACCTCAATGAGGGCGGCGCGCTGGGTCTCGACCGATTCTTCAGTGGAGCCTAGCAAGTAGAGCGTGCTCGGTTGATGAATAGCCGACACGTTGATGAAGACAAAGGTCCGCTGCCCATCGGGGAGCGACTCGACACGCTCTTTTGCGAGAGTGAACTGGTTTTTTGGTGACTCGGGGCAGCTCACGCCGAGCGAGGTGTCCCAATGGCTTTCAGCAAACATGGACGGAAAGTGACGACCCAGTGCGTTTTGTGGGTTGAAAAAACCTGTGCCGCCAACGCAAATCGTATGATAGCCGAGCGTAGCGAAGCCTTCCGGAACGGAGCCTCCAGGCAGAAGCAGGGTGCCCGGGCCCGTGCTCTCACTACCCTCGAAGGCGAGGGCGAAGGTTCGCTCGTGTGGCCCGGTGCCGCGTGGTGTTGGCAGAAACCCAGCAAAGAACGCCGCGTGCGAAGCGAAGGTGAAGTTGCCCGGCGCGTGCCGCGCTTCCCAGCCACCACTTCCCACAATGCGTTCGAGGTTGGGCGTGAGACCTTCGCCAAGAGCTTCTTCGGCGACATCGAGGCGCAGCGTGTCGAGCGTGATGAACAACACGTCTGCCTCTCCCACACACTGCTTCAAATTCGCTCCCACGCGCCACTAGAGCGGGATGTTGCCGTGCTTTTTGGGTGGGTTGTGGTCCACCTTGTTGCGTAAGAAACGCAGGCCTTGCGCCAGGCGCTTGCGCGTCTTGCGCGGCGCGATGACTTCGTCGATGAAGCCTAGTTCTGCGGCCTTGAAAGGGTTGGCAAACTTCTCGCGGTACTCAGCCACGAACTCGGCGCGCTTTTTGTCGGCGTTGTCCGCCTCGGCGAGTTCCCTACGGTAGATGATGTTGACGGCGCCCTCTGGCCCCATCACTGCGATTTCCGCAGTGGGAAAGGCGAGATTCAGGTCAGCGCGAATATGTTTGCTGCTCATCACGTCGTACGCGCCGCCGTAGGCCTTGCGGGTGATGACCGTGATCTTCGGCACCGTGGCTTCGGCGTACGCGTAGAGCAACTTGGCGCCGTGTTTGATGATGCCGCCGAACTCTTGGTCGGTGCCCGGTAAAAAGCCCGGCACGTCGACGAAGGTGATGAGCGGGATGTTGAAGCAATCGCAAAAACGTACAAAACGCGCAGCTTTGACCGACGCGTCGATATCCAAGCAGCCCGCGAGCACCATCGGCTGGTTGGCCACGATGCCCACGCTCTGGCCGGCCACGCGGGCAAAGCCGATGACGATGTTCTGCGCGTAAAGGGGCTGCACCTCCAAAAAGCTGTCCCGGTCGACCACGCGGGTGACAACTTCGCGGATGTCGTAGGGCTTCATCGGGTCGCTTGGGACGAGGTGGTCGAGGTTCGCGTCCTCGCGGTCCACCGGGTCGTCGCTCGGAACGCTCGGCGCCTGCTCCTTGTTGTTGCTGGGCATGTACGAGAGCAGCTCGCGGATAGACAAGATGCAGGCTGGTTCGTCCTTGAACGCAAAGTGCGCCACGCCGCTCTTCTTGTTGTGCGCCTGCGCGCCACCAAGTTCCTCTTTGGTCACCTCTTCGTGGGTCACCGTCTTGATCACGTCGGGTCCGGTGATGAACATGTATGAGGTGCCCTCGGCCATCAGAATGAAGTCGGTGATGGCTGGGCTGTACACCGCGCCGCCCGCACACGGGCCGAGCACCGCGCTGATTTGTGGCACGACGCCCGAGGCGAGCGTGTTGCGCAAGAAGATGTCGGCGTAGCCGGCGAGCGACTCGACGCCCTCTTGGATGCGTGCGCCGCCTGAGTCGTTGAGGCCGACCACGGGTGCGCCGATGCGAAGCGCGTGGTCCATCACTTTGCAAATCTTTTTGGCGTATGCGCCACTTAGAGACCCGCCAAACACGGTGAAGTCTTGCGCAAAAACGCAGACTGATCGGCCGCCGACCGTGCCGTAGCCGGTGATGACGCCGTCGCCCGGGATTTTGGTCTTCTCCATTCCGAAATCGATGCAGCGATGCGTGACGAGTCTGTCCAGTTCGACGAACGAGCCCGGGTCGAGCAATAGGTCGATGCGCTCGCGAGCGGTCAGTTTGCCGGCCGCATGCTGCTTTTCGATTCGCTCCTCGCCGCCGCCGAGGAGCGCACGTTCGTTCAGTGCCTTGAGGGCCTCGATGGGGTCGGTCGCGCCAGGCAGCGTCATGAACCTGCCTCGGAACACAGCGCTTCGATCAAAGTGTCGAGGTCTGCGCGCGTGTGTTTTTCCGTCACGGCCACAAGCAGCTCGTTCTTTCGGTCTGCGAAGAACTGGCCGAGCGGGACGCCTGCGATAAGGTGCGCTTCTTGCTCGAGCTTGCGCACGACGGCACTCGCGTCGCCCTTGAGGCGCAAGGTGAACTCGTTGAAAGTCGGGCTTTGGTAGCGAACCTCTCCTGCGCCGCCGCTGACGAGGGCCTTTTTGAGGTACTCCGCATTGTCGAGGCAGCGCGCCGCCGTCTGTTCGAAGCCGACGCGGCCCAGCATGGCGGTCCGGATGGTAAACGCCAGGGCGATCAATCCGTGATTCGTGCAGATGTTCGAGGTCGCTTTCTCGCGGCGAATGTGCTGCTCGCGGGTGGAGAGCGTGAGCACGTAGCCGCGCGTTCCATCTTTGTCCGTCGTCTCGCCCACCAAGCGACCGGGCAGCTGGCGAAGATACTGTTGCTTGGTTGCGAATAGGCCTACGCCAGGGCCACCGAGTTGGGGCGGCACCGCCATGGCCTGGCCTTCGCCGACCGCGATGTCTGCGCCCAAGTGCCCGGGCGCTTCGACGAGCGCCAGTGCATAAGGCTCGTTCGTGGCGGTGATGAGCAGGGCGCCGTGCTCTTGGCACTGCTTGGCGATCGCTTCGAGGTCTTCGATACAGCCGAAGAAGTTTGGGTATCCTACTGCAACTGCAGCGGTTTTGTCGTCGATGCGCTTTGCGATCTCTGAGCTGTCCGTGAGACCAGTGCGGTCATCGACTGGGCACTTGCTGAGCGCGCCATCCAGGTCGTCCTCCAGCCCGCTAAGGTAAGTGGCGACGGTTTGGGCGTATTCGGGATGAAGCCCCTCGCTTAGCACGACGTTGTTGCGTTTGGTCAGCCGCCTTGCCATGAGCACGGCTTCGGCCGTCGCACTCGCGCCGCAATACATCGATGCGTTGGCGACTTGCATGCCCAATAGTTCTGCGACCATGGTCTGGAACTCGAAGATGGACTGCAGCGTGCCCTGCGCGACCTCCGCCTGGTAGGGCGTGTAAGAGGTGTAAAACTCACTACGGAGCAGAAGCTGATCGACCGCGGGCGGAATGTGGTGGTCGTACATGCCGCCGCCCAAAAAGCTCGCGCGAGGCAGCTTGTTCACACCAGCGAGCGACTCGAGTTCGCGCATCAGTTCGACTTCGCCGATTCCCTTGTCGATGGCCAAGGGGCGCTCAAGTCGGTAGCTCTTCGGGATGTCGTCGAAGAGGGCGTCCACGGAGCCAACGCCAATGCGCTCGAGCATGGCCTGAACTTCGTCCGGAGTGTGCGGCAGGTAACGCATCTTAGCCCTCGAGAGAGCCGAGGTATTCTTCGTACTCTCCGGCATTCATGAGACCCTCGAACTCCTTTGGCTCGGAAGGACGAATCGTGATGATCCAGCCTTCGTCGTAGGGCGACTCGTTGACGAGTTCGGGACTCGCCTCAAGCTCACCGTTGACGTCGACAATTTCACCGCTCAGTGGTGCGAACAGCTCGCTGACAGCTTTGACCGACTCGATATCACCGAAGTGCTCCTCTGCGCGCAGGTCGGTGCCTGGCGAAGGCAAGTCGACGAGGGTCACATCGCCGAGCTGTTCGACGGCATACGAGGTGATGCCGATCTTGACGACGTCGCCTTCTTGGCGCGCCCACTCGTGTTCACGCGTGTATCGAATATCGTTGGGGTATTGGGCCATGATGGTGTTCTCTATTTTCTCTTGTAGAAGGGGGTTTTGACGGTTACCGCGTCTACGACTCTGTTTCGAATTTCGACTCGAATCGGGGTTCCGAGCGATGCCTTGTCGATCGGCACATACCCCAGACCGATGTTTTTGCCCAGAGTTGGTGACGGGCAGCCGCTCGTCACAACCCCGATCGGGGTCCCGTCCTCGTCCACGATGGGATAGCCGTGGCGGGCGATACCGCGTCCGGTCATCTCGAAACCGACCATCTTGCGCTGCACGCCGGCCTCTTTGAGCTTCAAGAGCGCATCGCGTCCCACGAAATCGCCCTTGTCGAGCTTCACGGTCCAGCCGAGGCCCGCTTCGAGCGGGTTGGTCGTTTCGTCGATCTCGTTGCCGTAGAGGGAGAGGCGCGCCTCGAGACGCAGCGTATCTCGTGCACCGAGACCACAGGGCTGGAGGCCATGTGCTTTGCCGACTTCGATCAGCGCCGACCAGATCTGCACGGCATGCTCATTCTTACAGAAGATTTCGACGCCGTCTTCCCCGGTATAACCCGTGCGAGCGACGATGACGGGTGCGTCGACAAGCGATGCATCCGTGAGCCCAAAAGAGCGCAGACTGAGTATACTTTCAGGTGCGCCGGCCGCGCGGAGCACCTCGAAGGCTTTCGGGCCCTGAAGTGCGAGCAACGCATAGTCGTCGCTCTCGTCGGAAAACCTGCAGCGCCCGTTCGCCGCCCTGGCAAAGTGGCTGGAGATCTTGTCGCGGTTTGACGCGTTGCACACGACCATAAAGGACGTGTCGCCACGGCGGTAGATGATGAGGTCGTCTAGGATGGTGCCTTGCTCGTTGCAGCACACCGTATAGAGCGCCTTGCCCACCGCCAGCTTAGCGACGTCGTTGGTCACGAGGTGATCGATCACCGCACGCGCTTCTTCTCCGCTCAGCATCAGCTCGCCCATGTGCGAGACGTCGAAAATGCCGGCAGCCTCGCGCACAGCCTGATGTTCGACCTTGATGCCCTCGTACTGAACGGGCAGCGCGTAGCCGGCAAAGGGCACCATGCGGCCGCCCAGGGCCTTATGTTGTTCGAACAGCGGGGTAGGCTCGGCAACTTCGCTCATCGCCGCGACCGTAGCACCATTCCTTGGCCCCTTCCCAGGCGAATTGCCTGTTCTTCCGCCCGAATCGAGGCGGAGAATTTCGGGCTAATGGTCCGATGAGGCGCATTGGCCAGTGCTGTCGCGATACGCCCACGCCATGGTGGTCGCGGTGGCTGTTCCCCAGCGTTCTGCATCGAGCGCAATGACGCCGATCGAGCCCTTTTTGCCAATTTCGCTTACGTATCGGTCTGCGACCTCTTGTGGCGACGCGCCTGTTCGCAACGCTTCGTAGCCCAGGCGTGCCAGCGTGGCTTCGACGATCAGTTCGCCATCCCCCGTGGCGGCAAGGCCGGCCTGCGGTCCTGCGTAGAGTCCCGCGCCCAAGATGGGCGTGTCGCCGACCCGTCCTCGCAAGGTGGTGGATGTACCACCGGTTGAAAGTGCGGAGGCGTAGTTGCCGTGCGCATCGCGTACCACGCAGCCGACGGTGTCAGTGCCAACCGCGTGCTTGCCGAAGCCAGCATCCTCAAGACTGCGCTCATAGTTCCAAGCGCGGCGCCAATCGTACTGCGACCAGGGGCTGGCGCCATCGGCCGATTCGAGGCGCGCGCGAATCCTCTCGCACTCCGCGCGAACCTCTTCGACGGTGGGGTCATAGTCCGGCAGGCCCAGTGCGCGCGCCAGTCGGTTGGCACCGTCGCCCACGATGAGCAAATGCGGCGAGTCGAGGACTTCTCGGGCTACTCGGATGGGGTGCTGCACGCGTTCGAGCGCGGCTACCGCACCAAATCGGCCGTCGCTGTGCATGAGCCCCGCGTCCATCTGCACACTGTGCCCGTCGAGCCGCACGCGCGAACCTGTTCCGGCGTTAAAACGGGGATCGTCCTCGAGCACTTCGATGGTTGTGATCGCGGCCTGCAAGACGTCTGCGCCCCGAGCGAGCGCTTCAAGTCCCGCGTTGGCCGCTCTTTTGGGACCGTCCGAGGATTCGTTGGGACTGTCCGCGCCACCGTGGGCGATCACCGCGGCGTTCATCGTTTTTCCACCTTGGGTGGGTGCGCCTGCACGAGGGCCAAAAGCTCGTCGTGAATGCGTCCATTGCTTGCGATCGAGCTTCGACCGTCGATACGCGGCGCGCCGCTAAAGTCGCTAAAGCGGCCCCCCGCTGCTCGAAGCATGACCGCGGCCGGGGCCAAGTCCCAGGGCCTCGGCCCGGGCTCGATCATGGCGTCGACGTAGCCGAGAAGCAGTTTTCGATAGCCATCAAAATCGCTGAACCCGCGCTGAACGTAGGTGTGCTTGCCGAGCGCGCAGAGCAGGTCGTCGTATCCCTCGTCGGTGAACTGGTGGAGTAGGCCATGTGAAACGGTGGCCTCTTTGAGCGTTGCCGTGCTGCTAAGCGAAACGGCGTTGCCGTTGTGCGTGGTGCCGACGCCTTCGATTCCAATCAGCATGTCGCCGTCGGCGGGAAAGTGGGCGATGCCCAGTTGCGGCACTCCGCGGTGCGTCAGTGCGAGCAAGGTCGACCAGGTGGGGATACCGCGCAGAAACGAACGCGTGCCGTCGATCGGGTCGAGCAAAAACGACCATTCGGCTTCGTGCTCGCTCTTGCCCGTCTCTTCACCTTCGAACGCGAGTTGTGGATGGCGCCGCTCGACGTACGCGCGGATGATGTCCTCGACGCTGCGGTCGGCGACCGTGACCGGGCTCTCGTCCGACTTCTTTTCCCACTCGCCCGCGGTAACCCGCTCGGCGAGGCCAAGCGCTTCTTTGCCAGCCTCTCTCACAACGCTGAGCAGTTCATCGAGACCGCCTTGGCCCCCGAGTTTGTCGATGGCTTCGCTCACAGCGTCACACTTTCTTGGTGCTGGCCGAATACGTCGCGCATGGCATCGGCGATTTCGCCGACGGTGGCTTTGGCGCGCACAGCCTGCGTGATCGCCGGCATCAGGTTTTCGTCGCCGCGAGCGGTTGCGGCGACCGCTGCGCAGGCTTGGCGCGCGGTCTCTTCGTCGCGTGCCTTGCGAAAGGCGCGGAGGCGGTCGACTTGTTCGCGGGCAACGGACTCATCGATTTTGAGGATGGGCACAGGCTCCTTTTCGTCAGCCACAAAAGCGTTGAGGCCCACAATCTTTTGCTCGTCATGCTCCACGCGGAGTTGCTGTCGATAGGCCGTGTTTTGGATCTCTCTTTGGACGTAGCCTTTTTCGATGGCCGCGGTCATGCCGCCGTGGTCGTCGATCTTTTCGAAGTACGCGTAGACCTGTTCTTCAATGCGGTCTGTCAGTGCTTCGACGGCGTAGCTACCGCCCAAGGCGTCGACGAGGTCGGCGAGCCCGCTTTCGTAGGCGATGACTTGCTGGGTGCGAAGCGCCAGCGTCGCCGCGCCTTCGGTGGGCAACGAGAGCGCCTCATCGTAGCCGTTCGTATGAAGGGATTGACAGCCGCCTGCCACGGCGGACATGGCCTGAATTGTCGTTCGAATCGCGTTGACCAGCGGTTGTTGTGCCTGCAGCGACGAGCCGGCTGTCTGAACGTGAAACTTGAGCGCACGAGCGCGGTCGGTCTTGGCACCAAAGCGCTCCTTCATGACCGCGGACCAGATGCGCCGTGCGGCGCGAAACTTGGCGACCTCTTCGATGAAGTTGTTGTGCGCGTTGAAGAAGAAGGACAGCTGTCGACCGAAAACGTCGACGTCGAGCCCAGCGTCAATGCCCGTTTGTACGTAGGTCATGCCGTTGGCGAGCGTGAATGCGACCTCTTGCGCTGCGTCGCATCCCGCTTCGCGCATGTGGTAGCCACTGATCGAGATGGTGTTCCACTTTGGCGTGTGTTCCGCACACCACGCGAAAATGTCGCGGATGATGCGTAACGACGGGCGTGGCGGGTAGATATACGTGCCCCGTGCGATATACTCTTTGAGAATGTCGTTTTGAATGGTGCCGCGAAGCGTCTTGGCGTCTGCGCCGTTTTCTTCGGCGACCGCGACGTAGAGCGCGAGCAAAATGGCGCTGGTCGCGTTGATCGTCATCGAGGTCGAGACCTTGTCGAGTTCGATGCCCGAAAAGAGCACGCGCATGTCCTCGATCGAGTCGATGGCAACGCCAACCTTACCGACCTCGCCGACCGCCAACGGGTGGTCGCTGTCGCGCCCCATCTGGGTCGGCAGGTCAAACGCGACGCTGAGGCCGGTTTGCCCGCGCTCGAGCAGGTAGTGGTAGCGCTGGTTGGACTGGGCCGCGCTGCCGAAACCCGCGTACTGACGCATCGTCCATAGCCGGCCGCGGTACATATTGGGTTGAACGCCTCTGGTGAAAGGCGGCTGTCCGGGAAAACCTAGGGCGGTCTTGGGGTCGCGCTGGCCGTTTTCGACGTACAGTGGCTCGGGGTCGCCCTCGGCACTCAGCGACGGCGGGCGCTCACGAGGAGGGCGTGCTCTTTCGAGTGGCTTGAGGACCTCGTCGTTCCAGCGCGTCAGGGCTTGTTCGTACTCGCTGTTCATCTCGCGGGGAGCATAGCTCAAAAGAAAAAAATGGTAGGGTTCCGATGGTGACCACCATCTTGCACATCGAAGACGACCCGAACAATCGGGAGCTGGTCCGCAAGCTGCTGGAACATCAGGGGTACGAGGTTGTCGATGCCGCGACCGGGCTCGAGGGGATCGCGAGTGCAGAGCGCGTCAACCCTGACTTGGTCCTCGTCGACCTTCAGTTGCCCGAACTCGACGGCTATGAGGTGACGCTGCGCTTGCGGGGCATCGCTGCGATGGACGGCGTCCCGATTGTTGCGATTACCGCGGAGGGCGATCGAGAGACTTCTCTGGCCGTCGGCGCGGACGGCTTCATCCAAAAGCCGATTGCAGTCGGTACGTTTGCCTCGCAGGTGGCTCGCTTCTTGGAGGGGCACCGCGAGCGAGGTGATGAGGCAACCGGGCAGGTGCGCTTGCGCGAACAATCGCACCGCATCGTTGAGCATCTGGAGCGGCGGGCGCGCGAGCTGATGGAGAGCAACCGCCAGCTCATCGACGCCCGAAGGCTGCGGCAAGAGTTTCTCCGGAACACCACGCACGAGCTTGCTACGCCTCTTACGCCGATCGTGGGCTATTTGTCGCTGATGGAGGAGGAGCGCTTCGGTCCGCTGAACTCAGAGCAGAAGAGTGTCGTGCGTTCGCTCCAAAGTTCGGTCGAGCGCCTCAAGCAGGTGGTCGACACGATGCTCGATGTCAGCGCGATGGAGCTGGGCCGCTTTCGCGTTCGCGGTGACGTGTTTGATGTCGTTAACATGATGAAGAACATTGAGCGAGCGGTGTCCGAAGAGGATCGCAAGCGCACCACCTTCTCGCTTCCCTCGAGCCCGATCATGTTGCGCGGCGACGAAGAGAAGCTCACCCGGGCGCTCACGCACATCCTGGATAACGCTTGGAAGTTTTCCGGGCCAGGCGTTGCGGTCGGCGTCGTTTGCGAAGAGTTGAACGGCCGCATCCGGATCTTGGTTGCGGACGATGGCCCGGGCGTTCCAGCAGAGGCACATAACCAAATCTTCGAAACGTTCTTTCAGCTCGACGGGTCGGTGACGCGCAAACACGGCGGCGTGGGACTGGGACTTGCCTACGTGCGAAACGTCGCTCAGGCCATGATGGGCACGCTTAGCTTTGAATCGCCGCCGCGGAGTGAGGTTGCCGGACGCAAATACACCGGGTCCCTGGTCATCATCTCTTTCCCCGCCTGAGACGCAGCCCGGTTTAGATGCCGCCGGATTGGCTCTTGCTGACCGAGAGTGTGACCGTTGCGTCATTTTTTGACGAGAAGCGCACGTAATACGGGCCTTTGATGACCCGAGTGCAGAAACCGTGTGCCTTGCCGATTTCGAACTTTCCGTTTTCGGAGTTCGTGGTGCGAACCGGAGCACCACTGTCGTCGATGACGGTGACGGTGACGGGGTCCGCGCTCGCTTCCCCAAAGATGCGGTAGCAAAGGGCGGGTTTGACGTCGAGGATTTGCTCGCTGGGTTGGTTGGCCGTCACCGCGATCGATTTGTTTTCGAACAGCGGCGTAAAGTACTCGTCGGGCGACTTTTCCTTCGGCGCATCACACCCCGCGCCCATAGCAACCAGAATGGCGATAAACAGCATGGACGGCGAGATCGAGATGAAGAGATGGTGCAGCTGTCTCATGATTCTATTTTGTGATGAGCCCAGGTTTGGAAAGGACCGATGTGGTACTTCCACATCGCTGTTCTTGCAGAACCGAAAGGCGAAGAACCAGCGATAGAGCGTGCGCAGGCAGCGCAGATATCGACGACGTATCGCGCAGCGGATCGTTTTCCAGACGACATTGTTTTAGTCCGTGCCGATGACGCGGACTACGATAGCCGTCACATTGTCGGGGCCGCCGTTGGCGTTGGCGCGTTCAATGAGTTGCTCAGTAATGGCCTTGGGGTCGGTGGCAGAGCCCATGATTTCCGCGATCTCTTCGTCGCTTGCGGGTCCGGCGAGTCCGTCTGAGCAAAGCAGGAACGTGTCGCCGGGCTGCGATGCCTCGTGCAGAAGGTCGACCTTCACGCTCTCTTTCATGCCCAAGGCGCGAGAGATGATGTTCTTGTAGTGGAACTTTTCGATCTCTTCGGGCTTGAGCTTTTTCATCTTGATGTAGTCGTTAAGAAGCGAGTGGTCCTCGGTCAGCTGGGTGAGCTTGCCGTTGCGGTATAGATAGGCGCGCGAGTCGCCCACGTGTGCAACCAGCACGCCGTTGTCGATGACACGCATGGCCACGACGGTGGTGCCCATGCCGCGCTTGGCTTCGTCTTTTTGGGCGGTTTCGAAGATCCGCAGATTGGCGAGCTTGACGCCAGTGACGAGTCGATTTTCCTCGTAGCCGCGCGCGCGGTCCATCTTGTATGGCCAGGTCGCCTCGGGGTCGTCTTCGGTGCGGGCATAGAAGTGCTGCACCGTCTCGCAGGCCATCTTGCTGGCCACTTCGCCGCACGCATGGCCGCCCATGCCGTCTGCGACCAGGTAGACGTGCGAGTCTTCGATGACGAGGTAGTCGTCTTCATTGTGTGTTCGCTTCATACCCACATCGGTCTGGGCTGAGAAAAGAACACGCGGCATTCGGCAAGGATATCCACGGCTGAAGTTGGGCGTCAACTTGTAATCGTTGTACGATGGGGGCGTGCCAGGTCCAGACCCAGGAGCGGAAGACGTTGTCCGCGCGTTCTTGGCGTGGGAGGCCGAGTTCTTTGACCTCGAACTCCTGCGCGCCACCGAGCCCCAAGCTTCTGTTCAGGTCCCTGTTCAGCCCCCCGCCAAACTATCCGCGCCCAGTTTGTCGGTTTTGGCCGAGCGGACTGCGGCCTGTACAGCGTGTCGCCTTCATGAGGGACGCACCCAATCGGTTTTTTCGCGAGGCAGTCAGACGGCTCGGGTGATGTTTGTGGGGGAGGGACCTGGCTATCACGAAGATCAACAAGGTCAGCCATTTGTGGGGCGAGCCGGTCAGCTGCTCGACAAGATGATTTCGGCGATGAAGCTCGGTCCTGGCGATGTCTACATCTGCAATGTGGTGAAGTGCCGCCCACCAGACAACCGGACGCCTTTGCCCGACGAGGCCCACGCCTGTATGCACTTCCTCGACGCTCAGATCGCGGCGGTCGCGCCCGAGGTAATCGTGGCCCTCGGTCGCTGTGCGGCCGAGTACCTGGGCTGTCTTGAGGCGGGCGCGCGAGGGTGGCGTGGTCGCTGGACCCGACGCAACAATATCGACGTCATGGCGACGTATCATCCCGCCTTCTTGTTGCGCAACGAGAACATGAAACGACCTGTGTGGGAGGACCTTCAGCAGGTCATGCAAAAGATTGCGGGTCGCGGCGCATGAGCCTTGAGCCCTCTGCGACCGTCGGACTACTCGATGAGCCTGACGAAACAAGGAGCGAGCCGACGCCAGAGGAGCGACCGATGCGCGAGTGGCTACGCACCCTTCGAGAGGGGCTCGGCGCGACAGACGCAGCGTCTCTTGGCAACTTGGTCGGCGCAGAAGAACGAGACGATGAGCACATCGCGCGCGCCTTGGTGCGAGAAATCAGTGCCAGCGATTTGCTTGCGGTGGGCTCGAATCGCGACATGCGTGACGACCATCGGCCATCGATCATGCCGGCCGTTGTGACGGCGCCCGATTCGTCCTTTTTGGGGCAGCTCGTCGACGTCGAGTCTGGTCCCAACGTGCAAGAGGTTGAGGATGTACAGACGCTGCACGCCATTTTGCGTGGCGGTCGCTTGCGTCACAAGCGAGCTGCGCTCGACCGACTTCGTGATTTACTCAGCTCCCGCAAGGCCTTGGCATCGGACCAGACCAAAAAAGCGCTGTCCATCATCGAGAATCTTGGCGATCCTGAGCTTTCGAATCAGCTGGCCGACGTGCATCGCGCGGTGCCTGCGCTGGCGCGTCGGGCGCGTGGTCGCCGCGAACTCTTCCGTCGCGCAGAAGCCGAGCTCATCGCCCGTATCCGCGACTACTGGGACGGTACGCTGTCGCAAGAACCGGTCGCGGCCATGGCTGTGGACGCGCGCGCTCTCTTGCTCTCTGATGTGCCGAGCCTCGCCGACGAGGTCGTGCAGCACATTGCGGCGATTATCGAAGGCGACGACGCCACGGTTTCGGCGGTGAGCCGCCTCGAGGTGCTCATCTCGTGTCGTGCCACAGCCGACACGCGCCTCGTGCCAGCATTGATTCACCTGCTCCATCACGAAGAGTTCGCGCTCAGCGATGAGGCCGCGCGCGCCCTCTGTCGCGTGGACGACCCGCGCGTACATCCAGCCTTGCTTGAGACATTCGAAAAGACGCCGCAGGAGAGCTTGCGTATCGTGGCAGCGGGCGCGCTTGGTGTGCTCGGCGATACGCGCGGAGCAGCGGTTGTGCGAGAGCTGC
Organism: uncultured Polyangiales bacterium; assembly: GCA_964487255.1. Lineage (GTDB taxonomy): Bacteria > Myxococcota_A > Polyangia > Polyangiales > CAZAQV01 > CAZAQV01. The sequence goes on along the minus strand of CAZAQV010000006.1, from coordinate 208,498 downwards.
TCGACCGTGACGACGCGCAGCGGGCGGCACGCGGTATCGAGGCGCTTGGTCAGTGTGGCGGCGCAGAGGACAGCGAACTTCTATTCGCCTTCCTCGACCACAGTTCCGACGATGTGGTCATGGCGACGGTTCGTGCGCTACGAAGCATCGGTGATGCGCGTGCGCTCTCTCGCCTTCACGCTCGCGCCAACCTTGACGACGCGACGACGCCAGCGCTTTGGGCCGAGATCGAAGACGCGATGGACGCGATCACGGCCCGCATGGAACTTCAGGGCGAGGAGGTCGAGCAGCAGTCGCTCGCGTTTCTTCTCGAAGAGCATGAAGAGGACGACGAGGGGGGCAAGGAAGTTTCCGCTTGGGGCCGCTTTCGAGCATTCCGTCACCACATGGTCGGGCACTTTTGGCTCCTGCTCGGGGCACTTGGGCGTGCGACGAAGCGCTTCGATGCGGCTGCGCGCTTGTGGCCGTCCTGGGCCGCCCCGCACATCGTGCTGGCGATGGCGCTGGTGCGCAGGGAGAGCTACGGGCGGGCATTGCATTCATTTCGCCGTGCGCTGGCGGTAGACCGTGACGCCGTGGAGCGAAACCTGCTCGTGATGCCCAGTCTAACGCGCGCATTTTTGCGCCGTGCAGAGGCGTTACGGCGCGAAGGGCGCGATGAGATCGCCCAGGCGCTCGTGGAGGAAGTGCTCGCGCTCGATTTGCGTCGTGCGCCAGGCTCGTTGCGCAACGAGCTCGTGCGTCTCCGCGAGGTGTTACGGAGGCGCACGTGAGCGACGATGCATCGTCCTTGCGGGAGGCCATCGCAGCCTGGCTCAGTCGAGAAGTCGGGAAGAAAAGTGCCGCTTCGGGCGATGCAGTCGTACGCCGGATTTTGGTCGACGTCGACGTCGACGGGCAGCTTGAAACGGTCTCGATTTCAGAAGTGGACGGCAAGCTCCGTGTTGCGTCGACCGATGGGCAGACAGATGGTCCGGCTGTCCGTTCTGCGCTGGAGATGGTGGCCGGGGACGCCCTGCCGGCAGCTAAAAAGCGTGCTGCGAGCCGCAAGAAGAAGGCGAAGACGGAGTCCCAGCGGCGTTCTTCACACGACCTGCGCGACGCGATGCGCAGCTCTCGTCCCGATGAACTGTCCGATAGGCTAGCGCAGGTGGTTCTTTCCCTGGTGCGAAGTGGCGTCAAGGACGCGCAGTCGAATGCGACCATCGCGGAGGCCATTTCGAGCCTGCGAGACGCCTACGGCTCCGAGATGCCGCTTGTCGTGCGTCGCTGGATCGGTCGCTTGCGTCGCGCGTTGGCCGAAGAGGACCTGTTTCTCGTCGCGCGCCTGCTGGAGGGTGCCGCGCGCGCTGCCGACGACATGCGCGAGGAGCACCCGGATTCGCTGCAGCGGGAGCGTGTGGCGCTTTGGCGGCCTGCTCAGGACGACATGTTGGCGCGCGACAAGATCACTGATCGTATTTTCGTCGAAGTGGGGCGTGAGGTGGTAGCCGGTCTCTCGCGCGCTTCGATCGAACGGCGCTACCTGATGTGCGTACGCACGGGGCAGGTGTATGTCGAAGCCTCAGCCCGAGGTGACGAGCAGGCATCGGTTGGGCCGACGCCTCGTCGCGTCACGGTGGGTCTGGCAGAACTGAGCGGTGGCCCTCAACCGCGACGAATGCGACTGCTTCAGTATGCGGTTTCGAACAAGATAGCGCCGAGCGAATGGCAGGACGTGACGCGGCGAGCGGTTCAGCGCTTTGAGCCTCTGCACGACACCTATCGCAGTGCGCACCAACAGTTTCCGGGTATCGTCGAACCCTTTTTTGTGATCGCGCCAGCAAGGGTCGACCTCATCGGTGGTGTGGTGTTTGTCGACGCGGACGGTTTTCCGCTTCCGATGGCGCAAGCGCGGACTCCGGCCAGAGCCGAGGCGGTGAAGCAGGCGCTCGCGCTTGGAGACCTGCAGTGGGTGTCGGGACGTGCAGTCGACGCGGATGGCTCACTGATGATCGACCCCTGTGCGCTCGGTTACCTTCACAACGGCACGATGCGCATCTACCGTGTCACCTAACCCTTTGGGGCGAAGAAGTCGCGGATGGGAACGTGACGCCAGAGGCGAAGCATCAGGAACCAAAGCGTGACGAGTGTGGTGAGCTGTCGGCTGTCTTCGGGTATTAAGACGGTCGTTGCGAGCGAGGCAAGTCCTGCGACGATGAGCGATGAGATGGCGATACCGCGGTAGCCGTGACAGGTGGCCTGCAAGCGAAAGCTGTCGTGCCAAGACGCGCGATTGGTGCGAATGGCGAAGCCGAGGCCGAGCAGGGCCGCGACGAAACCGGCACCCCAGACGACGACTGTGGCCGAGCGTGCCTCCGCCATCACGGTTCCCGCTAGTACACCACACATGAGCGCAAGTAACGTCGTCCAAAGACTCGCTCGGGTGCGAGCGCGACGGCGGACGCGCTTTTGTATTTCGCTGCGTTCGAGTGAGCCGCGAGGCACGATCAGTGTATCGTCGGAGCCGGCGACGTGTTCTGAGCCAAGCGCGTGGGACTGCGCGTACGCCTCGAGTGCCCGTGCGAGTTCCGAGGCGCTCTTGGGGCGGCGGTGTGGGTCGCGGTCTAACGCGCGATCAATTATCGAGGCAAGGTCACTATGCAGGTCGGGGACGAGCTTGCGGATGGAAGGGACCCGTTGCGACTGCAGTTGCTCGAGCACATCTGCAGCGCTTTTGCCCATCATGGGTGGACGACCCGTGACCAGTCGATAGAACACGGCAGCAAGACCATAGACATCGGTGTGCGCGCCCAGTGGGTATTCGCCAGTCGCCTGTTCGGGCGCCATATACGACGGCGTGCCCACAACGCGGACTTGACTGTCCTCGCTGGTTGCTTGGGTGGCGACGCCGAAGTCGATGACTTTGACCTGTGCGCGCCCGCTCGATTGAACGGTCAAAAAGAGGTTCGAGGGCTTGAGGTCACGATGGATGACACCGACGGCATGTGCAGCGCTAACACCGTGGGCCGCCTGCGCCACCCATTGGGCGGCGGTCGCGACCGAGATACGCTTGTTGCGTTGCAGATGCGTGCGCAAGTCGTCTCCTTCGAGAAACTCTGTCACGATGCCTGGCCGGCCGTCACTGGTGTAGATCACGTCAACCACTTGCAGAACGTGCTCGGAGCGTATCTGCGCAAGCGTGCGGGCTTCAGCTTCGAACTGAGCGAGGACGCTCTGGTTCTGCAGGTGTCGGGGGTGAAGAATCTTGATTGCAAAGGCCCGCGGCATCGCGGTGTGCTCGGCAAGGTAGAGCGTGCCCATGCTACCGGAGGCGACGCTTCGCAGGAGTCGGTAGCTGCCGACGATATCGCCGATCAAGGGGTCGAGCGCGAGATCTGGGGCGGCGTGGACTGGCCGCAAAGGCAAGGTTGGCACACCCTGATCTTAGCGAGAACAGCTATCGCTCGTCATATTTCTGCAGACCGGGGCAGCCCAAAGGGGCTGTAACATCGCTCGGGATGGTGCATAAGCGTAGCGATGCATCGCCACTACTATCATTCAGACGACTTGGGGCGTTTTTCAGAAATCAGCGAGGGTGCGCCCAAACTCGCGGACAAGTTCTTCGATTGGTACGGCGCCGTGTTCGAAGACGGCGCGCTCTCGAAGCGCGAGAAGGCCGTTATCGCGCTTGCGGTCGCCCACGCTGTGCAATGCCCGTACTGTATCGATGCCTATGCGAACGATGCGCTCAAGCAGGGCGCGGACCTCGAGCAGCTTACAGAAGCCGTTCATGTTGCGGCGGCAATTCGCGGAGGCGCTTCGCTCGTGCACGGCATTCAGATGAAGAATCAGGTTGAGAAGGTGTCGATGTGAATACCGCGCCCGAACCGCGGCGCCGCATACTCAAGACGATGCAGGCGCGACGGCTCCCCCTTGCCGAGCCCGCGCAGCAGCTTCGTCGGCTGGCAGACGTTCCGCTCGGACGTGATTTCGCGGAGTCGCTAAGCGTGTACGGTCAGCCGCCGCTCAGGCGACAGCGCGTGGAAGTCTTGCAGGTCAACGTGGGAAAGGTTTGCAACCAAGCCTGTCGTCACTGTCATGTCGATGCGGGGCCCGACCGCAAGGAATCGATATCGCATGAAGTTCTGGAGGCGTGCCTTCGCGTGCTTGAGCGGGCTGAGATTCGAACGCTGGACGTGACGGGTGGGGCGCCCGAGTTGCACCCGGAGTTTCGCTGGTTCGTGCAGCGCGCCGTCCAGCTCGAAGTGACGGTCATAAACCGTTGCAACCTGACCGTTTTGCGCTCGCCACGATATCGTGACCTCCCTAGTTTTTTTGCTCTCCACGGTGTCGAGCTCGTGTGCTCCTTGCCGCACTACAGACGCTACAGTACTGACCGACAGCGTGGGGAAGGTGTGTTTGAAAAAAGCATCGATGCGCTCCGTCAGCTCAACGAGGTTGGATACGGTTGTGACCCTGGTCTGCGATTGACGCTAGTGACCAACCCTGCCGGAGCCTTTTTGCCGGGTGATCAAGCCGCGATGGAGCGCGAGTGGAAGCGCGAACTGCGCGAACGCTATGGCGTGACCTTTGACGCGCTCTTCACCCTTACCAACTTGCCGATATCACGGTATCTGGAGTGGCTTGACGAAACTGACAATCTCGAAAGTTATTTGTGCAGACTGGAGAGCTCATTCAATCCAGCGACAGTGCCTTCGCTGATGTGCAGGACGACGCTCAATGTCGGCTGGGACGGGCGGCTCTACGATTGCGACTTCAATCAGATGTTGGAGCTTCCGATCTGCGGCCAGGGACCGACATCCATCCTCGACGTGGACCTCGAGCAGCTTGAGGGCAAGCATGTGCGGACCGATCGCCACTGCTATGGCTGCACCGCGGGAGCGGGGTCGAGTTGCGGCGGTAGTCTTGATTCGTAATCGCTGCGCAGGCTTCCGATGGGGTGGCGTCCGCTGCGCATCTCGGCTAAGGCATGACCTTTTGGTAACGTGCGAATTCGACACCGATTGACGAAGATGATGACCAGACGCAGGCGATTGCTCGGCGTTTGGCTTGCGTGCGCGCTCGCGACGGCAAGTTACGCGAGGGCGACAGTGATGGTGTTGCTTTCGGTACCAGAGCTCGCGGCGCGGTCCGACGTTATCGCGACAGGAACTGTGCGCTCCGTTCGTTCCCGTATCGTGCTCGAAGACGACGCCGCGCGTCCGTACACCTTCATCGAGATTGCTGTCGAGCGAGTCGAGAGAGGCCCGCTTCGCGAGCGCGAGGTGCTCGTTCTGCAAGAGACGGGAGGGGCTTGGGTCGACGAGACGCGCGCCGCGACCGTCGGAAACCCCATCTACCAGGTCGGCGAGCGCGTGCTCGTCTTCGCACAGCATGCGCGGCACCTCGTGGCCGGCCGCTACCGGACGACAGCGATGGCACAGGGGAAGTACGTGCTTCGAGCGCAGCCTTCGGGTGATGTCGCGAGTCGTGATTTGCGAGGCTTGAGCTTTGCGACCCCACGCCCCTTCGGTGGTCTGTCGCTTCAGGACGGGACCCTCGAGCCAGCGCGCCTTCTGTCTCAACTGCTGCGCGAAATGCAGGCGAGGCGGCCGTGACGCTTCGACTTGCCGGATTGTTTGCGCTGACGGTATGGCACGTCACCTCCCCAGCTGCGGCTTGGGAGCCCATCAACCCACGCTGGTCGACGTGGTGCAAAGATGTCCCGTTCGCAATGCACGAGGCAGGCTCGGCCGACCTTGGACCCAGCGCCTCGCGCAGCGAGCTGGTGCGCGCGTTTGTCGATTGGCAGGAGGTGTCGTGCGCCAGTCTACGCGTGGTTGAAGGGGGGACGACGAGCACCCGGCCGGGAATCTACGAAGGTCGCTCGATCGTGGGCTGGGTTGAGACGAACTGGCGGCACGCGCCCGAAGCCATCGGCGTAACCGGAACGCTGACCACACAAAGTGTCCCCTCCTGCATCACAGAAGCTGACATGGAGCTCAACGGGGTCCATTACACTTGGATACTGGGCTCGGGAGGAGGTTCGCAGGTCAACGCTTACTCGATCGCGCTACATGAGGGCGGGCACTACCTCGGGCTCGGGCACTCCAGTGATCGCGGAGCCGCCATGTACTACGCGTACCAGGGCGGAATCGATGAAGTAGGTAGCGACGATGTCGCCGGTATCTGTTCCCTTTATCCAGCGCCTGATGCCGATTGCACTACCTTGGGTTGCCCAGGAGGACAGACCTGCGTTGCTGGGCAGTGCGAGTTTACTCAGGGTGACGGGAGCCTTTGCTCGCCGTGTCAAAGCGACAACGATTGTGGTGGGCCCAATGATTTTTGTTTAACCTATCCCGACGAGCTTCGCTACTGCGGTCGCTACTGTCAGGGCGACGCCGATTGTCCTGCTGACAACGAGTTCTGTGCGCGCACGAGTGGCCTGCCACAGTGCGCTCGGGTTGACGATAACGGCGACTTTAGATGTGGTGGATCGTCCGAAGAGTGTGAGTATGACACTGACTGTGGGACAGATCGGCGCTGCGAAAGTAAGTTCTGTGTTCCGCTCGCAGTGTCTGGGAAGGCGCTCGGTGAGAGCTGTGAGGCGGACGCGGACTGCCTTCACGGTCTATGCGCGCTCAGCGACAAGGGCCGGGTGTGCTCGCGTACGTGTGATTGGCTGCGCAGCGATTCCTGCGGAACCAGCGGTCGCTATTGCGCAGCAACTTCCACGGGCACGTGCGGCATTGGTCTTTGCCTTCCGGGCGCAGCGGGTGCGGGCGTGTTCGGCGCGGCGTGTTCACGTGACACCGATTGCGGTTCCCTATTCTGTGTCGAGGAGCGCTGCAGTGTGCCTTGTTCGGGAAGTACGGCAGAGGCATGTCCAGAAGATACACAATGCCTCTCGACAGCGCTCAGTGGGTGCAGCGCGTGTGCAGCGCCCAAACAGCTTGGTGACCCATGTCGGTCGTTCGAGGAATGCCCAGACCGGCTGTGTGCCGAGGAAGGCGAGCGCTCCTACTGCACGAAGACGTGCATCGAGCAGAGCGACTGCCCGGAGACTTTCGAGTGCAAGGAGGCGGGAAGCGTGAGCGTTTGCCGGCCGCCTGAATTAGCACCCGACGCTGGTTTGGGCGGGTCGGGTGGCGACCGCGGAGGCTGCGGATGTCGCGCGCGCTCACCTGAGCACGCGACACTCTTGTTCGGGGCGGTTCTCGTCTTTGCGCTCGGCTGGAAGCGACAGAGAAAATGAGCGCGCAAACGACGACGCCATCGGTTTGGGAAGCTTTTCGCTACCTCAAGCCTTATCGGGCCCAGGTGGTCGTGGGGGTGCTGTTGCTGCTTGTCACCAACGGTCTCGACAAGGCCGTGCCGCTCTTTTTGCGAGACGGCATCGATGCGTTTCATGAGGGGAAATGGGAAATCGCCAAGGACATGGCGCTCATCGTGCTCGGTGTGGCTGCGCTGATGTGGATTGTTCGAACGTCGTCGCGTGTCTTAATCTTCAACGCGGGGCGCGATGTCGAGTTCGACCTGCGAAACCAGTTTCTGGCGCACATTCATCGGCTCGGACCGAGGTTTTTTCGCACATTTGCTACCGGCGACATCATGAGTCGCGCCACCAGCGACCTGAATCAAGTCCGTCTGCTGGTCGGCTTTGGCGTGCTGCAATCCATCAATACGGTCTTTGCATACGTGGTGTGCCTACCGTTGATGGTTAGCATTTCACCGAAACTGACACTTTGGGCGCTGAGCCCCTATCCGTTGTTCGTGATCGCAACCTGGATTTTTAGCCGACTCTTGTTTCGCCACAGCCAAGCCGCACAAAAGGCGCTTGCGGCGTTGGCGGAGCGAACCCACGAACAGTTGGCGGGGCTTCGGCTAATTCGGGCCTATGGCATCGAGCCCGAAATGGAGGTGCATTTTGAATCCGTCAACCAGGACGCGCTGCAAAAGAACATGAAGCTTGCGGTTCTGCAGGGAATCATGTGGCCCTTTTTGATGGCGATTACCTCCGCGGCGCTTCTGGTCGCCATCGCCGTGGGCGGTAACATGGTGCTCCACGATGAGCTCTCGGTGGGTGAGTTCGCTGCTTTTAACGCGTATTTGGGGCAGCTCATCTGGCCCACTCTGGCTTTCGGTTTCATCCTGTCGGTCTTGCAGCGCGGCCGGGCGGGTTACACGCGCGTACGCGAAGTGCTCGATTTTGCGCCCGATCACATCGACGGCGAACGCCCTTTCCCGAGGGATGCACGCGGCGAGATCGAAGTGCGCAACTTGTCGTTCGAAATCGATGGTCAGAAGGTGCTCGACGACGTCTCGTTTCACGTTCCCGCCGAGCGAACTGTCGCCATTGTGGGGACAACGGGTTCAGGACGAAGCACCTTGGCAGCGCTGCTCCCACGCATCCTCGATACTCCGCGCGACTGCGTGTTCATTGACGGAGCCGATGTGTGCGACTTTCGCATTGAGGAGCTGCGTCATCACGTTGCCTATGGCGCGCAAGTTCCGTTCCTCTTTTCCACGACGATCGAACGTAATCTCGCGTTCGGTGACGACTCACCCGTAGATGTGACCGCCGAGCAACTTTCGAACGTTGCCCGCCAAGCCGCCGTCGACGACGAGATTCAAGGGTTCGCGAAGGGATACCAGACCTTGGTAGGCGAGCGAGGCGTGCAGCTTTCCGGTGGTCAAAAGCAACGTGTTGCGTTGGCGCGCGCTCTCTTGCTTGAGCCTGCGGTCTTAATCCTCGACGACCCATTGAGCGCCGTGGACGCGAACACAGAGCAGACGATTTTACGCGCCCTTGAGCGCATGCGCGTGGGTCGGACGATGGTTCTGGTCACCAATCGCGTGGTGGCGGCCAAGCTCGCCGACGAGATTCTCGTAATGGACGGCGGGCGCATCGTCCAGCGGGGCACGCACGACGAGCTGTCCCAGACAGCCGGTTTTTACGGCGCCTTGTGCGCGCGTCAGCAAATTGAAGCCGAACTCGCAGAATGGGACGGCCATGGCTGAGCTGCACACGCAGAGCAAGTCGAGCGCTCGCACACCGGGCAAGGGGGCTGCAAGGCCGGCTTTTGGCTTGTCGATCCCGTCCGTTCACGATGAAGCGAACCAGATCCAGCAAGGTACCGACTGGGGGCTGTTCAGGCGCATGCTACCCTTCGCGAAGCGGCACAAGCTGCTGTTTGGACTGGCGCTGCTCTTCATGCCGGTCGCCTCGCTTGCCTCGGTTGCGCAACCGTACCTGGTGAAGATGGCGATCGATGCCGCCCTGGTTGAAGAGAGCGCGGGGGCGCTACAAAGCGTGGTCTGGATGTATGCGGCGGTGGTCGTGTGCGAGTTTGTCGCGCGCTTTACCCAGCGCTACACCATGCAGTTGGCCGGGCAGCGCACGATGGCCGACTTGCGGCGTTACGTCTACCGGCACGTGATGCGGCTTCCAACGCGCCACTTCGACGCGACGCCGGTGGGCAAGCTCGTTACGCGCGTAACCAATGACGTGGACTCGCTTAGCGAGTTCTTTACCTCCGGCGGCGTGACGGCCGTGATCGACCTGCTGATGCTTGTCGGTATTTTGGTTTTCATGTTCTACCTCGACTGGCAGCTTGCCCTTGTGGTCGTCGCGCTACTGCCACCTCTGCTGGTTACGATTTTCGTCTTTCGTCGCTTTGCTCGCCGCGCTTTTCGCGACATTCGCGCGCGGGTTTCCGAACTTAACGCATATCTCGCCGAGCAGGTTGCTGGAATTCAGACTGTACAGGCGTTTTCGCGCGAGAAGCGCTGTCTCGAAGAGTATCGCGCCATCAATCACGACTACCGCATGGCCCATCGACGCGCTATTCGTTTCGATGCACTTCTCTACTCCGTGGTCGAAGCCGTCTCGGTCGGGACGGTCGCGCTCGTTCTTCTGACGGCCGCTTTCGTGGCCTCGGGGCTCGAGGGGGCCGCACTCAGCGCCTACGCGGGTACCGTGGTTGCGTTTTACATGTATGTAGACCGCTTCTTTGGCCCGTTGCGCGACTTGTCAACGAAGTACACCATCCTTCAATCCTCGTTGGCTGCTGCCGAGCGCATATTCTCAGTGCTCGATCTCAAACTCGACGGCAAGGGCGCCACACTCGAGACCCGCATCGAGCAGTTTTCGGTTCGCGACTCTAAGGCGCCCAAGCCTGTCGTGAATGCACCGCCCCGCATTGCGTACGAAAACGTCTCGTTCTGGTACAAGGAAGGGCAACCGGTGATCGAAGAGCTTTCGCTCTCAATTCGAGGTGGCGGCACGCTCGCGCTTGTGGGCGCGACTGGGGCGGGGAAGACCACGCTGATTTCGCTGCTGACAGGGCTTTACGAACCTCAACGGGGAACGATTCGGATCGGCGAGCGCGAACTCAAGGATCTCAGCGCGGAGGAGCTTCGAGCGCAGCTAAGCATCGTGCCTCAGGACGTATTCTTGTTTTCCGGGACGGTGGTGCAGAACGTCGCACTTGGCGACGCTGAGCCAGACCGCGAACGGGTGCGCGACGCACTTCTGAGGGTTGGTGCGCTCGACCTCGTCGAAGCTCGCCAGGGTGGCCTGGATGCTGTAATCAGCGAACGGGGTCTCAACTTCAGTGTGGGTGAGCGACAGTTGCTTTCATTCGCGCGCGCGCTGTATCGCGATGCACCTATCGTCCTGCTCGACGAGGCGACCGCCAATGTTGACAGCGAAACCGAGGCGCGACTTCAAACGGCTACGCAGGAGGTGCTGGGGCGCCGCACAGCCATCGTCGTCGCCCATCGACTTTCGACGATTCGAGGTGCGGACAAGGTTGCTGTGCTGCACAAAGGGCGGTTGGCTGAAGTGGGTTCGCACGACGAACTCATGGCGCTGAACGGGCTGTACGCGCGTTTGCAGAAACTTCATACTTCGGACGGTAAGCTCATAGAGCCTGGGTCAACCTACGTGTCCGAGGAGTCGCTTGCTTCGGGCAGTACCTGATCGGTGATGGTGTCGCTGTAGCGTTCCCTGCGTATTTCAGGGTCCTCTCCGGTTACCGTCACCACGCGGTTGCGACCCCCGCGTTTGGCCCGGTACAGCGCATGGTCTGCGCGCTCGATCAACGTTTCTGGGGTGTCGTGCTCCTCGTAGACCGCGACGCCCACGCTTACCGAAAGTGATGCCGGGCCGCCGTCAAAAGGCGGAATTCGCTCAACCTGCTCGCGGAAACGGTCCGCCGCGTGTCGACAACCCTGCATGTCCGTGTTTGCCAGAAAGATGGCGAACTCTTCGCCGCCCCAGCGCGTGACGACGTCGGTTGTGCGCGCGGTGGCTTGCAAGGACTCCGCCACGGCATGAAGGGCTTCGTCACCCATGGCGTGACCGAACGAGTCGTTGACTTGTTTGAAGTGGTCGATGTCGATCATCGCAACGCCAAACGGCGTCGCGTAGCGCTTGGCGCGCTCGGTCTCAAGGGTGAGAATCTCATGCGCGCTGCGCCGGTTGTGGAGACCCGTCAACGGGTCAGTTAAGGCCAGTTTTTCGGTCTCCTCGCGAAGAAAAAGGGAGGTGATAACAAGTTCAAGCTCGTTCGCGAGCTGCTCAAAGGTTGCCCGTTCACTTGCACCGATGCGCTTGTGTCCGCCGAAAGCCGTCAGTGATGCGAGCGGGGCGGCAGGTTTGCCAATCGGTAGAAAGTACATCTCTCCGCTCTGAACGCGCTCTTCGCGCGCCGGCTCGACGTCGGGTTCGACAATCACCACAATGTTGTCCGGGTCGACGTCGTCGAGTCCCAGCGAGGCATAGGTATTGCTTGTTTCTTTGTTCGGCCATGGCGCACGCGCATGGATCACCCAGCTAGGTCCTGCGGGGCCGCGAAGGTGAAATACCAAGTAGGCGTAGTCGGTGATTTGCGAGAGCAGGTCGATCGTCTTGGCGGTGAACTCGGCACGCCCCGTGCCCGGTGTGAGCAAGCGTCGGGCTTCAGCGGAAACCACGGCTTGAAAAAGCAATGCATCAAAGACGTGGGCGAGGCGCTGAAGCGGGTCCGTGCTTCCGGAGGCGCGGATGGAACGGGTTGCCGACTGGGTCGTCCGTTGCGTCAGGAGACGTTCAACTTCAGGGAAGAGCTCCTTTTTCATGGTCTCTTTGGCAATGGTCGCGTCGGCGCCGGAGTGGGTGCCCCAAAAGCGCGAGCGCGGATCGTATGCCGCCGTCAAGAGAATGACCGGAACGTGTTCGAGTTCCGGGGTGCTGCGGATCAGTCGGCACAGCTGCATGCCTGAGAGGGCGCCCATAATCACGTCCGTGATCACGATGTGGAAGCTTTGCTCAAGGATCATGCGGAATGCCGCCTCGCCCGAATCGGCGGTTTTTACGAGCATTCCCTTCTCGGTGAGCAGTTTGGAGACAACCTTCCTTACGAGAGGGCTGTCGTCGACGACCAGTGCGCGTTGGGGGGATGGACTCATGTCGAGTGAGCTAACGTTACGGTTCCGCCTTGAGCGTTCGGCATCCAGAGTATAACACAGGCTCGTGTCAGATCGTGCGGGTTACGAAGCCGTTATCGGGTTAGAGGTTCACGCCCAGCTTCTCACGGAAACGAAGCTGTTTGCGGGCGCTCCAGCCCGTACCATGGGCGCGCCAAATACGGCCATTTCGCCAGTTTGTGTCGGCCTCCCCGGCGCGCTTCCGGTACTCAACTCGCGCGCGGTTGAGTTTGCCGTCCGTGCTTCGCTCGCGCTCGACTTGAAAATCAACGCGTTGAGTGTCTTCGAGCGAAAGCACTACTTCTATCCGGACTTGCCGAAGGGCTACCAGATCTCCCAATTGCGCCAACCGCTGTCGCAGGACGGCTTGGTTGTTCTCAATGTCGAAGGCAACGAGGTCAAAGTTGGTATCACACGTCTGCAGCTCGAAGAAGATGCAGCAAAGAACGTGCACAGCGCGGACGGGCGAACTGCGGTCGACTACAACCGTGCGGGGGTCCCGCTGATCGAAATCGTGTCCGAACCGGATATTCGGACGGCTGCGCAGGCCGAGGCATACCTTCGAGAGTTGCGCCAGCGGTTGATGTTCGCCGGGATCAACGACGGAAATCTTGAGCGGGGCTCTTTTCGCTGCGATGCGAATGTGTCTGTGCGTCCGCGCGGTGACATTCAGCTGGGTACGCGCGTCGAACTGAAGAACATCAACTCGTTTCGCTTCGTGCGCGCTGCGATCGACTATGAGATCGACCGCCAGGTGCGTCTCTGTCGCAACGGGGGAGCCGTCGAACAAGAGACTCGCGGATGGAACGAGGATGAGGGCAAGAGCTTTCGCATGCGTGGCAAGGAGGACGCCGAGGATTACCGCTATTTCCCCGACCCCGATTTGCCACCGGTACGCCTTCCGGCTGCACGTCTCGCTCGGTTGAGGGAGTCGATGCCTGAGCTTCCCAAGAGCTACCGTGCACGCTGGTCCAGCGTGTTTGGTCTGGGCGACGAGCAGCTCGAAACGCTTCTTGGCCACCCCGCGGTCGCCCGTTTTTTCGATCAGGTGGTCGCTTCACAGACAGCCAGCTTCGCACAGCGCGCGGCCAACATGATGCGCGGCGAGGTACTCAGCGACACGCGCTTCATCGATGCGGATGCCGAGTTTCCGCTCTCAACAGCACAACTTAAAGAACTCGTCGACCTCGTTGAAAAGGAGGTCATTAGTGGTAGGACGGCCAAAGAAGTGTACGAAATCGTGAAGGGGACCGACGCGTCGCCGGCCGAAATCGTCGAGGAAAAAGGGCTCCAACAGATCAGCGATTCCTCGGCGCTTGAGGCGATTGCGCGTGAGGTCATTGCCAATAACCCGGGGCCACTTGGACAGTATCGTTCCGGCAAGACAGCGGTGATAGGCTTCTTTATGGGGCAGGTGATGAAGGCCAGCGGCGGTACGGCCAATCCGGCCGCCGTGAAGAGCATGCTTGAGCAGCTGCTAAAGGAAGACGCATGAAGTACTACGCACGAGAAGATTTCGACCTGGGACGGCCCGCGCTTAGTGACGGTGGCCGAGCCCGTTCGCAGGGTGGCGGATGGTTTGCGGTCGAGTTTGACCGAAACGATCCCTCCCTGCTCATGCTCGACCAGTTGGCTCTTCCGACCGAAGAGCGGTACGTCCGGCTTCGTAAGCCCGACGAGGTCGCCGAGGCGATTCGCGATATGGTGGTTCGGGGTGCTCCTGCGATTGGCATTTCTGCGGCGTACGGGCTCGCGCTTCAGGCCTTGCTTGAAACGGGTGACGCGGCCGCCTTTTTGGTCTCCAACGGTATTGCGTCAAAAGCGCTTGGGGCGACTCGTCCGACGGCGGTCAACCTTGCATGGGCTATTTCACGCATGTCCCGCCGCGCTGCGGAGGTTGCGAAACTCCCTCATACCGAACGCTTCGAAGCGATGTTGCGCGAGGCGGAGGCGATTCATCGTGAGGATGTCGAGGCGTGCATCAAAATGGGCGAGCTCGGTGCCAAAGATGTGCCCGACGGCGCGACAGTGCTTACGCACTGTAACGCAGGTGCGCTCGCAACGGGGGGATTCGGTACCGCGCTCGGCGTCATTCGCGCCGCGCACGCAGCGGGGAAGCTCAAACGTGTGTTGGCCGACGAGACTCGTCCGTATCTGCAAGGCGCGCGACTTACGGCGTGGGAGCTTCACCGCGATGGCATCGATGTTGAGGTCATCACCGACAACATGGCCGCCTACTTCTTTCAAAAGCGCGAGATTAACTTCGTCACCGTCGGCAGTGATCGCGTCGCCGCCAATGGAGACATTGCGAACAAGATCGGCACGTACGGCGTCGCCACGCTTGCGCATGCGCACGACGTTCCCTTCACCGTGGCTGCGCCGTGGAGCACGGTCGACATGGGTTTTGAGACCGGTGAGGGCATTCCCATCGAAGAGCGAAGTCGCGAAGAGGTCGCAGTCGTCGGCGGCCGCGTCCTCGTTCCGCCCGATGTGCCTTGTCGTCACCCCGCGTTTGACGTAACCCCTGCGCGCCTCGTGAGCGCCATCTACACCGAACGCGGTGTCGTCTATCCCGCCAAGGGCGAGACCATGCACAAGCTCGCTTGATGAGAGATGCCAGAACCTTGTCTCGTTAGGCTTGAGTGACGGTGAACGAAAAGGCCTGGCCGTCGACATCGACGGACTGGGCGGCGTCGCCCAGGGGTTGCGCAGATACTTTGGTGCTGAGTGTTTCGCCTGCAATGTGTTCTTTGTGCTCCTCGATGGCTTGCGCGAGTTCGCCCTCGGCCTGATAGTCCAAGCGAATGCGAGTCTCGAAGGGTAGGTCGAGTTCTTTTCGCGCGCGCTGCACACGATTGATGACTTCACGGGCCAGGCCGGCCCGGCGCAGCTCCGGAGTGAGCTTGGTGTCGAGAATGACCACTCGCCCCAGCGATGCGGCCGCCGCGAAGTCTTCGCGTGCTTTGAGCCGGACCTCGACGTCGCCCTCGCTGAGTTCAATTTCTTCGTCTCCAAGCGAGACCGTGATGGAACCCGTGCGCTCAAGTGTCTCGTGGAGCTTGGATCCGTCTGCCTCGGCGAGCGCGGCTTTGCACGCCTTCATCTGTTTTCCGAGACGCTTGCCGAGTACCTTGAAGTTCGGCACGAGGTCGAAGTCGACGTACTTGTGCGGTTCGGTTGTGAACTCGAGTGCCTGGACATTGAGCTCTTCCGAAATCGCGTCATCGAAGCGTTCGATGGCTGCTTTTTGGCTGTCGTCGCTGACGACGATGATCGCTTTTGAAAGCGGCTGGCGAGTCTTGATTTTGGTTTCGGCGCGCACGCGCTGGCCGAGGGTCACGATGCTGCGGACCGCTTGCACGTCATTGCGTAGCGCTTCGTTTCGCCGCGTGTCATCCGGCGTGGGGTAGTCGGTGAGGTGCACCGACTCGAGCGCTTGCGCGAGCGAGCGCGTCAAGTTGTGATACACCTCTTCGGCGATGAATGGCGTAAAGGGTGCGATGAGTTTGACGAAGTCGACGAGTACTTCATAGAGCGTTGCGAACGCGGCCGCCTTGTCGGGTGTGTCGTCTTTCGCCCAAAACCGATCGCGACTGCGGCGAACGTACCAGTTCGAAAGTGCGTCGTTGAACGCCACGATGGCGCGCACTGCGTAGTCGCTTCGATAACCGTCCATCGCGGATCGAACCTCGCGAACCGTGCTGTCGAGTTCGGAGAGTACCCAGCGGTCCATGTCGTTCCGTTCTGAAATCGGCGGCCGCGGACTCTTCGCGGGGTCCCAGCCATCGATGTTCGCGTAGGTGACAAAGAAGCTGTAGACGTTCCACACCTTGAGTAGAAGTTCGCGTAAGGCTTCGACCGGGCTCGATGCGTCGAACTTCGTGCCTTGGCCTGGGGCCGTGTTGGCGTACAGCGCCCAACGTAGCGCGTCCGCGCCGTGCTCCTCAATAAGGTCCATGGGGTCCGCATAGTTGCGGTCCCGCTTCGACATCTTTTTGCCTTTCTTGTCAGTCAAGAGGCCCAGTACGACGCAGTTGCGGAAAGGGCGGGGAAGGACTTCTTCGCCCTTTTCATTTGTCCAGTCCTCTTTGCCGAAGAGTAGGGTCGAAATCGTCATGAGCGAGTAAAACCAGCCGCGTGTTTGATCGACGGCCTCGCTGATAAAGTCAGCAGGAAAGGCTTGCTTGAACTTGTCATGGCCTTGGTGCGGGTAGCCCCACTGTGCAAATGGCATGCATCCCGAGTCGAACCAGCAGTCGATGACTTCGGTGACGCGCTGATACGTGCCGGGCTCGCCTTCGTTTTGCCAGGTGACATCGTCGATCCAAGGCTTGTGCACCATCAGATGGTCGCTGAGTTCCGGATTCTCTTTCTGAGCTGCGCGGAACGCATCGAAGGCGTTCGGGTTCTTTTCGAGGATTTCCGCCGCCGAGGCCACGGACTCTATCGCCCCCGTCTCGTCGTTAATCCAGATGGGCAGCGGCGTGCCCCAGTAGCGCTCGCGCGACAATGCCCAGTCGACGTTGCTGCGCAAAAAGGCGCCAAAGCGGCCCTCTTTGATGTGCTCGGGTTCCCAGTGGACCTGCGCGTTGTTCTCGATAACCTTGTCGATTTCCTGCGTGGTGCGAATGAACCAGCTTTTGCGCGCGTACTGGATGAGCGGGTCGTTCATGGCGCGCCAACAGTAGGGGTAGTCATGGCGGTACACTTCTTCGCGAAACAACAGCTCCCGCGCCTTGAGATTGCGGATGATGTCGCGATCCGCTTCTTTACAAAAACGTCCCGCGAAGTCCGTGACCTCGGCGGTGAAGGTCCCGTCCGGCTTGACGAGCTGCAAAAAGCCGAGACCCTTTTCCTGGCAGGCGCGAAAGTCGTCTTCGCCGAAGGCGGGCGCCATGTGCACCATGCCCGACCCCGTATCCATCGTGACGAAGTCAGCATCGACCACGCGATAGGCAGGCCCACCCTCGGGCTCTTTGTAACGAAACGGTGGCTCGTACTCGACGCCCACCCACTCGCTGCCCGACTTGGTCTCCACGACTTCGTAGCTTTGCTTGCCGAGAATTTTGCTGATGAGCTTCTCCGCGAGCACGACCTTTTCGCCCCTATCGAGTCGGACGGTGGCGTAGGTCTCGCTGGCTTTGACCGCCAAGGCGATGTTGGACGGCAGGGTCCAGGGTGTGGTCGTCCAGGCGAGAAACGACGTTCGCGTCTGGCCTTTGACCGCGAAGCGAACAAAGATCGAAGGGTCGTCGACCGTTTTATAACCTTGGCCAACTTCGCCTGACGAAAGCGCCGTGCCACCTTGTGGCCACCACCAAATAACCTTGTAGCCTTGGTAGAGGAGCCCCCGATCGAAGAGCGTCTTGAGAGCCCACCATACGCTCTCCACATAACTTTTGTGGTAGGTGACGTAGGCTTCGTCCATGTTCATCCAAAAGCCGATGCGCTCGGTCATCTTGCGCCACGCGTCGGAATAGCGAAACACCGATTCGATGCAGCGTTGGGTAAACGCTTCGATTCCGTAATTTTCGATCGCTTCGCGTCCGTGGATATCGAGGTCTTTTTCAACCTCGACTTCAACCGGCAGACCGTGTGTGTCCCACCCACCTTTGCGCGGGACGTAGTAACCACACATGGTGCGGTAGCGCGGAAAGACGTCTTTCATGACGCGCGTGAGGACGTGTCCAGGGTGGGGCATCCCGTTGGCGGTCGGCGGACCCTCGTAGAAGACGAAGGTGTCGCCGCCCTCGCGAATTTGCTGCGACTTTTCGAAGATATTCTTCTCGTCCCAGTAGGCGAGCCACCGGGCGTCGAGTTGGGAGAAGGAGACCTTGGGGCTGACTGGATCGAACGCGGCCATGAGGCTCGTGAGCCTACACTTGCTCTTAGAGGTCGTCGAGGAGCGCGCGCAGCTCAGCCGCGCGGAAGCCGAGTAAATGCAGGATTCGGTCGAGGCCGCCCGCGTTGAGCGAAGTGTCCGCCGCGTCGCGCAACTTGGACTTGGCGTAAAAGGCGATGCCCAGCCCCGCACGGTTGAGCATCAAGATATCGTTGGCGCCATCACCCACTGCAATCGTCTGATCAAGGCGAATGCCCTCCTGCTGGGCGATCGCATCGAGTAGGTCGGCCTTTCGTTGTGGCGTGACGACCGGATCATGCACGTTGCCCGTGAGAAGCCCGTCTTTGACCTCAAGGCGGTTCGAGTAGGCGTAGTCGAGTTTGAGGCGTTCTTTTAGCGCGTTGGCAGCTACGTCGAAGCCGCCGCTGATGACCGCAGTCTTGAAGCCAAGCGCTTTGAGGATTCTGATCGTGTCCGCGGCCCCCTCGGTGAGCGGCAGGTCGTCGGTCACGCTGCGAACTTTGGAGACCGGCATGCCTTCGAGCATTTTGACGCGACGGCGCAGGCTCTCCTCGTAGTCCATCTTGCCGGACATAGCTTCCTCGGTAATGGCAGCGACCTTGTCGACGACGCCATAGGCGCGCGCAAGCTCGTCGATGACCTCGATGCGTATCAGCGTCGAGTCCATGTCCAAGACGATGAGCCGCTTCGCGCGGTGTGACAGACTTTCGCGCTGTACCGCCACGTCGAAGTGGCTCGCACGTCCGACTCCGAGCAGGTCTCGGCGCAGAGCCTGGGCCTGGTCCTCGCCGCCCGCCATCGAAACAAGCATGCGCACCGAGCTGACCGTGTCGGTGCTCAGGCGCTCGATCTTTTCGATGTTGGCTTTGTTCTTCGCGAGCGTATCCGCGATGAGGTGCACGCCGCGCGCGCCCATGTGGTCGCCGACGGCAGTGATTGAATAATAGTGCACCGAATCGTCACGTCGTTCCGCGTCGGGCGACATGACCTCAAAGTGAAGCTCGAGTCCCTTTTTCTTAGCTGTAAAGAGCAGGTCTTTGAGCAGCGACGTGCCGTCGGTGGCCTCGTCACTCAAGTCGATGAGGAGGCACAGCGAGAGTCGGCCTTGGACCACGACCTGCTCGATGTCTCGCAGTTCTGCGTTGGTGGCCGCGATGACTTTCGCGAGTGCTGAGGTGATGCCGGGAGTATCTGGGCCAACAACGGTGACCAGGAGGCGTGAAATCGTTTCGTCTGTTGTCATGTCTTTATTGAAGTGAGATTACAGTGATGGAGGCCTTGGCGCCTCCTGCAGGCACGAACGTCTTCGAGTCCGGTGGTTGATCTGGAATGTGCATGGCAACCACCTTGAAACGTAGCTCGCCCACGGTGAACGTATCACCCACCTTGGCCTGGATGACGCGCGCCGTCGATTTGTCTCCCTTGACGGCCGTCCAGAGCTTGGCTTGCGCTGGCGCGATGACAACGCCGCTGTCGTCGCGTTTCTCCGAAACGAAATTGCCTGCGCCAATCTTGACGTTCTTGAAGATGACCTGGGCATTCGACTTGATATTCAGAGGAATTCGGTCGAGCTTGATGGGTGCGGGCTTTTTTTCTACGCGTGGGCCGTCTTTCGCTGGGCCAGAGCGCGACGGCTGTGTGACCGGGGCATTGCCGCTTGAGCACTCGCATCCGGTTGCGGAAGCGAGCCCCACAATAGACACGACCGTCCATGCCAAACACCGCATGGCGCAATGATATCCTGATGACGGGCGCTATCCCAGCAGTCATTCCAATGTGATCTGCTTGATTCGTCGCTGCGCGTACTGCTACTCCCTGCCTATGGGTCAGATCCTCGATGGCAAGGCGCTCGCAAAGAAAGTCCGCGCGGAGGTTGCCGCCGAGGCGGAGACGTTCCTGAAGGCACATGGGCGGGAGCCTCGTCTCGAGGTCGTGCTCGTCGGCGAAGACCCGGCTTCGCAGGTTTACGTGGGTGCGAAGGAGCGTGCAGCCAAAAAGGTCGGCATTGCTGGTGCTGTTCGGCGGCTCGCTGCCGACTCTACCGAGGAGCAGATTCTGCGCGTTGTTCAAGGACTGAACGACGAGCCGAGTGTGGACGGCATCCTTCTGCAGTTGCCGCTTCCGGGGCGACTCAATCCGCGTGGCATCATTGCGGCCATCGGGCCCGACAAAGATGTCGACGGTCTGCACGAAGCGAATGTCGGTCGTCTCGCGTTGGGGTTTGACGGTCTTTTCCCGTGCACACCGACCGGTTGCATGCGACTGCTCAAAGAGGCAGATACTGCGGTCAACGGGGCCGAAGCCGTGGTCGTGGGTCGCTCGGACCTCGTCGGCAAACCGATCGGGCAGATGTTGCTCCGTGAGGGTGCAACGGTGACGACGTGTCACTCACGTACCAAAAACCTCCGGGCCCACATCGAGCGAGCCGACATCGTCATCGCGGCCGTCGGACGCACGGAACTCATCAAGGGCGAGTGGGTCAAGCCGGGCGCGACGGTCATCGATGTGGGTATTAATCGGCAAGCCGACGGCAAGCTCAAGGGTGATGTCGAGTTTGAATCGGCGCTCGAGCGAGTAGCTTGGATCACACCGGTGCCAGGAGGCGTCGGACCGATGACCATCGCCATGCTGCTGCAAAATACCGTCACCGCCGCCAAACGCCGCTCCGACATGCAATGACCATGCGCGAAAGAGCGCGCCTGCCCGCGAAAATCGCGGCGCGTAGATTGTCTCAACCGGGAGACTCTCTGCTGAGGCCGTGGGAGGCTGGTTCAGCCCGGCAAGGACTTTGAGTTGTCGCTGTGGTGCTACTTCTCCTAAGTGGCGTGGCGTTGGTTGCTACCGAGGCCATTTGGCTACTGTTTCTGGCGTTGCCGCTCGCACTGCCGGTTGCGGTCTATTCTTTTTTTCCGGAGCGCAACGCGCTGTCGGATGGCGGAATCTCTTTCCTGGTTGGCAGGGACGGTGTGTTGCTCGAAGGAAACCGTTTCTTGTCCTGGGGGAGTATTCAATCCGTACTAGTAGACGGTGTTGATATCGTCCTGCGCGGGTTGCCAATGGGCGAAATGACCCTTGTTCGTCCAAACGAACTCAACAGCACGCTCAGATTGATGCGACACCTTCACACCGCCTACAAGGAGGCGTTAGGTGAGCCGATTGTGAAGAGCAATCGCGGAACTGATTATCGCAATGACGATCGTCGCGAGATCATGCTTGCCGCACAGCACCCCGCGTTGGCCCGAGAGCAAGCGGCTTTGTTGTTGAAGAGAAGCGCTCACGATCCGGCCTTGTTGGAGCAGGTTCGGGAGGCCCTTGATGATTTTGTGAACCCGTTGTTCAGGCGACTTGAGGGCAGGGAAAAGGGCTCGTAGCGGGTTGCTTTGCACGCCAGGGTGCTTATCTTGGCGCCGATGTCTGAGAAAAAAGTCCATCATTTCGAGGCCGATGTCAGCCGGGTACTGCGTCTGGTCATCAATTCGCTCTACAGCAATAAGGAAATCTTCCTGCGCGAGCTGGTTTCGAACGCGTCCGACGCGTTAGATAAGCTCCGCTTCGAGTCGCTTACGCGTCCGGAACTCAAGGAAGGCGAGGCCGAGCTGGCGGTTCGTATCGAGACCGATGCGGCGAACAAGACCCTCACCATTTCCGACAACGGCATCGGCATGAGCGCCGAGGAGCTCGCGGCCAACCTGGGGCGGGTTGCGCATTCTGGGACGCAACAGTTTCTTCAGACCATCTCGGAGCAGGGCGACAAGAAAGACCTGAGTCTCATCGGTCAGTTCGGTGTCGGTTTCTACAGCGCGTACCTCGTCGCAAACGAGGTGCAAGTCGTCTCACGCGCCGCGGGAAGCAAAGAGGCGCATCGCTGGAGCTCAACGGGTGAAGACTCATTTACGATCGAGCCCGCAAGCCGCGTCGAACAAGGGACCGATATCATCCTTCACCTCAAAGACGACTGCATCGACTATCTCGACGAGCATCGCATTCGCCATCTCATCAAGCGCTACGCCGACTACGTGGAGTATCCGGTTGAGCTCAGAGTGACGAAGGTGAGCGGCGAGGGTGACGCGCAAAAGACTGAGCAGAGCTGGGAACGAATCAACGAAGCGGGCGCGATGTGGACAAAGCCCGCCTCTGAAATCAGCGACGAGCAATACGAAGAGTTCTATCGCCACCTGACCCATGACTGGGAGGCGCCACTGGCCAAAGAACACTTCTCCGTCGAGGGCACCCAACAGTTCGTTGGGCTGCTCTTTATCCCCAAAAAGCCCCCCTTTGACTTGTTTATGCCCGAGGCCGACCATGGCGTGCGCCTCTACGTCAAGCGCGTCTTCATCATGGACGATTGCGAGGAGCTTTTGCCGAAGTGGCTGCGCTTTGTGCGCGGCGTTGTCGACTCCGAAGACCTTCCGCTCAACGTCTCGCGCGAAATGCTACAAGACTCGCGCGTCGTGCGAACCATTCGCAAACAAGTCGTCAAGCGTGCGTTGTCGATGATCGAGAAACTGTCGAAGGGCGACGACTACGCGACCTTTTGGAAAGCATATGGTTCGGTGCTCAAAGAGGGCCTGCATTTCGAGCCCGAGCACAAAGACAAGCTCGCCAAACTGGTGCGCTATGAGAGTTCGACCCAGGATGGCCTGGTCTCGCTCGAAGAATACATCTCGCGCATGCCCGTGGGACAAGACGCTATCTACTACATTCAAGGCGCGACACGCTCCATTGTGGAGAACAGTCCGCATCTCGAGGGGCTCAAAGCCAAAGGGTACGAAGTGCTGTTTATGACCGATGCCGTGGACCAGTGGGCGATTGAAGGCCTGCGTGAGTTCGACGGAAAGAAGCTCGTGTCGGTGATGGACGCCGACCTCAAGCTCGGCAAAGACGACGACTCCGGTGACGAGGAAACAGACAGCGACGCGACATCTACGGACCTCCACGCGTTGACCACCAAATTTCGCGAAGTGCTGCAAGACCACATCTCTGAGGTGCGGCTTTCGGATAGACTCACCGACTCTCCGGTGTGTCTCGTGATGCCCGCCGGGGGGCTGCCGCCGTATCTCGAACGCCTGATGCGTCTTCAGAATGAAGGGCTTCCGAAGCAGAAACGGATTTTGGAACTGAATCCCAAGCACGAACTCATACAGAGCCTGAGCAAGTTGCTCGAATCAAACGCCGAGAGTGAGGACCTCAAAGCGTGGGTCGAGGTGCTCTATGATCAGGCGCTGCTCATCGAGGGCAGCCCCATCGAGGAGCCAGCGAAGTTCGCCAAGCGCCTCACCGCACTGCTCTCCGAGGTCACCAGCCAACGCACCACCGACTAGCGCCCGAGTCGTCTCAATGGGAGCCGGGTGGCGAGTGAGACTCGCGAACCATCATCAGGCGAAGGTGCGGCGTAAAAAGGCGGCGAAATCGGCATAGTCACTGCTCATCGAAAGCGCCGTGACTTCGCGGTCGAGGAAGGCAGCGAGGCGCTCGGGCATGGGGGGTTCGATGCCGGTGTGGTTGGTGATAGCATCGCCAAATTTGGCAGGGTGTGCAGTCTCGGCGAAGACGAATTGCGTGCCGTGGGGCATCTCAACTGCGTTTTTCGTCGCTTCGAGCGCAAGCCAACCCGTCGCCCCGTGCGGATCGAGAAGGTAGTGGTGTTCTGCGTAAACATCTTTGATCGCGTCTGTGATCGCTTCGTCCGAAAATGAACGGGCATCGACTTCGTTGACCAACGCATCGAAGCTGCCGTCGAAGAGATACTCGAGCCGAGCGATGTTGCTCGGGTTGCCAACGTCCATCGCATTGGCGAGCGTGCTCTTAGACGCCTGTGGCTGATAATTGCCGGTGCGCAGGTATCGCTCGACTACGTTGTTGGCGTTAAGTGCGGCGATCCATCGCGCGACGCGAAGGCCGCTGCGCGTGGCGAAGATTCCGGCAGTGATGTTTCCGAAGTTCCCGCTCGGCACCGCGATGACAACCGGGCGTTCAGGGTCGAGACGCGACACCGCGTATGCGAAGTACACACTTTGGGGTAACCAGCGCGCGATATTGATCGAGTTGGCAGAGGAAAGTGGGAGCTCGTTACGGAGCGCACGGTCAGAAAAAGCCTCTTTGACGAGACGTTGGCAGTCATCGAAGGTGCCTTCGACCGCGAGTGCTGTCGTGTTTCTCCCAAGACTCGCAAACTGCTTTTCTTGAAGAGCGCTCACTTTGCCTTTGGGATAAAGAATGACAGTCTCGACGCCCTTCGCCCCCAAAAATCCGTTTGCGACAGCGCTTCCTGTGTCGCCCGACGTCGCGACCAGCACGAGTGTTGCGCGGTTCTGCGAAAATCGGCTCATGCATTCGGCCAAAAAGCGCGCTCCTACATCTTTGAACGCAAGTGTGGGTCCGTGAAAGAGTTCGAGCGCCCAGGTGTCTTCTGTGACCTTCGAAAGCGGAAAATCAAAATGGAAGGTCTTTGTGCAAATCTCTTCGAGTTCGTCAGGGCTTAGCGATGGAGCCACGTAGTCCTTGAGCAGCGAGTGCGCGATTTGTCCAGCGCTTCGCGACCGATCGGCCAACCACTCCGCGTGCGGTCGGGCTAGCACCGCAGCGGGGACGTAGAGACCTCCATCAGGAGCGAGTCCGTTCAAAACGGCTTCGCGAAAGTCGACGGTCTGTGATTGGGTTGGATCGGATGTACTGAAGTACTTCATGGTTTTAGAGGAGGCGCGCGCCGTGCGGGCAAATGCCCGAGGTAAACGAACGATAGCCGAGTCCTAGCTCGCTGTAGCGCGTCGACCACGCCTCAAGGACGCTCTGCGCAGTCGCCTTCCCCTCGCAAAGCGCAAAGACCGTCGGGCCAGAGCCAGCGATGCCAGCGCCAAGTGCGCCGGTTTTCTCGGCGTCGCGTCGAAGGTCCGAGAATGCTGGAATGTTGGGCGCGCGAGTTGGCTCGGTGACCACGTCCTGAAGCGAGCGGCCGATGCGCTCAAGGTCGCCCACGTGAAGCGCACTGACCAGGCTTGCGAGGTTTGCCGACTGGCAGACGTAGTCGCTCAATGGGATGCTTGAGGGTAGCGAAGAGCGCGCTTCTTTGGTGAGTACCGTGACCTTTGGCTGGAACAGCGCGCAGTGTAAGCTCTTCGGCACGGGGATACGGAAGACATCGATCGGTTCGAGCGCGCGCACTCCGACGATTCCGCCGAGCAAGCTTGGTGCCAAGTTGTCCGCGTGACGTGCGCCTGAGGCGAGCGCCTCGCCCCGCAGCCCGAACTCGAGCAGGGCCTTTTCGTCCACCACGGAGAGCAACGAGAGCCCTGCAAATGCCGCGGCCGCAGCGCTGGCTGCACTCGACCCGAGGCCCGTCCCGATGCCGCAGCCCTTCTTCAGATCAACGCGGACGGATCGAGGCCGCTCCGTTTCGCTACACGTTCGCCAGATTTCACGCACAACGAAGCTCGCGATGTTCGTTTCGACATCGAGGCTCAGCTTGGCGCGAAGTGCTTCGGCGTCTTCAATATCCTCCGCGAAGGAAACCTCGCCGAGGTGCACGCCTGGCGGCCCATTGTCGAGTGCGGTGACGGTGACGAGGTCGCCCGGGCCTTGTAGCGCAAAGCCGAGTACGTCAAAGCCGGTGATCATGTTGCCGACGCTTGCGGGTGCGAAAGCTGTCACAGAGCGAGTCACCAACCACCTTCTTTCCTACACATGCGCGTAGCGCAAGATGTCGGCGAAGACACCCGCGGCTGTGACATCTCTACCGGCGCCAGCCCCTTTAATCACAAGAGGCTGCTCTGGGTAGCGGTCGGAGTAGATGAGTACGATATTGTCCATGCCCTGCAGTTCGAACGCCGGGTGCTCGCTGCCCACGGACTGAAGGCCGACCTTGGCCTTGCCCTCCGCGAACTGCGCGGTGAGTCGAAGGCGTTCATTTCTCGCGGCGGCGCGTTTGCGTTTCGCCTCGATCGAGGCGTCGAGTTCGCGGAGCTTTTGTTCAAGTTCTTGTGGGCTCAGCGCTCCGACGAGCTCGATCGGTAAAAACGCCTCGGCCTGAACGTCGCTCGTCTCAAGGGGGGTGCCGCACAGCCGCGCAATGATCGTCACCTTGCGGATGACGTCCAGGCCGCTGAGGTCGATCACAGGGTCGGGTTCAGTGAGTCCGAGCTCTTGCGCCCGTGCAACAACCTTTGAGAGCGGCATGTCTTCGGCAAGCTCGTTTGCGATGAAGTTGAGCGTTCCCGATACCACTGCTTCGACCCGGCGAATGCGGTCTCCCGAACGCAAGAGATCCTCGATTGTGCGCAGTACGGGGAGGCCAGCCGCGACGTTCGTTTCGAACATCCAATGCGCGCCGCGAGACAGGGCGGTCTTGCGAAGCTTGAGATAATCTTCGTGGTCGGATGAAGCCGCGATCTTGTTGGAGGCCACGACCGAGATACTCGACTCAAAAAGCGGAGCATAGTGTGCTGCAACGATGGGCGATGCCGTATTGTCAACGACGCAACTGTTTCGCAGGTTCAGTTCTGTGAGCCGCGCAATGAATGAATCGAGATTGGAAGTTTCGCCATCCGCGTCGAGGCGCGCCTGCCACGAACTTGCCTCGATGCCATCGGGGTCGAGAAGCATCTTGCGTGTATTACAGATGCCCGCGATGCGGATATCGAGTCGTTGGTCAGACTCAAGTTTGGTGTGTTGTTCTGCGATCTGCCGAAGCAGGCTTGAGGCCACCCCGCCCGTTCCGATACAAAAAAGGTGAACACGCTTTCGCTCGGAAAGAAAAAAGCCCTCGTGAATGACATTGAGCGCTTTGGGTCGGTCTCGTGAGTTGATGACGATCGAAATGTTGCGTTCGGTCGAGCCCTGGGCGATCGCGCGAATGTTGATGCCATTTTCGCCGAGGAGTGAAAACGTGCGCCCCGCAACGCCGACGTTGCGCCGCATTCCGTCGCCCACGACGGCGATCATCGTCAGATCGGATTCGACCCGCGGCTTTCGAATGCGTCCGAGCGTGATCTCGAGTTCAAATTCAAGTTCGATGGCTTGCTTGGCTTGGACCGCCTCGGCCTCCGATACGGCGAGGCAGATCGAGTGCTCGGATGAGGACTGTGAAATAAAGAGGACATTCAACGCGCTGCGGCTAAGCGCACCGAATACGCGTTCGGCGGTTCCCGGAACGCCGAACATGCCGCTGCCGAGCACGGTGATGAGAGCGATGTCTGGGACCGAGGAGACACCGCGAATCGCTTGCTCGTGTTTTGGCGAACGGTGAATGCGCGTGCCGGGGGCAGCGGGGTCGAACGTGTTTCGTACGTAGAGGTCGATGCCCTTGTCGAGAACAGGTTGGACGGAAGGAGGGTGGATGACCTTGGCGCCGAAGTGACTGAGTTCGAGCAGTTCCTCGTAACTCAGCTCCGCAATCGGATAGGCGTCGGGAACAAGCTTCGGCTCCGCGGTCAGTACGCCGCTGACGTCGGTCCATATCTCAAGGCTTTCGGCGTCGAGTGCGCCCGCAAAAATAGCAGCCGAGTAGTCTGAGCCGCCACGCCCCAGAGTGACCGGCTTGCCGTCGGGTGCGCCCGCGATGAAACCCGGCGTGACGTACAGAGACGCTTTGCGGTTGTCGACCGCGGCGCGAATTCGTTCGTTCGTCTCTTGCATGTCCACGCGAGCACCGAGCGGGTTGCCCGATGCGACGATCAGTGATGTGGGGTCGAGTAGGGCGTTGGGCAGACCTTGCGCATCGAAGTAGCGGTGCACGATCCGGCTTGAGATTCGCTCTCCGAAACCCATGATGCGCGCCCGAGAAGAGGCGCTGCACTCACCCAGGGTTCGCACAGCGCTTAGAAGCTCCTCAAGCTCTGCGAAGAGACTTTGAATGAAGTCGCTTGTCGCGCCGCCTTGTTCGTGTGGCCAAAGCTCCGAGACACAATCGAGGTGACGCTGACGAACTTGGCGAAAGGAATCGTCAAGCTCTGCCCCGAGGGCAGCTCGGTCGATCAGGCTCTGAAGCGCATCTGTGACGCCGCCAAGTGCGGAGACGACCACTACGTTGGGGCCGTGCTCCGTGGACTCGCGTACGATGTCGGCGACACGACGAATTGCTTCGGCCGTGGCGACTGAGGTGCCTCCGTATTTTTGAACTCGCACGCGCGGACCTTATCGCCGCTCATGCGTGCTCGCAATCGGAGTCAGGCGCTATTTGCAGGTGCCGGCCCAGCGGCCGTTTGTTTGACACTGCCCCGAGCAGCAATCGTCGTTCGAGGCACATGCATCGCGCTGCGCGCCGCAGGAGGGGGCAGGCGCACAATCGCTGTCTGCAGCATCGACGAGGCCGTCGCAGTCATTGTCTACGCCATCCGCGCAATCTTCAGCCGGTACGCTGCCACAGTAGCCGCAGGCGTTGCTGCCAGGATCGTCACAGGTCACGTCGTTGCCCCCGCACACATAAGTGCCGCACTCGCCGCATCCATCACCCGGCGCGGCGCTGAGCGTACCGCAACCGCCACAGCTGTTGGTTAGCCCTTCGTCGACCGTGCCGTCGCAGTCGTTGTCGACGCCGTCGCAGGATGTTTCCTCGCTCTCGGTGGGTTGACACACTTCCTCGATGAAGCCGGGGACCGCAGCGCCGACCCAGCAGTGCATGCGCCGAGTTTGCTCGACGGTGAAGTTGTTGATGCAGCTATCGGGAGAGTAGCTCATGTAGTTGTCGGTGGCGGTGACGCCCCAGTTTGTGCCGGTGCAGTCGGTGCCGGCCGGGTCCTCACAGGCATAGTTGCGTGGGGTTGCAGGTGTGTCCTTGCAGAAGTCACCGGTGTAGTCGGCCGATGCATCGTTGAGCTCGTGCACGTTCTCGGTGCAGCCGTCGGTGCAGCCACTGGTTTCGTCAACGCCATGAAAGGTGTGCCACAGGCCTAGCGTGTGACCGAGTTCGTGGGTCAGCGTACGTTCGTCGCCATCGAAGAATCGAGCATTCATCCACACGCCGCCCTGCGCGGTCAAGGCATCGGCGTCCCAGGGGAACGTCCCGAAGCCGAGCAGGGTGCCGAAGTTGCCTTGGTCTTGGCAGGACACGAAAATATTGATCGTGCTACCGATGCCTTCGGCGTACTTGTTCTTCATTTGAACAACGTCATTGTACCAGCGTCCGCTGTAGTCGTAGCGGTTGATGCAGCTGAGCTTGCTGTCGTTGTGAACGCGGACAGCAGAACTCGAGAACTGCACGCCATATGGCGCAAAGTCCGTATTGAGGCGCGCGATTTGCGCATCCACCTGTGCTTGCGTCAGTCCGTTGGGCCAGTTTCCGGAGCCGTCTGCGATGACGTGGGTGACGATGCGCACGTTGAATGACGAGGTCGCTGTTGCATCGCGAACCGCAGGGTCGTCGCACGAGCCCTCGTACGAACACATCACGGCCGCACCGTCGGTGGTGTTGGCCGCCGCTCCGGCGCGCTTCGCTTTGAAGACGCTCTCGGTGGCGCAAATGCCTGGGCGACCCGCAGCATCCGTGGCCTGCGGTGGAATCGCGTACGCCTGTGAGGTTACGAGTAGTGCTCCGACGCTCAGTAGTGCGCCACTTAGTTGCCTTGTTTTCATGGGTCCCCCTGGTTGCACGGTGGTGCAGCAGTTTCCGCTTCACGATGTGTGACACGGATTGAGCGCGCTCTAGCACGCGAAAAGTAAGTCTCAAGTTAAGTCGGCGAGTTTGATCAATCTAAGGAATGCTGGCATCGGCGCCCCAGCTTGAGCCGTCGCTATCCCGCGGGTTTGCTTAGGTCCGGTGCGTTACTCGACGAGCTACACGCAGCCAGGGCAATGACAAGAGGAGGGAATAGGTGGGAGAGACGCAGACACCTCATGACCCGCATCTACAAGCAAGGAGCGTTCCAGCGGACTGAACAGATTTTGTTCAGTGATCTTGTCGTTGCCTGGGCCAGAAGCGTCGCGGGCGTGCGCTCAAGTGGGGTCGGGCGGAGCCATTCGGGCTCCAGCCTGGAAGGTCGAGCGCACTACTCGGCAGGGCAGCCGTTGTTGGGGCCCGCCTCCTCAGGGCACTCGTCTTCTTCGTCGGCCACGCCGTCACCGTCGAAATCAACCTCGGGACAGCCGTCTTCGTCGCCGAAGCCGTCTGTGTCCTCAAGTTCGTCCGGACACTTATCCTGATCGTCGGGGACACCGTCGCGGTCGCTGTCGTTATCGGGACAGCCGTCTTCGTCGCGGTCGCCGTCCATGTCCTCCGGTTCGTCGGGACAGGAATCGAAGCCGTCGGTCACGCCATCGCCGTCGTTGTCGGTATCCGGGCAGCCGTCTTCGTCCTCGTGGCCGTCGGGATCTTCTGCTTCATCGGGACACTTGTCGGCCGTATCGTCGAGCCCGTCACCGTCGTTGTCCGCCTCTGGGCAGCCGTCTTCGTCAGCATAGCCGTCTTTGTCTTCAGGCTCGCTTGGGCAACCGTCGACAGAATCGTCCACACCGTCGCCGTCCATGTCGCCGTGAAGGGGCATATACGAAGCACCCGCGAGAAAGCGGAACAGCGGGATGCCTGGGCCTTCTAGAATGCCGGCGCCGGCGCCGACTGTGAACACGAAATCACTGTGTCGCATCTTGCCGAAGATGCGGCCTTCGAGTCGGTTTTCGTCCGAGTCGGAAACAAAGGAGGTTGAGCCGTCGATCTCTGCGCCAGCGGAAATCAGCTGCGTGAAGTCGTACGCAAAAGCGATCGAGTAAGGTAGATCGGAACCGACGCTGGTGGAGAACAGAACCTGTTCCGGTCGGTATGTGAAGCCAATGTTGCCGAGCACGTGAATGCGCTCGCGCTCATAACCCATCGCAAGTTTGAGCCCTGCCGTGACCGTGCCTTCACCCAAAAATGAGTCATCGGCCATTGCCTGACCGATTGGAAGCGTCAGCATTGCCTTGAGCGCCATGGCCAGTTCGTGTCCCGGCTCGCCGAATAGACGCACTTTGACGCCAATGCGCGGGTCGCCGATGACGAAGTTGCTGCCCCCGGTAACTTCGACCAGGTTGCCGCCGTTGTCGGTGTACGCAAAGCCGCTACCGTCGCCGAACACAAGTGGTAGCAACAGACCGACCTGAACACGGTCGTAAATTGCGAGGCTGCCCATCAGGTTGGCCGCTAAGGTGAAGCGAACGAGTCGCGTGTTCTCGGTTGTTCGCTCGCAGTTCTCGCCGGCGTCGTCGCATTTCGCATTGAAGAGCACCAGTGGGCTGTGTGCGTAGTCGAGGTAAACGCTGCCGGTGGGGACGAGATGTCCGTACACTCTTGCCGTGTCGGTGTTGAGTAGGTTTCCCGGACCTTCTGCCGGTGCGAACCGAAGCGACGA
Organism: uncultured Polyangiales bacterium; assembly: GCA_964487255.1. Taxonomy (GTDB): domain Bacteria; phylum Myxococcota_A; class Polyangia; order Polyangiales; family CAZAQV01; genus CAZAQV01. Next base: position 176,869 of record CAZAQV010000006.1, on the reverse strand, counting down.
AAAGCGTTCCAGCGTCGGGCCGTCCTGGGCGAGTGCGGGAGAGGAAACGACGACTGTCAGAAGCAAGGCCAGGGCCGCGACGGTGGATCTCAGCATGGCGGGAGTATTGTCAAAAAACCCGCCCCGCGTCTAGCGTTGGTCGACCTTCGACTAGCGGACGATGTACTCGCACTTGAAGGGCGCTTCGGTGATTGCAGGTTGCCCGCGCTTGTCGAGGGCTGGCCGCCAAGGAGGAGACTCGCGTAGCGAGCGTTTACACGCCTCGCCGAAGGCCGGATCTGTGGCCGAAAGCACGCGTAGGACGCGAAGTTTCCCGTCAGAGCTGATGCGAATGCGAACTCGCGCTACACCTTCGACGCCTTGCCGCTTGAGTGTCTGAGGGTAGTGCTTTTCGACCAGTCCATCGAGACCGGGTGCTTGCTCGGGTTTGCGACCCAGATCTTTGAGCGCGATAGCTGGCTCGGTTCCTTTTCCGTCTGGTGCACCTGTCAGGCTTCCCTCGCGCTTGCGACCGGTGTTGGTGCCGGGGCCTGCGATTGGACCATCGGACTCTTTGCCACTGCTCGGTTGAATGCCCCAGGAACTCGAACCCTCATTGGTGAGCGTCATGTTCGAAAAGTCCGCAACTGTCTCTTCGAGCGGTGCGGGCTCGTCTTCGGGCGGGGCCTGTTCCGCCTCCGGCTCCGGCTCCGGCTCGGGCCTTGCCTTCGGTGGTTTGGGTTTGGGCTCGGGGAGCTCGATCTCTTCAGCAGCCGGTGCTTCGGGATCGGGCTCCTCGACGTCAGGCGCAGGAGGAGGTGGCTCCTGCGGTGGAAGAAGCTCCACCTCAGTCAGCGGTTGCGGCTCGATGTGCATGACGATGTCTAGGGTGCCGGCGATGAGCAGAGCGGCGTAGTGCCCTAGAAAGCTCAGGAGCACGGCCGCTCCGACAATCCATGCGGGTGCTCGGGCGTTCCAGAACTCGGTCATGTCGAAGTGCGATTACTTGATGTCGGAAGGTTTGACGTTGATCGCGAACTTATTGATTTTCGCGCGGCGTAAGATATCCATGACTTTGACAACGCGTGCGTGCGGAACTTGGCCTGCAGCCGAAATTACTGCGCGTACTTCGTCCGCGTTTTTGGCGATGGCGGTGACTTGAGCCAGAAGTGCGTCCTCCGATGCGACGGGCGTCGCGTCGAGATAGAGTGCCGCTTTCGACGATGCGTCGTCCCAGGTGATCGAAATCGCGATGGTCTTGTTTTGCGGCGTTGTCTCGCCGGTGGCCGCCTCGGGCAGCTCCATGGGAATCGTTTTTGAAACGATGGCCGTGGCCGTCACCATCAAGATGATGAGCAGCACGAGGACGACATCGACGAGTGGAGTGACGTTGATCGCGGTGATCAACTCATCTTCGTCCCCGCCTTGTTGAATGCCCGCCATCGTTACGACTGTCCTTGCGCGGCACCGTGTAGGTGTGCGAGCAGCTCCTTACCAAGCGCTTGAGCACGCGCCACGCGCGCCTTGATCGCGCGCTGGAAAAGATTGAAAAAAGCGACGGCGGGGAGTGCAACCAAAATTCCGATTGCGGTCGCCACGAGCGCCTCGCCAACTTCTTCCATCAGCCCAGTGGTGACCTTACCTCCCGAGCTGTTGAGTTCGTGAAACGAGCGAATGATACCGATGACTGTGCCCAATAGACCCACGAATGGCGCGTTGTTGCCCACCGTGCCCAAGAAAGCGAGGTTCTTTTCCATGTGTAGGCGCGAGACCTGAGCCGCACCGTCCATGCGCGTTTGCACAGCCTCCGTGCCATCGCCCGCGACTTCAAGTCCGGCGGCGACGACGCGTGCTTCGAAAGATCTCGATTCGCCGAGTACCTTTTTGGCCTCGTCGTTCTTTCCTCCGCGCAGCGCTGCGAGCAGCCGGTCACGCAGCGAGTCGATGTCGTCACGTGTCGAGATAAGGTAGTAAGCGCGTTCAAGAATAATCGCGACACTGATGACCGATAGGATCACCAGCAGCCACATCACCCAGGTTGCGCCGAGCATGGCGAACTGAGTCAGCTTTTCTTGGATATCCATAAAGTTTCTGCTCCTTTGCCGGAGGTCGGTCCGAAACGGGTCTATAGGAGCAAAAGCGTCAACTCACAACCCTTATCGGCGCTCTCTACGCGGGGCGAAAGGGTGCCTCAATCGGCTCCTGTCCCAAAAGCTCGCGCAGCAATTCCGTCGCGTACGTGCCTTTGGGGAGGGTGAAAGCCAGTCGCACCACGCTTGTGTCGACTCGCTCGAACGCGAGGCCCTGTGGCCGGATGCGTGCCGGACGGCGGCTACCCGCGCCTGCCTTTTTGTGGCGCGCGAACTGCTCAGGCGCGAGGTCGAAACGCGCAAGAACTTCGAGTTCACGCTCGCCCGCAGTGCCCAGCGCCGCGCGCATCTTTGCGCCCCAAATGGGGCCGGTGGCGGACACCTCCCAGCGTGAGACGCGCTCGCTGTCGATACTCGGCTCTTCGCACGTGAACAGCCCTCCGGTGTCTTCCTTCTTTAACACGTCTCCGGCGATGGCTTTGTCCAGTACACCGTCCGCGATTCGTTGCGAGAGCCAGGCATTGAATAAAGCCGACTGCACCGTTGACATCCACCACTTGAGTTTGCGCTTGGCGCGTGGCGGCTTTGCGTTGCCCCGTAGCCAGTTGAGCGCGACCTCCAACAGGTTTGCGTCGCGAAAGCGTTGCACGCCAAAAAAATTCCCAAAGCCGGAGGTCTCGATCTGGGCTTTGAAGTCCGTCAGTTCCGCGTCCGAAAACTCGACATCACGCAGGGTCAGCTCAAAGCGATTGCCCTTAAGATGACCCGTTCGAAGCTTGTGCGGGTGGTACCCCTGCTCGAGCACGACGATTTCCTCACCCAAACGAGCCTCGGCACTTATAGAGGTTTTAAGTTTCTCTGCGGTAACCCCAGGGAGGCTGATCCACTGCCTTGTCACGGCGCGCTTGTCTTTTTGCCCCGCCACGCCAATCTCAGTCTCGCGGACGCCGAGGGCCTTCGCAAACTGCGCTACGGCTTGTCCGGTAGTCTGATTGCGTTTCTCGAAGCGCACGAAAAGGTGGTCACCTTGTCCGCCCAGTGGGTAGGCGGGCAGCTCGTCCACGATGAAGTCCTCCGGGTGGGCACGAAAGGTAGCGTTGCGTGGTGGTCGACCGAGAACAAAGTTCTTTTTAGGGGGCGGGACGTGCATTTGTCGTAGACGGGTGCTTGACGGCTGTAATAAACCGTTTCTCGGTGCCGTCTGACTGCAAGACACGGTTGGAGCACGAGGCTGTGCGCATGATTGCCTCGGGGGTTGGTAGTCAGGTTTTTCCTGGCGCCGCCGCTTGTGTAGGTTGGATCGGCGCTGATGGCAAGAGTGACTTCGCGATCGCGGCCGCTGGCCGACTCGCCCCAGGAGGAGACGCGCTCAGTCTCGACACGCCGTACGACTTGGGCTCGCTTACAAAATCGTTCGTTGCTGCTGCGACACTTCGTCTTGTCGCAGAGGGGCGCATTGATCTCGATACCCGTGTCGACTCCGTTCTGTCCGACGTACGCGGCGGCCCGGGCGGTGCCGCGACCTTCGAGGACCTGCTGTCGCATCGTTCCGGACTCGCAGCTTGGGGTGGCTTCTATCTCGATATTCCACATGAACCGGGTTCCGCCGCAGCGAGGCGGTGGGTGCTGGCAGAAGCGGCGCGCCGCATGGAGAAGAAAGGGCAGATGGTTTACAGCGACCTTGGCTACATGATCCTCGGAGCCGCGGCCGCTCGTGCGGCCGGTGTGACACTCGACCAGCTCGTGCGTCGAGAGGTATTGCATCCGCTCAAGATTGCTGATCAAGTTTACTACGCAGGCGCTCTGCCGCCCGACAAGAAGACGTGGCTAGAACGTTGCGCTCCACCCACGGAGCGCTGTGATTGGCGAGGGCGAATGCTCAAGGGTGAAGTGCACGACGAGAACGCGGGGGCTCTAGGTGGCGTTGCGGGGCATGCAGGGCTCTTCGGGACCGCGTACGGTGTTGCGGTTTTCGGTTTGGAACTTGTCCGTGTTTTGAACGGGGACTCAGACTTTTTGCCAGTAGAGCTATTGCGTACGGCGCTCAAGAGACGTCCAGGAGGCAGCTACGGTCTGGGGTTCGACCTAAAGTCGGGCAAAGAAAGCGCGGCCGGTGGGCTGCTTGATGACTCGTCCTTCGGTCACCTTGGTTTTCCGGGAACGTCTTTCTGGTGCGACCCGTCTCGGTCGATCGTGATTGTTTTGCTCTCCAACCGTGTTCATCCAAGTCGCGCGAACGAAAAGATCAAGGGCTTCCGTCCTGCCTTTCATGACGCGCTGACTTCCATCTACGACCGCACCCATTCTTCGCGGCCACCGATGGTTGCCTCGTAGCCTATCCGGGCTGCCGCCGTTGAAGGCGTTCGCAGAGCAGCGAGTACGTCCTTGTCGTGGCGTCGTTTCGTTGGGCGCGCGCCAGCGCATGCTTTTCTGTGACGACGACAGCAAGCTCCTTGGCGCGGGTGACGGCAGTGTACAGAAGTGCCCGGCTCAATAACACGTGGTGGCTTGGGTGCAGGACCAGGACCGCGGCGGAGACTTCACTGCCTTGCATCTTGTGCACCGTGCAAGCGTAGGCAAGGGTGAGGTTCATGAGAGATTCGCGGTCATACTGAACCTCGCGTCCATCGAAGTTGACGAAAAAGGATCCGCCCTGTTGGTGGGTGACGAAGCCAACATCACCATTGAACACATCGCGATCGTAGTCGTTGCGTAACTGCATGACCTTGTCGCCAACGAGGAGCGTGGACGCAGACTGTGACTCCTCGCTGGAGAGCGTTTTTGCGCGAGGGTTGAAAGCGCTCTGCAGGATACGGTTGAGCGCCTCGGTGCCGAGGGGGCCACGACGCGATGGGGTCATTACTTGAACTTCTTGTGGTTGGATACCGCAGGCATTGGCAGCACGTGAGACGATGGTCGCGATGCGCTGCTGGACGTTCGATGCCTCGCCGTCGCGAATGATGTGAAAAGCGCCGCCGCCTTGTGAACCCGGCGTCGATGCTTCAATGGGCTCCGAACGCAAGATAGAGTGGGCGGCTCGAACGATGTCTGAGCCACTTGCTTGTCGAAAGACCTCGTTGAAGCGCACCGTGGGGATGCAACCAGCGTTGATGACATCGCGCAGCATCTGGCCGGGACCGACGGGCGGTAATTGATCGACGTCACCCACGAGGATGAGATGTGTGCTCGTGGGGATCGCGGAAAAAAGCGCACTCGCGAGTTCCAAGTCAACCATCGAGGTCTCGTCGATCAGTACCGCTTCGGCATCGAGCGGTAGGTTCATGTTTCGCGCAAATCCACCGGCTGCGGGGTTCCACTCGAGCAGGCGGTGAATCGTAAGCGCTTCGTGCCCGGTGGCGTCTTCGAGCCTCTTGGCTGCACGTCCAGTCGGTGCCGCGAGAACGATTCGGTGGCCGAGTTCCACGTGTGCCGCCACGATGCTGCGGACTGTGGTGGTCTTGCCGGTGCCAGGGCCGCCCGTAATGACAAGTAGCTTCTCGGCGAGTGAACGCAACACGGCCTCTCGCTGCTTTTCGTTCAGCGAAGCGTCGAGCTTTGGGGAGACAGCCCGGGCTTCGGTGTTCGCCTCGAGTCTCTCCAGTAGGTTCTGCGCGACGAAGGTCTCGGCTTCGTGAAGCTTCGGAGCATAAACCGCCTCACCCTCGATAACGACCCAACCGTCCTCGGCGAGCGAACTGACCGCTTGCTGTGCCGTCTCGAAAGGGATGCGTAACCTGTCGGCGCGTTCACACAACGTTTGTCGCGGCTGATAGACGTGACCGTCTTCGGTTGCGGTTTCGAGCAGGTGCAGCACCGCTCCGCGTGCGCGGCGCGGATCGTCCGCTTCGATGCCGGCGGCATAACCGAGCCGGTCCGCGGTTTTGAACCCCATGCCACTGACACTGATGGCGAAGCGGTACGGGTCTTCGCGTGCGATTCGTACTGCGTCTTCGCCGTGCTCACGAATTACCGCACGGCAAAGCGCGGGACCCAGCCCAAGGCTTTGCAGAAACGAGAAGGTTTCCATGTCGCCCGCGCGCGCTTTTACGGACTCGGCAATTTGCTGCGCTCGCTTTTTACCGATGCCACTAACCTCGCGTAGACGCAGTGACTGTCGCGAGATGACTTCGAGTGTGTCGTCGCCGAAGCGCTCCACGATTCGTTTTGCAATCGCAGGGCCGACCCCAGAGATGGCGCCCGACGCCAAGAACTTCTCGATGCCATCCGACGTCGTGGGTAGCACGGGCATGAAGGTCGAAGCTTTGAGCTGTTTGCCGTAGCTTGGATGGTCGACCCATCGCCCGCGTACTCGAATGCGTTCTCCGTCGGCGAGCCGGCCAAGTGGGCCGACGACCGTCACTTCCTGCTTGTTGCTGCGCCGAGTCCCGCGAACCACTGCGTAGCCGTTGTCCTCGTTGCAATACAGTAGGTGCGAGACCGTAAGTTCAAAGCTGTCTTCCTCTTCGGCCATTGCACGCTCGGACATCGTCCCGAGTGCAATGAACCTAACCCGGACATGGCGCATCAGGGAAGGGGATCGAAGCAGGAGCCGACCACGAAATGGTTTGGCAGGTCCGTATGACTCGAGGATTTTCTTCGCCGCAGACATTGGCCCGCGCTGACTTTCATGGCCGGCAGTCCGCAAACCCATTCCTGATTCGCGCCCCACAACTGGACCTGCTCGCCCTGGTTGCTCACACCACGGTCCGTAATGTCGCTAGCGAGCCGGAGCAAAGGAACGCCAACCGGTGGTGCCACGTCTTCAGGGTGTTGCGGATCAAACCCAGGTGGCACGAGTACGACGCGTTTTCCAGGGTGAAGTGCGTGTTCCGGTAGTATCTGCGATTCGCCCAACATGGCTCCCAAACGAAACTCGGACAGCTGGATAGGTGCTTGCCCGTGGTTGTAGAGCGTCAGCAACTCTTGCTGCGGCTCCGGTCCGCGCGGGTTCGGACGCAGCGCTTCGATGGTCAGAGCCGGTCGATCGGATGCGGGGCCGAAGCCAAGGCTGTGCTGGAGAAAGTTTCCCGCAACATCCGCGCTGAAGAGCTCCAGCATTGACACCGCGTCGTCGTGCTCAAAGGAGATGCGCGCTTCCCCAAAAGGAGCGCGCGCCACGCCGCTCTGTTCGCCGTAGCGCCAGTTTATGAGCGCGGGCTCGTCCACCTGCATCAAAAGCGTAACGTCAGAGGCCGTTTCGCGGATGCACATGGTCGAGTCGCTGTTTGTTGTCGCCCCTGGCATGCAGCCGAGCGGCACGAGCTTCGGTCGCCGGTGATCAGCCTCGACGACCGTGTAGCTCACTTCTGTTGCGAAGTCGTCATCGCGCGTCACCACCAAAGATGCATCGCCCAGGTGGAGGAGGCGTCTGGGGAAGTAGCGAAGGCAAGAGCGAGAAAGCCCTTCGAGCTGACAGCTCCGTGCGCTTTTCGCGAGTGCGACACGGCTTTCGTCTATCAGGGCCGCATGCCAGCGCGCAGCTCGTTCGATGGGCTGCTTCGAGAACACCGTGACGCTGTCGAGGTTTGCGGGCACCGAGGAGTTGGGGGGAGGCCATAGCTCGTGCGTCGGTGGCGGAACGCGCAAGGTGCGAAAGGTTTGTTTCACCGTCACGGCATGTCCCTGGACGGCGAATAGAAGGCAGTGCCAAGTGTCGGGAGAGAGTACGGCTGCAGGGGCGACTCGAAGGCTCTTTTGATGGCGCGAGACGTGCACGAGGAGCGCCTCGCCTGCGCAAGCAAGCGCCTTCGAAGGTGCGCGGTGAAGCTCGACAGTCGCCGGATCGACGAGGTCGGTGCGGCCAACGACTCGCATCACAACCCGAAGTGGAACTCGGGTCGTGGACTCGGACGAGCCGAAATAGACTGTAAAATCGTCGTCCAGGACGGCTAGTCCGGCATCTGAATCACTCATCGTGGTCATCGTTGGGGGAGAGAGGCAGCCGGCTTGTAGCGCCACGAGAAGAAGGGTTTTGAACGAAGACGTTGAACGCAACATGCGTCCTTATCGACGCGGCTCAAGGATAGTTGTGGGTTAACGGACTCCGAGCTGCCGAGTTTTTGACCATCGCGTGCCGCGGTTCCTACAATTCTCGTGTGCGAGAGCTTCGGTTTCGATGGATGGTAGGGGCGCTGTGTCTGAGCGCGCCCCTCGGCTGTGCGCCGGAGGTTACTCAGAACCGAAATCAGATCACAACTTCGCATCGGGCGACCACTGAAGCTGCGCAGGCTAGCGAGACACACTCCTCCGATGACGCAGACCGCGCGGTCGAACGTCTTCAAACGCAACTCGCGCTTTCCGAAGCTGAGGTTCGAGATTTGCGGGAGAGGCTCTCGGCAAAAACGTACCGGAGGGAAACGGTGCGCATCGGCGGAGGCTCTCACGCGTCACCTTCGGACGGCTGGAATTCGGCGGGAGCGGTTGAGGCGCGTTCGAGGCCGATGCTGCGGCTTCACGGTCCTTCGGGCGTGGCTGCTGTGCCCGATGGCGATCAGGAAGCCTGGGAGTTGGCGGAGCGATTGCCTCCGTTGCCGGTCTCCGAAGGCAGCCCCGAGCCCGTGTTTACCGCCATTGCGCCCACCGCGCCGGTTCGCCCACCGTCTACGGTGGACGCAGACTCGCCGGTCGCGAAGTACCGCGCTGCACTGGCGCTTTTGCGGGACCGTCAGTTTGGTTCGGCAGTGCGCGCATTTGATCGCTTTATCATCGATCACGCGGCGCATCCGTACGCGGACAATGCGCTCTATTGGAAGGCTGAAGCGCTCTATGCACAGCGTCAGTACGCGCAATCGATTCGCGTGTTCCAGCTGCTGCTGCGAAGCTATCCCCAGTCAGGGAAACGCCCCGACTCGCTGCTCAAGCTTGGTATGTCATTTGAACGGCTCGGAAAAGTGGACGCGGCGCGCGCGCATTATGAGCGTCTTCTAAAGAAACATCCGGATAGCGTTGCCGCGCAACGTGCTCCGAGGAGGAACTGATGAAATCTACGTTATGGAAAAATGCTTGCCGCGCTGTGCTCGTTGGCGGAGTCGGCCTGTGCGCAAGTTCTGTGAGTGCGCAGATCCAGATCAGTGTTGACGATGGCCGAGCGGCCGATCCGTCGCGGCCGGTGCCCGAAACGTATCAGGTGCGTCAGGGCGATACGCTCTGGGATATTACGGGTCGCTTCTATGGCGACCACTACGCATGGCCGCGGGTCTGGTCCTACAATCCCGAGATTACCAACCCGCACTGGATTTACCCGAACAGTACAATTCGTCTTCGCGGCGCTGGTGGCGATGCTCCCGTTGCGTCGAATGCTGGCAGCGGTATCGGAGTCGCAAAAGGACGCGTGCGCGGAAGCGAGGCGTCCGTCTACCTCGGGGACTTTGGCTTTGCGGACCGCCAGGCTCTCGACGAGGCGGGGCGCATCATCGGCTCGGTCGAAGAGCACATGCTGCTTTCCGTCGGCGACGAAGTGTACGTACGCTTCAAGGACAAGCCACCGGTGGGGCCGGGTAAGGAGCTCACCATCTTTCGCGAGGTCGAGGAAGAGGAGCGCATCGAATCAGAAGAGGGGGAACTGGTTCGTATTTTGGGTAGCGTGAAGGTTCTCGACTACGACACCGACAAAGACCTTGGTCACGGCGTGATCACCGAGGCGCTCGACCCCATCGAGCGGGGCTTTCAGATCGCTACGGTTCCGCGCGGGTTCAAGGCGGTCGAGCCGACGCCGTCCAAAGCGGATGTGGGTGGAAAGATCATCGCGGTCCTGCGTCCACGGACGCTCCTCGCCGCCGAACAACTGGTATTCGTCAATCGCGGGCATAAGGAAGGTCTCGCGACAGGTAACCGTATCTTCTTCGTTCATAAGGGAGACCGTTGGCGCCAGGAGCTGCGATCGGGAGAAGAGGAGTACGGCGCGCAAGAGCCCGGCGTGGGCTCGGATGCGGACCTGCCCAAGGAAATTGTCGCGGAGGGACGGGTGGTCCATACACGGCCCGAAACCTCAACGGTCTTTATCGTTCGCTCGCAGTACGATCTGTCGATCGGACAGCCATTTCGGACGATTAAGGGCAAATAGATTCAGTATTTCGTCTCTACGCCGGGGATGACCACAGTGGCGGGCGGTTTGACGGCAGGTCTGCTATAGCTTGCCCGGGATTTCTTATGGCTAAAGCAACCTTTGCCTCCACGCACGCTTCGCAGGCCGAACCTGTTTCCAACTCGTTGGTGACCGGCGGCTCGGGGCAAACCTGGATTAACGGCGCCCGCTGGGACGTCGGACTGCTGATCGGCTCAGCGCTTATCGTTCCGGTCGTACTGTTTTTTGTTTGGCGCGGCGCCTCGTCCGACGCGATCAATCTCGGTGTGACTGCGGTGATTGGCGGTCCGCATCTGTGGGCGACGTATCTGTTGACTTACGCGGACCCTCGTTTTCGCAAAAAGCACCGCAAGCTCTTGCTCGCTGCGATTGTTATCGTGCCCGCGTGCGTCTGTTATTTAGCGTCTGATCCGGCGCGCTTCCAGATTCTGCTCAGTATCTTCATTTTTGCGGCGTCATTTCACGTGCTGCAGCAAAACGCGTATCTGACGGACATCTACCGTAAGCGTTCGGGGTTGACCGAGCCCACGTGGTCGCGCTTCACCGACTACGGTCTGCTCTTTACATCGATTTATCCCATCGCCACCTATAAGTTGGTGCATGGCACGTTCATGCTGGGCGATATCAAAATCATTATTCCGGAGATTCTGCTGATCCCGGCAACCTACAAACTGGTCTGGTTGGCCTTTGCATTCTTCCTGTCGGCCTGGCTGATCAAGACCTGGAATCAGTACCGCAACGGCGTGCTCAACCGGCCCAAGACCTTGCTCATCGCAGTGACCAGTGTTGTCGCATTTTTTGTTCCGGCTGCGGCGGAAGGTGAGCGCCTTGAGCTGGCGTTCCAGTCGGTCAACGCTTGGCACTCCATCCAGTACATGGGAATCATCTGGTTCGTGCTCAAGATTCGCAAAGAGCGGGGCATGCTCGAAAACCGTTTCGTCCGTTCGATCAGTGGCGGTGGGAAAGCCAGCTACGTGTTCTATGGCACCTGCGTCGCGATCACCCTCGTGATGTTCGGCGTGGTGCTTGGCGCGGTTTACTTCGATGTGTTTGGGTTCGCTGCCGAGTCCGGCAACGCCAAGCTCGCTTCTCAGCAGTACTACTACATGGGGGTGTTGAGCGCGCTGCTCATCCATTACGTGATCGATGGTTATTTCTTCGCTATCGCGACCCGTGAGAGCGAAGACCTCGATGCCGTGCCGTATGCGGCGCCCGTGACAGCCTAGCTGCCATGAGCGACGAACACGGCATCATCGTGAAGAGCGCTGAGGGCGTCACCACCTGGACGCTCAATCGGCCAGAACGCATGAATGCGCTAAGTCGCGCCGTGCTGCGCAAGCTGGGGCAACTCGCGCGCGACGCGGCGTCCGACGCTTCGCTCCGCGTGCTCATCATCACCGGGGCGGGCGAGCGAGCTTTTTGCGCGGGCGCCGACCTCAAAGAACGTCGCGGCATGACCGAGGACGAGGTTCGTGAGGCGCTGCCGCTTTATCGTGAGGCATTCGGCGCCATTGAGCGCCTGCCTTGTCCAACTTTGGCGGCCGTCAACGGCGTCGCCTTCGGCGGCGGCCTTGAGCTCGCGCTCGCGTGCGACATGCGCATCATGAACCGCGATACGAAAGTGGGCCTGACCGAGACATCGCTGGCGATCATTCCGGGTGCGGGCGGCACGCAAAGGCTGACGCGGCTCGTCGGCAGCGCGAAGGCCGCCGAACTCATCTTGATGGCGAAGCGCATCGACGCGGACGAAGCGGAGCGCCTGGGCATCGTCAACCGTGTTGCGGACGATGCGCGCCTTGAGGCTGCGGTTTGGGGTAAAGCGATCTCAGAAGCGGCGCCCATCGCCATTCGTGCGGCGATTGAGGCCGTTCGCGCCGCCGGTCGGGTCTCGCTCGAGGAGGGGCTAAGCATCGAGCGGGTTTGCTACGAGCGCACGCTCCGGTCCGCAGACCGACTCGAAGCGCTGCAGGCTTTCGCGGAAAAGCGCGCCCCGTCGTACGTCGGCCGCTAGGGTTGGGCGGCTGCTTGGTGACGCTTTCAAAGCTTCATCCAGCCTGGTGTGCTGCGTTTGCTGTGGGTCTTTACGCGTCTAGCATTGGTTTTGATTTTGTAGCATTCGACGACCCCTGGTTGATCGCCGACAATCCCATCCTGACTTCGCAGGGCGGGTTTGATCTAGGGCGCGTGTTGTTCGATTTTTCCGCCGAGACGCGGATGATTCTTGGTGCTGAGTATCTACCTGTGCGAGACATCGCGGTGTGGTTGGACGGCCAACTCTTTGGCGAATGGGTAGGGGGACGTCATCTCGTCAACGTGGCGTTGTATGCTCTCGTCATTGCACTCTTCGCGATGCTTTCGTTGCGTGTCTTCCCGGAAAGCGCACAGGGCGGAAGGTGGGCGGCCTGGTGTGCGACACTCGTCTTCGCCCTCCATCCGACTCACGTTGAAGTGGTTGCATGGCTCTCGGAGCGAAAAGGGCTGCTCGCGACCTCCGCGGTGCTTGCTGCGGTGCTCTTCGCGGAGCGCTTCGCACGACGTGGTCAGTTTGCTTTTGCCCTGGCGGCTCTCGTCTCTTATGCGTTTGCGGTCTTTTCCAAGTCGGTCTCGGTCGTAACGCCGGCCGCGTTTGCGGCGCTCTATTGGCTTTTCGACGAACCCGTACAGAAGAAACGAGCGTTCGTGTTGGCCGGTACCGCTTTGGTGCTCGGGGCGATCCTGATTCAGCCCACCCTTGCCGTCGGCTCGTCGCTCAGCGTCATCCAGGCCGACCACCACGACGACTTTGCTTCACGTGTATTGCTTTTTTTGGAGCTTCACGGTCGATATCTCGGGCTCATGTTTTTGGCGCTGCCAAATGCTCCGCATTATCCAGTCGATGCGGAGCAGGTTCATACGGGCTTTGCGGTCTTGGGCATGCTCGGGCTGCTTGCGGCGCTTGCTGCGCTGGCGAAGCGCAGGCCGGTTTTGTCATTCGGTGCTCTTTGGTGGTTGGTCTTTTTGTTTCCCGTCAGTCATCTCGTTTTCTCGCTACAAAATCTGATGGCGGACCGTTATCTTCTCTTGCCTTCCGTCGGTTTTTCGCTTGTGGTCGCCGCGTTATTGAGTCGTCTCTCCGAGCGCTTGCGTACGGCTCCATTGCTCTTGTTTGCGGGCTTGGCGGGCGTGCTGACGATGCTCCAGTTGCCAGCGTGGAAAGACAGCGAAGCCCTGTTTCATCGCTTGGTCGACCTGCAGCCAAGTGTGAGCAGTCATTGGAGCCAATGGGCCGCACACCTCGCACGAGAGGGCAGGGCCGAGGACGCTTGGGCTGTGACCCAAATGGGCATCGAACGTGCCGGTACGAAACCCGGCCTTCTGCATCGACGTGGGCTTTTGCGAATGGACCGTGGCGAGGCCGTAGGTGGGTTTGCCGACATCGAAAAGGCTGCTCGCGATCCAGACGCGAAACCCAAGTACCAGGCCAACTATGCACTCTTGCTTCTGCAGGGCGGCCGCAGCGAAGAGGCGCGTAAGTATGCCATGCTCGCCGCGGAGCGAGCGCCACTTTACGCTCACATGCAACGTGTTTTGGGGCTGGTCGAGCTTCAACTCGGAAATCGTGCGGCGGCGCGCCGAGCATTCGAACGCGCGCTGCGGCTCGAGCCGCACAATCCCATCAACAGAAAAAACCTCGAAGTCGCCAAGTCGGTTCCTTGACCAAGAGCTTTGTGGCATCCGAGAGCCTGTTTGCACATCGGCGCAATGGCTTTCAGACTGTCGGAATCGACTGCTACATCACAGCCTAAGGGAAATCTCCATGAAACGACTACAATGTTCCTCAATCGCGTTCGTGGCTGCAAGCTTCTTTGTCGTGTCGTGCTCCAGCGACGATCCATCCAACAATGAGCAAAACACAGCTGGAGCTGATGCGGACGTCCAACAAACGGACGCGGCAAGTGTGTCTGGCGAGACGGATGCGCAGACGAGTGATCCCAACTCCGACGCGCAGGTTGGTTCTTCTGTTGACGCGGCGGCTACGGTGGCGGATGCCGCCAGCAGAATGGATGCGTCCGTTCATATGATGCCGCTAGATGGGTCGGTGATGAGTTCCGATGCGAAAGCGGCGATGAAGGGGTGCTATGTGACAGGCTGCTCGGGCCAGCTTTGCTCCAGTGACCCAAATGTCCGGACCACCTGCGAGTGGCGGCCCGAGTACGAATGCTACAAGAGTGCGACCTGCGAGCGTCAGAACGACGGCAAGTGCGGCTGGACACAGACGACGGAACTCAAGCAATGTCTCGAATAAGGCGGCCGTGCAATTCAATAAGCGGGCGGGGCAACAGACGCTCGGCCGTCGCAAAGTGCGTCCATGCGCGTCGCACCGTGCCGTACTTCGGCGGCACCAATGCCAACAGCAATGGCTACAGCGGACCGACCGGATAGTCGCACGGAGGGGGCACGCTCTCGATCAAGTGCGCGAGTTGTTGTCAAGATCGACTGATGCCAGTTTGAGAGGCGTGGGAGTGCGGGCGTGGTTGATGTTCCTCGGGTTAAGCTCAGCGATGTCATCCGCGAAGCCGATGAGGCTTATGTCGCAAGGGTCGGTCTACGCGCGTTCATCGCATGCGATGCAGATCATTCAAGTCGTACTGGATACTTGATCTGCATCGCCGGCCCATCAAAGCTGGGGAAGGGCGCACCTTCGGCCGCTTTTCGCAGGCAGCGTCCCGGTTCGCCTTGCACCATGGCACTGGGACCCGTCAGGTTGCTTCGGCTGACTTTGCCACTCGACTCGATGCGCAGACCAAAACGAAGGACGCCATCGGTCGGCATGTCGCCATCCACCAAGAAAAAGCAGCGGCGAATGGCCGGCATCACTTTGTCGAATGCGCCGTCGATCTGTGCCCCGGTCAGTTGCTGCTCGCCTGCGCCACTGCCCATGTCGATCTGCTCACGCGGACCGAGTGCTTCGCCCACGCGCATTCGGCGATTGGGGTCGCCCCCGCTGCTACCGCGTTGCTTGCGTCTCGCGCCTCTGCGCAGACGCTTGCGGCTTCTTCCAGACTCGTCGTCCCCCTCATCGACCCGGTCGTCTTCTGCTCCTTCGTCTGCGCTCTGTTCGCCGCGAAACGCAGCGAATCGGTCCAGGTGCCCTTCGGTGTACGCCCATACGCCAATCGCCCAAACCACTGAGGCGCAGAGAACGCCTGCGAAGAAGTTGCCCATAGTAGCCCAACTGTAGCGAGCGTTGCTGACTTTTGCAGTGTTTTCCCGGAGATTCGAGCGTGATTGCCGCGTGCATACGGCGTAATTCCAGGCTAGGGTCCCCCCGCCGTGGTCCGCACCCTGCCTACAAATGCTGTTGTTGCCGCTGTGTTGACGCTGTGCGCCCTGTGGGCTCCCGACGGGGCTAGGGCACAAGAGCCGGGCGAGGGCGTTTTTGCCGAGCCGGATCTGCAGGCTGTCGATTGGGACGAGAATCAGGCCAACCCGGTTCGCGTTTGGTTCCAGTTCGGTGGGGGCTTCACGTTGCGCCTGGTGCAAGACCGCGAGTTTGCTCAGGATGCCTTTGCACCTGCGTTTATCGACTCATTTGGGGCCGTCGTTCTGCCTTCCTCCGAGGTTCTGCGCCATGGTGTGGGCTTGGGCGCCTCGTTCAATTTGGTGGGTGACGGCGGCATCCTCGAAGGTGTCGACGCCTTCCAACAGTTTGTTTTTACGCCAAGTTACCTGGCGTACCTCCGGTTCAATGACGACTTCGTCGCGCACGGAAAGTTCGGAATCCCGTGGGTCGTTTCCCCGGAGACGAGCCTGGGTTTGCAGCTCGATCTGGGGATTACAGGGCTTCTGACTGCGAGTCTGGGCGCATATGTCGAGGCAGGGGTTGCGATGTTTTGGGGCGCCGAAGACACGATCCACCCGACGCTCAGTTTCGAGGCCGGACTATCCATCGACTACGAGGTGTTGCCATGAAACGCCCGACACGCGTTCGCACGCTCTTCCGGGTCTTCGCACTCTGCGCGATGGGCTTTTTCATCTTGGCACCGACACCCGGCAATGTCGGCGGCTGCACCGAAGAAGGCGGTCTGAGCAACGCAGAGCAGTTCTGCGTGGACCGCGACGCGCTCTACTGTGCTCGCGATTTTCGAAAAGGTTTCATCGACGAAGAGACCTACGATGCCTGTCTTGCGGGTGTCGAGATGGGCTGCTTCGGGTTCTCCTGGAATCCGGAAGTCTGCGATCCGCCTCCGTCACAAAGGCGCATCGACGCCTGTATCAATGCACTTCGCTCGGTTGAGAAGATCTCCATCCCCAACACCATGGTGCTTGAATGCCAAGTTCAAGTCCTGTGTAACAACGAGGAGTAAACGTTCGTGTTCGCTGGCAAACACCCAAGAAATGCTTCGACGCCTGTTCTCTTCATGATGGCGAATACACTATGTTGGGTCGCGCTTTGCGGAGCGCTGGTGGGCTGCGCACTCTCGGCCACAAAGACCGAGTACGGTCGATATCGAGAGGTCCGTTTGGCGACGAGCGAGCAGGACAAGCTTTTGGCAATGCGCAGCTACGTGGCGCACCATCCAGAAGGGGTCTGGGCGGACGAGATCCGAGCATACCGCGCGGAGGCGGAGCCCACAGTCTGGGCCGAAGGACGCAACTCGTACCAAGGGCTGTCGTTTTACCTAAAGGCCTTTCCCGACGGTTCGCACGTCACCGAGGCCAAACCGCGTCTGGCTGCACTCGCTACGGTCGAAGCAAGGAAGGCGGGCGAAGAAAAGCTCTTCGCGGCGGCTGCAGAGGACCGCGAGGCTGCCGCGCGCCTCTACCGTCAAACTTGGGTAAGTCGGGCGGCTGAGTTTTGGGCCAAGACGCTCGTGGGGCTCGAGGGCTGGGGCCAACAAATCCCCAGCGTTGCGCAGGGGAACCCCGAGTTCAACAAGGCATACGGGCGCAGCCCGAGGCCGCGTTGCTCACGGCAAGAGTGCGTCAAGTTCTACTTCGGGCAGTATTCCATTCCGGTTCCCGGTGGAACGCGCATCGACCGCCAAATGCAGATGTATCTGCGTCTGCGCATGGACGGGGGAAAACTTGAGCGCGCGGAGTTTTTGCTCCCCAACAAGGGTTTTTCGCGTTGGTACGAGCAGGAGCATCGGACGCCTGTGCTTGACGACGATCCCGAGCAGCGCAAGAAAGCCATCGAATGGGCGATGGCGCAGGTTCAGCCCGCCCTTAAAGAAGCCTTCCAAGGTGCGAGCGAGACGAAGCTCAAGCTCGCCGAAATCGAACCTCCAAAGGTGCGTGCGCCAGGAGAGCCCGAGCCGATCGAGAATCCAACCACCGGTGAGACGGAGGACGCGGTCGACCCAGCAAGTCCCGAGTCTGCAGCCAAGCCTCCAGAGACGCCCAAAGAGCTGCCCAAAGAGCCAAAGAGCGACATCGAGAAGCTCGTCGACGAGGCGACAGAAGGCCAGGAAGACTATGAAGTTCTGGCCGACGCCGAGAAGGCCCGAGAGGCCAAGAAGCGTGCGGCTGAGGAGGCGAAGCGTCGCAAGGCTGAAGCTGCCAAGCGCGCGAAGGTCAAGGACCTCAAGCCGCGCGTGGCTGAAGCGCTCGAAAAAGACGGCCTGCGATTCGTGTTCTTCTTCGCGTCGCCCGACGACAACGGCAAGGCCTATGACGGGTTCATCGTAGAGCGCATCGAGGACAAGCCCAAGAGGCGCCGGGGCAAGAAAAAGCGCTAGATTTCGGCAACTGCTACGCAGAAAAGCCTAGAGAAGAACCAAAAACACTGTGATGAACGGTCTTTTCGAGGAGCTGATGTGCTAACAGCGCATCGCTGCTACGCAGAAAAGCCTAGAGAAGAACCAAAAACACTGTGATGAACGGTCTTTTCGAGGAGCTGATGTGCTAACAGCGCATCGCTGCTACGCAGAAAAGCCTAGAGAAGAACCAAAAATAGGAAGTTTACATAATCTATCTTATGCGAAATTGAGAAGCGTTCTCGAGGCAGGGCTTGCGCAGCGGGATTGACGTTCCCGGTACTTGGTTCCCGCGTCGACGCTTTCAGTGGTCGGAGGTGCGCGGGCCTTCGTCGACGAACACGACAGACGAGCCCAGGTTTCGCGGCTCGGTGTATTGCCAGGCTTGCGTGTCCGATGATGCGATGGAGGTGCCGCCCACGAATACGAAAGCGCCAGCGCCATACGCAGCGTCTCGAAACTCGATGAAGTCGAGACCACTCGGCTTGGTCTCCCAGTTTTCCATATCCTCGCTGATCTGCAGCGATGTTGTGCCGCCGATTGCCCCCACAATACGTGAGCCGTCGGTCGCCCACGGTTTCGGACTCTCCTGAGATGCAAGCTGCCAAGCGCCGGCGTCACCGAGCAGATAGGTCCCATCGGCCCCCGACACGTAAGTTTCTGAGTCGTAATCGAGCGCCTCGAAGTATGTCGCCAAAGGATGGTAGCTCGCATCCGAAGGCTTGCTGACCTCTTTCCAGGCCTCTGCCGAGACATCGTAGAGGTAGTTTTCGGGAGCAGCCCCAAGGTGCGAAGCCGATAGGTAAAGTGCTCCGTTTCGCGCGGGGATGAGTTGGGCGGGCATCACTCGTTCTCCCGCGGTTCGTTGCCAATCGTTTCCGTCGGCCGAACGCCACAAAAATGCGCCGTCGTCCCAGTTGAAGCCGGCCGCGTAGAACGCGCCGTCGTGGAACGCGAGATCAACGAGTTGCTCGTCGCTTGTACCCAGATCGACGCTCCGCCAGGCCGTTCCGTTCGAGGAAATCAGTGCCTTGCCTTGCGCGCCCAATGCGACGAGCAAGCCGTTGCCATACTCGATATCGACAAGATTTTCATTCGTAGCTTCGAACACGCGCTGCCATTCGTAGCCGTCTTCGGATGTGAAAATGCCTTGCCCACCGGCGGCGAAGAAGGCCTGAGGCACTGATTGAGCGGCTCCTCCATCCTCGAAATCACCTTCGTGCGCGCTCGAACAGCCTCCATATGAAAGCAGAATTGCGGCGGAAAGGTACATTGCTCTTGCGATCATCATCAGTCTCCTAGCACGCATTCTGGCCAATGCTCTTTGTTCGGATCGGGGCCCGATCCTTCCACGCAACGGATCTGCGTGCCGCCGCCGCGACCGTGGGGCCCAATCCAACAGAGCTGGCCGCTTGGGCAGTCGGAATCTTCATCACAGAAAACACCAATTGACGAGAATACATTGGCTTCGACGCAGTTGCAGGGATCTTGTTCCCCATGGCCAGTCTCGCAGATCTCCCCATAACCACAGACGCTGTCACCACAACGCACGCCGTCGGGAACTGGGCGAACGCACTCGGAGCCGCCTTCGCCATGCAAGTCCTTGGCGCAATAGCCCCCATGCGCCTCACAGTCTTCTTTACTGCCCGCGACTTCGTCGTAGCAATAGCAAGCAGATTTTTCCGCGCAGCGCGGGTCGCAAGAAAACTCGCCGCACTCGAACGTTGCCGCGTCGGGCGCTTCCGGCTCAGCAGCCGAGTCGCCACCGTCTTGGTAAATAGGCCCGGCATCGGAAACGGCAGCGCTCCAACCGCAGTCGCCGGCGGAGTTGCAGTTTCTTCCGCGCTGCGCTTCGCAAGCGGCCGTGGCGGGTTCCGATCGGCAGTCACAGATCGAAGTCACTTCGCATTCCTTGCGACAGTCGTAGTCCCCACACACCACCGGCGTCTCGCTGTCCGGGCTTGCGTCGACGCCCACGCCATTGTTCGCTTGATGCTCGTCCAATCCATCCACGGAGGCTGTCAGTGATCTTGTTTTGCGTCTAGCGCATGAATAGGATATGTTCTATGCATAACATGCATGGATATAGAACTTCTGTATACATTTGAAGAGGTTGCCCGCTCTGGATCGCTTACCAGAGCAGCCGAGGAGCTCGGAATTTCGCAATCGACGGCGTCCCGGCGAATCGCGGCACTCGAAGAAGAGCTGGGCGCGACGCTCTTTGAGCCTCTCGGTCGCGGTGTCCGGCTGAGTGAGCAAGGTGAGCGGCTCTTGCTTCGTGCACACGAACTTTCAGCGCTTGTGTCCGACATTCGCGCGGACGTCGTTTCCGAAGAGGACCGCGCGGTGACGCTTACGGTTGGCGCCCTACCCACCATCGTCAGCCATTTGCTTGCGCCCGCGATGGGCGAACTGTTTGAGCGTTACCCCCGTCTCAACTTCGACTTTCGGCTTGGCAATATGGATGCCCTTGCGAACGAACTGCGTACCGGCCGGGTCGACGTGGTGATCGGTGTCGGGGAACACTCCGCGTTTGAGAGCTTCGCGCAGAAGCGCTTGGGCCACGTGCACCTTTCGTTGGTCGTCCACCCGAGTAGCCGCGTTTCGTGCTTGCGCGAGGCCCGCCAAGAGCGCCTCTTACTTTGGGAAGGGATGGCGGACCCAACCTTCGAGTACGTTCAGAAGCTTTGCGCTCGCGAAATGCTGGGCCAGCAAGGCATGGTTCGCATCCCGAGCATTGAGAGCTTGCGCGCGATGGTCGCTGAAAACATCGGCGTTTCGATCTTGCCGACGTACACAGGGCGCGCCGACGAACGGTTGGGGCGCGTTAGACTGCACCGCTTACCGGCTCATGCCAACGCGATGCCAGTCACCCTCGCCTGGCGACGTTCACAGCGAATCAGTGGACGCCTGCGCGACTTCGTTGACTACGCGCAGGAGAAGCTTCCGACCTTGCTGGCCTAGATTACGGAACGACAGCCTCGGCTTTTTCGTTGAGTCAATGCGCCTCCTCCCAGTTCTTGCCCCAACCGAGCTCGACAACCAGTGGCACGTCGAGTTTGATTGCGCTTTGCATCGTCTCCTGCACCAGTGGACCCACCAAGCTCTCTTCGCCGGGTGGCACTTCGAACACGAGCTCGTCGTGCACCGTAAGAAGCATCCGGGCCTCGAGTTTTTCGTCGCATAGCTTTTGGTCAATGTCGATCATGGCTTTTTTGATCAAATCCGCAGCGCTGCCTTGGATCGGTGTATTGCCGGCCATGCGTTCGCCGCCTGCGCGAATGTTGTGGTTTTTGCTGCGTAGCTCTGGAATGGGCCGACGGCGGCCAAACATGGTCGTGACGTAGCCATTCTTTTTCGCATCTTCGATCGTCTTGTCCATATACGCCTTGACCCCGGCGTATTTCTTGAAAAATGCGGCGATGTAACGGCTCGCTTCTGCCCTGGAAATGCCGAGGTTGCGTGCGAGTGCGAACTGCGTCTGACCGTAAATGACGGCAAAGTTCACGGTCTTGGCTTGCCCGCGCATGGTTCGGTCGACGTCTTTCGCGTCGACATCGAAGAGTGCGGTTGCCGTGCGAACGTGGACGTCGTCGCTCTTGTTGTACGCGTCGCACAGTTCCTCGTCGGCGCTAAGATGTGCAAGAATGCGAAGCTCGATTTGCGAGTAGTCCGCCGCCAACAGCTGCCATCCTTCCTGGGGAATAAAGGCGCCGCGAATGCGTCTGCCCTCTTCAGTGCGGATCGGGATGTTCTGTAAGTTGGGATCGCTCGACGATAGACGGCCGGTTGCCGCGACGGTTTGATTGAAGCTGGCGTGTATGCGACCGGTTCTTTTGTTGACGACCTCCGGCAAGGCGTCGACGTAGGTGCTCTTGAGCTTTGCCAACATGCGATATTGCAAAATCGTCGACGGAAGTTCGTGTAGCGTGGCGAGCTCCTCGAGCACTTCGTGGTCGGTGGAACGTGCCGTCTTGGTCTTCTTGACGACTGGGAGCTCGAGCTCGTCAAAGAGTATGGTTTCGAGCTGCCGCGGCGAGTTGACGTTAAACTCGTGACCGGCGAGTTCGCAAGCGTGCGCTTCGAGGTCGCTGAGCTTGGCGCTGAACGTTTCGCTCATTTCGCGCAGAAACGGAACATCCAGTCGAATGCCAGTTCGCTCGAGCTTCGAGAGCACGACCGCGAGCGGTAGCTCGACCTCACGAAGAAGTTTGAGAGATGCCTCGTCGAGTTCATTTTCGAGGACATCGCTGAGCTCGAGCGCTGCTGCGGCCTGCGACTGGGCGACGGGCGCGAGCTTGTCCACCTCGACGCTTTCGAGGCCGTGGGCTTGCCCTTTTTTCTTCGAGATGAGCGAGCCGAAGGCCGGAACCTTCGATAGCGCCCCCTTCCCATATGCTGCGCCGATTGCGGAGATGGAGTGGTCACGTCGTCCCGGGTCGAGAAGATAGCTTGCGAGCGCAAGGCCGAAGTCGACCGCCTCGCCCACGGCGCGACCGTCCACGCCAAGCGCTGAGAAGAAGCTGCATGTGCCTTTGGTGTCATGAACGCGGAGTTTGGCCTTTGCGAGCGCCGCGAACACCGGATAGGCCTCGGTCGGGAGCATGTCAGGAGCCGCGAGGTAGCGGTGGGCCAGCGGAACGTAGATGCATTCGCCGCGCTCGCCGTCTCGCTTGGCAAGCGCAGCCCCGATGGCGCCACCGCGCAGCGGGTCTTCGTCTTCGGCCACAATGCTGACGCCGAGTTCACGCCCTTCGATGTCGGAGAGCCAGTCCAAAAGTGCCAGTTGCGAGTCGACGACGCGATTTGCATAACTCGTGGTTGCGCCGTCGCGCTTGGCGTTTGCAGGCTTGTTGCTCTCGGGTGCGCCCTCGCCTGCTCCGGTGCGCAGGCCCAAGCGCTTGATGAGCGCAGAAAAACCGAGCTCCTCGAACAGCCGGTGCAAAGCTTCTTCATTCCATGCCCCGGGGGCCAAGTCCGCGTCGTCGAGCTCGACATCGCTCTTGAGTGTGACCAGATCTTGGGAGAGAAAAGCTGCGTCGCGGTGGCTTTGAAGCTTGGCTTTGAGCGCCTTGCCGGAGACCTCCT
This sequence comes from uncultured Polyangiales bacterium, assembly GCA_964487255.1. Classification (GTDB taxonomy): domain Bacteria; phylum Myxococcota_A; class Polyangia; order Polyangiales; family CAZAQV01; genus CAZAQV01. The sequence continues at coordinate 153,890 of CAZAQV010000006.1, read as the reverse complement.
CGACATGGTCGTAGATACCCTCGAGCGTCTCGTATTCTGCGAGTAACTTGGCGGCCGTTTTGGGGCCGACCGAAGGCACGCCAGGCACGTTGTCGGACTTGTCGCCGGTCAGCGCGAGCAAATCGCGGACCTGTCCAGGCGGCACGAGCATCTTCTTTTCCGCCTCGGCCGGTCCATAAACCTTCTCGCGCATGCCGTCGTACATCAGTACGTCGTCCGTAACGAGTTGCAGCAAGTCTTTGTCCGCGCTCACGATCACGACGCGCTGTTTGTTCTTGCGAGCGCGCAGCACGAGCGTCGCGATGATGTCGTCGGCTTCGACGCCCTGCTGTGCGAAGACGGGCAGGCGCAGCGCCTCGAACACTTCGCGGCAACGCACGATCTGCTGAGGCAAATCTTTCGGAGTCTCGCGATGTTTCTTGTAGTCCTCGAATCGCTCTTTGCGAAACGAAGGTCCAGGGCTGTCCATCGCGACCGCAAACTGAGCAGGCTTCTTCTCTCTCAAGAGCTTGAGCAACATGTTGCTCAGGCCCAACACGGCGTGGGTTACCTCGCCTTTGCTGTTCGAGAGTTCCGGCAGGGCGTGGTACGCGCGGTAGATGTAGCCACTGGCGTCTAAGATGTAGAGCACGTCCTTGGCGCCAGCTTTGGGCAAATCGGTCATCGCGAGCGAGGATGCCACGCTGACAGTATTTTTCAGCGCTTTGCGCCGCAGGTAGCCACCCTTGCCAGTGCCGGCAACTCTTCGAAGTTCTCTCAAGGCGGAAACGATGGAGAAATTGGACGTGTTTTCTGGGTACGAATCTTGCGTGTCCGGGAGATCATGTTTGAACGCGTGCTCGTAGTTGGCTTGGTAGCGTTGCTCTCGCTTGGGTCCTTCAATGGCCTCGGCGTTGCTTTTCGCGCGGCGGTGGCGGATGGAGCCATCGGCCAAGGTTCGAGTCCCGCAATGGGCTCTCGTGCTCAAGGCGCGATCGTTAGCTCGCTCCGTCATGCGGCCGATGTGCTCGATGCAACCGCCGGACATGTGGTGACGATCGCGGACGACCTCGTGGTCCCGTTCCGTGCCGACTCGATACTCAGCTCGTTTTTCAGGCGCTCGAACAAGCGGCTCTTGGTTCCCGAACAGCGGTCGCATTTCGATGTTGTTCGATATGCGTTCGGTGATCGAAATAATCCGATTCAATTTTCGATGGAGCTTGAGGGCGTCGCGCCTCGCGGTGTGACCAACTTCTACCGACCAGGCGATGTCCCTGAAGCCAAATGGCTCGCGATGTCGACCCGTGAACGCTATGCTTTTGTGCAGAATAAGGACCGCTGGCGTTGGGGCAGGTGGGAGCGCCTATCCACTGCGCCTGACTGGATGCGTGAAAGACTCGCGACCGAGGCGAGCGGGGACGTCTGGGAGATTACGACCGCCACATACACCAATACGCTCGATGAAACTTGGTCGCACGTGAACCTGCTTGAGAACGCGACGGGCGCGGGCGGCTTTCATTATCACACGACCTTCTTGCCCGAACCGGAGTTGGCTGCTGAACTTTCTACGTATTTGGCGCACGTCGATGAAGTGCACAGCACAGCAATGTACGATTGGAGTCCACAATCACAGGCTGCACGTCTTGTCGAGGCCAGGGCGACGACGGACCCCAAGCTTCGAAGCAATGTTTTGTTCAGCAATGTGGGACATCGCTATCTGCGACCACAGCTTCAGTCAAACCTAGATGAAATCGAGTCCGCGATTTCCGAAGGCCGCGGCACCACACACAAACTCCACTCCGTCGGTTTTAGAAGCGGGCAAACCTATGGAAGCACCGGTCGCGTTGGCTACGAGTTTCGCGCGGTTGGCTCAGACCGAATGAAGAACAGGCTATTTCTGGAGAGGACAGTCGAGTTTCTAGAGAAACCGAACGATACCAACCTCGCGGTGCTCGAGGGAACGCCTTCGTTTCGTATTCAAGACTTGATTGGACTCGACCGACTCTCGTCCAAGACTGTCGAGCGCATTGGCGGAGAGTCCCTCGCCGCCACGCTCGAAGAGATCGCGAGGTCGGGAAACAAGTCCGACGCCGCGCGTATCAACTACCGCACCGTGAACTGGGGTTACCCCATGCTCAAGTGGGAGGAGCGCCCTCACCTCACGCGGCTTGAGCGACAAATCAAGCGAGCGCGTGAGCGCTTTGTCAACGAGGTTGGCGCCATTGCCGAAGAGTTTGGGAATGCGGGCACGCGGGCAGAACACAATCGTGAGTTCGCTGACCGCGTCAACTACGCCGTCGAGACTTTCGTGCACGACTCCGGCATCGCGCGCGTCTACTAGCTGATGTCAGGGGTGGGCGCATCGTCGTTAGCGCGGCCCCCGCCTTTGCGGTAGGGTCCGGGCCTAGTGTTCGACGCATTATCCAAAGGTTTTCGCAACGCAAAACGGCGGCTCTCAGGTCAGGCAGAGCTAACTGAAGCTGACATCGACGACGCGCTGCGCGATGTGCGGCTCTCTCTCCTCGAAGCAGACGTGGAGCTCGGTGTCGTCAAGCGCTTCATAGCACGCGTGAAAGAAGAGTCGCTGGGCAAGGTCGTTCAGGTTACGGCCAAACAGGACGGTAAAAAACTTCGGGTTTCGCCGGTCGACCAGTTCATCAAGATTTGCCAGGACGAGCTTGAGTCGATGATGGCCTTTGAGGGCGAGCCGGTCGAGTTCGCCTCCTCGCCGCAGATGACCGGCATTATGATGGTCGGCCTTCAGGGTGCGGGTAAAACAACGAGTGCAGCCAAGTTGGCGCGACTGCTCGAGAGCGAGTTCGACCGCAAGGTCTTGCTCGTGGCCGCAGACGTGCAGCGTCCCGGCGCGATCGAGCAACTTCAAGTGTTGGGCGAGCGCATCGATGTCCCTGTGTTCGCGATTCCTGGTGGTAATCCGGTCGATATTTGTAAGAAGGGGCTCGTTGACGCGAAGAAGCGAAAGCGCGACACCGTCATTTTCGACACCGCGGGACGTTTGGCGATCGACGATGCGCTCATGTCGGAGCTGCAGTCGATCAAGAAAGAGGTCAAGCCGAACAATATCTTTTTGACCATCGATGCCATGATTGGTCAGGACTCGGTCAAGACCGCGCGTTCATTCCACGAGCGTCTCGATCTGAGTGGCGTCATCCTGACGAAGCTCGATGGTGATGCGCGAGGTGGTGCAGCCCTGTCGGTCAAGGAAGTGACGGGCGCTCCCATCAAGTTCGCGGGTCTCGGTGAAGAACTCGACAAGCTCGAAGTCTTCCGCCCCGAGGGCATGGCCGGCCGAATTCTTGGCATGGGCGACGTCGTTGGTCTGATGAAGGACTTCGAGGGCGTCGTCGATGAACAGAAGGCTGAAGAAGATGCCAAGCGCATGCTGCAAGGCAATTTTACGTTCGACGACTTCCTCGAACAGATCTCGATGATTCAACAGATGGGTCCCCTACAGGACATTTTCGAGAAGCTGCCCGGCTTCTCGGATGCCATGCCCGAAGGTTTTTCAGTCGACGACAAAGAGCTCATCAAAGTCAAAGCGATGGTCAGCTCGATGACCCGAGATGAGCGACGAAACGCGGAACTCTTCCGCAGAGAGCCGTCGCGCCTCCGTCGTGTCGCAAAGGGCTCAGGACGCGAGCCCAAGGAAGTTGCAGAGCTACTCCAGCGTTTTGCCTTCATGCAGCAGATGATGGGCAACATCGGCAGCCAAGCCGGTATGCTCGGCAAGCTGCCGGGCATGAAGCAGCTTGCCATGGCACGCAATCTTAAGAGCGCTGTCAAGACGCAGGGGCTTGAGCACAATCCGATGATGGCCAATCTCGCCGACGAGTTGCTCCAGGCCGCCGTGGCCGAGCAAGGCGGTATGGTCCCGGGTGGTGGAGTGCCTCCCACCACCACGCGTCGCGCAAAGAAGGAAGACAAGAAGAAGAAACGTAAGGCGCAGCGTAAGGCGCGCCGCAAGTCACGGAAGTAGGTTCCATGTTCGACAAACAACTCTCCATCATTATGCTCCTGGGCGCGCTCGTTTGGGGGTGTGTCGAGAAAGAAAAGCAGCTGACCGCGGCCGAACGCGAACAGGTCAAGTCGTTCGTCCGAAGCGACAAGCCCTCCCCGAAGTATCCGCTGAATGTCGACTTTGATGGGCGCGTGAAACTTCTTGGTTACGACATCGACGCGATGCCTAGCGTGTGGAAGCCTGGCCAGACGCTCGATATCAAGTGGTATTGGCATGCGGTCAAAGACCCAGGCGATGACTGGAAGATTTTCACGCACTTGGCTTCGCCAACCCAAGGCGTCGCGGCAAACCGGGACGGCGGCAGTGTCGTTCGCTCGCTGCACCAACCGAGTCGCTGGAAGGCGGGGCAGTTTGTCGTGGACGAGCAAAAGCTCGACTTGCCGCGAGACTGGAACGGGAAGACGGCGACCGTCTACTTGGGCCTGTGGAGAGGCAAGGAGCGCATGCCGATCAAGTCGGGAGCGAACGATGGAGACGACCGCGCGCGCGCCTTTTCGCTGCCGGTGGGTGGTAAAGCGGAGGCCGAAAAGTTGCCTCAGCTCACGGCGCGAAGAGCCGTGGAGGCCCCCAAAATTGACGGCAAGCTCGACGGTCCTTGGAACGCCGCGGCGTGGACCGACTACTTTGTGAACACGATGACCGGCGCAGAGGCCCTGCCCAAAGCCCGCGTCAAAGTGCTCTTTGATGACGCGCATATTTTCTTTGGCTTCGACGTCCAAGACGACTATCTCAAGTCGGAGTTCGACAAGAACGGTGACCATTTGTGGAAAGCCGACTGTGTGGAGGTCATGCTCGACCCGGGCGGCGACGGCCGTAACTACTTCGAATTGCAGGTTTCACCCAAAGGAAAGGTGTTCTCAACGCGCTACGACACGCGGCGAAAGCCCGGACCATTTGGTCATGTCGATTGGAAGAGTGAGATCACCGCCGCGGTGCAGACGCGTGGCAAGGTGGGCGACGACGAAAAAGACCAGGGCTACACGGCAGAGATCAAAATCCCATGGAGTTCATTCGCCACCGGTACACCTCCGGCCCAGCCGCCCAAAGAGGGGGAGATGTGGCGTCTGAACTTCTTTGTGATGGACAGCCGTGAGGAGGGGCAGCGCGCTGTGGGCTGGTCTGCGCCTCGCGTCGGGGACTTTCACACGCTCGGCCAGTTTGGCACCGTCCGCTTTGGCCTTCCGAGCGTAGTGGTCCCGCCAACCGCGATGAACCCGAATCGCCCTGGCGTTGCGCCGCTCCCCACGGGCCACCAGCAGGCGACAGAGCTGCTCGGTGGTGGTGCTGCCCCGATGGTCAATGGTCGAAGGCTTTCCCCGGCAGGTTTGGAGAGAATTATGCAGCAGCGTCGAAATAAGCCGGCGCCTGGTGAGACCATGCCGACCAAGGACAACCCCGTCTCCAAAGTCGAAAAAAACAAATAAGCAAGATTGCGTGTAAACTTTGAGCGTGGGTAGTGACCTCACGCTGGGAATTGACCTGGGTACGACCAACACCGCCGCGGCAGTGGTCGAGGGGACCCGTCCGCGGGTCGTCACGTTTCCGGGCGATACGCAAACACTGCCATCCGTCGTCTCGTTCGATGCCAAGGGAAATATCTTGGTGGGCCACCAAGCGCAGGTGCGCCGCACGGTCGATGCTCGCAACACCGTGTACTCGACCAAACGGCTCTTGGGGCGTCCGTTTGAGTCCAAAGAAGTTCAGCAAGCGCGGAAGCAGTTCCCCTTTGAAGTCATTCGCGAACGAAATGGCGGTACGGGTGTGCGTGTGCGTGGCGGCGAGCGTCATTCCTTGCCCGAAATCTCGGCCCTCATCTTACGAAAACTGCGTACCGTTGTAGGCGAGCAAGAGCAGGCTCAAGTTCGGCAATGTGTGATCACGGTGCCTGCAAATTTCAATGATTTGCAACGAGCTGCGACGGATGCAGCCGGACGCATCGCCGAGTTGCACGTGCTACGTCTGCTGAACGAGCCGACGGCGGCCGCCATCGCCCACGGCGTGCAGCGCAGTGGGCAGCGAAAGATTGCGGTCTATGACCTGGGGGGTGGCACCTTTGACGTGTCGATTCTCCAGCTCGAAAACCAGTTGTTTCGTGTGCTCTCGACGACCGGGCACGAGTTTTTAGGCGGTAACGATATTGACCGCGGCATTGCCGATCGCTTCGCCAGTCGTTGCAAGAAGAAGCACAACTTCGATCCCCGTACGTCACCGGAGTCGTTGGCGAAGCTACTGTTCGCCGCCGAGGACCTCAAGCGCCGCCTCTCGCAAGAGGATGCTGCCAGCACCATGGTTGAAGATTTGCAACTTGGCGACACTGGGCGTTCAGTCGCCATCGAGTATCGCATGACCCGACAGGAACTCAGCGACCTCACCCGTCCCTTCATTCATGTATCGCTGCAAGCGTGCGACGAAGCACTCGCACTCGCAAAGATACGCGCCAAGGACCTCGACGGCGTTTTGCTGATCGGTGGCCAGACACAAATGCCGATCGTGCGACACATGGTGAGCGAGCACTTCGGTGTTCCCCTACTCGTCGACAGCGCGCCGGATACGGCCGTGGCGCGCGGTGCGGCCATCCATGCTGCGAGCTTACTCGCGCACAAAGAGCGCGTATCCGCACTCAAGAAACCTCCCACGCCTGCGCACGACGCGTCTTCAAAAAACAATACACTTCGACCACTTACGAGCGAATCCTCCAAAAAAACCGAGTCTGTGTCGCAGTCCAACTCGCTCACTGCATCGTTGGGGCCGAGGCAGACGAATCCCGACCAAATGCCCTTTCACTCACCCCGCCGCGATACGACGGGTTCGCGTCGTCGCGCCGGTACCGTCGATTTTCGATCTTCGGCAGGGGTCCCCGTGGCGTCCGCGGCCGAAGGCGAAGCGGCCTCTCGCGTGCGTGGCCGTTCAGGCGAGCAACAACTTGGTGGAGGGCTGCCGGTGGTCGAGGACATTCGAACGGTGACGCTCAGTGTCGAAGTCGTGGGTGGCCGCTGTGAGCCCGTGGTCCGTCGAGGCGCGAGCTTACCAGCGCTGGAGTCCCGCGAGTTTTCGACTTCGCGTGACTTCCAGACGCACGTCGAAGTGCGAATTTACGCGGGTGAGGCCCGACTTTCCCAAGACAATGCGTTCCTTGGCACGATCGTGCTCAAAGAGCTTGAGCCCCGGCCTCGTGGCCAATCAAAGATCAACGTCAGTTTCGCCATCGACACCAGCGGCATGCTCAAGGCACGAGCCACCGATGGGCTTTCTGGAAAGCGGCAGGCGGTCGAAATCAACCTGGCCGGTGCGCTTGAGCGAGGCTCTGTGGATGCCAAGCGTCAAGCGCAGCGTCATCGCTTCGGAGCGTGAGCCAACTCGTGCTTCGACTGCCGGCGAATTGTTCTCCGCCCCACCCTTGACGTACTCTAGGCGTATGAACTTCGACTCTCGGTCCGCCAAAGAGACCCAGGCGTTTACGCTCATCGAAATCGCAATCGCCGTTGTGGTCGTGGGTGTTCTGGCGGCCGTTGCCATCCCCTCTTACATGAACTATCGAAAGCGTGCCAAGACGCTAGAGCCCGCGAACAACCTCGCTGTGCTCTACAAAGGGGCCGCGTCTTACTATGATATGAACTTTTCGCAGGCAGATGCGGACGCGGGGGCGATCATTCAAGTCGGGCGCTGTGTCACGGCGGACAGCAATGAAGGCGTTCCGATGCCCGCGACGCCACAAGCTGCCGGCACAAAGGTCGATTTCAGCTCCGACTCGACCTTCAAATCGCTCAAGTTCAACGTGCCAGACCTGATTCGCTACAGCTACTTGGTCGAAGGGGCGGACGTGTGTTCGGCTCCCAAAAATAGTAGCGCGTACCGTTTTTCCGCTTTTGGTGACCTGGACAACGACGCGACGCTAAGCACATTCTTCTTCGATGTGGGCATCAATGACGAGATGCAGATTTACCGCGCGCCGTCGATGACCGTGTTCGAGGAGCTGGAGTAAACCATGAACCTGAGGGTGGTCGTTGGCGTGCTCCTCGTGATTGCGGGCGGCATTTACTTGGTCACACAAGGTCTTTTTCGCTCTGGTGATCTCGATTCGGTCAGTGCGAGCGAACTCGCTGAGATCTCGGCCTACCTTTCGAAGGGGTCGGTGTCGTCGGGCAAGGACCCTCTTTTCATGGGGGAGCTTCAGCCTGCGTGGGATGATCTCGGCTTCAAAGACAAGTACGAGGAAGCGGAGCGTTTGGTCGGGAACCTACGTTCGCGTGGTTACCGTCGAGGGTACATCAAGCTCCGTGGGCGCGCGGTTATCGATATGGGACCGACGAGTATGCAGATCCACGACTTCCCCCGAGGTGTGCGACCAAAAGAGCAAAGCAGAGGCCCGTCTCAGCCCGACGACCTTGCGCCCGGCGAGACCGATCCGTAAACTTGAGGTGTGAGTGCGGCGCAGCGATATCGAAGTCTAAACGCAGAAATCCGGCGTAGAAGAAGGCGCGAAACCGGCTTTTCGTTGATTGAGCTCATGCTCGCTGTGACCATTTTGGGGATCTTAGCGGCGATCGGCACTGAGCGTTACTCCGCATATGTCGCTCAGACGCGCCGCGCTGAAGCGTATGCAGCCATCGACGCCATTTGGAACGCACAAGAAGCATTTTATGCTGAGCACGGGGTCTATAACCCTAACCTACGGGCAATCGGTTTCCGGTTGGACCAGGGATCGTACGATCCGGTCGCACCAAACCAATACGTCGGTAAATATTATCACTACGTCGTGAGCGTAAACCCGTACACCGCCCAAGAGTGGATGGTACGTGCAACGAGCGGAGCCGGGGGCGCGCGAGATATCGACGGCGATGCATTTCCAGACATCTTGGTGAGCGGCAATCTGAAGTCGTTCTCGGTGGCAAACTAGGTTTTAGAGGCAGAAAAGAGGATGGGGAGATGAGAGTAGAGAGTAAAATCTGGTTTTCGGCGGGCTTGGCCTGCGTCATGGCGAGCGGAATTGGCGTAACGGCGCAGGATGGGCGATTCGTCTACGTGGAAAGCGACGACCTGTTGGACACACCGGGAGGGACCATCGAGCCCGATTGGCAGCCACCCGATGAGAGCGAAGTCGACAACAGCTCCCTACTTTGTAACCAGAACTCCAAAAGCACGAACAACAGCGGTCTCGGTAACAACTGCAGTTTCTGCTTGAGCGCGGATGGAACCACTCTTGAGTCGTGCAAGTGCGACGGTGACAACAAAAACCACGACGACTGTGAAATCACCATCGAGTCGGGAAGCGGCGACTGGGAAGTCTTCGAGTCGCAATATAGCGAGCTCATCTTCCAGGTCTTAAGGGCCAACGGTATCGATCCGGGCGAGGCGATGGCTGGGGGCGACCTTTCGACCGTGACCGTCACGCCTGGTCGCCGTCTCAAGCGGCAAAAGTGGGAGCGAAAGTAGCCCACCTCGCAATGTGCCTAATTGAGGCGGGCCTTGTGCTCGCCTTTTCCAATTCGAGCCTGCACGGTGTGTGGGTGATGTAGGTACCGCGCGCGCGTTGGTCTGCAAAAGTTGCGGCGCCCGCACTGTTTGCACAGGTGGTTTGCTGGTTCCTTGCTGCATACCAAGGCTAAACACTACTTTTCGGAGGTGCAGACACGAACACCGCGTTCCGAGCAACAAGGCTTTTCCTTGGTGGAGTTACTGGTTGTCGTCGCCATTATTGCGCTGGGGCTGACCATCGCGGGGCCGCGCGTACAAGACGCCCAAATTCAGCAAGCCCAGAGCGAGCTGATGCGTGCCATCATCCTGACTTCCAAGCATGCGCGAGGTGAAGCGCTCGCCTACGGACGCGCGCACGCAGTCTACTTTCAGCCCGGTGCCGAAGGCGGGCGTTTCACTGTCTTTCGTGGCGTGGGACCAAACTGCGCAGGCAATGATTGGATCGCGATCATGAACCAAGGCGACTGCTCGCAACCCACGGGCACCACCTGTTTGATGCAGCTCGCCGCCGATGACTTCGCGCGCTTCGGGGCAAGTTTTCAGGTGTCCGCCATTTCAAGCTACGACGCGAATGCCACGCCGCCTGATGGTGCGCCGCGACTCAAGGACGTCGTTTATTGCTACAACGCCATGGGCGACATGATGGTCAGCGAAAATGGAAGGCTCTTTACGAGCGATAGTACAGCGGTGGGCTACGAGGGCGGTATTATTCTTCGCATTACGCAAAGTGTGAACGCCGCGGTTCGTGGTGTGCATCGACGCATCTTGCTCAGGATGGGAGGCGACGTTGGCCAACTCACCTAGCCCTATTTCTGGCTCTTCACGGCTTCGCGCCGAAACCAGCGATGTGCAGATAGCACATCGGGTTCCTTGGGCTCCGCACGCTCATCGCGACTTCTCTGGCCGCTCTGATCGAACGATACGGCGTCGTTCGGGCGAAGCAGCCTTTACTTTGCTTGAGGTGATGATCGCGGTGGCGATCATGAGCGTGGGTGCGACGGGCCTGCTCGCGCTGCAGAGCGCCAACACCATCGCCAATGCCCAAGCGCAGAATATGTCGCGTGCCACGGCCGCCAACCAACTGTGGGCGCAGCGTTTGCGGCGCGATGCGCTCGAGTGGCGTGACGCGACGCCGTCCGGGCTTGGCGCGACCGAGTATCTTGGTGACCTCGCTCTACTTGGCGTGGATGGGGACACAGGCTGGTTCGTGCCGCCAGCTTCGACCGATAGCGATTTTATGAAGTCGCAGAGCTTTGGTTTCGATTTTCGAGGCCGTGAAGTCGCCCTAGACGGAAGCGAAGGTGCCGTCGCGTTTTGCACCAACCTGCGCTTGCGCTGGGCACTCGACCAAAACGCGGTGCGCGCCGACGTTCGGACCTGGTGGCACCGGCTGACTCCGAGTGGGTCACAACAACAGGTGGACTACCAGGCGACCACCTGCGCGGAAGGTACCGCGGACGCGGCGACGACAGCGCTCCGCGAAGCGAAACAACTACGTGCCGTCTATACGACAATTCTCTTGAGGCCGGCCCCACTATGACTGTATCTTCCGGTTCTTCGCTAGCCTTTCTGCGTGACAACGATTTTGCAGATAGCAAAATCGGTCCATCGAAAGAGCGCTCATCACGCGCGCACGCTGGCTCTGCACGTTCGGGCGGCGCGATGACGCGTAAGCGGAAGAGCCAAAAAGACAGGCGAAGCCTAGAACGCACCGTGCTAGCAGCACGGGGTCGTTCGGGCGGCGCGATGACGCGTAAGCGGAAGAGCCAAAAAGACAGGCGAAGCCTAGAACGCACCGTGCTAGCAGCACGGGGTCGTTCGGGCGGCGCGTCCGGTTTTACGTTGGTGGAGATGATGGTGGCGCTCGTGGCGGGCGCGCTGGTCGTCACATCCGTCTACTACATCGGGACGGTCACCACGCGGCAGTTTGTCGAGCAAGACGAGATTTCGCGCATGCAGCAGGGGCTTCGTTTGACGGCCAACCGCCTCAAGCGCGATATCGAACGCGCCGGTTTTCTCTCGACACCCAACCTCGCCAAAACGCGTGCGCTGTGCGACCCCACGGGTCCCAACGGCACAAACACCATCTCCAATTTTTCGGCGATCCAACTGCAAGACAATGGTTCGATCGGGGCACTCGGTGGCGATGCAAGCGCCGAGGTTGCCAAAAACGCGGTGCAGCTCGACGCCATCCTCCTGACCGGTAACTTCATCACGGTCGACGAGCAAGTCGCCGAGTTTGTGCGTCCCAACCGCCTGATTTTTCGCACCGATTTGCAGGGCTTTCGCCGAAATTTCGTCGACCCGAGCAGTAATGCGATTTCTCCGGGTGCGTTCAATGCGGTATACGCGGTCGGTCGGCACATTCGGCTCGTCAACCAGACGGGTCGACAGATGTTTTTTAAGATTGAAACCAGCTGGGCGCCACTTTCGAACCCACCTGACAAGACCGAAAGACCTTGGGTCGATCTGGAAAGCCCCGCCGGTGACATTACCGAGCTTCTCTCGGGGCCTTGCAGCGGGCAGTTCTTTTTCGCGACGCCCATCATGGCGCTCAAGTACCACGTGCTGGCTGCCACCGACCCGCGGTATCCGGGTAGTGCGCGGCTCGACCGCGGCACGCTCAACGGTACAAACGCCGCGCTGATTCGCGTGGAAGTGAACCTCGACCCGGCCGACCCGTTCAACCCGAACAACGAGATCGACTCGACTGCGCAAATCGTACTGGATAACGCAGTCTATTTCGATGTCGACTTCGTGGCCGATCAGCGCGCTACAGGCGCGACCGAACCCGACTTCGTGCTGCTCGATGACGAGTTTGCTGAGCTGGACCCGAACGCCACCGACGAAACGGGTGCGCATCGGCTCCGCTCGGCTGTCATCCGCATTGGCGTGCGGGGGCCTCGAGAGGACCCGCGTCTCAAGTGGCCCTACCCCGGCGCTCGCAGCGACGCGCCCATCGATAACCAGCCTTTGTGGCGCTACGACGCCGTCCCTGACGTCGAGGGCACGGCCCGAGTTCGCGAGATGCGTCTGGAAGTGCCCCTACCCAATATTGCAAATGCCGACCCAGACATCCGAGGTGCCACATGAGTTTCCGGTTCTTCACGGCTTCGCGTCGAAACCAGCGATGTGCTGATAGCACATCAGGTTCCTTTGGCTGCGCACGCTCATCACGAGCTATTTATGGTTCTTCGCTAGCCTTTCTGCGTGACAACGACTTTGCATCTAGCAAAATCGGTCCCTCGAAAGAGCGTTCATCACGGTGCAACCCGCGAAGACGTCAGAAGTCGGAGGCCGCTGCAATGTTGATCGTGATGCTGCTGTTGCTCTCGGCGACCGCGGTGGCGACGTTTGCGGTGCAATCTACCTCGTACGAGATTCGCGCCGTGGGCGGGAACAAGCTCTTCGTGCAGGCCGAGACCGCCTCCGAAATCGCCCTCGATTCGGTGTTTGCGTTGGTCGAGGCCAAGGGGCCTGAGGCGATCGACGAGTATCTCGTCAAGGCACCCGTGTGGGACGAAGACTCTGCGCCTTTCAAAGACTGGGACGCGGAGAAGCAAGCCTTTGAGCGTACCCTCGGTCGAGGGACCGACCGTGTGCCCTGTGGTATCGATCCCCGTCTTTATTACGATACGGGCAACCCTGCGCTCGACCCGAAGGCGACCCGCATTCCGCTGACCGAAATCGCCTCGTACAAAGGTGCGATGCCGATCGATATGGAGAGTTTGGGTGCTCGTCCCGACGCGGCCGATCCGACCCAAGGCATGAGCGTCTCGTATTTTCCGAGTTTCTACATTTGTGCTTATGACCAGATGCTTTTGGAAACGCCGACCGCAGGTCAAGAGCTGGGCACGACCGCGGCCAAACACGCGCGCCGCGTCACACTGACCGCGCAATCGTCGCTGCGCTTGTGGTTGCCCAACAGCGACACCGATGGTGATGGTGATTTCTCCAACAATGACGCTGCAGACGGCTTCAGCACGGCGGGCTATCACGAGGTTTCAAACAGCGCACGGGCACACGCGCTGACCATTCCGTATGCGAACAACTGAGGGACGAAGAGAGATGCGAACACAATTTACAAAGATAGCGAGCTGGGTCACGGGTGCGATCGCGCTCGTCATCGCCTCGCTAAGCCCGCATGCCGTACAGGCCCAGCTCGACACGGAGGTCAAGCCGTACGTCATCATGGCGCTCGACACGTCCGGCTCGATGCTCAAAAAGACCGCGCCCTGCAGTTGCACCGACTCGGGATCCGACTGCGTACGCGAGTGCTTGCCAGATTGCACGACCGAGTTCGAGACCCGCTGGGACGTCGTCACACAGGCGCTCCTCGGCGACTTCAAGGACGACGGCGTGACTTTTCGGCGTAGTTGCACCGTCACGCCGCGTACCGACGGGCAAATCTATAGTTACGACCAGGGGTATATCCTTCCGGATATCCAACCGACTGTCCTCGACTCAGCGTCGGTTCCCGTCCCGGTCAACGCGCAACGCGAGGCGAACGGCCTGATCACGCTTCACAAAGACCATATCCAGTTCGGTATTGTCACCATGGACAGCCAACCCACGATGCCGGGGCAGGCGCCGTCGGTTCCCGACCAGAGCATGCTGTCTTCGAGCGGCCCGCTCGGGCAGTGGTCGTACAGCACCAGCCGGCCTTTTTCGTTTCCTGGCTGTCTCAAGCCACCCCACTATATGGAACTTGGTATCCGTGACGGTCGCATCCCGTACACGACTGCGAGCGGGCCGGCTGGTGGTTGGTTCTACGATACGCCTGCGGTCAAGCCCATCTACGGGCGGATGGCCACCGAGGGGCGTTGGGTTTCTCCAGGTGCCACCAATTTCTACGACGAGATCGTCGGGCGCTTTGGTGCCGACACGGGGCTTGGATGTAAGGTTGATGCCGAGTGCACAAGCGCGAACACGCGGTGCAATCCGGCCACCAACACCTGCCAACTCTGGTACGAAGGCACGCTCGAAGGTCTGCGTCCCTTTGGTCCCACGCCGACCGCGGCAATGCTAGACGACTTGACCGACCTTTTGACCATCAAAGAGCCGTCTTTGGTCAACGATACGCAACTCGGCTGCCGCAAGCGCGTAATGATCTTGGTCACGGATGGTGCGCCGAATGCAGACGGACGTGGCTACCCCTACTTCTGTGAAGGGAGCCCGGGCAGCGTGGGACTTGACGGTGACTGTCCTTATCGTCGCCCGGAAGACTACATTAGCGATCTCATCGCCAAGCATGGCGCACTGGATGCCGTGTTTGTCATCGGCCTTGAGGTCGACCCCAACGCACCGCAGATCGACAGTCAGGGAAACGATGCGGTGGCCGCACTCTCAGCGATGGGCGAAGCCGGCACGACCGACTTTTTTACGACGTCTCCGGCCATGCTTGACCTCTTTCCGGAGCTGAATCCAAGCGACCCGAACTACGTCGGCTACCTTCCGGCGACGACGGATACGCTCAAGGCGACGATCAGTCGGGTGATTGACGTGCTGCCCCAACCCATCAGTTCGCGCTCGGTGCCAACGTTTGCAAATGTCCTCACGAGTACCGGTCGCGTGCAAGCGCAGTTCAATACAGGCTATACAGTAGCGGGTGGCAAGGCGGGTGTTCTAGAGCGCGTCCGCTATGTGTGTGATGCGGGAGGAACTCCGATACCGACCTTCGAAGGCGAAGAAGCCGGAACCAACGTCGACGACTTCGACGCACTCGTCGATGAGCAGGCGATTTCTGGGAACCGAGAGGTTTTTACGGCCAGTCCGACCGCTTCGCCCGACGCCCGGCTAACCATCGCGTCGCCCGTGATCGCGCTCGCGACGGACATGGGCGGTATTGGCGACGATTCGACGCGTGTTGCTTGTTTGGAGCGCCCGTGTGTGGACAATGCCTCGTCGCAGGATGTGACGCTCGTTGGTTTTGCCGACTACGGCGTCGCGGACAATGCGGCTGCCACAGCGGTCACCGACTGGATCGTTGGCACCTGTGATCGTACGACCGCATTTTGCCCTGCTATCAAGGATATCTACGGTTCGTCGCCGGTGTTCGTGACCGGAAAACCCACGGCCGCAGCATCCGACCAAGCGCACGCGCTTTTCGTGCTCAACCTTAACCGTCCGGACACCGTCTACGTCAACGACAATGGAGGCACCATTCACGCCATCACGGCGAATGAGTGGGACAGTAACGACGACGGCACCATCGCGACCGACACGCCAGAAATGGCAGGCTTTGAAATGGCGGCCTTTTTGCCGACGATGCTCCTCGAAGATGCGGCAAAGCAAGGCAGTGTGCCTGTGATGCGCGTGACCCCTGTCGTCAAGGACGTCAAGGTGTTTCAAAAGAACGGTACGCTCGCCACGGGCACCGAGTACCGAACCGTTTTGCTCACCGGCGCGAACTCGAGTCGCAGCGACGGTTACGTCGCGCTCGACGTGACCAACCCGCAGCTCAATGATGAAAAGTTCCTCTGGCAGTTCAGTCCGCTCGACATGGGACGCACGACCGGGCAGCCCGCGCTGGGCCAGGTTCGACTCGCGGATCCGGACGGTAGCGATTATACACGCGGCGTCGCCATCTTGCCGGGTGGCGCAGCACAGGGCTCGACCGGCAACGCCGCTCTTTCCGCGATTCACCCGAGTGCACGCGTCGGTAGCACCGAAAATGGGATGAATGCAGACGCGGTCGCCGGTCCTCCTCCAGTGCCTTACGTTGATTGGGACCTGTCGGTCGACCGTTTCGCAAACTCTGAGCGGCGCTCGTGGCCGCTCAACGATGGCGAAACGGGTCGCGGAGTATGGGTGGTTGACATCGGTTCAGGTCGCACGATTCGCAGCTTCGGCCTCAACGATGACAGTGCCAATTGTTGGGCGCCAGCAACTCCATATACGCTGCCCAACGGTGCGAGCCTCGCCGACCAGCAGCACAACGACCCGTACACCTGCCCGCATTCGCCGATTACGGGTTCAGTCGCTCTCTATCCCGGCATTCCGGGAACGCTCGCCCAAGCGGCCTACGTGGCCGACGCGGACGGCATTTTGTGGCGTCTCGATATGTCCGACCCAGAGGAGACGAACTGGAAGATGGAGCCTATCTTTGACCTCTTCAACGTCGCCAATGTGGGTGACATCCTGACGCCGCAGCCGGTGATCGGCGCACCGATTCTCTCGGTCAACGAAACCGGTGAGGTTGTGATCATGCTGGCGACGGGCGACGTGGATAACCTGACGGGCACGCCCGTCACAAACCGCATTGTCTCGCTCACCGAAAAACTGACATTTGACGGCTCTCGTTACGTGCCCACCGTGCGCCTCAACTGGCAAATCGACCTTAGCGACGAGCATGTCACGGGGCCGATGACGCTATCGGACGGTATTCTGTATTTCACGACCTTCGAAAGCACCGCGACAGCAAATGCCTGCGGCGTGGGCTACGGTAAGATTTGCGGTGCGCACTACCTGACACGGGCCAAGGAGGCGGATCCGACCTACGCGGGCAGCGACCTCGACCCGCTTCGCGTGTTTTCCGATGGCACGGGGGACGTGCTGTGCGCGACCGCGGTTGAGAACCAAGTCTTTGGCGGCGTGGCCGTGACGCGACGTCCGACATGTACAGATACGACCGACCCCGCCGATATCGACCCTTACTTCTGTAACGGTCGACCCGCAGGCGTGGGCGGATGTAATGGCGGAGCAGCGCCTCCGAGCGGTATTTCGGGTGGACAGACCGAAATCGTCGCCATCGGTAGCACGGGTGGAACGACCGCCGTGCCCAAGTCGTCCATCTCGCAGACGACCTCGGGCTCTGCCCGAGAAGATAGACAGATTTCTGTCCTGTCGTGGTCGGGGACGGCGTACTGATGGGGAAGGTAATGCGAATGAAGAACGAACCGACCACGCTTGAAGCAAGGCAGATGAAGTACGCGGCGGCATTCATCGTACCCGTCCTTGGCTTCTTCTTGCTTTCGTGTGGCGACGAGTCGCCTCCAGGAGTCGATCTCAGCCGCGACGGAAGCAACCCACCGATCAGCGAAGATGGCGGCGGGCCTGATATCTGTGCGCGCCCCGCCGAGGGCTGCGATTGTGCGGATGAGGGTCAACAGATTACATGCCGCCCAAACCTTGATGAATGTCGCCTCGGACTGCGGACGTGTAGCGGCGGCCTTTGGACCGCATGCGTCGAAGTTGACTACGACAACGACCCCAAGGGCATTGGAAGCAATGAACAGGGCCTCCAAGAGCGAATCGGAACGCTCAACGACGGCGATGGGACAGACCCCTACGATGCCTGTGAGATCTGCCAGCCCGAATGCGTCGTGGAACGCGACTATGACTTTGCCGACCCCAGCACGACTTTAGACGTTTGCGTTGAACACCGTACGCCCAAGCCGCGGAGCCTGGACCCACTGGCGCCGCGCTCACCGAACTCGGGTTGCTATCAAGAGCTTGCGAACATCGTCGTCAATCCTGACGCGGGTACCGATGGTGCGTTGGTCATTGACCCGGCATCTACACAGGGTACATTCGCGCGCGTCTACGAGGGTTGCCACCTGGGCGCGTGGCCCAAGACCGACTGGCACGAGCTTTCGTGGGAGGGCCTTACGCCTGACGACTCCTTCGTGACGCTGGAGATTCGCACCGGTGAGAGCATTACGGAGGCCCTCGCCGATACCCCGATTACCCTCGGAGGCAGCTCGATGACACCCCTGGGTGGGTCCATCAACATCGGAGACGAACTCGTCAAGGCCGGGAAGATTAACGGGCATCGCTATCTTCACCTCACCTTCGAACTGAACCTCTCGACAACCGGCCTCTCGCCCGAGGTTTATGGATTTGAGCAAAAGTTTTATTGTCAGGACGAAGCGGGCAACCTCGACCCAGGCCTATGCAGCAATGGTAATCTTGACGAAGGTGAAACCAATGCCGACTGCGGCGGCATCTGCGGGCCTACCTGCATCAGCGGCGACCCATGTGTTTCCGACCTTGACTGTGACTCTGCTGTTTGTTCCGGTGGCGCATGCACGGGCTCGTCTTGTACGGACAACGTGCTCAACGGAGGCGAGAGTGACATCGATTGCGGCGCCGTATGCGTCACAACCTCGCGTCTATGCATCGAGAGAGAGGACTGCTTTACGGATGCCGACTGTCAAATCCCCTACTCGTGTCTGACGGGCGTCTGTACGTATGACGTTTGCCTTGCGCAGACCCAAATCCCAGTCAACGAGTGCCAAGAACTGGTCGACCTTTACAACGCCACCGGTGGCGGGACCACTTGGACCACCGACTGGCCAGAGGTTCTGACGGCACCCGCTGGCGGGGTTGCGCCCACACCTTGTAGCTGGGCAGGAATTCAATGCTCGGGCGGTAATGTAGGAGTTATCCGTTTGAATGGAAACAACCTCACGGGCAGCCTGCCTGGCACCTGGCTTGGGTCGGGCATGCCGGCGCTTACCCTCCTTGATTTGAATAACAACAGCGTCGGAGGGGCAATTCCGGAGTCCATAACCACGGTCACGAGCCTGCAGACGGTGTACCTGCATGACAATGCATTGAGCGGCTCGCTCCCCGCCACGCTTGGCAACATGGATAGTCTTCAGTCGCTTTGGCTGCGTAACAACAACTTAAGCGGCAGCATACCCACAAGCATTGGGCAGCTCGGAGATACGCTGACCTACTTTGAGTTCGGTAACAACCAGTTCTCGGGTTCGCTCCCCGCCGAGATGGGCAACTTGACTCTCGTCACCAACTTCTATCTTTACAACAATGCTCTTACCGGCCCGATTCCTGCATCTTTTGGGAATTTGGCAAGCCTTGTCGATTTTCGACTCAATGACAATCAACTGAGCGGCGAGATTCCGGCGGCAATCTCTGCGGTTCCACCGCTCGACGGTGTCGCCGGTGGTTTCGTCTTTACATTGGCTAACAATCAGTGTCTCTACACGCTCGATCCAACGCTTTACGCGGAACTCAATGCCGACTCGCCCGGCTGGGAAGCGGGCTGCGCCGTCACTGCTTACACGCCCGCCTGCGCCAACGTCGCCGACGACGCCTTGGCGCACCCCAACCTTGAGTCTGACGTCGATTGTGGGCGTTTCTGTGCCCTGCGTTACAGCCTGTACTGCCAGCCTGGCCAATCTTGCGTCGCCGCTAGCGACTGCGACTCAGCAACTGCGCCGGGCGGCTGCTCGCCGGCCAATACCTGTGTCGAGTGTCAGGTCGACGCTGACTGTTCGGGGGTTGCGAGTGGAGCGGTCTGTCAATCAAACGTCTGCGTGCCGTTGACCTTTACGATCGACCCGTATGTCCCTGACCCCACCACAGCGGGTGTACACATCCTTACGGGAACGACCAACGCGCCCATCGGGGTGTTGCCGACCATCTCGGTCTACGTAGGAGGCTTTCTGCCTTCGTGTACCAACGTCACGCGTCCGACCGCCACCACCTGGCAGTGCGAGCTCACGACCGACCCGACCTGGGCGACGTATACGGTCTATGTGAGCGGCAGCATCACCTACAACGGTGACACGGCCTCCGCATCAGACAGCTTTGTGTTGGTCGAGTGCCTATCGGCCACTGACTGCGATGACGGCATTGCGTGCACGACGGATGCGTGCACCGCCAATGTATGCAGCAATACACTCGATGCTGGTAATTGCTTCATCAATAACTCCTGCTGGCTCGATGGCGATCTCAACACGGTCACGCCGAACCCCTACGAGTATTGCAGCGCGACACTGAATCCCTACGCCTGGAGCAACGCGAGTTGCTTCGACGGCTATACCAATGGAGTGGAGTCCGATATCGACTGTGGTGGTGCGAACTGCGGCGCGACCTGCCTCAATGGACAGAACTGCAACGACGCTTTCGATTGTCAAGGTGGCGTGTGCAATGCAGCGGGTCAGTGTGAGACGCTGTGGGCTACGGTGACATCCCCGACAAACAATTGGGTCTTGGCACCCGGGGAGACATTTACCATCTCAGGCGCCACGAACGCATCGGATGGCGCGACTGTCGAGACGTTGATTTACAGTCCCTACTACAACTGCGGAACCGTCACAGTGAGCGGCGGAATGTACAGTACGACTTGCACTGTACCGCTGAACTACCCTCTGGGGTACAACTACAGCGACCGCTACATCTACAGTGGCAACCGAAGCCTGCTTCACTATACCTATGGTGAGGTCGTGGAGTGCACCTCGAACGCTCAATGTGACGGTTTGACACCGACGTGTAACCTTACGGCGGGCAGCCCGACGCAGTACACTTGTGTGCAGTGCGCGGTCGATGCGGACTGCGGCGCTGGTGCACCGATCTGTGACACCTCGACCGGTCTTTGCGCGGAATGCATCACTGGGTCCGACTGCGACGATGGCAATGCATGTACCGCTGACATCTGCAACGCCGGGGTTTGCGCCAATGATGCTTCTCAGGTGTGCACGATTGGCGGTACTTGCTACATTTCGGGCGAGAATCGACCCGACACCGCACTTTTTGCCGACCATGATCTCTACCAACATTGCGACCCGTCCCTTTCGACGAGCGCTTGGTCTGGGGACAAGACCCTTTGCACGAGCCCCGTGGTTGACGACGCCCTGGGTACGGACTTCGATGAGTTCCTCAGCGCGGCACTGAACACGACCGTAGAGATATGCGACGGGTTCGAATCCGGTAGCTACGATAGCTCGATGTGGAACTATGCCTACAACGTTTCTGCTACCGTGGGCTCGTATCGGGGTAGCGACGGCCAACTTACTGCTAAGTCGCCCGTCAACGGTTACGCATATCTATACAATTACGATAACTCCCCGCGCACCGAGCAGTACGTACACGCTCGTTTTTATGTCAACTACCCGTCGACGACACAGAGCCCCGAGCTTGGCACGCACTACAACATCTACGAATCTTGGGGGGCCACGATAGTCGGCGTTGCGATCAGCGACAATGACGAGCTGCTGCTTGGCTATCCCTACGGTGGGTACCAAGGCACGGGCGTGAAGCTTCCTCACAACGATTCGTGGGCATGTGTGCAGGTCGACATTGACCTTGCGACAGGCAATGTGCGGCTCGGAATAGACGGCAGCCAAGTCGCGTCGGCAGCGGGCTCGCAGACTGCGGTGTACGAGCACGACATCGGGCTTCTTCCCTGGTCCACCGGCTACAGCAAGAATGCAGCAACCATACACTTTGACGAGTTCGTCGGTACACGAGATAACCTCGCAAGGTCGATCCCATGCGATCCGTGATGTCGAAGCCACGTTTATCCAAGGGTTGGCGCATGCCAGTGCATTGCTGGTACGGTGACCGCGTGACTCGCGTTGTGCTGATGCTGACATGTTGCCTGGCCTCTGTATCTGGTTGCTCGGACGAGGAAGGCGCTCCTCGACCACCGCGTCCCGATGCGGGCGCGCAGATCGACGCGGCCGGCGATGCTGATGCCCTAGCCCAAGATGGATCGCTCGTGCGTGACGCGATGCGACCAGACGCCAACCTTGACGCATCGGTCGAGGACGCATCGCTGGTCATTCCTGACGGTGCGATGGAGTGCATGGGCGCTCTTCAGTGCCCGAAAGGTGAGCCGACCTGTTCCGATGGCACACTCACCACGCACGATCGGGTGTGTGCTGATGGGGCATGCGGCCTGGCCATCAAACAAACAGCCTGCCCCACGAACGCGGGGTTTTGCCGCGGGCTTGAGTATGTGACCTTTACCCCGACCTGTGCGGACGAATCCAAGTGCGGAGCTTCGACCGAAAATGCGCAAACATGCAGCGCACCGGGCGCCAGCTGCAGTGACGGTAAGCTCACGGAGCATTCCCCTGTGTGTGTTTCGGAAACGGGTTGTGAGGTCGATTCGCGCTCCACGGATTGCCCGACCGAGGACAGCTATTGCACGAATGCCGCCGAGCCCGAACTTGTGGTATCTGTGCCGACTTGTCAGGACGGAAGTCGTTGCGGGACTCCTTCTGAGTCGAGAACGAGTTGCACCGCGCCCCCCAGCTCATGTAATGGCACCGTGTGGACCAAACAGACGCCCACATGTAACCCGGTGCAGGAGAGCTGCGGCGTAAAGACCACGACGACCGACTGCGCGAAGCAGAACATCTGCAATTCCGAGCCGTTATCGGATCAAGTCGGCTGCCGGATGAACATCACAACGGGCACCTGTGACACGACCGAGGGGTGCGTCACGTCCCAAAGACAAGTCAATTGTCCCGGAAAGAAGTGCGACTGCGGGACGCAGACCTGCGTCTGATCGAGTCAAAGCTTCGGGTCAATCCGCCTGCATAAACGACTTGTTTGCGGCGTTAAGGGTTTCGGACTCAGGTGCCGGACTGTCGACGAACTCCGGCTCAGGTGTAATCTCGATCTGGGTCCAACCTGGCGTCGAAGGGCGAATCACGATGTCCATCTTCTTTTTGCCCTTCGATTCCTTGGCAACGGCGTTCCGGAGGACGGTTGCCGCGCCATCGAGTTCGACCGAGGCCGGGAGTGCATACTTTTTGAAGTAGCCGATCATGTCGCCCGGAGTCACTTCGATGAGATAACGAAAGCGTCCGTCGAGCATGGCTTGATGCTTGGCGCCCATCGGAATTGGAATGCCCTCAAAATTCTCGTTGCTCGGGGACAGTGGTGGAGGCACCGGTTTGCTCCGCGTGACCTCGGGCGGTTTTGTGGCTTCGATCACGCTTTGTGGAATCTCATCGTTTCCGCATGCCGGCGCCAGATTCAGTATCGCGGCCGCTAGGACGGCGTATCCCCGCATCAGGCCTTTCCCTGTTTGATCGTTTGGTGTGCCTGTGCCGCTGCCAGTCGTGCGACCGGAATTCGCGGCGGCGAACACGATACGTAGTCGAGGCCAATGTCCTCACAGAAGCGGATCGACTCGGGGTCTCCGCCGTGCTCACCGCAGAGGCCGAGTTTGATGTCGCTGCGAGTCGCGCGCCCCTTTTCGCACGCAATCTTCACGAGGGCTCCCGGGCCCTTTTCGTCGAGTTGTGAAAACGGGTCGGATTCGAGGATGCCGCGTGCATCCTGTAGGTACGCGGGCAAGAAGCGCCCCGCGTCGTCTCGGCTGAGCCCGAAAGTCGTCTGTGTCAGGTCATTGGTGCCAAACGAAAAGAATTCCGCGTTCTCGGCAAGTTCGTTTGCGACGAGACACGCTCTTGGAAGTTCGATCATGGTTCCGATCAGGTAGTCCACCTTCTGTCCCGCCGCCTCTAAACGAGCGTCGAAGACGTCTTTGATCATGCTCTTCATCAATGCGACTTCGGTGCTGAGTGCCACGACCGGGATCATCACTTCCGGTTTGACGGTGATACCCCTTTTTGCACAGGCTGCGGCGGCATCGGCAATGGCGCGGACTTGCATCTCGTAAATTTCGGGTCTCGTCAGACCGACGCGTACGCCGCGGTGGCCCAACATGGGATTGGTTTCGTGCATCCGCGAGCAGATGGACTCGATAGCTTCGGGCGTCCGTCCTAGCGCCTCGCCTACCGCTTTGTACTCGTCGCGCTCACGGGGCAAGAACTCATGGAGGGGCCAATCTAACAGTCGAACTGTGACGGGAAGCCCGTCCATGGCCTCAAAAATCCCCTCAAAATCCTCGCGCTGCATGGGTTCGACCTTCTGAACCCAATGCTCGCGTTGACCTTCCTCGCTCAGGACGAGACAACGCACTGCGAGCAGACGTTCATCTGCGAAGAACATGTGCTCTGTGCGGCAAAGGCCTATGCCTTCCGCGCCGTAGGCACGCGCCGTGCGGGCCTGCGAGGGGGTGTCAGCGTTGGCGCGGACACGCAGGCGCCTACGTTCATCGGCCCACTCCATGACGCGGTCGAACTCCGGCAGCTTGGCAGCAGCTACGACTTCAAGGGCGCCTTGATAAATGAGACCGCGACCACCGTCGAGCGTAATTACCTCGCCTTGTCGGAGTACCGTCGAGCTACCGTCCTTGGCTTGCACTGTGACGGTTTTATTCTCGTAGTCCACCGACAGTGCTGAACAGCCTGCGACGCAGGTCTTCCCGAGTCCCCGTGCAACGACCGCCGCATGCGAAGTCATGCCTCCTGTTGCGGTAATGATGCCCTCGGAGGCCTTCATCCCGTGGATGTCTTCGGGGCTGGTCTCCCGTCGTACCAAAATTACCTTGCGTCCGGCCGAGGAGGCGAACTCGGCTTCGTCTGCTGTGAAGACGATCTCGCCCATCGCCGCGCCCGGGCTTGCTGGTAAGCCCTGGGCCAGTGGAAGAATATCCTGCTTTTTGAGTTCCTCCGGTGTTGGCAAGCTGGCATGAAGGAGCTGCTCGAGTGCGTTGGCCTCAACACGCAGGATCGCTTCGTCCGGCGTGAGACGCCCTTCGTCGACCATGTCCGACGCGATTTTGACGGCGGCGTGCGCGGTGCGCTTACCGTTGCGCGTCTGTAGAATGTAGACCTTGCCTTTTTCGATGGTGAACTCGATGTCTTGCAGGTCGCGTAGCGACTCTTCGAGTCTTTCTGCGATCCGGACGAACGTCTCGTAGCTCTCAGGTAGACTGCGCTCCAGGGTCTGAGCCTCCATTCCGGGTGCACATGCAGCAACGCTGAGTGGCAGTGGCGTTCGGACGCCGGCGACAACATCTTCGCCCTGCGCGTTGTTGAGAAACTCGCCGTACAGGACCTTTTCGCCAGTGGAAGGGTTGCGTGTGAACGCCACACCCGACCCGCTGTCATTGCCCATGTTGCCAAATACCATCGACTGCACCGTCACCGCCGTGCCGTCTAGACCCGTGATGTTCTGCATGCGCCGGTAGCGGATTGCACGAGGGTTGTTCCACGACCGGAAGACCGCATCGATGGCTCCCCAGAGTTGCTTGGTGACGTCTTGCGGAAAGGGAGATGAAGTTTCCCGTTCGACAACCTCAGCGTATGCCTTGACAAGATCCTTGAGCGCTTCGGCGGGTAGCTCCGAGTCGCTCATCAGCGGCGAGCCCGCCCTGCCTTTGGCCTCGTTGAGTAGTCGCTCGAAGATTTCCCTTTCAATTCCGAGTACCACGTCGGAGTACATCGCGATCAATCTACGATAGGCGTCGTAGGCGAAGCGGGGATCCCCTGCTTGTTTTGCAAGTGCGTCGACCGTGACGTCATTGAGGCCGAGGTTGAGGATCGTATCCATCATGCCGGGCATCGAGACGGCCGCCCCCGAACGCACAGACAAAAGCAGTGGTGCACTGTCGCTGCCAAAGCCTCGACTGAGCTCTTTTTCAACCTCGGCCAGTTTGCTGTGAACGGCCGACTCCAAACCTGCGGGATAAGCTTTGTGCTCGTTCCAGTAGGCGCACGTCGCGGTGCTGATCGTGAAACCCGGAGGCACCGGAATGCCGAGCGACGCCATGGTGCGTAGTCCCGCCCCTTTTCCGCCAAGCAAATCCTTGGGGTTGTGATCGCCGATGTCGTCCGTGAAAGAAAATACGTGCTGTCCCATGCTCCACCTCTGGCTCTTCGCTAGGCTTCCTGCAAAGCAACGATTTTGCAACTAGCAAAATCGGCTTTTGGAAAGACCGCTCATCGCGACCTCTGGCTCTTCGCTAGGCTTCCTGCAAAGCAACGATTTGGCAAGCGATGACGCGTTCGCGGAAGAGCTAATAAAAAGACAGGCGTAGCGCAGAACGTTCGGTGACACCATCGCCGATTCGTTCGAGCGGAGCGACCAAAATCGGCTTTTGGAAAGACCGCTCATCGCGACCTCTGGCTCTTCGCTAGGCT
>CAZAQV010000006.1:102156-127546 GCA_964487255.1 uncultured Polyangiales bacterium | reverse complement strand
CCATCGCCGATTCGTTCGAGCGGAGCGACCAAAATCGGCTTTTGGAAAGACCGCTAGGGTTTGTCTGGACCAACCTGGAAAGCGCCCATGACCCGAAACTTATCATAGCGTTGTGCGCGCAATGCATCGGGGTCGAGCTCTCGAATCTCCGCGAGGTGCCGCTTGAGGGTCGCTCGAAGCGTGCTGGCCGACTGTTCGACATCTGCATGGTTGCCCCCGACAGGTTCTGGGAGGACTTCGTCCACGATACCGAGGCGCTGCGCATCTTCCGCCATCATGCCGAGCTGTTCCGCGGCCGCGGGAGCTTTTGCACCGTCGCGCCATAGGATGGATGCGCAACCCTCGGGAGTGATCACGCTATATGTGGCGTACTCAAACATCAGAACTCGGCTCGCGACGCCCAACGCCAGGGCTCCTCCGCTACCGCCCTCCCCGATTACCGTCGCGATGGACGGAACACGAAGCTGAGACATGAGCAAGATGCTCTGTCCGATCGCTTCGCTTTGCCCTCGCTCTTCTGCGCCGACTCCAGGATAGGCGCCGGGCGTATCAATGAAGGTCAAAACCGGGCGTCCAAAACGCTCTGCGAGCTGCATGACGCGCATGGCCTTGCGGTAGCCCTCGGGGTGCGCCATCGCAAAGTTACGCTTGACCTTCTGCTTGGATGTCCGGCCCTTCTGCTGACCGATAAACGCGACGCTCTGGCCTTCAAACGTTGCAAAGCCGCTGATGATGGCTGCGTCGTCACGAAAGGAACGATCGCCGTGAAGCTCTAGGATGTCGCTGAAAATACGCTCGGCATAGTCGAGAAAGTAAGGTCGGTCGGGGTGTCGGCTAAGTTGAACTTTCTGCCACAGCGTGAGCCCGCGAAACACTTCTTGCCGTAAGCGAGTGACCTGCTGCTCGAGTTGCTCGATTTCTGCGCGCGGCGTCCCACCGCTCTGCCCGCCCGCACGTCGAAGTGCTTCGATCTTGTCCTCTAGATCAGCGAGTGGTTTTTCAAAATCGAGATGCGCCACGGATCGGAAACCCTTCAACCTACTCGGTAGACTCCAGGTCGCCAACCGAGCACTTTGTAGTTGCGAAGTGGTTTTGCTTTGCCTTTGACCTGTTTGGGCTCGAGCTCTTCGACGAGAAAATACGCTCGAACACGTTCGTATGTAGTTTCGGATATGATGACCTCGCCAGGGCCGGCTGTTGAGCAGAGGCGAGCACCGGTGTTCACGACGTCGCCGATGACCGTATACTCAAGCGCCTTGCTGCTCCCCAGGTACCCAGCTACGACCTCACCCGAGTTAATGCCGATCCCGATTTCGATGGGCACTTCGTTCTCCGCAGCACGTGTGCGGTTGAACTCCTTGAGCGCCTCCATCATTTCGATGGCCGTCGAAACCGCACGAAATGCATCGTCGTCGTGCGCAACTGGAGCACCGAACAGAACCATAATTTCGTCTCCGACGAACTTGTCGAGCGTGCCTTCGTGCTTGAACACGATTTCGACCATAAGCTCGAAATACTCGTTGAGCATCGCGACCACTTGTTGCGCGTCTTGCGACTCGCTCATCGAAGTAAAACCACGAATATCGGAGAAGAGCACGGTTGTATCGCGAAGTTCCCCGCCCTTCTTGACTTCGAGTTCGCCGGAGACGACGCGATCTACGAGTTCAGCTGGCAAGAGGCGCCGCAGGCTGTCTTTAAAGACAGCGTCTTTTTCCGCGCGCTTTGCGAAGAGCGAGTTTTGGATGGCGATAGCGGCCTGATTCGCCATCGTCTGAAACACGGCGAGGTCCTTCTCACCAAACGCGTTGGTTGCGAGCAGGCTGTCCAGCCACATCACGCCGAGTAGCTTTCCGCGATGTAACAGCGGTACAGCCATCGATGCGCGGATGCCTTGGATAATGATCGACTTCGCCGCATTGAAGCGCGCGTCTGCGGATGCGTCGTTTGAAATCACCGCACGTCGGTTCTCGATGACCTCTTGAAGGATCGTGTTCGAGATGGTGACGTCTTCAACCTTGCCCCGACGACTTCGCACACACTCGGGGCGAAGCTGACCTTCGTCGTCGTACATCAGAATGACGCCGCGGTCTGCGTTCAGGACCTCGAACGCACAGTTGAGAATGCTTGCAAGCAGCTTGCTCACGTCGAGTTCGCCGCCGATAACCGTCATGACCTGGTGTGCGATTCGCAACTTTTCGTAGTCTTGACGAAGCGTAGCCTCGTCACGTATCTCCGATTCGCGTGCGAAGTCCGAGGTGCTGACCGAGTCGAGGCGTGTGCGGATTTGACTCTTCTCGGAGTCTTTTTCTACCGTAATGCGCGGCCCGTCTTGTGCTTCGAGTGACGAGGTGCGGGCGAGCGCGGGCTTGTCAGCGTCATCCAAAAACTCGATCGTTGTCGAGCCCATGTTGATGGTGTCGCCCGTCTTGAGCGCGCGCTCCTTTTCAACGCGTTGGCCGTTGACATACGTGCCGTTGAGGGACCCAAGGTCGACGAGCAGCCAGCCCCCACTGCCCGCCTTGATGATGCAGTGGTTCTTCGAGACGATACGGTCGAGAATTTGAACGGTATTATCCGGGTGCCGACCCAATGTGTTGTGGTCGCCAAGTACCCGCTCGGTGCGCCCCTGCGGGCTTTGAATCGTCAGCCTCGCCATTATCCGCGCATACCTTATCCTTGTCGCCTGCTCCTCGCAATCGCCCCTTGGCGCTAGGGCGAAGAAACTTCACGCTTTTTGGGTGGAGGCGCTTCCTTCTTGCGCACGCCTGACATCCAGTCTAGCCTCCGCCGTCCATGGCTCGCGTAACCGTTGAAGATTGTTTGGAACACGATGAAAACCGCTTTGCGCTGGTGGTGCTTGCGTCGCGTCGCGCTCGGCAGCTCATGAAAGGAGCGCCTTCACTCGTTCCGAGCCGTAACCGCGAGGCGGTGACGTCCCTTCGTGAAATCGCGGACGAGAAGGTTTACTTTTCGCGCAAGGTCTCCGAAGTGGTCAACGAGTTTTTGGCCGACGAGAAGGCCGTCGAAGCCGCCCGCGAGTGATCCTCCGCTGAAACGCACGCATCTTCCGGCTTACCTCCTCGCTTCAGGCTTCGAAGTACCGGGTCGTACGTCTTCAGCCTTTCGCTGTGGGGGCGCGCGGAATCTACGCACGTTTGAACGAAGGCTCCGGCGGAAACCGACTACTATATTTTCTTCGGGCCGACCATGTCGCGCGGTTGGACGGCTTTGTCGAAGTCCTCGCCTTTCATTAGGCCCAGTTCCTCGGCGGCCGCGCGAAGTGTGGTGCCTTTCTTGTAAGCATGTTTCGCGATCTTGGCCGCGTTGTCGTAGCCGACGTGCGGGTTGAGCGCGGTTACCAGCATAAGAGAGTTCTGCAGGTTCTTGTTGATCGCCTCGTGGTTGGGCTCGATACCCACTGCGCAGTGCTCGTTGAAGCTCTCTGATGCGTCAGCCAGCAGGCGAATTGACTGGAGCATGTTGTAGGCCATGACAGGTTTGAACACGTTGAGCTCAAAGTTGCCCTGGCTGCCCGCGACTCCAATCGTGACGTCGTTGCCCATGACTTGGCAGCAAACCATCGTGAGGGCTTCGCACTGCGTAGGGTTGACCTTGCCGGGCATGATCGAGGAGCCCGGTTCGTTCTCCGGAATCTTGATCTCCCCGATACCGCAGCGTGGACCGGATGCCAACCAGCGCACATCGTTGGCAACCTTCATAAGGGCCGTTGCCAGCTGTTTGAGTGCACCGCTGGTTCCGACGAACGCGTCATGACCCGCCATCACCGCAAACTTGTTCGGCGCGGTGACGAACTCTTTGCCCGAAATCTCGCTGATCTTCTTTGCGACTCGCGCCGCATATTCTGGGTGGGTGTTGAGCCCCGTGCCCACGGCTGTTCCCCCGAGCGCCAGCTCTCGTAGCTGTGGGAGCGTGGCCTTCACTGCGCCGAGCGCGTGGGCGATCTGCGATTCCCAACCACTGATTTCTTGGCCGAGG
The DNA here is from genome assembly GCA_964487255.1 of uncultured Polyangiales bacterium. GTDB lineage: Bacteria > Myxococcota_A > Polyangia > Polyangiales > CAZAQV01 > CAZAQV01. Next base: position 123,550 of record CAZAQV010000006.1, on the reverse strand, counting down.
GTGATGGGCGTTGCGTCTTGTAGGTGCGTGCGTCCAATCTTGACGACGTCTGCGTAGGTATCGGCTTTGCCTGCAAGCGTCGAACGCAGTTTCTCTACACGAGGAAACAGGTAGTCTTCGATCTGGCTGAGCGCGGCGATGTGCATCGCAGTCGGGAAGGTGTCGTTCGACGATTGAGAACGGTTGACATGATCGTTGGGGTGGACAGGAGCCTTTGAGCCCATCTCACCACCGGCCAGTTCGATTGCGCGGTTCGAGATGACCTCGTTGACGTTCATGTTTGATTGCGTACCCGATCCGGTCTGCCAAACGACCAATGGAAAGTGCTCGTCGAGCTTCCCCTGGATAACCTCATCTGCCGCCTTGACGATCAAGTCTTTGATCTCGGTTTCGAGGTTGCCCAAGTCGTGGTTGGTCAGCGCGGCGGCCTTCTTCAGAATGCCGAAAGCCCGGATGACTTCGTTTGGCATCGTCTCCTGGCCGATCGCAAAGTTCATTTTCGAGCGCGCGGTCTGTGCGCCGTAGTAGGCGCTGGTCGGCACTTTCATCTCCCCCATCGAATCGGTTTCGGTCCTGTAGGTCATTGCGTTTTACTACCACATTGGCTCGCAACATTGTCGTCCTGCGTACGCCAGACCGGTTCGCTTACTTCTCGTGCTATCGTTCCCTCATGCTGGCGCGATTGCTCACAATTGCCGCTGTTTCTGCGCTTTTTGCGTTGCCGGCGGAAGCTCAACCCGACTCGCTTGCCGACCGTCTCGGCAAGCTTCGTGCTGCAGGACGCGTCCCCGACGGCAGTATCCTCGGGGTGCAGCACATGCTCGAACGCGCGGCCGCGATTCAGGGTGGCTTTCCGGAGGCCTCGAGCGCGTGGGCTTCGCGGGCTGAGAACTACCTCAAGGCGATGGAGGCCGGCAACGACCCCTACCTCGCAGCCAAAGGCGAAATCGTTAACCGTGCATACCGGTCGCAGGTTTCGGAATCGGTTCAAGGGTACGCCGTCTACCTCCCCCCCGAATACGACCACACAAAGTCTTACCCACTGGTCGTCGTCCTGCACGGCGGCTCTTCGAACGGCAACTTGTTTCTCGGTGTGGTTCTCGGCAACAACATGGACTGGAAGAGCTACCAGAAATACTGGTGGAACGAGTTCGAGCCGAGGTGGAAGCCGAACTGGATTGTCGTATCGCCCGACGGTTTCGGGCAGGTCATGTGGCGCTGGATGGGGGAACAAGATGTGCTCGACGTCATTGATGATGTTCAACGGCACTACAACGTCGCCCCTGACCGGATCATGCTCGCCGGGCTCTCCAATGGCGGGGTCGGTGCATATGCCATCGGCATGCGTCACGCGAGTTCGTTTTCCGCGGTGCAGGCGATGGCGGGTGCGCCGAGCTGGTTTCAGTACACGGGCGGACGCCCTGGTCCGCTGCGTAAGTCTATCTTGCAAGTCTCCGGAATCGACCTGGCGCTCAATGCGGCGAATACTGACTTTCGCTACTACCACGGACTAACCGATACCGGTCCGATGAAGCCGCGCTACATCCGCGAGTTTGAGGAGCGCACCGAGGGGAAATATGTGACTGGAAAGTGGTACGACGCTGGCCACGACATTCTGTATCGGGTGCTCAAACACGGCCGCTCTTTTTCGGACTTTGATGACGCGAGACGGCGTCCGAATCCGGAGATTGTAGCGAATGTTACGGCGGACTACCGGGCGAACACGCAGCACTGGCTCACCGTTACCCGCATCGTCAACGACGCAACCGGGGATAGCGTCGACTCCCGGAACACCTACCCGGCGCTCGCCAAGCTGGTCGCCAAACCCCTGGCAACGGGTTCGTCGCAGGTCGGATGGGAGATCACCACAGGAGGCATCGAACACAACTGCTATGCATTCGAGGTATCGCTGAAGGAAGGTGTGTGCCCGCGGACGGGAAGTTGTGCGTTCAAAGTTGACGGTCAGCGCTTCGACATCGCCCCAGTCGAAGAGTACGGCGACACACTTGGGTTCTACAGGGACTCCCCAGTGAGGCACGGCGCTGAAGTGAAGTGGAAGCTCGGCTTTCCGCAGATTGATGGACTCGAAAAAAAGCCATCGCTAAGCGGTCCTATCAGCGACGCGTACTTCGGGCGAATGGTTCACGTCTACGGTACGCAGCTTGAGCAAGATAGCGAGACCTTGCAGAAGGCCGCGCAAAAAGGCGCTCGAGGATGGCCGCTCTGGCCGTGGAACTTGCAGCAGCGAGTCATCGCCGACACCGAAGTCACTGAGCAAATCGCGCGAACATCAACACTGGTGCTTTATGGAAACGCCATGTCCAACGCCTACCTGGCGAAGATCGAGGAGAAGCTTCCGATTCGAATCCACGCCGGCGGCATTGCGGTCGGAGGCAAGGCATTCGAGGGGGCGCAGCTGGGAACCCGTTTCATCTATCCGAATCCGATCGCGCCGAATCGCTACGTGATCGTGCAGGGAGGACCACGCGCAGAGGCTGCCCAAAGCGGAAACAACCTCCCAGATTTCGTGCCTGACTACGTCGTCTTCGACAGCAGCAAGTTGCAGAGCCGTCCACGGCTCATCTTCAACAATGCGAGTGCACCCCTCGCTTACGGTTACTTCGACCGTGTATGGCAACTTCCAACTGCCGTCTATGGTCGACGAGACGGCGCTGATGCCAAAGAAGGTGACGGAGCGGGCGAGACGGAGCCTGGATCTCAGCCAGCGGACGGTACGGCATGGATCGAGTCGAAGCTTGAACCGCCAGAGCCGCCGCCTCCCTTTGAACTTCCCAGTAAATATCTCGCTCCCTGGTCGGACCAAGCTGGCAAGGCCGACCGGCAGATTGCGAGGCGCTACGCCAAGGTCGAGAACTTTCGAACCAAGGCCCGAGGAGGAGAGTGGCGCCTCGACGAACAAAAGGTTTGGCGCATTCGCAAGACCGAGAAGTGCCACGCCGAACTCGAAGAGCTGAGCCTTTCTTATCTTCCTCGACCTGACCATCCGACCCCGCTTCCCGCCCCCGTACAGATTTTGGGCCCAATCGACGGTGTTTGGTTTCGCATGATTCACGACGATCGGCCACTCATTATCTCGTGCGAACTCGCTGCACGCTTGCCAAAACTTGTGCGTGTTCTTAAGAAACACGGCATCAAAGGAGTTGATGTCATGAGCGCATACCGGACGACTCCAAGAGCGAGCTTTCACACCGCGGGCTTGGCGCTTGATCTCGCCCGGTTTTGGGATGGGAAGAAGTGGCACAGCGTTGCCGAGGACTTTCAATCGCAGCCGCACCACTACACTTGCCGATCGCCAAAACCAAAAACGGCGAGCGCGCGCAAGCTTCTATCGATCGCCTGTGCCATCGATGACCTTCGCATCTTCGCAACCGTGCTCACACCGCACTACAACCTTGGCCACTGGGACCACTTTCACATCGATATGCGCCCTCACGATCCGCGCTTTTTCCTTAGGTAGCCGTGGCATCGTCTCCCAGGGCGCGCGTTTTCGCGCCGCGAGCCTGTCTCGCGTGTCAGTCCGACGTCGACCTCTATCGCGCTCACGCGCTTCTCCCGACTTCCTCGGGCGCCCTGCCCGTATGCAGCCCTACATGCCTTGAGCGGGCACGATCACAAGACTTGCAGCGAACCGAGCGTATTGGCGAGGTACCCGATAAAGAGAGACCGACCGCAAGCACGCGTCCTTCTTCGGTCCGCGTCGCATCGCATCGGACCTCGCTGACTGAAGTCGTTCTCAAGGACCGTGGCTTGGCGGCGTATGCCCTCGTCCTCTTCGGTGCGGTAGTCGGCGCTCTGGCCGGTTTCGCGCTTTCGTCCGGCAGACTCGGACTGATCGCGGTCTTGGCGTTTCTGTTCGCGGCGACGTCCCGTGTGTGGCTGTTTTTTGACCGGACACGCCTGCGTCAACGCGCCTTGCGCCGTCTTCGGGCAGAGACGCTTCCACGAGCTATCCTTTACGCGTCATTGCGCTTGTCCCCCCTTATGCTGCTCGGCGCGATGGTGCTGCTGTCGGCGGTCATTCAAGGTCAACTTGATCTCGGCGTTTCACTGTTCGTGCTTTCGGTCTTCGTCCTAAGCGCTCCCGTCTTGTACTTTATCGAATCGGTACCACGCGGGGCTGCCGTCAGCGCAGCATCTTTGCTACGTCGTGGCATTTACTTTCCTTCACCGGCTACCTTTTATGATGTGGCCTCGGATACCCGAGTCGTGATCACCGAGACGTTCTTTTCGCGCGCCGCTCCCCCGCGATTGCTCCGGGTTCATGCATTGGGTGAACTATCAAAAAAGCAACTTCTCGAACTCGCCGCAAAGGTGAGCGAAGATCATCCGAGTCATCAGCTCTCTCAGACGTCCGCGATTGCGACTGCGCCTACAGGCTCGGTTCGTCTGCGGCGCTCCAAGTTTATTCCCGGCTACGGCTTTGACGCAGTCACGAGTGATGGAAAGCGTGTGCTCGTCGGGACGCGTCGACTGCTTCACGAAAATGGGGTGAGCATCGCCAAGGCGAGTTCGGACGTGACCATCGCTGCGTCTCAAGGACATGTTTTGCACTTCATTGCCATCAACGAGACGCTCGAGGGGATGCTTGTGCTGGTCGACAACCCAAGTCCGGGGAGCCGAGCGGCCGTACACCGGCTGATGGACGCACATACCGCGGTTACGTTTGTCACCGGTCGAATGCAGCCCACAGCGAAAACTCTCGGCAACGCCCTTGATCTGACCGACGTTCGCGCAGACCTGCGGACCGACGAACAGGCCTCGTTGGTGCGAGAATTTTCGCGCGCCGGCGAACGTGTTTGCGTGATCGGTGAGCCGTTCGACGCGATGCAGCTTTGGGAACACGCAAATAGTGCCGTGGTGATAGGCGAAGCCCGGCCGATCCTGCCTGTCACCAAAAACCAAGTGGGCGTTGACGGGACAGACCCGCGTGTCGCCGCCGCAGCCGTCTGGTTACCTCGGCAATTCCTTTGGCACGTACGAGGCAGTTCTCGGACGGTCGTTGCCGCCTCACTCGCCGTGCTCGGCGTGGCCGCCCTCGGACCGTTTTGGCTCGCCCCTCCGATATTGCTCCTGATCGAGTTGGTCGCGGCGGAGCGCACGCGGCGTTTTGGCCAGCAGCTTCTAGCCGGATTGCCCCCGATCGAAACTGAACCTGTCCTTTTCCTGGGCGACGAAGGCATGCCGGGCGTTTAGGACTCGGCAGATTTTCGCGCGACCCAACGGCCGATCCGGGCTAAACGTGGCGCATGTCTTCGAAAACAGTGGGTTCGTCGAAAACATGGGGCGGACGATTCTCTCAGGCCCCGGCAGAAGTGGCGAAACGCTTCGGCGCGAGCGTTCAGACAGACTCGCGACTGGCCGAAGTGGACATCGACGGATCTCTGGCGCATGCGCGCATGCTCGCCGCGCAAGGGATCTTGGACGCGAACGAGTGCCAGGCGGTCTGTGAAGGCCTCGAAGAGATTCGAGCGGAGATTCGGGCCGGCAAGTTTGAGTGGAGCGACGAGCTGGAGGACGTTCACATGAACATCGAGTCGGCGCTCAGTGCTCGGGTGGGCGCTGCGGGCGGAAAGCTGCACACTGCGAGAAGCCGCAATGATCAGGTGTGCACCGACATGCGTCTATGGACGCGCGCGGCGTGCGATGAAACCTGCTCAAAAATCTCGAGCTTGTGCGCGGTCCTGGTCGGGTTGGCCGACGAGCAGCTCGATACGCTCATGCCGGGCTACACCCATCTTCAGCGCGCCCAGCCCGTTCGGCTCGCGCATCACCTTCTCGCCTGGGTCGAGATGTTGGGGCGCGATCACGGTAGATTGCAGGATGCGCGGCGTCGCCTCAACGAATCACCGCTTGGAGCTGGAGCTCTCGCGACCACGACCTTTGCAATCGATCGTGAGCACACGGCCCGTGCCTTAGGGTTTGACCGACCGACCGCAAACTCACTCGACACCGTTGCAGACCGGGACTTCTTGGTCGAGGTGCTCGCGGCGCTTGGAAACCTGGCGATTCACCTCTCGCGCATGAGCGAAGAACTCGTGCTGTGGAGCAGTCAGGAGTTCTCTTTTATCCGAATGAGTGATTCTTTTACGACCGGCTCTTCGATGATGCCGCAAAAGAAGAACCCGGATATGGCGGAGTTGGTGCGCGGAAAGAGCGGACGGGTCATTGGGGACCTGGTTGCACTGATCGTGATGCTCAAAGGGCTACCTCTCACCTACAATCGCGACATGCAAGAGGACAAAGCACCGGTCTTCAATGCGTTCGACACGACGAACGACTGCCTGGATGTCTTGTGCGGTTCGCTTGCCACAGCAAGTTTCGGTGTCGAAGCCATGCGGCGGGCGCTGCGCCGCGGCTTTGTTGATGCGACTGAAGTTGCGGACTGGTTGTCGGCTCGAGGCGTGCCGTTTCGCGACGCGCATCACGTGGTCGGGCGTCTCGTGGCCTACTGTGTTGACAAAGACTGCGGGCTATCCGACTTGTCGCTCGACGAGTTCAAGCTTGAGCATGAAGCCTTCGACGAGTCGATCTACGCTGCCCTTGACCCAGAGGTTGCTGTCGAACGCCGGGACGTCATCGGGGGGCCTGCGAAAAAGCGCGTGCAGTCTGCGATCAATGTGTGGAGAGAGCGCCTGCGCACTTCAGCCTGGGGGCAGGTCGAGGTCGACGCCGTGCTCGCGGAGAACCGACCATGAGCCAGTCGTATGCACCCGCACTTCACTATCGTGAAGGCGAACTATACTGCGATGGCGTTTCGCTTCGCGCGGTGGCCGCAGCGCACGGCACGCCCACCTACGTATACTCGAAATCTGCGATCGAAACGGCCTATGGCGACTTGCGTGATGCACTTCGCGAGCACCTCAATGGTCGACCGTTCACCATCTGCTACGCCGTGAAGGCAAATACGAGCGGCGGCGTGTTACGCACGCTTCAGGCTCAAGGTTGCGGGGCCGATATCGTCTCCGGAGGAGAACTCGAACGCGCCCTTCGTGCCGGTTTTGCGCCTCAGGACATTGTCTTTAGTGGCGTGGGCAAGACAGACGCCGAGCTGCGTCGCGCGATCGATGTGCAAATTGGTTCTATTCATGCGGAGTCAGAGCACGAAGTGTACCGTATTTCCGAACTGGCTCGAAGCCTCGACAAAACGGCGAAAGTTTCGCTGCGTGTGAACCCTGACGTCGACCCTCAGACGCATCCATACATCTCGACAGGTCTGCACGGGACGAAATTCGGTATGACGGTCGGTCGCGCAAACGAGCTATTGCCTTGGTTTCAGAGTAACCCTCAAGTGGTGCTCGAAGGCGTTGCGTGTCACATCGGCTCGCAGGTCAGAAACCCCGCGGCGATGCGCGACGCGTTGGCACTACTCGGGGCCTTTGTGCGCCGGGCGCGCGAGTCGGGCCTTCCTGTCCGTTCGATAGATGCTGGTGGGGGGTGGCCGGTGCACTATGGGAACGAGCCGACACCCTACCCGCCGCCATCGACCTTCGTTCAGATGATTCACGAGGGGCTCGGTAAGGCGGGCATCGATGAAGGCACGCATTTGTTTATTGAGCCGGGGCGCTCTTTGGTCGCCGCAGCGGGCGTGCTCTTGGCCCGAGTCGTTCGCGTTCGCTCGCAGGGCGCAAAACGCTTCGTCGTTCTGGATGCGGCAATGAACGACCTCATCCGGCCGGCGCTATACGACGCCTACCATCACATCCTTCCCATCAAAGAGCGCCCGCAAGCAGAGCCGCGCGTGACAGTCGATGTCGTCGGTCCCATTTGTGAAAGCGGGGACTTTATTGCCCGTGAGCGGCAACTCGCCGAGTTAGACGAGTCAGAACTCGTGGTCATTTGCGGGGCGGGCGCATATGGCGTGACCATGGCGAGTAACTACAACTCACGCCCATTTGCGGCCGAGATTATGGTCGAAGAGGACGAGGCGAGGCTCATCACCCGTCGCCAGACCGTCGAGGAGCTGTGGGCGCGCGAAGTCGATTAACGGCGTAGCTTCGCCAGGGCGTGCTTTGCGCTACGGTTGCGAGGAGCAAGTTCCAGCGCCTTCTCATACGCAGCGATCGCGTCAGGCTTTCTGTCGAGCGCCTCGTAAGCCTCTGCCAATGCGACCCACGCGTGCGTCGAATCGCTTTCGAGCTCGATCGAGTACTTCGCCCAAGCCAGGGCTGCTTCATTGCGCTCCATCATAAGCAGGACACGCAGTTTTCCGCGGGCGGCGGCTGCAAACTTCGGATCGAAGGTCAATGCGCGCTCGTAGTGCCAAAGGGCGCTGTCCACCCGCTTGCGCCTGAGTAAGCGATTGCCGAGTCGAAGTTGCTTGCGGGCTTCACGGGTCCGCCGCCTCTCGGGGAGTCGTTCGATACTCTCGGGAACCTCGGGCAGGTCCACAGCTACGCCGTCTTCTGCGACCGACGCGCCCATATCGCTTGAGCCTGTCGTTGCAGAGTCCAGGGCGGCATCTCGAGAAATGTTCGCGTCTGAGGGTGTCGAAGCGTCCTGAACATCTGCATCCAGGGCAAGTTGCGTTTCGGCGTCAGGCAGAGCGGGAACGACAGGTGGGATTTCCGGCAAACCCCTCTTGAGCGGCGTGTTGCCCTCAAAGGCCTGCCCTCCTCGCGATCGTTCAACGGCTCCGTTGTCGGGAACTGCATCGCGGGAACCCGAGAAGTACCGGTAGGCCGCTACACCAGCGCCTGCCAGCAGCAGCAAGGCCAAAGCGACGATGACCAGCCTCCCTCGTCTGGCGCCAGCAGGTGGCAGCGGGTAGCTCGGCGCTTCGGGCGTCACAACAGTGCTGCTTTCCTCCGAAAAAACCTCCATTCCGTCCCGTTTTTCTGCTGCTTGCACATGCTCGCTGGGCCCAGAAACCTCTGTGCGCGCTTCTTCAAACGAGTCCACCGTTTCGCCGTGCTCTTCGTCCAAAAACGAGTCCGCTAGGGATGCGGCGACGGCATGTGCGACGGGGCGCTCCGCAGTTTCCTCTTCGACTTCAGCACTCATGGCATCAAAGTCTTCCTGGAGCCCCTGCGGCAAATGTGCTGGGCTCTTGGCGCGGGCACCGACATCTGCGGTCTGCGTCGGAGAATCGAGAAGCGCCTCAGGCAGTGCCGGGTCGGCAAGTGGTGACCGTCCTGGTCGAGGTGGTCTGGCCTGCGGTTCAGCACGTGGCGGCATGGATGGATCGCCAGGATGCGCCCCGAGAGGTAAATCGGATGCTTCGCTGATCTGCGACTCCGGAGGCGGCGGAATGACAGAATCTTTGATGCCGTACGGAAACGGCCGAGTCTCTACATGTTTTGCCGCATTCTGTTGCTGCGCTTCGGGCCCTTCTCCGTCAAATGCATCGTCCTCATCGACCACCTCGGTATTGTGAGGCATTTGTGGAGGAATAGGCAAACGCCGTGCAAATTAGGCCTCGGTGTTACCCATGTTCGCTGACGATGGAGATCAGCTCCTCACCAAAGCGTTCGATCTTTGCTTCGCCCAGGCCAGGGATTTGCTGCAGATCCCATACGCTGCCGGGCCGCTGTTCGTCGAGTGCGACAATCGTCCGTTTCTGGAGAACCATATAGGGTTTCCATCCGAGTTCTCGCGCTTTGCGCCTTCGGAATGCGTCGAGGGCTTTGACGACGGGTGTGTAGCGATCTCGTCGAGCCCTGCGCTCTAAGGGGCGAGAAGCATTGGTGTTAGAGCCCACATTTGGCGCAGTCCAAGCCTGCCGAGCGCGCACGGCTTTACCGGGCAGCCACACGGTCGGGTATTTGTGGCCCTTGCGCACGAGTTGTCCCCGTTCGAGGCAGCCCTCTATCGCGGCGACAATGCTGGTCTCGTCGCGATGATGCAGCGCGCCGTGCTCCGGCAGGTCCATCAACCCACACTTGTGCAGGCTTTTGGCCCGGCTGCCCCGAAGTGCCCGCGCTAGACCCACCTTTCCGACAGGTTTGAGCAGCCCGCCCACCGCGGAGATGATCACTCGTAACTCGTCGTTGCTCAGGGCCGTCGTCTTGTTGTCGACGACTTCGTTCTCCTCGCGGACGAAACCCTTACAGACATCGCAGATATCGCAAGGGGGCACATCTTTCATGCCAAAGTGGTCGCAAATCGTTCGCTGGCGGCAGAGTTCCGCTCGCGCGTAAACTTCCATGGTGCGCAGTGCGGCGCTCGCTCTGGTTCCCGACTGAATACGCCTCTGAGTGGCAAGGTCGGACGTTCCAAAAAACATGACACAGTTGGCGGGTTGCCCGTCGCGGCCAGCGCGACCTGCCTCCTGGTAGTAGGCCTCTAAGCTCCCCGGCGTCTGGAAATGTACGATGAGACGAACATCGGGAATATCGATACCCATGCCGAACGCGTTCGTTGCGGCTAGCACCCTTACACGACCCATCTCGAACGCACGCTGGACACGTCGCCGTTCACCACGATCCCGACCCGCGTGGTATGCGGCGGCCGCGAAAGCGTGTGCGCAAAGGTGTTTGGCTACTTCCTCGGTTTTCTTTCGGGTACTGCAGTAGATGATGGCCCTTCCGGAGCTTGGCGTGCGGCGAAACTCCATGGCTTCGAGCAAGTCGCACAGTCGCTGAAGTCGGGCGGTGTGGCTGCGGATCGCTTCGACCGCAAACTGGAGATTCGGTCTTCGGAAATCGCCGCGTTCCACGTGAGGGTTGCGAAGTCGTAGCTGGTGAATCACCTCGGCCAGGACATCGGGCGTGGCTGTCGCGGTTGCGGCAACCATCGGTGCCCGGCAAAGATCCCGAAGCTCGGCGAGCTGTAGGTACTCCGGTCGGAAGTCGTGGCCCCATTGACTGACGCAGTGCGCCTCATCGATCGCGACAAGGCACACTCGGTGGTGGCGGAGCATGGCGCGAAAACCACGCGTCGAAGCGCGTTCGGGGGAGACATAGAGCAGTTCGACGTGCCCGTCCGCCAAAGCCTCGAAGACCTCACGGCTCTGCGCATCCGATTGGTGGCTGTTGAGCGCCGCAGCGCGCACACCGCGTGCGCACAGGTTACGAACTTGGTCTCCCATCAATGCTATCAACGGTGAGATGACGACCGCGAGTCCGCCGCTCTGGCGGGCCAACGTGATGGCGGGAACCTGATAGCAAAGAGATTTCCCCCCGCCCGTGGGCAGTAACACGACGGCATCTTCCCCTCGCAGCAAACACTCCACCGTGGCGCGTTGGCCCGGTCGAAAGTCATTAAAGCCAAATACTTCCCTTAGAATCCGGTCGTGCTCGGGCTCGCTCATTGCAGCCCTTGCTAACACAGGTTTCTCTGAATGTCTGTTTAGTGTCCCAACCTACGGTGTTGTGTGTAAACCGACAGAAAATGCGCCGAATCTACAACAGATGCGCCAGATCTGGAGTCCCAAAAATGCGAAAAGTCATAAAAGTAGATTAATTTGGTGTTGGTATAATGTTTGCTTCGTAATTGGGGCATGAGCGTTGCCAAACCCAAACTAAGTCCGAATGTCTACTTTCATTCCTCCCCGCGGCTGGTGCGTCGCAAGCCCATTGCGGCTCTGCGCGTCAGTGTAAAGCCGACCACACCGGCTCCGAGCCCCTTCGGGGTCGAAACGTATAGGCCGGCGTACGCCGAGAATTCGGCCAACGAAAAGGAGAAGAAAGTCAGTGGGCTTCAAGTTGCCAAGGAGAGTCGAGTAAGCTCTCCAGAGCTCGAAGACTTGCGCGGCAAGCTTCGACTCCGTCGTTCTATGCCTCCAAAGTTCTAGACGACAGCTTCTAAGCAAGCGTCGAGTTCCCTGGCACGAACGCTCCAGAGCCAATGGTCTTGCCCCCGCGGGGGCAAGAGTTTCCCTTCTCTCCAATCATTGAAAAGCCGCTCCAAGCGCAGCAGCGCCTCCCCTTCGTCATCGTAGAAAAACGCCTCCTCACAATCTGAAAAAACCTCTGGGTACGCCAGTCCGTTTGGAAGTAACGGAATGCATCCACACAGCGACGCTTCGAGCACTGCCAAGCCAAAGAATTCGTGGCGCGCCGTGCTGAGCACCACATCGCATGTTCTCAGCCAGGTTTCATACGCCTCTCTAGACTCCACGAAGCCCGCGAATACCAGTGACCTACCGAGCAGTTCGTGAAGATGTTCTCGCTCGTCGAGTGCCAGCGATGCCCCGAGCACGACGAACTCCACATCCATGGACTTCCGGGCTGCAGTCGCGAGCCGGACGAACCGGTCATTTCCCTTGTCCCATTCCCAACGCCCGATCCAAAGAACGCGCAGCTTCTCTGATGAACGTCGCTCTTGGAAGCCCAGGCTTCTTAGTTCAACTCCCGGCGCGCGAACATACGCGTGCGATTCGAGTACGGAGATCGCGCTATTGAGCTCGCGACCCGGTAAGCGAAGGTCGAGCAAACGCGCTCCCTCGATAAAAGTTTCGAGGTGGTAGCGAGAGTTAAACCAAGCTTCATTCGCGAGCGCCCCCGATAGGATGTTCGTGCAAGCGAAGTGGAGGTCCTCATCGCGCTTGCGCCGGTCCGGATAGACGAGCTGGTTCTCATGAAAGTATTGGATGTGCGGCACGCTGCGGAGCGCGTCCGGGGCGCATGCCTTCCACAGCGCGAGGTCGAGCATGTCTGTCGAAAAGACGACGTCGGGCACGCTCTGGTCCTCTTGCGCTCGAAGGACGTTGGCGAGCGTCCAAGCCCCGTGACGCATTCGCCATTTCCAGTTGCGCCCACTCAAGTTCAAGAGGCGGAACGTGTGCTTGCTATGACGCGACCACTGCTCAAAGAAATCGCGGTGACTGCCGCGGTGGTAGGGGTTGATAAACAAGATCTGCACGGCGCGGATGATAGCCAATGAACGGGAGTCTCGGGACGCTGTGTGAGGACACGTTTTCCGCTAACGCACGCTCCACGCGCAACCAAGCTCAAGGGATAGTTGGGCACCAACGTTGCCGAGTTCATCGCAAGTGTTTGGGCACAACTGAACTGATGTAGGCCTGTCTGGGTTATCGTAATACCAGTCGCCGCCATTGCACCCAGCCTCGCTTGTCACTCGCGAAAGGGTGCGCTGTGTTCCTTCGACCTCTGCAAGGAGCTCGACTTTGTCGGCTTGGAGCACTGCACCCGGTGGTGGCTCGGGCATTTCAAAGTCGCATCCGAGCACCGAAACCTTCTCGACCGTACCGGCGAGCTGGTCGAACACCGATGACCAGTCAGGCGTACAGATCGAAATCACCAAGCCCTCTGTTGCTTCGGCGGCCTTGCGATACTCAAGCCCTGGACTCGCTGCGCCCTCACATGCTTGCGCTGAACTCTTGAGGGCTGTGTTGTTCTCGGCGCAGGAGAGTTGCCCCCCGCTTGGCTGTATCTCAGCCGGACTAGCGGCTTCGGACGAAATCGTATGCAGTTTGAACTGCCTTTGCGGACCGACCAGCGTCTTCATCTGCTCGACAAAGCAGTCACCCCTTAGCCGAGACTCATCGTCGGTCACTGCGATGAAGTGAACGACCGAGTTTTCTCGTAGACGCGCGCTGTAAATGCTCCACGAATCGACGAGCGCCTGAAGAGCAGCACTCGAGCTAACCGACCTGCTAACTTGGAAAAAGCGACTGCTGTCCGTTCCCAAGGGCGGAGGCACCGATACAAAGCCGGCTGGTGTGATAACGATGATTTGCGCATCGACGCTGGCGTCTGAGAATCGCGCTGCAAAGTCATTCATATGCTGTTGCACGAGCGCCGCCTCGTTGTTCATGCTGCCCGAAGAGTCGATTACCCACACAATGTCGGCCGGCCGCTTGAGGTACTCGATTTCGACGTCCACCTCCGTGCCTGCGCAGGCGGGTGCAGAGTCGGTTCCATTGTGGTTGTCTGCTTCGAGGTCGGTGCTTGGGCCCGCATCGGGGTCAACTGTTCGATCGCCCTTGCCGTCCGGTCTCTCAGACGTGTACGGCTCACCGCCGACCGCTGCCGTGCAGCCGCAGACAACCACCAACAGAATGCCTTTCGCAAAAATATCACGCATCTTTTGCATTTGTTCGCAAAGCACATGCCATCCAGTTTTCCTGAATCTATACAAACAGACGGTTCGATTTCTCTGTCAACAAACTCGGTTTGCAGTCCCCATCTATGGCGCTCTGCGTGTTCTCCGCCTGGCGAGAAGCTGGGCGATTCAGTAGAAGTGAGCGCGATGCGAACGCAGCAATCGTTTCAAAGACAGCTCTGGGACTGGTTGGACGCCGAAGAGTCCGAGGGATGGCTCGCCGACGTCATCACGTACGGGATCATGATTCTCATCGTCCTTAACGTCTTTGCGGGAATGCTTGAGACCGTCCCGCATATGCAGGTCACCTACGGTCAAGAGCTATTCGTCTTTGAAATCGTCTCGTCAGTGATCTTCGCCGTCGAGTACGTCGCCCGCTTGTGGGCGGCCGGTGCGATCGAGCGCTATCGGGGCATGATGGGCCGGATTCGCTTCGCGTTGACGCCTATGGCTCTGATCGATCTGGCCGCCGTCCTTCCGTCGCTACTGCTCTTCACCTCCGACTTGCGCGCGCTACGCGCCCTGCGCCTCGTGCGGCTGCTTCGGGGCATCAAGCTGTTTCGCTATTCGCGCTCGCTCGCCCTACTCCAGACGGTCCTTCGTGAAAGTGCTGAGCAGCTCTTGTTGTGCGTCGGACTACTCTTCGTGCTCCTCGTCTCGTCGGCCGCACTGCTCTACGCCGCTGAAAACGGTGCTCAACCAGATTCCTTTTCGAGTATCCCGGCCTCACTTTGGTGGGCCGTGTGCACCTTGACCACGGTCGGCTACGGCGACGTCTATCCAGTCACTGCGATCGGAAAGCTCCTCGCGTCGATCATTTCTATCGTGGGTGTGGGCTTCGTCGCACTGCCCGCAGGAATCTTGGCGGGAGGCTTTTCCGAAGCGCTTTCCGAGCGACGTGCGCGGCGCCCTTCGACGCATGTCGAACGCAAAAGCTGCCCACATTGCGGAAGGACTATGAACCAGCGCGGCGCTTAGCGACGTCGGAAGGTGACACGGTGTTCCGGTCCATCTTTGATGACAAGCGGCGCTCGGCTGCCATGATGATCCGCGGCGAGTCCGAGCCGAAAAACACCCCGGGCGTCGCGGGGTGACCCGAAACGCGCTTGGCACGAAAGCCCTTGGTATGCAGGACCTGCCCGAGTTCGTGCACGGAGTACAGACGCATGGAGTACGGTGACTCAATCTGACGGCCGTCGCTGAGCACTGTCGTTCGCTTGACGTGGAGTCGAGAAGTGATGGCGTTGAAATCGCTTTCTTCGAGACACACGCAGCCCTCGCCCTCGAACCAGATCAGATTGGGCTGGGAGCGCATCACGTAATCGCGATTGACCACGTCGACGAGCAACATGCCGTTGGGGCGCACGGCGTTGCGCAGCTGCTCGATGACGGTCTTGTTGAGCGCGTCATCGAAGTAACCAAAACTCGTGCCCCAACAGATGGCTCCATCGAAATCGCCGTCGTACTGAAGCTCGCGCATGTCGCGCTCGAGGAACTCGACTCCATGGTCGGCCTCGCGAGCGAGCGCAAGCATCGTAGGCGACGAATCGATTCCGGTGACCTTGTAGCCGCGACGCGAAAGCTCTTTTGCTTGTAGACCCAAGCCGCACCCGACGTCGAGAATGCTCGCGCCTTCGTCGAGGTCGAGCTGTGTTTCAATGAAGTCACACTGGCGACTCACTGCGTCGGGGGGGGGTACCCGATATGTCCGCAAATAACTCTCATCAAAGAACGTATCGTGCCACGCCGGCTTACTCGAACGCGCTGTCTTCTTCGCACGCGCCGCGTCCACGGTTGCGGCGCCGTCCGTGATGACAACATCGCTCGAAATTACAGGAATTGCCGCCAAATCACGGGGCCCCTCGGCTTCGCTAGCCGCGTCGTTTTGCGCGCTTGCTTGGGCTGGTTCGGCAGGTTCTTGACTCGGTCGCTTCTTGCGTGGCGCCTCGGACGGAACTGGCGGCGGGGCTTTGCCGTCAACTGAACTCAGGCGGGGTTTGGTGTTTGGAGCCGGTGGCGGCGAAGGCTTCTTGTCTGGAGCTGGAGGTGCATCACTAACATCCTGCGCGAGTTCTGTTTCGTCGTCGATGGCGTCGGGAAACGTGCTCTCGATCGGCTCTGGCGCAATCGAAGGTGCGTCGGAGGATTGCTGTGCCGAGAGCAATGTGCCCTCAGCCCGCACCTGACCCTCGAAGTCAAACTCGTCGCTTCCTTTGCGAGCTCGGGGCGGTGGCTGACTCGATTTTGAACGCGGCGGGTCGGAGGGGGCCGGTGGAATGTAGGATTCGCTCGGTGGCTTAGGAGGCGTGGAGCTTTTACGCGTTTTGCTGGCCGAAACGGGTGGCGCCGAAACTTTGGCCGGTGGCGCAGAAACGGGTGGCGCCGAGGCTTTGGCTGGTGGCGCAGAAACGGGCGGCGCCGAGGCTTTGGCTGGTGGCGCAGAAACGGGTGGTGCCGAGGCTTTGGCCGGTGGGTCGTCAAGTCGTACGGCCGACATACCCACTTGAGTTCTCTCGGTGCGAACAGGCGGCGGTTGTGGTGGGCGCGAAGCCACCGGTGGGGAGTAGCTGGGCCGTAGGGGTTCGAGTGACTCGTCATCCATGACCGCAGCCGGTGTGTTGTTTTTCACCACGACGACCGCCGCTGAAGCGACTGCCGAAACGGGCACGCCTTCGGCGGAGTCGCTGCGCTCATCGCCGCCGCGCGGTCGATACGAAGGGTGCTCGGGCTCACCGTCCCAGGCGACTCGTATCGATGGTTTGGGGCGTGCTGACATCAGGCTGACGGGGCTCCCTCGGTCGCATTCTGCGAGGTTGGGATGGATAATGCTTCTCCCACTCGTAGCTGTGCTCCCATCGGTTGACACCAGTGTAAACTGGATGCCCTCGATCTGGAAAGAATCAGTATCACGGTCGAGCCGAGATGAAAGACTCCGAGCTCGTCACCCTTGCGGACCCGTTCTGAGCAATCGTGCACCATCGGCTCGGCGAGTCGCGGGCCGCGGTTGGTTTCGAGCTGGGCAAAAGGCGTGGTGATGCGCCCCACGCCAATAGCCCCCACCATCAGCGAGCAGACTGGCCCCGGCTCGCAGTCGTGGACGAAAGCGACTCGCTCATTTCGCGCGAAGAGTCCCTTGATGTGGGAAACTCCGATGGTGTTGACTGGGAAAAGCGTTCCTGGGATATGCACGACCTCGATGATCCGGCCTGAGACGGGCGCGTGGACCCGATGGTAGTCGCGTGGCGAGAGATAGATGACCGCGAACTGCCCGCCGCGATAGGGCGTCGGATCCGAAATTCCATTCAAAAGAGCTTCGATCCCGTACTCATGCCCTTTGATCTGAAGCTTGAGGCTCCCGCTGACCTCGCCGAAGGCCTCGAGCCGTCCGTCGGCAGGAGACACGATAGCGCCCGGGGTCGGGTCCACCGGCCTCGCGCCCTCGCGCAGGCGTCGCGTAAAAAAGGCGTCAAAACTATGGAACGGGCCCTCGTCAGCGACCTCGCGCATGTCGACATGGAAAGTCTCGATGAATTGCTCCACCAATACGTCGAGGAGCTGCGGCGGGGCTCCGACTTCGGCCAGCTGACCGAGACACCAGCTCAGGCGCTTGCGGGGCAAGACCTTGAGTACCTGGGCTGCTACCGGCGAGAGCCGACGAATCATGCACAAAATGTAACGTTGCCCCGCTCATCCTGTCCATCGAAGATCGGCCTGATTCGTGGCCGAATTCCATGTTAAGAGATAGGGTTCGCCCCATGTTCGACCAACGCGACGCGAATCCATGGACGCACCGCTGCGGAGCCTGCGGCTTTGTCTCGCCAAGCCAGTGGCCGTGGTGCGCTCGCTGCGGGCGCCTCACGAGCAACTCCGGGCGTGCATCAGAGCCTTTTGCTGTAGGGGGAGAGGTGGTCAGCACCCCTCTCATCGGCCAATCCGAGGCAAGCGAAGCCCTCCACAAGGCTATCGACCACAGTTTTTCGATGGGCTCGCCCTCTATCGTGACCTTGTTAGGGCCGTATGGGTCAGGCAAGAGCCGTCTTCTCATCCACGCCAGCGAGTTCGCGGCGCGTCTGTCCGAGCAGGCGCGCGTGCTCTACGCCGAGACGCGGCCCAGCGACGGGGATCGACCGTATACGCCGTTTTCCGATCTGCTCAGTGGCTTCTTTTCGTTGCGTCCCGAGCTACCCGATCCAGTCGCTCGCGGAAAGGTACACAACCTGGTCAAACAGGTGCTGGCAACCCATGATGCGGTGACCATCGCCGAGACGAGCCACCTTCTCGGCCACGTCGCCGGCATCGAGTTTCCAGATTCTCCTTTCATCCGCGATATCGCACCTATGGAGCTGCGTAGACGGGCTGCCGAGGCGGTCTCACGCTTCCTCCAGGCTGAGTCAAACCAAGAACACACGTTACTGCTCATCGACAATGCCCACCATATGCAAGAGACAGCTTGGCAGATTCTGCAAGGTGTCGTCGACGAGGCGTCGCACTTGGTTGTCGTACTCGCGAGCGAGCGCCCGCTCACTGAGAGGCTGCAGTCCTTCGCGTCCCATGTCCACCGGACCACGACCTCAGTCGCGAAGCTCTCAGAGTCAGATATCCAAACGATGCTGTTTGTTTTGATGCCAAACCTCGAGGCTGCTCCGGAGCCTTTTGTGTCCGCTCTGGCGCACCGATCGAAGGGCAGCCCTCGGCTGTTGCGCGAGCTGGTGCTACTGCTGCGTGAAGCGGGTGGCATTGTTGAAGAGGACGAGATGCTTCGGGTCGACTTGGCTCGACTCGAAGACGGCAGCCTACCTGTGTCCATCGACGACGCGATCGCGGCGCGCATCGACCGGCTCGATGCGCTTGAGTTCGATACACTCGGGCGAGCTTCAGTGGTCGGTGACCGCTTCTGGGACGGCGCGGTCCTGGCGCAACTTCGTGCGGAACAAGCCCCTCCCGGAAGTGACGACGACCCCTTGACGATCTGGACAGACGACGACGACTCGGAATCGGTGGGCGAGGTGCTCGATCGCTTGGTCAGCAAAGGGTTCATTCGACCGGTTCGCGCCTCGGAGCTGCCCGCAACGCGAGCTTTTGTCTTCGAGCTCGGGCACATGCGGGAGGCGATCTACGGTCGCATGTCCAATGAGGTTCGCCTGCTTCGACACTGGACCGTCGCGCGCTGGCTCGCTTCGATGGCCAACACCCGGCGCGAGGGTGTCGCCGCTCTGATTGCGCCCCACCTCGAAGCTGCGGGTTCGACTCAGCGCGCCGGTCGCGCATATTTTGAGGCGGCCGTGTACGAGCGCGCGCGTTCCCGAACTTTCGCGGCGCTCGCCTATGTCGAAAAGGCGCTGTCGTTGATTCCGAGTGATGACGTGATTCGGCGCATCGATGCGCTTCACGAGTGGGGCTCGCTGTTGGTGCTAACGGGCCGCAATGAAGAGGCGATTTCGGCCTTCACTCGCATGTTGAGGGCAGCTTGGTCCATCGGCGCAAAAGGCAAAGGCGCAGCCGCGCTCAATCGAATCGGTCGCGTCTACAAGAGCCAAGGCCAAAGTCAGAAGGCGAGCCACGCATTGCGGCGCGCGCTTGAGCTCTTTCGTGCTGGAGGAGACCTTCGTGGCGTCGCCGCGACCTTGGATGACCTCGCCCAAATCTTGCGCATCGCGGGAAAAGAGGACGAAGCCTTTGAACTCGCTGAAGAAGCGCTTGCGATTCGACGTGACAACGACGACCAGCGCGGCGAGGCCGTTTCACTGGCTACGCTTGGCGGGATCGAGCTCACGCGCGGGCAACTCGACCGTGCCGAAGAGTTCTTTACCCGCGCCCTGGCTATCCGCCAGTCGATTGGCGACGAGACCGGAACCACCCAGTCCTATAATCAACTCGGCGTCGTTGCCTTTGAGCGCGGCGACATCGACACAGCAACGACGTCGTGGAACGAGGCGCTCGCACGTGCAAACAAGGTCGGCGACCGCCATTTGCAGTGCGTCTTATTTAATAATCTCGGAGAAGCTCATCTTTATACCGGAGCGCTGGAGCAAGCCGAGCACATGTTGAATCAGGCCAGGTCGTTGGCCGAGCGCCTCGGTGATCGGCCAGTGTTGGCAGATATCCTCCGCAACCAGGGACTGCTCGCGCTGCGGGCCAAACGTGACACCGCCGAGGAGCTCTTCGACCAGGCGCTGGCCGTCGCAGAGCAAACCGGTGGCGCCTTGGAAATGGCACGCGTCCACCGCGCGATTGGCTTAGGTTGTTCGAAACGACAGCCAGGGGACGACCAGCGCGCAGAGCAAAGCTTTCGTCGCAGTGTCGAACTTTTTCAGCAACTCGATAACCAACGCGAGGTTGCCAAGGCGCTCTCCGAACTGGGCTTCTTCTTGCTCCAGCGGGACCGGCAGCCCGAGGCCCTTCAGTGGCTCGAGGAAGCGGCTTCGATCATGCGTGACCTGGGCATGCCCGAAGAGGCTCGTGTGGGCGCGGCCGTGCGCTCGCTGCGGCCGTCCGCTGCGAGCTAGCCAGCAGATTCGGCACTGGGTGGCACGATCTCGCCGCGAGCCATGCTCTTGAGTTGTGAGACGCCATCGAGAACTCGCTCGCTATATTCTGTCGCGCCGCATTTGCCGCGGTTGTACGCCCCAAGACCAGCCTCGACGCTTCCGCAGCGATGTATCGCTGAACCTAGATGTTCGGCGCCGAGTTCGAGGATCTCTTTTTGACATGCGCCGCGGCGGCGGCGGCAGCGTTCGCGGTAGTGCTTGTTCGTGACGAACTTGGCTCGCTTGCCGATCCCTCGCGGATGAAGCTGAACAATACCCATCTCGCCTACCAAGCCCTCCGCGAACGGATTGAGGCCACTCTCGCGTAACGCAATAGCCGTGAGCAGGAAGGGATCGATGTCATTTTTTTTGGCTGTGTCGTGCAGCCAGCGCGCGAAAATTGCTATTCGTGAACGGCAGCCGTCCCGTACCGCGCGGCAATGACCGACGTGTACGTAGCGGCCGTCCTTGGTCGTCCAGATGGTTAGCGCAGTCTCGATGCCGCGAATCAGGTCGATGAGCCGCGTGGTCGAAGGGAGGGATTTGGGCGTCTGCGCCATCTCGGCTTTTTGCTGCCCTCCTTTGGTCGATTGTGCGCCCGCGGTCCCCAATGAGAGGCTCCAGGCGAGCGCTGTTCCGAGTACGAAACGGAGGATTCCCTGGGCATTAGCTGGCATCTTGGTTCTCCGTGGAAGGCTCTGGGTTCGTCTTTTTGCGCCGACGTCGCGTCGTCGTCCCATCGGCGTTCTTTGCCTCTGAGTCGCTCTTGGCCTTTGCGCTGTCGTCCGAGTCGCTCTTGGCCTTTGCGCTGTCGTCCGAGTCGCTCTTGGCCTTTGCGCTGT
>CAZAQV010000006.1:26770-102056 GCA_964487255.1 uncultured Polyangiales bacterium | reverse complement strand
CGTCCGAATCGCTCTTGGCCTTTGCGCTGTCGTCCGAATCGCTCTTGCGCTTGCGTCGCGAGCGGCGCGAGCGCTTCTTGGGTGGCTCATCGGCATTCTCCCCTTTAACCTCTGGTTCGCCGCCCTTCTCTTCGTCGGGCGCGGACGCCGCTTGTTTCTCGCCGTCAGTGTCCCTTTCCTTGTCACGATCGCGACCGCGCCGACGACCCCGACGTCGACGTTTGCCGCGTCCTTCATCGGCGTCGCTCCGACTTTGACGTGGCTGAGGCTCGAAGACACTTGCCCCGAGATCTTCGAGTAGCGAGAAATCGAAGGACAAAGTTGTCGTGACATACGACTTGATGCCGATAGCGTGGCGCTCAAAGGCGCGAGCCAAGGCCATGCCGTCAAGAAGCGCAACTGGTGGGCCCGCCGCGCTGGCCTCCTCGCGTGCTTCAGGCGTCACGCGGCCAGTGGTGATCATCCATACCTCGGTGGCGTCCGCATAATGGTGAAGCGCCCCGCGGGCCGCGACGACGGCTTGGGGGGTGATCTCAAGCTCCCGGAAGGCCACGATGGCGATGCGCGTTTGCAGGGGTCCGCGGCTCCAATTACCCGCCAAGTTCAGAGATGACTTTTGTGCACTCGGTGGTGCGACAGCACGCAGCCCACTGACCGACTCAGCGTTAAGCCAGCTGGCGAGCAGCTCGACAAAACCGACCAAGGAGAGCTTCTCAAGAATGGTCACGAACTCGCGACGAACGGCGTCGCGCTGGCGCTCCGCAGAGCGCAGCGTGTCACGCAGCGAGCGTTCGCTGTCGCGTTGGTGCGCCCACTGCGATAGCCTGGCCTCGCCGCCACGTACGGAGAATCGCGGACGCCGCTGATGCGCTTCTCTGCGACAGTTGTCGCTTCGAATCGCGGCAGCCACGGTTGGGACCAGCGCGCGCGTATCACCTGCCATTCGTCCCGACGAGACGAGTGCGGCAGCGATATCTTGGTACTTCATCGAAGCTCCAGCCGAGGCCATGGCTTCGAACATCTCGTCCGCGAGACCCCCACCTGCGAGTTCGCCATCGTCTTTTTCGCGGCTCCAATCCCCTGCTGGTTTACTGTCCGAAGCGCTCGAATCGCTACGGCCTGGCTTCGAGCGATTCGAGTCGCCGTCTCGGCTGCTGGAGCGTCCCAAGGAAGGGTCTTTTCGCTCGATTCGCTCCGTTTTTGCGGACCTTTCGGAGCGCTGGGCGCGTTCGCTTCGCTCGTTCTTGTTCGAACTATCGTCGTCGCCTCGCTTCTTGCGTTTGCGGCGCTTGCGCTTCGACTTGTCCTCGTCAAGGTCTGCGAAGATCAGGTCGTCGTCGTCTTCTTCGCGATCGAAAAGGTCTGCGCCAGGCGGAAGCTGGCGCTCTTCATCGCTCTGCGCATCGTCACTCTCATCGTCATCTTGGTTGATATCGGGGAGTTCAGCGCCTTCGCGGATCGCGAATACGCCCGGTTTGATCTTCTCGATGACGCCCTTATCACCCTCACGCTTGGTCAGCGTCGTGAGCCGTGAGCTCATGGTGATCTCGGGTGTCTTGCCTACGTGAGACAAGAGGTTCTCGGTGATGGCGATCTCAGTGATCTCTTTATAGTGGAGCGGTTTACCCGCCTGCCTCAGCACGTGAATAGCTGCTTCGGTAAAAGTCATTCATTCCTCCCAGAAGTGGGGTGCGGCCAACCGGGCGCAAAAAGCGCTTGGATTCGTCGATAGCTTTGGTTGGCATGGAGTTGTCTCAAAAAAGGCCCGGGACTCCGAAAGCCGGTCGCACGCAGGGCCAAGGCCGACACGCTATCACCGAGCCAAGGGGGCGGCAACGACAGCTTTTTTGCCGTTTTTGGCGGCCGCTGGTACCCGAAGAGAGTGGCACGTGGTTCGTGGAACGCGATCTTGTCTACTGCCGGACACGCTCTAGGGGGGGAATGAGTGTGCATCTGGCGGAAGTTCAGGCTATTCGTGGCTCCGAACGGCGTGGCATGGGGGTTGCTGAACCACTACGGTTGCGACCCAGCGAGGGCAGGTTCCTCGAGAAAGGCAGAACGTCCACTATGAAACCCACCGACAAGCCATCCGCAGTCGATTCTCGTTCCAGGTCCGCCAAGCGAATTGGCGTCTTGTTAGGGGGACTTGGGCCAGAGAGGGAGGTTTCCATTCAAAGCGGCGAGGCGGTCGCCAAGGCCCTGGAGGACAAGGGGTATCCGGTTGTGAAGATCTTCGTCGACCACGACGTGGACCGCGTACTGCGTCAGACCCCGATCGATGTCGCCTTCAATGCGCTTCACGGTCCGTATGGTGAAGACGGCTGCATCCAGGGGTTGCTTGAGATGCTCCGTATTCCGTACACAGGTTCGGGCGTGTTGGCGAGCGCTCTTGCGATGGACAAGGTGAAGTCCAAGGAGCTCTTTCGGCTCTACAACGTATCCACGCCGCCCTATTACACGGTCCGTACCGAGCAGCTTGCTGAGCTTGACTCTTTGCACGGATCGTTCGGGTACCCGGTGTTCGTCAAGCCCCGACGCGGCGGTTCTACGATTGGGGCCTCGCGCGCGAAGACGCCGACCGAGCTGCGAGAAGCCATTGAGTTGGCGCTTCGCTTCGACGACGTCGCGATTGTGGAGCGTTACATTGCGGGTCGTGAGCTTGCGGTGGGGTTGCTCGACGGCAAGGCCTTGGGTGCGATTGAGATCGAGCCTGCGAGCGCGGTCTACGACTACCAGAGCAAGTATCAGAGTACGGAGACGCGCTACCACTATCCGGCGCGCGTTTCACCCACTCTTTATCAAGGCATTCTCAATCTGGCCGAGCGCGCGAACCGAGCGGTGGGTGGAACGGGCGCAACCCGGGTCGATCTGCTCGTGACCGAGGGTGACAATGAGTACATTCTTGAGGTCAATACGTCGCCTGGCATGACGGCGACTTCGCTTCTGCCGAAGATTGCGGCGGCGAACGGCATCGATTTCGGCGCACTCTGCGAGCGCGCGATCGGAGGTGCCGGTCTTGGCAATGTCGCCTCGAGCGCGAGGTCTGACGTTCGCGAAAGTGTGCCGCAAGCGGCTAGCTCGATTGGCCTCGGCAGCGCTGCCGCGCTACGAACCTCAACGTGAACGCCACCGTCATTCCGGCTTGGAAGCTCCCGTTTCTGTGGTTGCGACGACTCTATAACTGGGTCTTGTCGTGGGCCGATACTCGTTATGGCGTGCCGGCGCTTTTTTTGCTCGCGTTTGTAGAAGCCAGTTTCTTTCCTATTCCGCCGGACGTGTTGTTGATGGCGCTCGCGCTCTCCAAGCGGTCCCGCGCCTGGCTCTACGGTTTGGTTTGCACGATAGGCTCGGTCTCAGGTGCTGTATTGGGTTGGTATATTGGGGTCGGCTTCTGGGCGATACTCGGTACGCACACTGCGTGTCCTCAGTTCGAAGGCGGCGCATGGCTTTTCGAGCACATTCCGGGCTTCAAGTGCTCGCACTTCGAGACCGTCGAGAATCTCTATCAAGATAACGCGTGGCTCGCTCTGTTTACCGCTGCCTTCACGCCAATCCCCTACAAGATCTTCACCATCGCTGCCGGGGTCTTCAAGGTTTCGCTCACGACGCTGCTGCTTTCGAGTATCGTGGGTCGAGGTGCCCGCTTTTTTCTCGTGGCGGGGCTTATTTGGAAGTTCGGCGCGCCCATACGCAACTTCATCGAGAGGCGTTTCGAGGTGATGACGCTGCTCTTCGCGGCCTTGCTTATCGGCGGCTTTGTCGCGATCAAATACCTTCTTCATTGACCTCCGCGAACAGTGACGCTACATCCCTGGCGATGGCTGAAGACGATCCGGTCTACCTCAATGTTCACACCTCTGCGGCCGAGCGATCACGCATCGCTCGCGAAGAGACGTTCTGGACAGGCCGTCGCCTTGCGGCACTGTGCGCGGTCTCGCTCGGGGCCTCGCTGCTTTTGCTCTACATCATGGCATCGTGGAAGAGCGAGACGCAGTTCCCGCTCTTTTTGCTGCCCTAGCTCGCGTCCATCTTGCCCTGATCGCGGCTTGCCGCACGAGAAAAGGGTCCAAAGCGCTGCTTTTAGACCCTAACTCTGAGTCGAGTTTTCTTGCGAAAGTTCTTGATACTAATCGAAATTTAGTTCCTGAGGCTCGCCCGAGTCGAGCGATGAGTCCTCGCCCGGATCGAACTTCGCTTCCTGCCAAAGGTCATCGATCGACCAGCCCGC
The DNA here is from genome assembly GCA_964487255.1 of uncultured Polyangiales bacterium. Taxonomy (GTDB): domain Bacteria; phylum Myxococcota_A; class Polyangia; order Polyangiales; family CAZAQV01; genus CAZAQV01. The sequence goes on along the minus strand of CAZAQV010000006.1, from coordinate 97,828 downwards.
CTTGTTGTGTGGGCGCAGCTCCTCGCGCTCAAATTCTTGAAGCGAACGGTACGATGTGGGTCCACGTTTCATTTCTTATCTTCCTCTCCATCCCGCTGGGTGATGTTCCCATGCGGTGTATCCTACATGTAGGACACGCTACCACCTCTACCTACTCTCAAGAAAAAAAAGCGTTGTGCAACCTTCCGGCAGGCATAAGTCGCGATCTCGATTGGTATTCAGTGGCCATTCGGGGTAGATGAAACCTTCCGGATGGCCCATCGGATAGCGATAGCCAATCAAAAAGGTGGCGTTGGCAAGACGACGACCGCGGTCAACCTCGCTGCGGGGCTGGCGGTTGCCGAACAGCGGGTGCTTCTGGTCGACCTCGACGCGCAGGGCAACGCCACCAGTGGTGTGGGCTTTTCGCCGGACGAAACCGAGCAAAGCAGCTACTCGGTGTTGATCGATGAGGCTCCTGTTAGCGAGTGCATCCTCACGACCGACTTGCCCATGCTCAGTGTCTTGCCAGCAAATCGCGATCTTTCGGCCGTGGAGATGGAGCTCTACGAGATCGAGGACCGAAACCACCGGCTCGACGAAGCACTTAAGCAAGTCGACGACGATTTCGATTTCGTGGTCATCGACTGCCCTCCGTCGCTCGGCATGCTGACCATCAACGCGCTAAGCGCTGCGCATCACGTTGTGGTGCCCCTGCAGTGCGAGTACTACGCGCTCGAAGGCCTTTCACAGCTGACCGATACCATTGCACGCGTGAAGGCTGGCCCCAACCCAGACCTAGAGATTCACGGTGTTCTGCTCACGATGTACGACGCGCGCAACAACCTTGCCCGTGAGGTCGCAGAGGAAGTCAAGCGACACTTTCCGGTCTACGAGACTGTCATTCCGCGCAACATTCGGCTCGCGGAGGCGCCTTCGCATGGCAAACCCGTGCTGCTTTACGATGCCGCCTCGCGTGGTGCTTACGGGTACTTGAACCTGGCACGTGAGATTCTCGATGGGTTGCCGGAGGCCGCGGCGTGAGCCCCAAAAGTAGTGGCCGGCGTCCTCGCTTGGGCCGCGGACTCGATGCCATGCTTCCAAAAGCTCCGTCCGGTGGCACGCCTTCGATGCTCACCGCGCGCATCGAAGACGTCTATCCAAATCGCGAGCAGCCGCGAAAGACGTTCGACGACGGGCCGCTGCGTGAACTCGCAGATTCGATCAAGTCCGTGGGGGTGCTTGAGCCACTGCTGGTGCGTGAAAGAAAGCAAGGCGGTTTCGCACTCATCGCCGGCGAGAGACGGTGGCGCGCGGCGCAACTGGCGGGCCTCAAAGAAGTCCCCATCTTTGTGCGCGAACTGTCCGACAAGGAAGCTTTCGAAGCTGCCCTCGTCGAAAATCTGCAGCGCGAAGAGCTCAACCCTATAGAGACCGCACAAGCGTTCTCACGCTTGGTCGAGGAGTACGGCTACACCCAAGAAGAGCTGGCCAAGCGCGTCGGCAAAGATCGTTCAACGATTTCCAACGCGCTCCGATTACTCAAGCTACCCCAAGAGGTGCTTGAGCTCGTCGAGGACGGGTCGCTGAGCGAAGGACATGGTCGCGCACTTCTCGGTGCACCCACCGCGGGTGCGATGCGTCAACTTGCGCGACGGGCCGTTCAAAAAAGCTGGAGCGTGCGCGAAACCGAGCGTCAAACGCGGCAAAGATCGAACGATGAGTCTGCAGCAAAAAAGGCGGATAAGCCCTCGGCGAATGTGCGTGACCTGGAGAACCGGGTCGCTAAGAAGCTCGGCTGTGTTACGCGTGTGGTCGACAGAAAAGGAAAAGGTCGACTGGAGCTGCACTACAGTTCCTACGACGAACTCGACCGACTATTGATGAAGTTGCTCTAGCTGGCGCACTTGCGACCTAGCCGCTGCTCAGTGCCTTGGAAGCCAACGAGGGGCTCTGTTCTGCTTGATCGGGTATTTCGAGTGTGAACTCTGTGAGGCCGGGCTTCGAGCGAAACGAAACGGTGCCGCCATGCTCATCGGCGACCGCTTTGACGATCGCCAGGCCAAGGCCGGTACCGGTGGCCTTTCCATGGGTAGAGAAAGACTCGAAAAGGCGCTCTCTGATCTCTTCAGGGATACCCGGACCATTGTCGACTGTACGGATGCGCAATGCACCGCTGGTGTTTCTGTCGACTTTGAGTTCGAGTTTTCCGCCGCGTTTGCCCAGAGCTTGAATCGAGTTGCGAACGAGGTTGTGAATTGCGCGCACCATCTTGTGCGGGTCGAAGTAGGCGACGCCTCGGTCCGAGAGCGTAAGGCGGAACTGGATGTTTCGGCCCTCGACCTGCAGCTTGATTTGCTCTGCAAGCTCTTCAAAGAAATGGTTGAGCAGTACCTTTCGAATCCAGACCTTCGTATCACCACGGGCGAAAGCGAGTGTTTCCTGAGTCATGGCTTGGATGTGCGAGAGCTGCTTCGCGATCACGTCGGCGTACTGGCGTCGGTCATCGGGATCTTCTTCCTTCGTCATCAATTGCACGTAGCCCTGGATGACTGCCATCGGCGTTTTCATGTCGTGAAGCACACCGGACATAAACTGGCCAATGGCACTGAGCCGCTGTTCGTTGTCGCGGCGGATCCGCGCCAAAGCCAGGCCAATCGCGCTCGCGACGTGCTTCGAAAGCATGACAGCGATGCGCATATCTTCGTCGGTAAAGGCCTCATCTCCGCCGCGCTTATCGAACAGCGAGAGCGCGCCTCTGCCCTGGTCCCACGAAAGAGGGACCGACAGCACGCGTCGTGGAATGTAGCGCACGCGTTCGGCAATGTTGTCGGAGAACTGTGCGTTGCGCGCCACGTCGACGAGCCGTAACGCACGCCCGTGTTTCGCGACCCAGCCCGAAATCCCCTCTCCTGCCGGGACGCGCACGACCTGCACGCTGGCTTGCTCGACGTCGGTTGCCACGCGGAAGCGAAGCTCACCCATCGGTTGACCTTCGATATAGATCGCGGCCGCGTCAACCTGCATGGCACGCATGGCGCGGGCGATGATGCCGCTCAACATCTCATCAAGCGTCGCCGAAGACGCTGCAACGGACGCGATCTCGTACAACGCATCGAGTTCTTGGACCCTGGACTCGAGCTGCTCCTTGGCCTCGAGTAGCTCCATGTTCTTGTCGACTACGGAGGTGAAGAGTCGTGAATTTTCAAGTGCGACCGCTAGCTGACCGGCGAGGGTCTCCGCCATGACGACGTCCTCGTCGGTGTATGTGCCGTCTCGACGGTTCACGACCTGCAGGACGCCCGTCACGCGCGATGCTGCATTGCGTAGCGGGACTGCGAGCAAGGTTCTTGTACGACTCCCCATGCGTTGGTCCCATACGCCATGAAAACGTGGGTCCTGGTACGCGTCCTTAACATTGGCGATGCGACCCGTCTTGGCCACATCACCCGCAATGCCTTCGCCGGGAGCGAAACGTATTTCGTGTCGCTCTCGCCCTTCGCGCACGTGGGCGACGAGTCCCTTGTTTCCGGCCTGAAAAAGCAGTGCGCGCTCTGACTTGAGCACCGCCGCAATTCTGTCTAGGAGCTCATACAGGTTCTCGGTAATGTCGAGTGACGCGCTCAGTGACGAAGAAACGTCTCGCAGTGCTTCGAGTCGCGCCTTATCACGCCCAGAGTCGCGAGGGCCAGTCATGGCAGACGTTCACAACCAGTTTCGCAAAAGGCGTCTACCTGCGAACTACTGCTGCTGCTCACGGCAGCGATTAAGATCACCGTTCCGGCGATGACGAGAACGCCTCCCCCGACGGCCAACCAAACTGCCGGCTCCTCGTACCACCCCGGCTCCTTCTCCTCGGCAATGGCCGCGAGCTCCTGTTCGCTAAACGGTTCAAGTTCCAGGAGCAGCGGTTCTTGAATGCCCGCAGTTGCGTTGATCTTGTGTTCGGTCGGGTGGTGTTGCTCTGCTCGGATTTCGACGACGTGATCGCCGGGCAGCAGGTCGAGCTGGATCGGACTGTCACCGATGTACTTTCCATCGACCAGTACCCGCGCAGTCTCCGGGACGGTTTCGAGGTCCACGATCATGGAGAGCGCATAGAGCTCGACCTCGATGACCGTCTTTCTTCCCGGTCGAATTTCAATGACCTCTGCGTATTCGGTGAAACCGGGCTTCTCAATGCGCAGGCTGTGGTTGCCGGCCGCCAGTGGAAACGGTTCGATCGGTAACTCTCCGACGACGACCCCGTCCACGATTACCTGCGCACCGTCGGCCTCACCCTCGAGCACGAGGGTGCCGTCTTTTTGGGCAAGGGCGTTGGACGGCAGCAGCAGGACCAGTCCAGCGACCAGTGTCGCCACAATGTGGGGCGCGCGATTCACAATCGCAGTGTACCAAAAGTCAGGCTTGACGAGCACGCGGAACACCGAGAGGATTCCTCTATGAGCGCCAGCAGTTTCTCTCGCATGGTCGAGCGGGTCCTAGAAAAACCAGGTAGCGATGGCAGCGTGGAGGTGCCCGACGATGTTGAGTGCACGGTGTTGGTTGGTGAGCCCGGTCAGGCCATGGCCGTCCAACACGTTCAGTCGCTTACCATCATCGACGATCTGCTGGAGCTAGACCTGCGTGAAAATCGCGGTCGGATGTGCGTGTTGCTCAGCGCTGCGCACGGGATACAGGTGCGGCCTCGCAAGGGCGGGCACGAACAGCGAACCGGGTTTTGACAGACGCCAGGCCGAGACAGCTTTCCGGAACCCTGGCGCCGTCACGACTATTGGTCTGCGACGATGAGTCGACGTTGCGCGAGATGCTGCGAATCCTCTTCACGCGAGCGGGGTACGCCGTACGGGTCGCCTCCGGTGTTCGCGAGTGCAAAGAGCTGTTGCTCGCACAGCCGGCATTCGACGTGATCGTCACCGACCTCAGCATGCCCGACGGTTCCGGTATGGACGTACTTGAGGCAGCACAAGACAAGGACGACTCGACACAGGTCGTCCTCATCACAGCCTATGCCTCGGCGGCGCAAGCGGTCGATGCGATGCGCAAAGGAGCCTACGATTACGTTGAGAAGCCCTTCCGAAACGAGGAGATCAAAGCAACCGTCGAAAAGGCCCTCGAGAAGCGGCTCATCCTCTCCGAAAATCGGAGGCTTCGCGCGGAGGTCGGCGGCGTCTTCGCTGACCCGTCCATCGTGGGCAAGAGCCGACCCCTAACGCGCGTGATGCAGCTCGTCGAGCGCGCCGCACCTTCACCGACGAGTGTGCTTATCACCGGAGAAAGTGGAACGGGCAAAGAGATGGTCGCGCGTGCGCTTCATCGCCTGAGCGGAAGAACCGGTGCGTTCGTTCCGGTCAACTGCGGTGCGCTTCCGGAGAACCTCATGGAGAGCGAACTGTTCGGCCACGTAAAAGGCGCGTTCACAGGCGCATCACAAAATAAAGAGGGGCTTTATCTTTCGGCGCACGAAGGGACGCTCTTTCTCGACGAAGTGGGCGAGCTACCGCCCGCTTTGCAGGTCAAGCTTTTGCGCGTACTGCAGGAGCACAAGATTCGTCCAGTTGGCGCCTCTCGTGAGATCCAGGCGGACGTTCGGGTGATCGCCGCGACCAACCGTGACCTCGAAAGCGCGATCGAAGACGGCAGCTTCAGGCAGGACCTTTACTATCGACTCAACGTGATAACACTCGAGCTCCCCCCGCTTCGCGAACGGCCTGAGGATATCCCACTTCTTGCTCAACATTTTCTTGAGAAACACAGTCGAAACCTCGCAAAGCAGCTGGTGTTTCGAGCCGATGCACTGCGCTGGATATGCAGTCAGCCTTATCGCGGCAACGTCCGAGAACTCGAAAATGTTGTCGAACGCGCCGTCACGATGGCGCTCGGCGATCAGATTACGCTCGATGACCTTCCAGGCGCGAGCACAGTGCAACCCACAACGCCCAATGCGGTCGGTGAGTTTCCTCCGGGCGGGATGAACCTCGAGCATTATTTAGAAGACGTGGAAAAGGACTTGCTGCTCAAGGCGCTCGAGGAAGCCGAAGGCGTTCGCACCCGTGCAGCGAAACTGCTCGGCATGACCTTTCGATCGTTTCGTTATCGTTTGGCGAAGTACGAGATCGGTGAGAAGGACTAGGCGCCCTACTCCCAGCCTTTTTCTTCGCTGAGCCCGCTTGAGTTCGTTTCGCTCGTGGTCCACATGGAGAGCACGACGCCGTCCGCATCGAGGTCGCAAAAACCTTCGGCCACGTACCAGAAGTTGTTGGTGTTCGCCAACGTGGCTTCTGGCGAGGACGTGTCCGGCGTTTGCCCTGGTGCGCCTGCCTCGGTTCGGTAATTGCACCGCACAGGGCCGTCCGGCGCGGCGCCAAGCTGAAGCCAATCGGCCTGATCGGTCCAGGCGACCGGGTTTTCTCCAATGTCACCGGGGGTCGTTCCCGGGTTGAGCGGAACTTCGGCGTACTGGCCGAACTCAGAGCGATAGCTTTCCTGTCGTGCTTTGATGGTACCCAAGAAGCCTTGCGCCTCGGAAATCTTCGTTCGGTATAGATACGAGGTGAATACGGGGATGGCGATAGCTGCCAGAACACCGACGATCACAACGACGATCATGAGCTCGATCAGGGTGAAGCCGGACCGCTGCGATCGGAGGCGCGTGAGCAACTTTCTCATCTGTTCATTTTAGCCGATTCCGCGATTGACCGCGAGTTTTGCCGGATAGACGGGGCTCGAAATTTCCTACTGCATCCTACTTGTATGGGGTGGCAGAGTTCATCTATAAACTTCCCGGCACCATGGCCGCCGACAAATCCAAGAGCAAGGCTCGCGCGAAGCCCAAGAAGCGGAAGGGAAAGAAGTCCGGCAAGGGAAAGAAAGCGCGTCCCATCAAGGAGCTCGCTGCAGGATCGGATGCCGTGGCGAAGGCTCCGGCGACGCGCAAGTCTAGGTCCAAAACGAAGGCATCTTCGAAACCTGCGTCTCCTGCAGAAGGGATAGAGACCGCGAAGCGCAAGCCCTCGTCCAAAACGAAGGCATCTTCAAAGGCTACGTCAGCAACCAAGCGCAAGGCGGCAGCAACGAAGACGTCGACCAAAAAGAAACCTTCGACGAGGCCCGCGTCGGCCGCAACGCGCAAGTCGCCCGCGAAACGCAAATCGCCATCGAAGAAGAAGTCGCCTACGAAAGCCACATCGTCCGCCAGACGCAAGGCAGCGGCGAAGCGCAAGGCCGCCGCCGCTCCGACCGCGTTGGCTCAACCGCCTGAGCTAGCACAAGTCGACGAACGGCAACCCCGAGAGCGGTCGACTTCGCCGCCGTCCCCGGCTGAGACAAAGCTTGAGTCTGGCGAGCCCAAGCGCATGTCACTTCCCCCGGCTTCACGAGAAAGCGACCGCCTGCGTAAGGGGTTGGACGGTCTGCGCGAAGGCATCGCAATCGCTCGGGAAATCAGCGTTCTCGTGGGTAAAGGAATCCGTAAGTGGCTCCGCAACCGCTGACGATGAAGGCTGGCGGGTCAGCGCCCCGATGAACCCGACGCTTGCCTTGTTCCTGGCGCTCGCTTGCGTCGCCGCCAACGCTTTTTTCGTGGCGGCGGAGTTTGCGCTGGCAAAGGTTCGGCCGTCCGCGCTCGAAGCACTGTCCGATAACGGCGATCAGAAGGCGCGGTTGGCACTCAAACTGACACACAAACTCGACGAGTATCTGTCTGCGACCCAGCTCGGCATTACCCTGGCGTCGCTCGCCCTTGGCTGGCTCGGCGAATCGGCCTTGGTTCATATCCTACAGCCTGCCTTTACTTACTTCCAGGTTTCGCCAGACGATGCGCATCGGATCGCCGCCGTACTGGCCTTTATTGTGATTTCCATCCTGCACATCGTCGTGGGCGAGATCGTTCCGAAATCGCTCGCCATCTTGCGACCGGAAACCATGTCACGCTACTGCGCGCGGCCGTTGTTCTTGTTCTATCGTGTGTCTTTCGCACCGCTCTGGGTACTCAATAGCCTGTCCAACTTTATCCTGCGCCTCATGCGTCTTCCCCCTGTCACCGAGGGGGAGATCTCGGCCGACGAAATTCGACTCTTGGTGCGCGCGTCGTTCGGTCGGCGAGGCGAGTCGAGAACGACCGACTTGCTCGAGCGCGTGATTGAAACGAGCAGTCGTTTGGTGCGCAGCATCATGGTCCCCCGCGTGGACATGATTGTCGCCTCCACGGAAGATGAGCCCGCGCATTGCCTCAAACTTGCTGGTACACACGGGTTTAGTCGCTATCCGTTGTGTGAGGAAGGCGATCCTGATCGTATCGTCGGTTATGTCTACGTAAAGGATTTGCTGGTTCATCAGGCACGCAACGAGCAGGTTTCGCTCATGGATGTCAAACGTGATCCCGTTTTCGTGCCCGAGGGGAGGCAAGTTGGCGCGCTTTTGACCGAGTTCCAGAAGACACGCTCCCATCTGGCGATCGTGGTCGACGAGTATGGCGGGACCAGTGGCCTAGTGACCCTTGAGGACGTGCTCGAGGAAATCGTCGGAGAGATTCAGGACGAACACGACAGCGAGGCGCCCCGCGTCCTCGAACGAACGTCAGGGGTATATTGGGTTGACGGTTCGTTGCCCCGCGCAGAGCTGCATATCAAAGGGCTCGAACTCGAAGGTCATTCGGAGTCTGACACGGTCGGAGGATTCGTCGTCTCCAAACTCGGGCGCCTGGCACGGCCGGGTGACACGATCCAGTGCCCTCCATTTACGATTCGTGTACTCGATGTGAGAAATCGTCGAGTCGCTCGCGTACAGATTGCAAAATCCCCTCTGAGTGCGGAACAATAGTGCCATGGCGGGCAGCGACGACCTCGATGATGCATTTATCAAAGAGCACCAAGATTTTGTCGAGCGCCTCGTCGACCGAACGGTCAGCAGTTTGCGCTTGATCGGTGAGCGAGACGAGTTTGTCGCAGCGGGGATGGAAGGACTTATCACAGCGCGTAAACGCTATGACCCTGAACGCGGCGCTGCGTTTCGGACCTTCGCGTACTACCGCGTGCGCGGCGCAATCATCGACCACGCCCGACAGGCGTCAAACCTAAGCCGTGCTGTCTATACCTCGTTGCGGGCCGCAGCGGGCGCTGATGCCGCCGCCGAAGCGGCGGGTGAAGAGGTGCGTCCGCCCGGCATCGCTGGGATGAGCGACTCGGTTTCTGCGCTTGGCCAAGGTCTGCTCCAAGCAGCGGCCGCCTTTATGGTCAGCGAATCTTCACACAAGCTGTCCGAGGAAGGCAGCGATGCGGCACTTGAGAGCGCGTCGCTCAAGGAGCAGATTCGTAAGCATGTCGAGCAGCTGCCGGAGCGCGAAAAGGCCCTCGTGAAGGGGTTTTACTTTGAGGATCGCTCTCTTGAGGAAGTTGGCGAAGAACTCGGGGTCTCCAAGTCCTGGGCCAGCCGCCTTCACTCGCGCGCGCTCGAGCGCATACGTGCCGCGATGGCCAAGTGAGGCCCGCAAAAAGAAAATGCGCAACCAAGTTCGCGCCACGGCGAAGTAACAGCATGCGCATCAATGCCTTCCAACCCCGACAGCACGCCAACACAAACTCAACTGGAGGCGCTTCGGGCTCTTTTCGTGAAATGCTCGAATCTGTAGGACGTTACGAGCAGAACGCAGAACTCGCATTGAGACGCGCACGGCGTGGTGATGCCCAGTTCGAGGACTTGCTCGCGCTGCAGATCGAGGTCCAGCTGTGGAGCCAAAGCACCGATCTTCTCGGGAGAGTCACCGGTCAACTGGGGCGCTCGGTGCAAGAATTGGCGCGGTCTGCGCAATAGCCACCTCCCACCTGCGCGCTTGCAAGAAGAATCGCGAATTCGCCTATGCGGCCAGATACCCAAAAGTGCGAAAAGCTTTACGCGTAAGGCTTGAATTCATGGGAGTTTTGGCTTGGGCATGAAACCTGCTTCTTCCCCGGACCAGTAGAAGGACCAAGCAATGGAGAGCACCCCCCAAGCCCACACTGCGGCATCGAGCGAATCACCCGGATCGTCCCAGAGACCATCATCGGCTCCGAGCGCATCGGCGCAAAAGCGTGCCTTGAGGATATTGGCTAAATCGGTCTTCAAGGAGCTTCAATGCGCAGGCTATGACCGTGCAGCGATGGTCGGTTTCACCAGCGAGCTCCTCGATGTAGTCACGTCAGAAATGTGGTCGGACGCCGAGTAGCGGCTGGCTTGAGTTTACAAAGTCGTTACAAAGCCAAACAAATTCGTGGGATAAACGCTAGTTGCGCCACCCGATTGGCGCTAGCCTCGCCCTCCCCGTAGATCAAGTTTGGGGAGAACGAGGAGCCAACTCATGCGCATAGCAATTAATGGATTTGGGCGTATCGGCCGCTGCGTTGGCCGGTTGCTCGCAAGCGAGGCTGGATCAGGCCTGGAACTGGTCGGCATCAATGATCTGACCAACAACCAGACGCTGGCTCACCTACTTTCGTATGACAGCGTTCAGCGAGGCTTTGATAAGAGCGTCAGCTGGGACGACGACCATCTGATTATCGATGGTAAGAAGATTCGTTGCACGGCAGAGCCTGTGCCGGAAAAACTCCCCTGGAAAGAACTGGGCGTGGACGTTGTCCTCGAGTGTACAGGTCGTTTTCGCGACAAAGCGAGCGCGTCAAAGCACCTTGAGGCTGGAGCGAGCCGTGTGGTCATCTCAGCTCCAGGTAAGGACGTCGATGGGACGTTTTGCGTGGGTATCAACACGGATCAGATCGACCTCGACAAGCACAAGATCGTCAGCAATGCGTCGTGCACGACGAACTGCTTGGCACCGCTTGTGAAGGTGATTCACCAAGAGTTCGAGATCATCAAGGGCCACATGGTCACGGTTCATTCCTATACCTCCGACCAAAGACTGCTAGATGCGCCCCACTCCGACATGCGCCGGGCGCGGGCGGCAGCCATGTCCATGGTACCGACTTCGACGGGTGCCGCGAAAGCGATCGGCCTGGTCATCCCCGAGCTTAAGGGCAAGCTCGATGGAAGCGCGATCCGTGTTCCCACGCCTACTGTTTCGATCACCTGTTTGACAGCGCACGTGAAGAGGACGACAGATCGCGATGCCGTCAATCGTGCGCTCCAGGCCGCATCTGAAGGTTTCCTCCGCGGAATTTTGGGCTTTGAGACCAAAGAGCTTGTTTCGAGTGACTTCATCGGAAACCCGCTTTCGTCGATCGTCGATTCGGAGCTCACTCAGGTCGTGGGCGGTGACCTTGTGGAGGTCCAGTCTTGGTACGACAACGAATGGGGCTTTTCGAGCCGCATGATCGAGCTCGCAAAGCTGCTCGCGGGTTAACGGTGTCAAACAGCGCAATCGAGCAACTCGAGCTCGAAAGTCGGTACGTGTTCGTGCGCGTCGACTTCAACGTACCCCTCAAAGACGGTGAAGTGACGGACGATACGCGAATTCGTGCCGCACTTCCGACGATTGAGCATCTCATCGAGCGGGGCGCCAGAATCGTACTTGCGTCGCATCTGGGGCGTCCCAAGGGGAAGCGCGACGACGCGCTTTCGCTTTTGCCCGCAGCCGAGCACCTGGCGGGACTTTTGGATCGCGAGGTACGACTCACGGACGACTGCATCGGTAGTGGCGCGCGGAAGGTCGTCTCCGACCTGCGCGACGGTCAAATCGCTGTGCTTGAGAACCTACGCTTTCATCCCGGCGAGAAAGCCAATGACAAGACGTTTGCCGAAGAACTGGCGCACGGAATCGACGTCTACATCAACGATGCCTTCGGAGCTGCTCATCGCGCACACGCCTCGGTTGTCGGAGTTCCAGCGCTGGTTGACGTATGCGCTCCGGGCATGCTGCTCGAGCGAGAGCTGGAGGTGCTCGGTCGCATGGTTTCGACGGAGCAATCCGCTGTCGAGCATCCGTTTGCAGCCATCCTTGGTGGCGCGAAAGTCTCGGACAAGATTGGCGTCATCGAAGCACTGCTGGCGCCGATTGACGTGCTTGTGATCGGCGGCGCGATGGCCAATACGTTCATACTTGCGCAAGGACACAGTGTCGGCAAGAGCCTTGCTGAGCAAGACAAAGTCGCGCTAGCAAGGACCCTCTTGCGCAAAGCGGAGCAGCGCAACGTGGAAGTTGTATTGCCTGTAGACGTGCGCGTGGCGACCTCGATCGACGCGACGAGTGCCGATGTGGTGCCTGTTGATTCGATTCCGGGCGACGCAATGGCGCTCGACATCGGCCCTGACTCGGAAAAGCGCTACGCGGAGGCGGTGTCGTCTGCCAAAACCGTCTTCTGGAACGGTCCGATGGGCCTCTTTGAAAACGAGTCCTTCGCGGCTGGCACGCGGGCGGTCGCTCAGGCCGTCGCGGCGAGTGAAAGCTTCTCTGTTGTAGGAGGTGGAGATAGCGTTGCGGCGATTAACCAAGCCGGCCTGGCGTCGGCGTTCGACCACATCTCTACAGGCGGTGGTGCTTCGCTCGAGTTGCTCGAGGGCAAGACCCTGCCGGGTGTTGAAGTTCTTCGCGGGAAAAGGTGAATATCGTGAGAAAGAAGCTGATCGCAGGAAACTGGAAGCTCAACCTCGATCGAAGGGCGGCGCGCGAACTTGCGGTCGCTGTGAAAAACGGTGCGCGGGGTGCGTCAACAGGCGTCGAGGTCGCAATTGCCCCCGTCGCGACCGCGTTCTCTGAGGTCAAGGACGGCCTCGGAGGCGACTCGGTAATGATGCTCGGCCAGAACTGCTATCAAGAAAGTAGCGGTGCATTCACTGGTGAGATTAGTCCTCCACTACTCAAAGATGCTGGCTGTGCGGGCTGCATTATTGGTCACTCCGAGCGACGGCAACTCTTCGGTGAAACCGACGAGGGCGTCCACCTCAAGTTAAAGGCGTTACTGGAGGCAGGCATGGTTCCCGTGCTTTGCATCGGCGAGACGCTTGAAGAGCGCGAGAGCGGCTCCACCGAAAGTGTGGTACTGGGCCAGCTAGCGGGCGCGATTGGCGACCTGTCTGCGGACACCCTCGCCTCTTTGGTCATCGCCTACGAGCCTGTCTGGGCCATCGGTACCGGTCGCACAGCGTCCCCATCCGACGCGCAGGAAGTTCACCAGGCCATCCGCGCTTGGGTATCCAAAGAGCTGAGCGCGGAGCTCGCCGACTCCGTTCGCATCCTCTACGGGGGCAGCGTGAAGCCTGAAAATGCAGCAGAACTTCTTGCTCGGACCGATATCGATGGCGCCTTGGTGGGTGGCGCGTCCCTAAAAGCTGAGTCTTTTCTCGCTATTATCGCCGCTGCGGGCAACTAACCTGGCGCGAAAAGGCGATAGGTTCTAGGCTGCGCGCCTCGAGATGGACACCTTTCTGCACATCATTTTCGTATTGGTTTGCCTCTTTCTTATCGCCGTGGTGCTTCTGCAGTCCGGCAAAGGCGGTGGCCTCGGAGCCCTGGGTGGCGGGGGCGGTAGCAATACGGTTTTCGGCGGTGCCGGAGCCGGTAACTTCCTTAGTCGCATGACGGCTGTCTGTGCAGCGCTCTTCATGATCCTGTCCGCGGTCCTTGCCTATCGTTCTTCAACGGGTGACGAGGCGGTCGACAAGGCCATCGATCAGAAGATTGCGGACGAGACCCCGCCCGAGATCGGCGAAGCCGCGAGCGAAGCGAGTGAGACCGTCGAAGAGCCCGCTCCCGTCGAGGCCGTCGAAGAGCCCGCTCCCGTCGAGGCCGTCGAAGAGCCCGCTCCTGCAGAGTCTGCGCCCACAGAGCCAAGCGAAGCACCTGCTCCCGAATAGACTCGTCGCGGCGCTAGCCCTCGGAGCTACGTGGACATCTTGGGCGGCGGCTCGGAAAGCGGTGGCACGGTGAGGCCAAGCGCCTGCTCGCGATAGTAGAAGAACAACGACTGTACAATGCTCAGCACAGGCACGGCGAGGAGTGCGCCCGCGATTCCGAACATGTGCTCACCCGCGAGCAACGCAAACACAACCAGTACGGGGTGTACGCGCGCAGCATCGCCCATGATCTTGGGGTTAAACAGGTTGGCTTCGAGCTGATGAACGCCAACGATGACGCCCAGCGTGATGAGCGCGGTCACCAAGCCCTGCTCCAGCGCGACGAAGACAGCCGGAACGGAACTGATGATAGCGCCAAAAATAGGGATGATGCTGAGAACGGTCGCGATGACGGTGAGAATCGGCCAGTAGCGCAAGTCGAGAATGAAGAACGCGACACCTGAAAGAAAGCCATTGAGCAGTGCGATTAGTAGCTGCCCTCGGACGACGCCGGATAGCCCACGATCGATCATCGCCAACAGCCGGTCGAAACTTTCCTGTCGGTCCTGACGTACGAGTTTGCGAAAGAACGCAAAAATCCTGTCGCTGGTGGCCAGTAAGTAGGCCGAAAGCATCAGCGTAATCACGAAGGTAAACACTCCTTTTACGACGGCTGCGACAAACTGCTGGGCCGTACGAAACAGCGCCACGGCATGGGACTGGGTGTTGTCGAGGACGCCGCTGATGGCCTCTTCAATGTCCTCGATGAGCGTCGGGTTGGGAGCCTTCTTGTGCGTCGTGGTAATGCGGTACACGCCATCGCCACGTTCGATGACCCGAAGGCCCTCTGGAGGGAGTGCCACGAGGTAGCCGCCGGCGCCGTCTGGAACGATGCGCAGGCCATCGTGACCCAAGTCCACGCCAGCGGCCTGATCTTCAGGGCTGGCCTCTTTGTGATCGTCAACTTGGTGGCCGTAGCCTTCCATCGCGAGTTCGAGGCGACCTGTGACCCAGGGGATCCACTCTGTACGGGCTCGGGCAACTGCGCGCGGAGCCTCTTGCGCGAGCTTCTCGAACTCGGCAGCGATGCGGGGCACGGCGACGACGGACAGCAGGCTAAGCATGCCAACGAGCACGGCGTAGAGGCTTAGTACCGCTGCCCAGCGGGGACCGTAGCGTTCGAGGGCGCGGACCAAAGGTGCAAGCACGTAGGCGACCACGATGGCGAGTAGGAAGGGCAACAGCACGCCACGTCCGAGGTACACGACAAGCAGCACGACCAGACCACACACCACGAAAAAGATGGTGCGCCGTCGTTTTGAACCGGGGCCGCTGGGAGGGAGATCCATTGCCGTGTTACCTGCTCGCGTTCCACGAATAGCACGAGAGGTGCAGTGGAGGGTAATCCGCAACGCAAAACGCCGACCCAGTGGAACTGAGTCGGCGCTTGTCAGGCGTTTCTTTTGGTTGAACTAGCTGTCTGCGTCGTCCGACTTGTCTTCGTTGCTCGAGACCACATTGCCGAGCTTGGCCGCGAGGACGTCACCCAAGGTGGCGCCTGCCGTCCCGCTCGGACCGATGCGTCGGCCTTCGGTTGCCTTCTGCTGCTGCTGTTGGAATGCAACTGCCTCAGCATCGAACTCGCGGTCCGCCGCGTCTTTGATCGACAGGGTGATCTTCCGGTCACCGGCATCGATCGCGATGATTTCCGCTTTGGTGGACTGCCCAACCGTGACGTACTTGCTCGGGTCTTCGACAAACTCATGCGCCATCTCGGACTTGGGAATGAGAGCCTCGACGCCAGGCTCGATCTCTGCAAACGCGCCGTATTCGGCCAGCGATACGATTCTGACCTCGATGACCGAACCTTCCGAATACTTCTGCGGAATGTGCGTCCACGGATCATCGTACAGTTGCTTGATACCAAGACTCACCTTCTTCTCATCGTGGTTGATGGAAAGAATGATGGCCTCGACCTCGTCGCCTTTTTGGTACAGGTCCGCAGGGTTTGCGATACGCTGCGCCCAGGAAAGGTCCGACTTATGGACCATGCCGTCCACGCCCTCTTCGATCTCGACGAACACACCGTACTCAGTGATGCTGCGCACGAGGCCGCGAATGATGTCGCCGGGGTTGTACTTCTGCGAGAACGTGATCCACGGGTCGGGCTCGAGTTGCTTGAGGCCAAGGCTGATGCGCTTGTTCTGCGCATCAACATCGAGGACTAGGCATTCGACTTCTTGGCCAATGCTGAGCACCTTGGAGGGGTGCTTCGGCTTTTGCCAAGACATCTCTGAGATGTGGACGAGGCCTTCCACGCCCGTTTCCATTTCGACGAACGCGCCGTAGTCGGTAAGCGATACAACTTTGCCACTGACCTTGCTGCCCATTGGGTAGCTCTCGAAGACATTGTTCCACGGGTCTTCCGTGATCTGCTTGAGACCCAGCGAGACTCGCTCTGCATCGGGGCTGTACTTGAGCACCTTAACATTGACTTCATCACCGACATTGAAGAGCTCGGAAGGGTGACTCACCCGACCCCAGCTCATGTCCGTGATGTGAAGCAGACCGTCAATTCCACCGAGGTCCACGAATGCACCGTACTCGGTGAGGTTCTTGATGGTACCCTTGACGAGCGAACCTTCCTCGAGCGTTTCGAGGGTCTGCTCTTTGAGATTGTCGCGCTCCTGCTCAAGCAGTGCGCGGCGCGAAAGGACGATATTGCTCCGCTTTGGGTTGAACTTAATTACCTTGAACTTGTAGGACTGGCCTAGAAACTTATCGAGGTTTCGCACGGGACGGATATCGACCTGTGACCCGGGAAGAAACGCTCGCACGCCACCGCTGATGGTGACCTCGAGTCCACCTTTGATACGTTTGTTGATTGTTCCCTCGACGAGTTCGTCGCGCTCGCACGCAGCGGAGACCTCGTCCCATACGCGTAGTCGGTCTGCTTCCTTCTTGGAAATCTTGATGAGACCTTCTTCTGTTTCTTTTGCTTCGACGAGCACTTCCACTTCATCGCCGACGTTGACCTCAACGTCGCCGGTGGCATTCTCGAATTCGCTTTTGTCAACGATGCCTTCAGATTTGTAGCCGATGTCGACGATGACCGCGTCTTTTCCAATGTTGACGACGCGACCTTTGATGACCTTCCCCTCTTCCAGTTCGTCAGCTTTTGCAATCGACTCTTCGAAGAGCGCCGCGAAGCTTTTGGGGTTGGCCTTTTCGGATTGTAGTTCTGTCATGTAAGTTTGTGTGTTTTCCCGGGAGCATGAGCCAGGCTTCGCGGCGCCATTTCGTTCGCCACTCCCGACGAAGCCTTTGTCTTATTTGGTAAATCGACTCCTCGTTGACGAAATGGGCAACGAATTGTCAGGGGTTTCAGGGTCGCACTGGTTAGCAGCGGCTCATGCCACTGTCAACTCAGCGTAAACGGACCCATTAAGCCTCAATGACGCTATTTTACCAGAGGATTGGCCTTCTGCACGATGCGAACGAGTAGCTCGAGCACCTCGTCCATGCTCATCTCTGAGCTATCGACCTCGATCGCGTCTTCGGCCTGCCGTAGCGGCGAGACGGCCCGCCCCGAGTCTCGGCGGTCCCGCGACTCGATGCCTGCCAGCACGTCTTCGAAGGACGCAACCTGTCCCTTGGTCGCCAACTGCTCCATGCGCCGTTGTGCGCGGACTTCGGGGGTGGCCGTGAGGAAGATCTTAACCTCAGCGTTGGGGAAGACCACTGTGCCAATGTCGCGCCCTTCCATGACGACCCCACCCCGTTCGCCGAAAGAGCGCTGCAACTCTAAGAGGTATTGGCGAACGCTTGGCTGCGCCGACACCTGACTTGCGCCGTTTGAAATTTCGGGCGTGCGGATCTCCGCCGTGCGGTCGTTGCCGTCGATCATCAGTCGGGCCTGCGTGGGGGAATCGTATTCTAACGTGATGGATACGCCGTCGAGTAACTTCGCTAGGCCCGCGTCGTCGGAAAAGCCAATGCCCGCGTCTTTGGCAGCGAGTGCCACGCCACGATAAAGCGCACCCGTGTCGACAAGTACAAAGCCCAAGCGCTCCGCCAGAAGCGCGGCGATGCTGCTCTTGCCTGCGCCGGCTGGCCCGTCGAGCGCAACGATGGGCGCCTTCTCCTTCGTGTCTGTCACTGCGGCTCTCCGCTCGAAGCATCAGCCTTCATATAAATGTCGGCGCCAAGGCTCTGCATATGAGCCACGAAAGCGGGGTAGCTTGTGGCGACGCAGTCGGCGTCGAGGACGCGCGTTTCGCCATCCGATACAAGACCGAGGATCGCGGCCGACATGGCGACGCGGTGATCGTGCTCGGCTGCGACCGTCGTGCCTGCTGCGCTTCCTCCCACAATGTCGAGGCCATCTTCACGCTCTTGCGTTGCGATGCCAAAAGCGCCGAGGACGCCGCTCATGGTCGCGATTCGATCACTCTCTTTGACGCGTAGCTCGCTCGCGTCGCGGACGCTGCTCGTGCCCTCGGACGACGCACAACATACGCTCAGAACCGGGACCTCATCGATCATTCGCGTCACCAAATCGCCTGAAAACGAGGATGCCCGGAGCTGGGCCGCCCGCACTCGTAGTCGAACGACAGGTTCGTCTCCTGCCGAGCGATAGCCATGTGGAGCACCTCTGTCTTCTGTGATGTCGATGTTGGCTCCCATGGCGCGGACCGCATCGAGAAAACCGATGCGTGTCGGATTGAGACCCACGTTGCTAATGGTGATGTCGCTGTCAGGCACCAACGAGGCTGCTGCAACGAGGAACGCAGCGGAGGAAAAGTCCCCTGGCACGTGCCAGCGAAATGCTGCGTGCCCACGCCGAGCCGGGACAGGGCTGAGCTTGAGTGCACCATCCGCTTCATCGAGTGCATATCCGAGGGCTCGCATCATGCGTTCTGTGTGATCGCGAGAAAGCTTCGGTTCGCGCACCACGGTGGGACCGTCAGCGTAGAGGCCGCTCAGCAGCACGGCACTCTTGACCTGCGCGCTGGCAACCGGGGAGTTGTACTCGATGCCCGAAAGACTTCCGCTGGCCGCGGTGATCCGCAACGGCGGACGTTCATTCTGTTTGCCGCTCCTGTCGGTGAAGGGCTCACCCACGATTTGCGCTCCACGCTGCCGCAGTGGGGCCGTCACGCGTGCCATTGGTCGACGGGTGAGTGATTCGTCACCGAACAGCTCGGAGCCGAAGCGCTGGCCGCTCAGCAAGCCCGCCAACAGGCGCATTGTGGTGCCAGAATTGCCGCAATCGAGTGGCGAACGCGGAGCACTGAGTCCATCGAGACCCACGCCTTGCACTCGAACAAAACTGTCGTCGCCGTCGGGCTGTTCGGAGATCACCACGCCCATTTGCGAGAAGGCACGACGGGTCGCTACGTTGTCGAGCCCGTCCGAAAGCCCGTGAATTTCCGATGTGCCACGCGCGAGGCTGGCAAAGATGAGAGAGCGGTGACCGATGGAC
Source organism: uncultured Polyangiales bacterium (assembly GCA_964487255.1). Lineage (GTDB taxonomy): Bacteria > Myxococcota_A > Polyangia > Polyangiales > CAZAQV01 > CAZAQV01. The sequence continues at coordinate 78,603 of CAZAQV010000006.1, read as the reverse complement.
TTGTCGCCCGGTACCGCAACTTGACCGCGCAGGGGGCGCGCTGCGCGCTTGACGACGAGCTGCATGCGGAGAATCTATCGGAGGTCGCGTCCGAAATCCATTGCGTTTTAGCGCGGTACGATGAGCGATTGGGCCATCTCAAGCGCCTTGTTGAGCACGTCAGGCGGAACCTGCGCATCGATGGCCAAAACATCGCCCTCTGCCCGGATCGTCACCATCTCCTTGAGTGACCCGAAGCCTGCGAGTGTGGCCGCCATGGAAAATTGCGAAAGCTGGTCGTTGAGGCGCTGAGCATGCGCCTCGGGGGAAATGCCCGTTTTGGTACGCTGTCGGGAGCTTGCCATGGCGCTGTCATCCGCATCAAGCACGAGGGTGGTCGATGCAAAATCGCCGGGCAGGTCGGCCGTGTCCGCGACGAAAGAGACAGTGTGCATTGAAAAACTCACCTCGTCCATCAAGGCAAAATGCTTTGCCGAAGGTGGTGCCGGGGTCGAACTCGCACGAATGCCTGGACCCAAAGACACCGAAAGAGCCCACACACCCGGCGATAGCTCTTCGAGATGGGCGGTGTTCTTTCCATCGTCCATCACGCGGCCGTAATCTGCGCTCCAGCCGCCTTCGGTATCGGGCTGCAAGCCGACGGTTCGCGCCGCATTGCCAAGCACACCGCTGTGGAGCATCGCGTCGACGGCCGCGATGGCGCTCGAGGCATCGAAACTGCCACGCGCAACCACAAAGAACTCCGAGTCGGGGGTCGGATCGATGTCGCGCATGCCGACGTAGACGATCGTTGCGGCCTCGACCAGGGCTTCAAGTTTTGGGTCGTAGTATGGTGTGCCCTTCCACATTTCGACGATACGACCGAAGTAGGGACTCTTCCGAAGCCGCGTGACGTCGATTTGCGCGATGGCGGGTACCGTTGATGGAAGCCAGTAAAGTGGCTCCACGGTAGACGTCGTCTCGGTGGTCGGCGCGGATGCGCTGCCGCCGCAAGCGGTCAACAAAGCGCAAAGGCCGGTCAAGAAACAGGTCCGCGAAAGTGAACGATACCAAGTCAACATGCGCGAAGCATACTACAGGGAAAGGGACGCTACAGTACACGTGCGAGCGCACTGAGCAGGCGCTCGTTTTCCTCATCAAGGCCGATCGAAATGCGTTGCCAGGTCGATACGGGCGCAGGCATGGATCGGATGATGACACCTTCCTGAAGCAATGCTCGATGCAGCTCCGCCCCGTCGCGCTCGAAGTCGACAAAGAGGAAGTTTGTTTGTGAGGGGGCAACCCGGAGCCCGCGGCTTGCGAGCGCACCTCCGAGTTCGGTCCGTCCCCGTGCATTAAACTCTACATAGTGCTGGACGTGAGTAGGGTCGTCGAGCGCCGCCAGAGCGGCCTCTTGGGCCAACAGGTTGACGTTAAACGGCGCCCGAACGCGATTGAGGTAGTCGCTAATTTCGGGAGGCGCAATCGCGTAGCCGACGCGCAAACCGGCAAGGCCGTGGGATTTGGAAAAGGTGCGTAGGATAATCAGACGTTCGCGAATCTGACGAAGGCTCATTGCCGAGGTGTAGTCTGCTGCATCCGTAAACTCGACATAGGCTTCATCGACCACTGCGATGACCTGTGGTGGCAGTTCGCGCAGGAGTCGTTCGAGTTCTGTCTTGCCGAGGTGTGTTCCGGTCGGATTGTTCGGGTTGGCGATGAACAGTAATTTCGTGTCGGATTGGACGGCCTGCAGCAAGTCGTCGACATTCCAAAAGAGCATCTCGCGAAGCGGCACTGCCGTAAAAGGCACATCGGCCGCCTTGAGGCCCAGTGCGTAACAGACAAAGGACGGCGCGCCGATCACCGCGTGCTCGCTCGGTGAGGCAAGGGTCTGACAGATGATGTTGATGAGTTCATTGGAGCCGTTGCCGAACGTAATCTCTTCAGGCGGGACGCGGAGTTCCTCGCTCATCCTCGTTCGCAAGCGGTGGGCACTGGCATCGGGATAGCGGTGGACGGTGCTCGCATGACGCGCGATAGCTTCCGTGACCAACGGGGAAGGTCCAAGTGGTGACTCGTTTGAAGCGAGTTTGACGATGTCGTTAATGCCGAGCTCTCGTTGCACTTCTTCGATTGGCTTGCCCGGCACATACGGACTCATGCTCTCAATGTTTTGCTGAACCAGCTTTTTCCTCTCGCTCACGATCGACCTTTCACGACTCAATCCTCAGTCAGAATGGACTGAATTTCTCGCAGAGCGTGCCACGCATCGATGGGGCTCGTCTCGTCGAGGGGAATTTTCGAAAGTACTGTTCGAGCTTTATCCAGGGCTCGCAGTTCCTCATCGTACGTTTCGGGCTCAGCCGCAAACAACTCCGCCTGGGACGGTTGGGGAGGAACCCTCTCAGGCTGCTTGACCGGCTCGAAGCTGCCGAGCAGAGACTGCGCTCGATCGACCACGCCCTTGGGGAGGCCGGCCAGTCGGGCAACTTCCACGCCGTAGCTCCGACTCGTGCTTCCTGGTCGGAGCTCGTGGACGAACAGCATCCTCCCAGCCTCGTGTCGCGCCGCAACGTGCATATTGAGAAGCGTGCCGGCCACGGGGTTCGCGAGTTTGCATAGCTCGTGATAGTGGGTGGCGAACAGCGTCATGCAGCCAACCTCGTTGTGTAGGTACTCGGCGACAGCCCACGCGATGGCTAGACCATCATACGTGCTCGTTCCGCGCCCTACTTCGTCCACGATCACCAAAGAGCGCTTGGTGGCGTTCTGTAAGATGGTCGCGGTCTCGGTCATCTCAACCATGAACGTGCTCTGCCCATGCGCAATGCTATCGCTCGCGCCAACCCGGGTGTGAATGCGGTCCACGATGCCGATGGTGGCCTCGCGTGCCGGAACGAAAGCACCCATCTGCGCCATGATGACCGACAGTGCGACTTGACGCATGACGGTCGACTTGCCGGCCATGTTGGGACCGGTGATCATGGCGAAGCGCGCGGCGTTGACATCCAACGCGATGTCGTTCGCTATGAACGAGCCGGTCGGTAGAAGTTTCTCCACGATCGGGTGGCGGCTTTGCTTTAGGTCGATGCTCGATGTGTCGCACAGGGTCGGCTTGACGTAGTCGTGTTGGACTGCAACTTCGGCAAGCGCGGCGTGAATGTCGAGTTCCGCCACGCACCGCGCCAAAGCGTGAAGACGCGTCGCCGCGCTACCCACGGTTGCGCGCAGCTCCGCGAAAAGTTCGGCCTCAAGTTTGAGCGCGCGGTCTTGGGCGCTCAGAATGCGGTCCTGAAGCTCCGCGAGCTCCTCGGTAATATAGCGTTCGCCGTTGGCGATGGTCTGCTTGCGTTGATAGTGCGCGGGTACTGCCGCGAGGTTCGATTTGGTGACCTCTAGGTAGTAGCCAAACACGCGCGTGTACTTGATTTTGAGTGACCCGATGCCGGTCTGCTGGCGTTCGCGCGCCTCCATCTTCGCGACCACATCTTTGCCGTGCGCCGCGAGCTCTCGCAGTTCGTCGAGCGTTGCGCTCACGTTGTCGCGAATCGCACCGCCACTTGCTGTCGTTACGGGCGGCTCGTCGGCCAGTTGCTGCTCCAGATTGCGCAGTAGGTCGAGGCACAGGTCGACTCCCTCGAAGTGCGTAGAAACGCGCCCTAGGGGTACTGCAGAGACGTCGCGGATGGCTTTGAGGCTTGCGCGCAATGCTGCCAAATCACGGGGAGATGCCATGGCCAGCTCAGCACGAACAGCGAGTCGTTCGAGGTCGCGGACCTCCCGCAGCGAGTCGCGAATGGCCTTGCGTGTGGCCCCCTCGTCCTTGAGCGCCGAGACGAAATTTGCCCACTCGCGAACCTCTTGCAGGTTTTGTGAGGGCGCCAAGAGGCGTCTTCTCAGCGCGCGCGCGCCGACTGCGGTCATCGTCTTATCAAGGTGGTCGAGCAGGCTTCCCACGCGCTCGCCACGAAGTGTGCGCACGAGTTCGAGGTTACGCACTGCGGCGTCGTCGAGGACCAGCGATTGCTGTCGGTCGCCGCGCTTTGCGCTGTGGATATGGACCGCTTCGCCTCGGGCAGACTCGGTTGCGTAACCGAGGGCAGCGGCTGCGGCGAGTCTTTCCGGGTCAGATGCGCGGGCCAGCCAACTTGCGCTGGGTGGCCAGTCTTGCCGGTTTGCTGCGAACGGACGCTGCCGCGTTACAGTGTTCGGCAGGTGTTTGTCGAGCTCCGCGCACGCTTGGGCGAGCCAGTCGGATTCGCGTTCTGACTCGTCGAGCAAGATTTCTCGCGGCTCGATACGCAATAGCTCCGAGAGCAACTCGGCTTGAGTTCTCACTGACGTGACCTCAAGTTCCCCGGTCGAAACGTCGAGTGATGCGATCGCTACTTCACCTGCGATGCGGGCGACCGCGGTCAGATAGTTGTTGGTTCGCGCATCGAGAGAGGTGGGGTCATGACAAAGCCCAGGCGTGACGACGCGTACGATCTGTCGTGGCACAACGCCCTTGACCTGAGACGGTTCGGCCATTTGCTCGCAGATGGCAACACGCTCTCCGGCTGCCAGAAGCTTGGCGATGTAGCCGGCTGCCGCATGATGCGGAACGCCCGCCATCGGGATTCGCTCTCCGTCGGGTCCTTTGCCGCGTGAAGTCAGCGTTAGCTCGAGCAGTTCCGCAACACGAACCGCGTCGTCGTAAAACATTTCGTAAAAATCGCCGAGACGAAAGAACAGGATAGCGTCGGGGCAGTCGGCTTTCGCTGCAAAAAACTGTCGCATCACCGGGGTGTGCGTCTTCTTCTTTGAGTTCCGGCTCTTCTTCGAGACGTTACGCCGCTTTTTTTCTGTGGACTCTTGTTCACTCACGCCAGGCGCCGCACTCACGGGAATGCGTCCCCTTTGCTGAGCGTGTCGAGTCGTAGGTAGCGATAATTTCGCGACAGGCTGTCGATGACATAAAGGCGACTGCGCTCGGGAACGAAGGACACGCGAGTGGGCAATGTCGCGAGGTCGGTAAACTGCATGGGCAGCGGAACGTCGTCCACCGTGAAGGAGAGCACGACCTCGGTATCCGGAACCAGTCCAGATTCTCCGTCCTCGCTCGCTGGCTGGAGGTTGAATGCGACCTCTCCGTTGTCGAAGGGCTGACCGACCATCGCGCGGAACTGAAGCCGCATAGGCAGGGTCGTGTCCACAGCGCAGCTTCCGTCGAGCGCCTCGCGGATGCGGTGTTGCGGGACGCGGCTCGTGGAGCCGACGACGAATGCGTCGTTGGTGCGCACTTCAAATGCCGGTCGTTCGCCAAGACAACGCACGACTTCGTCGAAATCGATGGCCCCAGCTCCGAGGGTGAGTGCGTGAGCCGACGCGCTGACGATGGGAAAGCGGCGGTAAACTTCGCTGGCATCCTCGCCGAACAGTTGCTCGCAAGACGGGTCATCGCGCTGGGGCAGACGAAGCTCCTCGCGGATGTAGAGGTCATCGCCGCCGTAGGCAAGCTCAGGTGCTCCTGCGCCTGCCGCTTGGGCTTGCTCGAAACCGAGCACGCCAACAGAACAGAAGTCTTGCGACGCTTCGAGCGTATACCGCGCCCCGTCGCCGCTTATACGAGGGTCTCCACCGAGCGAGTTGGGGATAGTGCCCTCGTAAAACGCGCGCCAGCGCGCGTCTTGGCCACCCCATGGGTTCGCGAGTGCGCACAAACGCGCCGGACCTGCAGCTTCGGGATCGGTCGGGTCGGGAAAGACCTGCGTCATGTCGTCTGGACAGGAAAGTTCGCCAAGATCAGGTGCAATGCCGCCTGCTGAAACGCCGTTGTCCTCCGGGCGAATATTGAGCGGGCCGATCGAGAAGGTGGGGACGGTCGACAAAGAGATGCCGCGGCGGATGCGACTGGCGATTCGCGGACGGTGACGTCGAACGTAGGAAGCAACTTCGACGCCCTCGCCGTCGGCGCTGCAATCATCGCGACAGCCTGCGGTCACGTCCGCGTCGTAGAGGTCGATGACATGGAGACGTCCGTTCCCCGTCACCGCTCCGATAAAGCTACCGTTGAGCCGAAGAGGTCCTGCGTCGCCCTCGCCTGGCGTGCATGCCTCTTCTGCTGTTTGGGAAAAGTACGCGATGTCGATGATAGGCGCGTTGAGGTCGATGTGGACTGGGTTTCCGCGGTCTTCTTGGCCAACAAGAAGCGTCTCGACCTGCGGGTAGTTCATGACGAGAAGGTCTTCGCTCTCCGCACTGACGGCGTAGAGGTAGCGCTTTGTCTCTTCAGCGCCCAGCGTGATCGGGAGGGCATCGGTGAGCGCAAGCGCCCGGAGGGGAGCTGCCGTGGGAATCGTTTCGATAGAGAGGCTGCTCATGTCGACACGATAGATGAATGGCAAGCTCGAGTCGGTGACAAGTACCGTGCCGGCGTCCGGATCGACAATGCTTCGGCCGGGCCTGGGCGAACTCCCCGTTGTGCGCGGGACCCAGGATAGCCCGCCGGACGCACCGCCAAACTGCGCGCAACGTTCGGAGGGGCACGAAAAACACCATGTTTGTGCCTCGGGCTGAAGCTCCATGATCTCGATGGACGGAGGCGTCAGCGTGAGCGTCGAGACAGCGCCGAAGCTGCCATCTTCCTCAAGCTCAACGACTCCGATTTGCCCTGTATCGGGCAAAGACACGAAGAGGCGGCTTCCGTTGGGCGCGATCGACAAAGAAGCTGGAGCGACCTCAAACGACACGCGCTCATTCGGGACCGCTGTATCGTTGTCGGTCCGAACGACCCGGGTGGGCTCCAGGGCGACGACGTCGAACGAGCCTGCGTTACTCACATAGATGCGCTTCGGGCTTTGTTCCGCAACCGCGATGCCACTGGGAAGGTCGCCCACGGCGGCAAAGGTGTGCCCGGGGATGACGCGATTGGTGTCGATCAACGTTTCGGCTCGAAGGTCGACGCTTGCGATTTCACCCCGGTCACGCTGTGTGACCAACGCCAGCAGCGCATAGTTGTCATGGTCTTGGCAAGTTGCACGGTCAGCGGCCTCTCCGGACTGCCGGTTTACACACAGATAGGCGACGTCATCACTTCGCGTAAAGCCCTTTGGCTGCACGGTCACGGTAGTGTCACCACACGCCACGAAAAGCAGAAAGATGGATGGTACAAGCGCGCGATACATTACAAAAGTTCGTCCACGATATTGGGCGAGCCGATGATACCGACGCGGCGCGGTCGGCACGGCTCACCTTCGATGCCGCCTTGGTCGAAACATGTGGCAAGCTCGGAAAGAGAAATCACGTGTATGACGGAGGCGCGGAAGTCTACAACGTACAAGCGCCCAGTGGAGTCCGTCGTCAGCTCGAACGGGCCAGAAAAACCATGCTCAATCGAGACGATCTGTCCGTCGACAGGGTCAATGATGTAGATTTCACGCGAACCAAAGCACGACACGAGGAGCCAGCGACGCCGCGTCAGTCCCTCTCCGACTTCTACCGATGTCAAACGCGACGGACCTGAACCTACGGGTATGACGGCACGCGACTCGAGGCCGCCGAGTTGGTCGGGCGTTGGGCGCACGATGGCCAGCGACTGTGGGTCGTTGAGAAGGATATACGCTTCGCCGGTCTGCTCGTCGAAAGCGATATCGCGCACGTCTTCACCGTCGTTGAGGCCCCTGAGGAAAACCGATTGAGCGCGATAAAGTCGCGCTTCGTTGCCGAGTGAAAGGCCCGCGATACCGACGCGAATGATTTCGAAGCCCCCACTTTGACCGAACCAGAAGAGCTCGTCATCGGGCTGTAAGGCGCCGCGCGTGAGTCCAGAGGGCAACTCGTCGTACACATCGAGTAGTTCAGGCGCCTGGCCAACCTGCGACGATTCGCGCAGCAGGCTTAGTTTTCCGCTGCGGTGTGCGACGAGTAAAAAGTCACGGCCCTCTCCGCTTTGGTCGGCGATCACCTCGATGGCGACCGGCTCTCGTGAGAAATCGAGTCCGCGTTCAAAAGCCTCTGTCTCATCGACACGCCGGTGCTCCGCGTCACAGACGGAACTACCTTGTTCGCTGCAGCTGAGCTGCCCGCCGGCATCGAGCCGCACGCTCGTGATGTTCACGTCCGAGCGCACCGTGAGATAGGCCACATCTTGGTTCGCGGAGACGACGAGGTCTGAGGCCTGTGAGCCGAGTTCGACATAGCTCGACTGAAAACCGTCCAAACTGGCAAGTACGCACTCGTCACCACACGCGTCGAAGGCCGCGTTGAGCTTGGAGACATCGAGACTCAACAGCGTACCGCCGCGGTACTTCAGATCGAAGTTTGCATTGGCGACGAGCAGCTGCTCGCTCGCTCCGTCTCCAGCAAAAGCGATGTCGACTGGAAAATAAAGCTGGTTTGTGGGCGGGGCCTTGCCCTCGTTGTCACAACCGAGCGCCAGCGTCAGAGCGAGGACGGCAGCAAATCTTGCAGTGGCTACGGTGTACATCGCGGCGGCGAAGCTACCGCGGAAAATTGCGTCACGCTACCGCTTTTGGGTGACTTTTGCTCAGTAAACTGACGTCAATTCGCCCACGGATCGGCGATTTCGTCCTTGCGACGATTGCGTTTGACGGTTTTTGTCTCGGTCGTCGGCTGACTCTTCGCGCTGGTGCGCGAGGCGCGTCTGCGACGACTGCTGCTGCGATCTTTTTCGAGCTTGACGTGAACCTTGGCCTGCGTTCGAGCGATTAGCCGAACCGTTTCGTCCTTGTAGCCATCGAGTTTAAAGGTGAGTTCAAGCCGCTCACCACGTCGCGGACGTTCCACATCAAGCGGGGTCTGGCCCAGCAAGGCACCATCGAGATACACCTCGGCCCCGGTGGGGGTCGTGTCATAGTTGGTGATCTTAGGCTTCGCGGTCTTCGGCGCATCGGCTCCTGCCGGAAGCTTGGCACTCTTTGCTTTCGCGGCTTCTGCTTCGGCACGAGCCTTCTCCGCAGCGAGCTGCGCCTCCTCAGCGCGTTTGCGTGCTGCCTCAAGCTCCGCCTCTTCGGCCTCCTTCTGCTGAGCGATCGCCGTCTCTTCTTCGGTTGAGGAGCCTCCACTGAGCGCAGCGACCGCGCCGATGACCAAAAGAGCGAGCAGGCCGAGTCCGATGTAGAGGGGTTTTTTTGACTTTTGCGGGAGGAATCCGCCCGCGGCGCCGACAGCGTGCTTTCCGGTTAGACGGTCTCGAGCTGCCTCTCCGGTCAACGAGTGTCGCTCAACCGCCTCGTCGACGGCGATCGGTTGCTCACCACGTTGCAATCGCTCGAGGTCCTCGAGCAGCTGGTGCATGTTCGCGTAGCGACTGTCCGGCTCCTTGGCGAGACACTTGAGAATGACCGCCTCAAGCTCAGCAGATGCAGAGGTGCCTGTTTCCAGCTCGTGCAAAGGCTTAGGCGCTTCGTACATCTGCTTGGTCAGGACGCCCATCAAGGTTTCTGCGTCGAACGGAACCTTTCCGGTTACCATTTCGTAGAAGATAACGCCCAGTGCGTAAATGTCCGTGCGATGATCGATTTCGTTGCCGGCGCACTGCTCCGGAGACATGTAGTGTGGCGTTCCGAAGATGTCGCCTGCCTTGGTGAGCTTTTGCGTCTGTGTGCCGACCTTCGCGATTCCGAAGTCGAGAATTTTTACAAAGTCGGAGTCGCCACCACGATTAATAAGGAAGATGTTGTCGGGCTTGAGGTCGCGGTGAACAATGCCAATGTCGTGGGCAGCACCGAGTGCTTTGGCGAGCTGGCGGGCAATACGAAGTACGCGCTCGGGCGCCATCGGGGACTCTTCAGTGATGGCGGCTGTCAGATCACGACCATCAAGGTACTCCATGACGAAGTACGTGGAGCCACCGGGCAAGTTGCCGAAGTCGCTGATGTCGATGATGTGCTGGTTACCAATGGCCGAGGCACTCTGCGCCTCTTGGCGAAAGCGTGCGATGACCTCTTCGTTCTTGGAGACCTCGTCTCGCAAGACTTTGAGCGCAAGGGGTTTATTGAGCGCAGTGTGCTTCGCTTTGTAAACCAACCCCATTCCGCCCTCGCCCATGACGCTTTCGACGTAATAGCGGCCGTCGATAGTCCGACCGATCAACCGGTCCATGGGTGGCTCAGATGGCGCGACCAGGCGTCCGTCTTCACTCATCTCGCATCCCCTCTTTCGAATCTTTCGAAATCATTTTGCCCAAACAAGCTACGGCTCCTTCCAATGCAACCGACCACCTCATCATACGAGGCCCTTCCTACCAGGGTCAATCGACGAGCAGGTGGGTAGCTTCTCTACACGTTTACTTTTTGCGGTGCCCACAGGGGGTAGACGCGCGAGTGTAGGCAAAAGTTTGATCGGATTGACCTTCCGTTAAAGCGGGACTTTTCGTGGCGAAAGAATGTCGTCGCCCTCTTCGGTTCCCAATTGACCCCGGGCGTTGGATCCCCAGCAGTAAAGACCCTCGGGCGTCATCGCGCATGTATGGTTGTAATACGTGCCGAAATAGACGACCTCCGCGAGATCTGAAACCGCGGTTGGTGCGCTGCGATTCATGGATTCGCCATCGCCGATTTCCCCGTCACCGCCGTCGCCCCAGCAGTAAAGCGTCCCCGACTCGCCTAGCGCGCAGATCGTTGCGCGACCCACCTGCACGTCGATGGGCGTCTCGGGAAGCTCGATGCCGATAGGCTGGCTCACGACAGCGTCGAACGCGACCGAGGTGCCGAGCTGCAAGTCTCGGTTGCGCCCCCAGCACTTGAGCGCGCCGCTTTCCTCAAGTGCGCAGGCGTTGTTTGCGCCTATGCGAATCGCGGCCACCGCACCAAGCCCGTCGATGACGACGGGCGTTACGGAGTCGGCCGCGGTTGGCACAATGCCCGACGCGCTCGCGCCCCAACAGCGAACGGTTCCATCGTTGGAGAGCGCGCAGCTTACAGCGCTACCCACGGCGATGCCTTTGATTTTCTCCAGACCTTGCACGCGCGTAGGCGGTTCTTCGACACTCGTTCCGCCAGAGCCGACTTGGCCAGCATAGTTGCCGCCCCAACACCAGACCCCGCCGTCGACCTCGAGCGCACATGAGTGAACCTGCCCCACGCTGATTTGCGCAATCGCGGGCAGGTCGACCAGTTGAGTTGGTTTGGTTAGAATGCCATCTACGCTTTCGACGCCACTGGCGTAGCGGCTTGCGTGCCCCCAACAAAACACCTGGTCACGTGCGGTCAGTGCACAGAAACGCGTCGAGCTGCCTTCTACGCTCAGTACCTCCGAAAGCTCAAGCACAGCGGCCGGGTGAAAATCTTCGGCGGGATCGAGCGAACCACGGCCGAGCTGACCGCGGGAGTTCGAACCCCAACAGCGCACGGTACCTGGGTTGTCGACGACACATGTAGCCGATGTCGCCCCTGCGAGGGGTTTGCCGCGGTCTTCGAAGTCAGGTCCCGTGACGATCGCGTCTCGCTTCGTGATGCCGCTGTCTTGTCCAAGTGAAGCGTCGGATCGCCGTCCGCTGTCCACCGCCCCCTCTTCGACGATACGCTGTTCGCCCCCGCCGGACGCGCACCCGATGGCACTCGAACAGAGCACCGCGAGCATAAGCAATCGAATAAGCATCTTTAAAGTGTAGCCAGGATAGCCACACAGCGCCACGGGCCGATTTGGGCCTAATCCAACCCTTGAAGGCAGTTCGACTCGAAGCGAAAGATGCGCTTCGTGAGAGCATGCGGTGCGCGCTCGAACGCGTCGCCGGTAACTCGCACGAGTTGGTCGTGGTGTGAAGCGGGTGCCGCGAGCAGCGCGTCTCGATGAGGGGTTGCAACGATGGCCCGAACACCGAAGCGCTCCGTGACTGCGGCGCCGAGGGCGGGCAGGCAGAGGCGAGACGCGTCGAAGCCGTCGCCATAGGTCAGCTGGTAGACGCCCTCTGCGGCTCGTAAGCCGGCCCGAGGGTCATCGCGGTACGCGCGCACGCGCACGTTTGTGGACCTTTGTTCGAGGTTCTCGATGGCTCGCTCTCGAAGGTGAGAGATAAGTGACGAGGGAATCTCGGTCTCGCGAACGAAGCGCGCCATCTTTCCATCTTGGATCACGAATGCCATGGACAGCTCGGTGTGAAAAGGTTCGAAAGCGAGATCACGAGACTTCATTTGCGCGACAAAGTCTCGATTGACGAGTCGCGGGAAAAGGCGGCTCGCGAGTGCATCCCAGTCGGTAGGTTGCGCGCGAGCCTCTGGAATCGAGCGCACCACGCGTGCGACCGCTGACTGCACATCGGACTGCGATTCGCCGGAGCAAACTCGAAACAGCGGCGCGAGCATGACCTCAAGGGATTCTGAGAAATACGCGCGCTCGTGATCACAGGACTCGAACCTAAAGCGTGTTGTCGCGTGCACCTGCCTCACCAGCTCTTGAACGACACGTGCATGCGGGCCATGACCGGTGGCTTCGGCCTCGGCGCGTGCGACTTCGCGGCGCAAAGCTTCGCTAGGCCAGTCGTCGTCGAGCGCATGGCGAACGGCTTCAAAGGGATCGAAGCAGCCGAAGTTTCCGACGCGAAGGAAAAGCCGCCCGTCCGCCTGGGCAGGTCGCGCGCCGAGGGCACCGATGAGTAGGTGGGCGAAAAGCGCCCCGCCGCCCTCAAGGAGCTTATCTTCGTCCTCCCTGCCCTCGTCGACCCGCTCACACGCGTCATTGAGTGCGCTTGCAAGATCGCGTAGCCCGTCGGCGCCCGTTTGCCAACTTTGCAGACTGCGGGAACCTACGTGAACACAGAAGCTGTGGGCCACGTCTCGCAGTTGCGCGACCAGCTCGGTCTCCGTCGCGCTCATCGTGCGGCCTCGTCTAGGCTTGACCTTGCGATGAGGACGCGCTGAACATCGGACGCGCCCTCGTAGATGCGCAACGCACGGACCTCGTTGTAGAGCTGGGCGACGATGTTGCCCCGCGTGACGCCGCGGCCACCGTGAAGCTGAACAGCTTGGTCGATGATACGACTTGCGTTCTCGGTTGCTACCAACTTCGCCATGCTGCTGGCGCGTGCCTCAAAAGCGCGCTTGTCCACCCCCGAAGGCAGAGGGAGCTGGCCGTCGAAGACGGCGGCTGCCCGGTAAACGAGCAGGCGCGCAGACTCGAGTTCTGTCGCCATGTCCGCCAAGCGAAGTTGCACAGCCTGCAGCTCGGCCAGCGGTGCGCCAAACTGGCGGCGGGTCTTGATGTGCACGGTTGTTTCAAAAAAAGCACGTTCGGCGAAGCCCAGTGCCGCGGCACCCACCGAAGGGCGAAACCGGTGCAGTGTGCCCAGGGCGATGCCCATGCCGTCGCCCTCGCCCGCAATGAGGTGGTCCTTGGGGACGCGGACATCCTTCAGGTCGACACGGCCAATCGGGTGGTCCCCCAACACGGGCGTGGAGCTTGCCTCGACGCCAGCTGTCTCAGAAGGCACGACGAACATCGAAAAAGGGCGCGCTGCGCTTGCGTCTGCGCTGCGCGCGATCACACAGTAGAAGTCGGCTTCCGGCGCGTTCGAAATCAGGACTTTGCGGCCGCGAAGGACGTAAGCGTCTGCGTCTGCGCGATAGCTTGTCGAAATGCTGGCGAGGTCCGAACCCGCTTCGGGCTCAGTCAGTGCGATCGCCGCAACCGCTTTGCCCGAGCGCACCGCAGGAAGGTACTTCGCTTTGAGGGTCTCGCTTGCGCGGGATGTAATCGGATAGCTGCCGAGGCCCTGCATGGCGAATGCCAAGTCGGCGAGCGGCGCCGACCAGGCCAGCCGCTCACGTGCGAGAAGAAGGGCGGTCGACGAAAGGGTTTCGTTTTCGGGCACGACCCAGTCAAGTAAGCCAGCGCGTCCCAACGCTTCGACGGTACGACGCAAGCGCTGTTCGCAACCGCCCTCACCCTCGCAGATGTCTTCAAGCTCCGTTGCGACCGCATCGGCCTCGCTCCAGACGCGGTCTGCGACCTCGCGATCGAGCCAGCCCTGCTCAAATGGCCTTCTCATACGCTCCGTCCGACCCGTTTTGTGCATGTCGCACAAAACGCTCTATGACTCCGCCTGACTTTTTGGCTCTTCCGCTGACGCGTCATCGCTTGCTCCGTTCAAACGCCGCGGTGCAAATAGCACCTCGCGTTTTAGAACTCCGCCTGCCTTCTTGGCTCTTCCGCTGACGCGTCATCGCTTGAACTTCGGCTCGCGTTTGTTCTTGAAGGCTTCGTGCGCCTCGCGAAAGTCGGGGTGCTGCATGCAGATGGCCTGCGCTTGCGCCTCGGCCTCGATGGCACTGCGAAAGTCCATGTGCGCTTCGCTTTCGAGCATCCGTTTGGTCATCGAGTGCGCGAAGGCTGGGCCCGCGGCCAGTCGCGTCGCGAGTTCGAAGGCCGCTTGTTGGTGCTCGCCGTTCGGGACGACGCGGTTGAAGAGACCCATTCGCTCGGCTTCCGGTGCCCGCACGAAGTCCCCGGTAAAAAGCAGCTCGCTCGCGCGACCGAGCCCCACAATACGGGGCAAGAGATAGGCCGAGCCCATGTCCGCCCCGCACAGTCCCACCTGCGGGAAGAGAAAGGCGATTTTTGTGCGCTGTGCAGCGACTCGAAGATCACAGGCGGTGGCGATAACCGCGCCCGCGCCACATACGACGCCGTGAAGTGCCGCCACCACGGGCACACGGCAAGTGTGTATGGCTGCGACCAAAGCACCCGTGAGACGTGTGAACTCCAAAAGTCCCTGCATGTCGCGCGAGAAGAGTTCAGCGATGATGTCGTCGACGTCTCCACCGGAGCAGAAGCCACGCGCGCCTTCGCCCTGGATAACCGCTGCGCGCACTTCGCTTCGCGTGTTGATCTTTTCAAACGTGTCGCGAAGCTCCGCGTAGCTCTCGAACGTAAGCGCATTGATGCGCTCCGGGCGATTGAGCGTCAAGATGGCAACGCCCTGCTCCTCGCGGTAGTCGAAGTGCTCGGTTTTGATCGCGTGAGTCATGCTGCTCCCTCCTCGGCCGGCAACACAGCCGTGGCTTCCACTTCGACCATTGCGCCCTCTTCGAGTAGGTCGGCCACTTGTACCAGCGCCATCGCCGGGTAGTGGCGACCCATGTGTTGCCGGTATGCCGCGCCGACATCCGCCAGCGCGTTGAGGTACGCACGTTTGTCCGTGACGTAGACCGTAAGTCGGCCGATATGCGCCGGCTCACCGCCGGCTGCGCGAACGGTCGCGACAACGTTTGCCAGAGCCTGCGAGAACTGCGCGGAAAACCCCGGTGCCAGCTCGGCGTCTCGGTTCCAGCCAATCTGCCCGGCCACGAAGAGCGTGCGTCCGGGATCCATGAGCATTCCGTTGGAGTAACCCTTGCCAGGGACGAGTTCTTTGGGTTCGATCACAGTCGGCATCCGGCATGCTTTTATCAAATACCGTCGCGGGGTAGAAGTGTGGTCGTGACCAGCGAACTTTGGAAAGCCCCGGAGCGCTTCAATATGGCGGACTATTTCCTCGATGAGCGCATTCGAGAGGGAATGGCAGAGCGCATCGCCGTGTGCGTGGGCGAACAGCAGTGGACCTATGGCGACGTTCAACGTCGAGCAAATCAGGCGGCCGGTGCGCTTTCGCAGCGTGGCATCGGCGCTGAGGACCGCGTCCTGTTTTTGCTTCCTGACGGCATCGCGTTCGTCGATACATTTTTCGGCACACTCAAGTGCGGTGCGGTGTTTTGCCTCGGCAATCCGCTCGCGACGGTCGATGACTTCGACTATTTACTTGCTTACACTCGGGCGCGCGCTGTTGTCGCGCACGAGAGCACGCTCGATCGGCTCGACAAAATCATATCGGAGCATCCTCGCTGCGCCGCGCGCTTCTTTGTGAGCGACGGCGGGGCGGCGCCAGACGGTTGGCTCGACTGGGAACAAGCGCTGACCAAACAGAGTGGTGAATATAAAAACTGTGACACCAGTCGTGATGATGTCGCAGGTTGGCTTTTTACCAGCGGTACCACAGGCAAACCCAAGGGAGCAGTTCACTTTCACCACGACTTTCCGTGGAACACCGAGCACTACGCGAAGGCGACGCTCGGTTTGAACAAGGACGATGTTTTTGTCAGCGTCTCACGCCTCTTCTTTGGCTATGCGACAGGTACAAATCTGATGTTTCCGTTTTCGGTCGGCGGAACGGCGGTTCTGTTTCCGCAAAAGCCGACGCCGGACGTTCTCTTCGACCACATCGAAAAGCACAAGGTCACCGTGCTTACGAATGTGCCAGCGATGATTCGTCAGATGGTCGATTCCGAGCGCCAAGCGGACCTCTCAAGTGTTCGCATCTGTCTCTCCGCCGGCGAGGCCCTGCCTGCCGAGCTCTACGAGCGCTGGAAGGCGCGTTGGCCGTCGGCTGAAATCCTCGACGGCATCGGGTCGGCCGAGATGTTCCACATCTACATCAGCAATCGGCTTGGCGACGTCAAACTCGGCTCGCTCGGCAAGTTGGTGCCGGGATACGAAACACGGATTGTCGGTCCGGACGGCGAAGACGTCGACCAGGGCGAGATCGGACGCCTCTGGGTCAAGGGCGACTCCTCTGCGCTTTGCTATTGGGGCGACCAAAAGAAGAGCCACGACGTTTTTCGCGGAGAGTGGACCGTGACCGCCGACATGTTCCGCCAAGACGAGGACGGCTACTATTATTACGCAGGGCGCGCGGACGACTTGCTGAAAGTACGCGGCATGTTTGTCTCGCCGCTCGAGATCGAGGACTGCTTGGCCACGCATCCGCACGTTAAAGAGTGCGCCGTCGTCGGTGTCCCGGACAGCCAGGGCCTTACGATCCCCAAGGCCTTCGTTGTGCTTCGCAGCGGCTTCGGGGATGACGCACTTGTCCTTGACCTGCAAGAGTACGTTCGCTCGCGCCTGACCAAGTACAAGTTTCCCCGCGAGGTTGCGTTCATCGAGCGCCTGCCGCGCAACGACCGCGGAAAGATCATGCGCAGGTCCTTGCAGTAGCTCATGTGCGCCGATCGAAAATTGTCAGCGCTGGACAGTCCACAGTTGTCACTCGCCAACCTGACCTACACCGAGGCTCGTGCCGTGCTCGAGCGGGGGGCCCTGGCACTACTGCCGTGCGGTTCTACCGAGGCACACGGCCCGCACCTCGCGCTCAAGACCGACGTGGTCATCGCCGAGCACGCGGCTCTTCGCGCTGCGCAGCTGCTCGAAGAACGAGGGCACCCTGCGCTCGTGCTGCCGACAATCAGCTATGCGGTGACCGACTTTGCTGCTGCTTTTTCGGGCACGCTTACGGTTGGAAGTGAGGCCGCCGAAGCGTGGCTTCTCGAAGTGGTCCGCAGCGCATTCGCCGGTGGTTTCAAGGCGCTGGTGCTGTGCACTGCGCATCTTGACCCGGGGCACCTTGCCGTTCTGCAACGCGTTTCCGAGCGCTCCTTAGAGGCCGGTCGTCCCGTCGCATTCCCGAATATCGTTCGACGTAAACATGTTGCACGTCTGGGCGATGAGTTTAAGACCGGCGCTTGTCACGCCGGAAAGTTCGAGACGAGCCTCGTGCTCGCCGCCGAGCCCGACGCCGTGCGTATGGACGTGGCGCGTGATCTCAAAGAGAACCCAAACTCGCTCTCGGTCGCGATTGCTGAAGGCAAGGCCTCGTTCTCTGAAGCTGGCGGACCAGAGGCCTATTTTGGCTGGCCCGCAGACGCCACAGCGGAAGAAGGCGCAGCGCTCTACGGTGAGCTTGCCGATATTTTCGCATCCGCAGCGGAAAGCCTCTTGAGTAGCAAATAGTCATAGCCGGGTGCGTAATGGACGACCTGGACGGGCTGGTAGTTGGCGCGCGTCCAGGGTTGGGTGTAGAGCCAGTTTTCGATGGGGTAGCCGAAGAGTGGTGGCCAGGACGTGTGCTCTCCGAGCGTGATCGGAGAGGCGGAGTGAAGTACGATCAGCGCAGGGCGAACGCTCTCGAGGAGTCCGATGTCGACTTGCTTGGCGAGGTATCCTCCGGGTGCTTTTCCGACACGCGGGTCGGTCACACCTCCCAGGTCGAGCACATCGAGCCCGCTGCGAAGCCCGACGAGTCCGATGTCGACGAGCGCAACCGTGCCGCTTTGGGCGCTTTCTTGGACGGCGCGAACGAGCGCGCTGCCCTGCTCGACGCGGCGCTGCCCCGCCTCGACCGCGCGCGGTAGCTGCACGAACGTGTCGAGTGCTGGCAATAGCAAGAACATGCCGAGCGAGACGCGCAGGCTGAGCTTGGCGGAAGGAAAGGTTTTGGCGATGAGCCAGCCGAGTCCAGGGATGATGGGCACAAGAAGACGAAATCCGGGCATCCAGTCGCCGCCAGCCCAGGCGATGCTCAGCGTCCAAACCGTGGCCAAGAGTAAGCCGCTCAGCACCTCGCTCTGCCCTCGTTCGCGCGCGTGCCACGCGGCGATGGCGAGTGGAAGTATGCCGGTCGCAATGAACAGCCCAAAGAGCACGTAGATGAGGTCTAAGCTTCCGCGCTTCGCGTAATAACTGAGCGGTAGCGCATGACCGAAACTGGCTAGCCGGATTAAGCAAAGCAGCAGAAACGCCCCGACCGGCACAGCTGCCCAACGCAGTATCCGCGACCAGCCGTCCGTTCGCACCACCATCGCGCACGCGCACACGGCGAAGGGTAGCGACTCCGGTCGCAGTGTGCTCAGCAGTGCGGCGCAGGCGAGGAACGTGTGCGGACGGAACGGAACGTTCGTCGGCCTTGCCGAGGTTGACGCGCACAGCCAGAGGTAGCTCGCCAGCGCCGTCGCCAGGCCCGTGTCGAGACCGGCGACTCCCCACACGACGAGGTTCGATTGCACGAGGCAGAAGGCAAGGAAGAACGCGCGAGCCCGGGTATCGTCCAGGCTGAAGAAGAGTAGCGCCGCGCCGAGCGCGACACCCAGGCACGAGAGCAGTTTCTGAACCGCGACCTCGAAGCCGAGTAGCTGGCCCGCCAAGGCCGGCAGGAGCCAGAGCGGCCCCGTCACACCATCGGTCGCGGGGCCATCGGAGAAGGTGTAGCCCTGGCCATGGAGCAGTCGCCGTGCGTAGCGTGCCACGATGAAGGCATCGTCGACGGTGTACGCCCAAACATGAAAGCAGAGTACGCCGAAGAGCAGCAAGAACACCGCAAAGGCGGCGATGCTCGTGCCATCAAAAGCAACCGCATCGCGCTCGATCTCTCGCTCGTCATTCACGACTGCCTCGCACCATGCCTCTCGTGCGTGTCAGATAGGGAAAACACACATCATCGATAGATGTCCTTTCGATGCGCGAGCTTAAAAATACGCACACGACGCTTGTCGTCCTCGATCTCATAAAGAACGCGGTAATCTCCAACACGAATTCGGTGACCCTCCCTGGCCGTCAGTTTCTTCGCGCCGGGTGGACGCGGTTCCTCAGCGAGCGAGGCGATGGCTTTCCGAACACGCGGAAGAACTGTTTTCGGAAGCTTCAGGATCGATTTGATAGCCCGATCCTCGACTTCAATCTTATATTTCTCTTTTTTTTGGACCACAGATCGGTCTAAGACGTCTTATCGTCGATAAGCTGCTCGACCTCATCCCAAGCCGTAAAAGAAACGGCCGACTTGCGTGCCTCTTCCAACTCGAACGCATCGACTAGGTCTTCGAGCTTTTCGCGCAATGCCTGCTCCACGACAAAATTCTTACGCAAGCCAAAGCGTTCGCAAGTTTCGTGAAGGGCCTTAATCAAATCGGGCGGCAGTCGCGTAGCAAAAGACTCACTCATAACTTAAGTATACTGCATCTAGTTACTTCTAACATCCGACACCACTCTGTCGTTTAGTGACGTTTTGTAAATTGAATTTACAAGCCGCTCCCCCCCCCCATAAATCCTGTGATTTCAAGACCACTGGACGTGAGAGCGTGCGCTCTTTGCGCACGAGACGACGCCAGTTCGCTTGGGCAACGCGGCTTCTGCTTCGCGCAGCCACACGTTGTCGTGCAGCTTCACGGTCGAGATGGGAGCCTTGAGAAAGGCTGCGCTTTGCAAGGCATCGATGAGCGGGAGTGTTCCCAGAGCTTGGTCCCGCAGGGCGTGGATGAGTTTGAGCGTTCGGAAGGCATCAAAATGGGTATGCACGGCACGCAAGCGATCCGCGCCGCGGTTGCGCTCACGAGACGCGCGCACGATGGCATCGAGCGTGCCGTCGCTGCCAAGGCGAGCCACGACAACGGTGGCTACGCGCTCGTTTTCTCGAGCGACCGCTTGCCTAAGCTTCGCCCCGACGACGTCTCGATCTTGCTCACGTCGCTCGACCAGCTCCGCCATGTCGGACAGCAACGCGCGCAAGACCGAGAACACGATGGGGTGATACGCCGCGCGTTTCCATGGGTCCGAGCAATCGCGAAGCGAAGTTGCGACCGACGGGCCGGTTCCGAACGGCACACGATGTGAAGCGCGACCGCTGAGGCGAAGCGGTTCGCGATCCAGCCGTTCGATGACACCCACTTTCGCAAGCTTGTTGAGCAGATAGAAATCTTCACCGGCCTGACGTTTCGGAAAGCCGCGAACCTGGGCGTACGACTCAGTCCGAATCGCGAGCGTGCTGCCCACGGTGTGAAAGGCGTACGGAGAACCCGCGTAAGCCAGACCGAGTACATAGTAGCGAAGCGAAGCCTCATAGGCATCGACGTGGGGTTGGAGTTCGAGGCTAGGCGCGTCGTGCGTGAACGGGTAGATGCAGGCTGCCGTTCCCTTCGGAGCCTCAAGGCGATTCCAATAGTCGCTGGGAAGTTCAACGTCAGCATCTGTCGTGCGAATCCAAGTGTCCCGCAGCTGCTCGCTCGAAAGCCCCTCCATCACTTGCGCAAAACCGCGCGCCCTGGCCTCGCCCACGCCGCCGGCAAGCGCGTCTGCGCCGGTCAAGTCGAGAACGTGCACGTCCGAACGACCGCTGTATCGCGCGATCAGATCGCGGTTGCCCTCCGAGGGCTTGCCCTGCGGTTCATTGACCACCAGCACCACCCGGCCCGGCTGCGGCCCCTGTTCGAGCGCGAGGACGCGCTTCTCGTCGTACGCGGGAATGACGAGCAGTAGTGGGTCCGCATCGGTGCCCGGCTGCATGGCGCATGATTGCGCCGAAGACACAAGTCCGTCAAAGCACTTCGTCGAAGTTGCGACACGCGGCAAGCGCGCGGTAGAAGTGGCCCAGAGTGGAAGCCGAACAGCGCAAGACCATCTTATTCGGTGCGTTCACGGTTCTGGTGACGTTTATTGTGTTCTTGCCTAGCCTCGCCAACGGCTTTGTGTGGGATGACAACTTGCTCATCTTGCGCAACGCCAACGTGCAGTCGAAACCGCTTTGGGAGGTGTGGTTCTTGCGACTCTGGGACGCCTCAGGCGTCTCCGATAGTTCGCTTAACCCGCTCTACGCCGACGTCTATCGTCCTTGGATTACGTTTTGCTACGCAGTGCTCTTTCGCACGTTCGGCGATTTACCCATGCCCTATCACGCGCTGAGTGTGCTGGTACATTTGGCCACGACCTGGATGCTTTATCTGTGGCTCTCAGCAAGAAGGCTGAGCCCGAGCCCGGCCCTTGTTGCAATGGCAACGCTGGTCTTCGCCATCCACCCGAGCAAGGTCGAGTCGGTGGCGTGGGTTTCGGGCTCGACGGACGTGTGGATGGGCTTTTTCGTGTTGCTCATCCTCATCGTCCGCCAACGCGCGATTGGGGCTGTTCGTTGGGCGGCGTTGACGCTCTTCTTTGCGTTGGCTTTGCTCTCCAAAGAGACGGCGCTCGTCGTCCTGGGCTGGCTTCTGGCCGAGGACTACACCGCGTCAAACCTACGCAACAATGTGCGGGACTATGCCGCGCTCGCTGTCGGCTGCGCCATCGCGTTTACGTTTCGCTTTGTTGCGCTCTCGGGTTCTGGCGGTTCGCTCGCGGAAAGACTGCCGAGCGACGTGCACGGGCTTTGGGCCGTAGCGTCAACCTACGGGCATTACTTACGCCAGACGCTCGTGTTCTGGGACCCGGCGATTCAGCCGAGCTACCGCCACTACGAACCGGGACACATCCCTGTCTTTGACACCTGGAGTGTGGTGTTTGGCGCGCTCTTCGTGCTCGCGGTGGTCGCGCTCGCGCTTCGTAACCTGCGCAAGCCGCCGCGCTATCCCACAGTCTTTTTGGGGCTCTTCTTGTTCACGCTCTTTTTGTTGCCAGTGTCGAACCTCGTACGACTGGATACCGAGAGCCTCACCGCTGACCGATTTTTGTATCTGCCGCTTCTGGGACTTTCGTTGATTCTACTGCCGGCCCTCGAAGCCTTGAACCGCATCTCGTGGAAACACAGCAAGTGGGCTGTCGCGGGCACTGCGACCGCGGTCCTCTTGGCGTTTGGCGTCGTGAGCATCCGACACACCGATACGTTTTCCAGTGACACAAAGCTGCGTAAAAGCTCGCTCAAGCGAGACCCGAAGAACATGTACGCGATGTATCTCGTTGCCGCGCACAAGCGCGACGCAGAGGCTCGTGAAATCCTGCTCGCCGGGCAACGACAAGCCGTGTCCGAGGGGCGCTACGAAACTGCGCTTAAGTTCGCGCTTGGCGCCATGCGGTTGCTCGCACGCGAAACGGCGGACCTTGACCAAAAGTCTCTCGGCCAGCTTTATCGCGGCTACAAGAGCCTCGAAGAAGATGGTCAACTTGAGCTGCGTCACCCGTCGATGCAACTTCAAGCGGGGCTCTCGAAGAAGCTACAGCAGACGATGCTTAAGGATGTGGCTGGGTTCTTGCAGCCTTATGCCGCGGTCGCAGCGCGAACTGGACGCTTCGATGAAGCGGAGCGCCTGCTGGGCAAGGCAATCTCGATTTCTCCCAACGACGGACAGCTTCGCGCGGACTCTGCGATCCTGCTGGCGAAGAAGGGGCAATGGCAAGCGGCTCGCCAGGCCTTGGACGCGGCGGAAGCCAAACTACCCGGCGACTCACGCGTGGCGGATGCGAGGCGTCTTTTTGAGCGTGCATATGCGCTGCATCAAGCGATCCCCACGCTCTCGGCGCAAGAGCAAGCCCTGGCCAAGATCTATGAGCCACTCGCGGTCGCCGATCTGCGCGCAGCGCGCGAGGCGTACCTTTCCTTATGGCGTGCGCAGGGGGCATCGCCCCCACTTTTGAACGCTGTCGTGCAGGTCGAGATCGCCGATCGGCTGCCCGAGCGTGCTCGCGAAGCGCTTGCCCGGGCGCGAAAAGAGCGTCCTGATCTCGAAAGCCACTGGGCGAGCCTGCAGGCGGAGCTCACGAAAACTGATGTTCCCGAGCCGCGGACTGTATGGTGAGGTGCGATAAACGTGACGCTGAGCGGCACCCGTCCTTGTGGAGGTGACTGACTTCGTCACCTTGGGGTGACCAAAGACTGGACCAAATGCGTGCTTTTTGCTCGAATGCAGCCGCGGCGAGTTTGGCACGAACTTCGCTACAGCTTCTTGTCAGAATTTTGGCATCACGCCTTTAGGAAGGGAAAAGAAACAACATGAAGAAACTACTTCGCAAGAAAGACGGCTTCACGCTCATCGAGCTGATGATCGTCGTCGCCATTATCGGAATTCTGGCCGCCATCGCGCTGCCGCAGTTCCTCAACTACGTCAAGCGCTCCAAGACGTCCGAAGCCACCAACCAGCTCAAGGGCCTCTACACGAACGCGGCGACTTACTACAGCCAAGAGCGCGGCGGTGGTACCATCGGTGCGACCGTGACGGGCTTCTGCACCGTTTCGGACCAAGCAGTCTTTCCGGCAGCCAATCCGACGGATCAGAAGTATTCGAACACCAACTGGTCGACCGCTCCGTCGTTCGCGGCACTCGGTTTCTCGATTAGTGACCCCCATTACTTCCAGTACGGACTTGAGAACGTCAACGACCTTACCTGCGGCGTGAATACCGCTGCTCTTGGCGGAACTGGCGGCGTCGTGTACCGGTTGTCGGCGCACGCAGATCTCGACGACGACAACACGCTCAGCACCTTCTCGATGGAAGTTGGTCTGAACGCCCAGTCTGAGCTGACCCGTTCACCCAGCTTCGACATCCAGAACGAGCTCGAGTAAGCAAGCTCGGCAACTGTTGAGAAGGCGCCTCGCGATTTTCGCGGGGCGTTTTTCTTTATGCACTGTTTTTTTGATAGAAGTTAGACGTGGTGCAACGGGTCTTGCTTGCGGCGCTCCTGGTCAGCGCGGCCTATTTCGGCGATCAGCAGCGAGAGGTCGCCCAGCAGCGATCGCTCGCGAATCAGCGCTTTGAAGACCTGTTCTACGCGCCACCCCCCGAGTGGCTGCCGGTGCTTTCCTTCGGCTACGACGAAGCGCTCGCAGACCTGATGTGGATCAAAGGGCTCGTCTACTTTGGTGAGGCGCTCGGCCACAAGACCGGGGTCGCACACGTGTTCCGTTACGTGGACTCGATGCTTGCGCTCGATCCATACTTTTTCCGTGTGTACCGTTGGGCGACCACTGCGGGCATCTACAAGACGCAGACCACGGTCGAAGATCTGCGGCGCGCGGCCGAATACGCAGAAATGGGCGCAGCGCGCTTCCCGGATAGTGGAGAGATGGCGTGGGAGGCAGGCTCGACCATTTTGTTCGAACTCGTTCCGTACCTCGATGATCCAGGCGAAAAGCGTCGCTTCCGCGAAACGGCTGCGCGCTACCTCGAAAAAGCGGCCCGTTTGGGCGCTGGGCCGCCGTGGCTTGCGCTCACGACCACCAAGCAACTTCAGGCCTTGGGGCAGATGGACCGCGCACTCGCGCACCTTGAGGAAATTTATCTGACCACTTCGGACGCCGAGCTCAAGCGCCAGCTCGCGCAGCAAATCAGCGAGCTTCGAGGCAAGACCTTCGTCGAGGCGTTGCGGGCCGAGACAGAACAACTACATCGCCGTCACCAGCGCATGGCGCCGTATATGCCGCTCCTGCTCTTCGAGCAGGTGTATCCGAGGACCCATCACGGTCGCGTCGATGTCGCTGCGCACAGTCCGTCCTCTTCGCCTTGAACAAGGCGCCTGACCCAAGGGTCCTCCATGGCGCGGGCGTCGGCTGCGGCCGCTTCTAAAAATGGCCCAGCCTCGGCACGGCGTCCTGCACGCACGAGTAGCGCATTGCGCAGCAAAAGCGCCTCGCGCGCGGACTCAGCACTACCCATACCGTCAAGCACCTGCTTGGCGCTCTCGCCTCGACAAAGCGCTGAATGCGACGCCGCGAGCTGCAGCTCAATCACGGGTAATCCCGGCAAGGTGTGGCGAGCATGCGACAGCTCTTGCACGGCGTTCTGAAGCACGTGCTTGTCGGCTGCGTCCTTCGCGACACGCAGCGACGCATACTCGCCCGGTTGAGCAAAGGAGCTGAGTTTGAGCGTGGCCTCGGCCCACGCCCGGTAACCTCTCGCGCTACCGCTATCGGGCACGCGCCCGATCTCCTGCGAGACCGCATCAGGGCCCAGTTCGTCTACGGAGGTCCAAAGCTGGAGCGGGTCGTAGCGTGGTGGTAAGGCGTCGAAAAAGACGCTGGGGCCAGCGTCACGTCGAACAAAGAGCGCGTGACGGTTCTCCACACACGCGAGCCCCCAGTCGCTCCAGCTCGCAGCTTCGGTGACCGCGGGCTGAAAGCGGCCAGAAGCCATGCGAATCAGTAACGCGTTGGCGCCCACGCTCTCGATGTCTGGCCGCAACGGACGCTCGCCGATCATAGACTTGGCCACGCGGTTGACGTGCTCGATACCGTAGAAAGGAACCCGTCCATCGAGCACGACTTTGGCATGGGGCGCGGCGTAGAGCGTGTACCAGCCGTCCGCCATCGTGGAATAGACACGCGCGTCTGGCAACTTGTCTGCAAGCCACCGCGTGCAAGTGTACGGGTTGTAAAGATGCGACTCCGAAAAGCCGGGCTCCATCGATTGCGGCAAGCTTGTGGTGACATAGACGGCGGCGGGTGCGAGCCACAACGCTGCCAGGCTTCCCCATCTATCCACTCTGTCGGACAGAGACTCGGCGAGCAGACGAACCAGGGATGGCGCAGCGAGTGCGGCGGTGAAAAAGGCAAAGAGAACGGTGAAACGCACCGAGCGGTAGGACAGCCACGCAAAGCCAACCAAGACGAAGAGCCCCGCCAACGAGAGACTATCGCCCGTTGCCATGGTCCGTGCGCAAACCGCTGTCACGATGCAGCACGCAAGCCACACGATCGTGTAGATGAGCGGCGTCTGCTCGTTCCAACCGCCCCACTCGCTGACCAGCGAACGGTACTCGGGGCGCACGACGTGCTCGATCGCATCGACAAAAATCGCATAACCGAAGGGCGAAATGCCGCTCACAACGACTTGCCCGACGAGTAGCGCGAGCAGCCAACGAAGGTGCGCGCTTCGCACGCCTTCTTTGAGGGCCGTGGCCGCCGTCAAACAGGCCACGATGCCGAGACCCACCAGGTGCGAGCCGTGCGCATTCACCCAAACGACCTGCATCGCCAATACGCCCAGGACGATAGCGAGTCGGCGCGACTTCTTCTGTTGCCGTTCGAGGGCCAGCAGTGCGAACAAGAGCAGCGGAACGATGAGATAGCCCACGAGCTGAGGGCGAAGCGTGAGCCTGACTCTGGCTACGCAGAGCGCGAGCACGACGAACGAAGCGAGCCACTGCTGCGCCCGGATGGAGGACGGCGTACGGGAGAGCGCGAAGCCGAAAAGCAAGATGCCGATGAGTGCCGCGACCAGGCACTTGCCCAAGACCAGCCCGCCGACGCCGACGAACTCGAACGTGTTCCACAAGAGCACATCCGATAGCCATTCGTAGTTGTTCCATGCCTTTGCCGCCGCGCCTTCCCAGAACGAAAACGAGTCACTCTTTGGAACATGCCCCAATTCGGCGATCTGTCTTCCTTGCGCGAGGTGCCCGTAGGTATCGGGATTGTTCATCGGAAAGCATGTCGCTGCGAAGTAACACACGCCTACGTAGCCACCGAGTAGAAGGGCTTTTCGCCAAGTGTTGGACGAAACCCCTCTCATCGCTGCGCGAACCGCGAGAAAAAAGCGACGCCAGAGCCCATCTTCTCGACATGGAAGCCGTGCGCCGCGAGGTAGGGCTCGGTCGTGCCAAGTTCGCGGGCCGGAATCACAAATCGTTGCGGTGGCGAGAGGATCGGAGCGCCCGCTTTACGCCATGCGTAGGTTGATTGCGTCGTCAATCGGTCCGCAAGTGGCGCGGCGTATTCGAAGGGTACGACGAGCGGCCTGTCAGCGGGCTCTTGCGCCAGGTGCTTATGCACCTTTAGCGGCGAAACTTGTGCTCGCAAGAGATTGAAATGCTCTTCTCGGAAGGCGCCTCCTCCGGGGAGCGCGGAGAAGATTAGAAAGCCAGCAATACAAAGGCCGAGCGGAGCAAGCTTTTTCCAAGTCGTCCACATATGGAGCCGCGTGAGAGCCTGCCGGGTGGCGAGCAAGACAGGCGCGATCGCGAACATCCCATAGTGAAAACTTACTTGGCTGTCGATCATCCAAGTCGAAACAAATGCAGGGAACAGCCCTGCAGCGCATAGGACGACGAGCCGCTTTGACGCGAGCAGCCAGAGTCCGCCAGCGGAGAGCAGCCACGAGGCGACGAGTAGAGCTTTGTATTCGATGAGCTGCGAGAAGCCAACACTCGCTGCCGTGTGCAAAAGGAGCGAATCGTGCTGCCCCCCAACTCGGGTAAATGCGTAGTAGGCAACGAAGTAGAGCGCGAATACACAGGCGAGCAACAACCTCTTGATGCGGTCGCGGCGCGAGGGCATCCGCGGCGCGAGTATCCACACGGCCAGCGCTGCCAGCAATGCGAACTCCTCTCGACAGAGGGCGGCGGCCACATAGGCGAGGAGTGAGCGTCCGCCCAGAGAGTGGGTCTGCACATAGGTGCGCTGCAAGGCATAGAAGAAAAAGGGAACACCGATCAACCCGGGCCGGATATCGAAGAGGAAGGGATTGATGACGAGCGGTGATGCAAGCAGCAACGGCGACACGAGGAGTGTGCGCCGACTGTTCGCCAGTAGCCCAAAGGTTGTCCCAAGCGCGATGCCCTGGGCGCCGATCAAAACCCACGTCGGATGAAGCCAGTGCGTAAGCGGAGCAAGTAGGTACAAGACCAGGTGTCCATGAACCTCCAGAGGCGCACGACCGAGCGCCTCCGCGCCCATCTCGTGCGAGGCGATTGCCTCAAGCGATTGTGCGTAGAGCAACGCATCGATCGAGTGAGCGCGCCCAAGAAAGAGCAGCGCGTGAAGGAGTGTAACAACGAGCGCGAAGACCGCGAGCCCAAGCGAAACACGAAGTGCAACCACGCTGCTGCAAGACACCATCGCAACGATACTCGAAGTTGCCCGTGGATGTGACTCCAAAGACACTGGCATCGCGAAAGGACGCGCAGAGGTGTCGACACGCGCGTTTGTCACGTATACAAAATGCCTGCGTGGAAGACCTCGGTCGGCGATGGTGGCTCGTGACGTTGGGCGTTGGGCTTCTCATCGCTGTGCCCATTTTGTTGGCCGACTACCTTCCGATGCTCGATGTACCGGTGCACGTCACCGCGTTTCGGGCGTGGCTCGAAGATCAACCCGATTACGAGGTGGCCCCGCACGGTCTTCCTTATTGGGGCATCTTCTTTGCGGCGCGCGTTCTTTCATTGGTACTTGACCCACTCCCCGCTTTTTTCTTAGTCATTGGGGCGTATTGCGTGGCGCTGCCGCTGTCGATCGGGTTTGTGCTGCGGGCCCTAGAAAAGAACGGTCTATGGGCGCTGCTCTCGTTTTGTTTTGTGTATGACTTCAACCTTGCGATGGGCTTTGTCGCCTATTGCTGGGCAACGGTTGGTCTGCTTTGCGCGCTCGCATTTGCGATTTCTCATGAGAGGGAGAGCCACAAAAGCCAGCTCCTTGGTTTACTTCTCGTGTCCGTCGCGACTGGAATCACGCACCCGCAGATCGGCTTGATGACGCCGATGGTCGTCGTATTCTTGCAGTTGTTCTCACGGCAGCGACCCAAGGCACGGTTTGCGCCCGTGCTTGCGAGTGCACCCGCAGCCCTCCCGACACTGCTATGGTTTTCGAGCGGCCAGCGGCAGGCTACCGCGTTCGGCGGAGCGCCTGAGTTTCTCTCGTTTACCGAGGCGCTCTCTCGCTTCGACTCGTACAGCGTCAATACCTCTCCGGGTTACTCCGAAGAGGTATTGGCGCTCGTGGCGTTCGTGCTCCTGCTCGCGGCCAAAGCGCTTTCGAAGCAAAGCATTGAGCACGAAGGCGGCTTGCGGCTGGTGCGTTGGCTCGCTGCCCCGGCGAACCGACTGCTCGTTCTGGTGGTGGTGTTTTTGCTGGCGTACTTCGTGCTGCCGTTTCGCTGGAACGGTCAATCGATCTCCACGCGCTTCCCCTACCTCGCGCTTTGCTTACTCATTCCAGCCACCGCTCCGAGGGACTTCGTGTCACGACGCTACGCGCTGGTCGTCGCGGCGCTTGGCTTTGTAAGCGCGCTGCTCGTCTCGATCACCATCAGCATGTTTGATCTCGACACTTCCGAGCAGTTTGATCCGATCGTCGAGGCCATCCCAGATCAGCCGCGCGTCTATTACTTCGGCTACCACATTGCGTCTGACAGGGTCTCCGTACCCGTATTCTTGCATGCCGGGGCCTGGCTGACTGCGCATCGCGGTGGCGTCTATGCCTTCAACTTCGACCGCTTGATCGTACAGCATGCCGCTTCAGTTCCTGAAAAGCAGCGCCTCTCCAACGGTGGCTTTACCGCCAGCCTGCGCGCGGCGAATGGCCAATTTCTCAGAGCGCGTCGCGAGAAACTCGATTTCTGGAACGTCTACCTCGCTCGATGGCATCCAGGCTCGCGCCCGGTAGCCTCCATCGTTGCCGACCATGCAGGCGAACCGCTGCTCTCCGCAGGTGAAGCGCCAGTGACGCTGCAAATCTTCTGAAGCCATGAGCAGCAAACACAAGCGCCTATGGCCTGCCGTTTTGGGAACCGTCCTATCGATCGCCGCGATTTATGCGCTGCTCGGTGATCTCGATTGGCGGTCCACGCTCGACGCCATCCGTGCGGCGCGGGTCGGCATCCTCGCCCTCACCGTGCCGCTCGGCGTGGCCGCGATGACGTGCCAGGCGGCGCGCACACTCGTCTTGTGCGGAGAGCCGCGATCGATTTCGCTCATCTCGCACCTCTTTGGGCACTACCTTGCATTTATTGGCAACACCATCTTGCCATTTCGCGTCGGCGAGCTGTTTCGTATCGACTACGTCGCGAAGCAGGGGTCGTTCGCGGTAAGCCGGGTGGTGGGCATTGTCGGCACCGAGCGAACCTTGGACATGGTGGTGATCCTTCTTTGTCTAGCCACCGTGGGCGCGGCGAACGTCTTGGACACCGGCTCCAGCTGGAAGCTCGCGCTCAGCGCAGCGCTCACGCTCGCACTGGTCATCGGCCTTGCGGCTGGCGCCTTATTTCCAGCGCGCTTGCGCGGTCTACTACGCTGGCTGCTGCGGCCTTTGGGCGAGGGCGTGGCGGCACGCATCGATGGCTATGCGGGGGCGTTTCTGCAAGGTCTTCGCGAGCTTTCTAGCGCGCGTTCCTTCATTCGCGTTGCAGCGCTGACGCTCCTGCGTTGGTCGATCACGATTGCGACGACGTACTTGTGGCTCGCGGCCTTTGGCATCGAACTGCCTTGGAGCGCGCCGATTACGATCTTATGCTTTCTCGCTTTTGGAACCATGCTGCCGTCTTCTGTGGCCTTCGTAGGGACGTATCACTTTGCCTTTGTCTCCGCGCTCACGCTGATGGGTCTGGACGAGCAGCGCTCGCTCGCGGTCGCGCTCGTGGCACACGCGCTGACCTTCGCACCGCCCACGCTCATCGGGGCGACTTGGATTGCAATCCGAACGGCGCGGGGCCAAGCTCCATGGGGCGGCAATTCATGAGTCACGAGCACCGCAGCGAGCAATACACAAAAAAGGCCGTCCCAGTGTCGCTCACCCGCAAGGTCCTGCGCCGAGAGCAGCGCAAAATGCTCGACCGTTGCTTTGAGGCATTTCCACCTCGCCCCGAGATGAGCGTGCTCGACCTGGGCGTCAATACCTCGCTTAGCGAGAGAAAGGACTACTTTTTCGAGAACGGCTACCCCTACCCAAACCGGGTTACGGCGGTCGCGGTCGAACCCGCTCGTGATTTTTCGAAGCTGTTTCCCGAGTGCACCTTCGTGCAGACGAGGCGGGACGATTCGCGTCTTCCCTTTGAGGACCAGTCGTTCGATTTAGTGTTCTGCAATGCCGTGGTGGAACACGTTGGCAGTCGAGACAAGCAGCGTGCTTTCGTGCAGGAAGTCCTGCGGTTGGGCAAAGCCGTATTTCTCACGACCCCAAACCGCTGGTATCCCGTCGAACTGCACACGGTGACGCCGCTCCTTCACTGGCTGCCCGCAAGCGTCTATCGCCCTGTGTACCGCCGGCTTGGCTTTGACTTTTTCGCACGCGAAGAGAACCTCAACCTCCTCACCGCTCCAGAACTTCGGGCGTGTTTTGTTGGGTCTGCTCACCGCGTTACGATCGAACGTCACCACTTTTTGGGGTTGGCGTCGAACCTGCTCGCCATCGCGCGACTCGGCCCCACCTAGACCATGAAGTCCTATCACTTCTTTCGCTCGGTCTATGCGGACAACGCTCAGCGTTCCAAAAGCAGTCGTCGCGCATTGTCCCGCGACCTCGTTCGATACGCGCTCAATCGCGTGGCCGAGCCGCTCGACATCGCGCTTTGTTTGGGTACTTCGCCGGCCAACTACCCGCTGGTGTTCATTGTTGGCGCACCACGAACAGGAACCACCCTGCTCCACCAGCTGATGGCGCAGCACCTTCGGGTCGGGTTCGTGAACAACGCGATGGCGAAATTTTGGGCAGCTCCGCTACTGGGCTCTGTTCTGCACGGCGACAAGCCCTTCATGTCCACAAGTTACCCCTCGGATTTGGGCGGCACGAGCGGCGCTGCCGCGCCTCACGAGTTCTCTTGGTTTTGGCACTACCATGCGGACTTCGGACGCGACGACGAGCTGACACCAGAGCAGATCGAGACGGCGTCCTCAGTACGTATCCAGCAATCTTTGCGGGCGTTGGCAGCTCACGCGGGTCGACCTTTCGTCTTCAAGAACGTCAACCACGTTACCTTTCAAGTTTCGTGGATTTCAAAGCTTTTGCCTGAATCGAGGTTTGTGTGGACCAAGCGCGAGCGAATACAGACCGCGGCGTCGATCTTGCGCTCCCGCAAGGCGCGATATGGAGACGCTGAGCTATGGTGGGCCACGCGTCCACGCGGGTACAGAGAGTGGTGCACGCTGAGCCCGCAGCAGCAGATTGCACGACAGGTCTGCGCGATCGAGGCGTCCCTTTCACACAGTTTCGCGTCGCTTGCTCCATCACGAACAGCGGTCGTCGAGTACGAAGGGCTCGTCGATGCGCCACAGGCCGTCTTGCGTGAACTCGCTTCGTTCGCGCAGACATCGGTTACGGACGAGTCGGCTTTACAGCAGCTTCAGCTGACCCGTCGCGAGCGCAGCGATGCCGCGAACGATGTCTGGCTGAAGGCATTTTCCGAATGCGAGCGAAGCAATGATTGAAGTGGTGACAGAATGGCGTCGCTGGGCGGCTGTTCTTGAGCGCCTTGGTGTCGACGACTGCTACGCCGACTTGCGATATGCCCAGATATGGGCAGACGAAGAGTGCGCGGAAACGCGTCCCGTGGGGCTCCACTATCGAGGCGAGGACGGCGAAGCCTGCTACGTGCTGCTACTCGTCTCGCTCGACACGATAGGCGGCGGAAAAGGGCTCTACGAAGCCCGCACGCCCTACGACTTCGGGGGGCCGTGGGTCAAAGCGTCCAAGCCCGAAGCGACCACGAAGGCCTTTGAAGCCGAGCTTTCCGAGTGGCTCCAGGA
Organism: uncultured Polyangiales bacterium; assembly: GCA_964487255.1. GTDB lineage: Bacteria > Myxococcota_A > Polyangia > Polyangiales > CAZAQV01 > CAZAQV01. The sequence goes on along the minus strand of CAZAQV010000006.1, from coordinate 45,675 downwards.
CAACGCTGTGATCAGCGAGTTTGCACGCATCCATCCGTTCGCCGCCTCACAGTCCCGAGACGATGCGCAATGGCACGCCGACAACTTTGTCATCGGTCTCGAAGGGAGCCTGGAACAAGTTCGCCAGAAACAACACCGTCGACACCGTCGCGCCGTTCGCCGAGCAAAAAAGAGCGGCCTTCATGCTAAGGTTTGCGCGCAGGCAGGCACGGAAACTGTCGGTTGTTTTGCCGAGCTCTATACAGCCACGATGCAACGGCTGAATGCGAGTCCTGATTACTTCTTCTCCCACGACACACTTCGCCGCATTTGTGCGCTCGAATATACGTTTCTCGTTTCGGTTACAAGTGACCATCGAACTGAGTCGTTCGGCCTTTTTCTGCGTTCGGCCGAGGTCGTCTTCTATTACCTGGGTGCGTCCGCTCGACCTGTTGCCGCCGGTGCGAACAACCTGCTCTTTGACGAAGCGACAAAATATGCGTACTTACTCGGCGCCTCGGCCTTGCATTTGGGCGGAGGCAGCGAGAGCCTTCGCCGATTCAAAGGGCAGCTTGCAACAGGAACGGTACCCTATTCGGTCGTCAAAAAGGTCGTCGATCCCGTCGCCTACCAAAAGCTCTGTCGGGCCAATTGCTTGAGCGAACACGACGGTTTTCCGCCCTTCCGCAAATTACTTCGCGAACGTCAGTGACCTGATTCTGGCGGAAAGAAGCTCGTGCGCGGCAGTGCGTGCTCTTGCTCCTGCGTGTGCTCTTGGGCTTGCTCCCGAATGGCCCGCTCTCGAAAAGCCGCCACGTCCACCGAGCCCCGATACGTTTCGACCAATGCTTGCAGAACGGAGTTCGGTCGAATCGCGTGCGATTGACCGGTCGCTCGTCCTCGCGCGATGTATGGAGCTTCGGTGATGCGCAGCTCAGGACGCCGCAACTGTGCTTTGGCGAGCATTTCGGCGACATAGGCGTGCCCTTTGGAACGTACCTTCAACCCTCGAAAGACATCGACCCGGTAGAGCTTCATGCCGTTTAAGGAACGCCAGCGAAAGCCGTAGATAGCGTTGCTAAGCCGCAAGAATGCGGTCGATGCGACGCGGCGTCCTAGCGGACGAATGACGGGGTTGTAAAGATAGCCCAGAACGACGTCGTGGCCGTGGCGCGCAGCAAGTAGGTTGTCGATCGACTCGCCGAACACGAACTCGCTATCACCCGGAAAGACCGTGACCCAGGAGCCGGGTGCGATGGTGTCGTAGGCTTTCATGACAACGGCGCCGAGACCTTGGTTCTTGTCGTACGCCATCATCCTGCAGTTCTCGTGGGCGTGGCAGACTCGAGCCATCTCTGCGCGGGTCGCGTCGGTCGAGCCGTCATCGATCAGCACGATTTCCACAGGCATCTCGATGCCTCTTGCATGTGTTAATACCTCGTGTGCGGTTTTTCCAACGAGACCTTGCTCGTTGAGGCACGGGATGATGACCACCAGGCGTTCGCCTTGAGAACTCACGGGGGACTCGCTCACAACGAGCGAAACTAGAGCCGTTCTAAACACAAAGATCAAGCTGTATACTGCGCGCATGAGCGCGAACCCGGTTGCCGAGTTCTTCAACCGCAAGGCTGCAGCGTACGCGCACGGTCCGCCTGCGGGCATGGCGACGCTCAATCGCCGCATCGCTGCGGAGCTCGAGTCTTCGATAACGGGCGATATTCTTTCGGTCGGCGGAATCTGGTCACAATGCTCGAGGGCATTTCTCGACAAAAAGAGCGTGGCGGTGACCGTGCTCGATGCCTCTTCGGAAATGCTCGCGCAGCTGCCTCACGAGGGGCTCTCGAAGGTGGTTGGCGATGCGCGGGACCTGCCTTTTGCGCAAAGTTCATACGATCACGTCGTGTTTCCGTTGGTACTCCATCACATCACGGACCAAAGTTTCTCGGCTTCGCGACGCAACGTTTGTACGGCTCTTGCTGAAGCGTGGCGAATACTTCGACCCGGCGGCTGGCTTTGGGTTAGCGATTTTCTCGTCTCGAGACCGATTTACGGAGCCGAGCGTCTGCTGTCGCCCGTGACGACACGTTTGCTGGCTCTGCGGCGAATTCCGCTCGTCATTATGCACTCGGAGCAGTTCTACCGCTCCTCGCTCAGGTCTGCGGGCTTTCGGTCGATCGACGTCGAGCGCGTGAAGAGCCCGGACGCGAAGCCCGGTGACTGGATTCGTCCCGTGATCGGCCTTGGACTTCGCATCCCACGCTGGACGTATCCGCTGCGTTCGGTACTGATCCGCGCCCAAAAACCGATGCTGTAGCCTGCACGGACGAGTCTAGCGGAACCAATCTGGTCCAGGCGTGACTTCTGGAGCGTCTGGAACTCTTCGAGCGTCGACCGAGTCCAGTGGCACAATTCGCAGCTCGCACTTCTGCCAGAAGTAAATGAAACCCTGATGTGTGGGAAATCGCGTCGCCATCAGTTCGCGGTCGCGCTCTGTTGTCAGGTGGTTCGCCCAAAGCAAAGGCCCATCGAGGTCCGGCGGGTTCGCGGGCGGCCAAAAGACAAAATGTCGCGCCGGGTAGCTTGAGCAGAACGACGCATGTGAGCCGGCGCTAAACATCACCGCGCGCTCGATCCCCTCGCGTAAAAGGAAGGACTGGATGCGGCTGTGTGTATCGTTCGCTCCATCGGCGACGTTGTGTGTGTTGTCCAGTCTGCTCAGCGTGTATGTGAAGAACGAGACGAAAACGCACGCGACAAAAAGCGATGTCACAACGTTGCCATGCTTCTTCTTGGCGGCGTCCAAGCCGATGCCAACCAGCAAGCACACCGGCAGCACGAGTTCGTAAAGGTGTACCGGTCCAAAGGAGTCGATACCCGCGGTGTTGGCAAACCACTGAAGCGAATAGAACCCGGCAATGCTGATCCAAGCGGCCCACGCCCAGCGACCGCGTGCGAGCGGGATGACCACGAGCAAGAGCGGCAGCCCGAATGTTGCAAACGCAAACCTCCAGAGGCCGATCGGAACCAGCGTAAAGCCGCGCAGGACGTCGTACTGGAGGTCAGCTTTTGTAATGTCGTAGTTCGGAACGACGTGGCCAAAACGAAAGTCTTTGCTCGCCAGTACATCCAATAGCCGGTTGTAGGCCGGCACGAGCGCATCGCCGGTCTGTTGCTGGTTGACGTAGAGAAACGCAGCCGCCCCGAGCGCTGCAGGCAAGGCAAAGCAGAGCGCTTCGACGCGCCTTTTCTTCCATGGCCAGAGCGAAGCGAGCCAGAAAACGAGAAGACCACCGCCCAGACCGAGCACAGTCTGCGGCCTTACAAAAAAAGCCGCGCAAAAGACGACGGCTACGGCCGCCGCCCGAGCGGCGCGTTGCCTGGCGCCACTGGGCTCGCGCGCGATCAGCCATAGTAAGACCGTAAGCAGCAACAAACACGAGGCATGGCTGAGGAGCGTTGCGCTTCCGATGAGGAGCATCGGCGAGCTCAGCAAGAGCAAACTTCCCGTGTATGCCGCGTACTTGCTGCGCGTTGCTTCGAACGTTGCGTGAAAGAAGAACGGAATGGTCAAGGCGAAGAAAAAAGCATTCGCGATATCGTGCAGGTCGATGGCCCTAAAGAGCGCGAGCAGCGCTGGCCAACCCAAGAAGTACTGGCTGTACCACTTGTCGCCATCGATGATGAGAAAGGCGCGCTCCCAGAAAAGCGGGTCCGGCGGTGCGGAAGCGTACAGTTTTCCGGTCCTCAGAACGTCCGCCGAGAACAGGTAGGCGGCTTCATCGTCCGCCAGCGCGGCGAAACTCAAGATTTCGATTCGGATCGCCACCGCGGCGACGAGCGCTACCAACGAACTGGCGAGCAGCCAGTAGCGCACGGCCACGCGCCCGAGAGCCCGTTTCAGCCGCTGCCAATGGTCGGATAGAAGTCCGTGCAGTCCATAGGTCCCGGCGGCGACCGCGATCGTGCCGAAGCTCATGGTGAGGGCCAGATGCGTCGAATAGCTCCGGGTCGGGCCGATGATCGAGCCCAGGTCCCAGGTCGCAACGCCCACCCACTTGGCGACCGTGCCGACCAGCCATATGCAGTGCGCCGCAGCGCCCAAGGCGAGGAGGTGCTTCAACTGCGGGGGAAGCGGCCAGATTCTCTCGGCAAGTCGCCGCACGAAGCCTTCCTATCAGCTTTTCGGAGGCGCCGTGAACTTGTTTTCGAACGTGTGCGTGCGCATTGCGCGCGGCATGTTCATTCCGATACCTTGGTGCGGTGGATGACAAGAACCCATCTACCTCAGAACGCGTGCTGGTGACCGGCGGGGCGGGCTACATCGGTTCCGTTCTGGTGCCGCGTCTGCTCGAGTCTGGCCGCAACGTCACGGTTCTCGATGCCCTCTGGTTTGACCGCGAAGCCCCGCAAGACACCGACCGGCTCACCTTCGTGCGCGGAGACATTCGCGATGCGGGACTGGTTGAGCGCGTGCTCGCTGAGGGCTTTGATGCCGTGATCCACTTGGCCGCAATCTCAAACGACCCATGCTCCGATCTAAACGAAGACGCGACGGTCGCCGTTAACGGCCACGCGGTGGAGTCTTTGATGACCCAAGCGAAGAAGTGCGGCGTTCGTCGTTTTCTCTACGCATCGTCGGCCAGCGTGTACGGGGTTCGTGAAGAACCTGATGTGACAGAGGACCTCGAACTTGACCCAATCACGATCTACGCCAAGTGCAAAGCGCGTGGCGAGACGGTGCTCAATCAACTTGTGGGAGGGGAGTTCGTCGGGTGTTCCGTACGCGCAGCCACGGTCTGTGGGTACTCGCCGAGACTGCGCCTCGACCTGACGGTCAACATTCTGACCGAACACGCCGTCAAGAACGCGAAGATACGCGTCTTTGGTGGTTCGCAAATGCGACCTAACGTGCACATCGATGACCTGTGTCGTTTTTACGAGTTGCTGCTGGGTGCGCCGCCGGCCACGATTCAAGGTCAGGCCTTCAACGTGTCGCACGAGAATGCGACCGTTCTCGACATCGCGAAGCAGGTACAAGCCGCCGCCAATCCCCAGGCCACCATCGAGGTTGAGCCAAGCAATGACCCGCGCTCCTACCACCTGTGCGCCGACCGGGCCCGCGAAGAGCTTGGATTTGAAACGCGCCTCGGCATTGTGGACGCTTCGCGAGACGTCGCTTCCGCCCTGACCGACGGTCGGGTGCCAGACTCCACGGAGCTGCGCTATCGCAACGTCAAGTGGATGCTCGAGCACAAAAGTGCGTGGGAGCAGCCTTGAAAGTCCCATACGTCGACCTGGTCGCCCACAACGCGCCGTTTCGTGAAGAGATGCTGGCCGCGGTGGCGCGCGTGCTCGAACATGGGCAGTTTATTCTCGGTCCGGAAGTCACGGAGTTCGAGCGCCGAATGGCGGTTTTCGCGGGGGCCCGGCACGTCGTTTCGTGCTCGTCCGGGACCAGTGCGCTCACCTTGGCCTTTCGCGCGCTCGAGATCGGCGAAGGTGACGAAGTGCTGACCGTGTCGCACTCGTTTGTAGCGACTGCGACGTCCATCCGACTGGTCGGTGCAACACCGGTTTTCGTCGACATCGATGCGCGAACGGGGCTGATGGACGTAGACGCCCTTGAGCAGGGCGTCTCGCCCCGAACCAAGGCGGTCTTGGTCGTGCATCTCGGAGGCATACCGTGTGACATGCGTCGCATCTCGGACTTCTGCGCTACGCATGACTTACGTCTCGTCGAGGACTGTGCGCAGGCCATCGGGGCGCGTTTCGAAGGGAGACATGTCGGGAACTTTGGCATCGGATGTTTTTCACTGCACCCGCTCAAGACGCTGTCGGCGTGTGGGGATGCCGGTTTTCTCACCACGGCCGATGAAGAGATGGCGGCGCTTCTCCGCCGCATGCGAAACATCGGCCTCAAGTCTCGCGACCTCTTGCTTGAAGTTGGCGAAAATGCCCGCATGGACACGCTTCAAGCCGCGCTCCTGCTGACGAAACTTCCGGCGCTGGCAACATGGATCGCGCAGCGCAACGCGCATGCCGCAGCCTACCGCGAGGCGCTTCGTGACGGCGTGCAGCATTTTACGCCCTGCGAAGGCGCGCAGCCTGCTTATTCTTGCTACGCAATTCGTGTTCGAGAGCGCGACAAGGTGTTGTCGCGGCTCCAACGCTCTGGCGTTGACGCAAAGATTCATTATCCCAAACCGATTCATCAACACCCACCATTTGCAATGCCGGGGCAGCGCAATGCCTTGCCCGTGACAGAGCGTGTGGTCGGTGAAATCCTCAGCCTCCCTGTGACGCCCGAGATGACCGAAGCGCAGCGTGCGCACGTCATTTCCGCCCTCGCTGACGCAACCCAAGACGCCGTATGATGACCAGTATCTACCAGAGAAAAATCCATCCCCTCGACACGCTTCAAACCCGCTGCGAAGAGCTCAAAGCGCAGGGCAAGACCGTCGTCCAGTGCCATGGGTGTTTCGACATTGTTCACCCGGGGCATATCCGATACCTCCGTTTCGCGCGCTCGCTCGGCGACGTGCTCGTGGTGACCGTCAGTGGTGACGATGTGGTGATGAAAGGCGTTCAGCGACCGTTCATTCCAGAAGACTTGCGGCTTGAGAACTTGGCGGAACTTGAATGTGTGGATTACGTGGCGCTTAGTCCTGACAGTTGGGCGGGGCCCGCCCTTGAGGCGATCAAGCCCGATATCTACGTTAAAGGCAAAGAGTACGAGTCGAAGCCCGACCCGCGTTTCGCGAAAGAAAAGTCGCTCGTCGAGAGCTTTGGTGGGCGTGTGGTCTTGGGTTCGGGCGACGTCGTATTCTCGTCGACCGCACTCGGCTCAGCCGCGCGTGACTTCCCCGACCTGAACGCGCAAAAAGTCGCGCGCTACTGCCGAACGCATGGCATTACCCGAGAGAGCCTCGAGGAGCTGGTGCGACAGCTTGTGAGCAAGCGCTTTGTGGTCATGGGAGACACAATCGTCGACGAGTACGTCGAGTGCGAGGCTCCGCGCGTCGCCTCCGAGGCCCCGATACTCTCCGTCCAGCCCATCAGCCATCAGTTTTTCGTCGGGGGGGCTGCGCTGATCGCACGCCAACTTGCCACGCTGGGCGCACAGGTCGCGTTCCTGACCGCGGGCAAAGCCGACGATATGGCACGCTTCACCGAGCAGTCGCTACAAAAACTGGGTATCGAGGTGAATCGCGTCGATGTTCCGAATCGCTCATCGTTCACCAAGACCCGGTACGTCGTCGGTCTTCAGAAGGTTTTCAAGGTCGACCGAGGCGTGCCCCAACCGCTATCGCTGCAGGTGACCGAAGAGGTTGTCAGCACACTTCGCGCACGCCTGCAGGAAGCCGATGCGCTCGTCGCAACGGACTTTGGCTACGGCATGTATGGTGAGACACTGACCGAGGCCATACGAGATACTTGTCGTACCACCGAGACCCCGTACTTCGCGGATGTCTCCTCAAACAACCACACCAATATTCTCAAGTTTCGTGATGCCGAGCTCGCCACGCCGACCGAGGATGAGCTGAGGTTTTCGCTGGGTGACGGCGAAGCAGGACTTTCCAACCTTGCCTCGCGCTACTTCGAGCAAACGGGTTCACGCAGACTTGCCGTCACGCTGGGGCGTAGGGGCGTTGTCTATTTCTCGTCGCAACGAATCGGCGACCGTCTGCGCACAAACTACTTACCCGCCCTCACCCCGGAGCGTCAGGATGCGGTCGGCGCTGGCGATGCGTTTCTTGCAGGAACAGCGGCCGCGCACGCGGCGGGCGCCAGCCCGGAGGAGGCGATCTACTTCGCTTCTTGTTTGGCGACTGTCTCGACCTCGCGCATGGGCAACAGTGGTGCGCCGCTCGAGGACATCCTTCGCTTCATCCAAACCCGCCCTGAACTGGGCGGCTAGCGACCGGGTTGGACCGATCACTCAAGGAGCTTGACGATCTTCTTGGTCGTCTCGCCCTTTTTGATGGTAATGCTGAGCTTCTTTTTGATGTCGAGGTCGGTGCGCACCAACGTCACGGTGTGATGGCCTGTCTTAAGAGGGACCTTGGGACGAGGCGTGTTACCGATGAGCCGACCATCGACGTAGACCTGCGACCACGGGATGCTGTTGACGGCGAGCACGCCCTCCCCGCCCGCGGCCGCCGAGCCGCTGCTGCTCGAACTGCTGGTGCGACGGGATGAGGACAAAGAGGAGCTTGATGATGACGTGTTGCGGTTCGAATCGCGCCCCGACCTATCGCTCGAACCGCTGGTGCGACGCGAAGAGGAGCTCGACGAAGCCGTCCGGTTTGAGTCGCGGTCTGCCTCGCGGTCGCGGCTACGCGACGAGTCGCTCGAACCGCCTGAGCCCTCGCGGGTCAGGACGGCGTCGACCTCGAACTCCTCCTGGCCCCCGATCGAACTGAGCGGCTGCGTCCAGAGTTCGTAGCCGCGCTTTTTGATCTCGACGGACCAATCGCCCGCGGACATGCGAATTTCTGCGCGCGCGGGTGTGGAACCAAGAGACTTTCTGACGTCGCCCTGGATCAAGGTGACGTCCGCACCCTCTGGATCGGAGGTGAAGGTCACCACGACCTTGTCGGGTTGAAGGTTGACCGTGGGCAGTGGCCGCTGCTGACCTTCTCGAATCGGAACCGTCCGTTCGAAGGGCAGAAAGTTGCCATCGTGCTCGGCCCGAAGAACGTAGACACCCGGCTCAAGGTTGTCTTTGGACACCGGGGTGGTCCCGATGAGGTCATCGTCGAGGTAGACTTTCGCCCCGGGCGGCGACGTGTTGAAGGTAAAGCCTCCAAGACGGACGATGGGCTCAAGAACGACGTTGAGTGGACGCTGCTCGCCCTCACTTAGCTCTGCGGAGTCATTGTATTGCTCAAAGCCATTGGCCCGAATTTCGACGCTGTGTGCGCCGGGGTCGAGTTCGGACACCACAAAAGGGCTTTCGCCACTGATCGGTTTGCCGTCCACGAAAAGCTGAACCTTTGCGGGTTCGGTCGTAATCGTAAGCTGCGCGGGCGATGAGCCCCCGAATACCAACACGCCGATGACGCCCAGAACGAGGACAGCCGCAAGCGCGGCCGCCGCGATCAGTAGGAGCTTCTTCTTGCTCCCGTCATCAGCGGTGTCTTGCGCACGACTCTCGGTCGCAGGAATGGCGATGGGCGGAGGACTCGAGACCGAAACCACAGGCGGTTCGTGGCGAAGTGGAAGTGCGGGCGAGTCCGGCAGGCTCGATTCGTCTCCAATCTGCGTGGGTAGGTTCGACGGCGCAGATGGAAAGCTGGCCTCGTCACCGATTTGCGTCGGGAGGTTGGATACGGCCTGCGAATCTCCGCCCGTGATGATGGTCTCAGGGTTCTCGTCGTTTCCGCCGACCGGAACAGCCATCTTCGTGGAGGCGACGGCAACCGCACCGGCGTGTCCCGCGATGGACGGCTCCGAGGATCGCGACGAGCGAGACGGCGGCGGTGCGGAGCGCATGGGCGTTGTACGTGGTGGCCGCACGCTGCTTGAGGCCGAGATGTCTGTTCTGTAGTTCTCGGTGTCGACGTTTGAGCCGGAGAGCGGCGGAGGCACCGAACTTGACGGCAACGGAGGCGGCGTTGACGAAGGCGGAGGAGCGGTATTGTATCGTGGTGCCGAGCTGTGTGCGTTACCGACGCTTGGACTCGAGGGAGGAGGAACGACCGACGGAATCTTTTTCATCTCGCCGGGCTTGTCGAAGATTTCCGTGGAGACGTCTTCTTCGTCCCAGCTCACGGCGATGCCCTCACCGGTCGCGGGTCGCACGAACGGAGCCGTTCGCGGTGGTGGGGTCGGTGGCGTGACGCCTCCCAAGTGGGGCGTCGCTGGAACGCGGCTGGCCCGAACAGCTTCTTGCGCAGCCGGATCACCAAGCGTCTTGGGACCGGTCGGCGGACGCTCGACGCCGACTGCGATAGCGCGGTCTTCGAGGGTTCGCCCCTCGAGGCCTTCGGGAAATGAAAAACTTGCAGGGGTCTTGGGATCGACAATCGTTGAGCCCGCAAACTGACGCAGGGCTTCGTCGGCGCGCAGTTCCTTTGCCAGCTCAGCAGAAAAAACATCGCGCATGTAAGAACTCAAGTCGTTGCGCGAAAAGCGCTGCTCTTGCCCGTACAAAAAGCCCATCAAGTCGTCGTGCAGCGCCATCGCTGTTTGGTAGCGACCGTCCATTTCCTTCGACAACGCCTTGAGCACAATGCGATCCAGCTCCTCAGGAACGTCTTCGTTGTAGGTGCTGGGCGACATGATGTCGGCGGTACGGACCTTGTCGAGCGTGGCAAAGTCAGTCTCTGCGACGAACAGTCGCTCACCCGCCAAAAGCTCCCAAAGCACAATGCCTGCCGTGAAGATATCGGAGCGACGGTCGAGCGGAACACCGTTGACCTGCTCAGGCGACATGTAGCCGAACTTGCCCTTCAGCATGCCTGCTTGCGTGACGCCGGCCTTGCCCGCCGCTTTTGCAATGCCAAAGTCGATGAGCTTAACCTCGCCATCGTAGGAGATGAGGATGTTCTGTGGCGATACGTCTCGGTGGACGAGGTTGAGCGGTTCGCCGGCCGAACCACGCTTGTTGTGCGCGTAGTCGAGACCTTCGCAGACCTCACTCATGATATGACAGGCCATCATCATGGGGATCGGCTGACTTTGGCGCCGGGCGCGCTCGAAGATGGTCCGCAAGTCCTTGCCGTGAACGTACTCAAGCGCGATGTAATAGCTGTCGTCCGCTTTGCCGAGGTCGAAGATTTGGGCAATATTCGCATGCGTCAGCTGCACCGCGATTTTGGCCTCGTCGACAAACATGGTCACGAAGTCCTCATCCTCCGCGATGCTGGGAAGGATGCGCTTGACCGCGACCAGGCGCTCGAACCCCTCCACCCCGAAAGCCTTCGCTTTAAAGACCTCGGCCATCCCCCCCACGTTGACTCGGTCAAGGAGGAGGTACTTGCCGAACGGAATGGGCTGCATTTTCATTCGTCGCGCCTTCGTGGGCCGATGTATATCCCGGATAGAGGACCCTTCAAGCCCATACTGTGCGATTTCTTGGGGAAAATTGGCAAGATTGCGACCGGGAGAGCGTGAATTCGCGCTGAGGGTGGCGTTCTCACTCCTCTGGGACGCCTGCGTCGTCCTCTGGCTTGGTAAATCTTGGCGGACCTTCTCGGAAGTAGCGCACCCGCGTGTCCTGCATTTTGGCCCACCGCCAATACGGCCGCGGCTTATTGTCTGGCGCGAGCACCGCAGTAAATGGGGTGCGCTCGGGAAATAGCGCGAGGCTTGTTTCTGGCACGATCATGGCTTCAAACCCATCGACGGTGGCCTGGGCTCCGCTCGCGTCTTCGAGCACGAGGCGGGTTTCGCCGAGGCGCAGGGCGTCTTCGGCGCCCAGCGCCTTGAGCCAGCGGCGAGGGTCCGCCTGGGCCCCCACAGCTTCGAGATACACAATAAACCCCTCTTCATCGATGGTGAGCAGGCGTTTGGGTGAGCCGGCCGCGCCCTGATCGTGCTCGCCCCACAGCAGACCTCGGACTCCTTTGGAGGAGCCAACAGCATCCGAGCGCACGATCTCGAAGCGATCTTGCTTCGGTGTTTCAAAGCGCGCCAAGGCCAACGCCCCGGATGCCCGTAGGCCCGCAAAGTACGCCAGCGGACGCTCTGGGGCGACGCCCGCGTCGACCTGTTGCGAATCCGCCTGTGCCGAAGAGGCGGCGCCCCAGCGAAGACGACTCGGGTCGATGCGTACCGCGATCACCAGATCGTCTTTGCTTTTTCCGAGACGCGTGCGCGCGAAAGCGAAGGGGAAGCCGTCGTGCGGTAATCCGGCGGACGAGAAGATGCCCGCGCTTTCAATTTCGCTCTCAAACGCAAGCGGCGGCCCGGGCAAGATCGGACGTTGTGTGAGGTAGAAGAAGTCGCGCGAATCACGCCCGATGTAGCGAGGAAAGCGCATGGTGCTCATCGTACGAATGGCGCGCCGTGCCCGCAAATAGAGTTCGGGGGCGAGCGGCACAGTGCCATCAAATTCGTCCTCCGTCGGCTCTTGGGGGAGCGGCTTTTCGAAGGGCTGCTCCTGCACATTGTAAAACTCAAAGCCTGTGTGCGAGGAGTTCATGTCGAGATGCATCCCGCGTGCGCAGCGCGCAGCACTCATCGCTTTGCCAAGCGCTTCAGGCCCCATCGACTTACCCCAGAAGTAGACCAAGAACCCTTGTTGTGTGAGACACAGACCACTTCGGTCGATGTATGTTTGCTCATCGGCGTTGACGGGCGCCGCGCCCCACCACCAACGCTCCCAGGGGTTGAAACGCCTGTCCTCAACGACGCTGGTGAGGTTCTGACGCATCTCGTAAATTTCGTCCGGGATTTGCGCGACGGCCCATGACTCTTCGTAGACGCGTTTGCCCTCGGGGGGCGGAAACCACGACCCCATTAGCACGGTCCCTTCCTTGTCGACGGCGACCGTCGCAGCCCACGGTTTGGGCGGGAGGTACACGCGCCCCTCGCTCATCATACCAAACTCGCCGTGTCCCGCTTGGAAGCCGCCGTTAAACCCCGCAACCACCCTTTTGAGCGTCTTTGGATCACGCGGCGCCATGCCGGGTCCGGTCTCACCGGTCGCGCTTTGCGGCTCTCGCGTCCCCGTCATGATGTGAAGTTGAATCTGACGGGGATCCCACACGACCATATAGACACGTGTGTATGCACGCTCCGGGTCCGCGCGCAGAAACGTCTGGTAGAACGCGGTCGGTGCACCCGGGTAGCTCCGCAAGTACGGGTCACCTTCGACGGCGCGCCATTCGCCTTCGCCCTTGGCTGGGCGGTTCATGATGATGTCGAGAGGAGGCGGCGGAAAACCGAGTTTGACTTCCTTCACGCTCAGCTCGACTTTTGCGCGAGGAGAATCGTCGGGCAGCGCCATCTCTTCAGCAACTTCTTCGTCGGTCTGTGATTCGTCACCAAACATGCTGAACCATGCGCGCTCGCTCCAGTCTTTGACGGTGAACACGCGATGCTCGAGCCACTCGATGGGTGCCGCGCCGACCCACGGTATCTTTCGCACCGTGTCGACGACCCACGAGATGGTTCCGGGTGCACCTTTAACATCGTCGAGCGGCTCGACGAGTTCGAGTCCGTCGGTGACGTTGCCATCGCGCAAAACGACCCGACCGGAGTCGAGTTCGAGGATTAAAGAGTTGTCTTTCCAGCTCAGCTTCTCAACGTCTGCCCGTTGCTTGAGACGGAACCGGTTTTTTCCAAAGCCTGCAAAGTGTCCTGTTTCTTGGAAGTTCGTGAGTCGGTTCTGCAGTTTGGTTCGAAGCGTCCAACCTTCGGTGACGCTTCGCGCCTCACCGTGTGTGTCGAGCGCCACAACGGCGTCGACCTGGCCGCCGACGATGGACTGAAACGCGACCCAACGACCCTTGCAGCCGAGTCCGCCCTCCGACGCGCTGGAGCTCATCGTCAAATTGCGGAGTGCGCGCACGCCGAGCACGCTGCCGCCGGTGTGTCGCACCAACGCGCGGTACACGTCGTTGGCGGCGCCCGGTTCATCGCTCTTGCTTGCGATGAAGAAAAACTCGTCCCCAAGAAACGGGGCTGACGCAGACCGCTCGGGCGAGCAAAAGGCGCCGTCGTCGAGATAGAGCCCACGTTCCTCCAGCGCGTGTGCGAGGGAATTGCGAAGGGCGTCGCCCGCCACGACATCGGTTTTGAGGTACATATGCACGAGCGCGACCAGCAGCCCGCCCACGACGAGCAGGCGAGCGCGTTTGCGAAGATGCCGCGCGTAACCGCGCAACGTCAGCTTTGAACGATCCTCAGACACCTGAGAATTTCCTTATCACGACCCACCATCTGCGCCCACACTCGCCGCTACTGCGCGTGCGCTTCGCGGATATCGCGTAGCCGCTCCACGAGTTCGGCGATGGTGTCCGAATCGTTGATGAGGAGCCATGCATTGCGCCCGAACCAGAACGCCACATGTCCCCCAGCGACGGGGGTGATCCCATCGTAGCTCCGCGCGTCGATCTTCCACATCGTTTTTTCGCACTCCTCATGCTTGTGATCGCGAAAGAAAGAACACTCGAGTTCATGACGCCGGAGTCGCAATCTGGCCATTCGAGGCTTGCCTCGCCGAAGCGCACGACGTTGCGCAAGCACTGAATGCGACGCCATCATCAAGCCGAGCGGAACACTCGCAGCTGCCGCGATCACTGCATAAACGCCACCCACAATCGAGGTGGTGGTGACACACGCTAGGATACCCATCGACAACGTGACCTTTGAAGCCTTGGAATCGACGATTCGACCGAGGGAACTGCCGACCTGCGGTCCTGGCAGGATGACCCGCGCGTCTAACACAGATACATCGTCCAGCACCTCTCGATACGGACCAAGGGCCTTTCGGGCTTCGACAAGTGAACGTGACGTCCAAGTCACCATGGGCGCGCCCTCGGTCCAGTTGAGCTCGGTCGGGATTTGACGTCTTCTGAGCTCGGCAATGAGGGCATCCCATAGTTCTGGGTCCGCGACTTCGCTTAGATGCTCGACCAGTTCTCCGTTCGGGTGCGTCCGCAAGACGACGACGTGGGCGACATAGGGAGGGCTCTGATCGGCGGCCCCTGGCTTCCAGCGCAGCTCACGCAGCACCCGCGCCTCCGCGATGCGGCCCCAGGACAGCCGCGAAAGGCCCCAAAATACGCCATCGTGATTCCAAGAAAGACTTCCGATCTGCCCCTTGCTGACCACGTTTGAGGGGTAGCACATCCGGACCAAGCAAAGGGCGGCGCGCCGTGGCGCTGGACGGCGATGTGGGCTACACAAAGCCGGAAATGCGTTTTCTGAAAGTTTTCAGTGCCATGGTGTTGCTTGGAGCAGCGCCGAACCATGTGTACGGACAAGACAAAGCCAAAGGCGATATCGCAGCGATTGCGGAGGGCCTTGGCGCGTCAGACGAAGTGGCGGTGCGGGCGGCCATCGACGACTTGGGCGCCACCGGTAGCCCGAAGATTATCCCGCCGCTTACCGAGTTCTTGCTTTCGGGTCGCCCCGACACACAAACCGACCGCGCTATCGAAGTCATCGGCGTGCTCGGTCACCCCGACGGCATCGATGTCCTTTCGCGCTTCACGCGACACCGACGCGAGAGTGCGCGACGCGAAGCCTACAAGGCGCTGATCGCCACCAAAGGGCCCGTACGCAGCCACCTTGAACGAGGCCTTAGCGACAGCGACCGCAGCATCCGGGCGATGTGTGCGACAGCCCTCGGCGAAGTCGGCGCCCAGGCATCCTTGGAGCCGCTCTTTCGCGCCTTCGACCGCGGTGTCGTGCAAGCTGCCACCTCGATCGGAAAAATCGGCAACGTCAAAGCGCTCCATCGCTATAACCAGTACCTCGAAAAGCGTCCACTCGGCACACTTCTCTCGGGTTACCGCGAGTTTTTGCTGCGCAAAGACATCCCGCTCAAAGAAAAGGACAAGCTCGTGGACCTACTCGGCGAGGTTTCCTCCCCGATGGTCCGACGCTTCTTGCAGCGTTACCTGCAAGAGGTGCCCAGCAAGGCAAGCTTCAACAGACACCGTAAGCACGTCGAGAAAGTTATCTTGCGCATCCCGGTCGACATGAAGAACGCGAAGCCGCGCCCTCAAACTAAGCCGCAGGGATCTGGAGACAAATCATGATTTCGCGCTTACTTCCAGTACTCTGCCTTCTGCCTCTCCTCAGTGGCTGCTTTACCTATACTTTGGCACCGGCGTTCGACCCGCAGTTCCCGGACAACAATGCCGCGTCCATCCGCCAGGTCACGCAGAGACTTCCGGCCCCCAGCGAGCCAACGCTTGAGGCGACGCCAGCCGTTGCGGTGATGGCCGTCGGAAGTCCGCCCAGCCGCCTCGAAGCGGTCGAGCTGGCGTCCGGGCGCGTTCTGTGGAGCACACCACTGCGTGTCGACACCGCGCCCATCTTGCTCGACGGCATTGTGATGACTTCCACACAGACGGCAGAGGGCTCTGAGATCGTCGCCGTGAGCCAGCAAGACGGTCGCGTGCTGTGGCGCATTGAGAACGAAACCATGATGTTTCTCGGCGCCGACCGCGTGGGCAATGACATCATCCTGGTCTCAAGTGTTGGCGCTGCTGGCGGACCGACGCGCGCATCGTACGTGCGCTTGGTCGATGCCTCGACGGGCGCGGAGCGTTGGTCACACGAAGGCGCCGGCATCGCGGGTCGACCTGCCGCACAGGGCCCCTATGTGTTCGTGCCCTGGGAGCGTCAGAGTGTGGCCATCCTGGACCGAAAGTCCGGCGATGAAGTCGCCCGCCTTCGTTCCAAAGACGACGTGATCCACTGGGTGCGCGCCTCCAGCGCGGGTGTATTTTACGGCGGCACGACGTACTACCGCCTTACGGAAAATGCCGCGACGGGTCGCAAAGCCGACGGCGTCTGGATTAACAATCCGGTCAAGGGTGCGCCCAAGGCGGCCGAGATCGAAAAAGATGCGTTCCTTCCGATCCCAGGCTCACGCTCGGGCCGGAGCCGCATTCGTTTCTACACAAAACCGGGCGCGCCGCGCACCGATGCCCCAGTGAACATGGTCGGGGACGTCCTCTACTACACGTACTACCGCCACGTGTATGCGTTTGATACAGACGGGAACCTGCTCTGGGCCATCATGCTCGACTCAGCCGTCGCCGGTGGCGAAGTTCACCCAGAGGGGCTGCTCGCGATCACGGACGACGGCACAGCGCTCGTGCTCTCACGCGCTAGCGGAACGAAGCTCTATGAAAAGAAGCTCGCCGTCGATGGCGAAGTTGCGTCGGTTGCCGTCACCGGAGGACAGCTTGACACCGACGAGGTCGACGAATCGCCTGTCGACCTTCGCACGGCGCTCAATGAGTTGGCGCTCGACCCCGACAACACGATGGTCACCTCGCGGGCATACGCGATTCGACAGCTCGCGCGCCTTCCCGAAGAGGAAATCACCCGGGACCTCATCGACCTCTATGTCCAAAAGTCCATGCCGAGCGCCCTTCGCCTGACACTCGAAGAGGCGATGCTTGAGCGCCAGAGCGGGTTCGATTATCTGGTTCGCGCGCTCGACCAGCACTATGACTTTCTCGAGGGTAGCCAGGCGCCCCCTTTCAAACTGCTGGTTCCGCCGCTCGTCGCGCAGCAAAACAAAGACGCCCTTCCCGGCCTTGTGCGTCACATGCTCGATCACGAGACGCCGTTCGACGAGCTTCCTTTGGTGGTCGACGCGGTCGTCAAACTGGGAGACGCCTCCGTTGTGCCGACGCTGGTTGAGTTTGTGCAGCTCTACCACGCAGACTCGACCTTCAAGGCGAAGCCCGCGGCCTTGGCGCGCGCCTCCGAAGGCATCTTTGAACACGGCGGGCCCGACGGCCGCAAACAGCTTCGGGTCTGGATCGACCAGAAGCGAACGCTCAAGAAGCTCAAGGCTTCGATGGCGAAGCCGTTTAGTCTCGAAGCGAAAGCGTTGGCGACTCGCACCAAAGAGGAAGAGGCCGCACGGCAGGCTGCAGCGCGCGAGGCCGCGGAGCAGGAAGTGGCCGAAAGGCCGCTCAAGCTCTCTCAAGATGAGATCAACCGTGTCTTCGTCGCAGAACTCGAGGCGTTGCGCCCGTGCATTCGTGACGAGCTAAACCGCAACGAACAGCTGGGACGGGTTCGCTTTACCTTCATCATCGAGTCGGACGGCGTTGGCCGTGACTACACTTCAGCCCCCAACGGCAACGCGTTCGTGTCGTGCGTCGACCCCATTCTCGAGTCCCTTCAGTTTCCGAAGTTCCGGATGCCTCGCCAAGCGGCGACCTTCACCATCAACCTTCGTCGCAACGTCGCGATCGACGACGGCGTCGACAATCGCCGCAATCAGCCTTGGTGGGTACGCAATCGCTCGCGCTACATCGTGTTCACGGAGAGTGGCGACGGTACGGCAACCACGCCTTGGTGGGTCCTTCGAGACGCTCCGCGTGATGCACAAGCGACAGCGAGCGAAGAAGAACCGGTCGATGCTTGGTGGATACCCGTCGAAGAGGAAGAAATCGACCCTGAAGCCGGCGATACCGTTGAACCGAACGGGTAGCCACCGTCCACGTAGGCCTCGATCTGCGCTCCGAGAACATGGTATAGCCTCGGAATGTACTGGGGCCGCGTGGTGGGAACATGTGTTGCCGATCGAAAAATCGAGGGACTCGACGGCGTCAAGCTGTTGATGGTCCAGCCACTCGACAAGGCGCAAAAGCCTAAAGGGCGCGTTGAAGTCGCTGTCGATGTTGTGCAGGCCGGCCCCGACGACTTCGTCTACCTGGTGGGTGCCCGCGAGGCGTCACACGCGCTTGAGTACGCTTTTGTGCCCGTCGATGCTGCGGTCGTCGCCATCATCGATGACGTCCAGCAAATCGATCACGAGGAGCTGCCATGAAGCTCTGCCGCGTGATTGGCAACGTCGTCGCCAGCGTCAAGCACCCCGCTTTCAGTGGCCATAAGGTCATGCTTTGCCAGAACCTCGACGCCGACGACAAAGCGGCGGGTGACCCGTTCATCGCCGTCGACCACGTCCAGGCCGGCATCGGCGACAAGGTCCTCGTCAACCAAGAGGGCAACGGCAGTCGGCAACTGCTCGGCACCATCGATGGCAAGTTGCCGATTCGCTCCGTGATCGTCGGCATCGTCGACGCCGTCGATATCCCGATGAGTCCGCGATGAACGTGCGAAGCCCGAGAAACCCGAGCCATGAGTCCGCGATGAACGTGCGAAGCCCGAGAAACGCGATGTGCTATCTGGCACATCGTTCGTTTAGAAGCGCAGCCGTGAAGAGCCATGAGTCCGCGATGAACGTGCGAAGCCCGAGAAACGCGATGTGCTATCTG
>CAZAQV010000006.1:5952-26670 GCA_964487255.1 uncultured Polyangiales bacterium | reverse complement strand
GCACATCGTTCGTTTAGAAGCGCAGCCGTGAAGAGCCATGAGTAGAGCGGTGACTGAACACGCACTGCGTCGACAGGTTACCGATGCGAGCCACGTGCTTTGGGAGCGCGGATGGGTCGCAAACCATGACGGCAACGTCAGCGCAAAAGCGGCGCCAGGTCGCATCGTGGCGACGCCGACGGGTCGCTCGAAACGCGACATCACGGTGGACGGTCTCATCGTCGTCGACGAGAGCAAGCGCGTCGTACGCGGCCGCGCGCGTGTGTTCTCCGAAATCGGGCTGCATTTGGCGATCTACGAAGCGCGCCCCGATGTATCTGCAGTCGTGCACGCGCATTGCCCCTACGGGACCGCCTACGGACTCAGCAACGCGAGCCCGCTGCCGAGCTTTTTGCCCGAGGCCGTGGTCTCGATCGGCGCCGAGGTCCCCGTCGTGCCACTCTCGATGCCCGGCGCAGCGTCCGAAAAGGCGCTGCAGCCATATCTCGATGCCTTCGACGTGGTCTTCATCGCGGGCAACGGCGTCCTTTCCTGGGGCGACACTGTTGAGCAAGCCCTGCTTCGCATGGAGCTGGCCGAGCATCTTGCGCACATCGCATCGATCGCTGGAGGCGCCCCCAAACTCCCGAGCGATATGGTGGACGCCCTACTGAAAAAACGCGCAGCCGCGGGCCTCGGCCCGCAGGGTCGACAACGCCCATAGACAACGACCTGCGCTTTTCATTTCGCAGCCACGGGTCGCGCTTTTGATTCTCATCTGCCGTCGTCTTAGCCTTCGCCGGCCTTCGGGCTTTGCTTCGCTGAGCCGCCACCAGACTCAGGCGGCGACATATCGTGTTCAGCAGGCTCTCGCTCTGCAGCCTGCTTGCTCGCATCGGGGGATTCGGCAATGAGATGTACTGTGCGTGTCGGGAATGCAAAGCCGAGTCCCGCTTCCTCGAAGCGCTTGTAGATCGCGAGGTTGATCTCGTGCTGCTTGTCCATGTAAACCATGTAGTCCGGTGACTCGACGTAATACACGACCTCATGTTCGAGCGCCGAGTCGCCGTATCCGGCAAAATGCGCACGATCGAAGCGCACGCCGTCCACGCTATCCACGATTTCTTTGAGCAAACCTGCCGCTTTTTGAACCTTCTCGAACGGTAGGTTGTACTCGATGCCCACGCGGAACACGATGCGTCGCTCTTCCATGCGCTTGAAGTTACGCACACGGGCACGCTCGAGGTCCGCGTTGGCCATGATGATTTGTTCGCCGCCGAGGCCAGCCACGCGCGTCGTCCGCATGCCGACCTTTTCGACGGTGCCCATCTCGCTTCCAACGATGATGAAATCGCCGAGGTCGAACGGGCGATCGAAGTAGATGGAGAGCGAGGCGATGAGGTCACCGAGCACATTTTGAATCGCTAGCGCGGCCGCAACGCCTCCGATCCCGAGACCTGCGATGAGCGCGCTAATCTCGACGCCCATATTCGCTAGCGCGAGAAGAACCACCACCGTCCAGATGATGATGCGCGCCATAAAGCCCACCGCCGTCGCGGTCGTCTTGCGACCCGAGTCATCGTCTTCGGCCTTAATGTCTCGGACAACCGCGGTAATGGCGTGAGACAGCCAAAAGCCAAACTGAATCAACAGAACCAAGCGTGCGCCGATGCTCAGAATGCGGTCCGCTTCATCGGGCAGGTCGAGTGCGAGGCTGCCGCAATAAAGCCCCATAAGCAGATAGAAAAACGCGCGCGTCGATTTGAGCGCGCCCACAATCGCATCATCGATGCCCGTCTGGGTCTTGTGCGTAAGTTTCTGGAGGCGCCCCAAAATCACGCCGATGATGATCCGCAGCACGAGCGCCACCGCGAGCGCGACGCCGAACGCGATCAGCCAGCGACTGACAGGATTGCCCAACAACTCGAGTTCAAGCCACTTTTCAAACTGCTCCATGCGCACTAGCCCTAGCGGCCCTGCGCACGAAAAACAACTAGTTCCCTGACAGACAGATTTTGAACCGATCCGCGTCGCAGCAAACCGAACTCGGTCGTCGTTCAAACTTGAATCTACGCTGCAGGTCCTGCGTTTTCTCTCCTACGATTTCGCTCTGCTGCTGTGCGGCTCTGGATCAAACCCCATCGGTCAGGGAACTAGAAGTCCGCCGCGCCCGCGCCGTGGGGTGACATGAGCGGCGTGACCATCATTTCGTGATCTGACCACTCCCATGGGTTGACGTCGGGAGTCGTCAGCGACGGTTCAGTCTCAGGATAGTTACGACAGGGCGAGGGGTTGGGCGACGCGCTCTGTGCCCACCAAGCGTTCTTGGCGTAGATGCCGTCGATCTCGCGGCTGCATGGCCGCGCTCCAGTGCGAATCGTTCCAACATTTGTCGAGCTCACGTGTTCGCCAACCGTTGTCTTCGAAAAGCCGTGGCGCGCAGCTGTGAGAATCGTCGTGTGTCCTTGCTCGGCGGTCTCGAGTGAATCGTCCGCACCGCGGCGTGCCACCACGTTGAAGTCGCCCGACAGGATCACGCGTTGGTTTTCACCTCCCGCAAACACAAGCGATTCTCGTCCCGCTGCGTCGATGTGTTGATTGCGCACGCTCCACGACTTGGCGCCACGATGCACTGCGTGCGTCGCGCACGTGCTGACCCGGTAGCTCACACCGTCCCCGGGACCACGCCAACGAGTTCGGACACAGGCGAGCCCGCGATACGTATCCGGCACCTCCGATTGGCACCCCTTTGACCGAAAGTCAGCAATTGCCTCGTCCTGACCCGTCGTCTCGTCCATGGGACCGTAACTCGTCTGCGCTTCGAAATAGAAGGAACAGACTTCCGGCTTGGTCAGGTGTGCCCGGGTAAACCCTGAGTGTTCGCGCTGCTCATAGCTATCGCTCTGTAGCCCACGGACTTTGAAGCCCGAGCTACCGGCAATGCGCTTGGCAATGACGGCAACGCCAGTGGAAACGCCAGTGCCACAACCCAGATCGCGGTCGCTCAAGAGTTCACGTGTGAAGTATGGCAAAAACGCGTAGGGGGCTTGCTTGAGGATGCGCTCATTTTCAAGCCCCGAAAAATCGCGACGCCAACCGTCTTGCGGCGGCCCCCCGTTGGCGACGAAGGCAGCGATCCAGCGCGCGTCCTGCTCACAGATTTCCTGCAACGCAAACGAGTATAGATTGCTGTCTTCGAGGAAGAGCTTCGCGATCGCTGCGCGCTCGAGTTCAGCTGCCGTGCGGGATTCGTCCTCAGAAAAGAGCCGCGCCCGGCACTCTACCCGCCGGCCGTCCATCGAGGTTGTGCATACGTTCCACTGCGCCGAACGCCAACCGATGCCCTGTGCTAACGGGTCTGGTGCCGCGAGAATCTCGGCAGGTGGCCACGGATCCGGCGAGGAGCCGTCGCGCTCGCGCCATGTCGCATCCATCTTCGACCCGGAGTCTGCACTGACAGCGCTGTCGTCTCGTTGCACTGCGTTGCCGCTACATGCGCCAAGACTACAGCACAACAGAAGACTGGTGGCGACACTCGAAGCAGACACGGCGAACTCGCTTCTACCGCATGATCTGCATTTTTTGTTTCGGTATCGCGCCCGACTTTTGAAGGAGCTGCTTGGCCATCTGCTTGAGCTCTGGATTGCGGCCTTTAACGACGAACGCGGCGACGAGGTTGATATCTTGTCGAGCCATGCGGTGCATCGCCGTTTTCGCCTGCCCACGCTTTTTCGCTGCGTAGTAGGCGTAGACCTGCGCGCGGTAGAGCATGCCCGTCATCTCGCCGTAGTCGCCCGAATCTGGATCGTAGGTCTCAAGAAGTTTGAGCGCTTCTTCCGGGGCGCCAGTACGCGCATAGGTCTCGGCCATCACCGCTGCATACATCGCCTTTGCTTGGGCTTGTTGTTGGCGGTCGAGGCGCATTTCTTCGACGAGTGGCTTGGCGTCCTTCGGGCGATTGTTCATCAGGTAGAGCAGCGCGAGGTTCGCGCGGATGTCGTCTTGCACCATGGCGGGTGCTTTTTTGAGGTCGATTTGCTCCAAGACGCGAATCGCCTCACTGGGCTGTTCCTGTGCGAGCAGCTGCGCCTCGGCGAGCGCTTTCATCGCGTCGCCGCCACCACCCTTCGCGAGACGCTCTTCACGAAGTTGACTGAGCGCAGCCTCGCGGCCCGCGGCATCGGTGGCGCCCTTGAGCAGGTTGACCACGTCGCTCGACTTGCGCGTGAGCCGCCAGAGATAAAGTGCGAAGCCGACTGCCACGACGGTCAGCACACCGACGATGATGATCGGCGCGATGCCCGCCCACGGTTCGAGTCCGATCGCCGTGGCCCAAAGCAGGACGAACACGACTACGATCGTCGCGATAGCTTTTACCTTAACCTTGGGCTGCTCGAGCTTTTGCAGTGCTTCGCTCGGATCAGGTCGTTTGCCCAGTTCTGGTCGCTCCTTCGCCATGGGGGCGGACCCTAGCACAGCCCCTGTCAGCGCGCGCCTCAGCCGTCTCGCAGCGCTCGCGCAAGTGCCTTGGCGGCGGGTCGGGACGCAGGATCGACGGCGGTGCAAGCCTCCAGCACCTGGTGCTGCGCCTCGTTGGGTTCGACAACGTGGCGCCTCAGGCAAGTCGCCAGAGCGGCCACATCCTCTGGAGCTCGGACGAGCTCATCGCTTGCGCCCGCAAGGCCGCCGAGCACGAGCCCCCGCGTGTTCGAGAACAACACGTGTTCGTGGGTGATACGACCGTGAACAAGCCCCGCCTCGTGCATCGCAGCCAGCGCGTACGCGACCGTCGACCAACGAAATGCGTCGCGGGCGAAGGCCCGCGCTCGCTCGTCGCTCGCAAGGCTCCCTTCGAGTGACTCGTAGACCACGAGGTGGTCATGGGGATCGACGTCCAAAATGGTGACCAGCGCCGGGTGCGCTGCGCGCTCGCAAACCTCCAGCTCGCGCTCCATCCGAGCACGAAAGCACGACCCAGAACCCCGCTTGATGACGACTTCGCGACCGAGATGGGCATCGAATGCACGCCGTACGGCGCTCACGCCATCCACCTCGTGAAGGCAGATTTGCTCAGCGTAGCGGCGTTCGGCGGTACCGACCCTTGCGAGGCGCGTGAGAGCCGCCTGTACGCCAGGGTAGTCGATTCGCGACGCCGCGATGTCCTCGTAAAGCGCCAGCGCCTCGGAGCGACGCCCGCGCGCTTCGAGAACGCCAGCGAGAAGCTTTTTTGTACGAAGCGTCGCGGCGGGACGGCCGGCCTCACGCACGAGAACCTGGTAGGCGCCGGCGTCCTCGCCAAGACACAGTAGTGCGGCCGCGATCTCCACGCGCAAGTTCGCCAGCGGCCCGTGCAAGGCTTCAAGCTTGGCACCGGACTGAACGACCGTCTCGGGCGGCAAACCGTCACCTGCGAGCGAGCGAGCGAAACGGGAAGCGAAGCTTTCAGCGACCCCTTCCTCGCCCCTGGCTTGCAGCGCCATCGTCAGTTCCTCAAACAGCGTATACGGCCCCTCGGCCGGAAGTTGGACCGCGATCGGCGCAGGCGCCGACCGTCGTTTTGGCGCTTCGCCAAAGCGTGACGCGAGTACGGTCGCCGTTTCCTCTTCGCCCGCCAGCCGATAGCTCGCGAGCGCTTCTGCGTACCACCCTTGAGACTCAAACAACTCTGCAATTTCGCGGGCTCGATGCCGATCGGGCTCCATCAAGACCACGCGCCGCTCGAAATCACGAAGGTCGAGGTGTGCAGCCCTGAGCGCGCTCGAAATCCCAGTCATCCGCCAACGCAGGTTAGCACGCCCGGTCGATGCGATTGGCCCTAATTTACCCGCCGAAAACGGTCCCGCTTGTTGTATTCTGCTTAGCTATGACAGACCGCATTGGAGAGCTTCTCGTCCGTCAACGCATGATCAGCCTCGAGCAACTTCGCGAGGCACAAAACGAAAAGCGTCAAAGTGGAAAAAGCCTGGGCTATACGCTCGCCAAAATGGGCGCGATCTCCGACGAAGAGATCACCGAGTTTCTGTCGAAGCAGTACAACGTTCAGTCCATTGACCTCAGCGAGTACGAGGTCGACCCCGAAATCGTCAAGCTGATCAAATACGAGGTCTGTCTCAAGCACCGGATCATGCCGATTTCGCGCGCGGGTGCGACGCTCATTGTCGCGATGGCCGACCCCTCGAACCTCAATGCTGTCGACGACGTGAAGTTTCTGACCGGTTACGCGCTAGAGCCGGTTGTCGCCTCCGAAGCCGCAATCATGGATGCCATCGATCGGCATTATCAAAAAGCCGATGAGTCGATCTCCTACGACGACATCATGGAAGGCTTCAATGAAGAAGACATCGATTTCGAAACCATGGACGACGATGACATCGTCGATCTCGAGAGCGCCTCGGCCGACGCGCCAGTCATACGCCTATGTAACGCGATACTACTCAATGCCATTAAAAAAGGCGCATCCGACATTCACGTCGAACCCTACGAAAAGTCCTTACGCGTTCGCTACCGCGTCGATGGTGTACTTCACGAGGAGATGCGCCCGCCGCTCAAGCTGCGCAACGCAATTGCGTCTCGCTTGAAGATCATGAGTTCGCTCGACATCGCCGAGCGACGTTTGCCGCAGGACGGCCGCATCAAGCTCAAACTGGGCAAAGGCAAAGAAATGGACTTTCGCGTCTCGGTCTTGCCGACGCTCTTCGGCGAGAAGATCTGTCTTCGCCTTCTGGACAAGTCGAACCTTCAGCTCGACATGACCAAACTCGGCTTCGAGGCAAAGCCTCTCGCAGACTTCAAAAAGGCGATTCACAACCCCTACGGCATGTGTCTTGTGACCGGTCCGACCGGTTCTGGTAAAACGACGACGCTGTACTCGGCCCTGGCCGAACTCAACGACGAACAAACCAACATCAGCACAGCCGAAGACCCGGTCGAGTTCAATCTCTACGGAATCAATCAGGTCCAGCAACAAGAGGACATCGGCCTCAACTTCTCGGCTACGCTGCGTTCGTTCTTGCGCCAGGACCCCGACATCATCATGGTCGGCGAGATTCGCGACTTTGAGACCGGAGAAATCGCGGTCAAGGCAGCGCTGACGGGGCACATGGTGCTGTCCACGCTCCACACCAACGACGCGCCGAGCACCGTCACCCGCCTGCTCAACATGGGCATCGAGCCCTTTCTCGTGACCGCGGCGCTGAACTTGGTGCTCGCACAGCGATTGGCGCGCCGCGTGTGCTCCAACTGCAAAGAACAGATCGCGCCGAACCAGCAGGCGATGCTCGATATTGGGGCCAGCGAGGAGCAAGCTTCGCAACCGCTATTCAAGGGCAAGGGGTGCGACAAGTGCGGTGGCAACGGTTACAAGGGACGCGTTGCTCTCTACGAAGTGATGCCGATGACCGACCGACTCAAAGAGATGGTTCTTGAGGGCGCAACCACGGCCGAACTCAAAATGCAGATGATTCAAGAAGGCGTCGACACGCTGCGCATGGCCGGGATCAAGAAGGTGATCGAGGGAGTCACCACGATCGAGGAAGTGCTTCGCTGTACTGCCGCGGATTCGCACTAAGATCGCCTCCGCGATCTAGGTGACACCTGGATCGTTCGTGAGAAGCCCGATCTATCCGATCTGCAATGTGTTTTCTCACACGCAACTTTAACCTCATTATTACTGATAGATAAACTGTCAATCTCGAACTGAGACAAGACATATGTGACCCTACATGTCACGTCAGTTATTGTCGTCTTTGTGGGTGCCTGGTAGATCGCCAGAATGCGAATCAGCAATTCATTTTCCGAGGGCGAAGTTCAACTGCTCGAGTTCATCTTTCAGACCCTGCTTCGCGGTGGGACACCTACGATGGCAGCTCGCCATAAAGAGTTCGCCTCGGTCTATCGCAAGGTGATTTCGATGAAGCAGCGCATCGAAAAACAAAAGACCGAGAAGGGCCTTAAGTCGTCGGTGGGTACCATTGAAGCCCCATCCGAATCGGCCGACGATTCGGACGAAGGCGAGCAACAGGCCTCGTAGTTTCGGTTTGGTCGCTGCAACGCTAGCTGCGCGTTGCCAAGAGCCGATACACCGGGAGGCCGTCTTCTTCGGAGCGCACCTCCCGGTTCGAGACAGATCCAAATGGGTTGCTCGTCACCCACTCTGTCGCAAAACCCGCTCCGACAAGGGTATTTTCGTATTCGTTTGCCCGCTCTTCGACGTCGGTCTGTACGAAGACTTGTCCTCCAGCACGTAGAAGTCGAGCCGCGTCTGACGCAAAGGCTTCTGCAACGACCAGCCTGCCCGCGTGGCGCTTCTTCCACCATGGGTCGGGGAAGTGAACGTACATTCGCGCGACGCATCCATCAGGACCCGATCGCGCCAAGATCTCCCGTGCATCCGCCGCCCAGACCACGACGCGAGAGCTGAGGCCTGCGCGCTCGACGCGTTCGGCCACTTTGTATGCCCACTTGGTCTTGACCTCGATGGCGAGTAGTCGCGCTTGCGGATTACGCTCTGCTCTCGCGAACACCGACCGTCCACGGCCGAAGCCGATGTCGACCTCAAGATCCGTATTGGACGGATTTTGCAGGTCGGCGGCGAAAAGATCGGGAAGGACGATTGGGCCATCTTTTGGGCGCGGCGCGTTGTCCCTGTAATAGAAGCGTCTGGAATCGTCGATGGGAAGAATGTCGTTCATTCTTGACGAATTCGCAATGATTGGCGTATTCATCGCCCTAGCAACTTTGGAGGCTTTGTGACCGTCAAGATTCTCGTCGCCGATGACAGCATTACCGTTCGAAAGCTCTTTGAGCTCACTTTTGCAGCCGAGGATGTTGAGCTCAGTATCGTCGACAATGGGCAAGCTGCCATTGACCAGGCGGGCAGCGCTGACCTCATCTTTGCCGACGCTAGCATGAGCCCAGACGGCTACGCGATTGCCCAGGCTGCTAACAAGCCCGTTATCATTTTGGCATCGCAACAAACGCCGTACGACGCATCGAAAGGGGAGGCATCGGGCGCGATCGATCACGTCCTCAAACCTTTCGACTCGCAGGCTGTGATCGACAAGGCTGTGCAGTACGCTGGGGCAGCACCCAAGCCCAAAGCGGCAGCAGCCCCTGCAGCAGCGGCAGTGCCCAAGCCCGCCGTTCCACGTCCGCCGGGACCGCCTGCCGCGCCCGCTGCGTCCGCACCCAAGGCAGCGTCTGCGCCCAAAGCTGCAGCCCGGCCCGCAGCGCCCGCCGCTTCACCGGTTACCGCAGCTGTGAGCGCTGGCACGTCTGACCTCGCAGAGCGTCTGAGCGGCCTCAATCTTTCCGAAGAGCAGATCAACGGCGTGCTCGGCATTTCTCGCGAGGTGATCGAGCAAGTCGTGTGGGAGGTTGTTCCCGACTTGGCGGAGACGATCATCCGCGAAGAAATCCGCCGCCTCACCGCCTAACGCTCTGCTTATGGCTCTTCGCTAGGCTTTCTCTTCCAACCAGCGATTTGCAAATAGCAAATCGGGTTACGAGAAAGACCGCTCATCGCGGCTGTACTTACCGCTCATCGCAACCATCCCTCAACCCATTTAGGACACGCCTGCCCGGTTGCTCCACCCTGTGTGTTGCTGCGATCGAAGCGCTGCGATATGTGAGGCACGATGACTGAGAAAAGCGAACTGGCCACCGTCTACGATGCGACCGAGGTCGAGCCAAAGTGGTACGCCTTCTGGGAAGGGAAAGGCTATTTTCACGGCAGCGACGACCCTGAGGACCCGCGGCCAACCTACGCGATTACCTTTCCGCCGCCGAACGTCACAGGCTCGCTTCATATGGGGCACGCATGTCGCGTGACCTTTCCCGATGCCATCATCCGCTACCAGCGCATGATGGGAAAAAACGTCGCGTGGGTGCCGGGCATGGACCACGCGGGCATCGCAACGCAGATTATTGTCGAACGACAGCTCGCTCGTGAAGGCACGACACGCCACGACCTAGGGCGCCAAGCCTTTGTCGACCGCGTGTGGAAATGGAAAGCCGAGTCCGGCGGTCGCATCCTCAAGCAGATTCGCGAACTCGGCGGTTCGCTCGATTGGGACCGGACCCTGTTCACGCTCGATGAAGGGCCCGCTCGCGCCGTGCGCGAAGTCTTCGTTCGCCTGTACGAAGAAGGCCTCATCTATCGGGCCACGCGCCTCATCAACTGGGACATTAAGCTCAAGACAGCGCTCAGCGACCTGGAGGTCGAAACCAAGGAGAACGTCGAAGGCAAACTTTTCGATTTCGCTTATCCACTCAGCGACGGCGATGGTGAAGTTATCGTTTCCACGACGCGACCCGAAACCATGCTGGGCGACACCGCCGTTGCGATCCACCCCGAGGACGAGCGTTATACGCACCTGCACGGCAAGACGGTGCGTCACCCCTTCGTCGACCGCGAGATTCCGATCATCTGCGATGCGGAACTCGTGGACATGGAGTTTGGCACCGGTGTGGTCAAGGTCACGCCTGCCCACGACCCGAACGACTTTGAAACGGGCAAGCGACATCAACTTGAAGAGCTGAACATTCTCAACCTTGACGGCACGCTTAACGAAGCGTGTGGCCCGTTTGCCGGCATGGACCGTTTCGTGGCGCGCAAAGCCGTCATGGCCGCACTGGAGGAAAAGGGGCTCGCGCGTGGCGTCAAAAAGCACAACATGACGCTTCCCATCTCGCAGCGCAGCGGTGAGGTGGTGGAGCCCATCATCAGTACGCAGTGGTTCGTCAAGATGGAGCCTCTCGCCAAGCCCGCCATTGAGGCTGTTGAAAAAGGCGACATCGAGATTCTGCCCGCAGACTGGTCGAAGACCTACTTCCACTGGATGCGCAACATTCAAGACTGGTGTATCTCGAGGCAGCTCTGGTGGGGTCACCCTATCCCGGCTTGGTACTGCTCGAAATGTGAACACGTCACGGTGAGCCGCGAAGATGCGACGACCTGCGGCGGATGTGGCAGTAACGACATTACGCAAGATGATGACGTGCTCGACACGTGGTTTTCGTCTGCGCTGTGGCCCTTTTCAACTTTGGGGTGGCCGGATGCGGACGACCCTCAAAAGACGCCACCTGCGCTTGCCAAGTTTTATCCGACGCAAGACATGGAAACGGGATACGACATCCTGTTCTTCTGGGTCGCTCGGATGATTGTGATGGGCCTCAAGTTCATGGGTGAGGTTCCCTTCAAGCGCGTGTTACTTGCCGGCATCGTAACCGATGAAAAAGGCGACAAGATGAGTAAGACGAAGGGCAATGTCGTCGATCCGCTTGACGTCATTCGTGGCGCATCCCTCGACGAGCTCTTTGCAAAAGCGGAGCGCGACGGAGGCGGCGACAAGGCCAAGAAGTACCTCAAAAAAACCTATCCCGAAGGCTTCCCCGCGTATGGCGCCGATGCGCTGCGTCTCACATTGCTTTCGTACTCACCGCAATCGCGACGTATCGCGCTTTCGCTCAAGCGCGTCGAGGGGTACCGCAACTTCTGCAATAAGATTTGGAACGCCTCACGCTTTGCATTGATGAGCATTGAGGGCCATCCTGAAAAGGCGCGCGATGGCTTTGAGCCTCGCCAGGCCAAGCACCTCGTCAACCGCTGGGTATTGTCACGGCTGGGTAGAGCCGTCGAAAGCGCCCATATGGGCATCGGTGAATACCGCATCGACGACGCTACCCTCGGCATCTACCACTTTGTATGGGACGAGTTTTGTGACTGGTACCTCGAGTTGAGCAAGACACTGCTCGCGAGCACCGACGCCGCACTCGCCAGCGATACGCGGTCCACGTTGCTGCACACGCTCGAAACTGTCCTTCGTGCGCTTCATCCGATGGCTCCATTCATCACCGAAGAGATCTGGCAGCGCGTTCCCAAGGGCTCAAGCGCCGCCCAGAGCATCATGATCGACCAGTACCCCGATGCCGACATAGAGTGCCTGCGTGACGACGCCGCGGAAACCAGCATGCGCCTGCTCCAGGGGGTGATCGGGGCGGGCCGTGCCGTGCGGACAGAACACGAGGTCCCACGAGCGACTCGTTTGCGCGTGATTCTCAAATCTGAAGACGCGGCGCAGCTCACACTCGTCGAGCAGAGCAAGGACCTCATCGAAGCGCTATGCGTGGCAGATATCGAACTCGCGGCAGCGGACGCTGCGACCCCGAAGCGAAGCTCTGTGACCGTGGTCGAGGGACTATCGGTCGTGATCCCCCTCGAAGGGCTCGTCGACCCAGAAAAAGAGAGGCTTCGCCTTGAACGCGCACTCGGTAAGCTCACCAAAGACCTGCAGGTCGTCGAAAAGAAGCTCTCGAACAAAGGCTTTGTCGACCGCGCACCCGCCGACGTGGTGCAGAAGGAGCGCGAGCGTCTAAGCTCGATGACCGACGAGCGGTCCAAGCTCGAGCAAGCCCTGAGCGCGCTCGTTAATTAGGGTCTGGCACTCAGACCCTATAAGAGATCGAGTTGGCCCGGGAGGACCCGGCCGCCTTGAACGCGTACGCCCTCGAGCTCGAGGAGCTTCTTTTTGTACTTGAGGCCGCCCGAATATCCGCCCAGCTCGTTGCCTTCGCGGACGACACGGTGGCACGGAATCACGATGGACACCGGATTGGCTCCGTTCGCTCCTCCCACTGCGCGCATCGCCTGTGGAGAACCGATACTGCGAGCGATGGAGCCATAAGACCGGACCTGACCGGCGGGAATACGGCGCAGCGCGCGCCACACTTTTCGCTGAAACGGCGTACCGTGCGGGTCGACCGGGATGTCATCTAAATCGCTCGACTTGCCCGCGAAGTACGCCTTGAAGCTCTTTTGCCATTTCTGAGGAAGCGATGCGCTGGGCCCGAAGCTCGGGTCATCCACCCACTGCCAGCGTCCGGGTAGCCAAAGTTCGTTCAAGCCCTTGCTCGTCCATGCCAAGTAGAGGGGGCCAAACTCTTCGGCGTCGAAGATGGCGCGCCCCTTGGTCGTCTGGGCTGACCGATCATACTTTAGAAAGTCGCTTTTCACCCCGTTCGCCTCTTGGCAACTATACACGAGAGAACCGGACTCATCCCCCTCCGGACAGGCCATTTGCGATATGCTGTTTCGTAGCGGAAGCCGTTTAATGTCCATGCGCTTGCTCACAATCATCGCCCTCTGCGGAGCATCGATCGCCTGCGGTCCAAGCCCGCGCTGGACCTACCTCGGGAACCGCTACTTCGAGTATTGCCACCGCGCCGACCTTGAGCGTAGCGCAAGCGATGCTGAACTCGCTCAGTGCTGGGATGCTTGGCTCAAAAGCTACGCGGTCGGTCAAAGTCGTGAGCGACTGCAACACGCCAAAGAGAGGCGGATGCTGCTGCGGGGCGGAGAGGCGTTACGGATGTCCATGCCGAGCATCGATGCGCAGGACGTCCAAGTGCGCGACCACCCTACCGACGAACCGCACCAGGATTGCGCCACCCTTTGTGACACACAGCACCAGCGCTGTCTTGAAGTATGCGCAGAGCGGGTGGACGACGCAGAGCGTGACGACAAAGACACTGCAGCTGTCGATGACGCCGAGGTGAAGCGCGAACCTGCGGCACGCGGTAGCGAGCCGGTGACCGGGTCCTCACCTACGCGAACGGGGAACAACTGCCTACCAGCTTGTGACCAGGAGCAGCGCGTCTGCCGCCAAGGCTGTTTGTAGGTCCTGACGTTGAGGCGCGCCGAGCACAAGGCCGAGTCGAGCACCCCGCGTAAGCGTACTCAAAAGTACGTGCGCAGGGAGCGGAGACGAGAACGCAGTGATCGGCGATGCATCGACGTCAGGAGACGGTGACTTTTTTCATGCGCTCGCCACCCTTCATCTTCAGCGCATGCTCAAGACCGGACGTAATCTTTCCAAAGACGGTGTGCTTGCCGTCGAGATGCGGCTGTGGTTCGTGCACGAGGAAAAACTGTGAGCCCCCTGTGTCCTTGCCAGCATGGGCCATCGACAAGCTCCCTGCCTCGTGCTTGTGTGGGTTACCCTCGGTCTCACACTTGATGGTGTAACCGGGTCCACCGGTGCCGGTGCCCTTGGGACAGCCACCTTGGCTCACAAAGCCCGGAATGACGCGGTGGAAGGTCAATCCGTCGTAGAAGCCGTCCTTCACGAGCTTCTCGAAGTTCGCCACAGTGCCCGGAGCCGCATCCGGGTAGAGTTCGATCTCGATCTTGTTTCCGTCTTCCATTTCAATCGTCGCGTGATTTGCCATGTGGAGGCTTTATTGGCTGAGAGCCACCTCCGTCAAGTCAAACTGCTAACAACACAGCTGTTTGAATCGAGCGCTAGCCGAAGAGCCGCCAGTACTGCGCAAGCAGTGTTCAGTCAATCGTTTCAAATGTTTGCCTGATCGTACTTGCCCGTGTCAGGGTGGGCGGCACTAGAGATGATCACCGCGCTGACATGGAGCCTCATCGTCATGACTGGATCAAGCCTCGTCTTGATCTGTCTCGGACTCTGGTCTGTGCGAAAGCATTTCGGAGAGAAACGGGCCTACGCCCTCCCCGATGAGGCTTTACCTCCGCTCACATTTCTTAAGCCTATCAAGGGGCTCGAAGAGGAGCTTGAGCAAAACGTGGAGAGCCTGTTTCGTCAGGATTACCCCACCTTTGAGATCATCTTTTCCTCGACCGAAGACAACGACCCCGGCATCTGGGTCGCGCAGCGCGTGGCCGCAAGGCACCCTGACGTCAGCTCGAAGTTTGTACTCTCAGACCCGCAAAGCGCCATGAATCCGAAAGTCGCCAACTTGGTGGGAGCGGAAGCACACGCGCGCTATGACCTTACCTTGCTCTCGGATGCAAACGTACGTCTCGAGCCAGGCTACGCGCGGGCGGTGGTCAGTGAACTACTCGAGCACAACGCCCAGCTTCTAACGAGTCCTGTGATCGGCGATGGCGAAGACGGCGTCGGCGCAGCGATTGAAAACATCCAACTGACGAGCTTCATCGCGCCGGGCATGGCTACGGCGCTTCACGTGGGCGGCGTGCCGTGCGTCGTTGGCAAAGCGATGCTTTATCGCAAGAGTGAGCTCGATGCGCTCGGCGGGCTCGACATGGTCCGTAACTTTTTGTGCGAAGACTTTGTAATCGGTCAGCGCTACCTGCAAGAAGGCAAGAAGGTACTCCTTTCGCGCACGCCAATTCGCAACATCAACAAGCACATGCCGATTGAGCAGTTTCTGTCCCGGCATTCACGCTGGCTCAAGATGCGCGTGGTCCTTCACGTGGGCGGTTTCGTCGCGGATATCGCCGGAAACCCAAATGTTTTCGGACTATTGGCATGGCTAGCCAGCGGCCTCGACGCGGACGTCGGACTCTTCGCGCTCTCCGTCATGGGCATCAAACTCTATGTCGATGCACACCTCATGCGGACATTGCGCGGAAACGCGATGGAGCTCCGTTATCTCGCATTGGGTCCCGTTAAGGATCTGCTCATGGGCCTGGTTTGGCTACACGCGTGTTTTTCGCGCACGGTGATTTGGCGCGGAAAAGAGCTGCACTTTGGCAAACACTCCAAGCTCATCAAAGCGGGTCCCATCGCCCTGCCCGCGACCTCCACCCTCGACGACTAGTATCCAATCCGGAGCGTGTTAACCCTGTGCCATGCACGGGTTGGCCAAGATATCGGAATTCTTCAGGCTCTCAGCCAGAAACACATTTTCGCCAATAAGCTTAGCGCGCAACAGAAAAACTGAAAATGTGTTCGTCGTTCAGGCTCTCAACAAATACAGTAGGTTCGCCCTTGGGTGCATGGCACCAGGAACAAGTACTTAGTAGCCGATGCGGAGTGTATTGGGCAGCACGGTGCGCGGCAGTCCGGCGCGTTCTTCGTCGGTGCCCGAGCGGAAACGGAAGCGCACCTCAAGCGGTGCGTCACGCATCACGAAATAGTCGAGCAGACCTGTCAGGCGCGAGTTGGCTTTGATGCCAGCCGAGAAGTCGGCCGAAGCGAGATTCGAGGTCCACGAGATCGATCCGTCCGCACCGCGGGTGAATGTCAGCGTCGCCATTTCGCGTGTGTCTCCGGAAGCTTCAATCTGTGTAAGCATCTTGTAGAGTTCGACGCGCAGCGCCAGCTGTGGGTTACCCGACGTGCTCAGCCGCTGCCGCGCATTGAGGGGGCGAACTTCGCGCGCGAGCAACGTGCCACGTGATATATCATCCTCGAGAATGCGAACCATGCTGCGCTCAGGCACGCGCGGTCGAAACGGGCTCAATCCATTCGCCCGGACCGAACCGTCGGCGGTGAGGTAATCGATGAGGCTCTCGATACGGGGGCCCCAGTTGAAGAACGCGGCATTGTTTTCGGTGACGTCGGCGAGCTCTGAAACCGGAATCAGATCCGTGCCAGCGCCGAAGCCGGTCAAATAATACGGTTTGTCCGGTACCTGCCGCGCGACAGCGCTTCCATCTTGAGCCACCTGACTGGGCTCAATCACCCGACCCTCTGCGTCGATCACGTCAAAGAGCGAACGGTCAAGCACCTCCGAGTCAGTGGGCGCATTTGGAAAGAGCGAGCGAAAGCGCTTTGCCTCGACCTCGTAGCCCGTGCTCAGGATTGCGCGACGGTAGACCTGGGAGGTCCCATCACTGAATGTTGCGCGCACCACCTCTCGACCGCTCTCGAGCGTCTCGGGACGTAGCGTCTCAAGCCTTGCCGCGCGCAGTCGCAGCGTTTCCGGCTCTGGGTCGATATCGGCTCGGAGCGCATCGAGCGCTGAGTCACTGAGGTTGCCGCCGGTTTCGATCGCGGTGATGTCTCTTCCAGACAGCCGGCTCTCTTCAAGAATCTTCTCCTGCGCTTTAAAGATGGCCGTATAGATGTCGACGTAGCGCGTGCGCACGCCTTTCCAGCGCCCCTCTGAACGGCCGAGCAAGAACTCGCGCGCAGCACGTGGCCCGTCTTCACCCACCGCAAAGTCCATCCCCGCGAAGATCCCCCGCTGTGCGACGGCCCGACTGTGCTTTTGAAACGCGAGCCCGAGCCGGTCCTCAATGACGGTGAACGCACTGTCGCCGATGCCCACGACGAGGTCACGAAGCTCGGGTGACTGGGGATCCACCAATGTTGCATCGCGCCACTCGGGGTGCAGCGCCGACATCGTCAGCTCATCGCGCGCGGTCATTACCAGCGGCACGCGCGTTGGATCCTCGAAGTTGAGCTTCGCGATCTCCCTCCGGGAAAAGCCTTTCGTTTGCTCGTCGCCGATGAGCTTGGGGCGACCTGCACCCGGGCTGTCGAAGACGGTATTGGCCCAAACCTCCGTGGTTTCGTCACCACGCTGCAGCGTGACTTTCCAAAAGCCAGGCGCATTGGGCGACGTGTCTTCAACGACATCGATGACCCTGGTGGAGACCACGACATCGGCTTCGGAAGAACGCAACGCGACGGCCGCGGCTTCTGCCCACGTCTTGCCTTCGCCGTACTTGAGCCCCGAAAGATGCGAGGGGTTGGTCGGGGAGGCGATGGGCGCAAGGTTGGAGCGTTTGCCCGGGCCTTGCGGCCCGAAGTAGCGAAAGAAGCGGTTGGTCATGTTGTAGGCAAACGCTTCGCCAACGGCGCGAAAGTTGGCGCTGCTCGCGGAGTCACTGGCTTCAACCACGAGACGCGTCGCACTCGAGCGATCTGCCAAGAGGCTCGCCGCATGGCTGCTCGCGAGGCCGGCGCCAACGTGCAGCACATCCCAGGTCCTTTGCTCGGGCGGAAGCGACGTCGCCTCAGACCAGAACGCATCGGTGTATGCCAAGGCATCGTCATCGATGCCTTGGAGCATGGCAGCACGTGTATCCTTTTCGATCATCATGCTGTTCCAAGCGCGCGAGGCGTCGATGGCAGATTCGACCACGGCCTCTTCGTCGGCTGAGAGCGCACGCTCAGGCCGGATGTTATCGAGCAAGCGGTCCTTGTCGCCGAAGATGGCTTGAATCCTTCGAAGAGAAGAACGGTCACTCATGACGGCTTCACGCACTTGCGCCAGGATACCCCGGTCGAGCGAACGCACTTGGCGCGAGGACGAGCGGTACGCGCCGCCCACAACCGCATCGAGGTAGTTGATCAGTTCGCCCGATGCCAGAGCCTCATCGGGTGCGCCCGCGATGAGTCGCTGTCGGCGATTGAGCGCGCTGAAGACGTCGCCTTTCTCTGCCGCTTTGACCGCTTCCACATAAAGCCGCCTGCCTGCGCTGCCGAGCGTCTCGAGCACCGACGCAATCGCCGCCTGCGCCCTGCCGGTCAGCCCGGGCGTCGCTGAACGCGAAACGACCTGGCTATCTACCGTTCCCACCACGGCGTGCCCAGCTGACACACCGATGTCGGACAGCGGTGATGCCGCTGCCAGCGCGATACAGACGAGTAGCAGGATGCTGGAAAGCTTCGCCATCGCCCTAGAGCCCTAGGCGCTCTTGCTCTGCAAGAATAATCTTTCGAACGTCACTTTCGAGCAGCGCTAGGGCACGTCGAATGCTTGGGCGACCATTTCGATAAGTGAGACCTCTTCTAAGGCGTCTGCGAAGAGCACCTTGAACGTCGTTGAGTGTGGGGATGGCTTCATTCCGGTACGCTCTGAGGATTACGGAAGCTCGAAAATCAGCGCTCACCTCGTCTTGCAGGGTAACGTCCCCACCAGAGCGCAAGCGCACTGCTCGCGCAAGGGGCCCGTTACGCCCCCCCAAGACATTGTCGATCTCGCTTAGTGCTTCATCGCTAATCCCAGGGACGAGCTTTTTGAGGCGCTCGACGCCGTCGATTCCAGACTCAAACGCAAGCAAGTCGTCGGTTGCTTCAGCGCCGTCTTCCAATCCGTCTAGCGATTGACGAACGAAGTCGCTCACCGCAGGCGCCCGGTCATCGACCGGCAGCGTGGGCTCCCCGCGTCCTTCGGCAAAGCGGCGCGCAAAGGACTCCAGATCGTCGGTCAGCGCGGCTGCCACCCTCTCACTCTCGATAGCTCGTCGCAAGGTCAGGTTTATTCCCCGCACCGTTCTCTCGTCGCCCACCGCTGCATAACGTGCTGCCTCTTCGAACAGCTTGAGCAACTGAGCCCGACTGCGGCCTGGCGCACCTTTTGGCGGCGCCTTGATAAACCTGCGAAGAAAGTTGGTAAAAGCGTCCGGGAGGCCCGATTGCGTCCCCAATTTGATGCGATCAAGCAGCGCACCTTCGACGAGCGCATCAGAGACCCAGGGCAACGCATCGGCTGAAGGTTCAAAGCTGGAGGCTGCCATACGTGCTGCATCGATGAGAGTCTCAACGTCTTTCCCGCTATACCCCTTGAACAATGTTTGCTCGGCGTCGATCAAGCGAATGGCTTGCTCCGCCGCATCAGGGTCTGCACGAACCACCTCCGCGAGAATCGCTTTGACCAACTCCGCTTCAACCACACGCCTCTCCAAAGTGGCAGCTCCGCGATTCGTCGGAAAGCGTTCTCGCGAAACCGCGATCACCCGCTCCTCAAGCACTTCCCGGAGGTAGCTCGCCGCCTCGTCCGAAAAACCCGCGGCCGTAAGTCCGTCGAACAAGTCCGCCGCGCTCGAATCGGAGAGTCCACGGATCTCGGCGCTGCCGACCGTCTCGCGGAAGCGTCCCAGGACACTCATCATCGCCTCATCGACCTCGCCTGTACTCAATGCAGCGCCCTTCGCAGGTGTCTCCGCGTCCAAAGCAAAGGCTGCGCCGAGCTGTTCTCGCGTGACCCCGTCGCGGTAGAAGTCAAACGCCGCTTCAAGTCGCGCAAAGGTCCTCTCCGAGAGCACCGGCCGGGCGACTTCAAGGTTGAAGACGGCGCCCTCTGCCCCGGAGACGATGTAGTTGGGCGCAACCACCGCGGTATTGATCGGATCGGTCGCGGAGAAACTTCCCTGCAAGAACTTCATGTCGAAGCGATCGCCGAGGTCTCGTTCCACGTCGAGCAACAGCCCAAGATAGATTCTCTGCTTCTCGCTGAGGTTCACTGCCTGATAGGCGGCCCGCTGCGCATCGCCCGCTTGGAGTTGTCGAACAAAGACTTCTGTCACGCGTTCCAGTTCGGAGGCATCAACGGGCGCATTCCGGACAACGGAACTGGCGGGCTCTTTCAACCGTAGCTTAGGCGGGTAGAGGTCCTGCACGGCCGCCGCAAGACCTGCATCATCGGCCACGCGCGCGATACCGTCGGCGAGCTCCCCCAGTCTGGCAAGCTTTGGCAGCCCGGAAAGCGCGGCCATGAGTGAAGAGCCCACACTCGGAGACTGCGAGACCGCTATGCCGTCCTCACCGGAGGCATTCGAGGGGCCGGTAACAACCGCACGCGTGCTCGCGCCAAGCGCACCAAAAGCGGTCGCGCCGCCTAGGCCTAGCGCGCCGATAATCACCGCGCTTTGAAACTGAACTAAACCTTGTCGTCGTTGGGTCTTTTGCACTGGGGTCGCTCCGTCGTTGTTGCCCGCACAAGCGAGCATCCGGTCACAAAAGCAAGCGCCATTCCAACGTGCGGCTATCATCGTGCTCCCTTTGTTTTCCAGGACAATCGCGTTGCTTGCCGCACGAATCGGCCGAACGACTGACCGATCAAGTCCCACCAGTTCCCATTAACCGTAAGGCAAGTCCGTGATGAGCGTGCGAAGCCAAAGGAACCCGATGTGCTAACAGCACATCGTTGGTTTCGACGCGAAGCCGCGAAGAACCAGAAACTCCGTGATGAGCGTGCGAAGCCAAAGGAACCCGATGTGCTAACAGCACATCGTTG
>CAZAQV010000006.1:0-5852 GCA_964487255.1 uncultured Polyangiales bacterium | reverse complement strand
GTTTCGACGCGAAGCCGCGAAGAACCAGAAACTCCGTGATGAGCGGTCTTTCCGAAAACTGATTTTGCCGCTTCGCCCGAACGTGGCTGTGCAAGTAGCACAGCTCGTTCTAGGCTTCGCCTGTCTTTCTAGCTCTTCCGCTGACGCGTCATCGTGCTGCAAAATCGCTGTTTGCAGGAAAGCCTAGCGAAGAACCAGAAACTCAGTAATACCAGGGGTAGTCGCTGTAGTCCTGCTTGCGCTTCTCAAGGAACGCATCGCGCCCTTCTTGCGCCTCTTGGGTGCCATACGCAAGTCGCGTGGCCTCGCCGGCAAAGAGCTGCTGACCGACAAGGCCTTCGTCCGGAAGGTTGAAGGCGTACTTGAGCATGCGCTGCGCCGTCGGGCTCTTGGAAACCACTTCGCGTCCCCACGCTAGCGCTGTTGCCTCCAGCTCGGCGTGCGGAATCACCGCATTGACCATGCCCATCTCAAACGCCTCTTGTGCGGAGTAGTTGCGACCCAAAAAGAAAATTTCGCGCGCCCGCTTTTGGCCAACCTGGCGGGCCAAGAGCGCTGAGCCGTAGCCCCCGTCGAAGCTGGCCACATCCGAATCCGTCTGTTTGAACACCGCGTGCTCTTTGCTGGCCAGCGTCATGTCGCAGACAACGTGCAAGCTGTGGCCGCCGCCCACAGCCCAGCCTGGAACCACTGCGATGACCACCTTCGGCATGTGTCGAATGAGACGCTGCACTTCTAGAATATGGAGGCGACCCATCTTCGCCTGCCTGTGCATGGGTGTCTCGCCGCTTGGAGCGGCCGTACCGTCGGCGTACTCATAGCCCGACTTTCCCCGGATGCGTTGATCGCCGCCCGAGCAAAATGCCCAGCCGCCATCTTTGGGCGACGGCCCATTGCCGGTGAGCAAAACACAACCCACGTCCGGCGACATGCGTGCATGATCCAACGCCTGGCAAAGCTCGTCGACCGTCTTGGGGCGAAAGGCGTTGCGGACTTCGGGACGATCGAAAGCGATTCGCACGACTCCGCAGTCCTTTGCACGGTGATAGGTGATATCGGTAAACGAAAACTCGTCGACGGTAGACCAGAGACTGTTGTTCATGACTCTTCACGGCTCCGTGTCGCAAACATCGATGTGGATATACCACATCGCTTTGCTTTGACTACGCGCGCTCATCGTGCCGAATCAAACGTCATCACCGCGCACGCTATCCCGAAGTAAACGCGATCAGCGTCCCGCCGTTCGAGAGCACGACACCGATGCCGCCGGCGACCGCCGGAGCCGCTGAAAAACCATTGCCAAGGTCGAAACGCGCGAACTCTTCGCCCGTGTGCAGCCCAACGGCAAAAAACGACCCCAACGACTCGCCGAAATAGATGACGTCGCGAGAAATGGCCACCTTGCTGGGGGCGCCTCGCTCAGCCGGGCGCCGCCAAAGCTCGCTGCGGTCGCTTCGCCAACAAAGTAGGCCAAGCTCGCCTGAGGAGAGCACGACGAGCTCGCCATGCATCGAGATAGAAGTGATGCCCGTCGCGTCGGTGTCGCTCCAAGAGACGTTGCCGGTCTCGGCGTCGAGTGCGTAGAGGCCCCCAGCGTACGAGGCGACCCACAGCTCGTTGCCAACCCGGGTAGGCGTCGTGTCGACATCCAAGAAGCGGGGTGGTCCGTCGCCGTCGAAGGTGGCCTCTCCCGCGAGGTCCACCTCCCAACGTACCGATCCGTCGCGCGAATCGAGCGCGACCGTGGTCCCGTCGGTAAAGCCTGTGATGACCCGCGTACCGTCGAGCAAGAGTCCGGCGCGCCCTGCGATCGAAAGCGACTCTGGAGCCGGGCGCTGATAACGCCACAGCACGGTACCGTCGCGGTTGTCCATCGCCAACACAACGTCCGTCTCGGTCGCGACGAAGAGCACTTGGCCGTTGACGACCGGCGGCTTTCGCACCGGCCCATCAACCTTTTTCTCCCATTGAACTTCGCCGTCGGACGCCCGCACAGCGTACACAAAGCCCTGCTCGGTCCCGAACCAGAGCTGGTCGCGGCTTGGCTCAACAAGCAGCTCCGACTCGATGCGACCCTTGACCTCAACCTCGTACTCAATGCGTCCGCGTGGCGAGATGGCCAGCAAGTCGCCGTGCGTCGAGCCGACGTAGATGCGGTCGTTGACTGGGTCCAATGCGCTCACTGCATGCTCGACGGGCACATAGGTCGAGTCGTCGACTTCGCTTACCTGAAGGCTCCACATGGGATGTAGTGCGCGGGTTCCGCCCCCGGCGTGAATCCCCTCTGCAGTCGAAAAGGCGGGCGAGAAGCCAGTTCCGCAGCCCATGACGAGCCCGAGCATCAGCGCGTAGAGCTTCATGCTTACTCGATGGCTTCGATGCGATTGACCGCTTCGGGGTCGAGTTCCGTAAGCTGCTGCTCAACTTGGCTGCGAAGAAACGTCATCGGCGGAGGTGCACCGTCTTCGACGGACGTCTGGTCGCGCAAGGAGTCGAGCGCCGCTTTGAATGACGCAGTCGCCTTGTCCTTGTCGCCCTTCGCCAGATGGATACGGCCCGCGTGATAGTCGGCCATCTCTTTGGCGCCGTCGAAGGTGACGCTCGCGAGGTCCTTGGCTTTGCGCAGGGCCTCGTCCCACTTCTTCTCGGCCTCGTACGCAAATACCTGGCCCTCGATGGCGCGCAAGGTGACAAAGGGATATTCGTTGGCTTTGGCGACAGCCTGCTCAAACGCAGCACGTGCTTCGCTGTACCTTCCAGCCTGCAGGTGGGCATTGCCCTCGCCCAAAGCAACCCAGGCCTGCACTCGCGCGCCGGGATTCTCTTTTTTGACCTGCGCGTACTGCTCAAGCGCTTCTTTTGAGCGTGCGTCAATCGACGCGAAAGTCTGCTCTTCGATATCGATTGCACTTTGGCTTTCGCGGCGGATGGGCGCTGTGGAGATTTCCACTGCCTCCCACAACCGGCTTGTAGCCACAGCAGCTTCTTCAGCCTGTGAGCGATTCCAGATGACGTACGCGCCGCCGACAACCACGACGGCCAAAAAGACGAGCGCAAG
Source organism: uncultured Polyangiales bacterium (assembly GCA_964487255.1). Classification (GTDB taxonomy): domain Bacteria; phylum Myxococcota_A; class Polyangia; order Polyangiales; family CAZAQV01; genus CAZAQV01. The sequence goes on along the minus strand of CAZAQV010000006.1, from coordinate 2,794 downwards.
CTTTGGGCCGTTGTCTTCGAGCCAAGTCGCCGCGGCCTCGACCTTCTCCTCTGCGCGATCTTCGAGTTGCTCTGCCCCGCGGCCGCGTTCGGCAGCCTTCTTTGCAGCCTTGGCCGCTTTTGCGGCGGCCAATCGCTGCCCGGCCGTGGCATTTTTGGGGACGCTTGGTGCAGGCTCGGTGCCGACCGACTCAGCTTCTGTGTTCTCTTCTGTTGCAGCCATGTTTTCTGTTCCGTGGGCGCGCGACTATAGCTCGCATCCTAACTTTCGTCGCGCGCTCATGACGTAGCTCAAATCCTACAAAAAAGCATGCTATGTCTCGCAAAATGCCAAGGTTTTTTTTAATTCCTGGCTCCGTCCAGGGGCCTGTGGCCGGCGCCCTCTTCGCGCTCTGCCTGCTGTGCCACGCGACACCCGCAAAAGCCTACGAGGATCGCATCACGCTCGACCTTGCCGCACATGGCCTACTCAGCCCGGATCTTCGTTTCGGGGCACAGGTGGGCGGCAGCTTGGGGCTCAGTGACGCATGGTCTCTGCGTGCTGCGCTCGGCTACGAGGTCGGCGTTCAGAGCCCGCTCGCGCACGGAATGCGCGCCCATCTCGACGTTCTGTACCTTGTCGACATCGTCGAATGGGTACCCTTTTTCGGCCTGCGGGGTGGCGCGGCCGCCGAACTCGGTCCCGACGTTGCCGCCGTGCCTTTCGCTGGGCTCGTTGGCGGCCTCGACCACTTTGTTTCACGAGACGCCATCGTTGGCATCGACGTCGCTTGGACACCCGGCTTGCGCGACGGCGAAGTCGAACATCTGCTCACCGTCGCGCTGCGGCTAAGCTTGCTGTTCGACAACTAGCCCCTACGCGAAGAACTGGGCGCCACGCGGTGAGCCTAACCGGTCCGACACCTCGAACACGAAGTAGATCGTTGAGCCGTTTAAACTTCGCCTGACCTCGCTCCGCGACGATGCGCTGCGCCAGCGCTGGGCCGGCGCCCGGGAGCCGCTCAAGATCGTCAGCAGAAGAGCAGTTGATGTCGATCTTCTGCGCAGCATCGATACGGAGCACATCGCCGTGGCTTTCAGCCGGCGTGGACAGCGCGTCTTTCGCCCTGCTCACCAACAGACACACACAAGCGACGACGACCAGTCCGAGAACTCGACGCGCTTCGACGACAGTGGGCTGCACAGGCATCGATGCCTTTATCGCGCCCTGACGCAAAGGCGTTGCGTCTTTAGCTGTTGGCGTCCAGACCGAAACCGGCGTGAAGAGCCTCGACGGCCTTGGTCCCATAATCCTGCTGCACGAGACACGAAACTTTGATTTCGCTCGTGCTAATCGCCTCGAGGCGTATCTGGGCGTCCGCGAGAATCCGAAACATCTTTGCAGCCACTCCTGCGTGTGTACGCATGCCGAGGCCGACGATGGAAACCTTGACCAGTGAACTGTCGACGTCCACGCCGTGGGCGCCGATTTGGTCGGAAATCTCTTCGACCAAACGCACCGCGCGTTCCAAGTCGGGACGCGCGATCGTGAAGGTGAGATCCGCTGCACCACCGGCAGCGCCGGGCTGAACGATCATGTCGACCGAGATGTTTTGCTCCGCCAGTGGCTCGAAGATGCTGACGACGGCGCCGGGCTCATTGGGCACACCCCGTACCGTCAAGCGAACGGTGTTTTTGTCGAGCGCCACACCGGAGACCACCATGGACTCAAGCGCCTTGTCATCACCGACGACCATGGTGCCTTCGGCATCGGAAAAGGACGAGCGAACATGCAAGGGTACATTGTATTTCATAGCCAACTCCACAGAGCGAATCTGCAAAACTTTTGCGCCCAGCGACGCCAACTCCAACATCTCTTCGTAGTGAATCAAGTCGATCTTGCGCGCGGCGGCGCACAGGTTCGGGTCTGTCGTGTAAACGCCATCGACGTCGGTGTAGATTTCACAAACGTCTGCGCCCGCCGCTGCTGCGATGGCCACCGCACTGGTATCGGACCCTCCGCGGCCGAGCGTGGTGATGTTGCCGGCTGTGTCCACGCCCTGAAAGCCAGGCATGACGACCACCTGGCCCGCATCGAGTGACTCTTTGATCTTGGTCGATTCGATGCTGCGAATGCGTGCGCGGGTGTGAACGCCGTCCGTCACGATGCGCGCCTGATGTCCCTGAAGCGAGCGGGCGTCGACCTCGCGGGCCCCGAGCGCGATGCTGAGTAGCGCACTGGTGACTTGCTCACCCGTCGAGACGAGGACGTCCATTTCACGCTCGCTCGGCTCCGCACCGAGGGTGCGTCCCATTTCGAGCAAGCGGTCGGTCTCGCCACCGATGGCGCTTACCACCACGATGACCGAGTGCCCTTTGCGACGGGTTCGTGCCACCCGATCTGCGACACGCTCGATGCGCTCGAGCGAGCCGACGCTGGTCCCGCCATATTTCTGAACAATGAGTGCCACGGCGCGGGGACCATAGCGCACCTGGCCAAAAAGAGAATTGCTGATCGCGTTCGGACTATGGCTCCTGCAACGCAAACTCCCCTGCTCTTCATTCACGGAGACGAGGACCAGATTATCCCTTGGAAGCTGGGGCACCGGCTGTTCGAACGAGCAAACCAGCCCAAGCGGTGGATCGCGGTTGAGGGCGCTGGCCACAACGACCTGATCGCAACCGATCCAGGGGCTTACTACGACACCGTATTCGCCTGGCTCTCTGAGTACGCCCCTTTGCCCGACTCCAAGCCTGACAACTAGTACTCGGGATCGGAAGTCCGTTCCGGGTTTCCGGAGATGTCAACGAGGGTC
>CAZAQV010000005.1:291546-291684 GCA_964487255.1 uncultured Polyangiales bacterium | reverse complement strand
CGTTCGTTTGATCGAGGCAATCGAAGGTTCCCGAGCTACTGATGGGGCAGCTGCCGCAATCGCTTTGGCAGCTCGCGCAGTTCTCACCCGCGTCACACGTGCCATCGCCACACACCTCCACTGGCGGACAGGCTCCGC
>CAZAQV010000005.1:260357-291446 GCA_964487255.1 uncultured Polyangiales bacterium | reverse complement strand
AATCCGCTTCGCAGCTCGCGCAGTCTTCGCTCGAACTACAGACGCCATCGCCACATGATTCCACTGGCGGACAGGCTCCGCAATCCGCTTCGCAGCTCGCGCAGTCTTCGCTCGAACTACAGACGCCATCGCCACAACTTGCCGCAGCGCCGCCGCACTCCGTTTGACCGCTCGGGTAACCGGGCAGAACGCACAGGTCCTCGCCCGAGCCACGGCCAAAGTCGGCACCGATATTGTGGACGCAAACCAGTCCGGCCTGACACTCGTCATCGCCGTCACAATCGCCTTCGCCCCACGCGCACGGACATTCAGGTGAACAATAGTTGCTGTCCCCGAGTGGATCGACATGACAGCTGTCCCCCGTCGTCCCGCACATCGAAGGCACCGGGCAGCTGTCACAATCCGCTTCGCAGCTCGTGCAGTCTTCCGAAGAGTCGCAGACGCCATCACCGCATGCCGCGATGCTTGCATCGGGCTCTGAGACGCTTGCATCGGGCTCTGGGTTCGTCGTGCCCGCATCCGAGTCATTGACCGCCAAGGTAAAGTCGCCTTCGAGCAAGAGGTCTACCGGAGAACCCTTGTCCGCGTCTATAGCGAGCGTCCCTGAGTAAGATCCGGGCGACGCTGGTGCGAAGCGGACTTGGAAGGTTGCGGCCTGGCCCGCGGGGAGACTCGATGGCAACCCATCGATTTCAAAAGGCCCCGTCACCACCGCGCTGAGCGAGACCGTGTGTCGCTTGTGATCGTTGAAGATCGCAACGGTTGTTTCATCGACTTCGTCATACGCAGTGGTCTGAAACTGCAGCACACCCGATTCGGACCGAAGTCCCGATTCGGAGACATGCACTTCGACGGGTGGCGGCGCAATCTCGCCTGCACAGCTCGCCGAGAAGATGAGAAGCGCCAGCATCTGCGCTATCCCCGATGTTGATAAAAGACCCACTACAATCGAACGAGCCGACTTGCCCTCAAGTTTCATTCCCATGCCCAACCATGTGAGCAAGCGCAGTGCCAATCGTGAGATCCTTCAAAATCTCCGGTTTTACGAAGAAAATCGCGGTCTAACGCCTCCGAACTGTCTAGCCTTCACAGACAGCGGCTGGCACTCCGAATGCTCCGTAGCGTCAGCGAAGGGTGATCGAAAGTTTTGGCCGCTGTTCGAAAACACTCGCTTCGTTTGATGCGATGCGAATCCCATCGAGGTTGGCCGTGCCCCGGTTTGGCGCAATGAGCATCAGCCCACGGTTTTCGGACGGATTGCGCACCCAGCTCTGGACGAGCGCAATCCCAGCAGCTGACAACGCGACGGTGTAGAAGTCGTCGACGCTCGGAGGGTCGACACGTGCAAGCACGTCTGCTCCGCTGTCGCCTGGGCCGAACCCACCCGGCCTCTCCCAAGCTTGACCCAACGCATACTCGTTCCAGGTCGCTTCCGGGGCCTTCCAAGGGCGTTTTGCCTCGACAAGGTCCATGCTGTCACCGTTGTCGGTTGCAAAGAAGGTAATGCTCACCGCAAGCACTTCGCGATCCGACGAAATCTGAGAGATATCCCAGAACATCAGGGCAGTTCGATCATCTGCAGCCTGCAGGAGATCGGAACTTGCGTGCGGCGTATCAGGTCCATCGGCGTCCACATAGGTGTCCGCTCCTCCCATATACCCGGCCACCGGGGCAAGCCCCACCTGAAAAGCGATGCGCTCGCCCGTTTGCCCGTCCACAGCACCTTGCCCGTCCAAAGAACCGTCGAGGTTGCCATTGGGCCGACCGTCCTGCCAGTTCCAACTGCACGCGCAAAGACACCCCAAGAGCGTCGCGGCAAAGGCTCGAGCTGCCCAAGCTAGGCACGGTTCTGGTTCTTGACAGGTCACTCTCTAGGCCACGAGACTACCATGACCGACTTTCCGGTACACTGCACGGGATGAAGAAAGACCCTTTCGATGCCGAGACCGAGCACCGGCGTGATCTCTTTGAAAAAGAGGGGATCGTGCTGCGCCGCCTCCCCAAAGTACAGTGGCGCTCAAGCGATGGCGAACAGCAGTTTGAGATCGCACGGCGCGCGACACTCGGTTCGTCGCCGAGTGTTGATATTCGCTTGCAGGACGCAACCGTCTCGCGGCTGCATGCCGAGTTAGAACTGCGTGAGGACGGTCTTTGGCTGCGCGACCTCGGTAGCCGAAACGGCACGTACCTCGAGGGCATTAAGGTTCGCCAAGCTCGCGTACCCGATAGTGGTAAAATCGAGTTGGGCGGAAGTCGGCTTGAGGTGCGCTATGCAAAAGCGCCAACCCAGGTAGGCGTTTGGCCTGACGAGTCGTACAACCAGCTCGTGGGGAAATCGCTTTGCATGCGACAGCTTTTCTTTGAGCTGGAGCGGCTTGCGCCGCTTGCTGACCCTGTCATCATTCATGGTGAAACGGGCACCGGCAAGGAACTCGTCGCCCGTGCGCTTCACAACCGCTCGCCGCGAGCAAGTGCGCCCTTTGCGGTCATCGATTGCGCAGCGTTGCCCGACTCACTGATGGAAGCAGAACTCTTTGGCTATACCAAAGGTGCCTTCACCGGCGCCTCGCAGGATCGCGTGGGTCAAGTCGCTTACGCGGAGGGAGGCACGCTTTTTCTCGACGAGATCGGAGAGCTTCCTGAAACGATGCAACCCAAACTTCTGCGCCTGCTCGAAAGCCGAACTTATCGACCGCTCGGGACCAACGAGGACATTCCAGCGAACGTACGGTTTGTCGCAGCCACGCACAGAAATTTGGCGGAGATGGTCAACCGCGGCACCTTCCGCGAAGATCTGTACTTTCGCCTGAGCGTCTTTACGATCGAAGTGCCCTCACTTGAGGAGCGCCGTGAAGACATCCCGCTACTCGCGCAGAAGTTCGCACCCACCACGGCAGGTCCTCTGTCGCCATCGTTGCTGCGCAAGCTCCGAAAGAGGGCCTGGCCCGGAAATGTCCGAGAACTTAGCAACGTGGTTCGGCGAGCGCTGGCACTGGGCGAAGAGACGATCGGAGGCGAAGAGACGATCGGAGACGAACAGCCGGCGGCTTCAGAGACGGGCGGCCGCTACTCGCAAGACCTCCTGAGCATGCCATACTCTGAGGCACGAGACGCCGCGCTCGACGAGTTCGAACGCACGTACTTGACGAACTTGCTAGGCGATCACAACGGAAACGTAAGCCGTGCGGCTGCAGCCGCCGGACTCAACCGCACTTATCTGCACAAGCTACTCAGCAAGCACGGCCTCCGTTGAAGCTCAGAATCTGCCCCGTACGGAGGCAAAGCCCCCGTGCGGATCGAGAGCGACCGCAACGCTCGGGACCGCCTCTTCTTCATCTGGACCACCGGCATCGATGAGCAGGGCCGTGAGCCCAGTGGCCAGGCCTACAGCGCCTACCACAAGCGATAAATTCGTAAGGGTCTGGTAGGTTTCGCCAGTGGAAGCCAGCTCGTCGTGTTTCGTGATCGAGCACGCGGTCTGGACACAGGTTTCGGTCAGCTTATCGTGCTGTGCGTCCGCCAGAAGCGCAAAGGTCGCGAAGCTTGCGATGCCGACTGCGCCGAGACCAAGCGCGATCCACCCGGCGGTTGCCAAGCCACCTCCAGCGCTGTCGTCCGTATGTTCGAGTCCCGTGGATTCTGCAACAACGACCTGATCGGACGAACTTGCACCGGAAGTGGACGCAGCGGTTTGAGTTGGTTTAAGCACTGCACTCAGCTGGACCTGCGCGCCCGCCGCGATCTCGACCAACTGATCGTAGGGCTCAAAGCCTTCAGCACGAACGGAGACGGCCACCTTGCCAGGCATCACGGCCAATGCGTGCCCCACCACGTCGGACCCGCGGTCCACGCCACCAATGCGCACCCGCGCATCGACGTCACGCGGTGTGACATAAATACGTAGGTGGCCGACAAGCTTGGCGGCCTCGCGCAACTCGTCACGTGCCGCCTCATAGGTCGACTGGTATTTTTTGTCCGTGCGAGCAAGGCCAAGCGCGGTCTCGACGGCCTGCTCATACGCACCCACTGACTCCGCAACACGTCCGAGCTTGCCAAGAGAGCGCGCGACGCCCAGCCAGGCATTGGGAGAGCCGGAAAGCTCTGCTGCAATGCGATACGCCTTGAGCGCGTCTTCATAGTTGCTCGCGAGATAGAGCGCATTCGCTCTATCGAAGTGGGCCTGCGCGTTCGCTTCGACCTCTTGTGCGAACGATGAGCTCGGTTGGACGAAGAGCAAAACAGCCAACGCCACGCCACTACAGCCCCGTAGGAAAGAACTCTTTCTTTTTACGGCGTGTTCTTCGAACGGGACGCGTGCGCTTCTTTCGGCGGACATGTACTGGACTATCGCTGCTCTGTGCGGGACTGGCAACATCGTCAACCTGCGCATCCACAAGTCCAGCGTCAACGAACGCTACGGCAGGCACGCGTTGGCTTTCCTTGCTAGCGTCGTTTTCAAAAGCCGCGGGGAGCTCGAATTCTGCCAGCGAGGCTGTGTTGGCGATCGGTTCGACGGGCGCAGCCGTCGTCCGCGAAGGGTCGGTTAGCGCGTCAAACACGAACCAACCCGCGCCGGCGAGCACGAGCAGCGCCGCAACTGCGACAAACATCCACCTGGAGGCCAAAGTTGCGTCCTGTTGGCTTAACGGCTCATCGGCTGGACACGGCGCTGACTTGATCTGCTCTCGTCGATGTTCGAGTTCTGCTGCGCACATCGGCTTGACGAACTCTGCCACCTCTCGGGCGGATGCTGCGCGCACGCCCAAACTCTCGAGTGCTGCGGCGAACTCATCAGCAGAGCTGAAGCGTTCGTCCGGCTCCGCTTCGAGCGACTTGTCGAGAACCTCCATCAACCCGGAGGGCAAGTCGTTGCGTATCTCGTCGAGCTCAGGACGACTTCCCGAAAGAATGCTGGAGATCGTCTCTTTGTCCGTCTTGTTCGCGTAGAGTGTATCGCCCGCGAGCATCTCCCATAGGGTCACGCCCATCGCGTAGAGGTCCGTCCTTCGGTCGATGCCACCGTCAGAAAACTGCTCCGGCGCGAGATAACCAAGTTTTCCTTTGATGTGCCCTTGGCGAGTGACCTGTGAGGATGCTGCCACCTTGGCGATCCCGAAATCGAGAACTCGCGCACAACCATCGAGTCCGACGAGTATATTGGCAGGACTAATGTCGCGATGGACAAGGCCTTGGTGAACGCCTTCAAGGTTCGTCAGTTCGTGTGCGGCGTGCAGCCCAGCAAGGGTGTCGAGTGCAATTCGCAACGCGACCTCGAGTGGCAACAACCTCTCTTGTCGCTTCAGCTGCTTGAGTAGATTGGAAAGGCCAATGCCCTCCAGGTAGTCCATCACCAAGTAGAGTTCTTGGCCGGATTGACCCACATCGATGACGGAGACGACGTTTGGGTGTCCAATCTGACCTGCAGTGCGCGCCTCCTGAAGAAACATTCGGGAAAAGTCCTGCTCATCGGCCAAATGCGGATGGCAGGTCTTGAGCGCTACGAGACGTTGAAAACCACCCAGTCCCGAAACACGCGCGAGGTAGACGCGTCCCATGCCGCCTCGCCCCAGCTCGAGCAATAACTCATAGGAGCGACCGCCTCCGGCATCGATCTTGTCTCCGACGTTCGCCATCGATCGCTAAAAGCGTATCACGGTCGCACCGAGTTGCCCCCGAATGTGCAACCGCAAGATAATTTCGCGAGGAAGTTGTGCCACGATGGTGGGCTCATTCCCCAGACTCTATGGTGTTCGCTAGTCTCCGCTAGGCGCCCTGAATCCCACGTCAGGGCGTTCTCTCATGGGCTGATACTGGCGAAGTTGATCGCGTGAAAGCGAGGGCTTCACGCGCTGAAGAGCTCTATCAAAATCTTCCTGGCCGATGGTGGTGGAATCGCGTTTTGCAGCCTCCAGTACCGCGCGTTCGACCAGGGCCTTGATATCGGCAGGCGTGTAACCCTCACTGCGACGTGCTAGGTCATCAAGATTTGGTGCATTGTTACCGTCTGCCAACGCGAGGCCACGAGAATGCACGTCAAACACGGCTCGACGTCCTGGCTCGTCTGGCAATCCAACGTAATAGTGACTTTCCAATCGCCCAGGACGGAGCACTGCTTCATCAATCGACCCAACAAAGTTCGTTGTGCCGACGACGATAATGTTGTCGCTGCCCTCAGCAAGCCCGTCCATCTCCGTGAGTAGCTGATTGACCACGGGATCTGGATACCCAGCGCGTCGCTTTGCAATCGCCTCGATTTCGTCGATGAAGATGAGAGATGGACGCGCGTTGCGAGCACGTTCAAACAGCCTGGCAACGTCTTGAGGGGTCCGCAAGTTGCTGGCCAAGGCCGTAATGATATTGATATCGGCATCGGTCGCCAATGCCGCCGCTAGAAGCGTCTTGCCTGTTCCGGGTGGTCCGTGGAAAAGCGCACTCTTCGGCCGGGCATCCGCACCCAGCCTCGCGAAGCGTTCAGCCTGGGTGAGAGGCAGAACAATATCGTCACGCAAAGCTTCGATAACCTCATCCAAGCCTGCAATCTGCTCCCAGGCCACGGGCCTTACCTGGAAATCATTCTCACGAAGCATCGTCGGCACGTAGTTCTTACGTGCGGACTGAATGTCACGTAGGCGAACCGGTTTCAGCTCCCCGGCCTCACGAGACGCAATGAGCACAGCCTGCTTTGCATTCTTGACGACTTCGACAAGGTCCGCAAACGTCAACCCTTCTAGAAAATCGGCCAATGAATCAAAGTCAAGTTCATGTCGCACAGTCGAGAAAATATCTCTGAGCACATTGAGTCGACCTTCTCTCGAAGGCGCACCAATAAAAATTTCCTGGCCGAAGCGGCCGGGTCTTCGCAGAGCAATGTCCAACGACCCGACAGCGTTTGTTGCCCCGAAAATTAGAATGTGTGGGTTTTCCTTCAACGCTCGATCCATTCCCGAGAGAAACGCCGAACGGCGGGCCTGACTGCCAGCGGAACGAGGGTCATTTGGAATCACGCCGTCGAGCTCATCGAAGATGATCACGTAAGGGTTCTCCGCGGTGCCTTGATTCACAGCCTTGTGAAAGAGTTCGCGCATTGCCTTTTCAGCCTCACCGACGAGCCCCCCGTTCAGCTCCGCACCTTCCACGAACCGGATATTATCTTCCACGGTAAGAAGCTCCGCGATTCGTCGAGCCAAGTACGTTTTTCCCGTTCCGGGAGGACCATGAAATACGAAGGCTTGGCCTGGTGCAACATCGAGCTGCTTTGCAAAGCTGGTACTCTCGCGAGGCACAATAATTTGTTGCCACAGCTTTTCCTGGGTCGCCTCATCATAGGCTTTGGCTATCCTTGCAAAGCGATGCGTGAGTCGGTGCGGCTCGAGACGCTCTTGCAACCTGCGGTACTGGACAACCTGCTCGGAAAGGTCCACCTCGATCTGCCTAAGCCGAGCGAGCTCGCCGTCTGTCATGACTTCGGGATCGACATGATCGGAATCAAGTGCGTGGCGGTAGCGATCAAAATACCCCCGCAACGTTGGGTGTTTCCACGCTTCTGTCGGCGATCGCGGCACCAGCTGCTTGCCAACTTTTTCAATCAACTCGAAATCGGGAGTATCCTTGAATTCTTTCGTCAGCCCCAGCGACACGAACGACTGACGAAACCGACCGTCCTTACGAAATGCGTGGGCGAACTCTAAGCGGGAAGAGACTTCCTGAAGCTTCCTTGCCAACTCTGCATGAAGGTAGTCAATGCGCGCGTCGCCCGCTGCCGCGAACTCATCGATCAGGTTCCAGTACTCTTGGTGTGCACTGATGCGCTGTTCGAGCTCAGTGCTTTGGTCGACGATCGCCTTGGCGTAGGCCAGGACGGCGCGGCGAACCTGCGTGTTCTCCGCTTGCGTTAGTGCGGGCCGAGTGAAACCGTCGAGCGCGCTTCGATAGGGCCGCTCGCGGACCAGCTGACGAAACTCGTCAAAAGATCCATTGATCTTGCGTCCCGCCTCCGCGAAGTCAGCACTTACTTGAGCAATTCCGCGCGTGGCCGCGGCCAAACCTGCTTGCGATTTCGAGCCGACGAGCAGCTCGTTAGACGAAATGCTTTCCGTCGTCCCCGTGATCAGGCTGACTTCAGCGGTCCCCAGACGGTCAAAGACCGCAACCCCGACCGTGGTTGCAACGACCAACCCAAGGGCTGCGGAGAGACTCGCCTGTCCAGCTCGGTTCTTGATGTTAGGCAACGGAAACCTTCTAGATGGTGGAGCAGCAGATGGCGGGCGCAAACTGTCCGTTCTCACGACGGCAGCGACCGCTCGCGTCGAGGGACGTCCCGTCACACTGCGAGGTGGGCTCCGGCCCGTCGGGCTCATCGTTGATATCGTTTTCCTCGATCGACTGTTGCACGAGCTGACGAATCTGCGTCAGGTCGATGTGTGGGTTGTTGCCCCAGCCTTGGCCTGTTGGAAGCCAAAGGAAGTCGGGATGGTCGTAGAGCGAGCTGCCGGCCCACTCGCCGCCAATGATCTTGCCGTCCGCATCGAGCTCAAGGATGTAGTGGTAGTAATCGCGGCGCGTGTACCAATCGATGTTGTCGGTGGTGGGCTCGCGCGATGCGTGCGACTCGGTGATGTAGTGGCTCGTTACCTCAACCTCGACAAACTCCACCGCGTCGTCGTTATAACGATAATCGGGGCCGCTCTCACCCAACACCTCGTTGGCACCCGCGGCGTCGAGATAGCGCGAAGAAGTGACTTCGTATTCGACGAGCGGCTGGTTCCAAACCTCGAAATCGTAGGTGCGATCCTCGGCAAAAGCCTGTTTCCGAAGTCCCAGATAGTTGCCCAAGATGACGTGAAACGCACCCGGGTTCGTGTCGCGGCAGTCGACGTCGGTCGGACGATTGGTGTCGTCGTCGCGCTCGACCTCGCGGGCATTGCAGCGGCCACCGAGCATGTGCGCTTGACTGCGGTCGTAAGCGGTGATCTGCAGTGCAGCCAGGTCGGAGACCTCGAAGGTTACGCCATTGACTTCGACAGGCCCCGGCGCCTCGGGCTCAAGGATCGCGGCCGGTACCCATGCGTGGCAAAGCCCCCACCAGCTCTCAATACCGTCATAGTCAGGATGCTCGTCGCTTGAGGTCATGCACTCGTCGATTTCACCGTCCGTGTCATTGTCCACACCGTCGCGCATCCTTAAGTTTCCCTTGCGGGTCGTAATAAAGTCCGCCGCAGGACCCAAACTGTCATAGTAGGCCTGGTCAAAATCGCCGCCGCATTCGGTCAGGGGTTTGAGATCCATGAAATCGGCAGGAGGATCCCAACCATTGAACGCCTTGTCGTACTTCTCCATCGGGGAGAGCTCATCCTGACCGAGCCAACGCACATTGGTCGAGTCCTGGTAGGTCGGCCAATAGGTCGACGCCCATGCTACCCGCTCGGACTTGCCGGCTTCAGGTAGTTCCGCGTAACGGTACTCCAGGTTGTAGGCCCAGCGTCCTGGATCGTTGATGCTGTTCCAGGCGTCCGATTTGGTGTTCGCACCCGCTGGAACGTCGGGCGAGCAGTCGATGTCACCGGGGAGACAGTTCGATGAACCTGTTTCGCTCGATGCTGAGCAAGCGGCCAGCGCCCCAGCTGCGGTGAGTGAGAAAACGCGAAGAGTTTTGACGACCATGCGGGCGAGTCGTGCGAATTACATGCCACATGTTTCACCTGCTTCCGTCAATGAATTTCCAATGATCTTGGCTGAGAGTATCGTCACCAAGCGGACAACTTACCTCGATCACGACCACTTGAGCAGCCACTTCAAGCAACTTGGCGGAACCTCCTCGCCGGAACCTTTGTTCCGCCCTGCGAGCCTACGCATTGTGGACGGGTCTACATAGGTCGCTCCGCAACCCAAAACGAGTCACTCGTAAGCCGGTGCGCGCCGCCACAGGTCTTCGCCACAAGGCGGTATTCGCCCGGAGCAAGGTCCATGCACGCTTCGCACGCGCACTCGGCGTCAGCGGTGCCTTTGGCGCCGATCTTGACGGGCCATACATACGCAGGCGGCAACGCGGCTCCGCCTTGACGAAGCACGCGACAGGTATCGAACTTGTCGCAGCTTGGATGCAAAGAAAGCTCGACGCCTTCAACCGGTTTCCATGCGTCGCCCGACTTGGCCTCAAGGGAAACCTTGCCGGCATACTCGTCGCGCCCTTCCAGCTGCTCCAGACGAATGCTCAAGCCCCTGTTTGGGTGATACTCGGCACCCAGCCGCCCCTTGGGCTCGCGCTCTTTTTCTTCGGGCTCGACCTGCGACTTGTCCGAGCGGCTCTGCGGCGCGGCTTGCGTCGTGGACTCGCGCTTTTCGGCCGCACCACAGGAGCACCCGGATAAAAGCAGCGCCAGAGCTAGCCCATAACAGCGCAAGTCCGATCCTGGAACGCGTCGCACAAACCTAGGTCTAACACAGGCGCGCTGTGCGTCGACCTGGGTCCTCACCCCTGCTGTCCAGCTCTTTGGACACACAGCAAGTTGTAGTACAGGGTCCTTGTGAAGCGTGTTGCACAGCGCAAGACCTCGAGTGTGCGGAGGAAGCTCTTGCAGTGGTATGCGGCGAATGCGCGTGACTTGCCGTGGCGCAGGACGCGGGACCCATATGCGATTTGGGTGTCAGAGATCATGCTGCAGCAGACGCGCGTCGACACGGTTATTCCCTACTACGAGCGCTTCTTGAAACGCTTTCCAAAGGTGCAGGCGCTGGCTGAGGCCGACGAGCAAGAGGTGCTCAATCAATGGAGTGGGCTTGGCTACTATCGGCGCGCGCGCTTGCTGCATCACGGCGCAACGCAGGTCTGCGAGCAGCATGCGGCAAAGGTTCCACGCGACGCGAATGCACGACGCGACTTGTCGGGTGTCGGTGCGTACACGGCCGGCGCGATCGGCAGCATCGCCTTCGGGCTTGAAGAGCCGATCGTCGACGGCAACATCAAACGCGTGCTCAGTCGCGTCTTTGGCATCGAAGAGCCTATCAACGCGCGCGATGGGGAGCGCAAAGTCTGGGCGCTCGCCGAAGACCTTGTGCAAGGCGACGACCCGGGCTCGTTCAACCAAGCGATGATGGAACTCGGCGCGCTGGTGTGCACGCCCAAGAACCCAAGCTGCTCGAGCTGTCCGGTACGTAGGGAATGCGTCGCGTTTGCCGACGACCTCGTGCACACCCTTCCCAAGAAGAATGCACGTAAGACAGCAAAGCGCGAGGACTGGACGGTGATCGCAGCGGTTCGCATCAGTGAGCGCAAGGTTGCCCTCACGCGCTGCAACGGTGGCCGTTTCGGGGGGCTGTGGTCCCTTCCGATGCAGTTGAGCGCGGAGACCCGCGACCCCAAGGCGCTTCTACGCGATGCAGGTCTCCGCGGTCGGTTGCGAGCCAAGAGTTTCGTAGTGCGCCACCAACTGACCCACCGCGACATGCACCTCGAGGTGCGGCTCGCCACCGCAGTGAGCTACACACGCAAACAACCCGACACACGTTTCATTTCACTGGACCGAAGGCCGGACCTGCCGACTGCGACGCTCACGCATAAACTGCTGGCTGGCGTGCGTGATGTGTTAGCGTAATCGCCTATGCGTCTCGCTAAGACGGTCACCGCGGCGCTCCTCGTCAGCGTTGGTACTTGCGCCGCACTCCGCGGTGCGAGCCATGCGGAAGACACTGCCAAGCAGACGGTCGAAGAGGCGACCCTCGAACTACAGCAAGCGCTCGACGAGCACAGCAAGGTGAGCCGTGAGCACGTTTTACTCAAGCAGCAGGTGAACGACCTGCGGGACCGCGCACAGATCGCTCGCACACGACTAGGACAACCGGCGAAACCATGAACAGGCGCTGGCAACGACACGCCCTTCTGCTCACGAGCCTCGTTGCGGCGTGTGGCTGCGGGGCGGGCGACTGGAAGAGTCGATTGCAAGAGCGCTTTGATGCGCAACAGCTCGAGCACCCGCTCACGGCAAAGGCGAATCAAGCACATAAACGCGCGCTTGCCGCGGAGGCCGCAGACCGTGACGACGACGCTACTCTTTGGGCGCTAGCCGCCGATCGTTTCCTCTCGGCTGCGATCGTGCGCGTACGTAGCGCGAAGCTGCAGCGCGAGAACGAGGTGTTTCGCAAGGAGCTCGTCGCCTTGCGGGAAGAGGTCCACACTCTGGAGGCGAACGTGGCCTCGCAGTTTGAGCAAAGCAAAGAACTTGCTCGGCAACAATGGCTCGAGGAGGCTAAAATGGCGGCCTACGCGGCCGCGGAGGAGTACGAAGCGAGGCGTTTTCGCAAGCGAAACGAAGAGTCGGCCCCTCTCAAGCAAGCACAGGAGGAACTGCTTACGCTGGCGAGGCTTCAGCTAGAAGGCACGCGTGCTCTCGACCGAAGAAGGTCGTTCGATGAACTCGCCGACGCACTCGCGCAGTGCGCAAAGCAGCGCGACCCGATCATCGCGCTCGATTGTGTGACCAAGGTGCGCTGGCAGATTCAGGAGCGCTTTTCGGAGGCGCGGCGTCGTCACGGACTCTCTGCCGACGACACGGCTCACGTCAAAGCCGAACTCAAAAACAAGCATCTCACTGTGCGCTGGCAGAACGATGCGCTGGCGCTCGTTGCAGACACGTTGACCATCCCAACGCTTCGTTTCATTCTCAGCCAAGCGAAGGGTCCTGTGCAGGCACATGGACCGCGGCCTGGACTTGCAAGGGTGCGACGGAAACTCGGTCGGGCCGGCGCGAGCGATAAGCGAATTGCGACACCCGTCGAGGACGATGGCGAGCAAACCGTACTCTACCTCCTCGCCTACCCCCGCATCGAGTCTCATTCGGGCCCCGGCTCCGATTGAGACTCATTAGACGCGACCGGCGGCTCCATTTGTCGATAAGGACACATGCCACGACGCAACCGCTCTGAGAAGGATGCTCCACTCCATCATATCTATTTTCGCGGCATCAATCACGAGTCCATCGTTCGAAACGACTCGGATCGCGAGAACTTACTCGCATTGTGGGACGATTACGCGCATCAAACGGGCGTCGCGTCCCTTTGTTGGGCGCTCCTGGATACTCACGGTCACGCGCTCGTAGACTCACCTATCGCTGCTGCTTCGGCCATGCTTCAGCGAGCGTTGTCACGTTACGCACAGTGGTTCAACGCACGCTGGGGTCGACGTGGGAACCTCTTCGAAGATCGGTTCAAGTCGACTCCGATTTTCGACTCAACCCATGCCCGCTATGCGGCGAGATACGTCCTTCTCAATCCAGTCGGTGCTGGTCTCTGTACACTCCCCGCGCTTCGTTCCTGGCCCTGGACGAACATCCCCGATCTGCTCGGAAGGAAGGCTCGCTTTCGCTCCCTCGCAAGAGATTCATTGACTACACTCTTCTGTGGAGAATCAGAGGATCTAGAAGGAACTCTGTTTGACTGGTTGAGCGCTCAGAAGAGCAGTCCCGACAAGAACGATATTATCTATTCGATATGTACACACTTCGGTGTCAGCACCGAGGACATTCGAGGCGGTTCGAAGGACCCCAACACCGTCAGCGCTAGGCAAGCGATCGCCTGCGAGCTCCATCAGCGCCAGAACTACGGCCCTGTGGACATCGGCAAGGAGCTTTGCGTCTCACGGGCAACGGTATTTCGCCTCCTACGCGCCTCCGCCACCCAGTCTCATTCGGGCCCCGGCTCCCATTGAGACTCTACCCGAGGTAGATGAGGGTGACGACGGTAACGACCCAGAGGCCGAGGTTGAATAGAAACGGTTTGTCGCGAAGCATCAGCTCTGTGGGACTATCGGCTTCGTCTTCCTGGAGCACGAGCTGCAAAAAGCGGAAGACGCCGTAGGCTGTAAAGCTGGTCGTCACCCACATCCACGGTGTCCCGAGTCGCTCAGCTGTAGATGTTTCCAGCGTGTACGACGCGTAAACGCTGATGGTGGCGACCGCGGTGGCGATCAGAAGGTCGCGCAGAACACGTTTGTGGTAACGTCCGAGCACTGTTCGCGTCGACGAGCTTCCGTCGCTCTGTACCAACTCGTGCATGCGCTTCCCGAAGCCGAGAAAGCACGCGAGCACGAAAGTGACGACGAGTAAATAACGGCTGGGGACGACCCAGGCGGCAAGCGAGCCACCCAGTACACGCAACACAAACCCTGTCGCGATGCTAAACACATCGATATAGGGCACACGCTTGAGGGACAAGGTGTAGGCGACATTGAGCAGTAAATACGAAACGATCACGCCCAGGATGGCGAGGCAGGTCAGCCCGAGGTCAAGTCCCGCCCACACGTGCTTGATGTCCGCTGCCGGACCGCTGACGACATGAACGTCAGGCCACTGGGACTCGGCGATCACATACCAAACAGCGACCGCACTCACCATCGCAAATAGCAGACCGTAGGCGGCTCGTTTCGCTGCACGGACGGGAAGCGATCCGCTGGCGATGGGTCGTCGGCGCTTGATCGGATGCAGACGGTCCTCTTCTACATCGCGGATGTCGTTCATCAGGTAGACCGTGCTCGACGCAAAACAAAACCCGAAGAAGATCGCCACAGTGCCCGCGACGCGCCAGGGGTGGGAAAGTTCGCCCGCGAAGACGAGCGGCGCGAGAACGAAGAAGTTCTTCACCCACTGGTGGGGACGGATCGACCGGATCAGCGCCTGGGTGCGATTTGCTGGAGGAAACCAGCTCGGCGTTGGCGAAGGAGGAGTCACGCCCTACTGGTATGTGAACATGATCTCGTAGTCGCAGATCTTGAAGATGTCGCCCTCACGGATGCGCTTCGACTCCACGCGACGACCTTCGAACTCGATGCCGTTCATGCTCCCAAGGTCGCGAATCCAGTACTCGCCGTTTTCTTGAACGATGGCGCAGTGTCGGCGCGAAATGTTTCGGTCGCGAATGGCGAAGTCTGAACTCTTCGAGCTGCGGCCAATGACGAACTCGGGCTTGTTCACGCGGGTGCGCTGGCCATTGAAAACGAGGTTCAATGTGTCGCCCGCGGGGGCCGCACTTGGGACCGCGCTGCTGCGCCCTGGAAGCGGAGGAGGCGCACTCGAGAAATTCAAAGTGGACCCCGGGTCGTTTCTTAAGGCTCGTGCGGATGTCGCATCTTGCATTTCGTCGGGCGGAACTGAAGACGGGCGCGGCGGGATCGGCTCGCGACGAAAGGGTGGCGGGGCGGTCGCCACAACAGGCGGCGAAGCGCTCGCGGGCGGCATCGACGACAGAACGGGTGACGGCGCGGCGGCTCCGCTGCCGAGGGCTGGAATGCGACTCGGACGCGCCGACGGCGAAGGGATGTTCGACCCTGAGCTCGGGCGCACCCCATAGTTGCGTGAGCGCGCGTATTGGCGCATCGCCTCGTTGATGAGGTAGTCGATGGACGTGTCGAGTTCTTGACTCATCTGGGTGAAGACATCCCAAAGGTAGTCGCGGCACTGAAAGTGCCTCAGCGTCTTTTGGTTGCGCCCCGACATGCTAGCTCTTGGACGCCTTCAACCGGGTCTGTGCCGCCTCAAGCGACTGCTTGGCCGCGTCTCCCACGGTCTTGATGCCGCGCTTCTCCCAACCATCACCCGTAACTTCGGTTTTGTCCCTCGCGAGCGACTTGATTTGCGAGAGTTGTTTTTCAGAGGCCGTGCGCTCCATAAACTCGAGCGCAAGAACTTGCTCGAACCACTTGGAAGAACTGAGTTGGCGGCGAATCGTGGTGGTCGGCGCGTTCTTCATCTCTGCCATGCGAACGGCATAGCCTTCGAGCTCTTCGGGTTCGTACTTCACTTCTTTGCCGCCGGGCATCTTTTCAAAAAACTGACCGATGACGGAGGCGCCGCCGATCTGGAGGATCATTTCGCCAGCGCGCCAGCGCTTCCGTTGCTCGCCGGTTTCAAAAAGCGTCCACAAGCGCGGCAAAGCACTCTTGTCGCCCACGTCTGCGATGCGGTCGAACGCGTAGTCTTGAATCGCCTCGTTGTTGTTCTGGTCGAACGCAATGTTCATGAGCGTCGGCAGGTGCTTCTTTTGGGCTTTGCCCTCGAGTGCAGCAAGCGCAGCCCGGCGCCGCTCGTTTTCGATGGCGTCGTCCTTGTCTGTGACGGTCGTCGCGATCTTGAGCAACCGGTCAGAGACAATGGGGTCGGAAGCGAAGTACTTCATCGCGGTCAGCACACCTGCCGTGACCTGGATCTCACGGTTGTGAATCGCTGTACGCTTGAGCTGCTTTTCATCAATCTTTTGGCCAGCTTCGACGAACTGACGCTTGACCTCTTCTTCCCACCACTTCAGGTGCTTCTCGGAAACCACCTCGTCGTAGATAGCGACCAAGTGCTTGGCCGCATCGGCCTTAATCGCTTTGCTCGCCTTCATCGACAAGAGCTGCGCGAGCTTTGCCATGGCCGTGTGTGGCATCTGTGGACTGAGTGCGCCTTCAAGCTGCTTGACGGCGGAGGGTCCGACCTCAGCGACAACACCATCGATGACCTGTTCGGCACTGGCGGTGCCCACGTGACTGCGACCACTAAAGTCGACCGCGTACCACTTCATCAACTCGTCAACCATGCTGCGTTTGGTTTCGCCCTCGGCGTGGGGCACGAGACGAAACACGGCGTCTTTGGCACGAACTTGTAGATCCGACGGATCCGGCCCCTCAGGACTCGGCGTGGACATGAGACGAATCAACTCGGGCACCATCTGCTCGATGAGCGCGTTTCGGTCGGACTCGCCCATTTCCTGGAGCTTGGTCTCAAGGACGTCGATCGGGGTGCTGACGATGCCGCTTCGGAGTTTGACCTCGTCACGATTCATCTCGATCAAGGCAAGCGCTGCCTTTGTGCGAAGCGAAAGGTCGTACTTCTCGCTGTTCTGAATCACCGCAACCATCTTCTGCGGCCCCTTCATCGTGCCCTTCCAGTGCTCGACGTCCGCTTCGGTCTTTGCACAACCGCCTACGACGACCGAGAGGAGGACACTCAAGACGACTCCCAATCCAGCTTTGGACCCGGCTACACGCTTATCTCTGATCATGGCCGCCGCACCCTAACACGCTCACCAAATGCGTGGGAACGTTCTGCAAACGACTTTCGTGTCAGCAAATTCATGCCTCAGAGGCAGATAGACAGCTTTTTTGACGGTTTCACAGCCAAGATCGGACAATTGGCCGACCTGTGTCGGCCCGAGAAGAAGTCAGCGAAGAGGTAGAAGAATACGAGCCTATCGAGGGCGAGTCGCAGCGTCTCAAGGAGGTGTTCGGCATCGTCTGTTTGGCGTGTACGGTCATGATCGCGCTAGCAATCGCCACACGAGAGGCCGATGCCAACGCCATCGGTGCCCTGGGAGCGTGGTTCGTCGACGTGCTTTTTCGCTGCCTCGGTCAGGCGGTCTGGATCTTACCCGCCGAGCTGGGCCTGCTCTCGTATCGGCTCTTTCGCAAGCGGGAGAGCCTGCTCGGCCTGCACACCATCGGCGCGACCTTCGCTCTGCTGGTGCTTGGCTCTGCAGCCAGTCACGTTTTCATCGACACTCGTCTAAGCGGAGGCATCTTGGGCGAACTGGTGGGGGAAATGATGCTCTCCGTGCTAGGCGACGCCGGAGCGCTCATCGCGACCGCGACGCTGATCTCGATCGTGATCTTGCTCCGCAGCCCGTACGCCCCTTCGGAGCTTGCGGCTCTAAGCTGGGAACTGATTCGCAAGCTGGGAACCAAGCTCGTTTTGCTCGGCATGAAGCTGCGGGAGGCTTGGCAGGAGGCCAAGGAAATCGAGCAAACCATCGCCGAGGAAGAGGCCGCCAACGGCCCAACGATCGTCGCGCCCCCCGAACGCAGTAACGAGAGCGACGATGCGGACGAGGACGAGGACGAGGCAGAGGTTGAAGACGATGAGGTCGACGAGATCGACGATGACGAACCGTCGGCGATCGTCAAGAAGCCTCGCAAGAAGAAGAAGTCCGATGGCCCGCGGGTGGTTGCGCCGCAGAACGTCAGCGAACCCAGTCACGGCAAGATCATTCAACCCTCAGGGCCATTTCTCTGCCCGCCAACGCGCATCCTCTCGAAATCTCCGCACAAGGAGCTGCGGATTGACCCTGCCGTGCTGCGCGATAACGCGGCCCGACTCGAAGAGAAGCTTCAAGCCTATGGCGTCCACGGTCGTGTGGACGAAATCCACCCCGGTCCGGTCGTGACGATGTACGAGTTCGAGCCCAAGAGCGGGACAAAAATCTCGAAAATCGCGGGCTTGGCGGACGACCTCGCGATGGCGCTCGCCGCGCAAAAGGTGCGTATCGTGGCGCCCATCCCGGGCAAGGCACGGGTGGGCTTTGAGCTACCCAACGACACGCGCCAAACCGTCTACCTGCGAGACGTTCTCGAGGACGGACGATGGGAGCGTACGGACGGGTCCCTTCCGATTGCGCTCGGTCGCGACATCGGCGGGCAGCCCGTGTACGGCGACTTGGCCAAGATGCCGCACCTGCTTGTGGCCGGTGCGACGGGTGCAGGTAAGAGCGTCGGCCTCAACGTCATGCTCTGCTCGCTGCTGCAGAAAAAGTCGCCCGAGGAAGTGCGCTTTTTGATGATCGACCCGAAGGTGGTCGAGCTCGCCGTCTTCGATGGGATCCCACACATGCTCCTGCCCGTGGTCACGGATATGAACAAAGCGGCGCTTGCACTCAAGTGGGCGGTTGATGAGATGGAGCGTCGCTACCAGCTCTTTGCCGATGCGGGCGCTCGCAACATCAAATCGTACAACACCAAGGTGCAGAAGGTGCTCGATGGCGAACTAGCCCCTGAGAAGCTCGCACCGAGTCGCGCAGGCAAGGTCATCGCCAAAGGCGCGCATGGTGAAGAAGTCCTTCTCGATCCATCGGATGGCGAGCTACCCGATGCCGTCAATGAGTCGCCGGACAAGCTCCCATTCGTGGTGGTCGTCGTGGACGAGTTTGCGGACTTGATGATGGTCGCGGCCAAAGACGTCGAGGCGGCGATCGCGCGCTTGGCGCAAAAAGCACGTGCGGCTGGCATCCATGTGATCCTCGCCACGCAACGCCCCAGTGTCGACGTCATCACCGGCATGATCAAAGCCAACTTCCCAGCGCGCGTCGCCTTTAAGGTCTCGCAGCGTGAGGACTCGAAGACGATCCTTGGTCGGACGGGCGCCGAGCACCTGCTTGGCATGGGCGACATGTTGATGATCCCGCCCGGCTCAAGCGACCTTAAGCGTGTGCACTCGGCCTATATCAGCGAAGACGACGTGCGCGAGATGTGCGACTTCCTTCGCGCGCAAGGCAAACCCGTATACGACGAAGACATTCTCAAGCCACGCGAGGACGACGGCGACGCACTCGGTGGAAACTCGTCGGACGACCCTCTTTACGACCGCGCGGTACGTGTCGTGGCAGACGCGGGCTATTGCTCGATTTCGCACGTGCAGCGCAAGCTCGGCATCGGGTACAACAAGGCCGCCAACCTGGTCGAGAAGATGGAACAGGAAGGCGTCGTCGGTCCGCCGAGCAAGAAGGCTGGCGGCCGCCGCGAAGTGCTCGTCGGCGCCGCTTGAGTCTCATTCGGGCCCCGGCTCCGATTGAGACTCGCTAGGGCGCGGAGCGGAAGAGCCACCAGGTACGGAAGCGGCGCGCTGCGAAGTGAAATGCGACGGCAACGAGGAGCATGAGCGCAGGGACTTCGGGACCCGAAGTGGCCGACTCGGGGAGCGCCTGACCGAGGGCTGTGTACGTGCCCCAGAAGGTCGCGGTCGGGAGCACCGAACGACTGTGAAGGCGCAGCTCTGCGAGAAACCAGCCCGCGATGGCTGTCCACAACAGAAGCCACAGCGCCTGCGTGAAGCTCTCTGCGAGACCCACAAGCACCGGCAATGTCCAGAGGATCCATGCGCCCGTGGTCAGGCCGATCATTTTCACAGGTGCAAGACGGCCTTGCTCTTGGAGCGTGCCGAGCAGGAAACCTCGAAACCCAAGTTCCTGTCCCAGCGCGAAGAGCGCCATCAGGGTGGGGCCCACGGCCAAGCCGCGCACGAAGCGCTGCTGTGAGCCGCTGAGCCACCACCCGCGATGACTCTGGGCATCGAACTCGATGGCCATCGCCAGCGCGAGCACTGCGGCCGTAGCCCAGGCGACCAACATCCAACCGAAGGCGACACGGATTCCCAAGACCGCGGGCGCGGACGGATTGCCCTGGCGCGGGGCCATGAGCGCCTTGATCAGCAGCCCCACGAAGCCCGGAATCGCGCTGTAGATCGTGACCGCCACGCGGCCGCGATCGCTCTGCCAATCGCCGCCCAAAAAGATGAAGGTTCCCGCCACACTCACGCCAAGAACAAATAGCGCCAGCGCAAACGCTCTGAGTTGCATCGCTGGCGGCCGGCCTTGCGCGAGCGCCCGTTCCCCGGTCTCCCCTGTCACAGCCGGTTAGGAAGCGAAGTTCTTTTCGCGCAGATACTTGTTCGTGAAGTCGGCCGCAAGATCGTAATTCTTGCGAGTCTGTTTCTCGATGAAACCCTCCGCCAGTTTGCCTACGCCGAACACTTTGACGGCGAGGTTGACGGTGCAAACGCGCACGACCCCGTCATCTTGAGCTTCCACCCAGAACTGCCCGTGCGTGTCGACTTTGTCCGCCATCGTCGAGGGCTGGATGCGATAGGTCCAAAGCTGCTTTTCGGGGTCGAAGCTGCCCTCTTCAATATAGGCAAACTCGCCGCCCAGGATCTTTTTGATGGGCCCTGGCGCCTCTTCTTGAGGAACCAGTCGAAGCCTTCGCGTGACCGAACCGTCTTCTTTTCGATCGAGCTTCTCGACCTCAAAGGAGCGAAAACCGAGCGCGTCTATGTACAGACGTCGGTTGTATTCTTCGTCGAAGAACACCTTGTCCCAAAAGGTGTCGCGGTCGACGTCAAACTTGTGTCGTACTTCAAACGAAACAGCCATGCCCGGGCGTATAGCAAGCCAAGCTCACTTCCGCGAGCGACGTGAAATTAAGAAACCCGAACCGCCACAAGTGACGGTCCGGGTGTGTTGGAGTGTTGCGTTGGAGTGTGCCGCGTTAACGACACACCCGAATCATGGCACCCCGCACCACGAAGCGCCACTGCTTTCGCACATAGGAATTACCGTTTCACCACAATCTTTAAGGAACTCATAGATGTGGGTAAGTTCGTGCAGGTTTCTCACACCCTTCGGTTGACTGACCGCCCATGCGAGCTAGAAGCGCCGCCTATGTCATTTAGAGCTTTGAGTATAGGCGTTCTCGGAACATCGCTCGCGATGCTGGCGGGTTGCGGAACGGATTGTGGAACAGGAACGGTTGAAAAAGACGGCGCGTGCGTGGCGGTCGCCAACTGCGGCCCCGGTACCTCCCTCAACCCCATGACCGGTCAGTGCGTACCCGGCGGAGTCGATGGAACGTGTCAAGAGGGCGAGATCTACTCCCCGATGCTTGAGCAGTGCATTCCCGACGTCAACGAAATCTGTACTGGCAACACGACCTGGGACGAAAACACCAACACCTGCGTGGTCGATGAAGGCGCCTGTGAAGGCGGAACCGTTTTGAGCATGGGTAAGTGCGTCCCTTTCGATGAGACCCTGGTCGCAGACCACAATGAGCTCCCTGAGCCCAACGACCCGCGCGCCTTTTCGACTGAAGCAGACCTCAAGACTTTCATTGGCCAGCTTCGTGAAGCCGCCGCCAACGTACCCGAGGTGGGCCAGACGACGACGCTCAAGGGCTGCATCGACCCGGAGAGCGCCATGGGCCCAGGTGCAGGCAATGCGCCCGCGATCAACGACGCCGACTACTACATGCTCAATGCTTCGGCGCCTTCGGTGATCCGCGTGCGCATCACCGCGCTCGGTGGCATCGCGGCTGGCTTTTCCATGGCTCCTGTCGATGAAGGCGTAGCGGACGGTTGGTTCCGTCTGGGCATGAACCTGCGCGGCGACGACCATGAGCGCGAACTCTTCCTCCCTGAGGCAGGCAGCTACGTGTTCGCCGTCGACGACGCGCGCAACTTGATCACAAACTCGCCGCTTCCGGTAGGCGGCTCCGACGCCTGCTACTTCGTCGAGATCGAGCGCCAAGCGCTGCCTGAGGCGACCGCTGCAGAACTTGGCGCGGATTACACGGGCCCTTCAGACAAGGTTCAGGTGTTCTCTCTGACCGCGAACGAAGCACAGTTTCTCACGGGCACGGTCGTTCCCAACGACGAAGAGGCCACTGCACGCCCAGCCATGGCGCTCGACACGCTGATCAACAACAGCCACCGCACCTCAGCCATCGAGGACAGCGGAACGACCTTCTCGCTGGTGCCGTCGCTTAAGGCCGGCGACGCGATCACCATGGTGGTCGACCATGCCTACAACCTCTCGCGCGGCTTTGATACATTCAAGTTTACGCCCTCTGAGATCGCCACCGAGGCATTCCCAGAGAACGGCACAGGAACGATCACGCAGGCCGAAGACGGTTTTCCAACGGCATTCTACTTCGAGGGCACGGGCGGTCAGCTTGCCAATCTGATCGCCTCGATCGGCGATCCGAACGATCCCGAGCGCCCGGCTGCAGACTTCCTCGTTGTCGACCCGTTCGGACGACAAGCGGGCTGGCTGTGCTCGACCTACTGCTCGGAAGCGGACGGTTGGGTGAACACACATGCGAACGGCTACTACTATTTGCTTCCTTTCCTTGAGGCGCCCGGTAGCCTCGAGGTGAACTTGGCGCGCTCGTCGACCACGCCGGCCGCCTTCAACGTGGGCGAGAGCAAGTCGATCGACCTCAACGCCAACAAGCGCGTGTTTTTTACGACCGACTTCGCAGGCTCGATCTGGCTGCGTTTCCTCGCTGAAAGCCGAACCGATATCACGATGATCAACGCGGACTACTTCGACCTCGACGGTTCGATGGAACGATCGCGAGTACTCGGTGACTCGTGGCGCGCCGCGATTCTGCAGCGCTACAATGACGACAAGTTGGAAATAGGCCGTGTGACCATCGATGACGAGCGCAAGTTCCTCATCTCTTTCTACAGTGGTGACGAAAGTGGGGGCGGCACGTTTGACTTCTCCATCACCAACCGCGAATTCGAGAATATGGGAACGCTCAGCGCGGCTTCACCTTTCGCATCCAAGGAGTACACGGTCGACGAAAACGATACGCTCTACTTTCTTGGACGCTCGGAGCCTGCGGCCACGCTCACGGTGACGGCGACGCCGACCGCCGGTGACGTTGCCATCCACGAACTCGACATCCTCGAGGGCTCGGAAGGCGAAACCAACGAGGGCGGCGCCGGTGAGGCGGAAGTACTCGAAACCATCCTCGAACGTGACCTTGTCGTCTACCGAGTCGACGTCACGGGCGAGACGGGCGGAAAGGTCTCTTTCAAGGTCGACGTGGTCGACCCACCATACTCGCAAGCGGCAGGCAGCAAGCCGTTCAACGACATCTGTGCTTCGGGTACAGAGGTCAGCTTCACCGACGGTCTCTCGGCCCCGATCGACATCAGCGCGGCGGGCTTTGAGTTCTTTGGTCAGGCCGAAGGCCAAGTCATCGTGTCCAACCAAGGTTGGCTCACCTTCGACCCGGCTTACGCGGACGATGCCACCCTGTTCGGTCCATTCCCCACCGCAGGCACGTCGATTGTGGCTCCGTACGCAACCTACATGGATTCGCAAATCGAGGTTTGCTACGCGGTCAGCGGCACCGGCGTGACGTTCCAGTGGTCAGGCTTTGAGTCCTTCACGGGCGGCTCGACCCAGGTGCAGGCTGTGCTCAACAGCGATGGAACCATCGACTTCATCTACGGTCCGAATCTCTTGCCGGGTCTCTTCGGTGGCGACATCGGACTTGAGAACCATGACGGAACGGTGGGCCTGAACCGACTTGAGCCTGTGGAAGCAGGCGTCTCGGTCACCTGGACCCCCGCCGGGTTGTAGACGCTCCGCTCGAACGTCTCCGTGCAGATAGCACGGCGCGTTCTGGAGCTGCGCCTGACTCCTTGGCTCTTCCGCTGACGCGTCATCGCGGCTCCGCTCGAACGTCTCCGTGCAGATAGCACGGCGCGTTCTATCCGAAGAAGAGGGCCAGCCCATCCCGGGTTGGCTCTTTTTTTTGCCGTGTTCGTGCCCTTACGAGAGACCGGCCAGAGGCTCGGCGCTCACCTCACCAAACTTGTTCCCTGGACTGCCCATGGCGTGCTTGATGTTGAACAGGAGACGTGTTGAAGGCACGTCGCCAAAGTCGACAAAACGTCCCGTGCGAAAGTAACCACCGCACTCACCCGCAAGCAGGTAAGGCATGTTCTTGCGCATATGTTCTTGCCCGCTATTGCGGCAGCCTTGCTCGGAGAGCCACAGCACGCACGTGTTGTCGAGCATCGAACCGTTGCCTTCCGGAATCGCATCGAGCTGTCCGAGCAAGTAGGCAAACTGCTCGGCGTACCAGCGTCCGATCTTGGTCTGCTCTTCGATTCCACCACCGTGTGTATGCTCATGAAAACGCTCGTTGACGCCGAGCCAGGGATGCCGTGCGAAGGACTGCCCGCCTTCACCCGTGAGCAAGAGGATGCGCGTTCGATCGCAGGCGAGCGAGGCCACCGCAATGTCGATTTGAAGACGAAGTCGCTCTGGGATAGTCGCGTCGTCATCGATCTTAAACTCCCCGGGTCTGCTTGGCACACGACAATCGCCGCCTCCTGTAAAGGGTGTGTCGACAAGACGCTTCTCGAGCTCGCGTATGCTCGTCAAATGCTGGTCAATCTTGTTTCGTTCCGCGCTGCTCGCGCCAACTCGTCGTTGGATGCCTTGAAGGTCGGCTGTAAGTACGTCGAGTACGCTCTTTCGCTTGAGGCGCTGGTCCTCAGCAGCAGCCTGCGCATCGCCGCTCGCATCGGGCATGGTGAAGCCGTCGAAAATGCGATCGAAGGCGGCTTGCGGCAGCCCCTCTGGAATCACTGCCTGGTCCGGTCCACGTGCACTCAAGAACATATGGTCGGGCCGGTTTAGAAAGTCGTAGTAACGACTTTGCCAGGCGGCCAGTGAGATGCTTGGAAAGGCAGTGCCCCCGGTGATGGCGGGATCGTTCGCCAGCACCTGGTCGATCGAAATGTGCGACGGTGAACTGGTTTCTTCCTTGCCGTTGGCCATGCGCCCCGAAAGAAGGCCCGTCATCTCTTTGTGGTTGCCCGAGATCATTTCCGACGGGGTGCTCAGCCCCTTGCATACGATCACACGAGAGCGATAGGGGGTGAGCGGGTCGAGGATGCGACGAAAGGTGAAGTTCGTCTCTCCGCCGTCGGGAAACCACTCGTCTGTGATCTGCCCCAACGGACTGAAGAAGACGAGGAGTCGTTTGGGGATGTCCTGAGCGCGCGCACGACTGGTGCGAATCAGCGGATAGAGCCATGACGCGGCACATGCCGCGCTGCCTCCCGCCAGTAGTTGCCGTCGTCCCATTCGGTTCATGTGTGCTTCCCTTCCCTTCGCGCTCGCTCTCACAATTTGACCCGATGGCTGAACGTCTTGCTCTCGATGAGGGCCATCAACAGCGCCGTGAGGTCGCCGCCTGTTGCCTCAAATTTGCTGACGATTTGTTCAAGCTCGCACGTGTCGTAGTTTTCTTCGAGTCTACCCATGGCAAAACGAAAGAAGTGGCGCACAAAACACGGCTTGAGTTCCTCGGAGGCGAGCAATGCTTCCACGAGAGCTCGCGGACCCTCGAATGTAACGTCGCCGCCCGCGATGCCCGCGATGTTACCGGTGGCATCGATGGGCTGGCCGCTTTCCTCGGTGCGGTACTGTCCGGCCGCGTCGAAGTTTTCCAGTCCAAACCCGATCGGGTCGATCAGGCGGTGACAGCCTCGGCAATCGTCACGGGTCAGGTGCTCCTCGTAACGTTGTCGCGTCGTGACGGCTTCGCCGGGTTCTTTGACCGTATCGTCCACATCCGGTGGAGGTTCGGGCACTTGGCCGCACAGTAGGCGCGTGCGAATAAACTTGCCACGAAGTGTTGGGCTCCCCGAATCCTGGTGCCCCAACACGGCGACAACGCCAGGGTGCGTAAGCAGACCCACGCGCTGCTCGGGGGCAAACTCGACCCGCTGAAAGCGGCTTCCGGATATGCCGTCCTTGCCGTAGAAGTTGGCCAGCGGCTCGTTGATGAATGAGTAGTCGGCGGAGAGCAGTTCGCCCACAGAACTCGTCGAGTCCCAGGCGACGTGGTTGGTAAAGGTCCGGGCTTCGTCCACGAAGGCGGCCTTGAGCTCTGGTCCAAAGTCGGCGGTGACCGACTCGTCTTTTTCGACCGTCGTAACCAGTTCGATGCCGAGGTACTGCTTGAGAAAATTCCAATATAGGTCCGTCGCTCGCGGATCGTCGAGCATCCGCGAAACTTCGTTCACGATTCCTTCTTCGGTGGCGAGGAGCCCCTGGCTCGCGGCATTGTGGAGCTGGGTGTCAGGTGGCGCATTCCAGATGAGAAACGAGAGCTGGGTGGCCATCTCGTACGGCGTCAGTGGTACTCGCTCGCCCCAAACACCATTTTCGCCAAGTTCAAACCGATACAAGAAGTGGGGCGACTGGAGCATCGCTTCAACGATGAGCTGGATTCCCTCCTTTCCGGGAAACTGGTCGTAAAGGCTGAGATAGCGGTCGCGTAGTTCGGAACTCAGAGGCGCACGGAACGCTTGGGCACCAAATGACTCAACAAAGTTAGAGGCGCAGCCGCGCTCATCGGCAGAGCAGCCAAGCAAGTTTTCGACGTCTTGAACCGCGCGTTCGGCCAACAGTGCGGCCTTCTCAGCGTAGTCTTCTGCAAGTGGAGCCGAGACGAAGCTCGCGTCGGCGCCACCACGAAATCCGGTGCCTGAGGATTCGGGCTCGAACCCTTGTGTCGACAGGTCATCGATGCCCAAAAGCACACTGACCACGGCCTCATACTGATCATGTGTTAAGCGCCAAAGTCGCGAGGGCCCTGCCTGCGCGTACTCGCCCATCAAGGCTTCTGGTGGCTCGTCACTTTCGGGCGAGATCACTTCATCGCTTCCCGTTCCGCTCTGCGGCGAGGATTGCTTACCCTCGCCGTCACCGGCTTGAGAATCATAGACGCTGATGGATCCTTGGCAGCCGATGACAAGGCACATGATCAGCGCTCCCAAAGATCGTAGGGACAAAAGCATTGTTATTGCACATCGCAAGCCACGTACCCAAAGCGCGACGCCCGCAATTGTTGCACTTATCTCCTACGGGCCGCACGCCTTGGAACAGAGATCGCGCCTGCGCGGAACATCTTCGGGACCTGCGACACCGTTGCTAGACGATGGGCCGTTAGAAGCAGATCTGTTGGTGTTCGGTGGAGCGGATTCTGATATGAGCAGAACCGTTGTTTTACAGAAACCTTAGTAAGTAATCATGAAGGAATTCGAAAAACGGCGGACGTTTGCGATTATTTCGCACCCCGACGCAGGCAAGACCACGCTGACGGAGAAGCTTCTGCTTTACGGCGGAGCGATCCACCTTGCCGGCAGCGTCAAGTCCCGCAAGAGCAAGCGTTCAGCAACCAGCGACTGGATGGCCATCGAAAAGCAGCGTGGCATCTCGGTCACCTCCAGCGTGCTGCAGTTCGATTTTGAAGGCATCCGCTACAATCTGCTCGACACCCCGGGTCACCAAGACTTTTCTGAGGATACCTACCGCACACTGACGGCCGCGGACTGCGCGATCATGCTGATCGACGCGGCCAAAGGCGTCGAGCCCCAAACGCTCAAGCTGTTCGAGGTCTGCCGTCTGCGCGGCATTCCCATCGTCACATTCGTCAACAAGCTCGACCGCCCCGCGCGCGACCCCTTCGAACTCATGAGCGAACTCGAAGAGGTGCTGCAACTACCGACCGTGCCCTTCACATGGCCGATCGGCGATGGAGAAACCTTCCAAGGCGTCTACGACCGTTTCGAAAATTCAGTTTTGCGCTTTGAAAAGAATGTCGGAAACGAAAAGCAAGTTGCCGTCGATGTCGCCGGCATCGACGACCCCAAGCTTGACGGCATGATCGGCGAAGACGCGCACAAAGAGCTGCGCGACCACGTCGAGTTGCTCGACGGCGCGGGCGAGGAATACGACGAGGCACGTTTTCGTGCCGGGGAGATCTCTCCGGTCTTTTTCGGAAGCGCGCTCACATCTTTTGGCATCGCGCCCTTTCTGCGTTCCTTTCGCACGCTGTGCCCGCCTCCGGGACCGCGTGCGGCCGGCGACACGGTGCTCAAGCCAGACGACAAGCGCTTCTCGGGTTTTGTCTTCAAAATCCAGGCGAATATGGACCCCTCCCACCGCGACCGCATCGCCTTTATGCGCATCGTGTCCGGCAAGTTTGAGGGCGGCATCAAGGTACAACACTCGCGCCTCGGCAAAGAGATTCGCCTCAACCGCGCCGAACAGTTTTTTGCGCAAGAGCGCGAGGCTGTCAGCGAGGCTTACGCTGGGGACATCGTGGGCCTCTACGACCCGGGCATGTTTCGCATCGGAGACACCTTGGCCAGCAAATCTGCGGTTCAATTCGATGCGGTCCCGCGCTTTTCGCCTGAGTACTTTGGCCGCCTCGTGCTGCTCGACCCGATGAAACGCAAGCAGCTTCAAAAAGGCATCACCGAACTTGCTGAGGAAGGGACGGTGCAGCTTTTTACCGAGCCCGGCCGTGAGAAAGACTGGATCTGCGGCGTGGTGGGTCAGCTTCAGTTCGAGGTGCTTTCCTATCGCCTTGAGTACGAGTACGGCGCCAAAGCCACGCTCGACCAACTCGACTACTCACACGCCCGCTGGGTGGTCGGCCCGTCCGATGCTGTCGAACTCAAAAAGGCGCGTGCACCGATGGCGGTCACTGACCAAGACGGCCGCCCCGTGGCGCTGCTTCGCAGTACGTGGGAAGTTGACCGCCTCGAACGCGACAACCCCGAGTGGTCCTTTCACGCCACCGCGCCCATCTTGTAGACCTTGATCACGCCTGTCCGCCGATCTCTTGCAGCGCCTTGTGCGCCTCAGCAAAGCATGAAAACGCATAGGCGAGCTCGCTGTTGACGGGACTGTCGACGTCTCGGGTATCGACACGCAGGCCTTCGGCGTCGTGCAGGAAGGCGGAGTGACCGGCGCCGATCAAAGCGGCCAACTCCCGCGCTCGGTTCTGGCGTAAGGCCACCCTCCGTGCGCGCGCGGTCTCGATGGCACCGGTCGCACGCAGAAGCCAGGCCAACGCCGCAAACCCCGCAACCATATTTTCGGTAGGTGACTCGCGATAGCCCGTGGTAACGGCGTCGGCACGCTCTGTCACCTGCGCGGCGAGCGCCTCGTGGTCTGCGTCTCTTTCACCCGCGCGCTGCACCCAGCTGGACACCTCGTGCGCCCCCAACAGCGCTTCAATCACCTCGAGCAGTTCTTTGTCCTCGGCTTGAAGGACCGCGTCGAGTGG
The DNA here is from genome assembly GCA_964487255.1 of uncultured Polyangiales bacterium. Lineage (GTDB taxonomy): Bacteria > Myxococcota_A > Polyangia > Polyangiales > CAZAQV01 > CAZAQV01. The sequence goes on along the minus strand of CAZAQV010000005.1, from coordinate 261,988 downwards.
TTCGCCTTGGACGCCCTGCCACCACAAACGATAGGCACGGGGCGGCTCGCTCGTTGCGGTGGCCTGCTCAGCCCACGCGCTCACCGCGTCCGGTGCACCGAGGTGACGGAGCAATGCGACGTGCGCTTCGATCAAGCTGCCCCTTCGTCGTCATCGACTGGACGGCCCAGTGGCGGATGATCAGAAAGCTTGGTCTGCACGGGGTATTGATAACCGTAGGTCACGGAGGCATCGGCCGCGCCGTGGGGCATTGGCGGAACCGAGGCGAGTGCAGACGGATCGAGTTCGACCAAACGTTTTCGTAGAACGGGGAAACCGCCGGCAAACACGATGATCGTCGTTACCACCGCGGCGAAGACCACAACCGGCAAGTCGCCCATGTGATGAAGCCCCGCTTGCGCGGGAAACATCGCAAGCACGCCCGCGGCCATACCCCGTGGCAAGCACACCACAACCAGCCGCTTGGCGGGCGATGAAATACCCGAGGCGACCGTAGCTAAATACACGGCAGGAACTCGTGCCACGAGCAGCACCAACCCGACGAGAACCCCAACCAGAAGCAACGAAAGGGGCGGGGCAAGCATCGCACCAATAAATGTAAAGAAGAACGACTTGATCATGAACGCGAGCTGGTCGTGCGCGTTCTCCACGCCGCGTCCAAGGCGCGCTGATTTTGCGAGACCGATATGTTTGGAAAGCATGGGTCCGTTGCCAACGATGACGGCTGCGGCGATGATGGCCAACGCGGCACTGCCACCCAGCTGGTTGACGACCACGTAGAGCACGAGCAGCGAACCCAGAATGATAGGGTAGGCGTGCTGACTCTTGCGAAGCGGTCGCAACACGAGCATCAACAGCAGACCCGTCACAACCCCGACGACGAGACCGATGCCGAACGAGCGGCCCAGTGTCAGCGCTACGGCGCCCACGCCACTCGCACCAGTAACCGCAATTCGCACGCATGCACCGGTCGCGACCACGCATAGAATATCGGTGAGGGCGGACTCGAGATTGATGACATTCGAAAGTTTCGGAGCAAGCCCTGCTACGCGCAGCGCGGGCATGATCACCACTGAGCTTGAACCACCCACAACAGTGGCTGTGATAAGCGCTTCAAGCCAACCCCAGGAATCGGGAAACAAGCCGAAGATCGACAGCATCCGCACCACCAAAGTTGTCAAGCCGACCGAGAAAGTGAAGGAAAGGACCGCCAGCAAGGTCGAGCGAAACGCCGCTTGTGGTATCTCGGTGAGTTTGATTTCGGTACCACCATCGAAAAGAATGATGACCAGTGTGATGGCGCCGAAATAGGGCGCAATGGTCTCGAGGACGCCATGTTTGGCCAGACCGGTTACCGGGCCGATGACGATGCCTACGAGGATGAGCCAGATGACGTCCGGCACGCCTGTTCGCTCGAACAAGATCTCGCCAACGATGCCGATAATGAAGATCGCCGCCACGGTGAGCATGAAGAGCGAGACCGCGTCCATGCGCACACCGTAGCGCAATTGAGGAAGCGCATCACAGTCTCATTCGGGCCCCGGCTCCCATTGAGACTCGGGAACGGACCAAACCCAACCGCGATGACGCGTCAGCGGAAGAGCAAAAAAAGGCAGGTGAAGTCCCAAAAC
>CAZAQV010000005.1:120873-260257 GCA_964487255.1 uncultured Polyangiales bacterium | reverse complement strand
TTTGGACGGAACCGCGATGACGCGTCAGCGGAAGAGCAAAAAAAGGCAGGTGAAGTCCCAAAACGCGACGTGCTACGAGCACGGCGACGTTTGGACGGAACCGCGATGACGCGTCAGCGGAAGAGCAAAAAAAGGCAGGTGAAGGTCGAAAGCGCCGAGTGCTAATTGCACGCGGACGCTTGACCGGAACTAGAACTTGCCCGTGATGGAGAGAAAGGTCATCTTGTCGTTCGTCTCGCGTAAGCGCCTCGAAAGAATGCGAACGAAGTTCCACAAAAGCTCGTAGGCAAGGTCCTTTTCCAAGAACAGCAGGTCCTCAAGCGCCTCTTTTTTGATCACCAGTAGCTCGCACGACTCGTGCACGCGTGCGTCTGCGCTGCGCGGGGACTCATCGATCAAGCTCATCTCGCCGAACGCGTCGCCCTCACCGAGAATCGCCAGCGCCTCTTCACCCATGCCCGCCACGTCGCGAGAAATGCGAACCTTACCGGCCGTGATGAGATAGAGCGCATCGCCCGGCTCGCCTTCACGAAAAACGTATTGCCCCACATTGAAACGCGCCTGACGGCTGATCTCGGCCACGAGCCGAAGGCCTTTGTCTGAGACACCAGAAAAAAGCTGTACGTCACCTAGGGTGTGTAGGAGCCGTTCCTCTTGTTCGACGTTGCTTTCTTCTTCAGTCATGTCGGTTCTCTTTCGTAGGTCGGCCTACTTACACCGCGAAGAAATACGCCGCATATCGGGAGCGTCATACCCGTTCGGTGCAGCCGCAAGGTAACGTTTGGCCATATCACAGAGTGGCTTCTTACTTGAGAGAGCATAGCGCGCCAACGCTTCGGGCATCACAAAGTCACTTTCGGTGGCCTTCTTGAAATCGGGCGTTGCGTTTCGTCCGCGCTCTTCGTCTAAGCTGGCCGCGACCAAGTGCGCCAGCGCGCAGTCCGCATTCAAGCGCAGCGCCCGCGCGACCAACTCTTCGGCTTTCTGGAAGCCGCCCCGCTCGTAGTGGAGCTTGGCCTGCACGGCAATCGCGCGAGCCTCAAACTTCTTGCCGACCTCACCGGCCGCCTTGAGCGCCGCATCGGCGGAGGCATCAGCACGTGAAAGCGCACCTACACGCAGTGCGAGCAGTGCCTCACCCGCCAGCGCCTCAGGGTGCCCGGGACGAAGTTTGAGGACGTACTCGAACGCGCGTCGGGCGTCCGCGTCTTTTTCAGCGTGGTAGAGGCCGTATGCGCGGTAGACATGCATGTCCGCATCGTTCACGTTCTCGAGATTTTCCACATTTTCGAGCGCATCGGCGCCGCCGGCGTTGGTGATCGCGACAAAGGCCGCAAGGGTCTTAGACCGCGGTTTGCTCGGGTCGAGTCGCTCACTCGATTTGCGCGCCTGCGTAAAGGCGTAACGCCGCAGCGAGACGAGCACCATTTCTTGCAGCATCCCTTCGTGACGCGGCGCGCCTTCGAGCCCTTTGCTCAGCAACTCCGACGCTTCGTCGAGCTTGCCAGTTCTTCGCAGAACCTGCGCTTTGGCCGCGATCGCTTCGGGCGTGGAGACGTTAAGCTTCTCTGCTGCCTCCTTGGCGGCTTCGAGGTTGCCGCTGTCGAGGTTGATGCGCACGCGGGACACCGCGGTCACGGATGGGTCCCCCCCCGCTTGCTCAAACCCATCGATCACCTTGAGCGCACGCTCGGGCTCGCCCGCTGCCAGCAAGCTCTCGATAAACTTCTGGGTGGTCTCGACGTGACTCTTCCGAACCTTCCAAACAGGTTCGATCATCCGGATTGCGTCCTTCCACTTACCGAGCGCGCGGTAGGACTCGGCAGCCAATGTCATCGCCTCCTTGCGCGTACGCGGGTCTTGCATCGCGCCCTCCAGCGCCTTGATCGCAGCCTCGTGTTTACCATCGGCCAACTCGACGCGGGCCTGCAAGAGCTCCACGCTGGGCGTCTTGTTGGGCGCGCGTCGGAGCAGGGCTCGCGCGTCATCGACCAGCTCCTTGAGGAGCAGCATGTGCACTTGCGGTGCCAACGCCTCGGGACGGGCACGCACTTCATCGCCCAACGAGGCAAAAAGTTTGGCGGCCTTCTCGGGCTCATTCATGTCGAGCATGGCAGTCGCGATGAGTAGACGGAGCGGACTCGGGGCGTGACGCAGCGCTTGCATGGCGGAGTCGGAAGTCAGGGCGTCCGCCATCTTTCGGGCGGGATGGACCTGCTCTGAGTCGATGGCCGCCCGCAACAACAGCCACCGAAGCCAGGCTTGATCGGCAACCGTGAGCTCTTGGCTCAGCAGTTGCTGTGCGCGCTCGATGGCAACGCCTTTACCCGTCATGTAGCGATGGATCAGCGACGCGACTTGAAGCGCGAGGTGGTCACTCGAGGCCGACGGTGGCGTCCCGCCAACGCCTGTGACCGCTTCGGTCATGACCCGTTGCGCCTCAAAGCGGGCAGCGCCCGGAATTAGCTGGGCCGCAGAGCGTGCATTCTTTCTCGCTTCGTCCCAGTCGCCTACCTCAAGTTGGGCGAGCGACGAGATGTGTTGTGCCTCGGCGTCGATGGCAAAGCCGTCGAGCAAGCGCAAGGCTTCTTTGGGCTGACCTTCAAGAAGCGCAAGGTAGCCAAGCGCCAACGCATAGTTGGGCTTTGTCTCATCGAGACCCGTTAGCGCCTGACGAACATCAGCGGCCTTGGCGCCACCGTACTCAAAGGCCCGGGCCGCCATCAGTCGCGCAGCCAGAAGCCGCTCGTCCTGGCGCCTCGCCAAACCCAGGGCCCGTTCGTAGTTTGCGGCGCCGCCGTGCCTCGTCACGGCCGTGACCGCCTCGCGCATTTCATCTTCGCGCGAACTGAGTCGCCACCACGCGGTAAGTCCAAAACCGAGGCCAAACAAAAGCACCAGGGCGATGCCACCCAAGATCCAACGCTTGGTCGACGATCGGCCCGAAGCGCGCCGCACACGCTTGCGTTGGTCGACGGGAGGCGGCTCCGACGGGGGCGGCACCGCATCTTGCGCCGGCGACTTCCAGAGCGGGTCGCGGTCCTTGGTCTCGTCGTCCTCGAACACATCGTGGTCGTCGAAGTCCTCGGCCACGGTCGGCTCGCTCGATACAGGCCGCGGCGCAGGTCGTCCGGTGCGAGACAGCGGTGCCGGTCGCTCGGATATCGGGTTGGCCCGCATCGCGGTCGGTGGATGCTGCACTTCGGTCGGAAGATCATCGAAATCCGACGTATCGGGTCGATCCAGAAGGCTCTTTTCCATGGCGTCGAGCTCGCCTGAGAGCAACGCGTCGGCCGTGTTCCAAGTGTCTTTGGTGTCACCCGGCTCTGTGTCGAAACCGCCAAGCGAAATCTTGGCCTTGCGAGCGGGCTCAGGCTCGTTGCTGGGGCTGGCACTGCCAAGCAGCGTCTTCTGAAAAAGCGGCTTTTCCGGACCGGGGTCCATCTTTCGCATCGGTGGCGGCGGAACCGTCGACGGCCCTTTGGAGAGCGGTTTGGACGGACGATGGGAGAGCGCCTCGGGCGGTGGCGGCGGAGGCACCGAGGTACGTGAACGAACCGCCGACTGAACGCGTGCAGAATGGGCGCGGACGGGCGCTTCGGCGATGGCGACATCATCGGAGCTCCCGGCGATGCCCGTTGGTAGACGCCCAGGCGGGGGAAGCGAACCGGGTGGCATCGAGTACGAGCGCGTTCCGGTGGAGACTTGTTTACGTTCGCGGAACACCGCCTTGGGCAACGCACGCTGCGTCGGCTCGGTATGCTCGTCGTCTTCTCCGAACGCAGGGAGCAGGCTTTCGCGTGTGATTTCCGCGGCGCCAGGTACGATCTGCTCCGCGGTGGCGGTGGGCTCCTCAAACGCCGCGTCGTCGAGCAAACGCTGCACTTCTTCGTCGCTCGGGTCGATCTCGAGCGCTTTGTGAAACGCATCGATCGCGCGATCAGGTCGCCCGTCGTAAAGATATGCCTCACCTAAAAACCGATAGGCCCGAACCTCTTGCGGCGACGAGCGCAAGACCGCGAGCATTTCGGTGCGCACTTCGTCGAAGCGCCCCATCGCGAGCAGCCCACGACCGAGCAAAAGGCGCAGCTTGATCGACTCGGGGTGCGCCAACAGCGCTCGCCGACAAATGCGCACGGCCTCGCGGTAGTCTTGGTCCGCGATGAGACGCGTTGCGCGCTCGATATGCTCCACCATAGCCACCGCCCGGCTAGGGTAGATGAAAGCGTCGGTGTGGCCAATCATTCATCAATTACTGGGTCACCTTGAGGCACCGCCCGGGGCGCCTTCGCGATGCGTTCACGCAACTGAGCAGCCCGATGAGGGTCCTGCGATGCGCCAAAACGCTCCGCGAGCGCTGCGTGAACCAGCTCGATGAAGGCGGGCTCCTCGATCCCCTCGTGGCAGAGTTGCTGGGCATGGGCGAGCTGCGTCCGTCCCGGTGGCCGAGCGTGACCAAGACGCTCCCACCGGCGGTCCAGCGCATCGAGCACGCTCGGCTCGCGCCGGTCCCGGCGCCGCCAGCGGAACGCAACGAATGCTATTACTGCAATAATTCCGACGCCCCAAGCCCAGTTTGAGGAAAGGCCTGGAGGCTTGTTCGCGGCGTGGGTGGGATCGCCGTCGGTACCGCGATCACCACCTCGGCGCCACCAGCGGGCAAGTCGGCGCAGGACTGAGTACTGCTTATCGCGGTCGTAGCCGACCACGTAATCGCCCCAACGCTGACGCATGGCGTCGAGCATCGCATTGAAATTGCTAAGCCAATTTTCTTTCGGCTTGAGCGAAGTATGCGCGGGCGGGGTCGGGTCGAGCGTCTGCCAGCGCCCGTCATAGAAGGCTTCGACCCAACTGTGCGCATCCGCTTGCCGCAACACTTCGTAATTGCCATACGGGTTGACCGCCCCACCGACAAAGCCCGTCACATTGCGCGACGGCACGCCAACCGCGCGAAGCATGATCGCGAGCGAGGTCGAGAAATACTCGCAGTGGCCTGCCTTGGCCTCGAACAGAAAAACCTCCAAGGGCACACGACGGGCGACGTTCGGCAAGTCGAGGGAGTAGCGATACTCGCCTGACGAGCGCAAGAAGAGCAGGAGCCGCTCGGCTTTTTGGGCGTCGTGCTGGGCATCGCCCACAACCCGCTCCGCCAGCTTCGCGACCCGCTCGTGCCCGCCTGGAATGCGCAGGTGGCGGCCGCGCGGCTGAGCCGGGTGGTCTTCTGCAAGCGGTTCAGCCTGCGCCCTCACGACCGTGTAGCGCAGTCCGTCGAGCGAGGTGATCGGGTAGCGGTAGGTACCCGATGACTCGGCGACCGTGATATCGGGACGTCGCTCCATCTGCAAGGCGATCGCATCACGGGGCGCGAAGAGCACCGGTTGGTCGAGCGGTTCAAGCATCACGTCCATGGTGTGCCAACCCGCGTCGCGCGCGGGTGTCCTCACCCACACCCGATTTCCCGTCCAGGGCAAGCGACGACGGGGATCGAAGGGCTGCGACCAGGTGCGCCCATCGTAGAAATCGAAGCTCGTCCCGCGCATGCGGAGCGCCGAACGGCGGTCGTCACGCTTGATACGCATCACGATCGTTGCGTCCTGTCGGATGGTCCCAAAACCTCCGAGCGTGACGTTGTCGCTAAAGCCTGTGGTCGATTGACCGCGTTCGCTCTTGATCGCGGCGAGGCCGAGACCCACGCGCGGAAAGATGAGAAATAACGCCGTGGTCATGACAAAAGTCGGAATTGCCAGCAGGGCGAGCGACCAGACAAAGCGCTGCGTGAGAAAACCGGAGCGAGCATGGATGCGCTGTCGTTGACCGGCCGGCAAGCGTCCAACCGTTCGGCTCAGGTGGTTGATGAACAAGATGAGCGGCGTACACAGCACAAAAACCACGAACACCGCGCCGAACGTCAGGCTGGTCGTCAGCACGGTCCCGGCGATCAGATGCAAGAACGCCAGGAGCGCGATCTGGGCGTCATCCTTGGGCACCCTCCGCGTCCACAGCCGCACCCATTGCAGCGATGCCGCAAACTCGAGCGCCAAACCGAGCCCGGGCTCGCCGGAAACAAAACGCAAGGCCTGCACGGCCAGGTGTGCGAGCAGCAGGTTGCCCCAAAGTCGATTGCGACGAAGCGGCGTATGGCGAGGTGCAAAGGCAGACGCGCACCATCCGAGCACAGCCAGAAGCACAAGCGGCGCTGGAAAATCGCCCCCCAGCGTGAGCGCGTAAAAACCCATGGCGGCGTACAGATGCACCGACCAGTGGCTGGCATGCTCAAGCGTCGTAAGGTCCCAGCGCGTGCTACGATTCACGAGGCGTCCCCATCGAGCTCCAAGAACGCTAAAAAGCGTAGCGGCCCACCCTGCGAACCCCCGGCCACGAGCCGCGTGCTCTGCTCGCCGTAGTGAATGGAGACAGCACTGGCGTCTTTGGCCGCTTCGAGGACGACTCGGGTCGCCGCGCGAATCCGTTCTTCGATGGCCGCTCGCCAGCTTTCGTCACTTCGCGCTGGAAGCCCGTGCGCAATGTCGACGACCAGCTCGGGGCGTCTTTGCGCGACGTGGTCGCGCGCGATGAGTTCTCCGACCGCGGCGCTACGAAGCCAGTGCACCGCGCGAATGGGATCACCTGGGATGTACTCGCGAAGCTCCCCCAGCTCGGTCCGTGGCCCTTGGTTGGCGCGTTGCTCGCCCAACGCGTCGAGCTTGGCCAGCTCGCGCAAGTCTTGCTCGCCGGGGCTCGGATACACCACCAGCTCTTGCTCCTGGCGAAACCACCGTCTCTTTTCCACCAGCCCGAACGGGAAACTGGTTCGGACCTGAAAGTCTCGGAGTTGGAGCGGCCCCCGTTTGATAAAGCGCACCTGCCCACCGGCTTCTTCGGCATGGCCACCGACTTTTGCGATCCAAGCGGGGCGCAGGACCGAAAGCCCCCGGTTGAGCTCGCGCACCTCAACCGCAAACACCGGAAGCCAGCGCCGACGCCCCGTGACCCGGTACCAGATGACCACCGGCTCGTCGGCAAACGCAGCGCCCGTGCGTAGGCGCTGTACTTCGAGCGAACGGATCCCGCTTTCAGCCAACAACATGCTGAGCAGTAGCAGCGACAGCATAAATGAAAGCACGAGGTAGAGCAGGTTGTTTCCGGTGTTGAGCGCGGCGAACGCGACGCCCACGGTGAGCCAGAGAAAACCTTTACCCTCGCGCGTCACGACCGCCGGCCAGCGATCGGTCCACTTGCTCTGCTTCCGGTTCTTCGCCTTGCGCTCCTTGCGAAGCATCGATTTGGAGTGTACCAAATCGTCTTCTCCCTCCGCTTGGCTCATCACATCTGCTTCCGGTTCTTCGCCTTGCGCTCCTTGCGAAGCATCGATTTGGAGTGTACCAAATCGGCTCCTCCCTCCGCTTCGCTCATCACATCTGCTTCCGGTTCTTCGCCTGGCGCTCTTTCCGAAGCATCGATTTGGAGTGTACCAAATCGGCTTCGCCCTCCGCTTCGCTCATCATTTCCTAAGTGGGTACAGCGATGGCATTGAGTAGCTCGGCGATGACCATGCCTTTCGCCTCGCTGTTGTCCGAGTCGACCAGCAGCAAGCGGTGCGCGAGCGCAGGCTCAGCGAGCGCAACAACATCATCGGCGAGCACGTAATCGCGCCCGTGAATCATCGCGTAGGCCTTGCTGGCTTGCACGAAGGTGAGCGCGGCGCGCGTGGACACGCCGAGTCGAATCCGCGCGTCCTGGCGCGTCGCAACAACGATCGCGTGCAGGTAGCCGGCGACGTCCGGGTGGATCGCAACCCCGGCAAGAGCGTCTTGCACCGCCAAGAGCTGTTCGCGACGCATGACCGGCTCGATCCCGTCGACCGGGTCCTCGGCCCCACGCGACGTAAGCAAAGCCGCCTCGACCTCGGGCGCCGGGTAACCCAAACGCAGGCGCAACATGAAGCGGTCGAGCTGCGACTCGGGCAGCGGAAACGTGCCGTGGCTCTCAAGCGGGTTTTGGGTTGCAACGACGAAAAAGGGCCGCTCAAGCGGTCGCGTCACGCCATCGACACTCACATGCGACTCTGCCATCGCTTCGAGCAGCGCGCTTTGCGTCTTGGGCGGTGTTCGGTTGAGTTCGTCCGCAAGCAAAAAGTTGGTGAAGACGGGACCTGGTCGAAAGTCGAAACTACCGTCCTTCGGGTTGTAGACCGATGCGCCAACGATGTCGCTCGGCATGAGGTCCGAGGTCAGTTGCACGCGCGAGAAGCGCAAGCCAATCGACTTCGCGATCGCGCGCGCAAGGCTCGTCTTGCCAACGCCAGGCACATCTTCGATAAGCAAGTGCCCGCGCGCCAAGAGCGCAGTGACCGCCAAGCGAACCTGGTCCTCCTTGCCGCGCACGGCGCTGCTCACGCGCTCGACGAGCTGTTGGGTCAACTCGACAGGGTCTGTGCCTTCGGCTTGGTCTGCGATCACATGCACTAAGACAATTCTCCCATTTTTCGTCGGGGAAAGACAAGCCAACCTTCGAGATTGCCCTCAAGTTGGTAGTGGCATTCGCCGGTGATGTGCTCCATCACGAGTCTCATTAACTTGGGGCCGGAGTTAAGCACTGACAACTCCTGTTCGCGCCGGCCGGGGATGGTGTCGTGTCGCTCGATCCGGTCCTCTTGAAAGTGGATGCTGACATGGCTGGCGTCGAAGCGCGCCACGATGCTTACCCCTGCACCTTCGGAACGCTTGATGATGAAACGCAGCAGCCCGGCAAAGGCCACGGAAAAATGCGTCGGGTCGAGGTAGAGGGGGGCGATGCCGGGCATGACGACCACCTCGACGCGCACATCGTCTCCGTGCGCGTGGCGAAGCCTCGCGACCGACTTGGAGATAAGTTCGACCGTTGGCACCCACTGCGGACTCAAGCTCACGGTCTCGCCTTCGTAGTCCACCAGGAGAAACAGCTCTTCAAGCGCCATGTTGAGCAGGTTTGCGCTCCGTAGAACGTGCCGCAAACTGTCGCGCTGCTTGGGGTTGAGTCGTGCCTCTCGCATGAGCTCCGCGGTCCGCCCACGGACTTCATCGAGTGGCTTGCGCAACGTGGCCGCCGAGCGCGCAATGCGAGAGTTGCGCTTGCGGTCGCGTTCAGCCAAAAAGTGCGTGGCCGTGCTTTCGCGCTCCCTCGACGTCTTCGTCCGGGCTTCGAAGGAACGTAGTGCTTCGTCGAGTACGGCGATCGCTTTCGGCCGCTCGCGGCTGCCGTCACGTAGGGCCATGCCTTGCTTGCCGATGCGCGCTGCCTGCCGCTCGACCCGCCAGCAGAGCACCACACCGAGGAGCGTGCAAGCGAGGCAGACGAACGCCGCGACGATCTGCCCGACGACCAGCAAGGCGATCAGCAGCGCAACAACGACCAGCACAAGCGCCGGGCAGAGCAGCGCCCCCACCGGCAACATCCAGAAAGGAGGTGCGGGATACGTGATGGCGGGACGCTCCGAAAAACGCAACGACGGGGGCTCATCGAGGTCGCCCGGGCGGTCGGTCAGCGCAATACCAATCGAGTCGCTAAGCACCTCTTCCACACGGTGATGCAGGGCACGCGAACTCGCCGATATTGACTCGATCACTCTCTTTTCTTGGTCACGAATCGGGCCGTCAATGCCCTGCAACAACAGGTCCGAAAAGCCCATCATCGCGTTGAGGGGCGTGCGCAGGTCATGCCGCAATCGCGCATGAAAACGCTCCGTCTGCGCGCCAGTCTCCGCCGCGAGTTCGCGCTGACTCTGAATCTCAACCAAGTCTTGTTGGAGACTTTGGCTCCAACGTTTGAAACCGATCGCCCACAGCAGCACGGCGTCGCTCAGGTCGGGCGGCGGCGCTTCGAGATCGAAACGAGGCGACGCGGAGTGCGCCCACTTGCCCACCCACTTGATCTGCCACTTCTGACGCCGCAACCTTATCCAAGCGAGGGCGACGAGCGCAACGCTGCCGGCATACGCCGCGATGATGAGTCCTGTGTGCAGCACGCGAACGCGCGCTCTTCTAGGTGAGTAGCTCGAGCACGCCCGCCTGGGAGAGCCGCTCGCCGGATTGTTCGTAAAGGCGCTCTCGCTTGGAAGCCACTTCGTACATCTTACTGAGCAACTCAGGATACGTTTCGATGGCGGCTTCAAACTGCTCGCGGGCAAGCGTGAGCAACACCGTCGGTGCGGTCGTACGTACGTTCGAACGCGCGGGCCGACGAAGGACAAGAGAGATCTCGCCCACAACCGCGCCCGGACCGAGGCGCGCAATGGCATTTCCGTCATTGTCTTCGACCACCACCTCGCCACTGGCCAACAGATGTGCCTCGTCGTTGTCCGTCCCCTCTTCGATCAAGATCTCGTCGCTGTCGATATGGCGCGTTTCGAAATGTTGAAGCAGGTGGTGTCGCTCCTCGGGTGGCACGGCGGAGAGAATTTCACTTGTTTGCAGCAGATTGAGCATCATCCGGCGGTAGCAGAACGACGCAAGCTCGTTGCCGATGGCGTCGTTCGTTTGGGCCAATGCCTCTAGCGAGGGCTTATCGATCTTGAGCAGGCGCGCGGGCTCGAGGGCCTTAATACTCGCTGAACGCGGCGTACCCGTCACAAGCGCCATTTCGCCCACCAGCGCGCCGGGTCCGAGACCTGCGAGCACCGAATGTTGCCCTTCGACGTCGCGTGATGCCTCAAGCATCCCGCGCACCACGATGTACATGGCGTCACCGTCGTCCCCCTCCGCAAAAAGCTCTTGGTCACCGTCGAGGTCGACGATATCGCTGGCTTCGAAAAAGGACTCGAGCGCCTTGGCGCTCAGCGCCGAAAAAAGCGGAAGGCGTGGCAGCGGGGTATTGTCCGCAACCGGGTCTTCGCTATCGAGAAAAGCCTTGAGCGCATCTTTCGCGGAGCCAAGAGGAACGGCGGAAGGGCGAGCTTTGCGCGGCAACGGAGGGGGCTGCTGCCCGCCATCGCCTAGGCGCTTCGAAGACTTGCAAAACGCTTTGGCCACCGCGGGCACGAGGCCTTTTTTAACCCCGGCGTCAGCCGCAGCTTTGGCGGCTACCGCAGCAGAGGGCAGCCAACCACGACGCACATACGCATCGACCAGTTGCTCGAACACTTCTGGAAGTAGCGCGCGCACATCATCGGCGTCATCACTTTCTTGAACGGCCTGGCTCAGGACGAGCACGGCGTCGTGGTTGCGAACGTCGTGACCGAGAATTGTCAACGCGAGGTTGATGACCTCTTTCGTTTCGCCACGGCTGAATGCCGAATACGCACGATCGGTATCGGAAATGCCAGCGTTCAAGGATTCACTCGACATGGCGCTACGGTATCCCGGTCCCGCAAAGACTTCTAGCCAAACCCGCTCAACGCTGTTCCGACGAACGCAGTCGTACACGGTGTTTTGGGTTCATCGGCCGTAATTTTCACATCCCCCCTGTCGCACGCGCGTTCGCTCGACGGTCGTGGGCGGCACGTCGAGCCGTGGGAGCCACCTCACCGCGCGCTTGAGCAGCCCACCAACACGTGTCGACGTTGACACAAGATCGTGTCAACGTCGACACAAGACCGTGTCGACGTTGACACGTGAGTCGGCGGGTTTTCGCTACTGCATCGGGCTACACTGAAGGACCGCTTGCGAGAGACACGCTTGGTCCGCGTTGAGGCAGGTCTGCAGACTCTGCATCTGCGCCGCGCACTGCCCGTCAGCACAGCCTTGCGGGTCGCCGAAGCACGCGCTGTCTTTGCTGCAGCAATAATACGCTGCATACTGCGACTCACACCCACCCTGCTTGCTGGAGCAATAGACAGCCGCTTCGCTGATGCACGTCTGACAGGACTCCGGCTCCATTTCCCAACAGGCGGCGACACACTGCATGTCGCCCGCCTCAGCGCACGCGTTGATGCAAGACACAAGCTTCTCGCTGCACGGAGGCGTCACAAAACTGGGCTCGTCGGGCGGGGTTGGCACACATTCTGGATCGGCGTCTGCACCCGGTTGCTTCGCGTCAACCACAGCATCGCGCTGGGCATCGGCTGCCGCATCGTCCTGCGCGCTATCACGCACGCTGCCATCGCCCGGGTTGGCGATGATGGTGCCGCCCTTGTCGCTGGGCGAGCACGCACACGAGAGGACGACGGCCAGAGCCGTGGTGCAGCGACGACTAGAACCTGCCATCGATCACAGCCTAGTGTCCGATCCACTCAGGTTGTCGCAGGAGGCGAAGAGAGGTTTGTTCGAATCAAGGCGCGAAAACGAAGGACGTGCAGCGTACATTCGAGTTTGAGTAACGCCGAGTCGGGCGAAGCTCACAAGAAAACTGTGACAACTTGGGTGGATCGGACACTAGCTTAATCTTCGAGGAAGGCTTCGATCTCGTCGCGGCGCTGCGCCGCATCCGCGCGGCCGAGGTCGATGAGCAAGCGCGCAAAGCCGCCGTCGAAGAGCAGGTAACTGGCCAGGTCCGCGGTGGCGCCTTCGCCTACGTCGAGCAAGCGCAAAAACGAGCGGCCCAGGATCTTTCCGAAGCGAAGACGATGCCGCCGTAGATAGTCCGCGGCAAGCTCACTGATGTCCGTGCTCGGTCGGAGCACCAGCGTGCGCACCAGACGGTGTCCCTTTTGCCCGCGCTCTTGCGACCGCGCATTGAGCCGTTCGACGAAGTCGGGACCGAACACCGCCGTCCCATCGCGCAAGAGTTCGTTTGTGCGCTGTAGTTCGTGGATGTCGCTCGTGATGTGGTCGAGCAAAAACGCGTTGAGTACCTTGCCGAGCAAAAACGTAGCCCCCGGAAAACGCTCACCGCCGAGCAACACATCGCCCGACGGTGGTGTCGAGACGCCGATCACCAAAAGCCGGTCGGCACCCATGTGAATGGCGGGGGCCATGGGCGTGTTCAGGCGCAGGCCGCCATCGCAATAGAGGTCACGTCGAATACGAATGGGCGCAAAGATGACCGGGATTGAGGCCGAGGCGAGCACATGATGCGGGAGGATGCGCTCTTCACGAACCGCAATCTCAGGCGGTAACCCAAGCGGCAGCGGCGCATCTGGGGTGCGATCGACAAACACCACCGGGCGACCGGTCCCGACGTGCGTCGCCGTCACGGTCAGCGCACGAATATGCCCCGCCTGCTGATTACGACGGATAGCCCGCCAATCGACGCCCGAGCCCACGACCTGCGCGAGCCGACTGGCACCGAAGAGCCCGGTGCCGGTCGAGCCGCCAAGCAACACGCGGTGAAGCGTGAAGGCCTCGCGAAAGCCAAACTGAAGCACGTCGGCCAGCTCAAGGTCCATCCACGTGGTGCGCAGCCGGTCCATGCCTCGAGGCAAGTCGTCCGCCGTGGCAGCCACAAAGGTGGCATTGACCGCGCCAACGCTTGTGCCGCTCACGATGTCGCCGCGCGGCGGACCTTGGCGACCCCGCATCAGGTCACCGAGAATGTACGAGAGCGCGCCAACTTCGTACGCGCCGCGTGCCCCTCCGCCTGAGAGCACAATTCCTGTGGACTGCCTAGCCATTGAGCGATCACTCCGTACACGAACGCCAGCGTGCTGCTAGCACGCCGCGTTCGGCACTCCGCCTGCCTTCCTTGCTCTTCGGCTTATGCCTCATCGCCCTGGTTATCCTACGCTATCGGGCAGCGGTGCGCCGAGTTTCTGCAGGCCCTCAAGGTAACTGCGACGAAAAGCCGGCGAACGAATCACGGCGAGTTGGCGCTCGAGCGTGACGCGGAAAACCGCCATCGCCCGCGAAAACAGGTCGTCGTCGATCTGCTGCGCAGTCACCACCAACACCGCGAGGAGCCGGTCTTCGCGTTCGACCGCGTCGCGCTCAGGATCGTCACTCAGCTCCGACAGCACACTCTCGATATTGGTCTTGGCTTCGGCCAGCTGCCCACCGTCGACCTGACAATGCGCAAGAACCGCGAGCGACATCAAGCGGTATCCGATCGATGAGCTCTCACCCAGCTCGGCAGCCACCGTCGCGGTTTCGATCGCTTGCGGATAGGCCTTGGCGCGACGCAGCGCCTCGGCGCGGACCATTCTCTCGCGGGCTTGGTGATAGGGGTTGTCGACTTGATCGAGTTGTTTCTTGGCGCGGTCGAGATGCCCCATCACGCTCGCTGGGCTCGCGCCGCGGTCGAGCAACAGTTCGGCGAGCGCACAGAGCGCGTCGGGCACCGCTTCGGGATCGGCAGTACGCTCAGCGGTCACGACAGCGCGTTCCAAAAAAGACGTCGCCTGATCGAGTTCACCCAGGATCGCGTACAGCTGACCGATGTTTGAAAGCTTTCGGCCGGCATGCAACGTCTCGCCGATGTCGCGGTCGATCGAAAGCGATGTTCGTATCACCGTGACCGCGTCTTCGAGGCGGCCCATCGAGGCCAACGCGACACCCAGCGAGTTGAGCGCGACGCTCTGCTGCCTCATGTTCTCGAGTTTGTCGAAAATCACGATCGCCTCGGCGTACGCCGCCGCCGCTTCGTGGTGCCGCCCCAGCCGCCGCAGCAAAAGGCCCTGCTGAACGAGCGTCAATGCGCGCTCGTCGATGCCGTCCTCGAGGGCATCGCAGATGGCGAGCGCTTGCTCGCAGAGCCGAAGCGCCTCATCCCACTCGGCCCGGTAGCGATTGGCTGCCGAAAGCAGGCGCAGCGCCTCGACTTCGTAGCGCCGCTCACCGCTCGACTTTGCAGCCTCAAGGCTCTGGGCTGCCGTATCACCGAGCGATGCAAACTGGTTGAGGTCTTGCTGATAGCGACCTAGTCGCGCCAGCGCGACCGCTTTTCGTGCCGGAAAAGAAGCGTCCTCGGCCAGACGCAAAATGGCATCGAGTTCCCGTCGCCGCTCCTCGGTCTGCCCCATGCTGCGCAGCAAGTCCTCGCACTTGGTGTGCGCCAAAAAGCGACGCGCGGAGTTCGCGGGCAAGCGATCGAGTGCACGCCGATAAAAACCGTATGCCTCGGACAACGCGTTCGTGCGTTCGGCACTCTTGGCTGCCTTAATGTACCAGTCGGCCGCCTTCGAGTGCGCTTCTCCTTGCTCGAAATGTCGCGCAATGAGCGCCGAGGCGGGGTGGTCCTGCTGCTCGGCAAGCAGATTGCCGATGCGCTGATGCATCATGCGCCGCTCCTGCGGGTCGAGGTTTTCGTACACGACCTGCCGGGTCACGCCGCTCGTGATGCGGTAATCGGTGGCGCCCACGAGCTGCAAAAACCCCTTTTGCTCGAGCCGTTCGAGCACGCCGTGTGCCTCGCGCTCGCCCACTTGGTGAAGCAGCGCATCGTCTACACCCAGCCCCGCCACGGCAGCCCAACGCAGCACGCGCAGCTCTCGAATGTCGAGTTCGTCCAAGCGCGACGCCACGATGCCTTCGAGCGAGTTCGGAATCGTGATCGGAACACCTTGCGCTCGCACGGCTTCGAGCCCGCCGCCGTCTGACTCGCGCAGCGTGAGAATCCGCTTATCGAGCAACGTCTCGACCAACTCGACGATGAAAAACGGGTTGCCACCCGCGCGCTCGATCACCGACGAGCTGAGATCGTCGGGTACGTTGGCACCTGCAAGGCATTGGGAGACCAGCCTGGTCGACTCGCTCGGCGTGAGCGGTGAGAGCACCGTCTGCTCGATCGACGATAGCCGTGAGCGTAGCGGCTCACGACTGCACAGCACCGTCAAGAGCGGCATGTCGTAGCTGCGTTCGAGTAACGTCTGCAGCACGTCGAGGCTCGCGCTGTCGATCCATTGCAAGGAATCGATCCACAAGATGAAGGGTCGCCCTCGGGTGAGGCCAACAAAGAGCGTGCGCAGCGCCGAAGCGATCATGCGGTCGTGTCCAGCCGACGAGCGCGCGGCGACGTTCGCATGTGCTTTGGTGTTTTCGATGAGCGGTTCGAGGGCGCGAAGAACGCGCTTGCGTCGGGCCTCATCGGGAACGGCACCCTGCACGAAACGCCGAAACCGCCCCATGCGTTCTGACGGCGGGGCGTTGTCGTTAATCTCGGCCGCGTCACGAAGCACATCTGCGACCAGACCGTAGGGCACGCGGCCGTGTCCGAAAGCGCATGCCGCATGCAACACGACCGCTCGGTCTTCGAGGCGCGCGAGCGCGGCGGCTGTCGTGGTGGTCTTTCCAATACCCAGCTCGCCGATGAGGGCAATCGCTCGGCTGCGCCCCGAACGCTGCATCTCTTCGAAGTGCGCGCAGACCCAGCGGATCGAACCGTCCCTTCCGAGCACCGTCTCGGGCACATCGATCGCCCTTCGCGCACGCTCCACGCGGCCGAGTGCGCCTCGTAGCGGGTACGAGCGGAGGGAACGTTCACCGCGCGAAGTGCGTACGTCCACCATGCGCACCCGCTCGACGTCGAAGGCATACACCCTGCGCACCATGCGAAACACCTCGGCCGTGACCAACACTTCACCGGGCGCACCGGCTTCGGCCAAGTCACCCGCTGCGTCGATGCCGTACCCTTCCGAGGTGTAGGAGAGGAGTCGCCCGTGCTCGTTGCGCACGGTGGACACGACGGCACGTGCCACGCCGAGCGAGGCGATCACCGCCGTCTCGGCCTCTTCCGCACGCCCACGCAGTGACTCAAGCACGTCCGCGGCAAGGCGCATCGCCTGCAGCGCATCTTGACCACTACTTCGGTGAAGCCCCAGCACGAGCCGAAAGCGCTTACGCGACTGGTCAGCCCAGGACAAAACCGCGTCGTTCTTGTACGCGATATCGCTGAGCACACGCGCGCCGATCTCGTCGAGCCCCTCTTCGATGACCGCGGTGGACGACGACGAAAGATACGGTTGGTGGCGCACCGCGCCCGCCACCACGATGACGTTTCGCCGGTCGCGCACCTCGGTTTGCGTGGGCCGTCGTTCGGACACGGTGGGCGACGTGACCTCTCCTCGCGTGCCCGCAGCCGGGACCGAAGGTTTCTTCTTCGGCACGCTGCGCGCGACGAAGCGCTCGAGGTCTTCGGCGTCGACCATATGTTCTTGCGCGTGCAGAAAGTCGCGCAGGGTTGCGGCCAAAGCGCGCGCCGAAGCGAAGCGCTCCTCGGGAATAAAACGCAGCGCCTTTTCGATCACCAGCGCCAAGCTCGCCGGAACCTTGGCGCCCACCGACTCAAGCGGGCGATACTTGCCGCGACGCACGGCATCGAGCATGTCCGGCCCCTTGACGTCCGCATACAACGACTCGCCTGAGACAAGCTCGTAGAGAAGCGCCCCGAGGCCGTAGATGTCGGCTCGCCGGTCGACACGCCGCCCTTGCGCCTGCTCCGGCGACATATACGAGAACTTCCCTTTGATCGTGCCGGTCTCTTCCGACATCGCGCGCGCCCTGGCGATGCCAAAGTCGGCCAGCTTGACCGAACCTTCGTGACTGATGAGCACATTCTGGGGGCTGATATCGCGATGCACGATGTCGAGCGGAAGACCGCGTTCGTCGCGCCTACGGTGGGCGTAGTCGAGCCCCTTGGCCACTTCCATCACGATGTAGGCCGCGAGCTTTGCAGGCAGGCGCTGGCCAGCCTTGCGCAGCACGCGCAGAAGCGCTGCCAGGTCGAGCCCGTCGACGTACTCCATGGCGAGCAGAAACTCGCGCTCCACCTGCTCGAAGGCGTACACCTGAACGATGTTCGGATGGTTGAGACGGGCTGCGATGCGCGCCTCCTCAAGAAACATGGTCACGAACTTGGGCGAGGTCGCATAGGTGGGCAGGATACGCTTGACCACCAAGAGCTTCTCGATGCCTTCGGCGCCCGCCGTACGCGCCAGGAACACCTCGGCCATACCGCCGATACCGATGCGGCGAACGATACGGTAGCGGCCCAGCTGAGACGGGGCGGGGTGCTGCTCGGAACTCATCGCGTGATCCAGCGCAGAAGATAGCAAAATGCAGCAGTGTGCGGGGATTTGCACAGTTAAACGACCAAAGCTTCCTGGGTCGCAGGGGTTCTTTCGGGTACTCTTAGTTGCAGCCCCAGGCGGGGTGGTAGGAGCGGATTGCACGCATCGAACGACAATATGGAGGGGGCCCCACCGCAAAACCTCCGCTTCGGTCGCTACGAAGCGCTGTTTCGCATCGGTATCGGCGGTATGGCCGAAGTCTATGCGGCTCGAATCGTGGGCGAAGCCGGCTTTGAGAAACTCGTGGCGGTCAAGCGCATGCTGCCGCACCTGTCCCACGACGACCGCTTTTTGCAGATGTTCCTCGACGAGGCTCGGTTGGCGGCCAACGTGCAGAGCCCGCACGTTGCACAAACGTTCGACCTTGGTCGCGCCAACGACGACTCACTCTACCTGGTCATGGAGCTCGTGGTCGGCGTCAACCTCACCCACATTCTTGTCTACCTCCACGAGCAAATGCAGTTCATCGACCCGTTTTTGGGTGCAGAGATCATCGCGCAGGCTGCACAAGGCCTCGACGATGCGCACGAGGCGCGCACGCCGGCGGGCCAAGAGCTTCGGATGGTGCATCGCGACGTCTCGCCGCAAAACATCATGGTCGGCGTCGATGGTCGCGCGCGCGTCACCGACTTTGGCATCGCCAAAGCCATACACTTGCGCACCACCGAAACGCAGGCCGGCGAAAAGAAGGGCAAGTATTCCTACTTCTCGCCGGAGCAAGCGTTCGGCAAGCCTGTCGACCGGCGCTCTGATGTGTTCGCGCTCGGGGTGGTGGCCTGGGAGTTTTTGCTCGGCCGGCGACTCTTTCCCGGCACACCGCTCGAGGCGATGGAAGCCATTCGCGACAAGCCCATCCCGGTCCCGCACGAGCTTCGACCCGAGCTGGGCGAAGAGCTTTCGCAGGTCATCCTCGACGCCTTGGTCCGCGACCCGGAAAAGCGCATCCAGTCCTGCCTTCAGTTTTCGCGACGCATCCGCAAGGCGCTCAACAAGCTCGACGAGCCCCCATCGCCGCGCGACATCGGGAACTTCGTCGAGCAATCCGGCGGCCAATGGCTGCTTCAGATGCGCGATGCGATCGCATCGGCGGCGCGTGGCAAGGGCCTATCGATGCAGCCTGACGTGCGCGTTCCGGACGCGACGACGGCGTGGTCCGAGCTGTCGCCCGACGAAGACGTCAAGTTGCGCGGGAAGCACTCGACCACGGCGGCACACGAAGCGGTCACGCGCGGCATCCCCCTCGACGACGACGAACCCGCCGAGGACAGCCTGCGCGATCGCAAAACCGACCCGCCCGCGGTTCCTTCGAACGAGACCTCATCGGTCCAGCGAACGGGCGAAAGCGGTCGGCACGAAGGCATCCAACTCGCCGAGCGCGAAACCTCGGAGCTACCGGCCATCGCGAAACCTGTCGCGGCCGACGCTCGCGCACACCAACTCCCTGAACAACCGGAGAGCGAGATTTCCGCGAGCGACGCGCCTACCGAAGCCCACGTTCGGCCCGAGTTCGCACCCGAACACCGTGACCAAGACAAGCGCGATTCGCGTCCCGATGACGCCTACTCGGGCGAAGACACGGCACCCGTGGTTTCCGCAGCAAGCTCGATCAAGGCGCCCCAAAAGCCCCAAAAGCCCCAAAAGGAGGGGCCTGGCGAACAGACCAAAGCGGAGATGCTGCGCTTCATGCCGCGCGACGAGACCGCGCGCCGCAACGTCCTCGTGGGTTCGATGCTCGCGCTTCCTGTCCTGCTGCTCGGAGCCTTCGCGATCTTCGCCAGCGCAGGCAGCGCGCTCGAAGTGCAGGACACGCCCTTTCCGGGCGTCGTGGCCAAGGAAGCTTCGGCGCTCAGCGATACCCCTCCGACCCCTTCACTACCTGATCCGGGGAAACTCGAGACCGCGGAAAACGATACCACCGAGGCTCCGGTACCGGTTGAGGCCATCGACGTCCCCGCGGAAGAGCTCGACGTCCCCGCGGAAGAAGATGCTCTTGAGGAGGGCGACGATGTAGACGATGTAGAGGAGAGCGACACCAGAGAACGGCATAGTCCACGCCGTCGGCGCATCCGCGTTCGCAGCACGCCCCGCTCTGCAGACCAGACGAAGAACGAGCCGGACCCAGCAAAGACAACAACCAAGCAGACGAAGCCCACAAAAGAGACGGGCGCGGCGAAGACTCAGCTTCCATCAACCGACCGCTGGCAGTAGATCGGCTCTTGCAGTTGCCGCGTGCTTTCGCTAGGAACCTGCAATGAGCGAAGTCGAAAACGTTATCATCGTCGGGTCGGGCCCTGCTGGTCTCACGGCAGCCATCTACGCGGCGCGCGCCAACCTGAATCCGCTTTGTATCGAAGGCTTCATCACCGGTGGCATTCCCGGCGGCCAACTGATGATCACGACAGACGTGGAAAACTACCCCGGCTTTCCCGAGGGCATCAAAGGTCCGGAACTCATGAAGCTGTTCCGTGACCAAGCGGAGCGTTTCGGCACGCGCTTTATTACTCAAGATGTCGACCGCGTAGATCTATCGGGCTCGCCTTTTACACTCTGGGCCGACGGCAAAGAGTACAAGAGCAAGACGGTCATCATCTCCACCGGCGCAAAAGCCAAGTGGCTCGGTCTCGAGAACGAAGAGAAGCTTCAGAATCGAGGGGTGAGCGCGTGCGCCACATGCGACGGTTACTTCTTCCGCGACCAAGACGTGAGCGTGGTTGGCGGGGGCGACACGGCGATGGAGGAAGCGCTCTACCTCGCAGGCCTGTGCAAGAGCGTCACGGTGATTCACCGCCGCGAAGAATTGCGCGCCTCGCAAATCATGCAAGACCGGGCGCTCAAGCACCCCAAGATCAACTTCAAGTGGAACGCGGTCGTCAGCGACGTCTACGACGTGGACAAGGGCACGGTCACGGGGTTGCAGCTCACGGACACCAAGACAGGCGAGAAGAGCGATTTTGAAACGCAGGGCCTGTTCATCGCGATCGGCCACAAACCCAACACCGACATCTTCACCGACTGGCTTGAGCTCGATGACTTGGGCTACATCAAGACGATCCCCGGGACGCCGAATACCAAGATTCCAGGCGTCTTTGCGTCCGGTGACGTGCAGGACCACGTCTGGCGCCAGGCCGTCACCGCCGCGGGCACCGGTTGTATGGCCGCCATCGCCGCCGAGCGCTGGATCGGCGAAAATTCGTGAGCCGATGCATCACGCCTAGCGGCGTTGTCACCTGCGCTCCCTGCGCAGCTATCCTTAGATAGCCTTACGCGGGGTGCTCGGCTCCGCCTTGCCAGACGCGCGCCTCGACTCACGAACCGTCTCGGGCGCCCGCGATGAGCGTGCGAGAACCAAGGAGCCGATTTGCTACTTGCAAATCGATGCTCCGACTTCGAGCCGCGAAGAGCCGTAAGCACCGCGATGAGCGTGGCCATCGCTAGCATTCATTCGGATCACTCGAAGAAACCGCCCTGCCTAACAGGCTCCTGAACCGGCTACCCATGTCCCACGACCGGTTCTACCGTACGACGAGTTGCAGATCGATTCCCGTATTGCCGGTTTCTGGGTTTGCAAAAGGTTCGACTTCAACGCGAAGTGTGCCGTATCCGTGGTGCAATCCCACGAGCACCACTTCAAGCGCCAACTGCGCGGCGCCAAGTTCTTCGATGTCCTTGGCAGCGTCTATGTTCGCTCCGAGCCGATGATAGGGCGCCTCGCAGACGAACCGAGTACCCGTCGGGCCGACGGAAGCTTGCCAAATCGCGTCGTCCCCGCCGAGGCGAAAAGCCAAGCCCGGCTTCACCAAATTCCTGGTCAAAGGCGTCGCCCCGCAACAAGCAGCGAACACCTTGTCCGGCTAATCCATAATTCGCAAAAACCAGAGACAGCATCCGCTGTTGCCCAACTTCAAGGATCCACTCGCTGTTATCGTCCGGACCGTCAAAGAGGTCGAGTTCTATCCCTTCGATCATCGTTTCGCCTTTCCGCAGTTCGCTGAGAGCTCGAGTATGGCGAGCACCTCGTCGCTTTCGCTAAGCACCATGATGCCCAGGTCATCGACGAGCGCGAGCCGAGTGGCGTCCTTGTCGTGTGCGCTGGCGAAGAACGGAAACCCAATCTGTGTATTGTTGGCCGTTCGCCCTTCGTAAAAACCGACAAACTGGTTCCCTCGGCGACCGAGCGCACCGGGCTGATCAATTCCGAGGAGGCCTAGCGCCTTCGCGCGGTCGGAGATTCGATCGTAGGCAGAATAAACTTCTAAGTCGCGCGCCCTCTCCGCGGCGTCAAACTCTGCATCGTCGGGGTATCGCGCTTCGAGTGCTTGATCACTCGTCACGTGCGTTCGACTTCCGTCGCGATGCAAGAACGCGGAAGGATGTTTGCCCTGCAATTGCTCAAATTGCTTCGGCACATCGTTTACCAAATAGGCGGTCTTTGTATCGTAAAGCCCGCCGATGCCTTCCTTGGTCATGACCCAAATCAAGTCGCGCTCGTAACTCGGCGCCCACACCACCGGGTAGTCCGGAAGCTCGACCAGCCGGTGTTGTCCGCGCTTGTTCCAAAGATAGGAACCCTCCAGCACCTCGAAAAAGACCCACGGGTCGACCGGGGTCTCCACCGGAGTGCATAAACCACCGAATTCGTGGCGAAACGAACGCCCGTCTGTCCACGTCACGATCAGGTCGTCGCCGTGCCATCGCAATTCTTGCGGTCGTGGTACCTTCGGCGGATCGTAGAGCTCGTTCAAATCAGGCCGCTCGGTTGGAATGCCGTACGCAACATCGTGACCTCTTACGGCGCCGATGTAACGGTCGAGCGCTTGCTGCCATGTATCGATTTCTCGGGCACCTTGTTTGATGACCTCGCGGTTGTCGAAAAGTCTTGCCCGCAAAAAAAGAAGTGCGCCGCCGAGGCGAGTGCCCCGTGGTCGCCCATCGATGCCCAGCTCTCGCGGATATGCCGAGCGCGGTGCGATCGGGATCATGGCGATATCGGTGTGGTGGAAAAGCGGCTCTTCGAGGTCAAGTCGCTTCCACTCCGTCGAGGGCGTGACCCAGTACCGGTCGTCGACACGGTGACGCTCGACCAGGGAAAGCTTCTCGATTGCAGCGAGGCTCGCCTGCACAGTTTTCGCATCTTCTGCAAAGAAGAAAGTCCGTATCTCCGGCGGCATGCGTTTCGAGTCGGGCTGTTCGTCCGTTCTCATTGCGGGTTCGCTTTCAGCTCGTGGTGGCAACGACGACGGGTGCGCTCCACAGGCGACGCAGAGCACCATCACGGTCAACGGCGCACGCATCGGCATACCGGATACCTAGCAGCTTCAGTACAAACGAACCAACACCGAGCACAAACTGCTGTTCAAACACATCTTCTAGCCCTACAAGTGGGCGCGGCATGGCGGACTTTGGGCATTCGCGAGCGCACGGACGATCCCTAGTAGGGTACCCTGCGCGCGTGATTCGCTGCGCTTTCATCACTGCGCTCGTGATTTGCCAAATCGCTGAAGTCTCCGCGCAAGACGCTGGAACGGACGCCGGAAGCGTGCCGTCCGATGCGGGGGTGCCGGATGCGGCGGTCGATCCCAATGTAGTCACCCCGCCCAAACTCCTGGAGTTCGTCGAAGCCCCGTACCCCGAAGCGCTCAAGGCCGAGGGCAAGTCGGCCGAGGTCGTACTCGGGCTCACGATTCAGAGCGACGGCAGCGTGAGCGAAGTCGTCGTGGTGCACAGCTCCGGCGAGAAGCTCTTCGACGACGCAGCAGTTCAAGCGGCCAAACAGTTTGCGTTCGAACCCGCCACGCGCGGCGGCAAGCCCATCGCCGCCCGCATCCAGTTCAAGTACGTGTTCGAGCTCAAGGAAGAAAAGACCGTCGCGCCACCCACACCCGAGCTTCTTCCGGCGGCACTCGGCGGCGAGGTGCTCGACGCCGAGGATCAAACCCCGATTCAAAACGCAGAGGTCTTTCTGACACGCGAAGGTCTCTCGAAGCGTGCCGAGACAGATGCGGCGGGCACATTTCGCTTCGAAGGGCTCGAGCCAGGCCAATACCAGCTGCGATTCTATCGCGACGGGTATCGCGAGCAGACTTCGACTGAAGAGCTCGCTTCCGGTGAGGACAAAACGCTGCGCTTCCAACTTCTGCGCATCGAAGAGGTGCTCGGCTTCGGTGCAACCGCGGTCATCGATCCACCACGCCGCGAAGTGGTACGCCGCACAGTTCGCCGCGAAGAACTCACGCGCATCGCAGGCACCCGCGGCGATGCGCTGCGCACCATCGAACTGCTCCCAGGCGTGGGTCGACCCGCGTTTGGCGCGGGCCAAATCATCATTCGCGGTGCTGCGCCGGGCGACAGCGAAGCGTACCTCGACGGCTCGCCCGTTCCGCTGCTCTATCACTTTGGCGGGCTCACCAGTTTCATCAACTCGCGCCTTTTGCAACAGATCGACTTCTACCCCGGAAACTTCTCGGCGCGCTTTGGTCGTCGCATGGGCGGCATCATCGATGTCTCTCTTCGAGAGCCAAGCGTCGAAAAGCTCAAAGGCGTGGTCGACGTCAACGTGATCGACGCCTCGGTCTTGGTGGAGGCGCCGCTCAGCGACGGGGAGGGCGCGAATGTTGGTTCGATCGCCATGGGCGCGCGTCGCAGCTACATCGATTTTGTGTTCGCCGAAGCCGTGCCCGACGACGTCTTCGACGTGGTCGCGGCACCCGTGTACTGGGACTATCAGCTCGTCACCTCATGGAAACCGAGCGACAACGACAAGGTCCTGTTCGCGTGGTACGGCTCGAGCGACCGTTTCGAAATTATCTTCAACGATCCACCGAGCGATGACCCGTTCATCACGGGAAACTTCGACCTTTCAACGCAGTTTCACCGCGGACAGCTTTCGTGGAAGCACCTGTTTCCCGAACTCAAGCTCGAACAAACCGCAATGTTCTCCGCCGGGCCAACCACCCTTGGCTTTAGCGCCGGACCGCAGATCCGTTTCACGCTCGACACCATCAACTATTACGTACGCAATGAGTGGACATGGCGACCCGAAGAGTACCTGACCCTGATCGGCGGCCTCGACATCTTCATTGCGCCGACCACCGTCAACTTCTCAGGACCACCACCCGACCAAGGCGAAGGTGCCCCTGACACCGGTCGCACGATCGCCCAGCGCGGCTTCGTTACGGTCAGCGACAAGGCGAGTGCGTACCGGCCGGCAGCCTACGTCGAGTCGATCTTGGTCCCGCATGAAGCGGTCGAGCTCACCGTGGGCGCACGCCTCGACTGGTATCGCGACATCGAGTCATGGTCGCTGAACCCGCGGATGTCTGGCCTCGTCAACCTCAGCGAAACTTTCCGTATCAAAGGTGGCGTCGGTCTCTTCTCGCAGCCACCTCAGTTTCAAGAGTCCGCCCCCGGACTCGGCAACCCCGACCTGGTGCCCGAGCAGGCGCTTCATGTCGGCCTCGGTGGCGAAGTTGACATCGACGACGGGATCCGCGTCGGCGTCGACGGTTTCTACAAGAACCTTTGGGACCTGGTCGTTGGCACGCAAAACGGCGTACCACCACGGTTCGAAAACGAGGGCGTCGGCAACATTTTCGGGGTCGAGGTTTCAGGTCGGATCGAACCGCGAAAAAACCGACCGTTTTTCGGCTTTCTGTCGTACACGCTCTCGCGCTCCGAGCGACGCGACCATCCGGGCGATCCGTGGCGTCTGTTCGACTTCGATCAGACCCACATTCTGGCGCTCGCCGGCACGGTACTGCTCGGCGACGGCTGGGAGGCCGGCGCGGCGTTTCGCCTCATCTCGGGCAACCCCTACACGCCGATTCAAAGCGGTATCTACGACGCGAACTATGGCGTCTACCGGCCCGTGTATGGCTCCATCAACTCCGAGCGAAGCGGGCTCTTTCACCGCCTCGACCTACGTGTAGAAAAGAAATGGGAGTTCGAAGATTGGAACCTGGCGCTCTACCTCGACGTGCAAAACGTTTACAACCGCATGAATCCTGAAGGCATCATCTACAACTACGACTTCTCCGAATCAGCCGTGCTGCCGGGCCTGCCGATCATCCCCAGCCTCGGCATTCGAGGTGAGCTGCCATGACATTGTTTTCTTGCCCACTGGCTATGACAGCCCATTCGTCACACAACTTGGCGTACGAACGGCGTCGAAAAACGGCGACCGCAGGCGAACAGTGGTCGAAACTTCCAATGGTTTTGTATCAATCAAGCTTGGCATCGAATGTGCTGGAGTACGTACGACTCAGAAATCGATGGTGTTCTTCCGGAGGGCACCACCCTGAAGGGAAAGGTTCGTGTGCATTGATGACTTCGCGCACGCAGCGGTGGGGTACATTCGATCGGCGTCTGGGCGGTGGGATCAAGCTCGCTTGGATCCCAGGGAGCGAAGGGAGGGTTCTTACGAAATGAGGGCCTCGACCGCCAGCGCGCCAAGCACAAGGACCACACTGCTCATTTTCTTCTGCGCATCCAACTTCCTCGCCGGGTGCACGGATGACTTGGAAAGCAGCACCGACATCACGAAAAATCGTGTCATCGCAGCGCGCTTTGAAGCGAACGGTGAGCCGACGCGCGCTTGGCCTCGGCTGGGCGAAGAGGCGAGCGTCACCTGGACCGTGGTCGACGAGGGCGAGCCAAGGCCGCTCACCTACGCGCTCGCGGTATGCAAGAAGCTTCCGGCCGGCACAAACCCCGTGTGTGCGGAGGCGCCATTCGCCGTGATCACGCGTAGTGAGCCGAGCACCGACGACCCGGTCGTCCGCTTTGTCGTGCCAGCCGATCTGGGCGAGAGCCGCGAAGTGCTCGTCCTTGGACTGATCTGCGCCGAGGGCTGGACGATCGTCGATCCGCAGAGTCTCGAAGCGGACTGCGTCGCGTTTGAGGGCTCCGAGGTCGAGCCACGCGGCACGCCCGTCGTGTTCGCTTTGCCGGTCGAGCAAGACGCTAGCAACCGCCACCCAGCTTTCGAGGACGACTTCATTTCACTGTCCGTCGGCGAGCTACGCCGAACCTGGGCGGCGCCAAGCGAAGAACAAGTGCCGGGCACGACGTGCGCGAACCTGCCCGAAAGCGATGCGCTTCCACAGGTTTCGCAGACGAACACGGAGCCGATCGCCTTCGCTTTCAGCAGCCCCGCGTCCAACTTCGAGTCCTACCAAGAAAGCGGCCTCGAACTGCAAGAAGCGCTAACCGTAAGCGGCTTTTCAACAGCGGGCAGTTTCGAACGCTCGCTGACCTCACTCAGCGCCGAGGCTCCGAGCGGCGACGTCGAGTGGGAGCGGCCTGACCCAAGCGACACCATGGACACCGTCGACGTGAGCGCGGAGGGCGCGCTCGTCGCGTTCCACTTTGTGACGCGCGACGGCCGCGCCGGCGCCCACATTACCCGCCGCGAGCTCTGCCTCGTGCCTTAGGGGTCTGTCTCATGGTACGCTGGCGCTCATGAGTGGCCGGCCCTTCGCTCCCATCGCTGCGCTTCGAGCACTCAGCATCGCGCTTTCGCTGCTCGGCGTCATGGTCGTCACGGAGCCCAGCGCCGCCGCTCAGCAAGGTGACGAAGCAAGCGCGCAGACGCCGGACGCCAGCACACAAGCTGACGATCCAAATGCAAGCCAGCCGAAGGTTCCCGACCCGCCGGGCGCCAGCGCAGACCCGAACAAGCCGCCGCCGATGCGGGCATTGGTCCTGATCACCGCGACCACGGGCATCGATCCGGTGGTTGGCCAGCATATTACAACGCAGATCAAGAGCTCGCTGACCAACATGGGCTACGAGGTACTCAGCGACGCCATTGTCGCCGACGCGGTGGCGCGAACGCAGATGGTCTACCCACCGGCTCCAGCAGACCTTTGGCGCGCAACACATGGCGCCCAGGCACACCGCGGGGTCTTCGCACGCGCCTGGGCCGAAAACGGCAAATACGTCACTGAAATCGTGGTCGCAAGCGCCGACGGCGCGGGTCCCTTCTTCGCGCGGGGCAGCTTCACGGCCGACACGCTGCTCAGCGGCGTCGACGGTCTGGTCCAACAAGCCGTGCCCGCACTTGGCGTCTGGCAGATCACCAACCAGCAAAACGCGGTGGGTCTGCCCACCACGGATCCAAACGCGGCGGTCTCGGCTCCGCCACAGTCCCAGCGCGAGCCGATTCGCCCCGAGCCACCCATCAAAAACCGGCTCCGCGTGGCGCTCCAAACCGAAGGCGCATTCGGCGTGGGTGACGAGTTTTTCTACAACCATTTGGTCGGCCTCAAAGTCGACGTCAAGGTCGGACGCACCATTTTACTCGGCGCCTATCTCGCCTACGCAAATCTACAAGGCGCGAACAGCCGCGTTGGCAACATCCTTCCGATGGCGCTTGTCGAAAACCGCATCCGCATCGGCCGCCCGGCCATCTTCACGATTCCGCTACGCATCCAGGGCGGCTACCTGCCCAAAAACGGCCCAGTGTTTCGCTTCTCCGGCGGCCTCAATTTCGAGCTGACGGAGCGCATCGAACTGGGCATCGACCTGATCTCCCCGACGTTTTGGGTACTTCCCGAGCGAACCGCGTTCTCGTTCAATCTGGGCGCCGAACTCGGCTACCGCTTTTAACGGATAACTTCATAGATCCGAGGAACTAGCGTATAAAGCGCTATGGCGTTTGAACCCAAGTTCGACACTCTTTCGCAGATCTTCGAGCACAGCACGAGCACGCACGCCGATCGGCCCCTATTTGGCACCAAAGAAGAGGGCGAATGGAAATGGATAACCTACGGGACTTTCCGCAAAAAAGTCGACGCCTTCCGAGCCGGCTTGGCGGACCTTGGCATCGGCAAAGGCGATCGCGTCGCAGTCATCTCGAACAATCGTCCAGAGTGGGCCATCGGCGCCTACGCTACGTACGGGCTCGGCGCAATATACGTCCCCATGTAC
The DNA here is from genome assembly GCA_964487255.1 of uncultured Polyangiales bacterium. Classification (GTDB taxonomy): domain Bacteria; phylum Myxococcota_A; class Polyangia; order Polyangiales; family CAZAQV01; genus CAZAQV01. The sequence continues at coordinate 231,417 of CAZAQV010000005.1, read as the reverse complement.
GAGGCGCAGCTCGACAAAGACTGGCACTATATTCTCGCGGACAGCGGTGCGAGCGCCGTACTGGTTGCCAATGGCGAAATCCGCGACCGCGTGCTTGGCTTCCGCGGTGAGCTCTTCGAGCTCGGCCACATCATCGTGATGAACGGCGACGCCAACGAAGCCAGTGTCTCGATGGGCGAGATCACATGCGATGGCGAGGCTCAAAAGGATGAGCTCGAAGACGTTTCTGCGTCTGATATTGCCGGGATGATCTACACCTCGGGCACAACCGGAGACCCCAAAGGTGTCCGGCTTTCGCACGGCAACATCGCGCACAACTTGAGCGCCATTTTTTCGGTGTTCACCGAACTCGGACCGGACGACCGCTCCCTTTCGTTTTTGCCTTGGGCCCACGTTTTTGGCCAAACGGTCGAGCTGCACGGCCTCTTCTCGCTCGGCGCGTCCATGGGCATCGCCGAATCGGTCGACAAGATCGTCGACAACCTCAGCGAGGTCCAGCCGACGGTGTTGATGAGCGTCCCCCGCATCTTCAACCGCATCTACGACGGCGTGAACAAAAAGATGAACGAAGCGGGCGGCATGAAGAAGTCGATGTTCGAAGCCACCTTGGCCAACGCCGCGAAAAAACGCGAGCTCGCCGAACAAGGCAAGTCCTCCGGCTGGGTCAACTTCAAGTACAACATCCTCGACAGCCTCGTATCGTCAAAAGTGCGCGCACGCTTTGGAGGCCGACTCAAGTACGCCATTAGCGGGGGCGCCGCGCTCAGCAAGGACGTGGGCGAGTTCATCGATAGCCTCGGCATCCAGGTTTACGAGGGCTACGGTCTGAGTGAAACGTCACCGATCGTCTCGGCCAACTACCCGGGCGCGCGCAAGATCGGCTCGGTCGGAAAACCCATCCCCGGCGTGGAGGTCAAAATCAGCAACGACGGCGAACTCATCGTGCACGGTCATTGTGTCATGCAGGGTTACCACCACCTCGACGAAGAAACCGAAAAGGTCATGACGCCAGACGGGGGCTTTCGTACCGGCGACATGGCGCGCATCGATGAAGACGGATTCATCTTCATCACGGGCCGAATCAAAGAGCAGTACAAGCTCGAAAACGGCAAGTACGTCGTGCCGACACCGCTCGAAGAAAAGCTCAAGCTCTCGCCCTACATCACCAACATCATGATCTACGGCGACAACAAGCCCTACAATGTCGCGCTCATCGTTCCGGACATGGATTCACTACGCCCCTGGGCCAAAGAAAAGGGCGTCGCCGACGACGCGGTGCTCACCGACCCGGCGGTCAAAGAGCTCTTCGAACAGCAGATCAACGAGTACGGTAGCGACTTCAAGCACTACGAGCGGCCACGGACCTTCTCGCTCATCGACCAAGACTTCACGGCCGAAAACGACATGCTCACGCCGACGCTCAAACTCAAGCGCCGCAACGTCATCAGCCACTACGGCGACCAACTCAACGCGCTCTATTCATAGCTCGCGCTTCGCTTGGTCCACAACAGACCTTGCCGCTATACCTCGAGCGAGTTCGTAACACCAATCATGCAGAGCGCGTGGGATAGCGGGACTCCCTACAAGATCATTGGAATGAATCGGTTCAGCGCCGGCTACCCTTAATCGTTGATTACTAATCTGGTGGCTTACTCGGCCCAGAGGCGGCCGAGGTGAAGGTCGATGGCGTCGAAGGGTTGTGCGGCGACGCTGGCAGAACCTTCGAACGTTTGTGCGATCCGCCAGCTCGACGGCGTGGACGACGTGTCAAGTGACAACACTTCGAGCGTCTTCGAGACAGGATCGACCAACCAGGCATATTGTACCCTGGAAGACGCGTAGATCGGTAGCTTGCGCACTCGGTCAAGGGCCGCTGTGGAAGGCGATAGCACTTCGCAGACCCAGTCGGGTGAGAGCTCGATAAACGGGCGGTCGGGAGCGGTGGGCATCCTCGTTCTCTTCCAGCCAGCCAAATCGGGAACGAGGACGTGCTCGTCCAGGTGGAGCTCAGGTTCGTCGAGAATGATCCACCCGCCCGGCCCGCCATCGCCATCATCGAACTTTGGGACAAGTTGGCCACCGATTTTCGAAGACGCAACGGCGTGGCGCACGCCCGGCCGCGGATTCAGAACCAGCTCTCCACCGATTAGTTCGGCAACCATATTCGCTGGTGCAGCGAGCACATCCTCATAGGTCGCCAACTTCTTCGCCGCACCCGACATCAAGTAATTCTAGCACAGCCGGCTTAGTCGTCGTCGTTGGGGGCTTGGACGTGTTCGAGGTACCAGTGCTCGCCCTCTTTGACGAACACGATGTGCACGCCGGCGGGCGTTTCGAAGGTCGCAGACTCCTTGAACACCCCCGTCGCTTCATCGTGTGTAAACTTGAGCGCATGGACGTCCTCGGTCTGCTCGAGCAGCATTTGCACAGCGAAGTCCCGTTTGGCGCGCAGCTCGCCGCCGAGCACCGTGCGGAGCGAACCGAGCGACTCGTGCAGCAGCGCTGAGCGAAAGGCCCGCAGTGCCGCCCAGGGCGTGGTCAGGTCGACGGCACCAAAGGGTCCTTCGTGAACGGCCCAGCGCCCTTTTTCAAACACGAGCCCCACCTTCTCACCGTTGCGCAAGGTGACCATCGCGGTGTGTGAAGTGGTTCCTTTCGCGGTCTCGAGCGCGCCCGCGAGCTCCTCGGCTTCACGCGGGTTGCGAGCGATGCGCTCGGCAAAAGCCTTGCGGTCGAGTTCGGCTTGGATGGTCATGTGATGTGCGAGGTAGAGCCCGTCGGCGTCCTTCTTGCGCAAATCTGCCGCTGTTTTCTTGATGCGAGCCTGCAAATCGCTCTGGGGTGCGCCGCAACCCAAAGCGCCCAACGCAAACAAGACGGTGGCTCCCACCACCGAAGTCTGCATCTGCCGAAGGTTCACGCCCATGTGAACCGCAGTTTACGCAAAGTTGTCGAGAGTTGGAATTTTGGCAAGGATCATGGCGTGGATCGCAGATGAGACACGCTGGCACGAATCCTGCGAGTCACCTCCGTGTACCATCTCTATCGCAAGATTCAGGACGAACATGACAAAGATTCCCACGGCTCAACTTTCGCTTAGACTTCTCTCCCTCTTGCTCGCTTCGGCTTGGCTGACGGCCTGTTCGTGTGGCGAGACCACCCGCTGCGACGAGGACGGCTGCTACGTCTGTGACGGCGTCGACTGTCGGCCGGTCGACCCTCCCGGTCGTGAGATCTGCCAAGGCGATTTTGCGTGCACGGACAGCGTCTGCACCTCGATCGGCTGCGTCGAGCAGTGCGAGGTTACGGGGGACTGCGGCGAGGGGACGATCTGCCGCGGTGGCTTTTGCGTGCACCCCGACGAAGCCGACCCGACCCGCACGCCAGGCGACTGCGTGCGCAGCGCGGACTGCGGCGCCTCCGGTCTCATCTGCATCGATGGTTTATGTGCCGTTGACCCGGATTCGTGCACGCGCGACGCGGACTGCAACGGGGGCGAGCGTTGTCTAGATGGTCGCTGTCGTAGCACCGACGATCTCTGCCAGTTCAACTACGAGTGTGAAGACGGCACTTGTGTCAACGGACAATGCCTTGCGTCTTGTGGAGGCGACGCCAGCTGCCCGTTGGGTCAATCGTGCAACGAGGCCCTGGGGCGATGTGAGCCACTCGACCCACCGACGGGTCAGTGCGAGGCAGACGCGGACTGCGGTGAAGGCGGCCGCTGCATCGATAGCGCTTGCTACGACGCTTGCACGACGGACGAAACGTGCGGCGAAGGCCGTTATTGTCTCGACAACATTTGCGTTCCCGACACGCGGCCGCGCCCATTCTGTATCAACGACACCGAGTGCAATGGCGGCCCCTGCGTGGGCGGCGTGTGTCGCACGACCTGTGAAAACGCGACCGAATGTCGCCGCTTCGACAATCAGTTTACCGAGTGCGAAAGCAACTACTGCGTCACCAACAGCGAGTTCACGTCTGACTGTCAGATCAGCGCGGACTGCGGCGACGAAAGCAAGGTCTGCATCGACGGTATCTGCCGAAACGGCTAGAGCCAGCGGTTAATTGCAGCCGCAGCCGCCGCCGGTCGAGCCGTGGCCGCCCGCTGCACCTTCGCGTGCATCGAAAACGTGTGCTGAAAAGAGCGCGGCGGAGGACTCGGTTTCGGCATCCATCGTTGGTTCCGCCAAGTAGCCGCGCTCCCACGGCGCCACGTGCGCGCAACCGCTGAGCGCACACAAGACAACAACGCCAGCAGCGTGGCGAAAGGTTAGGCGTCCCACCACTGCAGGATACCCACAATCGGCGACAAGATCATCTGCGACAGCGTTCTGGCGAGACGGCTATGCTCGACAAGCGCTGCAAGCTTAGGTCCGTGTTTGTAGTAGGCGCGGACGAGCGCGCGACCTGGGGCATGGCTCATGAGATGACGGTCGCGAAAACGACGCAGCATGTGGACCTCTGAGGCCAAAGGCGAGCCGTAGGTCGCACTCGCGACAAAGCACGGACTGACCGTCGCAAACGTAATGGGCGTAGTCGTCACTTCGTCACTAGCGATCGGCCCCACATCGTTGCACACATCGATGGCTCGGAGCGCAACGTAGTACTGCGTCTCGGGGGAAAGCCCGCCCATCTCAACTTCGACTTGTTCGCCGGGACGCCCGTCGACCGGGATCACCAAGGCTTCATCGTCGAGCGTCGCGGCGTTGGCCGGCAAAGCGCGCATAAAGTCTTCGACGTTTGTGATGGGCGCACCCTTCGAGACGCGGACTTCGTAGCTCTGCAGGTCTCGCTCGGATGACGGCACCGTGAAACGAAGCACGGCCCATTTGTCCGAGAGTTTCTCGTTTGGGTGGACACTGACCGTAAACTGCTCGGGAGTCGACGGCGGCGTGTCGACATCGCAATAGCCAAGGCACTCAAAGTCCTCCGTGCACACGAACCCTTCCGAGCAGGGCTCGAGGTCACTGCATTCGCGACCACACTCGGCTGGCGGATTGGGTCCTCCGCACACGTTTCCAGAAACCACCTCGACGCTTAGTCGCGTCCCCGTGCCCGCAAGCAAGCGATCAGCGCCGCTGCCCGGTGCCCCGACCGGGTCATCAACGAGTCTCTCCGCGGGATAGAGTTCGCCATCTTGACCGTGAAGCTCACCCGAACCGACCGGGACATTCGTCGAATACTGCTTGGGGAAGCCCAGGCTAAACGGAACCTTGTAGACCGCCGAAGGTTGACCACGATACGGGTAACCGTAGCCCATCGCCCAACTATCCCACATGCCGTCTGGATCGGTCGGTGTCGGGTAAATCTGCTGATTAAAGTCCTCACTGTAATCGCCCTCGACGTTGATCTCGAGCCACAAGACGTATTGCCCGGGCGCCCAGTCAGGTGGGACATCGAACTGAAGGTTCTGCGCCGTTCCGCCCGCCGGTGTGGCCATCGTCACCTCATCGATCGAAGGCATCACATCACGCGCATCCGAGCCGAATGCAGCACTATCCGGATGGTCGGAGCAGCCCGGCTTCGAACAGCGCTCGAAATCACGACGCGGCGGATAGAGCGAGTACAGGCTGAGCGGCCTCATCATGGCGCCACCGTCATCTTCGTAGGGCTCTGCGTAACCCTGAGAAACGTCGCTTTGCGTGATGTATCGCCCCTTGTCGCTGCTAAAGACGCTGGCGCACGTCACCGCGTCGAGGGCATCTTTTTCGGAAAGCGACTGATTAAATGAAAGGCAATAGTAGTCGTCCGGCGATGCGTCGTTGCTTGTACGCGAGGCGAGCCCCTCGGTGGTACGGTCCTGAAAAATTACGCGGGGAAAGAGGCGTGCGCCCACGGCAGACGCACGCCGATGTGCCCAAACCGGAAGGACACCTTCGCGCCGGCCGTAGGGCCAACGGAAGCCACTATTCATCGTCATCGCACCCGGCCGATTGCCGATGCCGCGATACGAGGTGGCCTGTGTGAGCCCGATGGTCGCCACAAAAGTGCCGTCGGCCTTTTCGACCCAGACGGCAACTTGGGCTCGCGCGGTCGGCGTGTAGCGGACCCGCAAAAACTGCTCGCCCTGCGCCTGTGCCGGGAGACAAAGCCCAAAAGGGGCCAGCGCCAGCAAAAGCATGCGGGACAAACGCGACACAGGCTCAATGTAGTGGCCACTGCTCGTTCTCACAAGTTGATCACTTGAAATTTGCGAGAAAAACCCAAACTTCGCACGTGACGAGAGGCGACCTACCGCCCAACAGCCTATCCAGAACTCTGTTTGAGGCGCTCTTCTAGGCGACGAAGTGCGCGCAACGCCCGCTGTTTCTCATCACACATCTTTCGATGGCCTCGTTGGCAGCCAAAGTCCAGAAGTGCAAGGCCGTTGTTGCTAGCACTTTTGGCGGCGGCCATGGCCCGGCTGGCTTCTTCCCGACTCCGTTTGGGCGCCACCGCGGGGTGTGTGTTGTTCTCGGCGCGACATTCCATACAACGTGGGTCCATGCTGTCAGGGCTACAGCTGTCGCAACCAAAAGGTTCATACTCGCCGAACGTAGATACCAGCTTATCGCACCCTACTCCCGTGTCACACGCGCGGCGGTAGACGGCAAGCGCCGGAGCTCGATCAAAGTTTTTGAGGTCCTCTTCTGACAGAGCGCCAACGAGATACATCTTCAACGAGCAAGCTTCGGGAATCCCCTTCTCACAGCCGCTGTCGATGAACTTGAGCGCCCGCGCTTTTGAAAGTTTGTCGTGGTTCACACCACTTCCGATTCGAATCGAGGCCGCTCGCACACACGGGTCGAGCATATCCTTGGTACAAAGCTTCAATAGACCTGAGATCGCGGCGACAGGGTCACCGCCGGAACCACTCGGATGGTCGAGCGCATGCGCTTCGGCTTGACAAGCAACGCCATTGCCCGCCTGACAGAGCTCGCCTATGGCGCGCACCGAAGAGCTACTGGCCACGAGGGCGGCGATGAGTCGTTCGTAATCGTGATCGAAGAGCCAACACGCAAGCGCGTTGCCTGAAGCGCAGTCCTCACGAAGCGCAGGGAGAGCTTGGAGCAGCGTCGACACCTCGTCAGCGTCCGATTCGAGTGCCGCCATGTTGGCACCACGCGCCTTGGTGGCTTCGGTGGCCTGGTAGGTTTGTTGCGGGGCTTCAACGACGCCTTCCGTCGTATCGGTTTGCTTCGTCGTAACTGCAGCGCGCTTCTGCTTTGAAGTGCCGCAGGCAACGAGAGCAAGTGCCAGCAGAACCAAGGCTGTCTTAGGGGTGGGAAGCATACGCGCAGCCTAACAAAGATCGTTCGTCGCAACTATGGACGCAGGCGTTCCTTCCCCTTGGGCGTCTTAGGCGCGGTCTTGCCTTGAAGGTCCGGCCGAGGCGCGACGCGTAGCCGCGAAGAGTCATGGGTAGAGTCTCAATGGGTGCCGGGGGAACTTTGAGACTCTGCGATGAACGTGCCGTCACGCGAGAGACAGTTGCCGCCACTGGTGTCGCATGACCCGGCGAAGCACTCGGCCGACGAACTGGTTACTTCTCAGCAGCCCTATCGATCTTTAGAGAATGGTGGCCCTGTCCTCGTTCAAGTGTTGCCAACTTAGGATAACAAGAACTGGCACGCCCCTTGCTGACCTGAGTTCGCATGCGAGAATCTTGGTTCGCCAGGTCTAAACTGAATGGCTCGACGCAGCTTCAACAACTCATCGTTGCGGTAGTCATTGGAACCGTTGCGATCGGTTCGCTGCCCTTGCTTGGCAATGCGTTCGCCAAGTCGCTTCGCGACAAGGCCCAAGCGTTCCCTCAAAAGGGAACGCCAGCTCTAACAACCGTTGCTTCCGCCGCGGCCTTGCCCACGGCAGCCACCCGACTCGCCAGGCTTGGTCAGGAGATGGATGCGCTGACGTTAAGAATTGGCAAGGCGCTCGATACCCGTCCTTATCGAGAGATACCAAACGTTGCTGCTGGAGCGCATCGAGTCGATCTATCGGACCTTCGAACGCGTTCAGAGCGGGTGATCGCTCAGATTCGAGCCGGCAACCTGAGTCCTGAAGCCGCCTCCAAGGCTTTGGGCGATACGCCACCGATGCGGACCTGGGTGGACTTTCTTTTCGATGCACGGAGCGTCGAGCGCGAGCTTCGAGATGCGGTTGATGGAGCTAAAATCGAAGGATTGCTCGCTGATGAGGTGGACGCGACATCTTCAAGATCAATTCGAGAGATTGAATTGGAGATGCAGCGCCAAGAGATGAACACCTTCCGAAAGTACGAGCCGTTGTACCGATCCGTGCAGGAGCTTGGTGAGCGAGCGCAATGGGTCGAGGCATACTTGCAAGGCGATGCTCGGCCCGTATCACGGACATTCAGCGAGCGAACAATGCGCCCAGAACAGCTCAGGGCGCTAAGCCTTGCGGAACAGAGGCTAGAAGTTCTCCGCGAGGAAGCCAAGGCACTCCGCGTGCAGGCTACCGAGGAAGCGTTTGAACAGGCTTTGCGCCCATTCCCGCAAGACGCTCGACAACCGCTGCGGGAGGCGTTCATCGAACCCCGTGCATATCATGAGGAGTTTGCAGAATTGGGTATTCACACCGAACGCGGCGTCATTTTGCACGGCGCGGAGGGGCCGCAGCTCTCCAAGCTCGCTGAAGACCTTGCAGAGGCTTTGACCACGCCCGATAACGTTCGCGTGTTTAGGGGCGCAGCGTTCGACAGGGCCCGCGTTGGCGAGGGGGGAGAGGCGATTCGCGAAGCTTTTCGCATTGCCGAGGAGCAAGGCACCCCCGATGAACCCTATGTGATGGTGTTTCAAAAACTTGATGCTCTTGTCCCGAGCGACGAGCTTTCTGGTGGAAGCGCTCAGCGCCAGGCCAGTTTTGTCGGGGAGCTAGAGCGCGCACTTCAGCGTAACCCGAACCTTGTTGTTATCGGATCGACTACGAAACGTGCGGGTGTACCGCCAGATCTGCGAAAGCCCGGCCTGTTTGGAAAGGAGATACGCGTCCGCGTGCCCGATAAGCAAGCGCAGCTATTTTTGCTTGAGGATCTATTGGCAGGTGTCTCGCATGCGATCGACCTAGGCGAACTCGCGAAACTTCTCAAGGGACTTGGGATTGGCGACCATGCGGCCGTCGTATCCGAGGCGAAGCAGTTGTTTCGCCGGCGTCACCGGCAGGGGGTCGCGTCGCAGCTAGCCCTTTCAGATTTTGCCGAAGCCCTTGAGGGCTATACTGCGGTTGTAGAGAAGCAAAACGACATAAGCGTCAAGAAGGTTGAGTGGGACGATATTGCGGGTGCCGACGACGCGATCGAGTTTCTCCACGACCACGTGCTTCTCCCACTCGTCGAACCGGAGCGCTTTGAATTTCATGGCGCTGAGGCAAGGCCTCAGAGTGTTTTACTCTACGGGCCTCCTGGAACAGGCAAAACCTTGCTAGCCAGTGCCCTTAGCACTCATGCGAGAGCTCGACTCATCGCGGTCGATGCTGGCAACCTCACCCCGCAGAGAGTACGTGAAGTCTATGAACTCGCCCGCAACGGGCGACCGACGGTGATCTTTATCGATGAGGCCGAGAATATCGGCCGCAAACGTGTTGCTGGACAGAAGGGGAATCCTGTTCTCAATCAGTTGCTCACAGAAATGGACGGTGCCCAAGACAACAGTGGGGTCGTCTTGGTTGCTGCCACAAACCTCAAGGATGAACTCGATCCAGCGCTCTTACGACCGGGACGGCTGGAAAATCACGTTTATGTCGGTCTGCCAGATGAAAGCGCCCGTAAAGCCGTCTTTGAGGTTAGCTTGAAGGGACGTAAGTTGGCTGAAGGAAAGCGCAAACCCGACTTAGAAGAACTTGCACGACGAACCGAGGGCTATACGCCTGCACAGATCGACAAGTGGGTTCGAGAGGCAAGTATCCAAGTTGCGAAACGCAAGGGTGATTCATTAGCCCAGGATGATTTTGATACGTCTTTCAAGTACGTGTCGGCCCCGTTAACACCTGAACAACTTGCCGAATACGGTGCTCCAGCGCATGGCGCCGAGTAGGAAGGGGTTGAACCATTGGCTCCTATGGCTATCTCGAGGATCATCGAGGCTTGGGGTTAGCGGCGGGGGCGCTGCTTGCGTTTGGGGGCATTGGAAGCGGCTTTGCCTTGGAGCTGCAGGAGCGTGTCGCGGAGCAACGCGGCGCGCTCGAACTCGAGGTTTTCAGCCGCTAAGAGCATCTCCGCACGCACTGCGGCAACCTGCTCGCCCTTGGAAAGACCGTCAAAATCGGTTTCGACCCCGAGGTCGACGTAGTCGCGTACGCCCGACGCGGGCGCATCCATCGAGTGGATCATGCGCCGAATCGTAGCGGGCTCGATGCCATGTTCTCGGTTGTAGCTTCGCTGTATCTCGCGACGACGCTCGGTTTCGTCGATGGCGCGTGCCATCGCGTCGGTGATTCGATCGCCGTACATGATCACACGACCATCGACATTGCGCGCAGCACGACCAATGGTTTGGATGAGCGAACGTGGAGAGCGCAAAAAGCCCTCTTTGTCGGCATCGAGAATTGCCACGAGGGAAACCTCAGGAAGGTCGAGTCCCTCACGCAACAGGTTGATACCCACCAGCACGTCAAACTCGCCTTTGCGGAGATCGCGAAGGATTTCCACGCGCTCAAGTGTATCGATATCGCTATGCAGGTAACGCACGCGCACGCCCAGATCCGCGTAATACTCCGTGAGGTCCTCCGCCATCCGTTTGGTCAGAGTTGTGACAAGCACTCGCTCATTGCGCTCGACCCGCAAGCGAACCTCTTTGAGCAAGTCGTCGATCTGGTGAAGCACCGGGCGTACCTCGATGTGCGGATCCATAAGCCCCGTCGGGCGAATCACCTGCTCCACGACAACGCCGTGGGTCTTGTCGACTTCGTAATCACCCGGCGTGGCGCTCACGTAAATGGCCTGCCGAACCTTACCTTCCCACTCTTCGAACTTGAGTGGACGGTTATCGGTCGCACTCGGCAAGCGAAAACCGTGCTCAACCAGGTTGAGCTTGCGTGAACGGTCGCCTTTGTACATGGCGCCGATCTGCGGCACGGTCTGGTGCGACTCGTCGAGGACCAACAAGAAGTCTTCCGGAAAATAGTCGATCAACGTAGGCGGGGCTTCGCCCGCTTTGCGACCCGAAAGATGGCGCGAGTAGTTCTCGATGCCGTGGCAAAAACCCATCTGCTCCATCAGCTCAATATCGTAGAGCGTGCGCTCTTCGAGGCGCTGTCGTTCCAAAAGTTTGCCTTCGCCTTCAAGCTCGGCCAAGCGCTCGCGGAGCTCTTCTTTGATGGACTTGATGGCAATCTGCATCTGCTCTTCGGGCGTCACATAGTGAGAACCCGGATAGATTGCGTAGCGCTCAAGTGTCTTGATCACCTTGCCGCGCAAGGGGTCGATGGTCGCGATCGACTCGATATCATCGCCCCAGAACTCAATGCGCACAGCTTCTCCATCGGAGTGCACAGGGAAGATCTCCACAACGTCACCCCGGACGCGAAACACGCCGCGATGAAAATCGATATCGTTGCGTTCGTATTGCACGTCGACCAAGCGCCGCAGAAGGTCATCGCGACGAAAAGTCTCGCCAACCCGCAATTCGATTAGAAGTTTTTTGTACCACTCGGCAGAGCCGATACCGTAAATGCAGGAGACGCTGGCAACGATGATGACATCGCGCCGTGACAAAAGCGCACGCGTCGCTGCGTGTCGCATCTGGTCGATGCGGTCGTTGATGAGCGCGTCTTTTTCGATGTACGTATCGCTCGAAGGAATGTACGCCTCGGGCTGGTAGTAGTCGTAATACGAGACGAAAAACTCGACCGCGTTATGCGGGAAAAGCTCACGCATCTCGCTATAGAGCTGCGCGGCGAGCGTCTTGTTCGGCGCCATGATCAGCGCAGGCCGGTCAACCGCAGCGATCACATTGGCGATCGTGAAGGTCTTGCCGCTGCCCGTGATACCGAGCAGCACCTGGTGTTTCGTGCCCGCGCGAAGCTCGGTCGTGAGCGACTCGATCGCTGCAGGTTGGTCCCCCTTCGGCTCAAACTCCGAAGACAATTTGAAAGAATGCGGCACGATTGGCGCTCTCCAGAGCCGTGAAGGTATCACCAGGAGTGAGTAGAGCAAATGCGCACTCTGACCGCTCACGCGGCAGCCATTGACGTGTACGGCGGCGACACAGTAGTTCGCAGTGAATGAAAGTTCGAGGCGGTATCAAAATCAGCGCGCCACATCCGGGCAGTTGCCACTGCCGGGCCGTTCGCTTTGAGGTAACCCTGCTCGATGGTCTCGGCACCGCACGACGCTGCAACTGCTCCATCTGTCGCATGCGTGGCGCGATCGCCGTCTCGGCTTTGCTCGCGGACTTTCGCTTGCTCGCTGGCGAATCAGAACTCTCGCTCTACCAGTTTGGCACGAACACCGCGAAGCACTACTTCTGCTCGCGCTGCGGCATCTACACGCACCACCAACGACGTTCCAACCCCGAGCACTACGGCATCAACGTGGCATGCCTGGAGAATGTTTGCCCCTTCGATATCCTCGAGGTCGAGGTCCTCGACGGCGCCAACCACCCACGCGACCACGGCCACGGCGCCCACGCCGACCGTTACGGCACCCTCCACTTCACCCCAGCCAGCTAACACAACTCAATTGTGGACAGTCCACAATTGAGAAATTGATCAGGGCGAGCGACGCTTTCGTAAGGTGAAACGATGCACACTGCTGCAGGAGCACCTTAGGTACCTCGCGATATTCGGATGCGCCCATTCGAACTCAGAAGCAAGTCGCCAGGCGACCTCTGCGCGAGCCGCTACGGCCCCGGGCTTCTTGCTCCTACCCCTCACTTCGCTCCCGGTAACGTGATGTCGGACACAGGCCTCGTACAACACCTCTTTGGCACTTCCCTGTTTCGTTGCAGCGCCGAGCCAAGACATGAGTTCTGAAATGAAACGCTCTGGTTTCACCGCGAAAAGGCTTAGCAGTTGCTCTTCAGCTGGACCGTTTGGAAAGCCCTTGTTTGAGGAAAGGGTTCGAAAATTCGTCCACGGATAGTCCACGAGACCTGTGAGCGAGCAAAGCCCCGCCCCTACCGGGTTCAAGAGTATGTATCTAACCAGAGTACGCGCATACTCACTGTTCCGGACTGGGATCGACTTGAAGCGGCCTTGGAATAGATCTCCGCTTCGCCCCCAGCGACAGTTGAACCATCTTGCATACCGGCCAAGCACCCTATGGAGATGCTTCGATATCAGATCGATCGGCGCCCCTAGGAAGTAGTGCCCGTGAGTACTCAGCAAGGCCCAAGCAAGCTGAAGAACTTCTGGGCTCTCAGGGGTCTCACTCCAGTACCTTAGGAATGTGCGCCGGTCATGGGCGTCGCGAAAAACGGGGGTCCCGTCGACCCCGCAGAAATAGACGTGATGATAGTCACCTTCCAATAGATAACGAGGTCGTGCCACACGCTATTGTCGGCAAGAATCTGGCCTGGATGCGAACGAACGTAAGGTTCTTTCAATTCTGGACTGTCCACAATTGAGATGCCTAGTTGGGCCACCACTCGGTGGGGAGATGCGCGGTTTGCAGGAGCGCAGCCACGTCCATGCTGATGGCGACAGAGACGTGGATAAGAAAGCCGCTCCAGATGGAGCGCGTTTTCATCGCAAGTGTGCCGAGCACGACGCCGGCGATGATTGCGCCAAGCGCTTCAAGGCCAGGCTTGCCGTAGTGGATCATGCAGTAGGGCACCACCATCGCAAAGATCGCATGACTGCCCATCATCGTTTTGCATGCCTTAAGCCAGTAGCCGCGAAAGAAAAACTCAAGCGAAAAGAACTGCGCGGCGTATAGGATTTCCCATGCAATGAAATCGAACCAAGAGCGCGAGGCTCGCTTGTAGAACGGGTAGTAGGTTGAAAACTCCTCGGTGTACGACACGGCAACGACACACACGAGCACGACGCAATACGAAAGGCCGTAGATCCAGGCGTGCGACCAAAATCCCTTGGTGCTCAGACCGTAATCGCGAAGTCGACCACGCATCATCCATACACTGGCCGCGGGAATCACGAGGTATCCGAGCACACGCCAACCACTCCACCAGCAAAACTCGAACAAGCGCGAAAACTTTGAGTAGCGCGCATCGAAGATCCAGCTGTCCTTGTCCGGTTGCGGATCGATCCAGTTCAAGAGCGCAGAGAACTGCGCCGAGCCTCCCCAATACTCCATCGCGGTCAGGCAGACTGCCCCCAAACACAAGACGACAAGCGGCCGCACGTCATAGCCCTTGCCCACCTCGCGCCTCGCTTCGCGTTCGATGCGCGCCTCTTCGTCCATCTGCACCCAAGTCTCAAGGAAGAAGCGTTTGGGGTGGAGCTCTGCGAGCAAGCTGAGCATTCCGGTCTGTTCGCTCATGATTCCTCAGCCATTCGCAGCGGCGATAGAAGCGCCACGCTCAAGACGCGAGAGGGTTCTTTCGCGCCCGAGAAGCGCCATCACTTCGAAAAGCCCTGGGCTCTTCGTGCGTCCGGTAAGCGCGACGCGCGCTGCCTGCGCGACGTCTTTCATCTTCAGCGACTCAGCCTCAAGCCATCCCTTGACTGTGTTTTCCAGTCGTTCAACTTCGAAGGGCTGTACCTCCGAGACCACGCCGCCCAGCTTGCTCAGTAGCTCCGCTCGTTCCGGTACAAGAAACTTCCGTTTTCCCTTCTCCTCGAACACGAGCTCATCGCGGAAGAAGTAGTCTAATCCATCTGCAAGGTCGACAAGAGTGGTTGCCCGTGGCTTGAGATACGGAATCGCACCCAACAGCGTTGGGTCATCGGCCTTCACCTCAAGACCTCTCCTTGCCAGGAAGGGCACGGCTTGCACCGCAAGCTCGTCATCGGGCAGCGCTCGAAGATGCTCCGCCTGCACATACTCAAACTTCTTCGCGTCATACTTGGCGCCGGTTCGACCGACGGCATCCCAACCGAAAAGCTCGACAAGCTCCTGGCGTGAAAAGATCTCTTGATCACCGTGGGACCAACCGAGCCGCACCAAGTAGTTCAGCACGCCGTCGGGCAGATACCCCATGTCGCGGTACTCACTCACGCTGACTGCGGCATGCCGCTTCGATAGCTTGCCTCCGCTCGGCGCAAGAATCAGCGGCAAGTGCGCGAACTCTGGCGGCTGGTTGCCGAACGCGCGGTGTAGCAAAATCTGCGGCGCCGTGTTGATCATGTGGTCATCACCGCGCGCGACGAGCGAGATCTGCATCGTCAAATCGTCGACCGCACAGGCAAAGTTGTAGAGCGGGACCCGGTTACTGCGAATCAGTACAAAGTCCTGCAGCGTGTTGTGCTGCACCTCGATGCGACCCTTGATCTTGTCGTCCCAGGTCGTTGCGCCTTCAGCCGACGCTTTGAAGCGCACCACGTACTGCTTGCCGTCTTCATGTGGTGCGTTGCGGTCACGCCACGGACTGGCGAAGCGAAACCCGGTTTCTTTGCCGGTCTCTGCCTTGTGCTTCGCGCGCGCAGCAGCGAGTTCGTCCTTGTCCGCGTAGCAGCGATAGGCGTGGCCCGAAGCGATGAGCCTCTCGGCGTACTCCCAATAAATGTCTTGGCGCTCGGCCTGAAAGTACGGTCCGTACGCGCCCGTTACCGAACCGTCCGCCTGCGGGCCTTCGTCCCAATCGAGCCCGAGCCACTCCAGTGCTTCGAAGATCGCTCTCACGCTCTCTTCGCTGTTGCGCTCGGTGTCGGTATCTTCCACCCGAAGCACGAATGTACCGCCGTTTTGCCTCGTCCAGAGCCAATTGTAGAGTGCCGTTCGGGCACCGCCGATGTGCAGATAGCCGGTCGGCGAAGGGGCGAAGCGCGTCCGTAGTTCCGTCATAGCTCTGGCTGTCTAACGCGGATGATCCGCTCGCGCTAGAAGGTAGAATTGCCAATCGACATTGCCACCCGCTGGCCTTACGATTCGCGCCATGAGCAATCGAGCCATCAACTTCAGCGCAGGTCCCGCAACCCTCCCTCTTTCGGCTCTTGAGTCCGTGCAAAAGGAGTTTCTCGACTTTGAGGGAAGCGGCTGCTCGATCGTGGAGCTGAGCCACCGCGGCAAAGAATATGCGGCCGTCCACGCCAACACCAAGGCGCTCATCAAAGAGCTCTTCGCGGTTCCTGACACCCACGAGGTGCTCTTCATGCAAGGCGGTGCGACCGCACAGTTCGCGCTCCTTCCCATGAACTTTCTCGGCGACGGACAAAGCGCCGACTACGTCAACACGGGCTCGTGGAGCAAAAAGGCCATCGGCGAAGCCAACATTGTCGCCAAGGGCAATGAGGTTGCCAGCTCAGCCGACAAAGAGTTCACCTACATTCCTAAAGAGGCGGACTACAAACGCGACGCCAATGCGAAGTACCTGCACATCACGAGCAACAACACCATTGCAGGCACGCAGTACCACAGCTTTCCTGACGCAGGCAGCACACCGCTGGTCGCCGACATGTCGAGCGACATCGGCTGGCGGCCCATCGACGTCTCGAAGTTCGACTTCATCTATGCTGGCGCACAAAAGAACATGGGCCCTGCGGGTGTCACCGTCATCTTGGCCAAGAAGGCTTTCATCGAGAGCGCCGGTGCGGCGGGTTCCATCCCTAAGATCTTCCGCTACCAGACCATCCTCGAAGGCGACTCGCTGCAGAACACCGCGCCGACCTTTGCGATCTATATGGTTGGCAAGACCATGCAGTGGGTCAAAGACCAGGGTGGTCTCAGCGCAATGGAAACGCGCAACCGAGAGAAGGCAAAAAACCTCTATGGCTACCTCAACGAAGAGGCCGACTTCTACCGCTGCCCCATTGCCGAGGACTCTCGCTCGGTCATGAACGTGGTCTTTCGCTTACCCAACGAAGGCCTTGAGAAGAAGTTCGTCGCCGAGGCCGACGCGAACCACATGTACGGCACCAAGGGTCATCGCAGCGTCGGCGGCATCCGAATCTCGATGTACAACGCCATGGAGCCGTCCAACATCGACAAGCTTGTCGACTTCATGAAGAAGTTCAAAGCCGCCAACTGATAGCTTGTGACAGCCAAGAACTGTCCGCCTGTGTCACTCTAGCGCAGGACGAGTTCGCACTCGACGGTGATGTCGATCTTGGCCACATCTTGCGCCTGGAGTGTCTCGCAGTCGCCACCGAGGATTTCGACCTTGTTGCCGTCGAGCCGCCAACCGCCGTCGGTTGCGATCGACTCGTGGTCGATCTGCTCTCCCCCAAGCTTGACACTCACGTAGCGAATGTCAGAAGGAACGTTCTCAAGCTCGTAACTGCACGATGCGACCTGGCTCGTCAACGACTCAAGTGCATCCGACAGCGAACTCTGATCGTTGACGGCAATGTACTGCGAGGAACCGGTGTCGCCGGCAATAGCCATCCGGTTGAGAACATCTGTCAGTCCGCCCGTGTCGTAGCCGATCACGAACGTCTTCACGCCGTTTTGGGCCAAGCTTTCGATCGTCTTGACCGTGCGGTTGTCGTCGAGGCACTGCTCCCAGTAGTCACAAATGCCACCCGGACACGTGCACTCGCCACCGAGCCCTGCCTCGTCGTTGCAGTTTGGAGCACCATCGGTCACGAGCAAGATGTAGCTGTCGCCGTCCATCGTAGCCATCGCTTCGCCCGCGGCAGCCAAGCTCTCTGCGGTGGGCGTCATACCGCCGGTAATGTCGACAGGTCGACCGCGAAGAGATTCGTTCACCATGGGGCTGGACCCCACCTGGGGCATGACGTCGACTTGTCCGGGATCACAGCCCTCGCCTGTGCCGAACTTCATCAAGCCAAACGCAATGCTCTCCGAGCGCGCTCCAACAGCGCTGTTGACCGCGTTGACGGCGGGCGTCCACTTGTCAACCTCAGCTGTGAAAAAGCCGCCCGGTGCGTACATGCTCCCGGAGCGATCGAGGAGCACCATCACGTTGGCAACCTCTCGCTCCGCAACAACCTGGACCTGTTCGCACACATTGGTCGATGTCCCCGGTTCTTTCGTGTCGTTGGTGCTGTTGTCGAAGCTGGGGTTTTCCACTTTCTTGGGTCCCTCGTCACCCATCTCGGTGGTGTCGGGCACACCGACCAAACTGCCCGCAGGGTCGTTCGCACTACCGTCCGGTGAGCACGCGACCAACATCATGCCTCCCAAAACCCAAACTTGCTTACTGCTTCCCATCACACGCCCTCTGTAGTTCCCGCCAGCACAGCGGGGACAATATGCAACTTTCGTACACCATTCAAGAGGTGTGTACCAAGTTTGCGCACTTTTCTTCTTCGCACTTAGCCTCGTGATTTCAATAAGATGAGTCTCGGAAGCTGTGCGAAGTCTCTCGTTGTGTGAGTTCGCTCACAAATAAGAGCCGGCGGATCAGGAGCTTCGCTTCGCTTTGGCACCGATCAGGGGTTCGCTACTGATCGGGCGTTCGCTACTGATCGGGCGTTCGCTACTGCGCGCACTGCTTGCTGGCATCAGCATCGTCTCCGGGCAGACCGGAGCAAAGAAAAAGTCGCCAGTTTCGACCACCCGGCGCACCCGCCGCAATCTCTTCACGCGCGCCCGACGCAGGATAGACAGGCACGCCTGCAACGGCCTCGCCGAGACGCTGATTAATCTTTGGATCGGCGTCGACGAGCACGACGGCATCGGCCACCGATGCGCCTTCGTCCGGGACAACATAGACCGCACCCGCGGACTTGAAGCTACCGAGATCGCTGAGCGGCGCTCCGAGGATGAGTTCTTGGCTGCCGTCACCATCGACGTCTGCTGCGCCGACCGCTTCGCCAAGTGCTGCGCATGACACCTCGCCCGAATACGAGTCTCTCGGCAAGTCCGCGCATGTAATGCCGGGCAGCGTTGCGCCGGAGCACGGCGTCGTAAAAGAAGACATGGGGTAGACGCTCACATTGTCTTTTGTTCCGACGGCGACGCTATCGTTGATCCATGCGAGGGAGCGCACATCGTCCCCAACATCGAGACAGCCAAGAGAGGTTGCGCCGCTTACGCCAAGGTCGGCAACGTGGACCTGATTTCCCTGCGAAGCAGCCAGGCGAGTTCCCGTCCCTTGTGCTTTGGCTACCATCTCTTCGCCGAAACCGTCGCCCGGCGTCATCCCGGAAAAATCGACTGGAGCAACCGTGCGTTCCGTCAGCCGAAACAAGTACGGTCCCGTCTTGGGGTCGCTGATCAGCAGTTGCGCATACGTTCGCGCGTCACCAAACACCGTCGTCACGGCCGCTCCCGCGGAGAGGGATACCGTGTTCTTGAAGTTGCAGCGATCGACCTCCACCGGGTTACCCGTCGGGTCGACACCGCAGGGGATCTCGATGTCACAGTCGATGGAAATCCCCGTCTCAGGCTGGCCGTTCGTCGTTCCATTGAAAGGTGTCGCAACACAAAACTCGCTGCCCTCGGTTGCCATCGAGACCGCCGCAAAACCAAGTGAACCCACATCAAAGTCGCCACGCGAATCGCAAGTTGCGCAGCCTTCTCGCCCCTCCGGGAAGATGTAGTTCCCGCCGCCGAAAAACTGATAGACCTGGTAACGACTCACGCGATTGGAAGACACGGCAACCCACGTCTCTTTTTCGACCGAGTCGGTGTAAACGGCGATTTGCTGACCAAACTCCGCCTGATCTGCCGAGTACGAACGCACGGGCGCTTGGTCTTCGAGGTCGTGAAAGGAAAATGGGTTACACGCACTTAGCAGCGCGAGTATGCAAGCAAGTTGGCCAAAGCGAGTCATTAGAATGAACCTCCGAGCGACGCCCCGGCAAACCCAGGACCAAACCGTGGGTTGAGCGTCCAGTCGCGGGGCAAGAGCACCTCGCCCTCCGAGTCAGGAAGCGGATCGCTTAGGAAATAGTAAACCGAGAAGGCGCCAAGCACGGCGCCAAGACCAAACGCAATGTCGGCGCCAGCATGAAGCCAAAACCCAAGGTCGATACGCGAGTCGTCCTGGCGAAGCACACCTGCGTCACGCTCGTCCTCAAGATCCGACTTGATGCCGTTACCAACCAGCCCCGCGGCAATGCCGCCGCCGATCAACAAGACTGCGAGGCCACCTGTCACCCAGGCGCTCGAACGGTCGACCGCTGGCAAGAGCTTCACGCGCACGGGCGTCTCCTTACCGCGGTGAATCTCCACCGCGACCTCGTACGTCTTCATGTCGGGAGCCGAAACGCTCACCACGTGGTGACCTGCCGGAACCTCCGCGAGCACCGCGGCCTTCTCGACGACGCCAACTTTGTTTCCATCGACGAACACTTCCGAGCCGCGCACATTCGAAACCACACGCACCTTTCCATACTGGACCCGTTTTAAGTGCACGTGCCTCTGGAGGGTTTCTCCCGGCACGATCTCTACATCGAGCTCCTCCGTCTCAAAGCCCGGCTTCTCGAGCCAAAGGTGGTAATTACCTTTCGATAAGCTCTTTAGAAGCCGCGTTTTTCCGATCACGCCGAGCGTCTTATCGTCGAGATAAACGCTCGCTTCTGACGGCTCACTGATGAGGTCGAGCTCTCCTGTGAAACCCTTTGATTTCGACGCCACAAACACGAACGGTCTGTGCAAATCGATGCTCGCAACGTAGGACACTTTCTCATCATTTCCGAAGTCGGCTTCGAGCAGGTACTCTCCGGGCTTGTCGGGCACGTACTCGACCTCTCCTCGCGTCTCCACCAAGACCTGGCCGCCGAAAGAAATGCGAACCGTTGCGTCGAACGGATCGGGGGTCACCCAAAGCGCCATCTTCGTGTCCTCCGGACGTGCGGCCTGCGCGAGTGCGACGCCCTTCTTGAGTCGCTCCAAGCGCTCACGAACCGCCGCGGCGTCTTTCGCGTCGGGCGCGAGGTTGAGGTAGCGGTCGAAATGCGCGATGGCGCGCGGAAAGTTTCCGTCGCGTTCGTACGCGACGCCGGCATTGAACTGAAACGCCGGCACCGGCCGTGCGCCGAATGCCCTCTCGAACTCTTCCGCGGCTTTGACGTATTCGCCCGCAGCGTAATGCTCGCGCCCTCGCGCAAGATGGGCGCGCGCACGGTCAATGTCGCTCGCATCGGGATTGGTTGGCGCATTGGTCGTGGCGTCGGGCCGCGTTTGTGGGGCAGGCGTTGGGGCGGGCGCAGGGCTGGGATCGGGGGTTGGGCTTGGGTCTGGGCTGGCGGCCTCGTCGTCTTCGTCGTCTCCGTAGACATCGACAACTTGCGCGTGGGCCGTTCCGATTGTCAGCCCTTGCATGCATACGAGCGCAAGAAGGGCAGCTCGTAGCCCAAAAGTCGCTTCAAAATTGCTCATCAATCTGAACTTCACCTCACGTAGCAAAAAGGTCAAGATACCCTCCATGCTTCTTTTTTCATTGCTACAGACAGGTGGGCAAATCGATATCTGGAGCCTCGTCGTGGAGGCCTCGATCGTCGTGCAAGCGGTGATGATACTGCTCGTGCTCATGTCGGTCATGTGTTGGTTCATCATGGGCGCCAAGTTCGGGAGGTTGCGGCAAGCCGACCGCAAGACCGACGGGTTTTTGCGCCGCTTCTGGGAGGGCGAGGGTGGCGGGTCCTGGTCCGCAGAGCGGCTGGAGGGCATCTACGCGGGCATGAACAAGTACGCCAACGCGCCAGTCGCCAAGATGTTCAAGGCCGGCTACATCGAACTTGCCCGAGTCGGAAGCGACCCAACGGGTGGGGATTTGGCGAACATCGAACGAACACTGCGCCGATCGAAGAACGACGAGCTCACGCGGCTGGAAAGCTATGTGCCTTTTCTCGCAACCACCGGCTCAACGGCACCCTTCGTGGGCCTCTTCGGGACCGTCTGGGGTATCATGAACGCCTTTTTGAACCTCAAGAGTGGCGAAGGGCAGGCAACGCTGGACGCGGTTGCACCCGGCATCGCCGAGGCGCTCATCGCCACCGCAATCGGTTTGGCGGCCGCGATTCCGGCGGTCATGGCCTACAACTACTTCGTCCGCAAACTGCAGGTTCTCGAGAGTGAAATGGAGGCTTTCTCGACCGACTTTCTCAACATCGTGCGGCGCAACTTCCTAAAGGTATGACGACATGGGAATGAGCGCAGGAGGAGGCGGCGGCCGCAAGGCGCCGCTCGCAGAGATTAACGTCACCCCTCTGGTCGACGTCATGTTGGTGCTACTCATCATCTTTATGGTGGCCGCGCCGATGCTCTCCATCGGAGTCGAAGTAGAACTCCCAGAAGCCGATGCACCCAAGCTTGAGGCCGAAGAGGACTCTCTATTACTCGCGATTGATGCCGAGCAGAACATCTTCTTGATCTCAACCGAGAAGCAACAAGTCGCCTTCGAGGACCTCGTGGCAACACTGGTAAAAAACGAAGAAGTTCAGGAGAAGAACGAAATTTTCGTCCACGCAGACGAGACGGTCCCCTATGGCATCGTGGCCAAGGTGCTGGCTGCCGTCCGCAAAGCCGGTATCGAGAAGATGGGGCTCGTCACCGACCCACCCAGTGACATGGGGAAAGACTAGGCTCCGCAATGGCCAACTCTTCCGCTGGTCTTTCTGCAGGGCAGTTCCTTTTGGGCCTGTTTGCGACCATCGTTGCGCACGGTTCCATTGCAGCGGGCGTGTTCTTCGCGGCTAGCTTGAGTGAGGCCAATGCCGCTGAAGTCGAAGAGGAAGAAGAGGTCGTTCCTTTCAAGTTTGTGGAGACACGCTTGGTCAAGCTGGGCGTCGACCGGAAAAATCGGCTTCCGAACAAGGAGATCCCGGCCAACACCAAAGTGCAGCAAGCCCCGAGCAAAGCCCCGCTGCCGGACTCCAAGCGCGTCGAACGACCGGACGACCTGGCGGAGGACGCAAAATCAACGGCTACGGATCTACTGAGTCAGCTCGGCAATCGCGCCGAAGACTTGGCCAACGACGCGCGTGCGCGCGACCGCGAGGGCGACCCCGACGGTGTGGAAGAGGGCACCGCGACGCGCGACGAGGGCAACATCTTCCTCGGCAAATTGCAGCGCTACTTCCGGCGTGACTGGGACGTACCCGATGCGATCGCCGACGCGGAACTCAAACAGCTCATCGCAACGGTGAGCATCGAGATTGGCGATGGTGGCCGCATGGCCGGATACAAGTGGCGTAAAAAGAGCGGCAACGCCGCGTTCGATGCTTCGGTCAAAAAGCGCCTCGACGATGCCGTGGGTGAAATGTTGCCAGACCCTCCCGAAGAGCTTTGGGGTACCGCTGTCAACCTCAACTTCCGCGGCAAAGACGCCCGCCGCTAACGCTCGCGGGGGACAGGGGCCGTTGGATGAAAGGGCGGGTGTCCGCTCGACGACCTGGATTCTCGCGCTCTTCGCTCTTTGCTTGGCGAGTCCGATCCTCGCTGCGCATGTACTGCCATGGGTGTCAGGTTGTGCAAGCACCTGCCCGTAGAGCGCCACGATGCCAGAACTGCTGAGCTGAGACGGTCGCCTTTCATCGCTGGATTCATGTGCCAGATGCGATAGGGTTCGGTGCATGAAGCGAAGTCTTGCCGCCGTACTCGTGGTCACCGTCGTCAGCGTCGCCCTATTCCTTCATGGTCGGTCCGCCATCGGCCAAGACGTGGAGAAGACGGAACCGGAGCTTCCCACCGAGGTTCCCGAGGTCGATATTGTGGCCGAGACGAGCGAAAGCTACGTAATCTCCGTCGTCGATTTCGCAGGGCCGAAAGAACTGGGTACGGGCGCTGCGGCCGTTGTGCGTCGCAACTTCGACATCATGCCGGGCTACCGCGTCAAGACGCCCGACAAGCTTCCGCACGACCCATACACCAATGGACTCGAGTTCGACCCTCGCGGCTGGGCCGCCGCGGATATCGACGGCGTTGTCAAGGGGACGATCGAGCAAACGAGCCCACAAAACGTTGTGCTCGCGGTTCGCTTCTATCGCGTCGGGGCCAAGTCCAACCCTGCGGTTGAACGTCGCTACTCCGGCGAGCCCAAGATGCTCCGCAAGTGGCTCCACGACTTTTCCAACGAGATGCTCAAAGTGCTGTCGGGCAAAAAGGGCGTGTTCGAAAAAAAGATCACCTACGCGAAACGTACGGCCGCAGGGCAAAAAGACATCTATTGCTCCGAGCTCAACGGGTATGGCGAACTGCGCATTACCAAGGGCAACGGACTGGCACTTCTGCCCATGTTCGACGCTAAAAACAGAGTGTGGTTTACCCGCATGAGCGATGAGGGCATGTTCATCAGTCGCACCGGCTACAAGGGCAAACCCATCATCGAAGGCAAGGGCTTAAACATGGCGCCCTCCTACTGCGACGGCCGCCTCTTCTTCACCTCGTCGCGCGAAGGCAACAGTGAAATCTACAGCGCCAACGAAGACGGCGGCGACATCCGTCGACTGACCAACCACCCGGCCATCGATGTCAGTCCAACCTGTGGGCCGGGCGGCCGTATCGCGTTCGTTTCCGCGCGCCATGGTAGCCCACAAATCTTTGTGATGAATGCCGACGGTAGCGGCCAGAAGCGCGTCTCTTTCAAGGGTAGCCACAACCAAACGCCTGCCTGGTGTCAGGACCCAAGCAACCCCAACCTGATCGCCTTCACGGGGCGCGACGCGGGCATGGACATCTTTACGGTCGACATCCGGACCCAAGAGTACACACGTATCACCCAGGGACAGGGCATCAACAAGGACCCCTCGTTCTCCCCCGACTGCCGCATGCTCGCCTTCGCGTCCGACCGCCGAAGTGGACCGGGTATCTATATTTCGAGCCTAAGTGGCTTTAGCCAGACGCGCGTCGTCGAAGGCAACGTCGAGACCGTTCGCTTCCAGCCCTAATCGTCGTCGTCTTTGGGACGGCCGGAAGTGCGCTGCTCAGGCCGAATCGAACTCGACGCGTCGACCTCGCCCTGGACGTCGGTGTTGGTTTCGCTCCATTCGTCGTCGTCACTGTCCTGGTCATGGTCGTGCAGCGTTGTCGCACGCGCCAAGCG
Source organism: uncultured Polyangiales bacterium (assembly GCA_964487255.1). Classification (GTDB taxonomy): domain Bacteria; phylum Myxococcota_A; class Polyangia; order Polyangiales; family CAZAQV01; genus CAZAQV01. The sequence continues at coordinate 206,407 of CAZAQV010000005.1, read as the reverse complement.
CTGCCTCTCCAGCTCCGCCACTTCGTCTTCGTCCTCATCAGAAAGTTCTTCGACCGCCACCAAAATCGCGGTGACGTTGTCTTCGCCGCCCTCTTCGTTGGCTTGCTCGATGAGCCGCTCGACCGCGGCGGATAGGTCGTCTTTCGAGCTATCGACGATGTCCAAGATCTGCTCGTCCGTGACCATGCCGCTGAGCCCGTCGGAGCACAGCAAGTACAAATCGCCAGGCTTCGGCAGCTCGGGGCGGAGGTCGACGACAACGTTGTCACTCATGCCGAGCGCCCGCGTGATGACATTTTTCGGAAGCTCTTCTTGCTGCTCTTCGGTCATGTCCGGCATGACGAGCAAGTAGTCGTTGCGAAGGGAATGGTCTCGCGTAAGCAACTCGATTTCGCCGTTACGGATGCGATAGCAACGGCTGTCCCCGACATGCGCGACGTAGAGGCGTCGGTTTGAAAACACGGCGCTGACAATCGTCGTCCCCATGCCCCGTACCTCGCTATTGCGCAGAGACGTCTCGTAGATGCGCCGGTTGGCGACCTTCACACTCGTGATAAGGCGGTTTTCTTCTTGGGTCAGATTCGGATCGAAATGAAACGGCCAGGTGTTGTCACCGTCGCGCGTGGTCTCAAAGAACTCGACGATGGACTCGGTTGCAAGCTTGCTCGCCACGTCTCCCGCGCGGTGTCCGCCCATACCATCGGCAACAATAAACAAGCGGTAATCGTCGAGGATGCTGAAAGCATCTTCATTGTGTTCCCGCTGACGACCCACGTCGCTACGGCCTGCAGACTTCAGTTGCATGGTACGCCGATTCCGAAGGTCTCTCTGGGGGCCTCTGATGTCAAGGAGTTGCTGCGATCTACGGCTGTTATTCGACGCAATTGCCGATCTAGCGCGTAAGGCGTGCGCAACAACACCGGGCTATGATAAAGCTGGACGATGGCACATCGCATCGCGGTGATCGGGGGCGACGGGATCGGTCCGGAGGTCACGCGGATAGGCTGCGCGGTTCTGAGCAAACTCAGTGAGCGCGAAGGCCTTGAGTTCGACCTCTGGGAGCTGAATTTAGGCGCACAGCGCTACCTTGAAGATGGTGTGACATTCCCCGATGAGATCCGAGACGAGATCGCCAAGTCCTGCTCTGCAGTGCTCCTCGGCGCGTTGGGTGACCCCCGCGTGCCCGATCTCAAGCACGCGCGCGACATTCTGTTTGGCCTTCGCTTCGGCTTCGACCTTTTTGCAAACATGCGCCCAGTTCAGTGCATGCACCCGTCGCTAATGCCGCTGCGAAACGTTTCGCCAGAAGCCTGCAACTTTGTCGTCTTCCGCGAAAACACCGAAGGGCTTTACGCCGGCATCGGGGGCAACTTTAAGCGGGGCACGGTCGATGAGATCGCAATCACCGAGTCGATCAATACGCGTCGTGGTGTCGAGCGCATCATCCGACACGCGTTCGAACACGCACGAAAGACCGGACGCGCAAGCGTGCACATGGCGGATAAATCTAACGCTATGCCCGCCGCACACGGTTTGTGGAAGCGCTGTTTCTCCGAGGTTGCCGAGTCATATTCCGACATCGAGGCACGCCACATGTACGTCGACGCACTGTGCTACCAGCTCATCCGCGACCCTTCGCAGTTCGAAGTGATTGTCACAAGCAACCTACTCGGCGACATTGTCACCGACATGGCGGCCGCTTTGCAGGGCGGGCTCGGCATGGCAGCAAGCGCCAATATCCACCCGCAAAATGTCTCGATGTTTGAGCCCGTGCACGGTAGCGCGCCGGACATTGCTGGCCAGGGCAAGGCCAACCCTTTCGCAATGGTGATGAGCGTCGGCATGCTACTCAGCCATCTCGGCTTTGCGAAGCTCGAACAAGAGCTGCTCGAGCTGCTACGCAGCGCGCTCGCCGAAGGGATGTGCACACCCGACATCGGCGGAAAGAAGAGCACGAATGAGGTTGGGGCCTGGCTCGTCGATCAACTTTGACCACTTACGGACTGGGTTTGGTACCATCACGCGGTGCCCATTGACACGCGCTTGTTCCCACTCGTGAAAACGTGCATCTGCGCCGCCGTCCTACTCGGCGCTCTTTGCTCCACTGCGACCGCGCAAAGCGGTGATTGGGAAGACGACGACAACTGGGAGGCCGGCGACAAGGACTCGTCCAAGAAGTCGGACAAGGGCAAGGACACCTCCAAAAGAGCGTCGGCGAAGAAAGAGAACGGAAAGACTCCGGCACACTCGAAGAAGGAGCCGCTCGCGAAAAAGAAGTCTGCGCCAGACGCAAAGGACGGGTCCGCTTCAGACGACAGCGCGCAAATTCCCGTTCGGCTCGGTGCGAGCGTTGGCTTTTACGCAGAGAGCGGCGCGATTCGAGACGACGAACGCCGCGAGGCCCTCCGGGATAACCGCGACGAAGAGTACGACGCGGGCCTCGACCCCTCCGTGATGCTTCAGCTCTGGTTTCCACTGAGCGACATCTTCCAGGTCAGTACCGGACTTCGTTACGGTGGCGTTTACCAAGTCTCGACCGGCGAAAATGACGATGATGTGTTCGGCTTTGGCCACCAACTCGAAGCGCATGTGGGGATGGAAGCGTGGATCGATGCGTTCGCGGGTCTTCACGTCCTGGTCGGCCTGCGTGGCGGTTTCGGCGCGATCTTTCCGACCGATGAACTGGACACCGAGATCGAGCGTGTGCAGGGACAGGGCGCCAACGCCTGGTCCACGCCTCGATTGGGCTTGCTCTTTTCGCCACTCGCGGGAGCGCGTTGGCAGATCGGAGACCTCGTCGCCATACGCGGTGATATTGCGGTCTCGTTCGGGCGTTACTTCTTGTTCAACTACAGCGGCACGGTCGCGGGTGTGTATTACGAGCGAAGCGCCGTTGCCAACTTCACCCGCTACGAAGTCTCCGCCGGTATCGAATTCGCACTCGGGACTCTCTAGCCTATAGCTGCCTGTTAATCTGTAGGTGCCTACCTACAACCTGCGACTCAATCACGCATTTCGGCACGATCAAAATTGCGGAGCAAACCAGAGGTCGCCACAATGTATCGGTGGGGATGATTTTATGAAACAACGTCTTTTGATCCTCGCGCTCGGCTTGCTGAGCTGGTCTTGCGAAGACACGATCGAACTCACCGAAGCGCGTGGCCCCGCGAGCCTCATGCCACAGGGCGAACCACTCAACGATTTGCCGCTGGCAGACTACGAAGATCAAACGCCGACCGCGCGCTTGACGGCCCCGCCCAGCGCTGGTGCGCCGCCTGTCTGTGACGCCGCCTGCGCGGACTTTTGCGAGGCGCTCGACTTGGCCAATCCGATCAACCGCGGCATGTGCCGCAGCACTTGGGGAGCGGGCCTCTCGACCGCACCGGTCGAGCCGTACGAGAGCTGCCGCCGCCTGTACATGGACTTGGTGGGACGATTTCCGTCCGGCGCCGAAGCCAAGAAAACCTGCATCGACCAAGGTTTTTCGCAGACGGCCGCGACCTTGATCGAGTCTGAGGAGTATGCGCTCAACTGCCAGCGCAAGTGGGCGGAGCGACTACAACTCAACAACGAAGCGACCAGCATCTTGGCCATCCTGGATTTCGACTTGTTGGCCGAGCGGCTATGCAAGGGCACGATCGGCTATGACGCCTTCGCGGAGGTTGCCGCCTCGCACCCGGTGCTCACCCGACGTTTCGATACCCCCGCCGACCGCGCAGAGTTCGCCTTTAGCCTGTTTTTGGGTCGTCCCCCATTTGAAAACGAACGCGCTGACTTCGCCCGCATGTACCAGTTGTGGACCAACGACTACATCGATAGTCCCGGCCTGGGCGCACGCGTACCCGATGCTTGGGTGAGCTACCATTGCCTCGGCGAAAACGGCGAGCCCGACGACGCCAGCGCATGCACCAGCATTCTCTGGGGCTTCGAACCGGTCGTGCTCAAACCTGACCTTCGATCGACGCGCATCGACGACGACGTTCCGATGATGTGGAACGGACTGCTTCATGCCGACGAGTGGCGGGTGCTTCAGGCGCCAGGTCGAGTTTTGGCCCGTCAATCCCTGTTCTGGGAGTTCGCGGTGGAAAAGGTCCTCGAAGAGATGATGGGTTACGACCTTGCCCGAGCTGTACCCGGTGTGCGGGACGAACTGGTTCGCGAACTGGTGGCGCATCGAGGTGACATTCGCGTGGTCGAGTTCGCGGTCGCAACCTCGCTTGCGTACCTCCAGTCGAGCACGCAGCCCTCACAAGGCACAGAGCCGACGCAAAGCGCGTACCGTTGGACGTACGGGCCCCTCAAGCAAACCCACGCCGAGGGCTGGGTCGACAGCCTTTCATACGCTTTCAACACCTCGCTGGGCGGCTGCGACCCTCGCATCACAGACCCTGGCCTGCTGATCGATACTGGCTCGCCCACCGGATACGCAATCGTCAAGAACTCGCGTTGGCCGTTACGAGACAACGGGCGAATCAATCGCAACTACGCAGACTTGGTCAGCACCCTGGGCGGCTGCCCCGACCATGCGCCGGGCGGCCGCTTCACCATCGTCAGCGTGCTGACCACCGGCACGCAGCTCGGCTTTGCGGACGACCTTTGCGATCCGGCAGGTGACGGCGGCGACTTTGTCGCTCCTACGGCGCAACTTTTGCCCGAAGGGCTCTCGGCGGAAAGCGTCGTCACCGCATCGGTGGCGACGCAGATCCTCGAACACCAAACCAACCTCTTGCTCGGGCGTGCACCCAACGAGAGCGAGCGCTCCGAAATCGGGGCCGCTGGAACAAACTGCGAGAGCCAGCGCTGCCCTGCAGAGCAGTTTGCCCGTCAGCTTTGTTTCGCGGTCGCCTCGAGCGCCGAGGTTGTTTTCTACTGAGGAGTACCGATGGCGAACCGAACACATAAGCACTCTATTCGCAGCGCGGCACAGCTCGGTCGACGCAGGCTCATCAAGACGGCAGGCGCGACCATCGCCGGAGCCCCGTTCCTACACTTGCCCAAGCTGGTGGCGGCGGACTCTCACGGCATCATCAAACATCTGCTCTACATTCGCCTCAACGGCGGCTTCCGCTTCACCGCAGCGTACAACGGCGACGTCGCAGCGCAGTTCAACCCGTGGGGGCTCGCGAGTGTACCCGAAGGCACCGAGTGGGGCCCGAGCAAGCTGATCGAAGGCAGTAGCTGGCTCAGCGAAGAACTCCGCGCCCAGGGCATGCGTCCGGCCAACGAGATTGCAAACCGCATCGCGCTTTTGCCCTGCGTCGATCACGAACCGCTCTCGTCGCGCGCCGATGGTAACCACCAAACCGGACTTGAGCGCTACTACACGGGCTACGCCGGAGGCGACACCGCCTTCTTTACAATGATCAACTACGGCTTGCGCGATCTCGTCGCGACCGGCGGCAATGCCACGAGCACACTTTTGCCCGCGTTCGTGCTGGGTTCATCGGGTATGGCGATTGGCGCCGGCGAGTACTCGGCGTACCGCCCTCCGGTGGTGGAAGGCACGTCGTTCGAGCGCTTCCGCTCGATTTCGGACGAGAACCTTCCGGCCTGGGCCCGTGACTTCGCCAAGGCCGAAGACATACGGATGCGCGACCGGCAGAACCAAGCGCACCAAATCAAAGTCGACGCCTACATCAAGAGCCGCGAAGCCAACGCGCGCTTCAACAAAATCTTTAGCAGCGAAGCACTCAATATCGACTCCGACTCCGATGAGTCCATCGACGGCCTTACCAACCAACAGCTCGCCAACATGTTCGGCAACGGTCGGGGTGGGCGTTCTGCCCGGATGGCATTGCGACTCTTTCATTACGGCAGCCCAGCCGTCTACTTCGGGCAAGGCGGTTACGACTACCATTCGGATGAACAGAGCCGTCTCCCCGAGTCGATGCTCGAACCCAACCGCCTGATGAGCGCGCTCGTCGCAGCGCTGACGACCATGACGCACCCGTCGGGCGGGACGTACTGGGACCACACGCTCGTGGTCTTTGGCAGCGAGTTCGGCCGCACAGGCCGTGGTTCGCGCTTTAATTCCGCGCAGGGAAGCGATCACAACAGCGACAACGCCACCCGCTGGATGTCCATGCCGGTGATGGGCGGCGTGATCGAGGCGGCGGGCAACGGCGGTCGATCTTTGGGCCGCACGCGCGCGGCCGACCTTGCAGCCGAGGGCAAAGTGTATAGCTACCGGTCATTGATGAAGACCTTGATGAACATGCTCGGCGCCGACCACGCACCGTTCTTCGCCGGCGACCAACCTTTTGAGGACCTCGTCACGTGACAGCGTTTCCCCGCAAAACGCAGGCTTGGGCGATGTCGCTAGCGCTGCTTGGCGCCTGCTCAGGCGGCCAGAGTGACTTTGGTTCACTTGAGATCGATGCGGGTCCGGGACCTTCGGTGTCCGAAGGTAAGCGTGTCCCGCCGTATGTCGGCACGAACCCCATCACGCTTGAGGCCCAGCGCTCGCTGCGTACGGGAATCGACCTCCACGAAAAGGTCGTTACCCCAACTTGCGCAAACGCGGGTGGCGTCTGCCATTTCAAAAAAGAGTACCCGGACCTGCACACGCCGGCGAACCTCTTGGCCGCGGTGGAGGCGCCCTGCAACGTTCAGCCCTTCGAGTATCAGGCGGTCTTCGACCGCTGCGAGCAGCCCGGCGATGTCATCGAGCTTGGCGCCCTGGACGGCCAGAGTTTTGAAGTCGGATGGCTCGAGCTCGTGCCCGGCGATCGACCCGATTTTGGTGACTTAGGCCGCAACCCCAACGCCGAGGACCCAGGCCTTCACATCCACATTTCGCCAGCGATCGTGCGAACCGAAGAGATCGACCGTCGCCAAGGCAACAACCGAAGCACCTACACGCAAGCGCGCTTCCTGCGACCGTTCATCGCCGACGACCAGACGGTTCAGAAGGTCGCGTACGGCGACTACGAAGGAAACTGGTGGGTGCTCGGTGACGGGACACATCTTTACGCCGAAGTGCGCAACGGCCAACGCGACCGCGCACAAGCGCTCATTGACGGCGGGATGGTGCAGGGCGACCACAACCGAAACGGGGTGTTTGGGGCACAGCAAACAGCCCCGCTCATGATGATCAAACCGGGCGCCCCCGAGGAGAGCTACCTGGTCGCCCGCCTGTTCGGCCGTATGCTCGGCGAGCCAATCCCTGGCACACGCATGCCGCTGGCGAACGAGCCCTACACGCCGTCGGAAATGCTGGCGATGTTCTGTTGGATCGAAGGGCTCGGCAAAGACGCCAGCAACATGCAGACGCTGGAAAACGACATCGACTACGCCAACTGCAGCTATCGCGAGGACACCGACCGCTTGCAGCTCCAAGGCACGGGCTCAACGTTTACCGACCGCATCCTACCCATCTTGATCGCCAACTGCGCGGGCTGCCATGGCGGCGAGTCACCACTCGGCGAACTCGACCTACGCTCGGACGGCGCCCATCAGCGTTTGCTTGAGAATAGCAAGCAAAACACCACACTTCCGCTCGTCGATCCGGGCAACCCGAGCGGCAGCTACCTGGTCCACAAGCTGCGCAACAACACGGCGTCACTCATGGGAACCCAACCGATGCCCCTTGACCCCGTGAACGGTTACCGCCCGCTCGGCGAGCAAGAAATCGCTGACATTGAACAGTGGATCACCGACGGCGCCCTCGCGGATTAGGGGATGTCACTGTTTTTTGGCAGCGCGGGACTCGTAGGCGCGGACGATGCGCTGGACGAGCGGGTGGCGGACGACGTCGGCGTCCGAAAAGCGTCGCACGTCGATGCCTTCCACGTTACGCAATAGCTCGGCAGCGTCGGCAAGGCCGCTACGCTGGCCGCGCGGTAAGTCTTGTTGCGTGACGTCGCCTGTGATCACCGCTTGTGAGTCAAAGCCGATGCGGGTGAGGAACATCTTCATCTGTTCGACGGTGGTGTTCTGCGCCTCATCGAGTATCACGAAGGCGCCACTGAGTGTGCGCCCGCGCATGAACGCGAGCGGCGCAACCTCGATCGTGCCGCGCTGGATAAGCCCCTGTGCTTTGTCTTCGTCGAGAAGGTCCGAGAGCGCGTCATAAAGCGGACGCAGATACGGGTCGACTTTCTCGACCAAGTCGCCGGGCAAAAAACCAAGACGCTCTCCGGCCTCGACGGCCGGGCGGGTTAGGATCAAGCGACGAACCCGCTTTTCTTGAAGGGCGTGCACCGCCATCGTCATCGCCAAGTACGTCTTACCCGTACCGGCAGGACCGATACCAAATACGATATCGTGCTCTTCTATCGAGCGCAGGTACGCGGCCTGAGCCGGCGTCTTCGGGGCAACATGTCGTCGGCGGCCATCGATGCGGACAGCCTGCTCTCGCAAATTTCTCGCCTGCAGCTCGGGGTTTTGAAGCAATGTGCGCGCAAGCTGAAGCGTGGCCGCACTGCCAAGCTCGGGGTCAGCTTCGAGCCCCTCCACCACATCGCTCAGCACTCGGATCGCACGGTGGATCTTCTCGTTGTCCCCCGCGATGTGAATCGTCTGACCACGTTGACCGATCGAGACCTCAAGCAGCTCGCCCAAGGCCTTGAGCTGCGCCTGCCCCGGCCCAGCGAGACGGAGCAGGATCCGTGAGTCACCAACCTCGAACTCAGACATCGAGGTCGAGCGCTTGTCGAAGCGTGTAGTACCGATGCGATTTGGCATACGTCGTGAGCGCGTCCACGCGCTCATGGTTGCTAACCACCGAAGCGTGGGTTGGGCTGGCTTGAATCAGCGCCGATGCCATCTCAAGGTCGTCGGCAACAATAAACCCAATGCGGTCCGCCGTAAGATCGATCGCTTTGACCCAACGCTTAAGGTCGAGCGACGGAGCATGGTCCAGCAGTTTGGTGCACAGCTCCGCAAGCACCTTCTTCGAGCTGCCTGGCAAGTTTCGCTCCAGCGACGCTTGCGCGGCCCGAACCGCGCCTTCAAGTTCGTCGGGTGCGGCGAATGTCGGCCTGGAGAGCCGGATCGAGCCGATGAGCCACGCGCGAAGGTCCGAGCCGCTGCTAATCAATTCGCGAAGATAGTGCCCGGGTCGGTAGAAAGAAAGCGCCCTCGCGGCCACAAAGGCCAGGGCTTGGCCCGGACCACCAGCATCCGCACCCGACCCCACGCCCATGGCTGGCGGGATCGTATGCAAGAACTCAAGGCCACCCGTCGAACCTGGCTTGGTGTAGAGCTGTGGCAGCGGAAGCTGCGCCAAGCTCGCCACATAGTGCAGCGTCTGTGCGATCGGCGAGGGGTCCTGCTCCGGGTCGCGCGCTTCGCTCGGGTCGATGCCGTACTCGGAGAACTCGCGCTTGCGATCCGCCATGACGGCGGGGGTGACCACCGCAAAGAGCATGGTCAAGAAGATGTCCTGTTCTTCGTGGATGACGTGCTCCTGCCACAGGTCTTCATCAATAAAACGCGAGGTGCTCAAGGCCGTCTTTCCACGCGGCGGCAGTTCGTGCGTGGGTTCCGGTTCGGGCGGCTCTTGTGCCCGCTCAGCCTCGGCAGCCTCCTCGGCCTGAGCTCTTTCCGACTCCAACTTCTTCTGAGCTTCCAACACGACGTGCTCCGCCGTCGAGGTCGCCTCTTCAAGCCCCATCTCGCTGAGGTCGGGCGCCGGGGGCGCTTTTGGAACATCCGGGTAGGTTTCGTCATCCGCCGCAGCACGCTCCGATTCGGTCTGCGCCATTTGCTCGATGCGTTCCGGGGGCCGCAGCGACTCGAGCGCAGTGTGGACGTCACCCTGGTCTGCAATCGCCCGAAGTGAGCGCTCGAAGTGCTCTTCCGCAAGTTCGGTATTCTTCAGCTTTTCCATCGCGATAAAGCCCGCCGTCTTTTCGAACTGAGCGCGCTCTCGATCGCTCTGCGCGTACTCGACCTGAATGTTGAGGAGCTCGTGCAACGCCTCCCACTTCTCGGACCGCGCAAGGACGCTCATCAACTGTGTTCGAGCTGCCCGAAGCTTGAGGTCGGGATCAGCTTGCCGAATTAGCGATTCAGCGGCGGCCGCGTCCTTGTTCTTTGAGAACGCGATCTGCGCGGCGTGAAGCAACCAGTCACATTTCTTGGACTCGTCGTCCGTCAGCGCAGCGGCTTCCTTCCACGCGTCGACCGCTTGACCCCAGCGTTGCGCGGCCTCGAGCGCCTTGGCGCGAAGCTCGGCCGAGTGGTCGCCCACCAGCGCGTCGGGTAGCTTCTGCAAGAGCACCAATGCGCCTACGCCGTCGCCTTGGCCAACCAGTGCTTCAGCGCGCCGCATGCGCGCTCGCCCCGCGATCTCGGGGTCGTGTCCGGACTTGAGCCAGCCCCCATAGTACTCACCGGCTTCGTCGAGTTCTCCGAGTTCGTAGCTCAGGTCGGCGAGTCGCAGCATCAATTCCGCATCGTCTCCGCGGTAGATGAGCGCCTTGACCAGTAGCGTTTGCTCCTTCTCTTTACGACCGAGATCATGCGCAATGTCAGCCGCTTTGAGCGAAGCACGCGCAGCTTCATTCTTCGACAGCTGCTCACCCTCCCGAACGGCGGCCTCGTAGAAACGTAGCGCAGCCACATTGTCGTTCTTCTCCGCTGCACGGTCCGCCAGGCGCAGTGCGCGCAGGGCGTGTTTGGGGTCGAGCGCAAAGGCCTCCTCGTAGAGCGACCAGATGCGTGACTCATCGGGCTCTTGGCCGCGCGCTTTGGCTTTGCGCATGCGCTCAGCAAGAGCGTGCTTGAGCGACGCTTTTTTGAGCAACGAGTTGGCCTCCTCAAACTTGGCCATCGCTCTTTGCTCAAGCTCCTCGAACTCCCCTGCCTCGGCCAGCAGATCGTCGAGTGCTGCTTCTTGCTCGGCACCGGGTTGCGCGGACAACAGCTCCTTTTGAGCGGAAATGGCCCTCGACCACTCCTGCTTGGCCCGTGCCGTCACGATCTCCCTTCTGAGATAATCGAGACGCGCATCACCGCCCAGACCGGCGAAATGGGCTTCAACACGCTGTAGTCCGGCTCTTGCGTCTTCGTGCGCAGGGTTGAGCTCAAGCGCCGCTTGATAGGAACTTCGAGCGGCGTCCGGGTCGGAAAATGCCTCTTCTTGGAGCACACCGATCTGCGCATGCAACTCCGCCTTGGCGGTGTCGGTGTCGGCTCGCTCAAGGTCTTCGCGGAGCAGCGCCAGCAGTCCATCAAAATCGTTTTTGCGCTCGTAGAGGCGCGACTGGAGCTTGCGACGCTGCGGATCGTCCGAGTCCATCTCGTCGAGGCGTTTCTGTGCCGCTTCGTCGTCGCCCAACTCGAACATCGCGACCTCGACCGCTCGAACACGCAGCGAGTTTGAACGCTGGCGCGAGGCGTCCTCCAACTGCCCATCGATCTCGTCGAGCACAGCCTGCCAGTCGCCCATCTTCTCGAGCAGGCGCAAGTGCGCTTGACGCGCATCGGCATCCTCCGGAGTATGCTCGATGATGAGCGCATAACATTGGCGTGCGCCTTCGTCGCTGTCGAGACGGTTCTCGTACCAGTCGGCCAGCTGCTTGAGCACCTCCGCCGACTCATCGGGTGACGCGTTTGCATCTTCCCAAATCCTTTCGACAACCGACTGCCAGCGGCCCAATTCCCTCGCCATGGACTCGATTGCGTTGACGACCTCCACATCCGCAGGGGTCTCCCACAAGGCTGCGACGTAAGCCTCTAGCGAACTGTCCGGATCGTCTTCACGGCACAGACTGCCAATTTGTTTGAGGAGTGCTGCGCGCTCTGCCGTTGCTTCGGTCGCTTCGAACTGTCCAATTAGCGCTTCGACCTGGGCCTCGAGATCGCGTTCGTCGTCCCGCCCGTTGGTCGGTGAGCCGTTCTTTTTGGATTCAAGCCCTGGGTCTGCCGCGGTCGTGTCGTCCACGACTGAGTCGTGCGCCGCATGTTTGGTCTCGCTAGTGTCCATCACCGCTTGCTCGCCGGTGCCCGCGGTTGTCGAAGCGCTTGCAGCCTGCGCTTGCTTCTTCCTCTTCTTCTTCTTGCCCTTGGCCATCGTGGGCGGGAATCTACAATGGGAGCGGGGCAGACGCCATGACCGGGAACCTGTAGCGCCCTTATCCCATCCAGGTTACAACCCGCCACATGGCGAAAGTTCTGTTCGAGCCAGCCAACTACGTGGTCGAGGGCGTCACGCCGGGCACGGCGTTGGCCGATGTTACCGATGAGCACCCTGACGCCGAGGTGCCCTATTCTTGCCGCTCCGCAAGCTGTGGGACGTGTCGCGTCGAGGTCCGCTCAGGCGCCAGTGCACTCAGTGAACCGGACGACGACGAACTCGATGTGCTTGAAATCTTTGGCAATGAGCCCGGCGTCCGGCTGTGCTGCCAAATCAAGCTCGTGAAAGACGAAGATCTCGTTTTACGCGTCTGCGACCCCGAATAAGCGTTCTTACTTACAGCGGCGGCGACGATTCACGGTTAGAATGACCCCGATCGCCAGCAGCGCCCAGCCAAAAACCTGGTTTGGCTTGACGCCAACGCCACATCCGCAGCCCGCGCCGCCTTCAACATGACCGGCTGACTGGCACTCGCCTTCCCAGCAGATTTCGCCTTCACCACACTCCGCTTCTTCGTCGAGCTGCGCATCGCAGTCGTTGTCGATGTTGTCGCAGATTTCGTCGCTCGGGCCGACCTCGTCAATGCACTCGTCGCCCCAACCCTGGGTGCCACAAAACTGGCGGCCTTCGGCACACGCTCCCTCGCTCGAGCCGCAGGCTTGCTGAGAGCCGACTTCACATTCACAGCCGTTGTCGATCATGCCGTCACAATCGTTGTCGATGTTGTCGCAGATCTCTTCGGCTTCGACGTTGATCGCGGGATCGTTGTCGTTGCAGTCCACCAGGGCATCGCTCGGCGTGGTGCTCTCGCCCGAACGCGTACCGCACGTGCTCCAAGAGTCGCCGTCCTGGTCGTAATCTTCGTCGAACGCACCGTCGCAGTCATTGTCAAACCCGTCGCAGGTTTCTTGTGTGATGCGGTTGGTTACACTCGTGAGCACGTCCTTGATGCCCTGCGCGTCGCTCGCGACGAGGTAGCAGTGTCCGCTCGCCATGGGCTCCTCAAGGGTCGGATCACAACCCGCAACCGCTGTTTCGGCAACCATCGCCGTGCGATTGAGCAAAAGCGGGTCGACGCCATCGCCAAAGCCGACCACATGGACGGTTACGCCCCTTTTCTTCAGTTCCTCCACGACACCGACCGCATTATAGCGAGTTCTATAGTCGTGGGGCTCTCCGCAATATTGCCACCCATCCGTAACCAGAATGACGTGACGGTCTGCACCGTCGTCGAGTAGCGCGTCTTCCTCAAGCAACGCACTGAGGGTCTCAGCGATCGGCGTGTTGTTGCCCGAAACCGGGTCGGCACCAAGCGCATCCATGATAGTCGCTTGGTTGTGTTCACCGATCGGGAGCGTGATCTGCCCGCTGTCACAGGTGCGCGGTGCGCGCGGAAAGACTTGAACACCAAAAGCCGCAGCCTCGTGATGATCCGCAGCAACCTTCGAGATCGCCTTCTTCGCCGCTACCCATTTGTTGTCGTCACCAGAGATCGCGTACGTCATGCTGTACGACTTATCGATAGTGAGTAGAATGCGCGGTGGCTCGCACTCCTGCGCCACGACACCCGAAGCGCCAAAAACAAAAGATACCAAAACTGTCAGAAACCCAAGCTTCATGGAAACAAACCCCTCAAATGACCAGGCGCTTCCTAGATGTAGGAAAATGTACGCCAGGTATCCACTTGATGTGACCGATCTGTGGGCGCTCCGCCAGTGACTTTGTTCACATAGGCTGAAAAACAACCGTGAAATTTTAGGGCAGCGTGAGTGATGATGGGGCTATTTCTCGAGCTTCGCGACCTTGGCGCGATGACCTTCGATGCCGATGATGATGGCCTCGTCACTGGCACCCAGTGCTGAGTCGTCGTCGGTGACCGCCAGCATGTCCACCGTCGTGCTTCCCACCCGCACACGGATTTTTCCAGTCGAGCCAGGCTTGACGGGCAGGAGTACTTTACCGGTCTTTCCAACATAGCCATCGGCCTTTTCAAGTTCACTTCCCGACTCTTGAGACAACGCGCGAACGGCGTAGGACGCGAGCCAGCCGGTGCTCGCACCCACTCCGAGCGACGCGAGCAACGTCGGTATTTCTGCGAGTTCGGCAACCGTGAGCACCACCCCCGTTAACCCAAAAAACGCGGTGAAGAACGTCCAGAACCGCACGGAACGCAAGGCCCCAAAAAGCTCAAAACCGCCACCGTGGTCGACGTCGAGTTCACCATGATCTGCATCGAAGTCCGCATCGGCGTCCGCGTCGAGATCGAGATCGACGTCCGCGTCGGTATCGCCACCGAGCAGAAGCGACGCTCCAAGCAAAACGGCACCGACAGCCAGCGCAAAAATGTAGACGTAGACAAGTGGTGGCATGTTCCCCGCTTTGAGCAGACGCGTGTTCCGCTCCCATTGATAACAGACTCGACATCACTTTTGTTTCGAGTCACCAACTTGAAACGTGCAGATCTCGTACCCAATGGCGACTCAAGTCCCCAAGTGGTCACTCGATCCTCTGCCAGGTGTCCCCAAACCTGGTCACTTAACGCAATGATTTCAGGACACATAGACTGGCATGGATCCTGCGATCATTACCGGCTGTGAACGAAGCCACCCCACCCACCATGCTCCCCTGGGCAACCAACATCCTGCGCGATGTTCGTGGAGGTTCCCAAGGCGCCTACGCTGGTATTGTGCTGCTGGTGGGTGTGATGGCTGCAGGGAGCATTGCCTTCCTTGGAAGCACGTTCTCCTCGGCGGTTGATGACTCGGTCCACAGCACGCCCCCGGATGTCGACAGTTATGCTTTCATCAGCACCCACGACCCAACCTACAACGTAGGCAGTGTCACGCTGGGAAGCGGCTCGGACGACCAAACTGGGTCCAGTGATGGCAGCGACGGCACTGGCACTGATGGCGCGGACGACTCAAGCGGCGATCCCGGACTCGACGCATACAACGAGTGCTTGGCGCAAGGGATGGACCCGGCCGAGTGCGCGGCAACGCATTTGGGCGAAACGGATGTGACCAGTTCGGATTCGGATGATCCAAGCTCAAACGCAGACGGTACGGGCCTCGAAGATAGCAGCGCAGACAACGGGCTAGGGTCGAGCAGCCAAGCCGGCACGGAGACCTACGGTGAAGCACCAGACTATGGCAGCAGCAACAACAACAGCGGCGGTGGTGGCTGGTCCTTTGGCGACTTCGCAGGCAACGCCCTCGGCGGCTTCGGACGCGTCGCGGGCAATGTCTTCAAGACCGCTGGGCAAGGCTTGCTGGGCGTCGTCGCAGGCGTTGGTGGCGCTGCCATGGGTAGTGTGGCCGGCATCTTCAATGGTGAGGGCTTTTTAGGCGGCATGAAGAATGGCTGGAACCAAGGTTGGAACGCTTGTCACGACGGTGGTTCCACCAAAAGCTGCCTCGGTTACGTAGCAGCTGGAGTAGGGACCGCCGCGGTGGTGGCCGGCGCAGTTGTCGCGGGCGGTACCGTGCTTGGCATATCCGCCGGTGCGGCGTTGGCAGCCACTGCGGGCTTCGTCGCGAAGTCGCTCCTTGCCGGCGCTGTTTACTCCTTTTTCCTCAACGGCGACACGCTCGGCGCGACCTGGCAGGACATCAAGACCAGCGTCAAGGAACGGCGCTTCACCCTGTCGACCACCGCTGCGACCATCGGCGGAAAATTCAGAGGCTGTGTGGACTCACCTGGCGGGTGCGTTGCGAGCATTGCGACCGGCGCTGTGGTCTACGGAGCGTTCAAAGGCATCGCAGCGGCCTTCCGCGGCTTGGTCGCTGCCCCGATCGCACAAACCATCATGCGGCCCGACTGGGCACCCTCCGGCATCATGCGCCTTCCGTTCATGCAAAACCTGGCACCCAAGATCACAGAGCAAAGATGGCTTCTCAAGGTGCCCGGCTTCCGCGCGGCATCCAAAGCGGTCGACGGCAGCGGAAACGTTGCCAACGCATTGCGCTTCGGTCGCAAGACGGGCGCGGTTGAGGTCGTCGATCAGGCGAGCACGACCGTTTCATCTCACCTCGTGACCACGAGTTCGAAGCAGGCTCAGAGCGTCATCGCGAACCAAGTCAACACCGCTAATCGAAATGCGCTCGGTGTATTCGGACACGCCCGTAGCGGCCTCTCGCGCTCGCTCGTCGCCGACCGCGGCACTGCGCGACCCGTCGTCGCCACGTTCGATCCGAAGTCGGGCTTGCTGCGTCACGTGCTACCTTCCGTCGCGGCACGACCGACGACGTGGTACGGCCGCATGCTCGACAGTACGCTCATTGGCCTTCCGACCTTCGCCGGTACGCATGCGGCCGTCGGTACTGTTGCGGGCGGGGTGGCTGCAAACAGCGCGACCAGTCGGCGACTGGCCAACTGGTTCGATGAACAAGAGCGCGGCGTAGATTTTTCAGCGTTCAACCTTCTCGACGCCACCCACGGTACAGGCAACTAGTGTCGTCTGGGCCGAGCGCCCAGTACACGGCTTCGGGCGTGGCCGGACAACCGAGCCTTCCGCCGCCTACAGCTTGACGCAGCGCCTCGCGAACCGAAATCGCGAGCATGAACGGAGGCTCGCCCACAGCCTTGCTACCGTACACCACGCTGCTTTCCGTGGCGCGCTCAAGAAGCTCCACATTGAACTCAGGCGGACACTCTCCCAAACTTGGCAGCTTGTAGGTCGATGCGTTGCCGGTGCGAAGCTGACCTTTGTCGTCCCAAACCAGTTCTTCTTGCGTCAGCCAGCCCAGCCCCTGAACAAAGCCGCCTTCCACTTGGCCCAAGTCGACCAACGGCGATATCGAGTCGCCAACGTCGTGGACGATGTCGGTACGGACGGTCACGTACTGTCCCGTGAACGCATCGACCTGCACTTCGGTAATGGCTGCGCCATACGCAAAGTAGTGAAACGGTTTGCCACGTCCCGCTTGCTCGTCGAAGAAGATGTGCGGCGTACGGTAGTACCCGGCTTCGAAAAGCTGGACGCGCTCGAAGTACGCCTTTTTGACGACATCGGCGAACGGGATGGACCGGTTTAGCTTGGCGAAGTGCGAAACCTTGCCCTGCGAGAACAGCAAGTCGTCGGGGCTCTCGCCGAGCGCCCGCGCCGCCACACTAGCCAGCCGAGCGCGGAGCTTGTCGCAGGCGGCTTTGACGGCAGCGCCGTTGAGGTCCGAGCCACTCGATGCTGCGGTCGCGGATGTGTTGGGCACTTTGTCGGTCCGCGTCGCCATCACGCGCACGTTCTCAAGCGGGATGCCCAGCGCATGCGCCGCAACCTGGCGCATCTTGGTGTGCAGCCCCTGTCCCATCTCGGTGCCGCCGTGGTTAAGCTGCACGGAACCATCTTTGTAGACGATCACCAGCGCGCCGGCTTGGTTGTAGAAGTCTGCAGTAAACGAAATACCAAACTTGACGGGCGTGATCGCGATGCCCCGCTTGCTGCTGTGGTGGCTTTCGTTGAACGCCTTGATCTCTTGCAGACGTCGCTCGAACTCCGCCTTTTCTTTCACCCGATCCCAGGTGCGTCGAACGCGTTCTGCGTCCTTGACCAACTGGCCGTAGTGTGTGCGATCGCCCTCGGCATAAAAGTTTCGCTCGCGCACCACATGCGGGTCCAAGCCCGTCGCTTTGGCCACCGCAGCGATCGCGTCTTCGGTCACGACCATACCCTGCGGACCGCCAAAACCCCGAAACGCGGTGTGCGATGTGGTGTTGGTGCGACAAATACGCCCGGTTACGCGCAAACTGTCGATACGATAGCTGCCATCGGCATGAAACATGGCGCGCTGAAGCACGGGCTTCGACAAATCGAGGCTGAACCCGCCGTCGCTAAAGAGCTCCACAGACAGCGCTGTGATTCGCCCGTCCGCTTCGAAACCAACCTGGTAGCGCCCCAAAAACGGATGCCTCTTCCCGGTGATGGTAAAGTCGCGAAGTCGATCGAGGCGCACGCGAACCGGACGCCCCGTTTTCTCTGCCGCTACAGCCGCAATCGCTGCAAAGAGGTTGGCCTGAACTTCTTTACCGCCAAATGCACCACCCATACGGATGGACTGGCAGACCACCTCGTGTTTGGGCAGCCCTAGGACGCGCGCGACGATCTCCTGTGTTTCGGACGGGTGTTGCGTTGAGGCGTGGACCACAAGTTCATCGTTTTCGTTCCGGTGCGCGATGGACGCTTGGGTCTCAAGGTAGAAGTGCTCCTGACCGCCTACGTGAAGTTCGCCGGAGACTCGCGCCTTTGCACGTCGTAACTCTTCGTCCACATTGCCCGATTCGATGACGAGCGCCTCACCATGAAAAGCCTGCTCTTCGATGGCTTGCTCGATGGAGAGCACCGCATGCTCTGGGGTCACTTCGACAGAGACCTTCGACGCACCTTCAATCGCGGCCTCTTCAGTCTCTGCGATCACCCAAGTAATCGGCTGCCCGTGATACACGATGCGTTCCGGAAAGATCGGCTCGTCGAGCTTGGCGGGCCCGACGTTTGCGGTACCGCGCGCGTCTTCTTTTCGGAGCACGCAAAGGACCCCAGGCACCTTCAGCGCCTCGCCGTCGTCGACCGATTCGACGCGGCCACACGCCACCGTTGCCTGCACTGGCCAGGCATGAAGCAAGCCCGCGAAACGGTCGACCAGATCGTCCGTATACTTGGCCCGTCCAGTCACGTGCAGCGAAGCACTTTCGTGGGAGATCGTTTTTCCGACCAGGCTCTCAACGATTTCTTTTCCCGAAGAACTCATGCAGCGCTCTCCCGAACGTGAGTCTGCGCGAAAAACTTGTCGAACAAGCGTCCGACCATTTCCGAACGATACTTCGCACTTCCACGGTGGTCGTCCATCGGCGTGAATGCACTTTGCAAAAGAGCCCGCGCCTCGGACCAAGACTGCTCATTCCAAGCTTTCCCAACGAGGGCTTGCTCGGCCTGATAGGCGCGAACGGGCGTTGCCGCAACGCCTCCATAGGCCAGTCGCGCCTGACGAACGTGTTCTCCGTCAAACCAGAGCGCAAACGCCGCAGCCACCGTGGAGATGTCATCGAGCACGCGCTTCGAAACCTTGTAGAACCGGCTGATGTCGGGCAGGGGCTTTGGGACGCGAACGATGGTTAGCAGCTCGTGCGGATGGAGCAGCGTCTGACGATATCCCGTAAAAAAGTCGGCAAGTTCGATCGAACGCGCTTTGAGGTGTCCTGCTTCATCGAGGGAACTCGCCTCAACCGAAGCGTCGAGCGCGAGCAGAACAGGCGGACCATCCCCGATGGGCGAGGCGTTACAAAGGTTGCCCCCGAGGGTTGCTCGGTGCCTGATCAATCGCGAGGAAAATAGCGGAAACAGCTGGTCCATGGCGTCCGCTCGTCCGTGAAGCTGGTCCTCGATATTAGCCAGCGGTTCGCAAGCGCCGATCACCAAGGCAGCGTCGTTCTCCAAGACGCCACGAAGCTCTTTGAGCTGATCAATGAGCAGCACGCGTTGGTGTCGAGTGTGTCGCTGGTTGATCTCGACGACGGCGTCGGTGCCACCAGCGATCACCTTCGTCTCACCCGGTTGGGCGAGCCAGCGCAGCGCTTCAGAGAGCTCGGTCGGCCTCGCGATGGCGCGTCCTGCCGCGCTCGTCTCAAAGGGTTCAAGGGCTTCGACACGGGCTGGATGTAGGCGCTGATAGTGCAGGTCATCGCCCGCGGCCTCGAGGACGGGGAGCTTCTGTGCCGCCGCAATGATGGGACGGTAACCGGTGCAGCGGCACAGGTTACCACCGATGGCCTCAAGGTCGAAGGCGCCCCGACCCGGCCGATAGTATTCAGAAAACATCGAAACGACGAAACCGGGCGTGCAGTAGCCACATTGTGAGCCACCCATCTCGACCATCGCTTGTTGTACGGGGTGCATGTTGCTGGGGTCGCCCACACCCTCAACCGTGACGACTTGCCGACCGACCGCGGCGTAGAGCGGCAGCAGGCAACTGTTGACGCTGCGATACTGCTGGACACCATCAACTTCTTCGACGATGGCCACAGCGCACGCGCCGCACTCTCCCTCCGCGCAGCCTTCCTTCGTGCCCGTCAGGCCACGGCGACGAAGCCATCCTAGGAGCGTCGTATTCGGATCGGCCTCGTCGATGCGCACCTGCTCCCCGTTAAGTTCGAGGGTTGGGCCTGGATCTCGGCATTCGCTCACGAACAGAGGGTAACATCGCCAGCGTGCGCCGTCATTGTCGCGCTCATCGCAAATGTCTGCGACGCGCGAGCAACGCGCTGAAGAGAACGAGCGCAGCCAACCAGGCTTGTTGGGGCGATCGCGCCGCGCAGGTGCAACTGCTTGACGTCGATGGTCCCGAAAATCCATAGCCACCGTTTGGCGTCGGGTTGCACTGCTCAGGCAGCGAGCCTGCCGGATACGCTGCACAGATGCCCTCGACGTCGTCTTCTTCGAGTGTACGTTTGCAGGTCTCGCCAACGGGTGCGCTGTTATACATGGTGGAGGTCATGACGTCGGAATGCGCCAACCCGAGAAAATGCCCGGCCTCGTGCGTCACGACGTTCGCCAGGTCCACAGTCTGGCAACCACTGTCGACATCACAGCGGTTGTTGATCGCGCAGACGCCCAACCGACCGCGACTCTCGTTGATCTCCATGTCCCCATCGACAATGCGCCCGTTGCTCTTGTCGTGCCAAACCGTCGTGAGCGCAAAGGCACGAGGATCATGGTCGCGGCTGTCCCAATCGTCGACGAAAATCACGGCGTTGTGATTTCCGCCATCGTCGGTGTTGAAGTAGGGGCGATTGTAGGCCGTCGTCTGTTCGGTTCGGGAAAACTCGATGCCCAAGTCGCGCCCACCGCACGTCACGTTGGTCCAGGGAATAAACGAGAGCGCAACCATCTCGCGAACGTCGTTCCACGGGATTCCATTCGCACCATCTTCTTGCAAGGTGTAGGTGAAACAGCGCCGGTCCCAGGAAAGCGGGATGCCTACGCGAATGCACCCATCCGCGTCGGGTACCGCGTCTTTGACGGTGGTAAGTCGACAATACGCAGCGACGGGCGAAGCGAGGCCGAGAACAAGCGCGGCGCATAGCAGCAACGCCGGAAGACAACGCCTCCCGTCGCTCATTGTCGCCCCACCTGTTGGTTGAGCAGGAGCAGGACTGCACGACGCAAATCGTCGAGTTCCGTTGGAGTCGGGACGGCAGAGCCAGCTTCGACCGGTGCGCCGTCGGGTCCGAACTTGAGCAAGCGAAGTCCCTGACCTCCCGGCATCACGGTTGGCGCCGTGACTCCACCCCCTGGCGCGTTAACGTGCGCCGCGGTGATTCGAAACACACCTTGCGACATACCCAGCGGTTTGAGCCACGTTGGGCTCGGGTTGCGTAGCGCACTCGGCCGCAAGAAGAAGAGCGCGGTCTGCCCGACACCAAGGTGGGGTGCGCCAGGAACGGTCATCGCGAGCTCGCCGACCTCGCCGCCAAGCGAACGCATCAGGACGGAGGTGAAGTGCTTGGGGCCTTTCCAAACCTCGTGAACCTCAATGTGGTGGTCGGTGACGATTCGCCCAAACTCGTCATATTCACTTGAGCGTGCACGCACCGTGCCCACGACGATGACGGATGCCTCCAGGGAGAGGTCTGCCAACGAGATGGCCTCCATCGTGGTGGCCGACCCCGAACTGGAAACAGCGGAAAGAGCGGCAAAAACGGCCGCACCCAGCCAATGGCGCGGAGAAAGGAAGCTCATCCGGTGATGGTAGCGGGTTCGATGCCACTGCACCATCGTGAAAGTCTCGGGCGGGGTTGCGTTTGGTACGAACCGCGCTTATCAACGCCGCATGCGATTTCTTCTCCTACTCTGCTCGTTGGCCAGCCTGCTGTCGGTTGGCTGTAATACTAAACAGATCGCGGCCGGCACCCAAGCCGGTATCGTCAAGCACGGCGCATCTGCCACGGAGACACATTTCGACTACGGGCTGGTCGGAGAGGGCATTCCAGGCAGCATCATGCAGCTCGAGGTTGTGCTCAGAACCATCCCCGACAGCGAAACTGTGCTGCTGTCGCTCGCCAAGGCCTACTCAAGTTACGGCTATGGTTGGGTCGAAGACGAAATCGAGCAGCTGGACGGCTCCGACTTCGAAAAGGAAGAGCGCTTGTGGGCGCGCGCGCGCTGGATGTATCTGCGCGGTCGCCACCTGGCATTCACGGTCCTTGAGAACGAAGAAGACGAGTTCCGGGCTCAGCTCAAGAACAAGCCGGAGCAGCTAAAGGCTTGGCTTGAGGAGAACTTTGATGACGAAGACGACGCGCCTGCGCTCTTTTGGGCTGGCTATTGTTGGGGGCGCGCGATCAACACGGCGAAAGATGACCCTGCTCTCGTCGCCGATCTCACACACGCTCGGACATTGATCGAGCACTCCGTCAAGCTCGACCCGGCCTTCTTCAACTACTCGGGCAAACTCTTTTTGGCTGTCGTAAAGGCAAACTTCCCCGAAGCGCTCGGCGGTGACCCAGATGGGGCCAAAGCACTATTCGAGGAAGTCCTAGCAAAAACAGGCCGAAGCTATCACCTCGCCCAGCTCAACTACGCGCGCGTCTACGCGGTATCGCAGCAGGATCGGAAGCTTTTCCACAAGCTCCTGATGGAGATCATCGAGGCCGGCGACGTACAGGCCACACGGCTTTCAAACAAGATCGCCCGTCGTCGCGCCGAGCGCTATTTGCAGCAGGCCGACGACCTTTTCTAAGGCCCTGCGCCAGGCTGTTTAGCCAACGCCGGGCATGTGCGATGGCGAGTCGCTCGCGGGAAACGAGTTGAAGCTCTCGCGGTCAACACGGTTCTGAGGTCGCACGTTGCTGGCGAAACCGCGCACCGGCTCTTTGACCACAGGATCGGACACAGCGGCGTTATCGCTGCTCACCGGGCGCGCTTCGAGAGCGGTACTTTCTTGCTGTGCAGCAAGGCGGCGTTTGCGAGCGTCGAGAAGTCGTTTCACACCGTAGGCCAAGAGGCCCGCACCAGCCGCGGCTCCTACACCAGCTGCGACATGCGTTTTCGTGATACGAGTCTGCTTCTTGTTGGTGAATGGAAAGTTCATGCCCCATAGAGCGTGCATGTTACGTACCAAGCCGTTTCTTTCGACCTTCGCAAAGATCGAGCCTGCTCTTCCGTGGCGTCACGCCACGATCGTGGGTGGACGTCACAGCCAAGTCTAACCCTTACGCGCGGACGGCTTTGTCTATGGCCCACGCGCGAAGCGCCACGATCTTCTCCCCCATCATCACTGACAGCGGCCGCGTGGCCTCCGTTTCGTCGAGCAACGGAGTCATGGACAGCTCTTCGTTCGCTGCAAAACACGCGTAAAGCGCCGAGACAACAACCTGCTCGATCTCGGCTCCGCTAAAGCCCTCAGTGGCCTGTGCGAGCCGCGGCAAATCGAAGCGTCGCGGGTCACGCCCACGACGACGGAGGTGGACCGCGAAGATGTCTTCGCGTGCAGAAGCGTCCGGCAAGTCGACAAAGAAGATCTCGTCGAATCGCCCCTTGCGAAGCAGCTCTGGAGGGAGCGCGCTGATATCGTTGGCTGTGGCGATCACGAACACCGGGTCCTTCTTGTCGTTGAGCCAGGTCAAGAACGTGCCCAGGATGCGCTTGCTCGTTCCGGCGTCCGAACTGCCCTCACTTGCGAAGGCCTTCTCGACCTCGTCGATCCAAAGAACGATCGGTGCCATCGCTTCCGCCGTACTCATCGCTTTTCGGAAATTGCGCTCGGTCTCACCCATGTACTTGTTGTACAGAGCACCCGGGTCGAGTCGAACGAGCGGCAAGTGCCACGCGCTCGCGACGGCCTTGGCACAGAGGCTCTTGCCACAGCCCTGAACACCGAGCAACAACAGGCCCTTGGGCGCAACGAGTCCAAAACTCTTGGCGCGCTCAGGCTCCGTGAATGCCGACTTACGGTGGGACAGCCACTTTTTGAGCTGCGGCATCCCGGCAACATCAACGATCGACTCTTCACTCGCGTAATATTCAAGGACACCCGAACGCCGAATGACGTCTTTTTTGGCGTCGAGGACGTGTACCAAGTCGCCGATGTCGAGTGCCCCATCTTCGGTGACAGCGCGCGTAATAATGCGCCGAACCTCTCGCATGCTGAGCCCGCGCAGGTGCTGCAAAAGCTCTGTGACCTCTTTGCCTTCAAGATTGACGGAGAACGTCATGCGCATCTGCAGGTCGCGCAGCGTCTGCACGACGAATTTCCGGTATGCCTCAAGGGAGGGTGGCGCGAGGCGAACGTGCGTGAACAGAGGTTGAAGCGATTCGGGAATCTCGCTTCCCGACAACACCACTGCGCCGCGGTGCTCGTAAAGCTGGTCGTGGACCTGTCGAAACTGCGCACGCAATGGTGGGCTCTCGAGAAAATCACCGACATCGGTCAAGTAGTAAAGCGACTCGCCCGACTTGAGCGCATGTGCCAACGCAGCGCCAGGTTTTTCCGTGGAATAGACGGCTTGTTCCATGCCGTCACGCTTGAGACCTCCGTGCGCATCCCAGCGGAAGTAGGGCAGGCTCAGGTTCTCGGCAACCGCGCGCAACAGTGCATCAACGCGGTCGCTTTCAAGCGAGTCAACCCAGACCAGGGGATGGTGGGCTCGAAGCAGAACCTCAAACTCTTCGATCTGCACAGCACATGGTTCAGGCGAAACCATCGAGAACTATCGTACCAGAAGCGCGGCTCGTGTAGACTTTCACGGTGTCCACGTCACGTACGGTCGAGCAGTCGCTTACACATATGACAGAGATCGTCCTGCCGCAACATACCAACGCGCTCGGGACGGCGTTCGGCGGCGCGGTGATGGGTTGGGTGGATATTTGCGCGGCGATCACGGCCCAGCGACACTGCGGGCGGGTCGCCGTCACCGCCGCCATCGACGAACTGGTCTTTCTCGCTCCCATCAGAAAGGGCGACGTCGTCTTGCTCACCGGGCAGATCAATGCAGCCTTCCGCACCTCGGTCGAGGTCGGCGTGCACGTCGAGGTTGAGGACCGCGCAACGCGCGCCCGCACAACCTGCGCCGACGCGCTTCTCACCTTTGTCAACATCGACGAGACTGGAAAGCCGTCACCCGTTCCCTCGCTGGAGTGCCGAAGCGATGAAGAGAGAGCGCGCGCCGAAGCCGCCTCCGCCCGCAAACAAGAACGCATCGCCCGCAAACGTGGTCGCTAAACGCGCCTACTTTTGCGGCTCAAGACAGTGAGCGACAAACGCTGCGCTTGCAAACGTCTTCGATTCTTTAATCTCTCGCCCTTCCGCACGCCCCTCAACAACGATCACGCCGTTATCACCATCCGTAACCCGCAACGTCGCTTCGTGTAAGCGAACGATGTCAGGACCGCCCGGCGTCTTGGCATCCGCAATGCGCACCGTCGTGCAGTGTCGCTCATAACGGTCAGGCACCTGCTCAACAGAAGCTTTGACCGAGAGCTCTTCAAGCCTCGCGTCCACATCTGCAATGCCCTCCTCGATCTCGTCCAGCTTGCGCGACAATTGAGCGACTTGGTCACGTACAGCGCCGATCTCGCGATGCACCTCGGGTCCGTTACAAGCGCCAACGCTGAGGACCGCGAAAAACCACAGGGAACACCCAGCGACGTAACGAAGAGAGGGCAATGCATTCATGGTGGACTCTCGACTCAGCCGCGGCCGACAAACTTGAGGCAGTCTTCGACGTCCTCAACGCTGCCCACAAACATCGGTGTGCGTTGGTGCAGCGACTTTGGCTCGATGTCGAGAATGCGTTGTTTGCCGTCGCTCGCGGCACCGCCAGCGGCTTCACAGATGAACGCCAATGGCGCGCACTCGTAGAGCAAGCGCAGCTTGCCTCCGGGCTTCCGCGAGTCGGCTGGATAAGCAAAGATGCCGCCGCGCAACAAAGTGCGATGAAAGTCCGCCACCATGGCGCCGATGTATCGCAAGCCATACGGTCGACCCGTCGCTTCATCCTCTTGTTTGAGCCAGTCCACCCAATCGCGAACCGGCTGTTCCCAGTAAGGACGGTTGCCTTCGTTGATGGAGTACTTGCTACCACGCTTGGGGATCTTCATGCGGTCATGCGAGAGCAAGAACTCGCCAATGCTTGGATCCATGGTAAAGCCGAAGACTTCTTGGCCGTCCGAATAGACGAGAATGGTTGAGGAACCGAAGATGATGTAGCCCGCGGCGACCTGTTCATGCCCTGGCTGCAAGCAGTCGGAGAGCTTGCCGCGTCCGCCTTCGCTTTTGCGTCGGTGAATGGAAAAGATGGTTCCGATCGTGGCGTTGATGTCGATGTTTCCCGAGCCGTCGAGAGGGTCGAACATCAGCACGTATTTTCCAGCCGGGTACTCCGCTGGAATGCGGATGGCATCTTCGTTCTCTTCGCTCGCCATGATACAAACATGGCCGCCCGCCTCGACAGACTTGATCAGAACTTGGTTGGCAAACAAGTCGAGCTTCGCGACCTCCTCCCCTTGCACGTTGGTTTTGCCAACAAGACCCAAAATACCCGCAAGCCCCGCACGCGTGACGCGCGAGTGGATAATCTTCGCGGCCAGCGATATCTGCATAAAGAGTCCGGTGAAGTCACCGGTGGCATCTGGAACATGGCGTTGCCTTTGTTGGATATGCCGTTCTAAAGACATGCCTGGAATCGCGGTTCCGACCGGACCGATGGAATGTGAAGCAGCGTTCATCGCAGGCAAACGTGACACGAAAACCCCGGCCTGTGAACTACACATGCCGCGGAGTAGGTGCACACTCATCCTGTGCTTTGCGCTCGCACAAAACGAACGCATGCCACAGTGTCCCACCTACAACTCTACATTTTGGCGACGTAAACAAGGGGGAGGACGGGGCTCTACCTATGGCTCTTCGCTAGCCTTTTCTGCAAAGCAGCAATCTGCAAATAGCAGATTGGCTTCTCGAAAAGAGCGCTCATCGCGGCAGGTCCGGTTTCTAAGGCTGCGAACGCTCATCGCGTTGGTTCTGAGTCAAGAAGACAGGCGAAGCGGCAAAATCAGCTTCTCGAAAGAGCGCTCATCGCGTTGGTTCTTCGCTAGCGGAACTATTCGGGGACGGTCCAGTCGATGCCGCCGCTCGAGGAGCCTGAAGACCCCTTTTTGGACTTGGGTACGCCCCAGTCGATGCTGTCGGGCTCTTTGACCGGCGTGTCGGTCGTAGTCTCAGTCGTCGTCGGCGTGGTTCCGGTGGTCGCTGGCGGGTCCCACGTCCGAGTGACGGTGGGCGCATCGTAATCGTTGTTCGCAGGTCGCGCGATTGTGAACGAACGCTCGAGCGGGGGCTCGAACCCTTCAAGCCTGACCGTATACTGGCCGCTACGAAATAACCGGCGTGAGCCTTCATAGTGCGTGCCGTTTTTGACCGTGTCGATCGTCCTGCGCCAGCCGCTCTCGTCACGGATCTCGAAACGCACGGCTTTATCGTTGCGGATCTCCACGGTCGGAATCGCGACGAACTCCACCTCTTGTCCGTAAATGGGCGGGTCTGGTTTGAGCACGATCGTTCCGTGGTCGGGCGCGCGCGTCGGCGCTTCGACCTGTTCTTGCTCCTGCTCGACGGGCTTCTCGCTCGGCGGCGCGGGAACCTCGATCAACTCTGGCACGGCATGCGACGTGGGTTCCGCCACTACGCTGCGCGTTTCGCGCACGGCGTACACGCCAACTGCGATGGCTACGAGCACCAGCACCGCGAGCATCACGGCCCACCATGGCATAGGCTGCTGCGAACCACCCTCGTCCGACGAAGGCGCCTTCGCGCTAGGTCGAATACTCTGGCTCGGGAGCGTAATCGAAGCCGTATTTGAAATCGGATTGGGCGCACCCGCCAACGTAGGAGAGTTCTGGACGTCCGACTGCTTGGGCAATGCCGGTGGCCGCATCGGCACCCGCGGCGACGACTCTTTCTTCGGAGGCTTGATCCGGCTTCGCGAACCTGCGGCTGGAGGTCGCGTCTTAAAACGCTGCAAGTCCACGTCCGCCTCAAGTGCCGCATGCGTAAGCGCCTCGGCCAACTCGGACGCGGTGGAAAAGCGCGCATCGGGATCCTTTTCGATCGCCTGCATGATGACGTCAGCCACCGCGTCAGGAACCAAGTCGCCGCGTGTCCGGGTCCGCAAGTCGGGTGGTGTCTCGTGGACGTGCTGCATGAGCAGCGCAACAGGCGAAGGTGAGTCGAAGGGCGTTTCTCCGCACAGCAGCTGGTAGGCCAATGTCCCAATGGAATACACGTCGCTGCGCGTGTCGGTCGGCAGCCCCTCCGCAGCCTCGGGCGAGATGTAGCGCGCCGTGCCAAACACCAAGCCAGCCTTCGTGGCTGTCGATTCGCCGCTCAAAAAACGGGCGATGCCGAAGTCGACCACTTTCACGAAATCGTCGTCACCAGCGCGCGAGACGAGGATGACGTTCTCTGGTTTGACGTCACGATGGATCACGCCTTGGTGGTGTGCTTCGCCAATGCCCGAGGAAATTTGGATTGCGATGTGCAATGCACGCTCAAGGGTCAGGGGTCCGTCTTCAGCGAGCACGTCGATGAGTGAACGTCCCTCGAGGTACTCCATGACCAAGTACAGGTTCTTGTCGGGCAACTGCCCGAACAAGAAGACGTTGACCACGTTGGGGTGCTCAAGTGAGGTTGTCACCCGCGCCTCGCGCCGAAATCGTTGCACCGCGTCTCGGTCGCGAACCAATTCGGGATGCAAGATTTTGATCGCCACATCGCGACCGAGCGTCTTTTGGTGCGCGCGGTAGACGGTACCCATGCCGCCAGCCCCAACCTGCTCTTCGATCTTGAACTGCTGGAGAAGAACTTGGCCAATGTAGGGGTCGGGCGTGTCGTTCTCGAGGACCAGCACCGCGCCGTCCTTTTGACAGTAGGAGGCTACGACATCGTAAAGCGCACCACAGCGTGGGCACTGCTTGTGTCCCTCGCGGGCAGCGGGGTGGTTTACAAGGGTCATCGACAAGTCCGTTGAAAATTTAGGGTGTGTTGCGTCTTTCATCAAGTTCGAGGGAATTCGAGAGGCTCTCCCCAGGTTTGACGAGCATCTGGGCCAAGTCTTCAGATGTGTTCATTTTGCCCACACACCAGACGCCGGTGCTAAGGTCGGAACCATGGCGCTCGCTGGCTCCACCCGAACAATGAACCTACTCGCCGCGCTCATCGCTGCCGTCGTCGGCACCCCGCTACTTTTGATGTTGGGCGCCGCGGCCAAGGACGGCGTTCAGCGCGCTCAGGAGTCGCCGATTCGGGCCATGCTCGGCCCCGCTTTCGATCGCTTCAAGGCGGGGGAGTCGAACACCCTTCACTATTACGGCAACAACCGTCTCGCGCCCGATTTTACCCTCAAGGACAAAGATGGCTTGCCGTGGTCTCTCGGAGACCACCGCGGCAAGGTCGTGGTGCTCAACTTCTGGAGCATCACCTGCCCGCCATGCGTCGAAGAGATGCCCTCGCTGATCGAGTTGGCGCATCTGGCACAGTCCCGCCCCGACCTTGAGGTCGTGGCGGTAACGACGGATGAAAGCTGGGCTGAGATCGCACAGTTATTTCCGCGAGACAACCCGCTTCGCGTGCTCTTCGACCCCAACAAAGAGGTTGTCGAACAGAAGTATGGCAGCAAACTGTTTCCGGAAACCTGGGTCGTCGATCCAAAGGGCGTAATCCGGCTGCGCTACGATGGACCCTTCGATTGGTCCTCTGCGGTCGCGCTCGACGCGCTCGACGCCGTGAGCCGCTAAGCCGAGGCGAGGGCGCCGGGGATCTTGGCCTTGAGATCTTCGCTGAGCGCGTCGGACTGTTCGGCCGCGTCGAGCAGTGAGCTGAGTTGCTTGACCGAGCGCGGTCCGACAACGACGCTGCTCACGCTTTTGTTGCCGAGCACATACTGAAGCGCGGGTCCTACGAGCGATACCTCGCCTTCGGACTGCAAAAAGCTGAGCTTTTCGACCTGACGGATTCGTGTCGACAGCGCGTAGTCCGACCAGCGGTCTCGACGGTGGTCGCCTTCGGCAAACGTATGCCCCGTCGTCCAACGGCCACCAAGCAAACCGTACATGAGCGGCGAATGGGCCAACACACCGGTCTGGTTTTGCGCGATGGTGTTGGTGAGCCCATGAAGCAAGTCACTGTGGAGCAGGTTGTAGGTGAGCGCAATCACGTCTGCGCCCGCCGCCAGTGCGCGATCTGCGCTGGCGCGGTCGCCAACCGACACCCCCCAAGCTCGAACTTTGCCGTCTTCTTTGAGGCGTGTCGCTGTGCTGGCCCAGTCATCTCGATGAAGCAGGTACTCGGGTGGGTTATGCAACAGCCAAACATCGATAGACTCTGTCTGAAGCCGCTTGAGAGAGGCCTCGCAGTCCGTAATCAAGTCGTACGGCTCGTAGCGCGTCATCACTTGCGTGCCTTTCCACACCGCTCCAGCGCGCGTGATATACCGAACCTCTTGGCGCACGCTGGAGGTCAGCTTTGCAACCGTTTGCTCTGAACCTTCCCATAGCGGCGCGACGTCGAAGTCGCGCACACCGGCATCGAGCGCCTTCTGCAGAACAGACTCAAACACTTCTTGACGCGTCTTACCGTCGTCAGCACCGGGGTGATTGCCATAGGCAGATGTGGCGAGCCCCCAAGTGCCCAGCGTGATTTCGCCCATCTCAATCTTCGTCTTGCCCAAGGGACGCGTGTTCACGGGCGAATCCTAACATGGCTCGGCACTCAATCCCGCAAAACGATCCTCAATCGTAACAAGGTTGAAACGTAACCTTGATGCGGTTTGTTGCGTTTCGAGCTAGGTGGTGGGCATGGCCGGAAAGCTGATCGTCGTAGCAAATCGCGGACCCCTTCGCAGGCAGCGATCTGGAGGCCGCTCGCGCTGGGTGCGTTCGGCAGGTGGGCTCGTGGCCGCGATCGATCCAATGCTGCGCTCACGTGGCGGCGTCTGGATGAGCTCCAAAGAAGCCCGTGACGAGCGCGCTGAAGTTCCGGTCGATAGTCCGGACCTCGGTTATGATCAGGCGCTCGTACAAATCCCCAAGGCGCAGCGCGAGGGGTTTTATCAGGGCATTTCAAACGCGCTGCTTTGGCCGCTCCTTCATTCGTTTCCGACCACCGAACGAATCGGTGAGGCGCCGTGGGAGGACTACCTGCTCGCCAACCATCTGTTTGCCGAGAAGCTCGCTGAAGTCTGTGGCACGCGCGACCGCGTCTGGGTTCACGACTATCACCTCATGCTGTTGCCCGGCGCGCTTCGTCGCCGGCGAAAGAAAGCCCGTATCGGATGGTTCTGCCATGTTCCGTGGCCATCCCCGGAACTGTTTGGCGTTCTGCCGTGGCGCAAGCAGATTCTCGAGGGCCTTCTCGGCGCCGACCTCCTTGCGTTTCACACCAAAGAGTTCGTGAAAAGTTTTTTGGGCTGCGTCGCACGCTTTACGGACGCAAGCGTAAGCCGTGGGGTTGTCGACTTTAACGGGCGGCAGGTGCAGACAGCCGAGCATCCTATCGGAATCGACTTCGAACGCTGCACCTCATTGTCCGTGACGCCCAGCGTGGTTGAGCAAGCGACCGAGCTTCGAAACATGGTCGGTGGACGGCGCATCATCCTAGGGGTGGATCGCCTTGACTACACCAAAGGTATTCCGGAGCGCATCTTGGGGTACGAACGCTTTCTCAAACGCAACCCGACACGATTACAGGATACTGTTCTCGTGCAGATCATGGTGCCGAGCCGAACCGATGTCGCGGCCTATGGTGAACTCAAAGATGAGATCGACCGCATGGTCGGCGACCTCAACGGACGCTACGGGGCGACGGGTCGCGCCCCGATTCACTACATCTATCGAAACCTCGACCCGGAGACACTGTTCGCACACTACCGAGCGGCCGACACCGCTCTGGTCACGCCGCTTCGAGATGGCATGAACTTGGTCGCGCACGAATACGTCTCGGCACACTCGGACAGCCCGGGTCATTTGATTCTAAGTGAGTTCGCGGGTGCCGCGTCGTTTCTCAAGAACGCCTTCATGGTCAACCCCCACGACCTGGATGGCATCGCCAACGCATTAAGCCACGCGCATGAACTAAGCGACAAAGATAAAGAGGCGAACATGCGCACACTCGGCCAACAGGTCCAACGACTCGATGTGCACGGCTGGGCGAAGCGCTTTTTGGAACAGCTGGAACAATGAGTGACACCATCGAAAGCCTCGCCTCGCGCATCGCATCCAGTCCGCGCCCACTTCTTTTGGCTTTCGACATCGATGGAACGCTCGCGCCCTACCATATCGAACCACAGAGCGCTCGGGTCCCAGAGCCGACGGTCGAATCATTACGCGCACTCACCAGTGTCGACGGAGTCATCGTCGCCTTGATCACGGGGCGCGCGTTTCCCTCGATGAACCATGTCATTTCGCTGCCCGAAGCCTGGCGTTCTGCTGAACATGGCGCGGTCATCGTCGAACCGGGCGCCAACTATGCGCCAGCTTCAATGACGGACGAGGAGCGCGCACGCATGGATTCATTTGATCACTTTGTCCAAGAGCAGCTCGTGCCTGCAGGCGCAGACTACGAAAAAAAGCCCCGCGCGCGCGCGATTCACACGCGTTCGGTCAGCCAAACCCATCCTGACCGCGGCGAACAAATCCTGGCTGAAGCGCGAAGCAAGGCGCAAGCACTCGGTCT
Organism: uncultured Polyangiales bacterium; assembly: GCA_964487255.1. GTDB lineage: Bacteria > Myxococcota_A > Polyangia > Polyangiales > CAZAQV01 > CAZAQV01. The sequence goes on along the minus strand of CAZAQV010000005.1, from coordinate 173,614 downwards.
TCACGCGCGCGACGGAAGTTTCATCGTCGAGGCCGAGCTCGACCGGGCAAGCAAAGGCGACGCGCTGCGCTCGATCGCGGAACGCACACAGGCACAGACCATCTATTTTGCGGGCGACGACCTGACCGACCTACCGGCAATCCACTACGCACACGAGCGCAGCAGCCTCGGCATTTTTGTCCACTCAGACAAGCGGCCAGAACGTCCCGAGAACGTGAGCATCGCACTCGCGTCGATCGACGAGCACCTCGCCTTCGTCAGGCAACTTGAGCGCACCATTCGCGGCCGCTAGCCTTCAAGTCTCGTTATCACCGCGCGCTCAGAGCGCGATGCCGAAGATGATGCCGGCGATCACGAAGTAGAGAATCAAGCCAACGACGTCAACGAGCGATGCGATGAACGGTGTGGACGAGACGGCGGGGTCGAACCCGATTCGTTCGATGGCCAGTGGCAAGAGCGAACCCGATAATGTCCCGAGCGTAACGACCGCTGTAATGCTCGTGGCGACCGTCCACGCGAGTTCGAGGGATGCTTCGTTGCCCACAAAGAATGCGCGTGCGAATCCAACGGCACCGAGTAAGAGACCGAGCACCAAGCCCATCGCTAGCTCTCGCGAGAAGACCTTCAACCATTCATTCGGTTCGACTTCACCGACCGCAAGCGCACGGATAATGAGCGTGGAACTCTGCGCGCCGGAGTTTCCGCCCGTAGCAATGATGAGTGGAATAAAAACGACCAGCCCAGCGATCGCAGCCACGTCGTGTTGCTCCATGACGGTTGCGGTGAGCAGCTGTCCCACGAACAAAATGAGCAGCCAAGCAACGCGCTTGCGCAGGAACGTCCAGAAACCCGTCTCGAAATAGCTGTCTTCGAGCGGGACGGTTCCGCCCATCATTTGTGCGTCTTCTGTCGCTTCTTCGATCACGACGTCCACCACGTCATCCACCGTGACCAAGCCAAGCATGTGTCCGTCATCGTTGACGACCGGCAGCGCTGAGAAATTGTAGCGCGCCATCACCTGTGCGACTTCTTCTTGGTCGTCATGCGCCGAAAGCCGCACGACCTTCGTCGTCATGATCTCTTCCAGCGTACTCGTTGGCTGAGCCAACAGCAGCTCACGCAACGACACCACACCAACCAAGGTCTCTCCGTAGAGGACATAGAGATAAAAGACCGACTCGACTTCATCTTCGGCGGAGGCTTCGCGCACAGCTTCGATCGCCATCTCCGCCGTGACGTCTGGCGGTAGCGCTACGAAGTCCAAGGTCATCAAGCCGCCAGCGGTGTCCTCCGCGTAAACGCCGAGCTCGCGCACCTCCTGGGCCGCTTCCGCATCACTCTTCTCGAGCGCCTTGAGCAACATCTCAGACAGCGACTCGGGCAAGTCTTGGACAACATCGATACGATCGTCTGGCGGCAGCTCGGACAGCAGACCCGCAGCGCGAGCCGTCTGCATCTTTTCAAGCACTGCGTGGCGCTGCTCAAGCTCTAGTGCTTCGACAACAGAAGCCGCGAACGCAGGGTCGAGTGCGCGCAAAATACCGATCGCATGCTCGACCTCAAGCGGCTCAAGCATGTCCGCGACGTCCTCGGGATGAAATTCGCGAAGCCGCGCGTCGAGTACACTCGGGTCTCGTGAGAGCACCGTGGGTACATCTTCGCCAAAGACCTCTTCGACCCGCATGCGGCAGATTATAAGCACAAGAGCAGGGTCCGCTGGAAAAGAAGGCGGGCGGAGCGGCGCACACCATGGTCAATCGAGCCAGATCACGGTAAGGGAAGTTCCCGATGCTTTATCGAGCCACCATTGAGGGCGAAACCATCGATGTCGAACTCGCCGGCGGTCGTATTCTCGCCGTCGATGGCACCGATGTGCTGCTCGGCATTCCGCTGGGCGAATGGACGGTCGAACCTCTACCAGACGGGTACCTATTGCTCGCTGGAGGGCGCGTTGTCGAACTGTGCACGACAACAAACGGTTCGTTCGTGGCCCATGGGACAGCGCGCGCTGCCGTCCAAGTACTGGCTCCCCACGACCGCATACGAGGTGCGGTAGGAGGAGCCGGCGGCTCAGACCTCGAACTGCGAGCCCCCATGCCCGGAAAGGTCGTGAAGGTCGCCATTTCCGAGGGTGACAAATTGACAGAGGGTGATTTGCTCCTTGTCATCGAGGCAATGAAAATGCAGAACGAGCTCCGTACGAGCGCGCCCTGCGAGGTCGGTCGCATCGAGGTCGAAGAGGGCCAAAGCGTCGAAGGAAACGAACTTCTGGTCACTTTTGTGGAGCTGAACAGCTAGCCGCGTCAGCAACTCGCCCACCTGGTGTGGGATTTGCTAGATAAAGGGTTCACGCATGTTCCGCTCACCCATGAACTTGATGACCCGCCTGCTCGGGTCGACCCTCGCACTGGGTTTCTTCATCCCATCGCTGGGTTGTGGTGCGGCGTTGATCCCAAACACCGACGTCGAGGACAACGCCGAAAACCGCCAAATCATCGAGTTCATGGAGGGGTACCGACACGCCGTCGAGGATCGCAACATCGGCAAGCTGCTCAAGCTTGCGTCCCCCGACTACTACGACGACTCAGGCACGCCAAGCGCCAACGACGACGTGGACTACGAAGGCCTCGCCACGAAGCTGGCCACCTGGAAAGAACGTCTCGTCAAGGTTCGCTACGAGATCCGATATCGCCGCGTAACCCGAGTTCGAGAACGGATCTTTGTCGATTTTACGTATACCGGCAGCTTTCATCTCAAGACCGAAGCGGGCGACCACGCGGTACGGCGGCTCGAAGACAACCGAGTCGTTCTGGCGCAAAACGACGACGGCTTTCTGATCCTCTCGGGCATGTAGTCGACTCCATCGAGCCCTGAATGCTAAAGTAGTACTGGTGGGCGAGGACCCAAAAGGCGGCGGCAAGAAGGCTCTCGGCCAAATCTTACTGCAACGAAAATTGGTCAGCGCCAAAGATCTCGATCGACTGCTTGATAAGTCGCGTCAGTCCAGCGACCGCTTGGCCTCGGTCGCGATGAACGAGGGGCTGGTCCAAACCCAAGACCTGCTTGAGTCGCTAAGCGAGCAGCATGGCTTGCCCGCAGTCGACCTCGACCGCCGAACAATCGACCTTCACATACTCGACGTCGTCCCCGAGGAGCTCGCAAAGCGAGACCTGGTGCTGCCGCTCGAACGTACAGATGCGGTCATTTTCGTCGCGCTCGCCGACCCCGGACGGAATCAGTTGATCGAAGAGATCGAGTTCACGACAGGTCTCGAGGTTTTCACCTACGTTGCGCTTCATGCTGCGATCCGACGCACGATCGACGAGGCCTACCTGGCGGCGAGCCGTGGCGAGCGTTACTTCTTTGGCACGGCGGTTCCTCTTTCGATGCGGCAAGCCACCGGCGATGCTGACCTCTCCGCCGCCCCGATGCCCGGGGACGGGGCAACGTTTACGTCACACGCCATGGCCAACCCGGAAGACGTTTTTTCCAACGGCCTGGGTGACACCGCGGTCTATGCCGCAATCGCCGCCCCACAACGGGAAAACAACCCACACCTCGATCGCGCGCTCGACGCCTACGCGCGTAAAGCGCTGGTCGAAGCCGTCTCGGAGCTTCAAGAAGCGATCTCCATCGATCCCAATTGTCAGCTCGCATACTACTATTTAGGCTTGGTATATGGACGAAACAACAAACCCTATGAGGCCGCGAAGATCCTTGAGCGAGCACTCTCCTTGAAACCGGACCACTTCGACTGCCTAAAAAGTTTAGCAATTATCTACCAACGGATCGGATACAATCACCACGCCTATAGGACGTGGCAGAAGGCCGTCGAGCATGCTCCGGACCCGGAAACTCAGGCCAAAATCAAAGAATACCTGGCGCGCGCGGTCGAACCAGAGTCTAATTAGCGTCCTTCTTGAAACTGAGCCTTCAATCGAGGCCGTAATTTCTTTAGTCTTCCCGTTCTTCGGGAAGTGATTTCTTTTCTCGCAACGTGCCCCAAAACGAATGAAGTTCTCCTGCGACAGCTGCGGTCGGAAATATCGCATCGAAGATGAAAAGGTTCACGGCAAGACGCTGCGAATGGACTGCCGCAAATGCGGCAAGAAAATTCTCATCGACGGAAAGAGGCTGACCGCGACGACGTCCGACCGACCGCCAACAGCCCGCCCGCCTGCAGCCAGTTCTCCGCTCACTAAGGGCTTCTACGATCAGGTGTCGAGTCCTCAGCCCAGCGCGGGTGGTGGCCTCGGCGCTCGGGAACCCAAACATTGGCATGTCGAGATCAACAATGTTGCGGTCGGACCCATCGGGCGCAGTGAGGTTGCTCGCAAGATCGAAACCGGTGCCGTCAAATTTTCGTCCTTGTGTTGGCGCGAGGGTTTCGACGACTGGCGACCACTTCACACGGTCAGCGAGCTAGCAGCTTTACTGCAGCCCGCGAAGCCCCCTTCACCTGTGCGTATTCGCAATTCGACACCACCTCCGCCACCACCCCGTACGACCGGCAACCGCGCCGCCGGTCCGAGACCGGCCGCCATCGGCGGACGCGCGGGAGCCAGCGCAGCTGTCGCAATGGCGCCTTCACCCCTCTCATCGCAGCCCGAACGTGAGTCACAGCCAGAACCCAAACCCTTCTCGTCAGTGCCGGCCCCGACGCCTGCTCCGATCGCCTCACTTCCACCGCTCGTCTCCGACGCGCCGTCCCCTGGGAGGGGGCCGTTTGCGCCCGACCCAACGATGGACCTCGACATGGACGGCGACGGTCAGACCATGGTCGACGCGCCCGGAGCTTTTGCGCCAGGCCCCTCCACGCTCACGAGCGAACCGCCTCCCTTCGGAAGGAGGAAGGCCGGGCCGCCGCTCATGCTCTACGTGGCAGGCGGCGCTGCAGCTCTGTTTTTGATGGCGATCGGCATCTTCATCGGCGTTCGTTTCTTGAGTTCGCCGGTTCCGGAGCAAGCGACACCTGAGCCAACGAAAGAACAGGTCGTTTCCGAAGAGCCAAAGGGCCCAGAGATCGAGGTTCCAATCGAAGAAACGGGCGAGCCAGACGACGCCGTCGACGAACCGAGCAGCGAGACGACGGTCAGAGCCAACAACACAAGACGCGCCGTTCGCGCAACAAACACCAAGAAGACAAACAACGAACCAGAGCTCACCGAAGAAGAGAAGCGACGCATCGCTCAGTTTGGGGGTGGCGGCAGCATCAACCTCAAGTCGGGTAGTTCGGGTAGCTCGTCCTCGCGTAGTGGCGGCGGACGACAGTTGACCGAAAGTCAGATCCGCACCGTCGTCACGAAGAACTACCGCAACGTTCAGCGTTGCTACGAACGCGCCATTCGAGGCATGGGAAAAGTACCCGCATTCCGCCTCGACGCGAAGGTTACGATCTCGGGCGCCGGACGGGTCTCCACAATCAACGTAAGTGGAAACGATGTCGGCGGACTCAAGAGCTGCATCACGGGCGCGGTACGCACGTGGCGTTTCCCGGGCACGGGCGCAACGACGGAGACGTCTATTCCATTCGTCTTCCGTGAAGTCGGCTAGTCAGAGTAGCTCATTGCGGGCTACGCTGCGCCAACCATGATTGCGCGACTCGGAACAGAAGCCCTCTTACTCGCAGTGTGGCTCTCGTTGCCCGTGCTGCTGGCCGTGATCGCAGTGGGGTTGCTCGTCGGAATCTTGCAGGCTGCAACACAAATACAGGACTCATCCATCGCCTTCGTGCCCAAACTGCTCGTTGCAGTGCTCGTGCTGGCCGTGTCCGCCACCTGGATGGGGCGCGAGTTGATTGCATTTACGATCGCCGCCTGGTCGTCGATCGGATGACGGAGCTGTGGCCATGGGGCGTGCTGGGGGCTGCACGGCTGGCCCCGTTTCTGTTGATCACGCCTTGGCTTGAGCCGCTCGCGCGTACGTTACGCACACCGCTGCTCGTTCTGTTCGGAGCGTTTACGCTCTCGCTGCCCAAAGGTCCGCTTCCAAGCGACGCGGCGCAGTGGCTCGCCCTGCTTGGCGGCGAGTTCTTGCTCGGCTGCATCATCGCGGTGACTTTCGCGCTTCCATTTTATGCTTTTCGCTGGGTTGGCGATCTGGCCGAAAGCCTCCGGGGAGCACCTCGAAGTCAGCTTCCCGGAGCCCAGTCCGACTCCGCACTCTCATTTTTCTTTCACCTGGCAACGCTGACCGTCTTCGCGAGCATGGGTGGGCTCGTCATGCTGCTCGAAGCGCTCTACCGCTACGCTTTGCGCTACCCGCTGGGCCAACCGTGGCGAAACGATGTGCTGAATCTAGAGGGTGCCCTGCTTCTGCTCGCCGATACCTTTGCGCTCATGGTTCGAGCGGGAGCTCCGCTCCTTGCGGCGGCCCTGTTACTCGAAATCGTCATCGCCTTGATCGCCCGCACCGCGCCACAGATCCCGGTCTTCTTTCTGGCCCTGCCCGCTCGTAGTTTGGCCGTCCTGAGCGTGGTGGCGATCGGTCTGGGTACCACCCTGATGATGGTTGCCGACGCGATCGGCCAAGCGCTCGACGTCGGCGGCACGGTGCGTTAGATGAGGGCATGGCCGAAGCGAACATCAGTACGCTGATCGATGCTCAGAGCATCGCGAACCGCGTCCGCGAGCTGGGTGCGGAAATTTCTAAGGATTACGAGGGCAAGGAGCTTGTTATTATCCCGGTTCTAAAGGGTAGTTTCATGTTCGTGGCGGACCTTGCCAGAGCCATCACCATGCCCATGGAGATCGATTTTCTCGGCCTGCGTTCGTATGTAGGCTCGAAGTCGACGGGCGTCGTTCAGATCACGAGCGATCTGTCCAAGCCTATCGAAGGCAAACACGTCGTGGTCGTTGAGGATATCGTCGATACCGGGCTCACGATGAAGTACCTGCTGCAGAACCTGACAACCCGTGCGCCGGCCTCAATCCGCGTGGCCTCCCTACTCCACAAGCCGGCCCGGGCCACGGTCCACGTGCCGATCGATTACCTCGGCTTCACCATCGAGGACGTGTTCGTGGTCGGATACGGCCTCGATTTCGACGGAAAATACCGGAATCTGCCCCACGTGGGAGTTCTCAATAACCCTGGACAACACTAGTGATCTTCGGAAACCAATCCGATATACTCACGAGGAGTGGACTTCGATTCCGAGGAAGACGAAAGCACTGAGATCGTGCGCAGCCCAATGCTGGGACAGCTACGGGCACCGCAGCGTGACCGTTGCACGCTCGTGATCCTCGCCGGGCCAACACCCGGGCGTATGATTACCGTCGAGGGCAATGAAGCGGTCTTGGGTCGCGGGCGAAACGCATCAGCCCGCATCGATGACGGCGGTTTGTCTCGCCAACATGCGCGCGTCTTTCGTAGTGGCGACGGCTGGTTTGTCGAAGACCTTGGAAGCACCAACGGAACGTATGTCGCAGGTCAGCCCGTGGTAAAGTCGGTGCAGGTCAAAGACGGCGACCGCATTCAGATTGGCCAGAGCACGTTGCTGCGCGTGACGCTCCAAGACGAACAAGAGCAAAAGCAATCCAAGACGCTTTACGAGTCCACGGTACGTGACCCGCTCACTGGCGTGCACAACCGACGGCACCTCGACAACCAACTCGGCGCGGAGTTCGCGTACGCAGTTCGGCACGGGGCACCGCTTTCAGTAATGCTGCTCGATGTCGACCACTTCAAAGCGGTCAACGACGAACATGGTCACCCTGCAGGCGACGCGGTGCTGCGGGCATTGGGCGAGACACTGACGGGCCTGGTGCGCACCGAAGATGTCGTCGCACGATACGGCGGCGAAGAGTTTTCAGTGATCACCCGTGGCATCTCTGGCGCCAATGCCTTGATGCTCGCCGAGCGTATTCGTCGCCGCGTCGAGAGCATGAGCGTCCCGGTCGGTGAAGGCAAAGTGCTCAAGGTCACCGTGAGTATTGGGATTGCAACCAACCACGGAAACATCCCGTTTGATTCGCCGGCCGCGCTGCTCAAGGCCTGTGACGAAGCGCTATACTCGGCCAAAGAGAGCGGTCGCAACCGCTGCGTCCACGCGAATCCCTGAGATTTGCAGATGTGCAAATAGCACATCACAAATCTCTGATTTCTCCTGAGGGGAACACTCCCCTCAGACACAAGTTCTCCGTTCAGTGACTAGTTGCAGCGCACGCGTTGAAGCCAGTTCTGTCGTGTTCCCGTGTTGCCGGTCGCGAACGTAATCCAGAGGTCGTTATTGATCGAGGCAGTACCACGTACGGTGCCACTGCCTTCGGTTAGCCAGATACTGTCACCAATCTGAGCTAGTTCGGGGCTAAAGCGACTGAGTTCCCGCTGTGTCGCTATCCAAAACCCATCTGCTCCAGCCGTCAGAAACGGTCGGTGCCTAGGGTTAAGCACTTTCTTGAGCGGCTCGAGCCCGTCGAATGAAACCCGCGCGAGGTTCAACTCGTTTCCGGAAACACCAGAGCCAGACACCGCCCACGAACCCGCGAGAACGACCTGGTTTCCGATAGCGAGAGCGTCAAAGCTCTGGGTGCTTGCTGACATACTGACCATCTGCTCCAGCAATGTTTGCTTTTCCCCATCGAGTTGGACAAATGACACGCTCGATTCGGTTTCCCAGGTTGCGATAACCCGTCCATCTTCTAGCTCGAATATCTCAAAGTCATCGACCTCTGTGCCGTCGACTTCCGACAGAAGCGTTGGTTCAAGTAGACCTCCTTCGAGTACCGCCGTCATCCATAACTCTTCAAAATAGGCTTCGCCCTCTCTTTGCCGTGCGAAGAGTACGTATGTCTCGCCTGCGGACTCGAGCGCCCGAGGTCGCAAGTAATGATCGTATGGATCGGCCCCTACGATCGTCTCTTTTCTGACCTCAATGAGATCTTGGTTGTACCACCGAACAAGCAGATCTCCGTTTTGGTGGGAAACCACGAGGAGATCTCCCTCCGATGATGCCAAAGAAAAATGCTGCGAAGCATCGATTGTGGTCGACTTAAGCGGCGCGCCTTCTGCCGATACGCGCCAAAGACTCGCCTTGCCGAGTTCGCTCGTCGCCATGAGGTACAAATCGCCACGATGGGCAACGAGGTCGGTCCAGAGGCCAAGGACCGGCGTACCAATGGAAATGGCCTGCTCCAGCTCGCACTTGCTCTCAGCGGACCCACCTTCGCCGTCGCGACTTGCGTCTGGGGCGATGTGTCCATCCACAGAGATCGACCCTTCTACCGTTGCGGCATCAAGGAACGAAGAACCGAAGCCGGCCTCGTCAGTGATGGGCTCTCGGTCGGAGCCACACCCAGACACCACAGCAACAAGTACGGCGCCGCGTAATGAAAAAGGAATCAATCTCGACATAAGTGTAGGGTGATGTAGCAAACTATATGCCAGGTTTGGCGAGCAAGAAGCTCTATAATAAGAACCCTTCTTTTCGCTCTCGGGGCGTTCGTGAACAGCAGATCACAAAGGACCGGTCACCTGTTCACAACTCACTCCTGAGCGCAGATCAGAGGCGGCGGTGTTTGAGAGCAGGGAGGGTGCGGCGCACTTCTTCGAGGCGATCGAAGTCGAGGTTGGCAACCGCATAACCAGGGCCTTCGCCGTCGCATTTGGCGAGAACCTCTCCCCACGGGTCGATGATTTGCGCATGCCCGAACGAGTAACGTTTGCCAAAGTGATGCCCCACCTGTGCAGCCGCCATCAAAAAGCATTGTGACTCAATGGCGCGCGCGCGCAGCAGCGTATGCCAGTGCGCCTTGCCAGTGGTTGCTGTAAAAGCCGCCGGCACGGAGAGGATGGTTGCTCCCGCATCGACCAACTTGCGGTACAGCTCGGGGAAGCGAACATCGTAGCAAATGGAAAGCCCGACTTTTCCCACCGCAGTCTCTGCAACCACGATCTCATTACCTGGTTCCTGCGTGTCCGACTCCATCACGCGCGTGCCATCGGGTAGGTCGACGTCGAAGAGGTGGATCTTGCGATAGATTGCGCCTACCGAACCGTCTGCGCGCAAGAGGACGCTCGCGTTACGGCAGTGCTTCGGGTCCGCGCCGCGTTCCCAGAAGCCGCCGAGCACAAGCTCCACGCGATGCTGTCTTGCCCAGCTTTGGCAGCGCTCTAAGATCGGGCCCCCCTCCGGCAGTGGCTCGACCAGTTCCAGCTTGCCCTCTTCGCGACCAAGGTAGGCGAAGCACTCCGGTAACGCGATGAGTTTCGCGCCCTCACTTGCTGCGACCGAAACAAGCTCGTCGGCCTGTCCGAGATTGCGGTCAACGTCCCCAGTAGAGTTCATTTGAATAACAGCTACGCGATTCATAATTTGCAACGATCGTGCTCTGGAAGACCTCGAATCGCAAGCTTCGCCACTCGAGATACCCAAGCCATTCGTGATATCAGAGAGCGTGTCCCTTGTTCTTCAACTCCAACATTGGGCTCTCGTTGGCCTCTTTATGCTGATGAGTTGCGGCGGCCCCCCACCCTCCACCAGAAAGCCAGACGCAGAGACAACTCCGTCTGCACCGGAAAAAGCAGAATATCCCGCAGCCCTACGCGACGACGCCGCGGGAGCCACTGCAGCCCCCACTGGCGTCGAAGATCGCGAGAAAGGCCCGATAAAGGTCAGCGACACGGACCCAAAGGTTGGCGCAGAGGGTCGCGATCAGGGGGAGGCTCGACTCGGCCCGATCAATCCTCGAATTGTAATCGGACGGGTGCAGGGAGCCGACGCTCAAACGAACGAGTTGATAGGTCATATCGCGCGGCGTCGGCGCACTTCTTTGGATGTGTGCCTCGCCGATCTTGGACAGCCGTCGGATACCCTACATGGTGAAGTCGGACTCGAAATGACAATCGACCGTCGTGGCGTGGTTCGTTCGGTACGCATCGCGCGAAACACCGTGAGGGGAAACGCATTGGCCCAGTGCTTCCTTCGTGCTGCCAAAAATTGGTCGTTTAGCGGCTTATCGATCAACGATGCGGTCGTAGTCCCGATCGAGGTTCGGGCGCCAGGTCCTCAGAGACGGTAGCGGAGGGAAAAACTCGGCGTCCAGTGCCAGCGCCAAGGCCCAGAGAACCACTCCGAGGAGAGTGGGCCGCCCTGGATCTCAAAAAGAGCGTGAACGTTGCGAAGTCCGGCAGCCAGACCAGCGAAAACGCTCGCACCGAAAATGCTCGAAGCGTCGCCATCCGCAACGTAGACCGCGATCGCCTGTGCCCCAAGCCAGCCCTCGACGACCGACCCGATTGAGGCGGTGAACGCGAAGGGAATGCGCGCGCCGAAAGCAGGCTGCAGATCCCTCGCTCGATCGCCGAGTACGCCGCCTTCGAGACTGACTCCGCCCACAAACGCGTATCGGCTGGTGCTACCTCGCTCTTCCCACAGCGCTAGACGCGCCGCGCCCACGCCGTAGCCCGGCATGATGACGAGCGTCAGGTCTAAGTCCGCCGGCGCGCTGCGCCAATCGGCGTCATCGAAAACCCGTAGGCCATGTCGCAATGATAAATGGGGAATGACACTTGCCGCCGCAGACATGTCCTCGCGTTGGGCGATAGAGCGAGGCGCCGTCGGCAAGGTGCTCGCACCACCAAGCGCAAGGTCGGTGCGCCCTGCCGGCGTAAGACCACCCGCGCTCAGCGTTGGCGCGGCAGACATACATGCCTGCAGCAAGAGGCAGGTGAGTGGCACCCAGTGGCGCAACCGTTGAGTCCACATTTTTCGGAGATATCTATTGCCGGAAACGTGAAGGAAAATCGCCCGACTCGATTCGCTCCTTGAGCTCTCCATCGTCGGGGTGAAGCTCAAGGGCGCGCTTGGCGAGCTGCGGCTCCTCTTCGCGAATCTCAGGGTTGGGCAGGCAACACTCGACCGGACACACTGCCTGACAGGCCTCGTGGTCAAAGAACCCGACGCACTCCGTGCACAAGTTCGGGTCGATAACGTAGATATCGTCCCCTTCACTGATGGCGTCGTTTGGGCACTCGGGCTCGCACGCGCCACAGTTAATGCAGTCCTCGGTGATATACGTTGCCATAGGTACCCAAGAGTATAAGGCGAGCCGGCTCCCGGTCAACGAAGAGCCGTCAACCGCGATGAGCGGTCTTTGAAGGAGAACGCGATTTGCTAACTGCAAATCGATCGTTCGGGACAAAGCCTAGCGAAGAGCCATCAAGACAGCAGCGGAAGGCGGCGGACGGGCTCGACACCGGGTGGGAGGTCGATCGAGCCATCTTCCGCGACAAAGTCGCCCACCAGGTCGTAATCGCCGGCCTCTCGAATCAATACGCGAGCCATGCTCCCCGACGCGGGCTCGCCGTTGGCGATATAGACACGCCCATCGACTTCTGGGGCTTGACCCCACCAACGCCCCTCGCGCAGCAGCGGCATCTCTTCACTAGGCCCGGCGACGAGCACTCGCTCCTCGCGGCCAATCATGGCGCGCAGCTTGCGGTGGGAAACCTCCCGCTGAATGGACATCAGCTCTTGCTGGCGTGCTTCGATTTCGGTCTCATCAACCAGGTCGTCCATCTCACCGCTGCGCGTGCCTTCTTCGTGCGAGTACGTGAAGACACCCACGTGATCGAACTCAGCCCAACGCAGAAAGTCACACAGCGCGTCAAAGTCAGCTCGCGTCTCACCTGGATGACCGACAATAAACGTCGTGCGAAACACCATCTCCGGCAAGGTGTCCCGGAGACGCTCAACGATGCGGTAGATGCGTTCTCCTCCGTGTCCGCGCCGCATTTGTGTCAACTGGCCATCTGCCACGTGCTGAAGCGGCATGTCGATATACGGCAACACCTTCGGGTGGTCGCGCAGCAGCTCCACGAGCTTCGGGTCGAGCTTCTCAGGGTAAAGATAGTGGATACGGACCCACTCGAGGGTGTCGATCTGTGCAAGCGATTCGAGCAATGTGGCGAGGCTTGACCTCTCGGACAGATCGCGACCGTAGGAGATCGTGTCTTGGCTGACCAAGTTCGCCTCGCGCAGGCCGCGTTCAGCCAGGGCGCGAACCTCGGCGACGATGTCGTGGACGGGGCGACTCCGCTGCTTTCCCCGAATCGAGGGGATGGCACAGAACGAACAGGTTCGGTTGCACCCCTCGGCGATCTTGATGAACGCCGAGTGCGTATATCCGGAAAGGCGTCGCGGGTCGGTCGCAGCGATCACCCAGTCCGCGGGGTTGCCCACAAGCATCCGCGCCGACTGCTCACGAAGCACGGGTCCGAGCTTGAGCATGTCGCTTGAGCCAAGAAAGTGATCGACCTCTGGAAGCTCCTTCGCGAGCTCTTCGGGATACCGTTGCGATAAGCAACCGGTCACAACGAGCTTTTTGCAGCGTCCCTGATCCTTGAGCTGTCCCATCTCCAAGATGGTGTTGATCGACTCTTCTTTGGCAGGACCGATAAAGCCGCAGGTGTTGACGACAATCACTTCGGCTTGTGTCGGATCATCGGTGAAAACGTAGCCTTCTCCTTCGCTCACACCGAGCATCACCTCGGTGTCGACGCGGTTCTTGGCGCAGCCGAGCGAGACGAAATGGATCGGCTTATCAGACATTACAGAGCCCTATCGTGAGTTGCAACGAGTCTAGGGTAAAGGTCGCGAAGAGCCGAGGATAGAGCATGAGCAGTAGTCGAGGAGACATAGATTGCGATGAGTGGTCTTTGTCGAGGTCGAGATTTGCTATATGCAAATCGTTCGGCCGAACAAAGTTCTAGCGAAGAGCCAAGGGTAGAGCATGAGCGGTAGTCGAAGAGACATAAAGCGCGATGAGACGAGCGAGGTGAATCCGAGTGTGTGGTATCTCCACACCGAGTGATTCATGAGCGGTAGTCGAAGAGACATAAATAGAGCGTCGCTGGCGATCATGACACGCGCACCCGTACCGGGCGAGACAAAGACCCGCCTTCAAGCTGCGATAGGCCGCGAAAATGCCTCAAAACTCGCGGAATCATTCTTCCTGGACTGCCTGGAGCGGGTCTCCCGGCTGCCACAGTTCCATCCGATGGTGCTGGTCGCGGGCGACCTGGAGCACGCGCTTTTCTCGGAACTCAGCGTGCCTCGAAGTGCGCAAGTGGGCGTCGATCTCGGCGCTCGAATCGAGCACGCGCTGATCACTGGCCTGCAAAAGCACCACAGTGCCGTCGTGATCGGCAGCGACTCACCGAGTCTGCCGATCGCTTATCTCGCGCGTGCTCACGATCTGCTCCAACAGCCGGCTGGCAGAAAGCACGCGGTGCTCGGGCCGGCCGCAGACGGCGGCTTTTACCTGATCGGTGCCACGTCGTGGAAAAGAGGCACCCTACACGATGTCGGTTGGTCCGAGCCCACAACCTGCGCGCAGACACTTCGTGCACTGAAAAATGCCGGATTCGAAACGTCATTTCTTCCCCCTTGGTACGACGTGGACGATCCAGCGGCGCTTTCGCTGCTTCGAGCCCACCTCGCTCGTCGCCCAAAAGCTGCACCAAAAACGGCTTCCCTGCTCAAGAGTTCACTTTTTTCTTGGTGAGGCGGGCAAGGGGCCCCATACTCAAAGCATGGATGTTGATCGGACCTGTCCGGCAACGGTGCCAGCCCGGAGCACTGGGCTATCAATGTCTTCACCGTGTCTGGCTTCGAATGCTGGGTGGCGCTGTGTCATCCGGCGACGCAGCGAGGCACCTCAAACACTTGAACGTCGCGACACTCATCAACCATACGAAGTGAGACGCGCTCCCTTGCGCCAAAGCTCTCGCTTCACGCGGCGCCGGATCCCCGGAGGAGGTAACAACAACATGGCACATTCTTGTAGAATCGCTGGTCTCTTACCTGGAGGCGCGCAGAGTTAGCGACTCTGTTAACGCAGCCTCTTGCTGCTCCTCCGGGTGATCACCATTCGTGAACTGAGCAACGTAAGAGACCAGCGTGTAAGCAAAGGGCGGTCCCGCGGGATCGCCCTTTTTTATTGTCCCGGGAAGGCGAGGTAGAGCGCTCGACCGTTCCGCTGCACAAGGATCGGGACCGAACCTTTCGACGTTTTGAGACGCTGTTCGATCATCTTTGCAGAGCCGACACGGCGGCCCGCCACGGCGACGATCACATCACCGGACTCGAGGCCCGCACGGGCTGCGCGCGAACCGGGTGCAACCTGGCGCACGACGGCTCCGTCCACCCCATTCGGTACGCCGAGCTCTTTGCGCAAAGAGGCGTTTAGGTCGGTCATCGCGAGACCGAGTTGGTTCGGGACCATGCCACCAGGTTGTTGTGCTTGCTCAGCGATTTCTTTTTTCTGACCGAGCGTGGCTGTGATTCGCAGAGGCTTTCGGTCACGCACAACATTTAGAAGGATCGATTTGTTCGCGCCCGCCGAAGCGATCGCATTTCGAAGTTGCCCGAGCGTATTCATCGGCTTGCCATCGATTTCGCGGACGACATCGCCTTGCTTGAGCCCAGCCTTATCGGCGGGACCATCCTCCATCACCTGGCTGATCAAAACCCCACGGGTGTCCTGGAGGCCTAGCGCTTCGGCCAGGTCGGGCTTGATGTCTTGAATGCCTACCCCGAGCCAACCTCGCGTAACCTTGCCGCTCTTGACGATGCTGTCTTTGACATGGACCGCCATGCTGGTCGGAATCGCAAAGCCGATACCTTGGTAGCCGCCAGAGCGGCTCAAGATCGCGGTGTTGATGCCCACAAGTTCGCCTCGCATGTTCACCAAGGCGCCGCCCGAGTTACCGGGATTGATAGCCGCATCAGTCTGGATGAAGTTTTCGTAGTCGACGATCCCCACGTCAGCGCGCCCCTTCGCGGAGACAATGCCCATCGTCACGGTCTGACCCACCCCGAAGGGGTTGCCAATGGCCAAGACAACTTCGCCCAAACGAAGTGTCTCGGAGTCTCCTACTTTGATGGGCGTAAGCTTGCCAACTTTGCCTTGGAGCTTGAGCACAGCGAGATCGGACTCGGGGTCGGTCCCGAGCACCTGTGCGTCGAACTCGCGACCGTCTGAGAGCGTCACACGAATGTTCTCGCCATTCTCAACCACGTGATTGTTCGTAAGAACGATGCCGTCTACGCTCACGATCACGCCAGACCCCATACCGCGCGCACGATGCTCTTGAGGCATCGGCTGCATCCCAGGGCCAAAGAAACGCTCAAAAAGCGGGTGTCCCTGCATTCCGCGCATACTGACGCGCCGAACCTGCTCCGTAGAAATGCTGACGACACTCTTGACGGCTTGCTCGGCAATGTCGGCAACCTTTGCTCCATCCTCTTGGGCAAAGGCCGGCGTGGCGGAGAAGAGCGTCTCTGGCGAGTGGTCCTCGGCTGTCGTTGTATTCGAACTGGGCGCGGGTTGAAGAGCGCCGTATCCCAGGATCGACGCGACGGCGATGGCGGATACTGCAGCGAGACGTTTCGCGGTCCGTTTCATGAGTTGTCCTTTCCCTCAGTGCGAAGCAGAAGCGCCTCGCCCAACAATTCACAAGTAATCACTGTGATTTCGCTGTCAACACACGGCTCTTATGCGCTATTCCCAACAAATGGGTCCAATTCTTCACTCCAGCGCGTGCGAGCGAAACCGGGAACCCATCGGAGAAGTCCTCGACCGCGTGCTGCCTTCCTCCGGCCTAGTGCTCGAAGTAGCGAGCGGAACCGGGCAACACGCAGCATATTTTTCGGCGCGCTACCCAAACCTCGTGTGGCAGCCATCCGACCAGGATGCGCGCTACCTCGGGAGCGTCCAGGCCGTGGTCGAAGAACTGGGGCGCGGCAACCTGCGTCCGCCGTTGACTCTCGATACCACGGCGCCGTGGCCCATCGATCGCGCCGATGCCCTGTTCTGCGCCAACATGATTCACATCGCTCCTTGGGAGGCGACTGTGGGACTCTTCGCTGGGGCCGGCCGCGTTCTCTCAAGCGGCGCTCCGCTTGTCACCTACGGACCTTATCGCATCGACGGAACGCACTCCGCGCCCAGCAATGCAGCCTTCGAAGAGCACCTCAAGTCGCTCGATCCACGCTTTGCGATTCGTGATGTGGCTGACCTGGAGAAGCTTGGTGACCAGCACAGCTTGGTTCTCCAAGAGCGGATCGCCATGCCCGCCAACAACTTCATCTTGCACTGGAAGCACGTTTGAAGACCTTTCGTTGGTCTCAACGGGAGCCCGGGCACCAATGAGACACTTGGGCGCGTGGCTACCTTTTGCTAGCATCGTCAGCCTTTGGATCGCAGGCCCGGTCATCTTGCTGCACGCGACTGGGCTGAAAAAAATCTACCTTTGGTACCTTGCGCAGCTCGCTTTCATCGGCTGGCCACTCTTGCTCGTCATCACGCTCATTCCCTACATGGCATGGAAGAAACGATGGCGGAGCGTGCCGGTGCTAAGCGCGCTGCTTAGTGCGTTGATGACAGGCATTTTCGGATTAGCGTGGGCCACGATGCTCCTGCCGATCAAGTACCCAGCACACCTCGAAGAGGTTGGACCGGCGGCCACCGTACGGCTGCCTCTCGATGGTCCGGTCCGCGTGGGTTGGGGCGGTGATGATCTCGAAACGAACTACCATGTAGCCACGCCCGACCAACGTTGGGCGTACGATCTGTTGATCGCGCCGATATTGTCAGGTAGCGACCAGCTCAAAGATTATGGCTGCTACGGACGGCCGATCTTGGCGCCCGCCAATGGCATGGTGTCCTGGGCGCGGGACGGTTTGCCGGATCACATCCCCGGCGAAGTGTCGAATGATCTTGAGAATCCGACGGGTAACGGCGTTGCACTTAAGCTCGACGAAACGGGAACGTTCCTCGTCATCGCGCACATGCGCCCTGGATCCGTTCACGTGAAGGAAGGGCAGCGCGTTCTCGAAGGCGAGCCTCTGGGCGAATGCGGGAACAGCGGGAATACGAGCGAACCTCACGTGCACATCCACCATCAGCGACAAGACCCTGCCGAAGCCCCACATGGTTTCGCTGAGGGGCTACCACTCTACTTCCGCAACCACGGCGGAAAGCCGATGCCGCTCGGGGGATTCGAAGAGCGCAATGGCAAGATCGTCATCACGGGTGACGTGATCGAGCACCAACCCTAGCTTTCGCAATTGTGGACTGTCCACAATTGCGAAGGGGTTAGGTAGACGGTTTGATGGTCGCGACGTGCACTTCGGCGAGTTGTGAAGCGTCGACGGGTCCGGGCGCTCCGGTAAGTAGGTCGGAACCTTTTTGGGTCTTGGGAAACGCGATCACATCGCGAATCGACTC
Source organism: uncultured Polyangiales bacterium (assembly GCA_964487255.1). Classification (GTDB taxonomy): domain Bacteria; phylum Myxococcota_A; class Polyangia; order Polyangiales; family CAZAQV01; genus CAZAQV01. Next base: position 155,384 of record CAZAQV010000005.1, on the reverse strand, counting down.
GGTTTCGCACGCGAGCATGGCAACGCGATCCATTCCGATCGCGATACCGCCGTGCGGGGGCGCACCGTACTTGAGCGCGTCGAGCAAGAAGCCGAACTTCTCGCGGCCCTCTTCGTCACTGAGTCCAATCACTTTGAAGATTTGAGCTTGCACCTCGGGGTCGTGCACGCGAATGGAGCCGCCGCCGATCTCGAAACCGTTGAGCACCAAGTCATATCGGTAGCAAAGTACGCTCTCCGGATCGCTTTGGAGCTTTTCTACGTCAGCGTCGTGCGGGCGCGTGAAGACGTGGTGCGCGGCGGCAAATGTTCCGCTCGCTTCGTCTTTCTCGAAAAGCGGTGGATCGACGACCCATAGGAAGTTCCAATCGCCGCCGGAGCCAACTTCTGGAATCAGGCCGAACTTCTTGGCGAGATGCACCCGCAAGTTCGCCAGGATCGTGTGCACGCGGTTTGCCGGACCAAACTGAAACAAGATCATGTCGCCCGCCGAAGCACCGACCGCTTCGTTGATCGCGAGCCTAAACTCGTCACGAACGGTCTTGGCCATCGGGCTTTGTGTCCAACTGCCGTCCTCAGCCACCTTCGCTCTCGCAAGTCCCTTGCCGCCGTTTTGTTTGACGAACTTCTCAAGCTTGTCGACCTCTGAGCGTGACGGCGCGTGCTCCGCTGGAATGACCAACGCCTTGACGATTTCGGGAGGAATATCGCGACGATAGTCGCCATCAGTGAACTTCCTTGCCAGCGGCTCGAGCATCGGCACCCCGCCACCGCCGTGCTCGATTGTAAGCTCGGTCAGGTCGATGTGCTCAAGCGCAAAACGCATGTCGGGCTTGTCATTGCCAAAACGCCTCATCGACTCTTCGAAGCGAAGACGCGGGAACGTTCCCTCGCCGTAGCGTTCGCGCAGGTCAACGCCTAACGCATCTTTCCACATGCTGAAGACCAGCCCCTCAACGACCGAAAACAAGTCGTCTTGGTTGATGAAACTCATCTCGATATCGATTTGCGTGAACTCCGGTTGCCGATCGATACGTAAGTCTTCGTCGCGAAAGCAGCGCACAATCTGGAAGTACTTTTCGTAACCGCCCACCATCAGCATCTGCTTGAAAAGCTGCGGGCTTTCCGCGAGTGCATAAAACTCGCCTGCGTTGGCGCGCGAAGGCACGAGGAAATTGCGCGCTCCCCCCGGCGTGTACTTAACCAAAAATGGCGTCTCGACCTCCGTGAAGCCCTCACCTTCGAGAAAGGTTCGCGCAGAAAGGTTGAGCTTGCTTCGCCTGCGTAAGTTGCGCTGCAACTCGGGACGCCGCAGGTCAAGGTATCGGTACGCAAGGCGTTTTTCTTCGTTCGTGTCGATACCTTCTTCGATCTCGAAGGGAGGCGTTTCACTCTTGTTGAAAACGACAGCCTCGTGCGCGACGACCTCAATGCTGCCAGTGGCCATGCGCGGGTTGCGCATCTCACCTCTGTCGCGAACTTTTCCCCGCACTCCGAGTACCCACTCAGGTCGTGCTGCGTCCCCGACCGCAAACGGATCCTCGACAATCGCCGGATCGAACACAACCTGCGTAAGCCCCTCGCGATCCCGCAAATCGATAAAAATGCAGCCCCCATGATCGCGTCGATTCTGCACCCAACCGTAGAGCACCACTTCGCTCCCCGAGTCCGACTCGCGAAGCGCTCCGCAATCATGCGTTCGCTTCAGTTCATCGATAAACCGTGACTTGCCCATGCCCCCTGCCATAGCCCGGTTACCGTCCGAACACCACCGATCAACACCGATAGTTGACCGCAAATGCTCGCGCGAATCCGGCGTTGAGCTGTGTTTGGATGCCAGGCGTGCAGAAGCCCGCGCGAGGCATGCTCGGCGGGCTTCAAACAACAACGCAGGTGCGTGCGAACTGGCCGCTGTGATGAACGTGCGCAGCCAATCCGCGGTGAAGTCGTGCGCAGATGCTAGGCGCGAAGAAGCCCGCTCGGGTTCGTCCCCGGCGGGCTTCAAGCAACGACGCAGATGCGTGCGAATGTGCCGCGGATTAGATTCGGAAGGGGTATTTGACCGTAAAGGTCGACTGTTTGAACTTCGGGAACTTCGCACTGCGCACAGCTCGTGCAATGCAAGACCCTGTTGAAGTCCCCTGAAAGCTTCCCGAGACATTCGCACTCTTGACACGCCCGGTAGAACCCGAGACGCTGACGCTCACCATCGCGACGCCGGACTGACCTTGGCCGCACGCCCGAACCTTGCCACCCACAGCGTTCATGGCCGACACAACTTGAGACTTGCTGGGTGAGTCAGGCAGGTTCGAGGAGCCGCCGCCGCCGCCACCAGAACTCTTCTTCGAAGACCCGCCGCCTCCACCTGTGGCTTCGTCGAGCAAATCGTCAATGCTGTCGCGCTTTCGATCAGGCTCAGGCGCCGTCTTTGCGGGCGTCGAAGAGGACGATGACGATGCGCTTTTTGATGAGCCACTGCTGCGACGTGAACGACGACGTCTGGAACTAGAACCCGAAGAGTCGTCTTTCTCTTCCGCCTCGTCGACTTCCTCTTCTTCGTCGTCCTCAAGGGACTCGTGCTCAAGCGGGTCCTCCTGCGCAGAAGGCTCGGCCACTGCGGATGGCTGTGCCGTTTCGGTCGGTGTCGTGGGGGCCGTAGCCGCCGTAGTGTTGGGAATCGGGTCCGGCGCCATGGCAACTTCGTCGTCATCGCCACCGAGCGCAAGCGCGAGGATGAGACCGAGAACGACAATGCCTGCGAAGAGAGCGCCGCCGAGGATGAGCCATTTCTTGTTGTCCCCGTCTTCTTCCGCTGCGGAGAGAACGGGCGCAGCCAAGTTTGCGCTAAGAGCTGAGCCCGTCCCGATCGACATCAAATCGTCCACGTCGTCTCTTGCCGAGCCCGACGCGGACGAACCGCCAGTACCACCGCCTCCGCCTGACGCCACACCCGTTGCGCCAGCAAGGGCGCGAATATCGATCAAGCCCGAGGCATCCCCGCTCGCGTGACCCACGCTTGGGTCCGGTGCGGGTTGCGCACCTTCCTGACCGGCCAATGCCTGCAAGTTCGACAGCGAGAACAAAACCGAGTTCTCGTTGCGCTGACCCGTCATCGAGCTCTCATCTGCGGCCGCCGCGCCGCCCGTCGCAAACGGGGCGGGCGATGAGCCTGCCGGAGGCTGTGACTGCCCGGGAGGTCTTGAGCTTCGCGCAGGGATCGAGCTGCGACGAGCGGGTCGCGAGCTACCCCCTGCACCAGGCGGCGAAGAGCCACCACCAAAATCCATAAAATCGCCGGCCCCGGCTGCGGGCGAGTCGCTCAGGCCTCGGCCCAAACTTGAAGACTCGTGCTCAGCGGACGGCGCGAACGGACTTTCCTCGGCCTCGGAATCGCCGCCTCCACCGAAAACGTTGTCCATGGCGGAGTCGACGTCGGCGTCGAGACTCGCGTCGCCGGTCGTCGCAGCAAACCCCCCCGCCGCAGCGCTGGCGGCAGCACCACCTGCGAAGTCATCGTCACCCGTGTCGGATGCGTACGATGGATCGTATGGTTGACCCGTAATCGCTTCGACGAGTTCTGGAACGTCCCGCGCTGGAAGCCAACCATCGAATCCCTCTCGCCAAACGTATGCGTCCCAATCGATTGTTCCAACAGTGAGCATTTCGCTCAGCACGACCGGCGCATAGGGACCCTGTTGGTCACCGTCGACGACCACGTGCCAGTCGGCTTGTTCTTCTGAACCCGCATACCCCCCTGATGGAATCGATGCTTGCCCGGTCGTCTCAAGGGAGGACGAGGGAACTTCGCTCACAACGGCTGGCTGTTCCGCACCAGCTGGAGGTCGCGTCGAGACCCGCCCATCGGGACGCACGATAATCGTTGACTCGCAGTTGCGGCAACGCACCTTAAAGGCTTTGCCACCGACCTTTTCGTCGGGCACTTTGTACTTGCGTTCACACTGACCGCATTGAATTTTCATCGCAATAACCCCGCGCCGTACTTCATTTCGGACCCTTTGATGCGCCCCATCCATCGCAAACTACCTCCGATGGAGCCACCCTGAAAAAAACCAGTTGTGTCGACATGGTAGCCGGCCAACCGTGGCCGGATCAAGACTTCATACAAGGCTCTCATCACGGGGATTCGACGCTGGGGTGGACGCATAAATTGGGTCAGAGAGGGCCTAGCCTTGTGCGTTGTGCTTTTTGACGGCTTCGGTAAGGGCTGGAACGGCATCAAAAAGGTCGGCAACCCAAAAATAGTCGGCAACCTGTGCGATAGGCGCCTCTTTATCTTTATTAATCGCCACGATCGTTTTCGACCCCTTCATCCCGGCAAGGTGCTGGATAGCACCGCTAATACCCACAGCGATATAGAGCTTGGGAGCAACCACCTTGCCGGTTTGCCCAACTTGGAGGTCGGCCGAGACGTAGCCCGCATCGCAGGCGGCACGGGAGGCCCCCATGGCTGCGCCAAGCGCATCCACCAGCGGCTCCAAGACATTTTCGAAGTTCTCGGCGCTCTTGAGTGCACGACCGCCAGAGACGACAACGCTCGCCTCCGCCAAGTCGGGCCGCTCACTTTTAACGCGCTCTACAGAAAGAACCTCAATTTTTGATGCCGCCTCATCGGCTGCAACCGTCACACTTTCTGTGGGCGAAGAACCGGAGGCAGGCTCGGTCGCAGCAAACTCGGATTGGCGAACCGTGACACAAGCCACCGGAGTGGTCACTTTGCACGTGGCCAGGACGTTGCCGGCGTACATGGATCGGCGAAATGCGAGGTCGCCACTCGTCTCTACGCCGATGATGTCGCTCGCAATGCCTGCGTCAAGCTTGGCAGCGACGCGCGGGATCACATCCACACCAAAGCTCGTCGCGCAGGCAACGACGACTTTATGGTTGCCCGCCTTTGCGGCATCTGCAATGGCAGGCGCATACTTCTCGCAAACGTATCCACCCGCGATTTCGGCCGTGAGAACCTTTCGCGCGCCCACGCCCGTAACCTCGGCCGCTGCCGCAGCAGCGCCTTCGCCGAGCACCAGGATGTCGAACGCACCGCCCTTGGCTTCAGCGACGGTCTTGGCAAACGTGACTGCGCTATGCGTCGAACGTTTGAGTTTACCTTCTGCAAGCTCTGCAACTACGAGAATATCAGTCATCTTTCTTTTCCTTCCTTCGCCGTGCAAACGGCTTACAGAGCCTTGGCCTCGGTGGACAGTTTCTGCACGAGCTCGTCGGCGCTCTCAACGAAGGTCGCTTGTCCGGAGCGCGCGGGCGGAAGCGCATAGTCCGAATAGGTCGTCGTCAGCACCGCTTCGACCCCAAGTTCGCTGAGCTTGAGCTGCTCGAGCGGTTTCTTCTTCGATTGCATAATGCCCTTCATCGAAGGAAAGCGACCGGAGTCGGACTCTGGATAGGCGAAGTCGTCGGGGGTAACACCGTTTTTGACCGCGTTGGGGCCAACGATGCGATCCGATGCGGTGATGACGAGTGGCCCGGCAATCTTGAGCTTGATGACCCCGCCGTCGACCTCTCGATGAACCTGCACGGTCTTCCCGTCGTCGGCCGTTGCAATGTGCATCGCGTCAGAGCCCTGCGGCCAACCGAGGTGCTCCGCAAGCATCTGTCCGACCGCGTTGTTCTCGCCATCAGAGGCACGCTTGCCCATCACCACCATGTCAGGGCTCTCTTTTTCGACGATGGCCTTGAGCGCCTTGGCGACAGTCGGAGCATCGAGCGCGGCATCCGTTGCTTCGATGAGCACACCGCGGTCAGCGCCCATGGCCAGGAACTTGCGGATGACCTGGGTCGCGCTCGCATCTCCAATCGTCACCACCACGACCTCACCAACACGCTCCTTGGTCGAGCCGTTTTCGGTCAGACGCAGCGCGGCCTCGACGGCCCAGTCGTCAAAGGGGTTGGGGACGCGCTCAAGACCTTCTTCGCTGATGCCGGCGCCACCATCGACCACTTTAATCTTGCTGGCGTTGTCGGGATCACTGACCGGTTTACAGGGTACGAGTATTTTCATGGAGCCAGAGATTTGGGGATCCTAACGCGTCGTGTCAAGCCCGAGTTCGCCAATTAGCCAGCGCATCAGGGGATCTTTGGTTTGGCACTGTGAGCTTGAGACCATGGTGCGCAGAAAATCGCCGTGTTCAGGCTCCGGTGCCGGTCCCAAAAAGACAGCCAGGTAGCCGTGGCCGCGGACATCGATGAGGTGTGAGATAAGCCTCGGCTCCAACTTGAGAAAGGCAGCTCGAAGCTGCGCGACGGCCTCAAAACAGGAGCAGAGGGCCGCCGTCCAACGGTATCCGGGAGAAGCCTCGCCGCTGCGTACCTGACCCTCACCCAAGGCAAGATCGGGCTGCAAAAAGCGGTCGTCAGCCCGTCGTAGCGTGGCGGTCGAAAGCCCCACGTGCGCCTCCACGTCATAACCATAGCTCACCAAAAGGGCGTTGTTCGCTCCATAATATCGCTCCCAGAGCGCAGCGAGCGCAGCCTCGCTGAGCGTGACATCATCGGGCTCCTTGCCAAGCGGGCGAAGCTTGGACGGCTCCTCAAATAGTTCGCGCAGAAGCGCATCGAGCGCCTCGCGGGCATCTGGATTCGACGAGGCGGCCGCAAGCCGTCCCGCAGCAAGGCGCGCACGAATCGCCTCCACATCGTAGCGTTCCGGCGCCCCTTGGAGCACGGAGAGACCGCGCTCGGCACACGAGGAAAAGGGCTCGTCGGGACCGCACGACCAAGTGAAGCGGGTTGAAAACGGAAAGACGGATGCTTTGAGCGCCTCGGTTTCGAAACTCCACGCTAGGGCCGTCGCGCGCTGCGGCGGTGATGCATCGAAGGCACCCAGCCGAACCCAGAGCTCCATCGAACGGGCGCCGGCCGGCGCGCGCGCCGCATAGCCCAGCTCGCCGATACGCTGCATGTCCGGCGTTCGAACCGGGCGCCCGACCTTGGTGCTCGGGGCCCCACAGCCGAGGGTGGCGCCCAACGCGAGCGCAAGCGCGAGTCGAAAGAACATCGGCGCTCACTTCATCCCACCTTCTGCCGGACAGATCCACCTCATTTTTGTGGCAAGCTTGGCTGGACGATGTTCGTGGGAACTTTCGAAGCACGTCGTCGTCTATAAGAATGATGCCCGTCTGCTACCTTTCGCGTCCCGTTGCACTTGACGACACAACCGCACTGTCCACTTCTGTCATGGTCGTGCTTGCGGCCTCAATGCTCATTGGGGTGGGCTGCGGTGGTGCACAGGTCGGCAAAGGCGCATCCGAGCCGCAGTCGATCACGATGGATGCGCTGGTCGTCACACCCGATGGTGTATACGACGCCGAGGACCTTTTCGATCATGCCTACCAGCTTGGAAAGCAGAACCGCTGTGAGGAAGGGATTCCCTACTACGAGAAGGTGGCGGACGAGTTTGCCGACACACAATGGGCATCGCCCGCGCTCTACAACGCAGGACTGTGCTTGCATGAACTCAGCAAGGGCGAAGCGGCCGCCGAGTTCTATGAGCGGCTGCTGCGTGAACACCCCGGCTCCGAGGACACCCTGCACACACGCTTTCAGCTTGCCGCCCTCTATGTCTCGCTCGAACGCCACGAGCGTGGGTTAGAAATTGCCAAGGAGCTGCTCGAGATTCGCGACCTCGATTCGGACCAAAAGATCGAAGCGTTGGCCCGCCGATCCCAGCACGAGCTCGGGCTCGGTATGATACCGGAGGCGCGACGCACCGCCCGTAACGCCGTTGGCTACTATCGCAGCCGACCGGACAACGAGCGCGTGATGGACGAGTTTTTCGCTGCCGCTGCGAACTATGTGTTTGCCGAGACGTACCGCATCGAAGCCGAGAAAATTCAGATCCCAGAGACCAACGCCGAGCAACAGCACCAAGTACTCGAACGCCGCGCCACCTTCATGCTCCAAGCGCAAACCGAATACTTCAATACGATGCGCTACTCGCTAGCCGAATGGGCCGCACCAGCGGGCTATCAGATCGGCGCGATGTATGACCTACTTTATCAGGACATTTCGAAATCGCCGGTTCCGCCACCCAAGCTTGAGTTCAGCGCGGCAGAGATGGCCGTTTACGAAGAGGAGTATCGAAAAGAGCTTCGCAAGAAGATCGCGCCTTTGGTCAAGCACGCCGTTCGCTACTGGGAGCTGACCATGATGATGCTTGAGCGAACGGGCATCGAGAGCGAATGGAAAGACAAGATTCAAGCGGGTCTCGACCGCGTGCGCGAGCAATCGCTACACGACCAAATGCCCGGCGCACAACCTCTCGACACGCCCCCTCGAAACCTGCCCAAAGAGCCTCCACCCGCGACGCCCAAAGACCCAAGCCGCGAACCCGCAACAGTCGGCGACGAAACCTAAACGACAAACCCTACGTCATGATTTCGCTGAGCGGACCTTGGTAGCGACTATTGCTCGCTGCTCGCGGGTCGCCGACGTAGTTGATATCTGTGAGACCGACGGCATGGCAGATCGAGGTCAGCACCTTGTTGTGCGGCGTCCCGTTCTGAGGTCGCGCGCCTGAATAGCCGGCCCAAGGTTCGTGAAACCGAAGGTACCGGCCTTGCCGAATCTTTCCGCCGCCGCCGCCCGCAATGATCGCTGGAATGGTCATCCAATCGTCGTCGTGCATCCCAGTGCAACTCACCTCGTTGGTCCAAAAAAGCACGGTGTTGTCCAAGAGGGTGCCTTCGCTCGCGGCCGGGTCCGGCACATCGAGTACCTGCAAAACCTTGGCAACCTGCTCGGCGCAAAACCGCATGCCGTCGACGTAGCGGTCTTTGACGGAGGTGTTTACGTTTCCACCGGACGTGTGAACGGTGTGCGTGCACGTGTTGTGAAAGTCGGCTTCGAGAGTGGGGAATGGAAACATCCAGTCACCGCCGATCTGCACACCCGCTACGCGCGATAAGTCACAGGCGAAGGCTTGGCCAATCAGATGGGCAATCGACGTCATCTTGCTTTCCATCGACGCGCGGCTTCCGCTGCCGCTCGAGCTCGGCGGCTGCGTCGGACTGCACTCCACCGGTCCAGTCGGGTTCGTACTGCCGCCCGTCTCGGCGAACTGAGCTTTCAGACGCTCAAGACCTGCCAGATGGGCATCGAGCTTCTCGCGTTCGCTGCCGGTCAACTCTGTTCGGAGGCCGTTGATGCGCGTCGCGGACTTGTCGAGGATTGCCGCGTAGAGTGCGTTCTGACTGACCGCGGGCGTCTCTGGTGTTGGTGTCGGGTTGGTGTCTGGTGGCGTGAACCCTTGAAAGACGAGGTCATACTCGCGTCGTGCGTCTTCAGAAGGTCGAATCGCATTGCCATTCTGGTTGTAGAACGTCGACTTGAAGCCGCCATATTCTGCGTCTGCGCCAAGTACCATCGCGCGGCCTGCGGCGCTGCCCAGTCGCTCGCTGATGAGCTGATCGATCGACGGACCTGAGACGTTGTAGCCGTAACCTGTCAATGCTGTGGGACCACCGTTATGACCGTGGCTTCCGTCGTACTCGGGCACAACACAATGGTCGAGACCATCCAGCACGAGCATCTTGTCGCGAAACGCGTGCAACGGGCGGAGCGTGGCGTCCGCGTAGTCGAGGATCAACGTGGACATGTCAACGTCGGTCCCGCCTGGGATCTGACCGGAGGTGGTCTTGGGCACCCACCAGTTGCGGTTGTTTCCGTGAAAGGTCTTGAACGCGATGACCCGGACGGGGCGCTGTTGCGCATGAACGGTCCGTGCCTTGAGGATAGCCGCGGCAACGGGCAAGGAAGCCGCGTACTTGCTCATCGTCGTCAGAAAGCGGCGACGGTAGAGACTAGGACATGCGACGCCGTAGTTAGAGTTCTGTTTCTTGCTCACTGTGACACTCCCCGTTCCACAAACGCCGAGTGCGAGACGAGCCCGAGCACCAGCGCCTCCACATTTCTGCCATCGGCCATAAAATCGGCGTAAGCCTGATTGAGCCACTCGACTTCGTCTGGCTTTCCAAGTTGCGCGCCGAGCAAGAACTGCGAGAGACGTTCGGCGAAGCAAGCCCGTCCCATCTCACTTTGCGCGATGAGGTTGCTCAGCTCAGCTGCGTTGGCAAACGAACCAAAGTCGGGGACGGTACCCTCTGGATCGATCGCGCCGTCTTGGTCCGCCTCGCGATACACGCCCTTTTGGTCGAAAGTCTCAAAGCCGAAACCGATCGGGTCCATGTATTGATGGCAGCCGTTGCAGGAAAGCGCAGCGCGGGCCTCGACGATTTCTCGTTTGGTAGCGTCGGGACCAACGAGCTCTCCTTGCATCGCGGTCGCGCCAGCAGGCGGTGGGGGAATCACATTGCAGAGCAGGTTTGACCATACGAAGTGACCCCGAAGCTCAATCGAGGTGTCGGTCGCGCGCGAGTGCGATGTCAGCCACGCTGCACGAGTTAGTAGCCCGGAGCGCTCCGCGCCAAGGTCGACAGCCTGGTTGGCACCGGAAGATGAAACACCATAGTGGTCGGCCATCTCGGGCGTGAGCCAGCCGGCTGTCGACGTAAAAAGCGCGTCGAATGTTCCGTCGCCAGCCAAGATGGTCTCCATCACAAAACGCTCCGACTCTTCTGCCATGGCACCGGCAAGCGCCCCACCGTTTTCCTTGAGTCTCGGCATGTCGAGCCATTGTCGACCAAAGGTTCGCCAGACAGACTGAGAACTCGCGAGGAGACGTTCAGCTTGCGCGAGTCGTTCGCTGGGTTCCGATAGGCGCCCGGCAGCAGCAGCGTCCAGGAGCATCGCGTCGGGCGAGCGGCCCGTGAGCACAAAGGAGAGCAGCGATGCGATTTCGTACTCGGTAAGCCGCCGTACGCCGGCACCGGTTCCGATCTCCGTGCGATACAAGAAATCGGGTGCGTTGAGCACACCATGTACTGCCGTCTCGATCCCCTTTTCATAGCTAATCTCGCTGGCTAGATCGAACAGCTCCATCAGCGAGTCAACCTCGGCAGCGGTAACGGGTCGGCGAAACGCCCGCGTCGTGAGGGTTTCTAAGTACGCACGTGCACATGCGCGGCTTCCCGCGGTTTCGCCCGCACACGAAACCACCGAACCGGCATTGTTTGCAACGTGCTCCGCATACGCACCGGTTACCGCAAACACATCGGCCGCGCTGACCTGATCGATCTGTAGGCCGAACGACCCATTGGTAAAACCGTGGCTGGGAACGCCCTCACCGAGCGTCCCCAAATCTGGCACGTCGTCGCCGAACAAAACGCGCATCTCCACACGAAACTGCGCATCGGTGAGTCGCCAGATCCGCTGTGGGATCCGCCCGTCGACCAACTTCGGCCCCGGGTCGCTCGGCGTCACGACTGAATCGTTTGGGTCGTTGACATTGTCCGGGTCGCTCGGATTGCTCGGGTCGGGCACGCCGTCGGCCTCCTCCATCGAGCCGAGCTGTCCGTTGCAGCCACTGGCGAGGACGACCACCGAAAGCAAGAACCCAATTGCCGTCGGCGAAGCAACCCACTGCGTGTGTGACATACCCACGATGAAAGTCTTGCAAGCCCACCGCGCTTGCGCCGTAACCTCGATGGCGCATTCCCCGGCTGCCTTGCCGTGGCGCCCCACAGATTACAATATTGCTAGGGAAAAACTTCCTTGTCGGCGTCGAAGGCCTCGCGGCATACTCGCTGCGATGCAGGACAACAAACGCACGATGGTCGCAGGAGGCGCCGGACTTGTGCGCGAAGTCATGATCGCCAGCGAACTCGCACTCGAAGCCGGCAAGATCTTGATGAAGCACTACAATACCGATTACGACATCGAGTCGAAGGGCGCGGACGGGCCCGTCACGATTGCCGACAAAGAAGCCAACGACTTTTTGGTCAATGCGATTCGCAAGAACTTTCCCCACGACGGGGTTGTCGCGGAAGAGTCTCCGGATCAAAGCGAGGCGCTCAAGAAGCGACGCTGTTGGTTTATCGACCCGATGGACGGCACCAAAGAGTTCATCAAAAAAAATGGTGAGTTCTCGGTGATGATCGGCTTGGCCATCGAAGGTAACGCCAAAGTCGGTGTCGTCTACCAGCCAGCCACCGACAAACTTTACGAGGCCGCAGAGGGTTGGGGCGCCAACCTTCGCGTCGACGGGATCGCCAAGCCGCTCAGCGTCAGTAAAAAGACCGACTCCAAAGACATGACGATGGTCATTTCGCGCTCACACCGTTCGCCGCACCTCGACACCTTGATCGAGCGCATCGGCATCGCCAACGAAGTCGTCCAAGGCTCCGTCGGCCTCAAATGCGGGCGCATTGCCGAAAAGGAAGCCGATTTCTACGTACACATCACCGACAAGTCGAGCCGCTGGGACGCCTGCGCGCCCGAAGCGATCATTCGCGCCGCTGGTGGGGTGTTCACCGACCTCTCGGGAGCCGACTTCGACTACACCGTGGCCGACATGCAGAACCATCACGGCATCTTCGCCTGCAACGCCGCCGCGTACGACTCACTCTTGCCCGCGGTACGCCAGATCGGCAAAGAGTCGGGCTTTATTTAGGAAGTCTTCTGCGAGCTGAATTTTGGCTTGAGCGGCCTGCCACAGAAGCCTTGCGCAGCGGATCACGGCCCTTTAGACCAGGCCGGTGACGAGTCGCAGCGCTTCCCTCAAGTCTCTTGGCGTATTGCTCGGCGTCCTGGTTGTGCTTTGGGGCGCTGCGGTCCAGGCACAGGAGGACGACGAGGTAGACATCGACGGCGAGGTCGACGAAGCATTGGGCGACGATGACGATGACGACGACGATGACGATGACGATGACGATGACGACGACGACGATGACGATGACGATGACGACGACGATGATGTCGACGAGTCGATCGAGACGCCCTACTCCGAAGATGACCAGTTCGAGAGCGTGGAAATCATCGAAGAAGGTGACGGCCCAACCGATGAAGACGGCCGCTACGACCTCAAAACACGCGGGGCCTTCGGCAAGGGTGTCCTGTTCGCCACCGCGTCCGATGGGTTTGCGCTTCAACTCCGTGCTCGTGGTCAATTCCAAGCTCTTGGCCGCTTCGCCGCCCCGGGATCAGACTCCGCCGGCTTTTTGATCCGACGTTTGCGCCTTCTGATCGCGGGACACGCTCTTCGCAAGCGTCTGAGCTACTACATTCAGCTCGGCTTTTCAGATCGTGACCTCGAAGACGACAGCCCCGTACCACTTCGTGACGCCTTTTTTACTTGGCACTTTGGCGACGGCCTTAACCTGCGATTCGGTCAGATGAAGGTTCCCTTCAGCCGTCAGCGCGTCACCTCGTCTTCTCGCTTACAGTTGGTTGAACGCGCCGCGATCACCAATGAGCTCAACCTCGATCGAGATATCGGCGTGCAGGTCTTCGGCTTCGTCGTCCCCGACTACATGCGCTATTACTTGGGCGTCTTTTCCGGGGATGGGCGAAACCGACTCAATCGAGACACGGGCTTTTTGTACGTAGGGCGGCTAGAGATTTTTCCGACCGGGAGCTTCAACGATGGCGATGAACGCGACCCCACGCAAAGCGCGCGCGTGCGCTTCGTGCTTGGAGGCGCAGCGGCCTACAACGCGCGTTCGCGCCGTACACGGAGCACGCAGGGAGAGTTCTTTGAAGATGCGACGTTCGATTACCTGCAGCTAACCGGCGACATCCGGCTGTACTGGTCCGGCTGGTCCCTCACCGCAGAGTATCTTCGCCGGGAGACGGTTGATGAGCATGGAAGCGAGACCGAGTTGGTCCTCGCCGAGGCGCTGCGCCGCGATCGGCATGGGTTTTTCGTTCAAAGTGGCGTGCGCTTGTCTGAACACCTCGAACTCGCGGCTCGAGCAGGAAGAAGCTGGTCTCTACTGAACGCGGGGCCAAACAACTTCGACCGTACCGAACTCACAGCGGGCTTCAGTTGGTACCAGGTGGGACACAACTTCAAGATCCAGGTGAATTACACGGCCTTGCTTAGCCAAGCCGTCGACGAGCACACCGCACGCCTGCAGACTCAAGTGTTCTTCTAGACGCCCCCGTCTAGCTGTTGGTGCTCTCTCTTCCAGACACCTGCAGCACCGCTTCGGTCGAAGCGTCCACAACGGAGATTCGGTCGCCTGAAACGTGCGTTCCTGCTGAGTTCTTTGCCGCAAGCAGGTGTTGGTCGGCCTGTCGAAAAAGCTCTTCAAAGCTGACTTCAAACGGCTTGCCAACGGCGAGCCCGACACTTGCCGTGAGTTGCGTGTCGCTCTCCGCTCCGGCCATCGCAATCTCGCGCCACACCCGGCGACAAAGGATCTTGGCCTCAACGTGGGACGTATTGCTGAGCAGGATTAAGAACTCGTCACCGCCGGTGCGTGCAATGAAGTCCATGTCGCGCTTCGCGCAACGCCGCAACGCGCGCGCTGTTGCGACCAAGCTTGCGTCCCCCACATCGTGCCCGAACTCGTCGTTGACTTTCTTGAAGTCGTCGAGGTCGAGAACAAGCACAGCGACCTGGTGCCGGAAACTCTTCGCGATCGACCACTGGGCTTCGACGACGCTTTCCAGTCCACGTCGGTTCAAAAGCCCCGTGAGCGGGTCGCGCGCTGCGAGCTGGCTCGCTCGTGCTTCACTCGTGGCAATGCGATGGATCGCATAGAGCGTGCCGATTTCACCCAAGGTCGCGATGGCAAACAGCGCGAATCCAATGAGCGGTCGCTGTGTCACGAGGTAGCCGAGTGCTGCGCTGCTGAGCGCGACCACGCTTCCTAGAAACGCGGCCGAACGCATCTGCTGCTTCGCACACTGCGACAAGCGTACACCCACGCTCTCATACTAGCCTCTCGGCGCTTCGATCAGAATGTGCGTCAAGCTCCGCCGCACACCGACATCGCACCAGGCGTCTGCCAGATCTGTCCGGTGGGCCTGTGATGATTGGTCTTTTCTTCCGGCACTGTCGTTGCTCAATGCACGACAGCGGCGCCGCTCATGCGCTGCAAACACTGTCTTTTTGCTGGTTTACATAACTTTACGAGCGACGACGAACCAAAGTGCGACGGACGCGCGTCGATACTTCCATGCGGCGCAACCCACGGCCGCAGGAAACGAGGACACCATGATCAACCCCATCCACGCCATGCTCGCATCATCCCTTTTGTTCGGTGGAGTATCCGCCGTGGCAACCCAAACCACCGACAAGGCCGCGAACGTAACGGACGAAAACCGTGGTTTGCGTGCGGAAGAAAAGTCCGCGTTTGCAGAACACCGCGCAGCGTTTCGCAACATGACGTCTGAGGAACGCAAAGTCGCGGACCGTGGCCGCTGGAACAAGCTCCCCCGTCGCAGCACCGAGAGCAAGCACAAGCGCTCAGAAGAAGCTCGGTCTCATGTCGAGCAAGGCACCGCGAAGGCTCGGGTTGCAGCGCAAACGACGCTTCGCAAAGCCATCATCGAGAAGAAGCTCGAACTTCGTGACGACAAGAAGACTGCGGCTCACGAGAACGCCCAGATCCGTCGCATCGAGGCCAAGAAAAGGCGCCTCGCCTCGAAGCGCGAAAGCTAGTTTATCCCCTCTTCCCCGTCCGGGGCGCACGTTCTTTCCCCAAGAGCGTGCGCCCATTCTTTTGGCGCACGCCGAAGCAATTCTCGCCAAGCTTCGAGGAGGCGCTGCGCTCTACAGAGGTTTTTCGCAAACCGCTTGAAGCGCGCGGCCGCATCGGTACGTCTCCCACAATCCTGTGACCGGATCCATTGCCACACAGTCGTGCTCTTCGTTCATCGGGCCGTTGTCGGGCTCTCGCGGGCGCCAGTTTGTGAAGCTGAAGGCCTCACCATTCGACCACACGTACTGGCCTTCAGTGACCCAGTCACTAAGACCGATCCACACCAATCCCGATGCGGTAAAAAAGGGCGCCACCGCTTCGTTCTCCGCCAACGAAGAAAACGCTACCAGCCAGGCACTTGGACCACACGCGTTGGGATTCCATGTCCCCGCTCCGCTCGGAGCTGCGAGGTAGTAACAATGGTTGTTGGTTGGCCAAAGAAAACCGGGGCAATTCGCGGTCATCGCATCGCCTGAGGGGCCCGATGCATCCGTGCCGGCGCTGGCATCCATCCCGACGCTGGCATCCATCCCGACGCTGGCATCCATCCCGACGCTGGCATCCATCCCGACGCTGGCATCCATGCTTTGGGCATCGCGCAAGGCTCCGTCGATCGAGCCGCTTCCATCGATAAGGGAAGCAGCATCCGCGACTTGTGCAGCGTCTCCCTGCAAAATAGGCAACTGTCCATCGCCGTCAATCGACGATGTGTTTGTGCCTGACCCATTCTCAAAGAAGAATCGTCCGCACCCTGAAAGGACACACACCAGCCCAAGCACTATCACTGCACCCCTCATCTTGAATAAGTCTGGTGCACAACGTTGATTAATTCAATGTAGGCAGAGGCAGACAAAGCCCCTGTGTCAGAGCAAACCAAGAACGCACCTGTCGGTACCCAACGCGACTCAGTTCTCGAGCCAAGGCATGTGGATCTCATCGCCACGAAGGGTCCAAAGCACGCGTCGCGCGTTGAGGTGTTCGGCGGGTCGGCGGTGCAGTAGCGGACCGAAGGGCCGCGGGCTCGCGCCTCCGGGGTCACTCGACCGACCGGTAAAAACCAAAAGCTCCCCCGGTTCAGTGAAGACCGAGCCTTCATCGAGCGTGGCACGTAGACCAGGTCGAGCCGCCTCCAGCTCGTCCCAGTAGCGGGCAATGAGCGCTTGCTTCTGCTCGATCGACGAGAGGTTCGTCTTGTTGCGAAGACCCGCGAAGACACGCTGCGAAAGATCGGCTAGCTCCTCGAAGGCAGAAACCTCCCAACGCACCGACGCAGGGGCAATTTGCGTACCTCCGGCTTGGATTTGAAAAAGACCGGTAAAGCGTCGCCTGTCGGGATGCCAATGGAAAGTACCCGTCGTCAGCGCACTCTCCTCCTTGCGCGTTGCCCGCTGCCCCGTCCGCAGACGAATCCCGTGCTCAGGTAAATCGGTAAATTGGTCGAACCAGCGAGCAACATTGGTTTCCTGATGCGGTGTTGAAAAACGAAAGCGCCCGAGCATGGCGTCGGTGGCACGCAAGTCTACGATGGCATACCCCTGAGTTCGAAGTTGCTCAGCCAAGCTATGCTGCGCGACGCGATAAAGGTCGCTTCCGGGCGATGGAAGATCATCCACTCTCGAAAAAACGGACGTGGCCCCGTCGGGCAGGCGACGAAGGATACCTCCGAGCAGTTGTAAGGCACTCGCTGATGTCGAACGCAGCTCGGGAAGGTTGTGAACAGAGGTCGACGACAGGTTGGGGGCTTGCAGCTCGCGCAAGGGAATTGTCTTGGGAGAAGCAGAGGTACTGCCATCCAGAAGCGAGCGCACGTAGCTCCGACCAAGCATAACAAACGAGCTGAGCGCAACGATGGCGACAACGCTCAGGAGCGTGGCGCCAACCATCGCCTGCCCTTGGCGTGATTGGGCCACCCGCTTATGGTTGCTGGTAGGCATGCGATCCTACGCATAGGCACAGCAAAAGACATGCCCGCGCAAAGGTACGCCTCCAATTGCAGAACTCCCGAATATTGCAGCGTTTAGAGTCCAGCCCCACAAAGCAGCCGGCCTACAAACCAGCCACCTGCTGTGGTCTGCGAATGCTCGGCCACGCGGCGCCTTTGGTAGAGGCTCAGCGGCTCTGGTAGAGGCTCAGCGATCCGACGTAAAGAAAGCCGACCATGAAAAGCACGAGGAAGGGAATGCTGACCCATGAGCCGGTCACAATGGCCAGGCCGATCGTCGCGACGAAGTATAGACCGAGCCCGAGTTCGAACATGCTGTGGAGCATGCGGCCAGCGCGGTACTTCTTCTTCTTCCACTTGTGCGCGGTTGCGGTTGTGACGCCGTGCTTGGGCGTGCGCACAAACTCGATGTCATTGCCGAAGAGACCTGCGATCACCGCGAGCGTGTTGTTGATCGAAAGCCCAATGCCCAGCGCCATCATCATCGGAAGGCGCTTCACGGCCTCCCAGAAGTTCTGATACAGCGCGCGGTGGCTGGTGATGTAGAAGAGCACGATCGAGCCGCTGGTCAGCGCGAAGAGCGGCACATCGAGCAGCAGTAGCTCCGGGTTGTCGAGGCGTTTTCGCAGCAGCATGTTCGGCAGCTGCAAGAAGGCGAGGATGACGAGAAAGACGTAGGCAAAGTTGTTCGTCAGGTGAAAAATGGCCTCGAGTTTGACCTTGAACGGAATATCCGCCTTGAGCACCGTTGGGAGGAGCTTGCGGGCGGTCTGTGCCGAACCTTTGGCCCAACGAAACTGCTGGGTCTTGAAGGAGTTCATCTCGCACGGAATCTCGGCCGGCGCCAGCGCGTCGGGCACGTAGATAAACTTCCAGCCCTTGAGCTGCGCGCGGAAGCTAAGGTCCATGTCTTCGGTGACCGTATCGTGCTGCCAACCGCCCGCGTCGACGATTGCCTCTTTGCGCCAGATGCCCGCCGTGCCATTAAAGTTAAAAAAGCGGCCCGAACGATTGCGCGCAATGTGTTCGATGACGAAGTGACCGTCGAGCATCATGGACTGAACTTGGGTGAGCAGCGAGTACTCGCGGTTGAGGTGACCCCAACGAGCTTGCACCATGGCCACGCTCTCGTCGGTGAAGTAGTGGACGAGTTGTTTGAGAATGGGCGCCGTCGGCATGAAATCGGCGTCGAACACGATCAAAAACTCGCCCTTGGCAACCTTATGACCGGCTTCAAGCGCACCCGCTTTGTAACCCGTGCGATCGACACGGTGGATGTAGGTCGCGTCGAAGCCACGTGCTTGCATCTCTTCGACTTTGGCCAGCGCGATCTGCCGCGTCTCGTCGGTCGAATCATCGAGCACCTGAATCTCGAGTTTGTCCTTCGGGTAATCGAGTTTACTGACCGACTCGATCAGCCGCTCAGCCACGTACATCTCGTTGAACATGGGCAGCTGCACGGTGATCACGGGCAGCTCGTCAAACTTCGCCTTGGGCTCGGGCATGTTCCGCTTATGCTTGTAGTAAAGATACAAGAGGTGGCCGCGGTGAAATCCATAGACGGCCAGGATGCCGAGAACCATCATGTACATGGCGATGACGAAGTAATCCATTGAGCGCTCTCCTTCGCGCACCGTTGGCCAAGAGCCACGTGGCGCCTAAAGAAAGCGTATCCGCTCAATTGTCACTCAAATGTCACGCCGTGTCGGAAGTTACCGCTTTGTTGTGCATCTTGCACACAGCCCGCTAATCGTAGTCCGCCGCCAACTCTTGCGCCCGGGCGACGGCTCGCGGGTCCAGCAGGTCTGGCACGTCCGGCAGTGCGAGACGTTGGCGCTGAAAGTCTTCAAGCGTCCGACCGCCTTGGCGAAAGCCCTCCCATGCCATGGCAAAGAGCCTGCGGAGCAAGGGCTGGCGGGTGGAATCCGTTTTCGAAAAGCCCAACACCGTGTCCAGAAGCGAATCAAACCATGCCGGCTTGTCCACCCAGCCGCGCCAAAAGCGGTGGAAGTGCGACAAGTCGTGAACTGCAAAAACGTAGGGTGGTGAGACGGAGACGACCTTTTTGCTGCCGGTGGGCGTCTCGATCAGGATGGCCTCTGGATGCTCCAGGAGCTCTTGGATGGAGCGATAACCGATCGATCCCGAGGCGAGCGGAAATTGACCGGGATGGTCTGGCGCCCGAAACAATATCTTGGCTCGCTCATTGCGCGCGAGCATATCGGCATAGGCAAAGATGTGGTTGTAGAGCTGCGCATCACGCTTCGACCACACGGGCTTGTTGGACAGCGCGGCCAAGTCGTCAGCGGCCTGCTCGAAGTCCGACAATGCCTTGTGCACAACAGGTCGCAGTCGCTGCGAGAGCCGTGGATCGCGAGCAATCGCCCGGAGGTCCTCGAGGCGCTGTGCGAGCGCCGCGTCGATGATGACGCGATTGCCGCGCATCGCTGTCTTCAAGCGAAGGTCCGGCTGATCGACGTGCGGGCCGATCTCGGTCCAAGTGCGCCGAGCGCGCTCGAGTGAAGCATCGTCAAAGCCCCAGGCGCGAGCCCGCCGGTTGCCAAAGTCGACGATGCTCAAATAGCTCCGCAGCGCCTGCCCGGCGTGTGGGCCCGTCGTGGCGCTCAAAGCGTCGAATGCGCCATAGATTTGAACGATTTCCTCTTCGAAGCCGGGCTTTGCGAGAGCGCGCTCACCGCGCGGAAAAGCTCGACTGCTATGCTCTAGCCAGGCGCCGAAGTGCTCGACAAGGGAGGGCGTGACATCGGCCAACATATAACGAAGACCACGTCTTGCAGCAGACCAATCGACAGGTTTCGGCGCGCCGACAGGCGGCTCTTGCTTAGCCACAACGCGAAGGATCTGAGAAGCTAGACGCCTGTTTTCATAACCCGCATCGATCCCCGATTGTTCCGCGCGCCGTGCCACTCCTGCGGAGGCAGCGTGTCGAAAGGTGTGGCGCTCGTAATGCCCCAGTCGCAGGTCAAGCTCTTGGGCGGGTAGCTCTGCCCATCGTTGCACTTCCAGCGCTCTCGCTGCTTCGCGGACATCGAAAATCAGGTCGGCAGGCAGATCCACGCGCAGCAACCGCGAGACGAAAGAAGTTGCAGCGGCTTGCGTTCGCTGTCCGACCCTCGGCCTACGGGTCGTCCGCGTGACCGGCTGAATGAGCGCGGCCTCGAATGAGCCGCCCAACGCACCCATCGCGGGAACTGCGGTCACAAACAAAAGCGCAGCGCAGACCAAATAGCTGGTGCTGGTGGTTCCGCGCTTCTCACGAAGCAACGAAGCGGTATCGACGCTCGATCGGTACGGGACGCTCACGCTCCTGTTGTTCTATGCACGTGCTGTGCCTGGCAACACAAGCCGTTTTCTTTGAACTTTCGCGGTTGCGATCGGCTCTGCACCTAGCCGGAGCCTGGGTTCTGCTGCAGCCGCCTAGGACGTTGGCGAAAAGATTGGGAACAGCCTGTGCGCCCAGCCATCGCCTCACTTCAAGAGGCGTGGGTCCCTCGGAGATCAGAGGTCCGTGGCGCGCGCGATTCCGTCCATCGCGGCTTCGACGAGGGTTGGGTGGTCAATTCCAATCGCCACAAAGGTGCCGACTCGATCGCGACCGATCTGCAGATCCTCAGCTCCTTCCCACAGATCGACCACCAAATCGATCTTACGCTTCACAAGTTCTTCTGCGAAGGTTTGGTGAAGAACCACCAGGCGCTTGAGACGCGCGTCGTTGAGCTTGTTCGCTTCAGCGGCGCTGCCCACGAGGTCGACAAAGACGCTGCGATCCGGACCCGTGTGGCGGAAACGGGCGACCACTGGATCTGCCTTGGCGTCCGAGGGCGTGAAGCGCACCGCGATACCCGGCAAGCGGCTCTGAAAAGACTGAGACAGCTTCGAGTCGGTCGCGTCTCCGAACTCGAGTGAGCGAACCGCATCATAACGTTGGGCGCGATGCCGGCGAAGAAAAGCCTCCGCGCCGCCTATCACCGAACGTCGTTGTGCTTCCAAAAGCGGCTTCAGGCTGGCGGGGTGGTCCGGGTCGGCGACGTCATCGAGAAAGCTGTTCCAGGCGTTCTCAGCGAGCCGCGCACGATTGAAGCGAACTTCTTTTTCAGACGTGCCCCACATTTCGTTCGAACGAATAATCGTCTCGAACGCAATCGAATCCCGCTCCACAGCTTTTGCGGCAACTTCTGCTCGGATCGTCTCCCTCTCGATGCGCGCTAGGGTTAGCGCATCCGCGTCCCCTGCATAGTGCGCGTCGATAACCCGGTCCGCTGCAGTGCTCATGCGTCTCGAAAACTCGGCCGCTTGCTGACCAAGACGCTCTAGATTACGCGCGAAGCTGGTCGCGACTCCAGCGAGCGAACTTGTGCCCACGCTAGGGATCTGGTTTGGCCCGGAGGTTGCGTTGGTCGCGGCCAGTGGCGTCGCCTCCGCAAGCCCAACAAGATCTTGCCGAAGAGTTTGGCCGAGCGCTTGAAAGCCCCAAACGCCCGTGACGCCAACCGCCACGATACATGTCACATACCCAAGTTTCGCCATACGCCATGGAGTATGCACGCGCCGTGCCTCAACAAATGCATAGCGCTGCCTTGTTTTCGTTGGGTTTTCACTATCTGGATCGGCTCGGAGCCTAGCCAGAACGTGGGGCTTTGATCACCCTTGCAGCCGCTCCGCGGCAGGCAGCGCTACATCCCTCGCTGACGTAGGGCGGTGCGAATGTTGGGCGCCTTCATTCGAAACTGGGCTTCGCTCAGCTTGGCGCTCACGTTGAGCACCTTGGCATCGTCAAGCCACCACGACTCTGGCACGTCGTCAAAGTGCAGCCGCACCGTGACGTTCTCGTTGTTTGCGAACGCATGCATCACGTGGCGGAGCTCTTCGAGCGTCGCGCGTTCGGCTGCGCTCAGGCCTTCGGCTTCGCTCATCCAATGGGTGCCGGATACGGGTCGCGAAAACGAGACGGAACGGCCCGCGTGTTCGATCGCGTTCGGAGGAAAGAGCCGGTCGATCGCAACCCGCACGCGCTCAAGGCTGCCGAAGGTGCCCTCGCTCTCAAGCTTTGCGAGCAACTCGGCACTTGGCCTGCGACCTTTGCGAAGTGTCTCATCAAGCTGGCTCACAAGCTGCCACGCGGGTGCTCTTGCGTCGGCTTGCGCGAACGAAAACGAGTTGCCCGCGCGTCTTGCGGCATCATCGAGCATCGCTTCGAGCAGATGGTCGGCAAAATTGGCTCCTGCGTGCCGCGCGTCGAGGTTGGCCAGGACCCTGGGATACGCGACCGCGATTTCAGACGCCGTGGTTTGGTTGCGTACGCGAATGATGCCTTGTTCCACAGTGCGCGGCGTGGGATCGAGGTCTAAACGAAGCTCCTTTCCATCGTACTCGATCAGTTCTCGCAGTAGTTTAGCGATGTCACGAACCCGGCGTACGCCTCCGGCTTGACGCCGCCAGCTAGGAGGTGTCTCCATCACGAATCGTTTCGCACTCGTGTCGAACCAAATCGCGACATCTTCGGCAACGTGATTGACTCGTAGATCGACGTCGCGCTCGAGTACGCTGCGCAGCGTTGTTGCCACGCCTGCTCCCTCTGGCCCGACGAGGTCGGGACTCTCTTCGAGCTTGCGCACAAGATCGGCCGCAAGTTCAGGCCGCGGACCCCAGAGTCCCCAGCCTGCGTCCTTGACCCGCTGGACGAGTCGCTCGCGCGCGCCTTGTCGCTGCGCAATCATTTGTTCGACATAGGCGAGCATGTCGCGATCTTCACGCCAAAGGCGATTGTGCTGTAGACGCTTCGGGTCCATCCATTCGATTAACTCTGCAACGGTCGCACGCTCTGGGCTTCGCTGCTGCATCGCTTCTTCGACGAGGTATTGATAGCCTCGGTCCCCAACGAGCGCGCGTTCGTAGTTCGCCTCAATCTCTTCAAATAAACGCGCCTCCGCGACTTGTCCGAACGCTTCGGACTCAAAGACGCCAAAGTCCTCAAGGTCTTTGTGGAGCGGCGACCTTCTTCCCGCCTTCAAGGACAGCCACAAGTCCTGCTCCAAGAACTCAAGTTCGGTGTCGAGTTTCATCAAGCGGCGACCAACC
The DNA here is from genome assembly GCA_964487255.1 of uncultured Polyangiales bacterium. Lineage (GTDB taxonomy): Bacteria > Myxococcota_A > Polyangia > Polyangiales > CAZAQV01 > CAZAQV01. The sequence goes on along the minus strand of CAZAQV010000005.1, from coordinate 131,766 downwards.
TTGGCCTGCAGATGCCCATCAAGAGCGCCGGCATAAGGAACATCGGCCACCTTACGCAGGTATAGCGCTGGCTCAACAGGTGGCATCTGCAGACGGCGCACCAACGATAAGCCCATCGCCTGACTCGATGATGTCACGCCGGGCGTCACCACTGACGATGTTGGCGTCGGCTCCGCAGAGGTTCTGCCCACGATGCTCTGTTCAGCAGAGCGCCCAAGCGGCGTGAGCGCGACCACACCGGCCACAGCTACAATCCCCAACACAAGCGCATGATGGAACGACACGTCGGTTACAACAAGCAAGCGTCGTGCTGAGGCCATGAGCTGATTATCATTAGGTTTTTGCTTGGGGCATGGGGTGCGCTGACCCAAGATCGGATCGGTCACGTGCCGCGCAGGTCCCAGCTCTGATCTCCTTTGGCGCAACTTGCCTGCTCCGTTATGCTGCCCCTCCCATGCTAGAGGCACCCCAAACCATGAGGCAGCGCGGATGAGCGAATTACTCGAGCACTACAAGCAAATGTATCGGATTCGGCGCTTCGAAGAAGAAGCGGCCCGCGCCTATGCGCAAGGCAAGATCGGCGGCTTTCTGCACCTGTACATCGGGCAAGAAGCGATCGCGGTCGGCGCCTCGGCGGTACTTAAAAAAGAAGATTATGTGTTTCAAACCTATCGCGACCACGGCACCGCGCTATCGCGCGGCATGAGCACCAAGGCGGCCATGGCGGAGCTCTTTGGCAAGGCCACGGGCTGCGCCAATGGGCTCGGAGGCTCGATGCACTTCTTCGATCTCGAAAACAACTTCCTCGGCGGCTACGGCATCGTGGGCGGTCACGTTGCGTTGGCCGCGGGGGCGGCCTTCAAGTCGAAGTACCGCGAAGAAGAGGTCGTGACGATTTGCTTCATCGGCGAAGGCGCAACCAACATCGGCGGGTTTCACGAAGCCTGCTCGCTGGCTGGACTTTGGAAGCTACCGCTCGTTGTCGTGGTCGAAAACAACCAGTATGCGATGGGCACGCCGATGTCGCGCACATCTCCGGTCGAAGACATCACCAAAAAGGCCCAGGGCTACGGCATGCAGGGAGAACGATTTGACGGCCACGACATCGAAGTCGTCAAGGAGGGCATTGGCGCAGCGGTCGAGCGCGCACGCAAGGGCGAAGGTCCCACACTGATCGAAATTCTCACTTACCGTTTTCGCGGGCATTCCATGAGCGATCCAGGCAAGTACCGCTCGCGCGAAGAGCTCGAAGAACGCAAAAAGCGCGACCCTGTCGCATTGGCGCGCAAAAAGCTTCTCGAAAACGGCGCCAGCGAAAACGACCTGGCCGACATCGAAGACGAGATCGAAGCTGAGATCGAAGAGGCCGTGAAGTTCGCCGAAGAGAGCGAGCCCGCCAAGATGGACGTGGTCTTGGAGAGCGTGGTGGCGGGTGCACGCGTGCCTGGAAGCGACTGGGACGAGGAGGGCGCACATGGCTGAAGCGCAAAAGGCGGAGTCGAAGAGCAACGGTGCCACCAATGGCAAATCGTCAAAGTCAGCACCATCGACGACCGAGGGTATGCGCGAGGTGCGCTACCGAGACGCGATTCGCGAAGCGATCGATGAAGAGATGGCGCGAGACGAAACCATCTTCGTGATGGGCGAAGAGGTGGGCCACTACCAAGGCGCGTATAAGGTCACGCAAGGACTGCTCGACAAGTATGGCGAGAAGCGCGTCATCGACACGCCCATCGCCGAGGCTGGTTTCGCGGGTGTAGGCATCGGTGCGGCCATGACCGGGCTACGTCCGATCATTGAGTTCATGACCTGGAACTTTTCGTTCGTAGCTTTCGACCAGATCGTGCAGAACGCGGCGAAGATCTACCAGATGAGTGGTGGCAAAGTGAAAGTGCCGATCGTGTTTCGTGGCCCCAACGGCGCAGCGCGCCAGGTTTCGAGCCAGCACAGCCACGCGGTCGAGCCTTTCTATTCGAACGTACCAGGCCTGACCGTGATCGCCCCCTCGACGCCGCGCGACGCCAAGGGGTTGCTCAAAGCCGCCATTCGCGATGACAATCCCGTCATCTTCCTCGAAGGCGAGACTATTTACGGCGCCAAGGGCGAAGTGCCCGTCGAAGACAGCGATGAAGTGATCGAGATCGGCAAGGGCCGCGTCGCGCGCGAAGGCACAGACGTGACGCTCATCGCCTGGGGACGCCCGTACTACACGGCAATGGACGCCGCCGAGAAACTTGAAGCCGACGGGGTGAGCGTCGAGATCGTCGACCCGCGCACGCTGCGCCCGCTCGACCACGACATCATCAAAGAGAGCGTGCGCAAGACCAACCGCGCGGTGATCGTGCACGAGCACTGGCACTACGGCGGCCCCGGCGCACAGATCGTGGACCTGATTCAGCGCGAAGCGTTCGACCATCTCGACGCGCCCGTACTGCGCGTGAGCAACCTCGACGTACCGATGCCCTACGCGCTCAACCTCGAAGAACAGGTGCTACCGACCGTCGATCGCGTCATCGCCTCGGTCAACAAGGTTCTCTACCGCAAGTAGCCAGCGCGCATCCTTAATGGCAAACGTTGTCTTGTCGCGACACTTCCTCGGTTGCGAGTTCTTTGTGTCCGCCATCGTAGCTCAGAAACTCGAGTACTCTTTCTACGATCACCGGAGCGCAGTCGCTGGTGGTGCGCGTAAAGATTATTTCGTATCCGCCCTCAACTTCTCGAATGTGCGTGACGCCGCGACTTCGGGCGACGGCCAACAGAACCGCCTCGTCAGGGCTCGAGAGGGGAAGGATGCGCTCACTAAACACCCTGTGATCCGTCGAAGCCATCTCGCCATCATCAAAGACCAGGTATGTCGTTGGATCGACCCCAAGACACAGCGGCACCTCGAAGACGTCATAGACGCCATCGCATTGGGTTCCAACACACCGTTCCCCACACTCAAAGAACGGCACCGGGCTGCCGCCACAGCTCCAAAACTCCACATGCTCAAGCGTCGACCCGCTGAGGGCATCACAATTTAGCGAGGCCACTTCATCAAATCGGGTGAGGTCGATCTGAGATTCAGCGGCGCACGCGTTCGCCGCCAAAACCACAACCATCAGCATAACTCTTGGGCCCATCGTTCCAATCATGAGAGCAGGATATTCGCAAGGATCGGGCCAAGGGAACTTCAAGTAATTCTGCGAGTTTGCTGAGGCCTTGGCGTGTCAACCTGTGCCAACGTAGTGCCTGTAGGCCCACACCGAATGGGCAATCTCGTGGAATCGCGCTAGTTGTTGCGTGCGGCAGCGAGTTCGAGAACACTGCCGCCATGGCCAAGATTATTGGACTGCCCAAGCTCTCGCCCACGATGGAAGAAGGCACGCTCGCCTCGTGGAGCAAACAAGAGGGCGACTCGGTCGAGATCGACGATTTGCTCGCCGAGGTCGAGACCGACAAAGCGACGATGGAGTTTCGCTCGTTCGACAAAGGCGTCCTGCTCAAGATTCTCGCCGACGAAGGCGACACCTTAGCGCCCGACGCGCCGGTGGCCATCATCGGCGAAGAAGGCGAGGACATCTCCGATTTGATCGAAAAGGCCAAGGGTGGCGCCAGCGCACCCGCTCCCAAGCCGGAGTCGAAGTCCGAACAAAAGTCTGACGACGAAGCGAACGACGCCGCTGATCGGGACGCAGACGATCAAGCTGAAGCGGATCCTCAGAGCCAAGCGAATAAGGGCGCTCCGTCAAGCGGCGCTCAAGCTCGCACCGCGGACGGTCGTGTGCTCGCTTCGCCCGTCGTGCGAAAGATTGCGCGCGAAAAAGACATCGACCTCTCGCAAATCGAGGGGTCGGGACCACGCGGTCGCATCATCAAACGCGACCTTGAAGCTGCTCCCATAGGCAAAGCGAAAGCAAAAGGCGCTGGCGTGACGCAAGGCAAGTCTGCCGAGCCCACACTCGAGCCGCTCTCACAGATGCGCAAAGCGATCGCGCGCCGGCTCACCGAGTCGAAACAGACCGTGCCGCACTTCTACCTGACTATCGACGTGGATGCCGAGCCGATCATGGAGGCGCGAAAGGCCATCAACGCCGAACTTGAAAAGGACGGTGCCGCGAGGAGCCGTCTGGCGAAGAGTCAAGAAGGCAGGCGAAGTGCCGAAGGGATTTCTGATACTACCGGAAATTCTTCGCGTACGGACCGAGTTTCGGTCAACGACATGATCATCAAGGCGGTTGCGATGGCGCTCAAACGCTATCCACGCGCCAACGCCTCGTACACCGACAAGAACATTGTCGTTCACAACCGAGTCGACATCTCCGTCGCGGTGGCCGTGCCCGAGGGTTTGATGACGCCCGTGATCCGAGGTGCCGACCAAAAGGGCATTCGCGAGATTGGCCAAGAGGTTCGTCAACTGGCAGAAAAGGCGCGCAACAAAAAGCTTCAGCCCGACGAGTACAGCGATGGCACGTTCTCGATTTCGAACCTTGGCATGTACGGCATCGAGGATTTTTCGGCGGTTATCAACCCGCCCGAAGGCGCGATCCTCGCCGTCGGCGCCCTGCGCGAAGAACCCGTCGTCAAAAACGGCGAGCTTGCTGTCGGAAAACGCATGCGCATGACGCTCTCTTGCGATCACCGCGTCATCGACGGCGCGATCGGCGCAGAGTTCCTTTCGGTCTTGCGCCGCATGCTCGAGTCACCCACTTCGATGTTGATCTAACTCGCGCGCACTCAGGGTGCGCTCAGCGTCAGGGTGTGGCAGCGCACTCCGCCCGGATACTTGGGTGGGAAGTCGCGACGCATGAGCACGACGCGAAGCGTTCCTGGTTTGCTGAGCGCGGCGATAAAGGCCTCGACGCGCTCAAGACTGTCGATCTTCTTTCCGTTGAAGCTGTAGACCACGTCATAGGGGCGAAAGTGTGCCCGCTCGAACCAACGCCCTTGGGTGATGGTTCCGAGCTTGACCCCGATGACTTGGTTTCCGTCGTACTCAGCGAACACGCTCGCTTTTCTGAGCAACTCCTTACGCGACTCGGTGGCGATCGCAATCGCTTCATGTGCCTGGCACGCTGGGATGACAAACCTCTTTTTCACCGGCGGCGGGTGCTGCTTGAGAAGCTCACGCACGACCTCTTCGTGTCCGGCCACACCCTTTGCGGTGGCGACGAAAAAGGCATGCTCGCTCGCCAACCAAGCGCTGAGTACACCCTCGTCGATCTCGATGCGGCGCACCGTACCTTCCGGGTATTTCACCGCTTTGGCTTTGCCCCAACCCGAGTCAAAGATCACCCGCTGCGCTTGCGAGAGCCGAAGACTGAATACATTGGCGCGACACTGACCGCGCTGATATCGAGCCCGCGTACCCCAATAACGCGCCCCGATGGGAACGATCGCGGAGGTGCAGTTCTCGCGCTGATAGCTCCCAATCTGCTCGGGCAGCGCACTGCACTCGGGCTGCATGCCCTTGCCGACCTCCATCCGCCTCGTGAGCTTCTCACCCGTGGAAGGGTGATGTAGCGTGAGCACATACTCACCAGCTTCGTCGATAAACTCGTGCGGAAGCTGCACGCGCGCCGCGCCGACCGAGTCCCAATAGCAGCGCACATTGCGACAAGCGCTGTCGTCCTTACCGGAGGGCAGACACTTGGGGCAGACCTCGACTTCATTTTGATGGGAGAACTTGTGGGTGCGCACTTGCCCCGTCGGAGAGATCAACTCGATCTCGAATAAGCTCGGCCCGCGCAGAGGCTCCTTGCTATCCGCGCGCAGCAGCATCGGGCCCAGCATCGTCGACTCCGGCACATCAAAGTAGAGCTTCTTGGACTGGTGGTTGGGCCGCTCGGGCTGGGCTCGAAGGGGCGGACACGTTGAATCATCAGCCACGCCAGCGGCATCATGCCTCGACGCCTCCGGCGAGTGCTCGGGTGTCGAATCTGACGAAGGAGTTTGGGTTGGGGGAAGCGCGCCACCACAGGCGAGCAAGAGCGCACTCGCCCCTGACATCAGCCCAATCGAAAACCGGTCCCCCATCCAGCCACCATGGTAGGCCCCTCCGATCCGCATGAAAAGGCGCGCCCGCGGCGCGGCAGTTGTAACGAGCGGCGTGCCCGCGGGACGCGATCGAAGCCTTCGTGCACGTTTCGTACCTGGGACCAAGAATCCCGAGTAGCCATCGACTGTTCTTGCCAGTCGGGGTCAAGCCTCTCTTTGTCACTGATATTGCTTACGAATGAGTCTGGCCCAGATCATGCGTAAGAGGACGGCATGCATCGACTGCGCTCCGTCTATCGCGACTCATTCATGGGCAACCAGGCTGGAAACAGCTCGGTCGGCTATTTGGCATTGGCCGTCATGGTCGGTCTGGCCGGCATCTCGTCACTGACCGCGTTCGGCAACGCGAGCAGCCTCACCATTGCGGACAAAGCAGCCAGCGCGAGCTCCGCACTTCCTGACGTCGGCGCAAATGCCAATGCCGCCCAAGAGGCGTTTCTCGAAACGGAGGCCGGTGCTGCAGCCAACGGAGGCGCGCAGATCGGCCCCTCTGAGGCGCCCGAGCCTTCCACGGCCGACAGCAACGTTGGCACCGCTTCATACGGCGCACAGCAACACCACGGTTCGAAGCTCTGGCGCGGCGTCGGAAAAGTCGCGCTTGGCGTCACAGGCGCAATGATCGCCAAGGGGCTTCTGCGCAGTGCCTTCACCGGCATCGGCACAGCGGTCGCTCCCTACGCGGCATTTGGCCTGGTCGGAGCAACGGCGGTGCTCGGATTCGACGCCTGGCACGACATCCACCCTGGGTCGTTTCACGCGGTGACCAACTGGGTCAAAGACTCGTTTATCGGTGATGCTGCACGCTGGGTCAGTGACTCATTTGTTGGTGATGCGTTCCGCTGGGTAACCGGAGACCACTTTATCGGCAACACGCTGACGGGCATCGTCGGTGGAGCTTGGAATGCCTTCTCGACCGTCATCACGGGCGCGGTCTCTGGCGCCATGGCCGTGGGCGAAACCGCGCTCAACGCCCTTAAGACCGCGAGCACGTTCGTCTACGACAAGACCCAAGTCGACCGCTTGTTTGGCGACGAGTTCAGCGATTACCGCGGGCTTTGGAGCTACCCCGTGGCCTCCATGTTCTGGAACGGTGCCGTCGACGCGGCGGAGGACACCTGGCGCTATATCAAGCGCATCGCTCGCTTCAACCGTCCTGACACTGCAAAGCATGCCGCGAAAATCACCGACGTGGAACGCTCCGAAGTAGAAACCGAGGGGACGCCCGTCGCAAACGATGAGAGCTGGCCTTACCGCATGCAGGTCGGTGACCGTACGACCAACATTGAGAGCGTCCTGACCGAGCTTGGCATCGACCCGAAGAAGGCGGACTTTGATGGCTCAGCAACCCTGACCTTCGAAAACGAAAACGGCGAAATGGATGTCCTGGGCGTCTTCATCAAAGGCAACGACACCGACGGCTACCGTGTCGACGCGGTGGTTGAGCACGCGGGATCGGAAGAACCAGAGTCCGTTTTTGCTTACCAGATGACAGCCGAGGAGCTTGAGCAGTATGGCAGCAACCTGGCTTTTGCCGCCGCCGAGCAAGCAGGCCTCGACTTCAACAACTACAAGGAGACCTCGATGCAGCAAGTCTATGACCAGGTCGAGCCTGGTAAATCCCAGACCTTTGCTGCGCTGACCATGGACGGCGAGGACATCGAGATCCAAGGCGCCCAGGTCGATATCGAAAAGTTAGAGAACAACGCGGTCCCGATGACCAGCTCGTACTGGCGCTTTTCGATCGTCGAAGACCCCATGGCTGAAACGCCCGCGGACGGCGAGTCCGTCGACGCCGTATTCGAACTCGTCGAAGCAGAAGCCAGCACTTCGATCGTGGAAGTTGCACCGACCGAGTCTTCGAGCGCCTCGCAGCAAGCTCAAAGCGCGCCCTCGACGTCATCGAACGTCCCTCGCTGAAGCGCCTCCCGCTGGAGCGCGCTCCGTGGTAGGCTCCGCGGGTGCTGCGCCTGCTGTGTGTTTTCTCCGCCCTGCTTTTGTTCACCGGTTGTGCGAGTGGACGACGCGACGGCGCCGACACCAACAGCTTTATCGATGCATCGCCGCAGGACGACGCCACAAAACAAACCGATACGCAGGACGCCTCGTCAAGCGCAGACGCCTCCGTTCCGAGTTCCCGACCCGATGCGAACGCGCCTGACGCGAGGGTAAACACCGAGGATGCAAGCACCGCGCCCCCCGACGCAGAGCTGAGCACACCCGATGCGAGCGCCAGTGTCCCCGACGCGTCCGTACCCAACCCGGTCGCACCAGGCGCGCTCGTGATCAACGAAATCGAGGTCAACTGCCCAGGCGACGACTTCGAGGAGTTCGTCGAGATCCTTAATCGCTCCGGTAGCTCCATCAACCTTCGCGGGGTTGATCTGGTGCACATCAACGGAGCATCGAACAACCCGGAGCTTGATCGCTGGGCTCTCTCTTCAGCCAAGCTCGCAAACGGCACCGGCGTGACCGCGCTCGCGCCAGGCCAGCTCTTGGTGCTTGCTCAACAGGGCAGCAGCGTGCTCGCGAACCTGCCCAGCTCGACACCACGTCTCGTACACACCACACCCTTACAAAACGGCCCCGACGTTCTTCAAATCGAGGACGGCAGCGGCACCCTGATCGACGCCGTCGCGTACGAAGACGACATCGCCGGCTATGGCGAGGGCTCCTCGACGCCGGGCGACCTGGGCGACGACCGCGGGCTCTCTCGCTGCCCCGCCGGCAGCGACACCAACGACAACAGCGCCGACTTCGTGCGCGCCCTGCTCAGCCCAGCCGCCCCCAACAACTGCCCCTAAACACAGCGGATCGTACGCTTTTTGCACTGAGGACTGTCGCGCTGGATCCCGCTTTTGGATCGGTGTTAGCTGACCCCACCTAAAGCGCTTGAGCCTCAAAGATCGCCTATTTCGTAGCGGCTCCAGCGTGGCCCGGATCCTGCATCGACGGTGCAACATGACGAATCGGCTTTCCCTTCGTGCGCCTTCTTTGCTTCGCAACCAGTCAGGCAATAGCTCCACCGGCTACCTGATCGTTGCGGTCGCGGTCGGCCTTGCTGGGGTTTCCTCACTGACCGCGTTTGGCGGCGCGAGTGGGTTGGCGATCGCTGACAAGGCGGCCAGCGCGGCGACCGCGTTGCCCATGGTTGGTGATCATGCTTTCGCGGGGCTCGACGAGGGCGGCGGCACTCCAAGCCCGACGATGGAAGTTGGAATCGCTCCCGGCGAAGTCGAAGAGACCTCAATTGTAGAAGCTGGCACGAGCGTCCTGGGCGCCCTAGGCGAGCAAATCGGCGGCATCGACGAGGACGGCAAGCTGACGGTCAACGGCAAGCTGGTCGCTTCGGTGAGCGAAGACGGAATCACCTTCGAGAAGGGCGCGGAGATCCTCGCGGACGGCACCGTCATGATGAACGGAAGCGCTGCGGGAATTATCGACCCACAAACCGGTGCCATCTACGCGATCGAGGGCGAAGACGAAGACGAGGCAACTGAGCTCGTGGCTGGCTCAAAGGCGGACGAGAATACGCGCGCAAACGAGCCTGCCGCGGGCGCAGACGGCAATACTTTCGGTGGCCCAAAGAAGCATGGCAAAGGACTGAGAATCCTGGGCGCGGTTGCGCTTGGCGCAGCTGCCGCCGTCGCCGGAGTCATGGGTGCTCCAGTAGTCGCCGCGGGTCTTGCGATCGTCGCGGGCTTATCTCTCTTCAACGTCAACATCGGCGGTGGTGCAAGCAAAGCCACAGACGACGTGGCGGTTGCTCAGGAAGAAGCCGCTCCGGAGAGCACACCGAGCGAGGTTGCGCCCGAAAATGGCGCGCTCGATGGGCAAGCGCCGCTGATGAGCCTTGAAAGCCTCGGCCTCACCAACCTGGTCGACCCACCCTACCAGTTTGAAGAGGACGCGCTGACATCCGACCCTTCCACATACGTGTTCCAGCGACTCGGACTCTCACCCGAAGATGCTTCGATGTTGGGGGAAGACAGCGAGTACTACCGCAACCGCTCATACCCGATCACCTACGCGGATGGCTCGATGGCGTTCGTATCCCTACAGCTTACACCAACATCACAGGACGGCACCACCTGGCAAGGCCTGGCGGTCGTGACGGATGAAGAAGGCAACGAGTTGCTCCGTGCACCGATCAGCAGCGAGTCCTCCCCCGATTGGGCCAGCAACAAGATTGACGTGTATGACGTGAACGAGGATGGCTCGATGGGCGATGCAACGACGGTACTTGATGCGCGTTTCGAGCAAGAGGGCAATGAAGGCTTCTTCGTCTTCAAGACCGCACAAGGCGATGAACAGCGCTCCGAGGCGTACCCGGTCGGTCAAGGCTACGAGCAGATGACCGAGTACCTGGTCCACGAAAACTTCGCGATGATGCTCGCCGCGCGGGTAAAACCCGACGTCGAGATCAAAGCAGTCGGTGATCTACAAGAGAACTTCGAGGTATCCGAGGTCGTCGACGGCAAGAAGCAGACGCTGCTTCTCGAATACGGTGAACAGGGAACTTCGGTGATCTCGATCGACCGTAGTAATGGTCACGTTGGCGAGTGGCAGTTTGCGCGGACCGGCGAGACGGATGCAGACGGCTTCCCGATCGAGAAGCTCGTCGGCGTGCGTGCCGCCAAGATGCCCGAAGAGTAGAGGCTACTTCCCCGCGGGCGCGCCGCCTTTGCGCGGGTCGCTCCATCTTTTGGCTCTTCGCTAGGCTTTGTTCCGAAACAGCGATTTGCTTTTAGCAAATCGGTTCCTCCCTCAAAGACCGCTCATCGCACCAGCTCCCCTCGACACTCACTTCCCCGCGGGCGCGCCGCCTTTGCGCGGGTCGCTCCATCTTTTGGCTCTTCG
>CAZAQV010000005.1:12278-120773 GCA_964487255.1 uncultured Polyangiales bacterium | reverse complement strand
CAGCTCCCCTCGACACTCACTTCCCCGCGGGCGCGCCGCCTTTGCGCGGGTCGCTGGCGGCGTGAAGCATGCGTTTGCCGTCTTTGTAGGTGATGTGGATGGCCTGCACGTTGGCGTTGTTGTGCACCATCTCAATCTTGTGTCCGCGCGCTTTGAGCGCATCGAGCGTGGCTTGGGCAGGCGTCGCGAACTCCTCGACGCGCAGCGTGTTGGGCAAGCCCTGGTGATGCACGCGCGGCGCAGCGATCGCCTCCGCGAGCGGCACGCCTCGAACCAGCACGTTCCAGGCCACTTGCTGCGTTGCGGTGATGATGCGTGAGCCCCCGGATGCACCGCCGCAAAACACGGGACGGCCTTGGCCGTCGAGCACGATGGTCGGCGACATCGACGACATCGGACGCTTACCAGGCTCCGGCAGATTCGGAATTCCACCGGGCAAGCCGAAGGCGTTGGGCGCACCCGCTTCAGATGCAAAGTCGTCCATCTCGTCGTTCATCACGACACCACCCACTGTGTAGCGCGCACCAAAGGGCAGGTTCACGGTCGTCGTCACGCTCGCCACGTTGCCGTCGCCATCGACCACACAAAGGTGCGAAGTGCCTGGGTTGTCGGGCTGTGTGACCCGCTGGTCACCTGGGTTGAGGGGCTGATCAAAGATCTGCGGCTCCATCGCGAGCGCGTTTCGGAACACATTTCTGCGCTCCGTGACGCGAGCATCGGCCGTAAGCTTGTCGAAGGGAATCTCGACGAAGTCTGGATCACCAAGGTAGGTCGCGCGGTCGAGGTACGGCCCCTTCCACGACTCGGCGAACGCGTGCAAGAGCGGCGCACCACCAACCTTACGCTGCGAACTCGGAATCCAGCGCTCAAGCAAACGCAGGCTCGCCATCATCGTATAGCCACCCGCGCTCGGCGGTGGCGAGCTCACCCACCGCAGACCGACGTATTCTCCCGAGTATGGCTTGCGAATGGCAACCTTGTAGTTCGCGAGGTCTTTGGGTGTCATCACGCCGCCCCATTTGCGGTTCGTCCGCGCGATTTCGCGCGCCAGCGCACCGCGATAGAAGGCCTGGGCACCCGACGCCGCAAGCAGCCGAAGCGTGCGTGCGTGAGCAGGGTTTTTGATCACTTGCCCGACGGAGATCTCGTCCTTCCCTCTCTCAAACCAGGCCGCCATCACGGGGTCCTTTTTGAGCTGAGCCGCAAACGCCTTCGATGCCTTGGCGAGGTTTTCGCTGGCCGCAAACCCATCCGACGCGTAGCGAAGCGCCGGCGCGACAACTTTCCCTCGCGAGACCTTGCCGAACCGATTGAGCATCTCTTCGATGCCAGCCGCCTCTCCAGGCACGCCCGACGAGAGCCCACCGTACATTGACGGAACGCTTAGCGGTCCTTCGCCCGCCTTCTGGTCCTTGAACATCTCTTTGTTGGCGGCGGCAGGCGCCATCTCGCGGAAGTCCAGAAAAGTCATCTCCTTTGTTTTGGCGTCGTAGTAGAGCGCGAAGCCGCCCCCGCCGAGCCCACTGGAGGCAGGATTGACGACACCGAGCGCAAGCATCGTCGCCGCCGCAGCGTCAGCAGCGCTGCCACCCTGTTCGAGCACCTCGGCACCCGCAGCGCTCGCGAGCGGGTGGTCTGCAGCCACGGCATAGTTGCGATAGACGCTGACATTGGCATGGCTATCTTTGCTCTCCTGGGCGTAAGCGCTCGACGTGATGGCAGCAAAAAAGAGTGCGCCGATAACAAACTTAGGCTTCCCAGCGGTCATGGCGGCGAGCTTGCCTCAGCTGCCAGCGGAGTGCTACCCACTAGTGTCTGCCGCTATGAACGTGCTTTTTATCATGGACCCCGTGTCCACGGTCATCGTCAACGAGGACACCACGTTCGCATTGATGGAAGCCGCAGAAAAGCGCGGTCACGATATCTACTTCGCCGAACATCACGACCTCGCGCTCGACCGCGGCGCGTTGCGAGTACTCGCTCGGCCCGCAAAGACCTCCCGCGCAAGCAACCCACCGATCCTGTTAGAGGCTGCAACGGAGCTGCCAGGAGTAACGTTCGGCGCGATTTTCGTTCGCAAGGACCCTCCGTTCAACGACGACTACCTGTGGCTTTCACTCTTGCTTGAGCACCTGCCCGCGAGCACGCAAGTCGTCAACCGACCGCAGGGCCTTCGTGACGCCAACGAAAAACTCTACGCCTGTCACTTTCCAGAATGGATGCCTCAAACATTGGTTTCTTCAAACCGCACTGCCATTCGTACGTTCATCGAGCGCGTCGGTGGCAAAGGCGTGATCAAGCCTGTGGATGGACACGGCGGCGGCGGCATTTTCGCGCTCAACATCGGCGACCCGAACTTCAACGTCCACGTCGAAACGGTGACCATCAACGGTCGACGCCTGGCGATGGTGCAAGAGTTCATTCCCGAAGTCTCCGAGGGCGATAAGCGCATCTTACTGATGGATGGGGAAGCGCTGGGCGCGATCTTACGCGTGCCACAAGGCGGCGACCTGCGCAGCAACATCCACGTCGGCGGACGCGTGATCGAAGCGCAGCTGAGCGATTCTGATCGCGCCATCATCGAGACCATGCGGGCGCGCCTCAAGGCCGATGGGCTACGCTTTGTCGGACTTGACGTCATCGGCGGAAAGCTTACCGAGGTCAATGTCACCAGTCCGACAGGTATCCAGCAAGCCGCACGCTTTTGCGGCGAGGACCTCGCGGGCAAGGTGCTCGAAGCCGTCGAGCGAGGCTCCTGGACGTGAGGCCGCGCGTGTCTCCCAAGCTCGTCTATATGCTCGCCCTAGGGTTGGCCTCGTGCGGCCCGACCCATCTGGCAACTGGACCGACCGTACCCACCGTCGTTCAAGTTGCGCACGACACCGAACGCGACGTGGTTGCCCTGACCGACGCCGAGACCGTGCTCGACGTAATGGAGACGGACGGGCGCGTGTGGGTCGCCACAAACCTCGGCTTGTTTGGTTACTCCAAATCGGGCGGCGCGGTACAAAAGGCCGACTGGCTCCCGGACGGGCCCGTGCACGCCGTATTTCGGTCACAGAACGGAACGGAACTGGCCGCGCTGGGCGATGTGCTCTGGTCTCGCACTGCGTACCGCGACGTGAAGAGCGTCTCCCTGGGAGCTACGATTGTCGACCTCGCCGAGGCACCTCAGGGCGGTTTCGTTGCGTGCACCGAGCGTGGAGTCCTACGCACCAAAGACAACCCTACACAGGGGTGGCTCGCGGGTGAGCTCGACCTTCACTCGTGCGATGCGCTCTATCTCCAAGCAGAAGACCTTTGGGTCGTCGGTGACCGTGGGCGCTCGCTACTGCGGCTCTCAGGAGACACGGCGCGCGAACACGGCCAGGCCATCGCCGAGCTGAGTCCGGGAGAAGAAGTCCTCGTCACGTCACTCGCGCCACTGACGAACGGCGAAGCGCTTGCTCTGCTATCCACCGGCAACCGCGCCCAGCTCGCGCTTTACCGTGACGGCGTTTGGGTGTCGTACACGAGCTTGCCCTTTGATGGCGAGGTTTTGGGGTTGGCCGCCACGAACTCTGCACATCAAGCTTGGTTGGTCACCACAGGTGGGCACTTCATCATCGACGTCGCGGCCGAAGGGGAAGGTGCCGCGGCTGTTCCTGTTGCTGTCGGAAAACCAGATCGCGTGCTCGCATGGAAACCACGCTGGCTTCCCCCTGGAGTCGCCGCGGTCGAACGAGCACACGCCGAGCACTTGGCGGTCGCATCGACCGACACTCCACGGCGCTTCGTCGACGCGCCCAGCGAACCGCCGGAAGCACCCGAACTTCGCTTCTTACTCCTTGAGCGTCCGTCACCAACCGGCACGCCCACGGTGCACACCGCTCAGAGCGGGGTGTTTTTGGCTCCCCCGCATCAAGGCCTCGTGCGTATCCAGCGCTCCGAGAAGGGCCAGCACTACCGAACGCGGTCGCTGGTCCCCGAGACGGGCAGCCCTTACCGGCTCTCGTTGGCTCACCAAGGAGAACGCGCAATGCTGGTCGGCGCAAACGCAGAGATCCTTGTATTCGAAAATGGCGTTTTCTCGCCACTACGAGCCCCTGAGGGAGTCCGGGTGCAATCGCTCGCCAGCCGGGGTGACCGGCTCATCGCAGCAGGCCTGAATCCGCAAAGAGAAACAGCCTTCGACATTTATGAACTTCGAGGCGAGACCTTCGAGCTCACTCGCACGGTCGAGAGCGGCACTCGACTGGCAAGCATCACACGGCTGGGCCTCAGCACCGAAGGCGATATTTGGGTCGCGCTGCGGGTCTTGACCGAAGAAGGCACAGACGTACCCCGAGGCGTGCTTTGGCTGCCCGCGGACGGCCGCGAACCGGTCGCCTTTCATCGCGCTATCGAGGTCATCGAGGGCGCGGTGAGCAAACCCGCTCCCGACAACGTGTTCGACCTCGACCTCGGGCAAGGCGGCTTCGCATGGCTCGCCACGTTCTCTGGCGCGGTGCGCATCGGTGACGATCAGGTCGTCGTCTTCGGTCAGGCCCGTGGGGTGCCCGGCGAAAGCGTCTACGATGTGCGAGCATCGGACGAACGAATGTGGCTGATGGCAGCCGGAGCTCCGGGCACCTACGACAACCGGGACCTCGACTTCAAACTGCCCGAGGTTGCGCGGACGACCAAAGCGACGCGTGTCGCCACTCATGCAGGTCAAGTCTGGCTGGCGGGCCCAGGCGGCGTCGCCCGCTTCGACGGTCGCGACTGGCACAACGTGAAGCTTCCTAAGGAACACTCGGGCGAGACGATCGATGTCGACATCGACCAAAGCGGACGGGTTTGGCTTTTGCTCGAAGACGAACTGCTGCTCATCGACCCAACGCAACAATGAGCGCGCGCGGCTACACAGAGCGTGCCATCGTGGCAATCGACGCCCGTAGGCAAAGGGCTCGTCGGGATAACGTGCTCGTCGAGGCGCCGCTCGAAATCCGCTGGGCCGGCGATGCCCTGGCAACAACGATGCGCACGCCGGGCCAAGACCACGACTTGGCGCTCGGGTTCTTACGCGCGGAGGGCGTGATCCAAAGCGCCGCCGAGGTGGGAACCGTCGCGCACTGTGGTCGGCCCGGAGAAGCGGGCTTCGGCAACGTGATCGACGTCTCGCCGGGCCCTGGCGTGGCGCTCGACCCCGAACGACGCTTGCGCCGTGGGTCGCTCGTCAGTTCTTCATGCGGGGTCTGCGGTCGACAATCGATCGCCGACTTACTCGCTCGCGAACAAGCGATCACGGACGATGCGAGGGTCGAACTCCGTGTCTTGCTCCAATGCGTGGCAGAACTCCCGCACCACCAACCGCTCTTCGAGAAGACCGGCGGCGTTCATGGCGCCGCACTTTTCGACGAGCACGGCACACTCCTAGGTTGCGCAGAGGACATCGGACGCCACAACGCCGTCGACAAACTCATCGGCCGCGCCCTTCGAGGCGAACTCGGACCCGGACGGCTGCTCGTCGTGAGCGGCCGGCTTTCGTTTGAGATCATCCATAAAGCCGCCGTCCTTCGCGTGCCGATCGTCGCCAGCGTGTCGGCGGCGTCGAGCTTGGCCATCGACCTCGCCGATGCCTTTCAAATCTGCGCCGTCGGCTTCGCACGCCAAGGCCGCGCCAATATCTACACCCACGCCCACCGTATCGAGTCTCAATGGGTGCCGGGGGAGGTATGAGACTTGAAGAGCCAAAAGACCGCGATGAACGGTCTTTGAGGGAGAAACCGATTTGCTATAAGCAAATCGCTGTTTCGGAACAAAGCCTAGTGAAGAGCCAAAAGACCGCGATGAACGCTCTTTCGCGTAACCCGATTTGCGACTTGCAAATCGCTGGTTGGAAGCGAAAGGCTAGTGAAGAGACTTAAATCATGCTGCAACGCCTCTTACGCGCGATTTCCGTCATCATGCTGATGATCATTGCCGACCGACTGCTCAGCCCCCTCGGCCTCGGTTGGCTGGCCTACGTTTTGGGTGCGGTCGCCTTTTTGGCCCTCGGCTGGTTTACTTGGCGACGCGGAGATCCCCTCGACCGCCACATCGCACGGTGGCTGAGCGCCGGCCTTGAACAAAGGTCGCGCGCCGAAGCCATCGACGAGGCCAGGGCGGCGCTTGCGCAAGCCGAGCGCCGCCGCGGCAAGGCGTGGCAAGGGCGAGCTCTGCGCGTCCGACTCGCTTTGGCAGAACTGCTCAGCGCCGACGACCAACTCGACGCTGCAGACGCCTCCCTGGAAGTCAACCTACCGCCAACGAATGTCGAAGAGCGTGTTGCGCTGCGCCTCGCGCGGGCGACGGTAGCGCTACGACGTGGCGAGCTCGATGAAGCGCGGAACTTGCTTACGACGTTGCCCGCCAGCGCCTCGCCGATGCTCGGCGTGCAAGAGAAGCTTCTCGAGGTAGCGATGCTGCTGCAAGAGGAGCATGGCGAACAGGCGCTCGAGCAGATCAACCAAGTTCGTCGACAATGCGCCGAGTTTCCCTCCTTGCAACTGCAGCTTCGGCTCTATCATGCGGCCGCGCTCAAACAGCTCGGCCAGGCTGACGAGGCGAGGCAAATCGTCGCCGAACTCGACCCAGCCGCGCGCTCCTCCGCCAGGGCCTACGGGCTTCCCCCGATCCGCGACCTGCTCGGCTAATCAGTCGTTGGCCAGTTAGTCGTTGGCCAGCCGTGTTACTCGTTGGCCAGCGAGCCGAAGGAGGGCTCCGGCGACAAATCGCCACTGCAAAGGCAGCCCTGCGCAGCTTTCGCCGTGTTGATGCGGATACGACCCACACTTCCGCCGCCACCGCCAGTGACGAGATTTGTGCAGCGGCCACCAATGCCGAGATTACGACGTGCGCGGATGCCTTTGAGTCCCTTGGCTGTGAAGCGACGACCGATCCTGCCTGCACGTAGGACCTGCTTGGCCCCTAGCCAAGCGCCTGGGCGCATAGCCCATCGACCTCGGCGCCTTCAGCCGTTAAACAGGCGCGCACACGCTGTTACAAGGTCGATCGCAACACACACGGCTCAAGCACACGCCACTCGAGCACGTCCGGACTCGCAGCTTTGCCCAACTACCGTGTACGCGGGCCGGAACTTTGGAGCACGTCGGCCGTGTAACCGCTATGGAGAATTTGAAATTGATTGCAGCATCGGGGTTGCAAAGACTCCTCCCGGTGCTCTTGTTCACATTCGGCGGATGCAGCATCAGGACAGAGGCCCTCTACACCTTCGTCGTTCAAACAGAGAAACATCTCATCAACGCTGAGCGAGGAAAGTTCCTGCTTCTCGACGAAGGCACTTCTTGCCTGACGTTCCATGAGAGCATCACGGAGAACGCCAAACTGTCGGCTGCGCCCCCAGCCGCCCTCGAAGACAGGCTCGTCTTGCACATCGATCGGGACGTGTGCGGCTACTACGACGGAAACGCAACGCGGGTCTCCACGGTCCTTGCCATCGACAACCTTCCACCCGTTACCACGATGGCCTTCGTTGGCTATGATGAAGGCGCGACAGCGCCGACACTGACGGCTTGTATCAACGGCACCCACACAACCTCCGAGAGATTCGATTTGGCCACGGGCTCCGGCTTCGACCCCGATGAGCCCGCCCGCTACGAGAGCTTCGAGGCGCGCTGCGCGCGATAGCTCCTGCACGCATAGGCACACAACGCGCTCACCCGGCGCCGTCGGTCAAGAATACGCTGGTGTGCTAGATGATCGCTCGTGTCGATCGTGCGACCCATTGTGCTCGCGGCGCTGCTATGGAGCGGCTTGTCGCTTCCTGGAGCCGCCCGAGCGCAGACGCAACCACTTCCGGCGCTTCAATATCAAGCGCCCGCCGGGTGTCCCGATGAGGCGGCCTTCATTATGCTCGTTCAGGCACGCACAGGCGCGCAGTTTCCCGACGCAAAACGCCCCACAACCGTAGAGGTCGCGCGCGGCGAAGCACGCCTACGAGGAACGATGCGCTTGCTCAGCCGAGACGGCGAGGTTCTGGGAGAAAGGACGCTCGAGGTCGGTCCGCAAGAATGCGACGCCTTGGTCGAAGCACTGGCGCTGACAGCAGCATCCCTGCTGACGAGCGAAGCCTCCGACGCAAGCTCAGAACGAGATGACCCCGCAACGCCACCCCCTCTGCCACCACCAACACCCCCGCCCTGGCCGGAGGAGCCACCGACCCTTTCTGCCAACGACATCGAAGACGATACCTCAGCGCCGGTTCGCTGGAGCCTTGCACTCGGACCGTGGTTATCCCTAGGCCGTGCACCAGGCGGCACGGTGGGCGGCACACTCGGCGTGGCAGCCCAAGGAAAGCTTTTTTCGCTTGGCCTCACCCTCATGGCCGGCCTGCAGCCCGAGGTGACAATTCTCGACTCGGGCGACCGTGCGCAAGCCACCCTGCTTCTGGGAAGCCTGAGCGCCTGCTACATTCGTGACCCGCTTCGGCTTTGCGCCGCGTTGGATCTCGGCGTTCTGAGCGCCTCGGTGCCGAACGTCGAAGCAGATTCCGAGCGCCTTTCGACTATGATGACCCTGGGACTGCGCCCGCAACTGCACTTTGCGCTGGGAGAGAACTTCTTCATTCGGCCCTGGCTCGGTGTACAGGCGTCGATCGTGCGCCCCACTATCCACGTCGCAGGCTCACAAGTGTGGGCGATGCCGATCGTCAGTGCCGGACTGGGCGCCGAGATCGGGTACCTGATCGAGTAAGCACCCAACACGATGTTCTATTTCTTCGTAACAACACCGGGTTCGATACAAGCTCTTCACAGCGTGCCTGCCGATGTCCCGACCTTTGAGAAGATCTTCCGCAAAGAAGCACCGTATGTATTGCGACTTCTGGCTCGCTTCGGCATCCCCGAGCGCGAGCGCGAAGATGTGGCGCAAGAGGTTTTCGTGCGCGTCCACCAAAAGTTCGCGAGCTACGATCCCGACAAACCGGCACGGCCTTGGCTCTACGCATTTGCCTACCGCTGCGCCTCCAACCACCGACGCCTTCACCGAAATCAATACGAAAGCCCGCGCGCGGAGGTGCCCGAACCGCCATGCTCCCAAACGCCCGAGCAAGCCCACATCGACAAGGAACGCCGTGCTTTTTTGATGTCGCTTCTCGATGAACTGGACTGGAAGCAGCGCTCGGTTCTTGTGCTGCACGACCTCGAGCAACTGGAGGTCAAAACGATCGCGGAGACACTCGAGACGCCGCCCACGACGATCTACTCACGCCTGCACACAGCGCGCAAAAGACTGAGTGAACTGGCGCAAGCCCATACGACCAAGGAGCTGTCGCTGTGACGAAGAACGATCTACCCGAGTCTCTGCAAGAACTCTACAGCGCTGAGCGGCAGCGCCCCTTGCCGGGAGGGAACGCGGTCGACGCGCTTTGGTCGAAAATCAGCACCCAACTGGGCGGACCCGGCGGAGACGACGGTCCAAGTGGAGACGGCGGCTCGCAGGGCAGCGGCAGCCCTCCCGTAGGCGGCACAGCAGGTGCTGCGGCCAGTTCAGGTGCGAGTTCAGCGCTCACGAACCCAGGAGCTACGACGGCCGTGGGTTCCCTGTCGGCGGTTTCATCGTGGTCAACGATCCAGCTCGCCGGCGCTGTTGCTGGCGCTCTCGTGCTCGGCAGCGTGGGCGGCTACCAGGCGGGGGTGCGTGTCGAGCAGGCCCGCCACGAAGCTTCCGCGAAGGAGCTGCGCGAATCTATCTCCGAGAAACGCGAGGTTGTGTCAAGGCCCGAGCCAGCCGACCCGCCCGAGGCACCCACCCTCGAAAACCCGCCGGCAAACGAGTCGATCGAGCAGCAAGCCACCGCCGAGGTTGAACAGGGCGTGCAGACGCCCGCCGCAAATCACCAAGGCCGCGCGCTTCGCGCGCCGAAGAACCACGCTCCCGCACGGGGGCGTTCAAGGCTCGTGCAGGAGCGCCGAATTCTCGACGTCGCGCAAGGTGCGCTCGACCGCGGTCGCACCGAGCAAGCCCGAAGCGCACTTCGCGAGCACGAAAGCGAATACCCGAACGGGCTCTTGCGCGAGGAGCGCGAAGCGATGTGGATTCGCCTGCTGCGCCAGAGCGGACAGGAGCTCGCCGCCGAGGAGCGGCTCGACGCCTTCGAAGCGCGCTACCCGAAGAGTCTTTTTCTGAACGATCTCGGCCAGTAGCGGTTTTTCTGCAGCGCTTTTCGTACTCCGCGGTGGTCGGCCACAAGTCTAGGATGCGCGCATGTGCTAGCGCTGGAAGGGAAGATTCAAATGAACGCTTGGAAATGTATTGCGTGTACGCTGCTGTTCGCGGGGTGTTTTTCGCCGCAGCACCACGGCCCACGCGACGACAGCAGTGACGGCGGAACGGAAGCCGCAACCAACGACAACGGAACCGATGGCGCTACACACGCTCACGCGGAAGCTTCAGGGCTCCTGTCTGAATCGCTTTGGCTGACGGTCAAGACCGAAAGACAGATCATCAACACCCAACGCTTGCGGACGCTGGTCGCCGAACCGGGAGCGTGTGTTCGGTTGAGCACCCTCGTCGAAACAGGCTTGCTCGAATCTTACGATTCGCAACCGAACGACCCCGTTCTTTGGCAATCAGACGCCAGCCTGTGCAAGTACGCGTATCAAGTTAACGGCGGGTGGGGCAACGCAGCAGAGGGTGCAGCCACCATTGAAGTTCCGGTGCCGTACTACGAACAAGCAAGTGTTGCTGTAATTGGCTACGACGCAGAGAACTCCAAGCCGTCCTTCTTTGGCTGCGTGAACATGGCCACAACCCATGAACTGCAGCTGCGGCCAAGCCCCGGCGAGGGTTTTGACCCCAACGAGGCGGACCGCTGGAGCACCTTCTCGACCCGATGCGAAGCGGAGCTTCGATGAGCATCCGAACTGTTCTTGGTTTCCTTTGCCCGCTACTCCTCGCGGGTTGTCTTTCACCGCAACACCACGGCCCACGCGCCGACAGCAGTGATGGCGGGAGCAACCACGTAAGCGACCTTGAAGGGGCCCTCTCCGTCGAGTTTCGTAGCGACAAGCACATCATCAACACCGATCGTGGGCTGGTGTTGATCGTCGACGCTGACACGGGCTGTGATGTGGTTTCAGCGTCGGTCTCAGCCACCCGGCAATGGCCAAACTTGCTGGACGAAGCCTGGATCGACTGGCGTCACGACGCAGACATGTGTGAGTTCGGCTCCGCAGAGCCCGTTGCCATCCCTTTGCGCGAACAGGCGACGGTCGCTTTTGTTGGCTACAACATCGACTATCGCGAGCCCTCAATCTTCAGCTGCAAACAGGATGCTTCGACCGATGCGCTGCAGCTCGTCGGTTACATTATGGAGGGCTTCGACCCCTACGCTCCAGGTCGGTGTCTGTCCGTGAGCGAGCGCTGCGGTGGCAGGTGCGAAGTCGACACCGAGATCCGCTAGATCCACAAACGATGATTCGCTCTTTTTTGCATATTTTCAAAGGGTTGTGCCTTTTCTTTCGATGGACTCGTAATCTCCGCTGGCTCGCGACAAGTCTAGGATGCGCGCATGTGCTAGCGCTGGAAGGGAAGATTCGATGAAATTTTGGATTGGTTTTGTTTGCCCGCTGCTCCTCGCGGGTTGTCTTTCACCGCAACACCACGGCCCACGCGACGAGGTGGACCAGACTGGCGTCCCGAGCAACACCGACGGTGGACTCGAGACAGAGAACGCCGATGGCGAAAGTGGGCTTGAGGGAAGGCTTTTGCTCGAGTTTCGCGACGACAGACACATCATCAACACCGAGCGCATGCGTGCTCTGATTAGCGACACCACCTTCGACTGCACGGACCACCTCGCCGTTGTTGAGGGGAGTGACTTCAGCAACCCGAACACCAAGATCGAACATCGTGCCCTTCGTTGGCAATCCGATGCCGACCTTTGTGCGTTCTTCGATAGGGCATACGACGACTGGGGAAATGAGCTTCTCGGGGAGGGCCCGCAGATTGCTGTACCGGTATACCAGAGGGCGACCGTCTCTGTTGTGGGTTACGACGAGGGTGCTCGCGACCCCTCGCTTTGGAGTTGCCTACAGATCACACCGACGGATTCGGTCAATCTACATATTATACCTCTCGACGGATTCGACCGGAACGAGCTGAGCCGATACCCGACGATTTCCGAGCGCTGCCAGACAACGACACGCTGAGCGCGGGCCAACGGCCTCAACGCTGACGAACCGCATCGGACCTCGATCCCGTAACATACGACTGATTGCAGCTATTCGGAACCATCCGGGGCGCCGGCCGTATAACGGTCGGCGTCTTCGTCTCGCTCTGAGCGAACACGCCGGAAGGGATGGTCTGATGAAATTTTGGATAGGATTCGTTTGTCCGCTGCTCTTGGTCGGCGCTTGTTCGTCGGGGCATGACGCCAATGCAGAAACAACGGCAGATGGCGGGACCGGCCGGACGCACGACCTCAAAGGGCAGCTCTACGTGGAGTTTCGCGACGACAAACACATTATTAATACCGATCGTGGGCTGGTCTGGGTCGCCGACGGCGATACAGGCTGCGATACGATCTGGACTGCGCTCAATGCTGGCCAAGCGCCGCCCTCGATCGAGGCGTCTTGGATGGACTGGCGTTACGACGCCGACATGTGTGCGTTCGCCATAGGAGAGCCCGTCGCGATTCCCGAGCATGCGTCCGGAAGTCGAACCACGGTCGCATTCGTTGGCTACAATGTGGGCTCTCGCGAGCCTGCGCTCTTTTCGTGTACCCATTCGGATGGAACAAAAACCGTGCAGCTCTATGCCAGCGTCGGTGATGGGTTCGACCCCGATCAACCTGAGCGTTGTGTCTCCGTGCGTGACCGATGCGATGGCGCCTGCTTCATCGACACAGGGGATTGGTAGCCATGCGAGCATCGTTAATCCTTGTGCCCCTAGTGTTGGCCGGCTGTTTTACTCCGAAGTACCACGCGCCTCATAACGACGACGATCGCACCGGCGTCTTCACCGTCAACGATGGCAGCGACGCGGGAACGAGGGATCTGCTTGCCATGGTCGACAGCGGAAGTGGTGCCGCAAACGAGCTGGCTGGCGAGCTCTACGTCGAGTTTCAGAACGATGCGGACATCATCAACACCGATCGGGGACACGTCTTGATCGCCGATGCCAACACCTCCTGCGATGAAATTTGGAGCTGGGCCCGCTACGCCCGTCAATCTCTCGCTTCGCTGGAGGAGCCATGGATCGACTGGCGATACGACGCCGACATGTGCGCATTCGCATCGGAACAACCGGTCGCGATTCCTGTTCGCGCAGCGAGCAATCGCTCGACGGTGGCTTTCCTCGGCTACAATGTCGATTCAGCCTATCTTTCGCTCTTCACCTGCAACTATGTGGATGGAACCGACTGGGTGGAACTGCTCGCGGATTCCGTGGACCCCTTTTATTCGGCTTGGCCGGCTCGATGCCCAAGCGTCAGCGCTCGATGCGACGGAGCTTGCGTTGTCGACACCTCGAGTCGCTGAACCGCAAATCGTGATTTAGGAACACCACGGAACGCTCGCTCGCACCGATCGTATTCGGTCCTCAGGCCGGTTTCGACTGCTGCTGTGAACGGACCTTGACGATCGTGAACGCTTGTCCACGACCAGGCTGTTGAGATCATTCAGAGATCCTCTCGCTCTGTCCTGGTGTGGATCTTGCTCCACCCATAAGAGGTGAAGTTTCGCGCCCTCATCTCCAGCCTGGTCCTACTGTGCGCCCCGAGCGCGTGGGCCCAAGCGCCAGGATCGCCCTTCGGACAGGGGTGGCTCTTGGTCAGCGATGTGCACGGCGATGCGCCACTCTTTGCAAACGAGCGCGCCCAGCTCGCTCAAGCGGTGCACTCGTGGGCGGCCGGGCAAGGCGCGCGCTTGATGCCCGCCGACTCGTTCGAGCGACTGCCCGCCAACCGATGCGCCGCGAGCGCGATCGAAAAAGCGCCACTCGAAGTTATCTATCCGCAGGTGGGTGAAATCGGCGTGGGAGCACTGTGCGTAACCGGGCAATGCAAACTCCGCGTTTGGGTGACAGGAGCCGGACAAGACGCATCATCCTCAAGTTGGGAGTCGAGCGTCCCCAGCGAGCAAGCACACGAAGTCGCGCTCTGGCTCGAGGCCGTCAGCAACCTTCGTCAGGTGTCGAACGACGGCGGCGCTCCCCTCGGCCGTCTCGATGACAGCGACCAACCACTGATGATCAGCAACATCACGGCATACGGCACAACCAACCCGGTCTACAAAGAAGACTTCGAAGCACTCGAGCACGCGCTGCAGATCTGCCATGCGCCCAAATCAAGCGGCTTGGGGCAGGGGGAGTCGATCCTGCTTGCGACGGTTGCGGGCGGACAGGTCAGCGGCTGTGAAGCGGACGTCGACCTCTCGCTAGACCGCAGCGGCGCACGTGCGAGTTGCCTATGCCGCGCAGCCAAGGCCACCACCTTGCCCAAGCAACTTCACACGACGGGGCGCGCACGCGTGCGCATCGATCTGTTCAATCGCGCGTCGAAAACGGGGCCCACGGTAGCCGCTGCCGAAGAGCGCCCGAGCCCCAACTTCGTTAAAGCCGTCGATAGCTCCTTCACACACTTCTTGGGCAGTGTGCAAAACTGCTTTGCGCAACACCCGGTAGCGCTTCCCGACGAACGCGATCTTCGCATTTCCGTAAACGGCTCGGGGCACCTGCTGTCCGCACACCTGACAGGCGGCGGAGCCAACCCTGCGCTGACCCAGTGCCTAACGGCGGCAATTCGCCAGGCCCGCTTTCCGTGCACCGAAGACAACCAAAACGCAACGTATCAGGCGAAGCTTCGGACGACTTTACGCAGGTCGAATCCGGTTGGGACTAACGGCGTAGAGCCAGGCCAAGCCCGCCCGTAAGCTGCCCTATTTCTTGGGGACGCGAAGCGAAGGACGAAGCGACTTGCGCGCGCTGGGGGCGAGTGACATTCGTTGCGGTTTGGAAAGATCAGAGGATGCGGCGACACCACCCGTAGGGATCGGCGCAGCAGCTGGATTCTTGTGTTTCCAGTCAAACTTTCTCGAAATAAATACAGAGCAGCCACGAGGCGCGTCCGCAAACGGCTGAAAGCCCGCCAAGTTAATTTCAATCATGTCACTCGCCCGCAACACCGCAAGGGCATTGGGCTGCCACTCCGGTGTCCGCAACACGATCGCCCCAGTGTCCGAGACGCACTGGAGCGCAAGCTTGGCCAGGTCGGTCTCTTCACCTTCGATCGGTGCGAGCTCGACCAAATCGAGGTTCCCACCCGTCGGAAACGCATCGACCACTGTTATGTTTCCTTTTGGATAGCTCGAGAGCTGCATAGCGCTGATACCCGGTCCTTTGAGAACCTTAACGTCCGCGAAGGTCTCCGACCACCAGCCCAGGCCATCGCGAGCCATAACCCCGGCACTCTTGGACGAGAGGTCATACCCGCCGAGCCAATGCGCGACCGGATACGGCATCTCTGGAATCGGGCGACCCTCGTGATTGCGCACATCTGCTATCTTGCCCTTCTCGAATGGGATTTCGAGCGAAGCGTCATGGCCGAGCTTTTGGTGAAGAACACTAGCCGAATAGAAGGCGCCGCCGCCGACTGCCTGTAGCCTCGCGTAGTCGCCCGATGAGTCATCCTTGAGCACTCCTGCGCTGCAAAGCAGCTCGACATCGGCTTTAAGACTATCCGCGCCGGAATCGAAACCGTGATTGTTGAGAAACTGCGCGGCCTCTTCGCACGAGCGTGGGATCGCGAAAGCCGCCAAGAGGAGCGCCTCACCACCCTCAAACTCTACAAGGTCTTTTTCACCGAGCGCGGTGATCGAACCCTCGAGACAGCGGATGTTTGCAAACGGAGAGATAAAGTATTTGGTGCTCATGGTCGGCGAGTTTCGCACGCTGCTTGGAAACAGTAAAGAGGGATGCCGAGGCATCCGACTCGACACAAGACGCTGGACGGGATGCAGGCCCCGGGTTGAGCGAGTTCTCCGAGCAAGATGCTAACGGCGGAAATCCGATCGAAGAGGTCAACACCCTTCTCTGTGAACCGCAAGGGTCTCGGGACGCGACGGAGAAGGATCCGGGCAGCGGGTGCAGTTTTTCGCGTTCGGCGCTGGCGGTCATTGCGTTGCGGTCAGCTCGCAGGCCGGCCAGGCACCTGCGGGTTGAAGGGACCCGCTCGTTTGCCGTAAAAGCGTAGCTCGTGCGTGCGGTAGCTCAGTTTGAAGCCAAAGTAGAAGCGGAGCGCTTCGGCGCGGTCCTGTTCGCGCAGGGAATTGAGAATCGGGTTGATAAGGGGCGAGATGGAAGACACACCGTCTGGGTCTTCGACGAAGACCAGATGGAAGCTGCCCAAAAATCGTTCGAAGTCTACCGTGAGGCACCCAATGACCCGCGAATCCACGAAGCGCTCAAGGTTGCCGAGCAGCGCGAAAAAGAGATCAAGGTCGCCGAGAAAAAGGAACGAAAGGTCGTTCGCTCGCGCAGGCCTCGACCGATGCGCAGCGGCGTCGCACCACTAACGTTTATCTTGATCGCAACATGCGTCGCCATCTACATCCTGGTTGAGGGCTTTGAGCTTCACAGCCTGCGCGCCGCCCTCACGTACGCCAAGCACCCCGGACTTGCGCAGAAGCTTGGACTCTCGCCCCTCGAGGCGGTTGACGGTCAATACTGGCGCTGGGTGACGCCCGCATTCATGCACGCGAGTTTGCGTACGGGCTGGTTCGCGATCTTGCACATCGTGTTCAACATGATGTGGCTCAAAGACCTGGGTACCATCTTCGAGCGTTTTCACTCGGCCTGGTTGCTTGGGCTCCTCGTCCTACTTTCGGCGGTCGGGAGCAACACGCTCCAGTACGTAATGGTTGGGCCCCACTTCGTCGGTATGAGCGGGGTGGTGTTCGCCCTATTCGGTTACTTGTGGATTCGCGGCAAGTTCGACCCCTGGGTGGGTTATCGCCTCCCCCAACAACTGGTTGTCTGGATGATGGTTTGGTTCGTCCTGGGCTGGCTCGATTTTATGCCTATCGCCAATTGGGCCCACGCCGGGGGACTCGCGATCGGTGCGCTCTTCGGCTTTTTGGGAAGCCTGGGACGAAAGCCTCCAGGCGCTGCATAACGTGGACTACTCGCTATTCGACTGGGCAGACGAGTCCAAGCAGGCCGAAAACGCACCCCAGGAGGAGGCGTACTCGGTCGCAAAGCTAAATCGAGAGATCCGCTATCTACTTGAGGACGGGTATCGCAGCATCTTGGTGCAAGGAGAACTGTCCAACGTCACACGCGCGTCTTCCGGACATTTCTATTTCACCCTCAACGATCCCGAAGACAATGCCCAGATCCGTTGCGTGCTCTTCCGTAGCGATGCTCAGCGCGTCAAAGTCAAGATCGAAAACGGCGCCCTGGTCCAGGCGCGCGGCAGTTTGAGCCTCTATGAGGCGCGAGGCAGCTACCAACTCATCGCCCGATCCCTAAGCGCGGTGGGCGAAGGTACGCTTCAGGCGCGCTTCGATGCCGTTCGTCGTAAGCTTGAGGCCGAGGGTCTACTCGAACCGGAGCGCAAGCGTGACTTGCCACTTTTTCCGAGAACCATCGGCGTCGTCACCTCCGCGTCCGGGGCCGCCATCCACGATGTTCTGCGTGTCGCGAAAGGTCGCTCTCCTGTACGTATCGTCGTCAGCGATTGCCTCGTTCAAGGCCAGAGCGCAGCGCAAAGCATCGCAGCGGCGATCGAGGACATCCAGCGCGTACCAAACCTCGATCTCGTGATCGTCACGCGCGGCGGAGGCTCCGCGGAAGACCTCTGGGCGTTCAATGAAGAGGTCGTGGCACGCGCCATCACCGCATGTCGCGTACCCGTCATTTCAGGCGTCGGGCACGAAGTGGACGTGACGATCTGCGACCTCATCGCCGACGTCCGAGCAGCCACGCCTTCAAATGCGGCGGAAATCGCCGTGCCAGAGCGAGCGGCCCTCGAGCGCAGCGTCCGTAATGCAGAGCGACGGCTCGAGCGCGCTTTCGACGCACTCCTCGATGGAAAACGTCTTCGACTCGAACGACTCGGGCAAACGCTGACCGACCCTCGCCATGCCGTTGCAGGCGTCCGCCGGCAGCTTACTTCGCTTGGCACCGACCTCGAACGCCTCGTCTACACACAGATTCGCTGCTCTCGACGTGCGCTGCACGATGCGGCTTCATCGCTGCTGCTCGTGGATCCGCGGCGAAGACTCATGCACGATCGACAACGCTTACTCTCGGCAGGCAGCGCCCTGCCTCCGAGTATTCAGCGATCGCTACGAAACACGCGACACTGCCTCGATGCGCTCGGCGCAAGGCTCGACACGCTCTCGCCAGTCGCGGTCCTCGCACGAGGCTACGCTGTTGTTTTTGCAGAAGAGTCTGGCACGGCATTGGTCGATGCCCAAGCCGTCAAGAAAGATGACGCACTGCGCATCCGGCTACACCGCGGCGAAATCGAGGCGGTCGTACAACGCACAAGCCCCCCTGCCCAGAAGGGCTCTTCATGACACTTCGTTTCGCGCTCCTGGGCCACCCGGTGTCCCATTCGCTCTCGCCCACGATGCACAACGCGGCGTTCCAGCACCTCGGACTCGGCGCGCGCTACGAACTTTGGGACGTGAAGTCAGAAGAGCTTCCCGCTGCACTCGAGCGCGCAGCTCGCGAACTCACTGGCTTCAACGTGACGGTGCCGCACAAGGCTGCCGTTTTCGAGCGTGTCGGCGACATGCACGATGTGGCAACGCAAGTTGGTGCGATCAACACCGTCAAGGTATCGCAGGGTCGCCTTCGTGGACGCAATACCGATGTTTTCGGGATCCAACGCGCGTGTGCCGACGAGCGCTTTGAGCTTGAGGGCGCCCACGTACTGGTGCTTGGCAACGGGGGCGCAGCTCGCGCTGCAGTGGTCGCGGCAGCGCGAGCGCGCGCATCGCAGGTCACGATCGCCGCTCGTAACCTGGAAAAGGCAAAGCTTCTGGGCGATGAGATGCGGGCTCACTTCGGCGCCCAGTGTGGGATCGAAGCCGCCGAACTGGCCGACGCTTCCGTGTACGAACCAGCCTCGCTCGTCCTGCAAGCGACGTCGGCAACGCTCGAGAAGCCGAGCGGTGACACCCCCGACCCGTCCTCGGCAGAGGCTTTCGCAACAACCGTTCCACTCGACGCATTGCCCGACTACGCATGCTTGATGGACTTGGTCTATAAACCCACGCAAACCACGTTGATGAAGCGCGCATCCGAGCGCGGCCTACGAACGGCCAATGGCATAGGCATGTTGCTCCACCAAGGCGCGGCCGCTTTCGAATGGTGGACCGGCGAGCTGGCGCCGGTGGACTTGATGCGCGAAGTGCTGCGAGAAAGCGTTTAGCGAGTTGGCTTTGTGATGAGCTGACCACGTCGAGTTGGGAGCGTCTGCCCCAGCGCTTCAAGAACGTCGATCAGGAGCCTCCTCGGCTCCGTTGGTGGCGAATGAGGACCCCGACACCCATCCGACGTGCCCAAAAGATTTCATCATTTTTGCCTTTGTGACCTGGTACGTTCTGTGCATCAATCGCACACGATGTGCCGTGAGCCTTCTTCTTTTCGTGTGTCCACGCGTTCAGTCCTGTTTCGCAGCGAAGGTGGTTCCATTACGGGGAGCTATCTCGTGCCGATCCTCGCGGGCCTTGTCGTCGTCGGCGCGCTCAGCAACCTCGGCGATGCGGTCCACGCGGGCCTCGCAGACAAGACGTCATCCACGCACCCCACTCCTTCAAGCGTCGCGGTCGGCAATCGTTACGCGGCTGCAAACCACACAACACCGGCGGATCCCGTAGCAGCTGGCATCGCGGCCGTTAATGGCGCGTCCCCCAAAACGCCCGAGCCAGCCGATTCGTTTTCTTCGTTCGCTTCCAGCGTCGCGGCAGTAGCGCGCGAGACGGCAAGGGAACTGGTCGACCGTGCCACGGGCTTCGATGAGCGGCTCTCGGAGCAAAGCGCTTCGCTGAGCATGTCCTACCAGCAGCGAAATTCCTCCTTCACAGTTGAGTTTCCCGGTCGCCTCGCTCACGAGGTTCGCGCCCCGTTCTCTCGACTGGAGGCTGCCGAACGCAACGCGCGGCTCAACGAGCTCGACCGCCAGGCGTGGGCTTCGCGTCCGCTGGGTGAGAAACCCGTCGCAGCCTGGAACCACGGAGACGCGGTTTCGTCTCTGCTGGAAGACTTCATTCTCCTTCCTGGCCCACTCGAGACCTTGCTCGAACTTCTTCCGGGCCAATGGGGTGGGTCTCCATTCGCGTTGATCCAACCAAATCACAACGGAGCCTGGGACGAGGGCGACGCCTTCTCAGCGGAAAACTCATATTTCGGTCCGATCTTCGCTGGTGATGACCACGACACTCTGTCTCTCATGAAGCTTCGCCAGCTCCAGGAGGAGGGCCTCCTCAACAGGCCTACAGCCAAAGATCTGCAAACGAAGCTTGATCGCTATGCCGCGGACGCGGACAAGTTGCGCAAACAACTCGAAGCCATGGATGCGCTCGAGGCAAGCCTCGGAGCAGATCTTGGTGACTACCACGAGACACTAAGCGCGCGGCTGGAGGAACTCGAAACGCTGGAGGTCATGCTCACGCTTGAGCACGCGCGGCTGACTTGGGACGAAACAAACGAAGAGGCTGGGCTCGACCCAATGGAGCTTCTCAGAAGCATGGGCCCCGAGCACGCCGAGGGCGCCCTGGCGGACATCCGCAAGCTGTATCTTGGTGGTGGGGAACCCGACTTGTCGCCGGAGGAGCTGCTCCTTGCAATGGTTGGAACCGATCTGCACGACAAGAGCGTACAACATGCGCTCAACAAACATCAGGAGGCCATCCGCGACAACATCGATCGACTCGAAGACGGCCTCTCATCGACCTCGATCTCGTTTTCGGGATTGGGTCGTCGTACGCAACGCGAAGCGCAGAGCCTCATTGACTCCCGCAAGCGCCTTCGTGACGAATATGTGCGTCACAAACAGGAATACAATGCCCTGCTCACAGCCCATGAGGCGCAGCATGCCCACGGTACGCTTAACGGCCTCAATAGCGAGCAATGGCGCGAGTACAGCCATCGCGCCGAGCAGATTCGCTCCCTCACACAGAAACTCAACCAGCTCAGCGAAAGCGATGTGGTCCTTCGCGATCGAGTCGCCTCCCTCAACCAAATCGGGACGACTCTCGCAGACAACTACCGGCCGCTCCAACCCCGCGATGCGCTAGGCAAGGTTGCCGACCCTGAGTTCTTCTCCAGCCAGCCCGCTGTATCACGCGAAGTGGTGGCCTACGACGACGGCCGTCGATACACCATTCGCGTCGTCGACATCGGAGGAAAACCGGTCGAGGTGGACACGGCCAGAGCGTACCGGCAAATGGCCACGGCCGCACAATCTGCTGGCGTGGGGCTTGAGGTCGTCAGCGGACACCGAAGCCACGAAGAGCAGCAGTATCTCTACAATTGCTATCAAACCGGGAGCTGCAACAACGGGAACCTCGCTGCGCGCCCCGGGTACAGCAACCACCAAAGCGGTCATGCGCTCGACCTGAACTCAAGCGACCGTGGCAGCGCCCAATATCAATGGTTGGCTGCTCATGCACACGAGTTCGGCTTTTTCGAGACCGTCGCTGGCGAGCCCTGGCACTGGGAGTATCAGCCCTAGACCGTAGAAGTGTTTGACAAGTTTCCCCGCAGACAGAATACCGGTCGCATGCGGTGGGAGCGTTTGATTTGCTTTGCCATGCTGTGCAGCTCGGCCTGCGCGAAAGAATCAGCGTCCGCACCAGCCCTCGACGCCGCCACGGATAGCTCGTTCGATGGATCGCTCGACGCGGACTCCGGAGGAAACCAGAGACACACCTCTTTAGTCGCATCTTTTACAGACCTTCGAACGTTCGATCTTGGGGTCTTCGGGAAGAACAAGGACGGCACACTGCATATCGAAGCCCACGGGGATGCCCCGGGTGCGGACTGCACAGTCCAACAGGACGTCTCACCCGGACGAACACTCACCATGGGGACAGTCCCTACCACCCTCGGCGCGCACGAGCTCTCGGCGGTACTCTTCGACTTTGAAGGCGCCCTCACCGAAGAGCCACTCCTGCGTTCCGATTCGGGTAGTATCGAGGTCCTGGAGTACACCAACAACACCTTCTGGGCCGCAATCGATGTCGCCTTCCCTGGCGGGACGATCGCCGGCACGGTCTATGCGATGCACTGCCCGTCCATCGACGAGCCCTGACGAGCCGGCTAGGCGCACTGCGGCATTGTCGTGCACATCTAGAAGTTGAAGATGCCGAGCGAACGCTGGATCTCGATGAAGAACTCGAGAAAGGAGTTGTCTTGATTGAGCCGCTTTTCGAGCTCGGCCATCTCCTCTTGCTCCGCTTCGGTTGGCGCAGCGAGGGCTTGCAAGGTGCTCAAGCGCCTTTGGCGATCGACCATCGCTTTGAGCAGCTGATACGAGACCTGTTCCTCTTCAAGGTTGTAGGTGCGCCGCGAACGAACTTTGACCGCGATGTACTGCGAACGGAAGCGGTCCGATGAGAACACAACGTAGTCAGGGTCTGCGCAGCCGGTGACGTGATCGGGGTCGATCGTCTCGGTTCCGTACGCACAGGTTGGGTCGCCGTCGGGCTGAACGTCCGGGATGTCCCAGCCGTCGCCACTGCCTCGTTTGAACACCGCAAGGCGTTGCTCGAATGAAGTGTCGTAGTAGACGGGGAAGAATGCGGACGCGAAAATCGTGGCAAAGTCACGAAGGATCTCGTTGCTCGTATCGTCGATGACGGGCGAGGTCTCTTCCTCAAACTGCGGGCCGCGACACGGGATTGGGTCGTCGTTGATGTCATCACACGACCCAGCTGCGCGGTACCAAGGCAAGTTGTGCACGACCGGATTCGAAGCGTCGTCGAAGACCATGCGCGGGGCATACCACCTCGGATCTTTGAGGATCATCCCCGTGAAGAACTCGGTCATCTCCACCGGCCACAAATCGTAGAAGTTGATGAAGAAGCGCTCATCCGCCGCCAGTCCCGTGTTCCAGTTGCGAAGCGTAAGCGCGAGGAGCGCAAAGTACTTGTCCAGAAGTACGCCCGCGCGCTCCAAGCGATAGAAGCCGAAATACCCTTCTTGGAACTTCGAATACATCGGGTACCCCGTTCCGATCGGCACCGACGTCGACGCATTGGCCATTTCCATGTCCGGCCCCAGGAAGCGGTAGGTGTTGTCGTCGACGTCGTATTGGTAGGAGCCCGAGCGTGGCAGTTGGCTCATCTCGATCAACCAGTTCATCGCGTCGAGTGAAGCGTAGAACTGGTCGTTGATGCCCAGCGCGCCGTCGTTTGCGCGAAAGTCTGGCTCGTAGAAATAACGGAAGTAGAAGTGCTGGAAGATCTTGACCGCATCAACCATCGCACGAACTGAGACCGCCTTGCTGGCGCCTCCGCGTCGGAAGCGGCGATAGTACGCGCGCGGGTACGCTTCCTCCCAGTTGCGTCGATGGTGATCGACGATCTCTTGAAACGACTCTCCCGCGTCGAAGCGCGAGCACCACGAAATATCGCCGGCGCGGCGATCGGTGCAGAACAAGTACTCAACGGGGAAGAACTCGGCGTTCGAAACCGGATCGCGGAACGCGCCGCCGTCGACGTACGCCTCGAGGTCCTGCTCGAAGCTCGAGCACACACAGTCGTCTTGTCCGCGACACGTGATGGTGCCTGTTGTCTGACGCGGGTTTTGCACGCAGCGTTGGTGAATCGCTTGGCCATTCGAAAGCACCGAGCCTGCGGAATACGGACACTGGCTGTCCTCCGTACAGGTGCCACCGCCCGGGTAGTACTGCCAAAAGACGCGTGGCGTAATATCCGGGCGCTCGATGCCGTCCACGCTGTCGTCCGACTCATGGTAGGGGTCTCCTCGGTAGGCCTCGATCAGATTGAAGTGGTTCCAAAGCGCCGCCGCCGTGTCATAGCGCCCAAGACCCGTTTGGTCCGAAAGGTCGCCATTGTAGTCCATGATCGAAGCGGTCATGGTCAAGCCGATACCTTCTTGAGCGCGTCGGTTGCGAACCTCGCGCAGGTCCTCGGTGTAGTTGGTGATCTCCTCACCGAGCACGCGTCCGTCGCTGTTGCCGCCGCGAGACGTGCGGTCGTAATCGAAATAGCGCGGCAGTGCATTGACTCCGCGAGACGTGTCTCCGTCCTGATCAAACACGACATTGAAATACCCGTCGAGGTAGTTGTTACGGTCGACGCTGCCACCGAAATTATGGCGAAGACCGACGCTATGTCCGAGTTCATGCAGCATGACCGCTCGCAGAATCTCTTGCTGCATGCGGATGCTCGCTTCGCCGGCGGGTCGCCCACGGAACGCCTCGGCATAGTATTCCCAGAAGCGTGAGCGCTGGGGAATGTCGACAGGCGGGTCGAAGTTGAGCTGCTCAAGCTCGTCCCACAGCTTGTCCTCCTCAGAACGAAGGTCCAGTCCACTCTGACGGAACGGAGATACCTCGTCCATGACTTGCTCATCATGTGGCTCAAGGTTGCCATCGATGCGCTCGACGTCGAGCTTCGCAAACATCAGGTCGTCGCCCATGATGTCCATCAAACGCTTCTCTGCCGGTGTGCCTCGAAGGTTCTGCAAGCGCTCCTGCAAGATGTTGGTCTGCCCCTCTGTCCCGTGAAGGTGGCTCGCGTACTCGGCCATCTGATCGGCACGTTCGTTAATTTCCTCAAGTGCATCGGCGCGCAGACCTGGGCGTTCCTCCCCCGCTGGGGTGTACCCGTCTTCGCCCGCGGCCGCGACTGCGATGGGGTGCTCGACGCGTCCACGCGCCTCTTGATAGTCGCGCAGAGCCTCGCCCTGAAAGTACGCCTCATCAGCCCCTTCTTCTCCCTCGGCGCAGCCTTCCGGCCCCTGACATCGCAAGACAGGAAACCAGTTGACGGCGCGCGAGCCGACCGACTCAACCGAGGTGCCAGCCATGTTGGCGTTCGCCGTGATCAGCTCGCCGGTCGTCGGATCGACCTTGGGGATGGAAACCCCGCCGAAACGGACGTTGCCGTGCTCGATGTAATTGAAAAACTGAAATCGGATATCTCCGAGCTCTTCGCACGCTTGCGTAGGGTCCTTGTCGCAACTGTTGGCGTGCAAGACGAAGAGGCACTCTTCGCCTACAAACTCGTATTGGTACGGCGTGCCGTCGTCCGGATACTCGTCGTAGCTCTGCGGGCGCGCAGGCTCCGCCCAGCCGTCAGGTTGTTTGACGTAGCAGTCATAGGGCGCGGCGTAGTTCGGATCGTTCGGGTCGCCGGCTTGCGCTTCGCGCTGCTCCGGGGTGGTGAACGGGTTGTATTTCCACGCGCAACTGCCACCGTCCTCCTCGGGCGAACCGCAAAAACAGTAGGCGGTTGGGTCGTCGTTTTGACAGCTGATGGCCGAACGATTGAAGCGCGAAGGGACGTTCTGGCCCTTGAGGCTACGCATGCCGCGCATGAATGACTCGTTCCACTCGCCAGCGGTCTCGAACGCGGCCTTGACCAGGTGCTTGGGATAGCCGGGGTTGAGGTGATAGGCGACGGTCTGTGTCTCGCGATCCTTCATCGGGATCGTGCACTGCTTGGCGCTAACGTCACAAACAGAGCCCGAACGGTCCACCGGAGGCCCAGAGCCGTCGATGCCGTCTTCGCGCTCGTGACCGTAGCGATTGTCGCACTCCCAGTCCGCAACACACTCGCGTCCGTCGAAAGATGCCTTGAAGAAGTCGTGACGCGGCCGGTAGTGCGCCAAGAAGTCGGTCTCTCCATAGTCTTCGGTCAGGCCACCCACACAAATGTGCTGGTCGTTGTCGCAATTGCCACCGACACCGCAGTCGCCGTCGTCGAAGCAATGAACACGCTGGGTATCGCGGTCCTTGCCTCCTCGCGCGTAAGTTCGTTGGTAGGTGCGGAAAAGCCCGAACTTGTCGAACTCGTCGTTGTTCTGAACTTCAACCGCATACTCGTGATTCGGCGGGACACGCAGAAACGAACTTCGCGCCGTAAGCGCTGCAGTCTGACACGGCACCACGCTCGATTGCAGACAGGTGATGCCTGGCTGGAAGAACTCCTGCGTCACGAAACTCATGTAGTGGACGGTGTCGTTCTGGTCCTCGGACCATTCGTCGACCCAGCGATATGCTGGCGAACCCTCTTTGCCCCGCTCTTCGGCGACCGTGACAAACTGAGGTTTCCAGCTGTCGGGGAAAAGGTCGGGGCCTCCTTCTTGTACAAGTAAGGGCGCGGTCGTAAACCGCCCCCCTTGCGCGCCGGTATAATAGCTGTCGATCGCATTGGTCGACCAGTCGACACGCATAAAGTTGCGTTCATACCAGCGCCGGTCGAAGCTGTTTTCGACCACCACATTGGTCTCCTCGCCGGTGATCGCGCTGTAGTCCTTACGGATATCGACGTGCGCCTCGATCGGAAACGCAACCAACGGCTCACCGAGGTAGTCCTCGTCTGCCGCCTCGTCGTTGCCGCCGCGAATGAGTTCGTACGCGCGGTAGGCGTAGAGGTAATCCTCATCGATGACCCAACGAATACGGGCCATGCTGAGCGACTGGCCCTTGTCGAGGCCTCGGTCCGACCAATCCATCGCCCCCTGAAAGACACCGTAAAGCGATGCAATCGCCTCATCTCCGTCGACGTCGATGGCCGTTCGTGAGAACCACCATTCTCCCTCAAACATGTCCTTGGCAACCAGGTTGGTTTGAACCTGAGAGATACCGTCACCCGGGTCGTTACAGGAAAAGCCGAACAGCAAACTGCCCATGAGCAGAAATCGTGCGAACAGTGTGGAGGTGCGGTTGTGTTTCATGTTGTTCATCGCGTAGCCGTTGTTCATCGGATGATTGTTGTTCGTCGCGTAGCCGTTGTTCATCGCATCGCTCCTCATCGGACGAAGCCCGTGCGAATGCCGATTCTCGACTGTAGCTGCATAAGCTGGTTGAAGAACGACTCAAGCCGGCGCAGCCGGTTGTCGTACTCGCCTTCGTCGTCATCAAGCTGACCGCTACCCGGTGGGATCTCGTAGCCAATGCCATCGGGGTCGGTGAGTTTGGCCAGCTCGTCCGCGTCGAGACGGCCCGGATCGGGGTCGCCGGTGCTCGGGTCGCGCATCTTTTCGATCATCTGCAAAATGAAGGCGAGATCGGACGCTTCTTTGATCATCGCAAAGCCGATCGAACGCTGGTTGGCGACCGTCTGGCTTGGCGAAACCTGCCAGGCAAGGAAATTTCGTCCGTAGCGCTCAGACGAGTAGCGAACATAGTCGACCCCTTCCTCCGCGGACGGCTGCGGCCGGTGACACTGCCCCTGGCCCTCCACACAGATGAAGAGCTGGTTCTGGAAGGTCGTATCGAAATAGACGGGGAAGTAGATCAGGCCGAGCGCGGCTGCGTTGAACTGCACGAAGTAGTTCGAACCACCGTTGACGACCAACTCGTCCTGGTACGTCTCGTCCGGTGCGGGCCGACAGGTCTCCGAACCCTCTGTGCAGTCGCCGCGATAAAAGTTGAGATACAAGATTTGCGGGTCGAAGCAATCGGGGAACTCGCTGCCTTCCGCGCAACGAACGCGCGGCATGTACTCTTCGGGTGCTTCGCGAATCATCCCGTTGAAGAGCTGCTGCATCTCCAGCGGGAAGAGGTCGTAGAAGTTCGTATAGAACGCGACGTCACGGTTGTAGTTCCACTGCGTGAACTGACTGCCACGACTGGTCAGAAGCTGAAGCGCCGCGATGCGATCGTAGTAATTGCCCACGCGCTCGATACGGTTGAGGCCCGAGAGCCCGCGCTGATAGACCGACCACATGTAGCGGCCAGCCCCGATCGGCATCGAAAGCTGCGCGTTGGGTGAGTCGAAGTCTTGGCTTCTGCGCTCGTAGCGACCGAAGCGTTCACTCCACACGTATTCGCCAACCCGCGGCTGCGCGAGCAAGCGCGCGTAGAAATTCATGATGTCGGCAGTCGCCAAAAACTCGTCGTAAAAGCCAAATGCCCCGGTATTGTCTCGGAAGTCCGCATCGCTCACGTATTGGTAAAGCAAGTTCTGGTAAATGTTTTGCAGCAAGATGAGCCGGCGAGACACCAAGCGTGAGTAGTATCCGCCGATACTGAACCCGCGTCGATAGCGTCGAAACGCGGTCCAGAGGTAATCTCGCTCGTAGCCCTCGGCCACGTTGCGCACGATTTCGCGATAGGTTTCACCTTCGTCAAAGCGATTACACCAGCCGATCGACCCCGGGGAAAAACCGCCACCGGCCGCACGCTCGTCGGAGCAAAAGCGGTAGTCGACAGGCGCGTAACGCGTGTCGGCCTGCGCAAGGCTTGCGTGGTCGTCTCGGAAGTTCGAGCACACGCCACCAAGGGCCTCAC
Source organism: uncultured Polyangiales bacterium (assembly GCA_964487255.1). Taxonomy (GTDB): domain Bacteria; phylum Myxococcota_A; class Polyangia; order Polyangiales; family CAZAQV01; genus CAZAQV01. The sequence continues at coordinate 92,314 of CAZAQV010000005.1, read as the reverse complement.
CCCGTGGGTGCGGCAAGCAGCGCTGGGTCAGCCCTGATGCCATGTTTGAGCTGAGAAGCTCCGCGGCATTGGTCCCATCGGTCGCATAGGGACAGTCGCTGTCGGTCTCACAGCTTTCGCCTCCGTGGTAGTACTTCGCGGCGATTCGGTCCGTGTTGGCCGGTGTGATATCAGCCAGCGCCTTGCTGTCCTCGTTGTCATAGACTTCAGCAACATCGCCGTAGCCAAGCGCGACCGCGGCACGATCGTAGCGCCCAAGCCCGGGCTGAACGCGCTGATACCAGTTGGCGGAGTAGTCCATGATGGAAGACAGCATCCATTGGTCAATACCTGCGAGTTCACGCAGCTCTTTTCGCTCACGATACGCCCGCTCGAATGTTTGTTGCTCGTCGGGACTGAGGCCGGGCTGATCATCCACGTCAAAGTCCGCGGGGTCTGGCAGCGGGAAGCGATCTTTAATGACGTAATAGTCGTCGTAGTAGTTGTGGATGTCGGCGCTGGCGCCGAAGTCGTGGCGTAACCCAAAACCATGGCCGAGCTCATGCTTCTGGGTCTGCGCGAACAGCAGGCGATTGAGCGCAAACTCGAGTCGCGCACGCGGCCAATCCTCGTGCTTGTTCACGAAGTACTGCACCGTCGCATCCTCGTAAGCATCCGGCATCATGAAGTTCGCACTGCTGAGCAAGTTGTCGCTCCGAAGCTGCTCATCGAGCACGTCGTGAATGTCGTTGCGAAATGGAGAGACCGCGTCGAGCAGCTCCTCCCCATGCTCCTCGAGCAGCGTTTCGGTGTCGACGCCTTCGGGAAGCTTCTCGATGCCTGCTGCGATCAGCAGCTCCGGGTTTTTGAACAGCCGCGCTTCGATGTCACTGCCAGCGAGCGCCGCTGCACGGTCGACGAAGGTATTGGCCCGACCCTCATCTCCTTGAAGCTGCTCCGCTCGCTCCATGATCTCACTCATGCGTCCGTCGATCTCCTTGAGCACACCGGGGTCGGCGGGCGCATCGCCAGCCAGCGCAACGTTGAAGTTGATGCGCGGCGGTGCGGGAAGCTGAACTCGGCCCAAGTCCGAAAAGTGAGCGCGAACGTCTTCACCGTAGATCAGGTCGTCCTCGGTGAGGTTGCCATTCAGCAAGTCGTACTGCTGAAGCGCGAAGGTACGAAAACCATCGAGCGCGGGCCCTCCGATGTTGGCATCGCCAAAGATGATCTCGCCTGACACGGGGTCTGCGCGCAGCGTTGCAACCCCCAAGAAGGGAGTTCCCGGCTGGTCGACGTAGGAGAAGAACTTGTAGCGAATGTCGCCTCGCTCCTGGCAAGCCAGCTCGCCCTCGACTTCGCCAGCTCGCACCGCCTCGTCGTGCGCCGCCAACGTCGCGCGATTGCAGCTGTTGACAACCAAGGTTGTGACACACTCGCTGCCGACGAACTCGGCCTCATACCAGCCGTTGAAGTCCGCATCTTTGAGCCGTGCGGCCACTTCGGGATCGGCCATGTTGGGCTCCGCACCGTCTGGAACGGCAACGTGACAGTCGTACGGGTTCTCGACGCCACGCGCGGCGGCCTGCTCTGGCGTCTCAAAGGGATCGTAACCACCCGCACAGGTCGGGTTGAGAATCTCTCCCGAGTTGGGGTCCTCGGTACAAAAACACGGCGCATCCGGGTCGTCGGTCTGGCAATCCACCCGCGGATAACCCGCCACGCTCTGCCCCCGCAGGCTGCGAACCGTCGCCATGAAAACCTCGTTCCACGAACCCACCGTCTCGAACGAAGGCTTGACCAGATGCGCGGGCAACTCGGGCGTGGTGTGCCAAACGATGGGTCGCACTTTTCGTTCTGCATAGGGAAGCGGGTTGCCGTCGGCGTCGGTCCACTGCTGCCAGAGGTTGTGCCGGTTGACGTTGAAGTTCAAAAAGTCGGTCGCGCCCCATTGCACGTCGTCCGCAGCGGTCTGTCGGTCGTAGGTGGCCTGACGATTGCGAAAATAGCCCGCCTTCTCAAAGCGGGTATCGGTCCAGTTGACGGGTTCATACTCGCGGAAATTTTCTCGCCCGGCCTCGTGACGCGAGGGCGAGTCGCTCACCTTGAGAAACGAGCTGCGCGTAAAGGCACGCACCACGGCACACTCGGGTCCGCTTGAGAAGTAGCAGTAGTTCCAGCCGGGGATGACGTCCTGGGGCGAGATGAGCTCCTGTGTTACGAAATCCATGTAGTAGAGTTCGCCCTTGTCGTAATCGCTGGCGTGCAGGCGGTCCTCTTCGCGACATTCGGCGCTTGGATCCCCAGGGCCGTCGCAGCTCATGTAGCGGAACTTGGGCTGCCAGTTCTCGGGAAACTGCGAGTTGCCCTGCACAAAGTCGGAGGCCGGCTGGCGATCGTAAAGAAGGCCAATGGCGTCGTAGAGTTGGTGGGTCTGGCCGTAGTATTGCGCGATGCGGTTGGTCGACCAATCGACCCGCATGTACTCGCGCTCAAACCAACGTCGGTCGGTGTTGTTCTCGACGATGACGTTACGCTCTTCGCCGGTCACCGTGTTGTAGGCGCGACGAATATCGAAATGACTCTGAATCGCGAACGCCACCACCGGATGACCCGTGTGGTCGCCGACCTCTTTGGGCTCGCCGTCGATGCCCTCGATAATCTGGTAGTCGCGGTAGCCAAAGAGCATGTCTTCGGTGATAACCCAGCGCAGACGAGGGATCGTGGTGAAGCCACTACCCACCAAATCGCTCGCAATGTCACCATTGAACGTGCCCAGCGCAGCGCCTTCGTAGGCCACGTCGATGACCGTACTTCCGAAGTACCAAGAGTCGGTGAAGATCGACTTTTCGACGACGTTGACGCCCACGCGATTGATGGGTTCTTGCTCCGAGCAGGCCGATCCGAGTACGAGGCTCAGAACGACAATGACGGCGTGGGACGCAATGCTGCTTTTCAGGATATCGCGGCTTTTGTTCATGCTGTTTTCCCTCTAACTCCCAAGTCTAGGGCCGACCGGTTGATCGGCTTTTGCTCTGTGTAAAATCTGTCCAGATATTTCGGCAACGGGACCTAAAATGCGCGAAGTTGCCTGCGCGCAGCGCGCATTGATGGGTTTGTCGGACCGCCCGCGTCGGGGTCTTTGCCCACGATGATGTCGGTGTAGAAACGGTCGAGCGTAATGGTCGCGCTCAGATTGAACGTGGTGACGTCGATATCGAAAAAGGGGTTGCTTCGATCGCCATCCGGCTGAAACTCACCCTGGAAGGTGTTGAGTGACAGAGACGCGTTGATCCACGGCTCGAAGGTGTACGAAAAGCCGATCGAGAAAGACGTCAGCACACGCAGGTGGGTATCGCTTTGATCGCCGATCGTCAGCTCTCCGTCTGGCTCCGATAGAACCGGCACCGTGGCATCCTTGAGCCCATAACCGAAGTCCCATACCCACGCGAAGCTCACATCGAAGGTAGCGTTCGGCACAAAGGACAGCGAGCTGAAGAGCGCCAGAATGAGGCGGTCGCTCTGGACCGTTTGGCCACCGGTTTGGTCCCACGCAACGCCGCTCACTTCCTCATACGCAACGCATTGCCCTTGCAGAGAATCGTAGCGCCGACACGCCTGACCATTTTCGGTTTCGGTGACGTTGGTGGTACGGAAGAAGTGAAGCCAGCGACCACTGGCGCCGAGGACCCATCCGCTCATGACGTCTTTGACCGGTGCAAGCGCCAGCACCGATGGGCCCAGTCCGAGGATCATCCCTTGCGCACGACTGGTGATCGAGAGTGGTGCCTGGAGACGCAGCCCCGGCGTCACGCTAAGGCCGGCGAAACCGAGATCGGTCGAGTAAGCGCCCGCCCAAATCAAATCGATCAGCGTATCGGAGAGCACCGGCTCGCGGTTGCGGGCACGCGTATCGGTGTCGGTCAGCTCGATCGATAGCGACTGGTCGAGCGCAAGGTAGAGTTGGTCCGTGAGGTAGAAACGCGGTCGGACTCGAAACGACATGCTGTAGGTGGGGTTATACGAGATGCCCGCGCGCTGGGTGAGTGAGTTGGCCGAGAGGCTGTTGCCCCAGGTAAAGATACTGTTGCGCCAGACAAGAGGCGCATCGGTCTCGGGTTCGATGCCCAACTCTTCCTCGACCTCCTCTTCTTGCGCTTCTTCTTGCTCCTCGCCGTCGAGGGTCTTGTCGACTTTGCTGGCGTCAGGAGCGGGAGGGGTACTCGCCGGCGAGCGGCCGGGCCCCACCGCAGGGTCTGTCGCGACGACCTCTTCAGCGGTTTCCTCGGCCTCTTTTTCATCTTCGGAGTCCTCGTCGCCTGCCGCCTCGTCGGCCTGCGTGCTCGGCGATTCGTCCGGCTCGATGCCCGCGTCACCCGCGCCCGCGTCCTGGGCGTTTGCGCCTGCAACCCGTACAAGAAGAAGGACCACCGCAAAGGCCCACTTAAGCAACGACAATCTGTTCATCTGAAACGACTCCGATGAACGCTCTGACAAAGAGCGACCGGGGCCGGTCTATCACCTTTGGAAGTCGCGGAATAGCCTAGAACCCGTCGTTCCGCGGCATTGCTTGTGGTATTGCAGCGTTACGGCAAGCTACTTTGCACCGAACGCGCATGACCTCTCCTCCCACACCAGTGTCCTCAGTCGCCGGCGGGCTCGTGCTCGACGACAGACGTTTGCGCACCTTCTTAGCGCCTCGGCGCCATGCCCATGAGAGCCTCGAAGAGCCTAGAATCGCGGGTTTTTTGGGGGAAACCCTGACCTTGACGGCAAGCCTCGTACCGTCCGAAGCTGGCTCGTTACTGCTCGACGACCCCACGTGCGCCAGCGCTAGCAAGGCCACTCTGACCTTCGTGGCAGCCTTCGGAGATGCCGCCCACGAACTACTCGGCACGAAAATCGCCGCATCGGCGGGCATTGCCGGTCATGTTTATCAAAGCGGAGAGCTGCACGTCAGCAACGATGCACAAAAGGACCCCCACTTCCTCGGCGATTTCGACCTCGGGAACAGCACCTTTCGCTCCCGCTCGATCGTTGCCGCACCCCTGCGTTTCGAAGATCGGGTCTGTGGTGTGTTCGAGCTCGTCAACCGCACCGATAGCAGTGGCTTTAGCGTTCACGACATCGAGATCGTGAACCTGGTGTCGGGCTACATTTCGCGCGCAATTGTCGGTGCGGTCGACGTGATTCGCAAGAACGAGCTTGCGCTTATCGATGACCTGACCGGCTTGCGGAACTCGCGAGGGATGGACCGGGCGCTGCGCAACGCGGTCAAGACAGCCCGTGCGAGCGGGGGAGACGTAGGCGTTCTTTTTATCGACCTCGATCGACTCAAGGCGATCAATGACTCGCGCGGACATCGCTATGGCAGTGCCGCGATTGCGAAAACCGGCCAAGTCATCCGCGACGTGGTTGCCGACTGCGGGTTGCCGTTCCGTTTTGGTGGAGACGAGTTCGTCGTTATCGTGCCTCTCTCCAAAGAGGACGAAGCGGGCGCTCTCGCCAAGCTTGCCGAACGCATCGTCTACCACGTACGCCGCTCGGCCGGTGGCTTGCTCGAGGGCGGGGGTTCTCTTCCTCCGCTTACGGTCTCGGTGGGGGTCGCATCGATGCGACGCAACCTCGCCGCCGACGAAGAACAGAGTGTTGCCGATATCGCTACACGCTTGCTCACGGCCGCCGATCGCGCGCTCTACCGAGCAAAACGCAATGGTCGGGACCGGGTGGCGCTCGCCACACGACGTGACGACACCCTGCAACGACCGATCACGGGTGTTACCCCGCGCGAGGAGCACGAGAACGATGAGAGCTGAACGCTGGGCGGGCTTGGAGTCCGTAATCGCCGGAGGGATCGATCGTGAAGGGGGCGGCGACGGGCCGGTCGTCATATTGATGCACGGCTTTGGGGCCCCAGGCACCGACTTGGTCCCGCTCTGGCGGCTGTTCGAGGTGCCCGCGTCGGTTCGTTTCGTCTTCCCGGCGGCGCCCAACGAACTGGACATCATGCCAGGCGCGCGCGCTTGGTGGCCCATCGACATGATGGAATACCAGCGCCGGCTCATGCTCGGTCAGCGCCGCGCGATGGCAGACCAGACCCCCGAAGGCATGTTGGTGTGCCGAGAACAAATCGTTGCGCTCGTGCAGGAGGTTCGTGAACAACTCAGCCCGAGTCAAGTGCTACTCGGCGGGTTTTCGCAAGGCGCGATGCTGGCGACCGAAACCGCGCTCTTCGGCGACGTTGCGATCGACGCTCTGGTGCTCATGTCGGGAACACTCCTTTCCGAGGACCGCTGGGTGCCGGCATTGCCCAAGCTCAAGGACACTCCGGTCTACCAAAGCCACGGTCAGCAAGACCCGATGCTCGATTACAGTGTCGCCGAGGAACTTCACGACAAGCTGGTCGAAGCCGGTGTGCAGACGACGTGGACGCCGTTTCGCGGCGGACACGAAACCCCACCACCGGTCATCGACTCGCTCGCGCAGTTCATTCGCCGCATATGTCGCCTGGACTGACGTCGCGAGTCTCCGCTTGTTGAGGTTCACCCTTCAGCGCCCTGCACCGCTTCTGGCAAGGTGCTAGAAGCCCCAGGTGAAGTGCCTTGCGTGTAGGAGTCTTCTTGTCTTTTCCGTCGCCTGCGCCGCAACCGACTCTCCAGCCGACCGCCCGGATGACGACAGCGCGACGATGCGCGAGGCGGGCGTGAAGGACGCATCCACTGCAGAGGCCTGCGCAAGCGAGGATGTCACCGTAGGCAGTAACCTGACGCCTCGCCCGATCGACATCGTGTGGGTTATCGACTCTTCCGACAGCATGCGAGACGAGCCGGCTCGGGTTCAAGAGAACATGAACCGCTTTGTCGAACGCTTCGGGTCGAGCGACGTGCAAACCGTACTCATCACAAACAAAGCACGGTCGATGTGCCCCCGCCGCTGGGAACGGACCCCTCGCGCTTCCTGCAGATCGACGAGCAGGTCGAATCGAACAGCGCGCTGTTGATGGCCCCTGCTCGGTGGGACGACTATCAAGATCGGATCCGACCGCAGTCGGTCGTGCACGTGATCACGCTGACCGACGACGAGTCGCTGATCTCGGCGGAGTGCCTCTTGATCCGAATGGAAGAGAAACTAGGCGCCGATCACGACTTTCGCCTGCACACCATCTCCTCAGAAGCCGTCGGCATCGACCCTCCGACAGCCGATGAGGTTCGTCGCGGCGGAGACAGAGGCACGGAGTGCAAACTCGCGTTTCGCTGGCAAGATAACGACTACATGGCCTGTGAGGGCGCAGACCGTGCTGGAAGGGAGTATTGGCGTGCGTCGGCCGCGACAGGAGGTGTGGCAACTTCGGTGTGCGCAGCCGACTGGTCTGCGGTGTTCGATCAGATCAGCGAAGCGGTGCAGCGCGAGTCCGCTTTCGGGTGCGAGGTGGAGCTCCCTGAGGTTCCCGACGGAGCAACCTTCGACCCATCAGAAATCAAGCTCTCGGCGACACGCGAAGGGCAAACCGTCGAGGTGGCTCGCGTACAAAGCGCGGACGGCTGCGGCGACACAGACGAAGGATGGTACCTGCAAAGCGCGTCCACGAAAGCGGTCTTATGCCCTCAGACCTGCAACGACTACGCGAGCGCCGGGGCCTCCCTGTCCCTCGACATGGGTTGCGCCTGGCGCATCCGCTAGACCACTCTGTGACCGATCTAGTGCTCTGACCGGGAGATTGTGAGCCTGGATCGCACAGCAGCGGAGTGAAATCGTAGGAGAGAAAACGATGGACGTGCAGAGTACATTCGAGTTTGAACGACAACCGAGTTCGCTTTGCTGCGAAGCGACACGGCTCAGAACCTCCTGGTCAGAGCACTAGTCGCGCTCACGGTGCTCGGTGCCGCGCTGATAGGCGTGCACCCGATCGTTTTTGGGCGTAAGCGTCCCTGCAACCGAAGGGCTGAGCGCGATCACATGCGTGGCGTTTTGCTCGTCGGCTTCCTCTTCAACCAGGCAGTAGCCGGACAAATAAAAATCGACGCCGTGATGCGCTCCCCCGAGCTTGGCGCGTTCGTCTTCGAGCCACACTCTGGCCTCGCTGGGTAGCGTGTCGCGGATGGCTGCATAGTCATTCGCCAACACGTCCGCGGCTGCTGTATGCGCTCGTTTTTCCTGCGCCATCCGTAGGTGTGCAAAGGCAAAGACGCCTGCTGTGAGCACAGCGAGAACGGTTAGCAAACGCGGGAAGCGAGTCCGAACCATGTCAAAAAGACCGGCCCACAAGACCAGTGGAAGGCCCACGTAGTACGGGCTTTGAAAGTCGTGAAAGGTGGAAAAGCGCTTCATCCCCACAGCCCAAACAAGGCCGCAAAGCGCGAGAGGGATCAACCACCTTAGGCGCTCATTCCGCCAGAGCAGGAGAAGTGCAATAACTAGAACAAAGGAGCCCAAAAGCGCCCAGCCCCAAAGCCCTTCGTTCTCGAAATCGTGCGTCTCGGGCGCAGCGAGTCCAAGCGCGGGTACGGACATTCTGCCGATGCGGTGAAGTTGCTGGGGGACGAAATAGTCCCATGCGTACAGGTGTGCCCACTTTTTTTCCAGCTCCTCGTTCTGCCCTGTTCGCCGCATCAGCGACTCGACCGTGGGGAGCTCGGACCACGCCATGTCCATCACGCGCTGTTCGTTCCACAGGTTGTAAGCCACGATACTCGCCGTTAGCACTCCGGCGATCGCAAAAACGGTCACCGCTTCGTGACGAAAGACTCTCGCTGTGGGCGACCTCTGCTGACCTCGAAGGTGGCGAAACACGGTCTGCATCGCCCAAGCCGCGAGCAGCGCCAAAACCTGCCATCCGAAGAGGACCGCCACGATCACCTTGAGCCTTAGCTGTGTGGTAGAACCCTGTTGTTGCTCGTATTGTACAATGCCATGTGCGGCCAGCAGCACGCCGAAAAGCGACGTCGCGTCGTTGAACACCATGTCGCTATAAAGCGCGAGATAGTACCCGCTGAACGCGGCCAAGGTGGCCGCGATCGTCACCCAAGAACCAAGCCCGATACGCCTTAAAGTCAGGAAGCCAAGAAAAAGGCTACCCACGAAGAACAGCTTCATCAGCACGCGAGCTGCCACAACCTGAGCACCCAGATCATCACCCGCAGCTTCGATCGCAAGGTGGATCAGCACAAAGGTCGTGGCCGGAAACCGATTGTATCCGCTAAGAACTGGCTCCGCGCCGTCCGTTTGGCACCCGACCCGGTCGTAGAGAAAACCCGCATGCGATAGCTCGAAGTTCTTGCCGAGCGTGACGCCGTGCGAAGAAAGGTAACCGTGGTGCCCCTCGCCGAACCCCTCACTCGCGGGCGTAGCAAGAACGCAAACGCCAGCGACGAGAAGGAGGGCAAACGGCCCCAGCCCCGCGAACCATCCCAAACGCGCCCCGTCCACGCGGGCAGTCTACCATGGGGAGTCTCAATCGGAGCCGGGGCCCGATTGAGACTGTTGCGGCTTAGCCGGCGTCGGGCACGCCGCCGTCGGCGTTGTTGACTTCGATCGTATTGCAGACCGCCGAGTTGCGGCAGCCGTCGTCTCTACAGTCCGGATCGCCGTTGCCGTCGTTGTCGATGCCGTCGCTGCACTTGGCAGGGCTCGACTCACAAACGGTCACGTAACGGTTCTGACTGCAGTCTCGATCGTCACAGTCGATGAAGCCGTCGCCATCATTGTCCGCGCCGTCGCTGCACAGCGCATCGGAGTTTTCGACCTTCTCCTCGCAAACGGTCACGCTCGGATCGCGCTGGCAGCTAAAGTCCTCGCAGTCGATGAAGTCATTGTCGTCGTTGGTAGCGCCATCTGCGCAGAGCTCGTCTGGTGTCTTGCCCGCGCTCGCTCCGCACGCGACCGTTTCTGAAGTCGGCCCTTCGCTATTGCAGCCAGGGTCTTCGCAATCTGTGAGGCCGTCACCATCATCGTCTTGCTCGTTCGAACACAAGTCGCTACCAGCCTCGGAGCGATAATCCCCACAGGCCTCGACCACGCGTTGGCAATCGAAGTCGTTACAATCGATGAATTCGCCACCGTTGGCAGAGCCGTCGCTGCACTTGTCTTTCGCGGCCGCTGCCCAGTCGGCTTCAGCGATTTCGACCGGGGTTTCGCCATCACAAACGACAATGTGCTGGCCTTGGCAGTCTTCGTCGGCGCAATCCTCTTTACCATCATCGTCGTTGTCTGCGCCATCGGAGCATTTGGCGTTGGTGGTCTCAAGCACGCACACGCGATTGTCCTCGCAGTCGAAGTCCATACAATCGATGAAGTTGTCCTTGTCGTTGTCGACGCCGTCGGTGCAGGTTGCGGCCGAGCCTTCCGCTTGGCATCCAGCGCCTTCGGCGTAGCAATCGTTGTCTTCACAGTCGATGTAGCCATCGCCATCGTTGTCGCAGCCATCACCGCACCGACCCGCGGTGTTCTCGTCACCGGCTTCGGCCGAAGAGCAGTCTGCGCCGTCCACGCCAGGGCAAAAACCGATGGCACCGGTGCAGCCGAAATCCATGCAATCAATAAAGTTGTTGCAATCGTTGTCGATGCCATCGCCACACATGGCTCCCACCTCACGACCGGTGTCAGCAGGCATCGGCGTGCAGTTGGGGTTACCACCCTCCTTGTTGCCGCCGTCGGGATTTGTCGTGGCGTCGGGCACGCTGCTGTCGGTGCCATTGTTTCCGCTGTCGTCGCCACAGGCCACGGCAAGAAGAACGGTCAGACAACAGAGAAGAGGTCGGGTGGGCTTAAGCATAAGAGGGGCTCCTTGGGGCTGAGGCCCATGGTCTAGCAGCTCTGTCGTGCAGCGCATCTGCCAGCCACGTTTCCAAAGGAATTTGGTCTCTTCCGTCGCTCTAATGGGGCCCTGTTCGCTGGCCATGAGTCCGCCATCGGCCTACGCACCAAGGAGGCTTTCAACCGCGGAGAGAATCTGCTCGCCGTAGTAATCTGCGTGTTTCTGAATGTCGCTCGCAAGCCAGTGGTAATCAAACGTCCCATCGTCGTTCAGGTGAACCTCAACAGCTCGACGAAATTCTTTATTCACGCGTATCTCTTCGATGATTTGGGACATCGAAAGCCCACTCAGTTTCGACAGTTGGTTCAGCGCAGGAACCACGGAGTATCCGTCATCGCTGTGTATTGAGAGCGTCTCGCGAATATTGGGGTCCCATACGCCGGCGTCAGCCAAAAAGTCCCGGTCACAGATCACTTCGTACTCGGGGTACAGGGGACGATTGACTTCGGCTTCGTGCATATCCGCTTCGTACTCGATGTCTTCGCAGCGTCCGCCGTGACACGCCTGGCCCGTTCCACAGTCTGCGTTGCTATCGCACAGTAAATATGCCTCATGCATGTCCGCTTCATACTCGACCTTGTCAGGCGTTGTGTCTTCGACATGGCCCGCGTGTGCCTGATACTCCAGCTTCTCGCAGCGCCCACTTCGGCAGGCCTGGCCGCTGTTGCAATCGCCGCTCGTTTCGCACAGCAGATATGCCTCATGCATGTCCGCTTCGTAGCGTGGGGCTTGTCCTGATCCCGCATGAGCCCCCGAGCCGATCGCAACCGGTGAGGCGCTCACTTGCTCCTGAACAGCCTCGTCGAACGACGTGCCAACGTTCTGAAACCCGACGATGCCCGCCGCGCCAAGACCAATCGCCAACACAGCGCTCTGCAAGCCCGTGCTTCCCTCTTTTCGTTTTTCTCTACCCATGCCCCCATACTGTGCAGCTTTCGTACCACACAAAAAGCGTCGTGTTTTCGGTGTGTTTGGGGGCTGTTGTCCGGGTTCGGCAGTCCCATGGGGGATCAAACCCTCTGCGACATATCGGGGCTTGTCCTACACGCGTTCGAGGATCACGGCGATGCCTTGGCCGCCCCCAATGCATGCCGAACCGACCGCGATCGCCCCGTCGCTCTTGAGCGAGTAGATCAAGTTGGCTGTGATCCGTGCGCCGGTGGCACCGAGCGGATGACCGAGCGCAATCGCGCCGCCGTTGACGTTGGTCTTATCATCGGGGAGACCCAGCTCACGTTGCACAGCGAGAAACTGCGGCGCGAAAGCCTCGTTGACATCGAACAGGTCGACATCACCGATCTTCAGCCCCTGTCGGTCGAGGGCCTGGCGAATCGCAGGCACCGGGCCGATGCCCATCAAGGTCGGCTCCACTCCAGCAACGCCCCAGTTGAGAAGCTTCGCCAGCGGTTCGAGCCCTTGCGACTTGCCCCATTCGCCGTCGACGACGACGAGCGCCGCAGCGCCGTCACAAATGCCAGAGGCGTTGCCCGCCGTGACCAATCCGTCCTTCTTGAAAACAGGCGGCAGTTTGGCCAGCGTCTCCAGCGTCGTCTCGGGACGAGGGTGCTCGTCTTTGTCGAACGTCACGTCCTTGCGCTTGACCTTGATCTGCAACGGGGCAATTTCTTCTTTGAAAGCACCGGCCTCGTTGGCAGCCGCCCAGCGCTGTTGCGACTGCAAGGCAAACCGATCGGCCGCGTCACGCGTGACGTCGTATTTGTCACCCAGGTTTTCCGCGGTAATCGCCATGGGCGTGTTGCAATACGAGTCGGTGAGCGCTTCCCATAGCGTGTCGACGAGCTGTGGTGGTCGGCCGAACTTCGCAGCGCCATCACGCATCCCCCAAATCGAATGCGGCGCCTGCGACATGTTCTCGCTGCCTGCGGCCAACACGACCTGCGCTTCGCCGAGAAGAATTTGCTCTGCGGCCGTCACGACCGCCTGGAAGCCCGAGCCGCACAGGCGATTGACGGTGATGGCGGGCGTCTCGATGGGCAGCCCCGCCTTGAGTCCGACATGGCGCGCGCCGTAAATCGCATCCGGGCTCGTCTGTTGCACATTGCCGAGCACAACATGACCGAACGCCTCAGCCGGAATACCGCTCTGCTCGATCGCCGCTTTCGCCGCGTGCACCGCCAGGTCGTTCGCGCTCACCGACTTGAGCGCACCGCTGAGCGTTCCGAAAGGCGTTCGTTTCGCACCACAGATCCAGATTTCTCTCGGGAGCATTTTCATCCCTAGGGTTTTAGAACATTGGAGCAGCGGGCACCATGCCCTCGCTCACGCTCTGTCCCCTGCACTGGAGCTTTGAGCCCAGCGCAGCTAGTTCGCGCTCGGCTTGGCACGCACGCGCGTCATCCGGCAGAAATACCCGAAGACCATGCCGAAGCCGAGATGCCATTGTGACCGCCTCTACGTCGGAGAGTGGAACGGTGGGCACACGGTCCCGAATCGCATCGGGCGGCCGCCGGGACACGATGTCTTGCGCGACGTTGCTCTTGCAGGTCGACCACCCCTTGCGCTGACAGTCCGCCCTCTGGCGAACGTGCTGGACGAGAAAGTTGCGGATCATCGATCGTGCGCTCAGCGCCCTCCACATCATGATTCAGCCCATCACCGCCCACAAATGGCTTGCGATGCAAGGGACGAATCAAAGCGAGCAAGGCGAACGATGGCCTCGGATCATGGCCTGCCAAGACCGCGTCTTTGAACATGTTGATGAGCACCCAGTCGAGGCGGCGCGCGTCCGAAATCGCGTAACCCTTGCGGCGCACGGCACTTACGAACTCGCCCATCAGAGCGCGCACCCTCGCATCGTCCATGTGCTTGGTTTTTGCCAACAGCGCCATAGAAGCGTCTCGCACCGCACGGGGCTCATCACCGTAAAGCGATTGCACCAGGACAGCAACTTCCCGTTGCGCGTCAACTGTTACGCTACCTCAGCCCAGGCGTTGGCGACCACATACTCACCAGGGCGCTCTTTGGTCGATACGCGCAGGATCACCCGCTCGTCCTCGCGCCACCCCTCGGTGATGAGCGTATCGCCGGGCCACACCGGCTTGCGAAACTGTCCTGAAAGCGCCTTGAACTTCGATGGATCCGAGCCGCAGCAATTGGCGAGCACCGCTCGACCGACGAATCCATACGTGCACAGTCCGTGAAGAATGGGGGCGCCAAATCCGACCTCTTCGGCCAGTTTGGGGTCGGCGTGAAGCGGGTTGTAATCACCGCAAAGCCGGTAGAGCAGAGCCTGCTCGGGGAGAGTCCGTTCTTCATGCACAAAGTCAGGGTCACGCTCCGGCGGCCGCGCTTTGGGACGACGAGGCGGTGGCTCTCCGCCAAAGCCACCGTCGAAGCGGTAGATGATTTCCCACTCTGTTTCGGCAACGAGCTCACCTGCTCCGTTCGTGGTCTGCGTCGAGATGATCGACGTGGCCATTCTACGAAGGTCGTAGATCCCCTCGACCTTTCCAATCGTGGTCAGGGTGTCCTCAGGCTTGAAGGGACGATGCAGGCGAATGGTTTGTCCGCCGTGAACGACGCCTTTCATGTCGCCGCCGACCACATCAAAGAGGTCTTTGTTGGCCTCGTAGGCCGGAATCACCGCATACGTCGGCAGAACTTGCGGCCCTCGATCCTCGAACAGAAAGTCGAGCTCGTCACGCTTGGCGCCGACGCCTAGGGCATACAACGCCACGTCCTGCCAGCGGTAGTTGTGGGTCAGTGGCTCGGTACTCTGGCCGACGGCCTCAGGTTTGATCGCCATGCGCGCTGGCTTACCACACTGATCGCGACAGGCGCATCAGACAGGCTTTTTTTGCGCGCGAATCGGCTCAGTCGACAGCCGGGAAGAACTCGCCGATAGCGGAAAGGCGAACGTTCGGGTCGAAGCTTAAACAGGCAAGAATCAACGCCCCAAGCGGGTGCTCAAAAGGGAGCTTGCGGAGGCCCCTCGTCTGTTCAAAATAAAGGTCTGGCAAATTGCGTGATTGGAACGGCCGCGCGCCAAATGCAAGCTGATAAGTGATTATCCCAAGCGCCCAAAAATCAACCGCTGGCCCAACGTCGTTCCCGCGAATCTGTTCAGGCGCCATATAAAGCGGCGTGCCCAGAACAAGCCCGTCGCTCGTGATGCGATCCACGGAACCAAGCTCGCGCGCGATACCAAAGTCGATAAGCTTGGGAACAAGAGCCCCACTCTCTTGAGCCAAGAAGATATTCTCCGGTTTGAGATCGCGATGAACAATGCCTTGTTGGTGCGCCAATTGAAGCGCTCCCAAGACAGCGTGCACGATACTGGTTGCTTCACGCGCACTCAGCGGAACCCCCTCTGTCATTCTTTCGAAGAGAGTCTCTCCAACGAGTAGCTCCAGAACTTGAAAGTAGCCATTGCGTTCATCGATTCCAAAATCGAGCAAGCGAACGATGTTTGGGTGCCGGAGCGCCAAGGTCGCATCGGCTTCACGCAAGAAGCGCTCCTTACGTGAGCAGGAACGCTTGTCGCCCATGAGTTTCACAGCGACCGTCTCGTCCGTACGCAGGTCGAGCGCAGAAAAAACGGCGCCCATCCCTCCGTGGCCAAGTTCATGCTGTAGCGCATACCGCCCGGCAACCGTGCCAAGCGACACGGGAACGGTTCCCTCTTCATCCCACGCGAGGGATTCATCTATAGCCGGCGGTTGTGCGCTCTCAATCAACACAAGCCAGATCTAAAGCAACATCTGGTCCAACAAAAACACAAGTGATTTCAGAAACCGGTACGGCTTTGTGCACGTTTCGAACACCAGATGCTCCGGATATGGTCTCTTGCTTTGTTCCACCGCCGGGCGATCAGATCGCTGCGACTAGTCGGAAAACGTGATCGACCAGCGATTCAAGTAGCCGTCATACTGCCCGTAGACATCGAAGAGCCACAGCTTCCATTCGCCCTCGATTGGCCCTGTGACCCCTGGCGACAACTCGACGCGGCGTTGGATGTCAGCGGTCCGACCACCGGATTGGTTGTGCAACTCCCAATACTGGCCGTCGGGCGCTTGGACATACACAGCGAGGTCACCGATGTAGCTGTGGGTGATATCGAAAGCGACCTCAACCTTCGCACCTTGGGTTCCACTAGGAACCGAGATCGACGTCGTGACCCCTTGACGGTCTCCGTCGGGTATATCCACCCGAGCGGTGCTTTCAAAGGTCCCGCCACGGGGCGAGGGTGGCTCGGTATTTTGAAAGCCAAGGGACCAACTATTGAGCGTGCCTGTATCCACGCGCGCCGTGTCCCTGACGGTCAGCGTCCAGGTTCCTTGCGCACTCTGCCCGTCGAAGTCTGACACGGCGAGGGCGGTCACCAGGTCGTCCTGACTGCCACCGGCACCATCGTGAAGCGTCACTGTCGTGCTCCCCTTACTGAGTTCCACCACCAAATCGCCGCGGTAGGTGTGCGTGATGTCCAGCGACACGTTGAGCCCGTCGATGTCGAAGCTCTCGCTGATTTCAATGGTGTCACTCACACCCGTGGTGTCGTTGTCTGGGATCGCGACATCAGGCTCAGACTTGAAGACCTTGCCCTCGGTGGGGGTCACGTCTTCGCGAGACTTGCGGACCAGCATGCGAATATCCTCGAGGTCGAGGTTGGAGACGCTTGAACGCGTGAGCTTTCGCGGGCTCCAGAGAAAGTCTGGGTGGTCCGTCCGCGAACGACCGTACCATTCGCCGCCGATGATCTTACCGTCTGCGTCGACCTCAAGAATGTATGTGTAACGCTTGGTTCGCGTGTGGTCGTCTGGGTCGGCGGGCTGTGTGGAGGGCCAAGACTCGACGATGTACCCGGTGCTGACGCGCACGTCATAGAGGGTCGTCGCATCAGGATTGAAGGCGTAGTCGGTATCGCCGAGAAACTGACAGCCATCGATCGGTGTTCCGTCCATCTCGAAGCAATTGTCCTCATCGTAGTTCAGAAGGCGATGCGCGTCTGCGACGGAGACCTCAGTCATACTGTCGACCTCGAAGGACACGACAGGCTGGTTCCAGACCTCGAAGTCGTAGGTTACGTCTTCGGCGAACATGCGGCCGTGCTTACCCAAGTAGTTGGCAAGGATCACGTGAAACGAACCCGGGTTCGTGTCCCGGCATTTGACGTTGAGAGCCCGGCCGTGCTCGTCGCGTTCGACAGCGTTGTCTTCCTCGTCCGTGCCATCGTTACAACGCCCGCCAATTCCGTAAGATGGCGTTCGGTCATAAGCCAAAATCAAGAGCGCCTCCAAATCTCCAACCTCAAACGTCACCCCGTTGTGTTCGACGGCCTTGAGAGGACGATCTTCGAGAATCGAAGCCGGAACCCATGCGTGGCAAAGCCCAAACCACGTTTCGACGCCATCGTTATCATCGAGCTCGTCGATCTCGCCGTCGTCATCGCTGTCCACGCCATCTCGCGCGTCTAGGTTGCCCTGGTTTTGCCCATATGCGTTGCGGTGGTTGGAAATGTAGTTCGCGAGCGGCCCGAGCTTCTCATAGTACTCTGGGTCCCATTCACCGGTTTCGGACTCTCCCGCTCGAAAGGGGCGCAGGTCCATAAAGTCGGCCTCCGGCGTCCAGCCGTTGAAGGCCTTGTCGTACTTCTCCGCCGGAGAAAGTTCCGACGAACCGTTCCAGCGATCGTTGATGCTGTCTTGATAGTTTGGGAAGTAGCTCGACGGCCAGGCTTTCGTCGGGGCCTCACCCTTGTCAGGAAGGTCTGCCAGCACGAAGTCGAAATCGTCGTTGAAGCGGGTCGGGGCATTCTCGGAATTCCACCGATCTCCCTTCTCGCCCACGATCTCTTCTGCTGGTCCTGAACCTCCAGGCCCTTCCCCGATGGACTCCGGGCTACATCCTGCGGCGATCGCCACACAAACAACCGGCAAATAACGCATTTTTCCTCTTTTCTGGGCGCTGCCCATCCACGGGAGCTTTCGCTCCACTCCAAAACACGCTGCGCACATAGTGTGTGCAAGCCTTACCCGCAAACAGAAACCGCGGTCACGGGCTTCATCTCGTGCTCGGGCTCACAAAAGGAGGCACGCAATCGGATCTTCCTGAACTTCATCTATGATCTCAGATAGATCTGTTTCACGTGCAACAGGTTTTCCACAGCGCTAACCCCTTGATTTTGATCGCTTTTTTGCTGTCGCGAGATCAGGGGCTTTTCCGGCACGTGAAACATCTCCAGATCCAGGCAGATCCTAAGCGATCACGCGGAGATCGTTGCACGTGAAACATGAGCGCACGTTTCTCCCCACAGAACACTTCTCGCGCAACCTTCGCGCGTAGAACCCGAGAAGTGTCTCAAATCCAATCGGACAACTCTTGAAAGGAAAGAAGCACACACATGGACCCAATTCAACGTCAACATCAGGGCAGGTTCGACCGCTGGGGCGACCGCAAGATCGAAGAAGCAATGAACCGACAACTGGAGCATCTCGGTCTGAGCATCAATGCGGACGGCACCTTCGATGCGGAGACGGTGGAAGCACTCAAGCAGCTCCAGTTCCACCACGGGCTTCCAGTCACAGGTAAAATCGATGCCCACACAACCAAGTTGCTCGAGATCGAAGTTTCAGACGACGGCTTGATCATTGCCGATAACCACGGGACGGGACCGCTCTCGGAGTCTGGGCGCCCCGATCCTTCCCCGATGGTCGAGTCGGCTCTTGCACAAAGCTCGTTTGAGAACGGTACGGTGAAGGAGGGGACGCTGGAGAAGACGTCCACCCGCGTTGAAGTTGCCGCGCTCAAGGCCGTGGTCGCAGACGGCCCAGCGAGGCACGCGCTGAGCCTCATGCAGGCAGAGGCTTCCCTCAACTTGGACTCCGGATCGGGGCTTGGCGCAGAGGCGGCCTTGCTCAACACGAAGTCGACGTTCGAAACGAAGTTTGCCGACATCCAGATCGAAACGCGGGGCGCGGGGGCGACTGCCAAAGCTGGCTTTCGAAACCCCGATGGCTCGTATGGCAGTCGCGCGGACCTTTCTGCCACCGCTGCCAGCATCAAAGCCACCGTCGCGTTTGGGCCGAGCAAGGAGAACCAAATTACCCTTGGCGGTGGTGTTGGGGTTGGCGCGAGCGGACACTTCGGCGTTCGAGATATTGACGACGACGGGTACACCGAATACTGCGCGGCTGTGGGGGCGAGGCTTGTTGACGTTGGTGCCTGCCGGGAGAGCTTGGTGCAGGTACATGACGACGACGGAGACGGCCGCTTGGAGTTCCGGTCTCAGTTTCATGACGGAGTCGTTGAACTCCCCTACGTGGCATCTCCATCTCAGCAGTTCGCCGTCAAGCTGTTCAATCAAATCGAGCAGGCGCTGATTCAGAAGTCCAAAGCGCAAGACTAACTTCGACGAGGCGTCCGCGTCGCCTAGCAAGCGCCGTGGTATTTCTTGGCCCCTGCCGGGAAGATCTTCCCCGGGTTGAGTACGCCTTTGGGATCGAAAAGCGATTTGATCTGCTCTTGGAGTGCGATGAGTTCGGGGGAGTGTTCGAGTGGTAGGTACGGTGCCTTGAGCACCCCGATACCGTGCTCGCCAGACAGCGTTCCACCAAGTTCGATAACGTCGCGGAAGAGCGACTCGATTCCCGTCTGCACGCGCGGCCATTCGTCGGGATCGTCCCAGAGAAAGTTCACGTGCAAATTGCCGTCACCTGCGTGTCCGTACGATGGCAGACGGGTGGCGCTCGACTCGGCCAGCGCCCGCGTGCGATCGAGCAGTTCTCCAAGTCGCGGCACAGGAACGACGACGTCCTCGCTCATCTTGTGATTCGCGAGCTTTCGCAATGAGTGAGACATCTCACGTCGAGAGGTCCAAACGCGCTCTCGGTCAGAGTGGGTACTGGCGACGAAAATGTCGAGCGCACCAAGCTCGAGTAGCTCGTTGCCAACACGCTCCAAGTCGCGCTCGACCGTCTGTTCGTCTCCGTCGATTTCGACCAGTAGCATCGCTCGCGCCCCAGCGGGGACATCAAGGCCAGCCTCCTTGCGCGCCACCTCAAGCGTCTCCTCGTCCAGTAACTCCACGCAGCGCGGGACGATGCGTTGGGTACTCAGAGCGAAGACCGTCCTCGCAATCATCTCCTGAGACGGCACGTACACCATCAACGCACACACCTGTTGCGGCTTCGGGATCAACTTGAGCGTGGCTTCCGTCACGATCCCGAGCGTCCCCTCGCTACCGACCATGAGTGCTGTGAGATCGTATCCAGTCACACCTTTGCGTGTGCGTCGACCAAGGTCCAGTTGTGTGCCCGCACCGGTCACCGCGCGTAGCCCGAGGACGTACTCGCGCGTGACACCATACTTGAACGCGCGCGGCCCACCTGCATTGGTCGCGATGTTGCCGCCAAGCGTACACGTCGACCACGAGTTGGGGTCGGGCGGGTAGAACAGGCCCGCTTCTTCTACCGCACGATGAAGGTCGCCCGTGATGACGCCAGGACCCACCACGGCGATCCCTTGCTCGGGATCGATATCCTTGATCACGTTTGCACCCTCGAGCGAGAGGACGATCCCTCCTTCTACCGGGACCGCGCTACCCACACGACCAGTCCCTCCACCGCGGGCCGTGACCGGGACACCATGCAGCGAAGCCAGCTCTAGCACCGCGGCGATCTCGGCGGGCTCGCCGGTGCGAATCACGGCAGCCGGTCGCTGCGGCGCGACCTCGCTCGCATCGGCGCTGTACGAGTCCAGGACGTCGGGTTCGCGAATCAACTGACCTCGGTGAAGCACCCGGTCGAGAGCTAGCAAGGCTGCGTCCGATGGCTGCGTCATATCCTCACGCTAGCACCGCCCTCTGACAATTCATCCCCAACACCCATCAAAACGAGCTAAAAGGAAGGCGTGCACAGGCGATCCATGCTCCTCGCCTTGGCGATTCTGTCCGTCATCGCCGCAATCGAACTCGTCAGCGACTTCGTGCAACGCACAGGTGTTCCGAGCGAGGCCGAGTGGATAGCACTGGCGGACTACGTACGGGGCGAATGGCGCGACCGGGACGTCATCATCGCCAATGACACGTGGGCAGAACCGCTTGTTCGCCAGTACCTCGGCGATCACATCTCCCTGCGAATGGCCGGCCGAAGCGACCTGCTCGGCTACGCGCGTGCCTGGAGGATTTCCGTGGGAGAACCCGCAAACGACCCTGGGGACAAGGTCGTCGAGAGCCGCGACTTTGGCCCCCTTTCGTTACGACTCACGGAGCTAAAGGACGAGGCGACGCTCGTTGCAGACTTGGTGGACGCATTCCCGAGCGCGCAGGTCTTCGCGGCGGAGCGCGGGCCCCTCTGCAATCGGCAGAACGCGCGACCGTCCGAAGGAGGGCTCGGCCGAGGTCCAATGCGTCCAGCCCAATTTTGGATCTGTCCTGGAGATCGTGAGTGGATCGGTCGCACCATCATCGAGGACCTCGACTATCAACCTCGGCGATGCGTGTGGCAGCGCGCATCCACCCGAAACCCTTCGCGCGTCACTTTCCCGGCGGTAGGACCCGCCGAACGCCTGATCGTTCACGGTGGGCATTACCTCCGCGACGAACGAAAGCTTGAGTCTCCACCCGTCACGCTCAATGTGTACGTTGCCGGAAAGCTCGCCGGACAAATGACTCACCGCGATGGCGACGGGTGGAAGAAGTTCGAAGTCGCGCTCGACCCCCAACGCGCGGTGACGGTGTCTATCGAACCTGTGGCGTCAGGGAGAAACCAAAACTTCTGCTGGTCCGCAAAGGCCCTGAAGTAGCGCCCGCGCGTGGAGCCGCCAGTCTAATGACGCGAGGGACTTTCAACGCTTTGCCTCTCGTACGCCTCGTCTTCATCAGCGTCTTCGTCCTCAAAGCCGTCGACAACGTTTTGAAGACGCTCCTCGCGGCGCTGTCGGCGGCGCTTTGGAATCGAGATGATGGTTTCGATCACGCCGATCGAGACGTAGCTCAAGAGCAGCGTGAGCAGCGAGTACGAAATATGCGAAACGAGCGCGACGCCGATCGTGCCTGCCAACGCAGCGGCCATCAGAGAAGCCGAACGAACCGAAAAGCGCACATCCTTGAAGGAGCGAAAGCGAACCGTGCTGACCATGAAAAAAGCCAACACCAGCGTCAGCACAAGCATGAGCCAAGGGACGATCGGTAAGATACCTTCCACGGCGTGGTTGGCCACGACCACAGAGACCAAGATGCCCGCTGCGCCGGGAATGGGCAGGCCGAGGATGTACTTGGACGGCGGCTTTGGCGCGCCATCGGCCTCAGCCGCAAGGACGTTAAAGCGTGCGAGCCGGATGGTGCCAGCGACAAGAAACGCAAACGCCCCCACCACGCCCAGTGTCCCGAGGTCCTCGAGGCTCCAGCGATAAACCAGCACCGAAGGGGCCGCTCCGAAGGAAAGGACGTCAGCCAGCGAGTCGAGCTGGACCCCAAAGGCGCTCTGCGTTTTGGTCATGCGCGCCACTCGGCCGTCGATGGTGTCAAAGAACATCGCAAACACGATCAGCAACGCCGCGCGATAAAACCCCTCGGCCGTCGGATGCGCTGCGCTTTCGAGCATGGACAGAAGTCCGCAAAAAATACTCGAGCACGTGAACAGGTTCGGGAGAATGAACACTGTCTTTTTCAGATCAAACCGCAAGACTTCGCCTTCGAGCAACGAGAGGACCTCTTTGTCACAAACCCCACTCTTGTTCGAAAGAGTTCTCGCCGCTCGTTACGAAGATAAGGTCCGGACCAGGGGGCTGTCCAGCCGCAGAGCGGGAGTTTCTAAGGGCTGTCGCTCGCCTCTCGCAACCGCTCACGCATGAAAAGAGCGTGGTTTCGGTAGCGTAGGTTCCCGGTCGAATCATAGAGGTGCTCGTACACGATGGCGGATTTGCTCGGTGATCCTGCCTGGAACAACAATTGCCCTCGCAGCGCTTGCGCATGCTCGCCATCGAGCTGCTGATACGCATCGAGCATGGCCAGGCGTTGAACCGCCGAGGTTCCTTCCGCGTGAAAGGCCGGCCAGCCAAAGTGCGCCAACTGCTCTACCTTCGTGAGACCCGCGGTCGGGGCGAGACCAAGAACTTGGTTGAACCTCGCCTTGTAGAACGTTCGAATGACGAATGCGGGTGCGCGCAGATGCGGACCGCTTGCCAGTCTGTACTGACGCAGCTTTGCGATGGACGCCCCGAGCGCCTTCTCGGCTTCTTGTTGACTCTTGCCACCAAGCAGCGAGGTCATCGCGTCTTCCGCGACGCGGGCCTGTGCCGCTCGCAACTCGCGTGCTGATTTGCTCAGCTTCTGCCCCAGCGCTTGCAACTCGTCCCGCTCCGCGGCGGAATCCCACTCTGGGGGCATCCTTCCGAGTTGCGCCAGGTTCCGGTTCTGGGCGAGCTCAAGTGCGCGCTTCACGTCCGGCTTGTCGTCGTAGCGTACGGCTTCTTGGTCCCGGTCAACGATCGCATCAGCTTCGGGAAGGGAATAATAGAGACCGAGCGACTGCGTGGGAGGCGTCGGCCGTATGGCGACAAGGATCAGCAGCACCGACGCAGAAACCACGCCCCAGGACAGCCACCAAAGCAGCGCCTCTCGTCTCTTGTCAGAGTCACTCACCGCTTGCCCATGAAGCGCTCTGCGAACTCTCGCAGCCGCAACACCGAGGGCACGCCCTCGTTGGAGTTGAACGTCAGGTCCTTGTCGAACTTGATGTGTTTGGCTGCGCGATAGGCGGTGTAGGCGCGTCCGCCTGGGGATCCGAGCAGCGCATTGAGCTTGAGTTCGTAGGCGCCGTTAACCTTTGCGACCAGCGCTTCACCTTCTGCAGAGAGTCTACCCGAAACACCGTTCGCTTCGGCGTTGGTTCGACTTTCGTACTCCGAGGTCTCCGCTTCAATGTTTTCGATCCCCAGCAAATGCTCGTCCGTCACGTACTGCTCCTCGATGCCAAAGACGGTGACGGCCCGCTTGACGTACTCCACCTTGGCCTCTTCGCCGAGCGCTTTGAGCAAGCGCCGAACGACACCGGGAGAGCGGTCCTTTTCAGAGTCGATCAAGCCGACTTGGTACGCGCGATCGATTTCGGCGATACGCCGCTCCCAATCTTGCTGCTTCGCTGAAACCAGCGCGTTGGTTTGCTGGGTGTAGTTGTCGAGCTTCTGCCGCACCGTCGCCACTTCTCGCTTTGCACCATCGAGGAGCTTCTGCTGCTCGTTGAGCTGAATCGAAGCCAGCTGCTGCTCGTAGTCCGGGCGAAAGTAGGTGGCTCGGATGAGCACCCGTTCGGCCTCAAGCTGCAGTCCTTTAAGCTGTTCGTTGAGCGCTCTGGTCGTTTCTGCCGCGATTGCGAGCCGCCGATCGGTATCGTAGAAGTCCTGGCTACGAAGCTGCGCGAGGTGTTCGCGAAGCACACTGATCGTCGTATCGTTTGCCAGGCGCTCAAAACGAAAGCGATTGTCACCTTCGGGAAGGTGATTGCCCGCATCCATCACTTTGTGCGCGTGCCCCGGGATGATTCGGTACGGGACTGACACGTCAAGTTCGACAGTGTTGTTATCTTTGGTGCGGATCACCAGTTTTCGGTCCGCCGTGTAGTTCAGAAAAAGGAAGCGACTTGGCAGCCGCCAAACGCGCTGCAAGCCGACGACCTCCCAATGCCACCCGAGTCCCAGGTCTTCCTCCAAAAGCCCGACCGCGTTGTTGTAGCGAACGCCGACATTACCCGCTTCAACATTGGTCAGCACGGAGACACGAAGGAAGACAAAGCCCAACACGCCGAGCACAAAGACTTTCGAGACCCGTGCGAGCCACTTGCTTTTCATCAGTTGCCTCCTGGGCGATTTTGGTACTGGATGCGTGAGGGCGTGGCGTCGTCGGACCAAGGCTGAATCTCGATCGTCACCCCGGAGAGCTTCTCGCCGATACGCTCCATCACGCGCTCCACGGGCTGGTTGCGAAACGCTGCGATTTCCGCGCGTTTGGCCTCCAGTTTGGCGTTGAGCTCACCCTGCAACTCGGTCGCCTTGCGGCTGGCCGCACTGAGCGCTGCCTGCCCCTCGGCAATCTTACTGATGAGATACGTATCCGCTTCTCGCTTGACCTGCGCTTGACGGGCCACCGCGCGGGCCAGGTCGGCCTCAAGCGATGCGCGCTTCTCCTGGATAATCTTGTTCTTTTCTTGGTCAACCTCGGCCAACACACGATCGCGATTGGTCTCGGCCCGGTTGAGGTTCGAGCGAATGACCTCAAGCTCGTTGTTAAGGCCGTTGCGATCCTCGATCGCCTTTTCGTACGCTTTGTTGAAGCGCGGCCGAGGCGTCACCAGTTGGGTCACCATGACGCCATGCTTCTTGAGCGATTCGTTGAGGCGCGTCTTGGCTCGATTCGCTGCCACACCGTAGGTCGTGGGGTCCGAGACGTCGACGGTGGACTCTTTGCCGAACTCGTCACGAAGGATGGCGCGCGCGTAGGGTTTCATCCAATAAAGAAACCCGTTCTCTCCTCCGGCATCACTGACTGCTTTGACCACGCTCGACGGGACCAGCTGAAAAATGATCGTGGTGTCGGTGAAATGGAAGTTCGAGCCGTCGCTGGCACGCACGGACAGCTCGCTGACGTGTAGCGCATCAACCTCCGCCTCACCCTTCATCGAGAAGGTCTGTGGCTTCGCGTCAAGCACATACACAGAGTGGAGCAGCGGAATCCGCGTGGTCCACCCGGGTCGCGTCACGGGTGTCTGCGAGCCGGTCAGGTTGTTGACCTTGACGGCAGCCTCACCAGGCTCGATGTCCTTGACCGAAAAGATCGCGAGCGTCGCGAAAAGAAGAACGGCAGCGACCACCCAAGACGTGTCCCCTCCCACACGCACGAGACCCAGCGCCTTTTTGAAAATGCCGTGTACGCCTTTCATCATTCCCCTTCTTGTGCGCCATGAGGCTTACCCGCGTCCTTGAGGGCCTCTGGCATCTCGGCCGAGACGTCCTCAGACCACTCGCTCAGCAGGCGCTCTTCTTCTTTGGTGAGCCGGCCTTCTTCCAGGGCTGCCTTGAGTTCGAGAAAGCGTTGCTGCGCTTCACGTAGCTCTTTAGTCATTTCACCGTGCTCTTTGCTGCGAAGCGACTTCGTCAGCGCGTAGGCCACACCGAAAACGACGCCGAATAGGATCGTGAGCTTGACGAGGAGACCAACCATTGGACTTCGAAATTCTATAGAAGCCAGGAAGCCCAGAACAAGAAAAGCGGATCTTCCCTCCCTCTCCTGGGATCCAAGCGGTGCTTGACCCCTCCGCCCAGACGCCAAAGGACAAACCCGTCCACTACGTGGTCAGCACATCTGAATCCACGTGTCTTCTCCCTCCATCGCGCGTTCCGGTGCGCGCAACAGGCCATCTGAGTCACTTTGTCTTCTGCACGGCTCATGCCACGGCGCGGCGATCAGTTTATTCGTTGCTTTTTCGTCGATCCGGGTCGTAGACACGCCCGTCTTCGCCGCCAGTTGAACGCCGGATGGCGTCGACTCTAGGGCGATGGATCTTGGCACACATCGAGCGGCATGCCGCCTCACTAGAACGGCCAGACCGATCGCTGAACTCCTTCAGCCGCAGGCGGTTTGATTCGAGACCTGGAGCTTGGTCCCACCCACGTATTAGAACCGATATTGGGCTTCGATGCGGATCTCGCGCTCTAGCTCGGGTGCGTCGGGGTCGTCGGGGTCGGCCTCGAAGTGTGTCTCGCTGTACAACGCAGATAAGATGCCAATATTGCGGAAGAAATAGAGGTGCGCCGCGGCTCGGAACTGAAGCTCATCCAGGGGACGCGGCAAGTTGCTGGAGAAGCCTCCCACCGGAACGGTCTTAAAGTCCGTCGCGTAGAAGGAGCCGACGTCGGCGGCCAACATGAACCATTTGGGGATCACCAGCGCACTGACCTGCGCATTCCACGCGAGCTGGAACGACTCATAATCGAGCACGTACTTCATGTACGTCTCTGCAACAGCAAGGATGGGACCGGACTGAAAGATGCCGAGTACGTTGGCCGCTGGGTAACGCTCGACCGAGCGTTCGTCGTACTTGAGGCCGACCTGGAACGCCAGCTGCGTCGGAACCGGCGTGTACAGATAGCGCGTATCAAAGCGGCTATAGTAGCCGATCACGTTGATGCCGAGTTGGCCGCCGACCGACCAGTTGAAGTTGCGGTCGTCGTTGCGGAAAAAACGACCGCCCACATTGCCGTTGAACACGCCTGAGCCGCCCGCGGCATAGAGACGGTACTGAAGAAGCTTGCTCGACGTCAGCGGTCCGCTGAACTCGAGCGCGGCACCATTTCCCTGCTCAAACGCATTGAAAAGGTAGAACGGGGCGTCGAGAAGCGGCCGCTTGCCCGCGCTCACGATCAGGCCTGAAGAAAGGTTGCCGCCGCCGCTGTTGATGTTCACATAATGACCGGTGTCTCCGATGGGCACCTGAAAGAGCGCAAAGGTGAGGCGCGGGGTTCGCTCCATACGCGCACTGAGCAAAAAGAACGAGTTGTCGATAAGTGGAATCGGGCCGAGCGCTCGCAGCTGAAGACGCGTGAAGCTCACGTCCTGGGTGATGTTGTCGGTGTCCGAGATGTCGAGTGCGTATCCGACGCCCGCCACGACCGAGAAGCGAAAGTCGGGGTCGGCCGAGCAGACCGTGACCTGTGGATCGAAGCGACAGCCGAAGTCCGCGCAGTCCGTCCGACCGTCAGCATCATTATCGATGCCGTCCGAACACATATAATCGTTGCGCTCGCCATCGTTATCACCAAACGCGCCGATCAAGTCGTCAACCGTCATCCCTTCGTCAAGCTCGGGAAGATCGTCGGGCGCGTCTCCTTGCCCGCCGCCGCCCCCGCTGATGTTGCGCTTGTCTGCTGAGCCTTGGCAAACCGTGACGCCGCGGCCTTGGCACTCGCTGTCGTCACAATCGACGTTGCCGTCGCCGTCGTTGTCGATCCAGTCGGCGCAGGCGTCGTTGTTGTTCTCCGGCGAGCCGCCCGCCTCGCAGTGCGGGTCTTTGTAGCAGTCGGCATCCGCGCAATCGACCATGCTATCGCCATCATCGTCGGCGCCATCACTGCATTGGGTCTCGATCTCCCCGGTCGGCGCAGTGGGCACATCTTCTTCCGCCACGTCGCCGGACTCAGGATCCTGCGCCAACGCAACAGGAACGGTGAGTACGAGAAAAAGCAAGGCTCGATAGGTAATGCGCATAAGGTTCTTTCTTGTTCTCTAACCGCCACAAACGAGCGGCCTCAAGGTCTGTGGGTCCAAACACGGGTGAAGCGCTGGATCGAAGTTGTTGGGCCAATCGCCACGGATCGGGTCCCCCGGTAGGCGCGCAGCCGGATTGAGCGCTGGATTCCAGGAGCATTCCCAGTCCTCGCAGTCCGTAAACCCGTCCATGTCATTGTCGATGCCATCCGTACAATCCGTCACGTTGGTGACGGTTTCTTGGCAGGGATACGCCAACTTCTGGGTACCGTCGGGATAGGTTACCATTTCGGGTCCGTCGAACTCGCGGTCGCCCGCAGAGCAGCCTCGGTCGGCGCAGTCTGTGAAGCCATCGCCGTCGTTGTCGATGCCGTCTTTGCACTTGGCAAAGTTGTTCTCCGCAAACTGCTCACAATAGTCGAGAATCGCTTGGTCGTCCGAGCGCGAACACGAGAAGTCGCCGCAGTCGACAAAACCATTGCCGTCATTGTCCTCACCGTCCTGACACTCGGCGAGCGTGTCCTCCGCATCGCACACGTCTCCCAAGCCGGGGCCTTGGCAGTCGCGATCGTCACAATCAACGTAGGTATCTTGGTCATTGTCGATGCCGTCGCTGCACGCTGCGACCGTGTTTTCCGCAAGACTCGCGCAATAATCGACCGTTGCCTGGTTGGTCATCTGTTCATTGAGGCGTGAACACGAAAAGTCGTTACAGTCCACGTAGCCGTTACCGTCATTGTCGACGCCGTCCATGCAGCGCGCGAGGGTGTTTTCGTCTTGTTTACAGGCAGGATCCTTCGCACAGCTCGGGTCTTCGCAATCGACGGGCCCGTCTCCGTCGTTGTCGATGCCGTCTTGGCAGAGCCAGCGTATCCCGCCTTGCGCGATTTCCGCCTCGGGACAGTTGTTATCTTGGAAACAGTCGGGGTCGAAGCAGTCGGGCAAACCATCGCCATCGTTGTCTAGCTCATCACCGCAGCGATCTTCGGGCGGGTTGCAAACACGTACAAAACCGCCCCGACACGTGAACTCTTCGCAGTCGACGAAGCCGTTTCCGTCGTTGTCGATACCGTCATCGCAGCGCACGTCCGAAAACTCGCGGCTGCAGCAGGTTTCGCGAATGTTCTGGCAGTCGCGGTCGCCGCAATCGAACTGACCGTCGAGATCGTTGTCGATCATGTCGCTGCAAGCCTCGAGTGTGTTCTCCGGTGTTGGACGCAGGCCTTCGGGAATCAGCTCGCCGCAAAAGCCTGCGGCCAAGCAATCGGGGTCGTTACAATCAAAGAGCCCGTCGCGGTCATTGTCGCGGCCATCAGCGCACGAACGCTCGTCACGTTCGTAGCCGAGCGGCGGCCCATCCGCCGTCTTCTCCCAACACCCGACCATGAATAAGCCAGAGCAGAGGAATACGACGTGGCTGGTCATCCGTGATGAGCGTGCGGAACCAAAGCAAACCGATGTGCGACTGGCACATCGATGTTTGTGACGTGTAGCCGTGAAGAACATCAAGCGCAGCGAACGCTCTTTGCGAGAACCCGATGTGCTAGCAGCACATCGCTGGTTCGCAGCAAAGGCTAGTGAAGAGCAACTCATCATTTTTCGTCCCAGTTGCCCTTGCCGCGAACACAACTCGCACGCCCACTTCCGTAGCGACGCTCAAATTCGGCGAAGATCATGCACGAGCCCTTTACACGTTCGATCGAACCGAGCCGACCCGCAGCTTTCTCTTTCTTGAGCCAGCGGGTCAGCGGCTCCTTGGCCTCCGCATTGACGTACTCGGGGAGTTCACCTTTGCGTAAATAGCGCGCCACAAACTCGCGCAGGTGAAAGTTGTACCACTGCGCCAAAAGAGGCCCGAGCGTCGCGTGCTCTCGGAGGCGCTGCGCAGCCGCATCGAGCGCCTCTTCATCGTAGTTATGGTCGGCCGCACAAACCCACTGACACTCGCTGTAGGTGTCTTGGTGCTTCCACTTTTCGGTGTGCCCATCGCGCGTGGAAATCAAGCGATTGTAGGTCTTTTCGCCCATGCCTTCGGAGGCTGAGTGGGTCGAGGTCATGATGTACTCGGGAATGCCCTTGGCCCACATACCGCGCCCCTCGCGCTGCGCCTCCTGCTGCGCGCGCACG
Source organism: uncultured Polyangiales bacterium (assembly GCA_964487255.1). Lineage (GTDB taxonomy): Bacteria > Myxococcota_A > Polyangia > Polyangiales > CAZAQV01 > CAZAQV01. Next base: position 62,177 of record CAZAQV010000005.1, on the reverse strand, counting down.
TACTCCGGTTTCGAGGGCGCGTCCTCGACCGTATACACATGCGCGAGACCTTGGGAGACCTGGCTGATGATCAAGTCCGGGCAATGGATCAGCATGCGGCCGTAGCCGTCCCGCTCCTCGTCGGTAAAGCAGTGCCACACGCCGCGGCGACCATTGAGCGTGGCTTGCTTGGCATTGACCAGAAGTTCATACGGGTGCCAGTCGGCCCATTGGTGCGCTGGTCCAAAGGTCTCGAGCGTATTGAAGCCATCGAGGCGCGCCTTGGTGCCGGCGAAGGGGCCCGACTCCACCCGAAAGCTATCGCCGTCGTTGAAGAAGACGATGTTGGGCTTGCCATTGATAAAGACCAAGGTGCCCGCCTCCCCGCGCGCGACCCCAGGCAAAAAAGCGATCCCTAGCCAGAGCAGGACGACAGCGCTCGCTGCCCAAGTCCAGGTCCTCCTCAGCGTTTGCACCCCCGGGGCTTACGCCCTTCGCAGCGATTTCGCAACCAGTTCCGCGCATTTGCAACGATTTCCGCACCCTGCTTCCCGATCGATGCAAGTCGCAGCGGACTGCGCGCAAAACTAAAAGAAGTCGCCGCTCGGCTCCTCGAGGTCAGGCGCCTCACGAATCTTCCGAATCGCAGATCGCGCCGACCACCCCTTCACCTTCTTGACGAGCGCGATCAAGTCGTCCTGCTCGACAACCCGCCGCGCGTGCACGCCCGGGATTTCCACCCAGGCGGGGTCGAGCCATGCACGGAGCAGCTTCTCAAGCGCCTCTTCCGCTGCCCTTTTGTCACGAACGTGCTGATAACACGTGGCCAAAACAAACAAGCAGCGCGCTCGAAAGGCGGGGTGTCCGACCGCTTCGAGGGCATGGCGAATCGCATCACCAAAACGCTCTTCTTCCATTGCCGTGAATGCGTAACCAGCCTCAAGATTCAGGTAACCCATCCCGCTTCGGTACGCGGCCTCCGCGGCTTGCGGGTCCGGCTCGGGTTCATCGTCATCGCTGTGGTCCAAACGAAACGCGAGCGCGGGGTGTGCGTTGGCGATCCTCGATGGGTTTGTCGGTCGTTCAACGCCAGGGATGGACCACAGACGCTCCGAGAGCTTTTGCATCTGCTCGAGACGACGGGGATCGTCTCCGTACGACTGTTGACGAAAAGACAACCATTCCGCGTCTCTCGCATGGCGATCGACGACTTCACCAAAGGAGATCGAAAGTAGCGAAAGAAGCCCGCGCAGATTCGGCGCGACCACCACAGTCGACGCGTCGTCCATGCGCGGAGCGACAAAAACGATCGGTCGCTCTTCGGTAGGAAGCTCGCGGTCCATGAGGAAACCAAAATGGTTGAGGTCGCCCCCGGTCTCCGCGAACGGCAGCACGTTTTTCGGCGTCGCATAGCCGACTTGGGCAAGCGTGACACCTGGTTTTAGCCACGGAAGCACAAACCAAAGCGGCTCGAATGCATCCCAGGGAGCCTCAGGACAAAGCTCTTCAGCCAGCGCGACAAGGGCCGTGAGCGTTGAGCCGGGCTCGATCCCTAGCTTCTCCTGAAGTTCACTTTGTTCCATCGAGCAACGCAAAGGTTTCGAAGCATTTTTGATTTGCTTCTGTTTTCGGTTTGCCCACCTCGGCCGCAACCATGAGCAAGTACGCGTATGGGTGACGCTGCACAGTGCGTGCAAGAAGCTGTTGTCCGGGGCCGTATTCGATAAGTAGCTCGCGCGTCAGCGGCTCTTCAGCCAGCTCCGTCACACGCAACGCCTTGCCGCCGCCTGAGGTGAGTTGGTCTTCGATGACACGCTCTAGCCCGGCCGTGGAGGCCTCTTCGGCGACACGCGAAACGGAGACGACACAGTCTTGCTCAGCGCCACGTACGAACGGATGACCTGTGGCCTGGCCCTCGCTTTTCGGGCTCTCAACTTCGTGGCGCGTTTGGCGATCGACCTCGACCGCAAAGCCGTCCTGCTCAACCACAACTTCCTTCCAGCCTGACTTGGGCTTGAACGACGTTAGAAACCTGTGGGCGTTGAGCGTTCCCCAGGGCATCTCGACCTCGCGGCTCTCCGCGCGCCACGCACCAGGGACTCGGACGTGGAAAAGGTCATGCTCAACCTCAACCGGCAACTCATCAGCCGATATCAGCTCAACAGTTTGCGTTCTTGTGTCGCTCCCGCCGCACGAAAACAGAAGCGCACAACTCAGCATCACACCGTTGCAGCATATTCGAAGTCGGTCACTCCCAAGACAACGCACGCTCATCGAACGCAACCTAGCACTTCATGTCGTCCTCCCCAATTCGTCCGCAAAGGTTGCGCTCGCTACTCGAAAACCTTGACGAGCGCCTCGGTGGGATCTGTGCGCGGGAGAAGCGCCAAATACAACTGACAGGTACAGACCAAGATCATCGTCGTCGAGAGCGCACCGATGCCAGCCTGAATCGTCGCCACGAGTAGCTCCTCGCTCAGGGATCCGATGCGAAGATCCGCGGCCTCCGGACCCTTGACCCATACAGGCACCACGTCTTGCAACTTGGTCATCAGAAACTGTGCGATCCCAAAGGGCAAGAGCAGCACGAAAATCGCGCCTTTGTGACCCATGGTTCGCCGCCAGCTGGTGCGAAGGGCCTGCACTGGACCTTGTCGTTCGCCGACGACCAATGGCTCCGCGAGCGTAAACCCGAGCGCCATCAGCACCCCAGGGACGATCAACATCAGAAACCCGAGTGCGGTTGCGAAGGTGGCGCCGATTTGGTTCGCCGCCAGCGCCATCACGCGCGAGAGGCCAAAGCGGATCGCCTGCCCAGAACTCGCTGCGTTAAGCTGCTCCATGCGAAAGAGCAGCCACGCGTAACACGGCGCCTGTAAGAGCACGCTGAAAATGAGAAAGGGGATCTTGACCAACTGCATGAGCAGCGGCTGTTCGCTCCAAAGAACGACTTCGGAGTAGCGGTCGACCCCCCACCACACGAGCGTCTCGACCATGAAATATGCGGTCCAAACGAACACCAAGGGGCCCGCGTAAACCCTAAACGTGCGCGCGTACTCGGGGAAAAAAACCCCGGTCGAAAGTTCGTCACCCTGAATAATCACTGCATGCGGTTGTAGTAGACATCCGCGAGCTGCCCGGCACGGTTGTCTTCCCAGATGACGTGCACGCGGTTGTTGGCGACCCAGACGTGCGGACGCTGGCTGTCCGCCGAACCGACCGCGTTGGTATCCATGCGGTAGTCCTGCGGCTGGAAGGTAAGACCTCCATCGAGCGAAAAGTTGGCATAGATATCGAGGAGCCCCGAGCGATCGTCCGCCCAGGCGATGCCCACCAACGCACCATCGGCATCCATCGCGATATCATAGCTCCCTGTGTCGCCCGGTTGGCGCCCGGTATCAATCCGGATCGGCTGACTAAACGAAGTTCCAGCATCCACCGTCGCCGCCGAGAGAATGTCGGGGAAGCCGAAGCGGTAGTCGACCCAAGCCACAACCGCCATGTCTGCAAGCGGCGTCACGACCTTCGGCTCGATCGATTCGTGCGGAAGCGAGTCTTGATCGATATCACGCGGCGAGTTGAGCCAGCTTGCTCCACGATCGTTGCTCTTGTTGAGGAAGATGTCGAATGAGTCGCCCGTGCGATTGTCGACCCACACCACGTACACATTGGTTCCCTCGACAGCGATGTCTGGATCAAACGCTGACACGGAGCCCTGTGTCACGCCAACGTTGAGTCGCTTGTCGGTAGCAGAAAAGGTCGCCCCATTGTCGGTAGAACGACTATAAAAGATGTCGGTTCCGCCACCACGGTTGTCACGCCAAATCACGTGAACATCTGAAGCGCGTGCGACCACTTTTGGAGTCGCCGCAAGGAAGGCTGCGCCGCTGCCGTGGTCGATTTGCTTCGGAGCGCTCCAAGACACGCCACTGTTCGCAGAGCGAACGAAGAAAATGTGGCGCGATCGGTTGGTCGTAAACACCTGATAGACGGCGTAGACGTACGCCCCACTGGTCGCGACATCGACATCGAACGAGTCAAGGTTTTGTCCGACGTTGACCCGGGCATCACCTCCAAAAGAGCTCCCGCTGTTTGTCGATCGCGCGCGGTAGATCTCGCGATAGTTGGTACCACCGCGGAAGTCCGGCCAGAGCACGTTGAGCCCGCCGCTCGCAAACGCAATCGCGGGGCCGAACGCGGGGCCGCTCGACTCATCGAGGCGAAAGGGCGCGCCCCATGTTGAGCCATTTGTGGTGGAGCGTGTGAAATAGATTCGCGAGGTGCCTGTCGGGCGCGGAACCGTCAGGTCGGGTGGATCGTCCCAGCTGATCCAGGCGGCATAAAGATGTCCAGCTCCATTTCCTGACACCGCGATCTGACTCGAGTTGCGTGCCCCGGCAGAGAACTCCTTATCGAGTCGTAGGTCGCCACCATCTCGTGCGAGACAACCTTCATCTTTGGTCCCGTCGCAGTCGTTATCAAGTCCGTCACATATCGTCTCGATCATCTGGTATGTGGCCGGGAAATCGCATTGCCAGCCGCTAGAGCCCCGACATGTTGCGGTTCGTCCGGCGCACACGCCTTGCTGCTGCGCGCAGCTCGTAGGAGGCGTGCCGGGTGGTGAGAGCCCATCGTCGACCGCACCGTTGCAATCATCGTCCCGACCGTTACATGTTTCCGCACCGTTGAGCGTACAACCGAACTCACAGCCATCGCTGGGGTCTTTGTTGAGATCGACTTGTCCGTTCTGGCAACCGGCGAGCACACAGGTGCCTTGGTCGCAGCCCGCGACGCCCGCGGGAAAGAGGCAAATGCGGCCGCAAAATCCGCAGTTGTTGGGGTCGTTCTGCGTGTCAAAGCCTTCATCGATCTTGGTGTCACAATCGTCGTCAACACCGTTGCACATCTCGCTGCCAAGTGGCGTGCAGGCGTACTCGCACCCATCCGCATCATCGCCATTGACGTCCACGAACCCGACGTTGCAGCCGCCTTGAACGCAGGCTCCGTTCTCGCAGCGCGCACTCGCATTTTGGTACTGACAGGTTTTCGCGCACGCGCCGCAGTTCGCCAGATCGCGGTCGAGTTCAAAGCCTTCGTCGACCGAGCCATCACAGTCGTTGTCGATCGCGTCACAAAGTTCGGCACCCGACACTTCACAGCGGTACTCGCACCCATCGACGGGTGACCCGTTCAGGTTGTGGTAGCCCACTTCGCAGCGCTCGATCACGCAGTTACCGTCCGTGCATGCCGGAAACGCCTGCGGGATCGAGCAAACCTTGCCGCACGCACCGCAGTTGGCGAGGTCGCCGCTGAGATCCCACTCCTCGTCAAACTTGCCATCACAGTCATCATCGCGTTGGTTGCACACCTCATTTTGCGGGACGCAGTTTGGGTCGATCGTTCCCCCGTCCGGTGGCACGCGGCCGTCGCCCTCAGGGCAATCACCGAAACAGTATGGGTCGACATTGCAGCCCGCTGCGAGCGCAAGTGCACAAAGCGCGACCAGCGGTGACTTCGGACCGCCCGCAGTCGCAGCACGCTTGCGACGGCGAGCGAATGTCATGCCCAGCGCAACGGCGACGAGCCAAAGCACAGATGGCGACTGCTCTTTGGAGATCGCACACGTTGAACCTCCGCCGCCTGTTGCCAAACCATAGTCCGGCGTTTCGTCGGTGTTGTTGAACGAACAGTTTCCCACTGAGCAAGTTGCCCCGGCGGGGCACACGATGCCAACACATGGGTCGTCGACACACTCCGTGCCCTGGCAGATGCGACCATTTCCACAGGCGCCACCACAGTTATTGCTCACGCACTCGCTATCGACACAACTCCGCTCACTGCCGCAACCTCCACACGGAGCGGCCTTGCACTCGCCGTCTTGGCAGGTCTTTCCGCGGCGGCAGGCGCCCTCACACGCTTTGATACAAGCACCTTCCCGGCAAAACTCGCCCGCCTCGCAGGTCACTCCCTCACACGGGTCTGCCATACAGGTGGCATCCTTGCAGATCTCACCAACCTGGCAGCCGCGCCCGTAGCAGTTGTCCTCGATGCAGTCGCCGCGAATACAAATGAAACCATCGTCACAACGGACGCCCGCGCATAGGTTGATGCACTCACCGTTTGTGGGGTCACACACCTCTTGCTCGGTGCATTCGACTCCAGCGCATTGTCCGAGCACGCAGTAGCCGACAACGTTCTCCTCAGGCATGGCCAACGAGCGGTCGCAGATTCGTCCCTGTGGGCACGGAAACTCGCCCGCTTGGCACGGCGAGGCGCATGCACACGCAATACATGCGCCGCCTTCACACAGGGCACCCTCGTCGATCTCACCGTCGCAGTCGTCGTCGTTGCAGTTACACACCTCGGCCGTGAGGCCTTGCGAACCGACGCACGAAAGCTCACCCCCGACGCATTGAACTGTGCCTGGGGAGCAAGTCTGCTCAGGGTCTTCACCTTCTCCAACTTCTCGGTATCCGTCACCATCGGGAACACAGCGCGCGCCGCCTCCGGGATTGCCGTCGTCGATGATCCCGTCGCAATCATCGTCAAGGTTGTTACAAATCTCTTCAGCCGCGGGAGGTGCCGTGCAACCAACAAATTCGCCGTTTTCGCAACGCTCTTCGCCGGTTCCACATCCGGTCGAACAAACACGCGTGATGTTCTCGTCGACCTTCCCGTCGCAGTCATCATCAAAGTCATTGCAAAACTCGGTCGAGACAGCAGGCGCGGTGCAATCGACATAGGTGCCTGACACGCAGATCTCGACACCGTTGCCGCAAGCCGACGAACACGCACGGCTCAGTCCCTCATCGGCCTGACCATTGCAGTTATTGTCCATGCCATCACACACTTCAGTTTGCGGATCAGGAGCGGAACAAGCCCCGAACTTTCCACCTGTGCATGTCTCTAGGCCATCGCCGCACGCTGAAGAGCACGCGCGCGTGACGTTCTCATCGATCTTGAGGTCACAGTCATCGTCCTGGTCATTGCAGGTCTCGGGCTGTGGAGTGCATATAGGCACGAGCCCTGAAGCTCGCACCAGCATGTCCTCGTAGTCGTTGTCACCTCCGCGAAAGAGGTCCTCGAAGCCAAAGTAATATGAGTTTTCGAACGTTTGACTTTCGTAGACGAGGAAGTGCACGAAGTCGCCATCGTCGTTGAGCGACTTCGACGTAAAGTAGATGCGGTTGGCCGTGTCGGTGCGGTTGCCGCAGTTGTCGGCATCGTTTCCGGATCCGTCGACCTTCTCGGGAGTGCGTAGCCAAAAACCGATCGCCCGACCCGGTTGAAACCCCGGCTCGTTTTCAAAGTTGATGGTGACTTGCGATGCCCCCGGTCGCATGTTCTCCGGGTTGCATGGGCATGCGCATTGTGCGTCGTTTGGACGACAGTTGAAGACTGTCCTTAGATTTGCGGGTTTTGTCGGATCGTCGTCGACGTAGTAGTACCCGAAACTGTTGCGGTACCCAGCTCCCTCACCAAGCGCCTTGAAGACAACTGGGTACTTGCCACTGCCGAGCGGCTTTTCCACTGGACGATAGGCCTCGGGAAGAATGCGCGCGTCTTCGACCGCATCGACCGCGCCGGGTACCGTCTCACCAGTACCGCTGCGATCGAGACACTGCTGCAAGCGGTTCGTGATGGGCACGACGGCACCATTGGGCTGCGTAATATAAGCCTGCACGGCCGCCTGAAAGACAAGCCCCACAAGGGGAGCGAGCAGCAACAAGATAAGTGCACTTTTCCAACGTCGTTGATTCACAGCGCGCGAAAGCTAGCGCAGATCCCAATCACCAGCTACCCGACCCCCGGGGAGATATCGCAACATTTGCGATCATTTCCGAACCGGTTTGCACGTACTGCGCAAGATCTACACACTCGATGCACAAAGGTCTGTCGTTACCCGTCAGACGTGATGAGCGGTGTTTGAAGGAGAACGGGATTTGCTAGCTGCAAATCGATCGTTCGGAACAAACCCTAGCGAAGAACCAAAAAGATTAGATCCGCATGGGCATGATGACGCCCACGAACTCGGGCAAGTCCCCGACGGGACGAACGACGCCGGGATCGCGATCACCATCGAGTTCGAGCTGCACTTCGTCGGAGTTGAGGGCGCCCAACACATCGAGCATGTAACGTGCGTTGAAGCCGATCTGCAGCGGGTCCCCCGCGAAGTCCACTTCGAGCTCTTCGGAACCTTCGCCAACGTCGGGATTCTCGGAAGTGATTTTGAGTGTCCCAGGGCTCAGGTTGAGGCGCACGCCACCGCTCTTGTCATTGGCAACGAGCGAGATTCGCTTGAGCGCACCCGAGAGAGCCGAGCGCGAGAGTACGATGCTGCGGCTGTGCTTGGAAGGTATCACCTTCTCGTATGGAACAAACTTTTCCTCGGTGAGCTTGATGCAGAGCAGGACGTCTCCCTTACGAAAGAAGCAGTTGGGCCCGAGTTTGGCGACTTCGACTTGCTCGTCTCCACTGCGGTCATCGAGCAAGCGACGAAGCTCTGTGACGCCTTTGTTCGGGATGAGCATATTGAAGTCGTATGTGCCCTGAGGCTGAACGCGCTCAGCCTTGGTCAGCCGATGCCCATCGGTTGTAACCATCCGGAGAATTGTCCCTCCGCCCTCGAAAAAGGCACCGGCAAGATGCGGCCTCGTGTCGTCGGAAGACATCGAGTACTGGGTGAGAACGATGAGTTCTGAGAGCTGCTCTGCATCGATCGCAAAGAACGAAGCACCACTCGGGTCTGGGAGAGGCGGGAAGTCCTCACCCGGCATACCGGGAATTTTGTAACGGATACGTCCGCTGTTGATCACTGCACTACGTCCCTCATCCGACTTGAGCGTCACCTCACCCGAAGGCAAGTTACGAACGATCTCAAAAAAGGTGCGTGCCGACAAAGCGAGAGTACCGGCTTCTTTGACCTTTGCTTCCGTGGTTGCGCTGATACCAAGGTAAAGGTCGGTTGCTGACATGCGTAGCGTGCCATCTTCATTGGCATCGAGGAGAATGTTGGAAAGGATCGCCATCGAGCTCTTGCGATCAGCAACGCCTTGCACGCGACCTAGAACTTGTTGGAGGAGTTCTTTTTGGATCGTAAATTCCATAATTGATCTAAATCGTCGTCTTCTTAAGGGGTGTGAGAACCGGGGATAACATCGCTAAGTAACCAACAATAGTTGGGCTTTGCGCTGGATAGAACTGGGAGCAGATGTGTGGATAACCCGCCCAGAGCCTACCCACAACCCGTCCACAACCCCAATTCACAACTCAAGCCACAGGCCTTGAGGTGAGGGATCACACACAGCCTGCCCCCCTCACCCCGAGAGGAAGGTTTGAGGAGAAGTCGAGGCAAGCTCGTGCCATGCCTCGTCGGGAAGTGGCCATTGCTGATATGCGTTCTCAAGGGCCTGATGCTCATCATCGCTGCCCCAAAAAACCTGATCCATGTCCCATTTGCTCAGCAATTCACGGAGGAGTTGCAACGCTTCGTCCTTGGGAGCGATGAGCGGGCCACGGTTTCTCTTGATCAAAACCGAAGAGAGATCGATCCAAACCCGCTTGGCGAGTCTCGGGTCTTTGCCGATCGCTTTGGTGAGCACCGAGAAATAGGCGCTCGAAAGCGGCCCAAACCCACCAAGTCCGCCGGCGTGTGCGAAACAGATGCGGAGTTTTGGGAAGGGCCGCACGAGGCGGTCGAGGATCGTCGTCATGTCCGCTTCATTGGGTGCAGGTTTGAGGTCGCCATGACAGGCGTGCATGAGGAGGGGTCGGTCATAGCTGGTGGTCATGCGCACGACCCGCTCAAGCTGTCTGAGGTGGCTCTCTTTACGCACGCGAATGTCTGAGTTCCAAAGGTGTAACTTGAAACCTGAGACGCCCGCCTTGTAACAACGTGAGATCTCGTCAAGCCCGTACGGGCGGAGCGGATTGACGCTCGCGAAGGGGATCAATGCACCGGAGGACGAGTGGCCTGCCTGAAGCACGAAGTCGTTCTCGGCGCGAACAAGGGAAAACTCTTCGTCTTCCGAATTGGCGAGCTGCGCCAGTGGCGACCCGTAAAAGTAGGCGCCGGAAAGCGCAAAGGCGCTTCGAACCCCATGGACCTCAAGCTGACGGAGTGCGTCTTGTCCGTCTCGCTCGCGGAACCTCCATTTCGAACGCTTGCGGGCACGTTGGCTGAGCTCACCACTGTAGAGGTGCAGGTGAGCATCGAGCAGAGGCCGTTCGAACTCGAGGTTGTTGGGCGGCGGCACGATGGATCGGCGAACGCCACAGGCACCGAGGGCAGCCAATGCCGCCCCGGCAACAGTCGGCGTAAAGGAGCGGCGTAAAAGGGCCATTCTGGAGGTTAGCACGCGAGGCGGCGTGAGATGGCGTCGAGCGCCTCTTTGGTATCCGAGTCGCCCTTGTCGATCAGCGAGCAGATCTTGCGCACGGCGCTGAGCGCGGTCGTGTGATCTTTGCCGCCGAAACGGCGACCGAGTTCTGGGTAGCTCGTGCCCAGTTCCTCGCGGCAAAGGTACATGGCTAGCATGCGTGGGTAGGCGATGTTGCGCGCCCTGCGCTTGGAGCGAAGATCGCTCATGCGAAGGCGAAAATGCTCACACACGGCGCGTTGAACGTCCTCGATGGAGAGAATGGACTCGATCTGCTTGAGCATTGGTTCGAGCGTCTGCCGCGCGAGGTCGATGTCGAGTGGACGCTTGAGCAAATCGGCGCGCATGAAAAGGCGCAAGAGGGAACCCTCGAGCTCGCGAACGTTGCGTTGGACTTTTTGCGCGACGAAGAGCGCAACATCGTCGGGCAATGCGATCTCTTCGGCCTCGGCCTTTTTCTTGAGGATTGCAATACGCGTGTCGAGTTCGGGCGCTTGTACGTCAGCGACCAGACCCGATTGGAAGCGCGAGATGAGCCGCTCCTGCATCTCTGGAATATGCTGCGGATTGACGTCGGAGGTAACGATGATCTGCTTGTCGAGGTGGTAGAGCGCGTTAAACGTATGGAAGAACTCTTCCTGCGTCTGTTCGCGACCGGCCAAGAACTGGATGTCGTCCATCAGCAGGACATCGCACTGCTCCCGATAGCGTTTGCGAAAGAGCCCGATCTGGTGCGTCTGCAGGGCGTGGATAAACTCATTGGTGAAATGTTCCGCTGAGACGTAGAGCAGACGGGTCGACGGGTTGGCGTCACAGATCGCGAGACCGGCGGCGTTGACCAAATGTGTTTTCCCAAGCCCAACGCCACCGTAAAGAAAGAGGGGGTTGTAGCGAGAGCCGGGGTGTTTCGCAGCGGCGATACAGGCCGCATGGGCGAGCTCATTGGATGGGCCCACCACGAAGTTCTCGAAACTGTATCGACGGGCCAACCCAGCGTCCGGAGGTGAACCTCCGGTTTCAACACGAGGTTCCGACTTGACCACGGAAGGCGCGATCACGGTTCCTTTTTGTGGTGTTGCAACGCTGTTTCGCGCGTCGAGCACCGCTTGAAGAGATTCGTCAACTTCGAGTTCGAGTTTGAGGGGTTTGGAAAGGTCCGCATTGAGCGCTTCGACAAGGAGGTCCTCATAGTTGGCCAACAGCCAGTCGCGAAAGAAGGCATTGGGAACTCTGAGCAGGAGTTTTCCATCTTCGGGACTGTCACAGACGATCGGGTCGATCCAGGCCTCGAAATTCTGTTTGCTCAGGCGTGCGCTCAAGCGGTCTTTGGCTTTTGTCCACAGCTCCGTCATCCTTGAAATCGCAACCCTTTCAGATACATAGACCCATCCACCCACAGCTTCTTAACAAGCTGTGAACCAACACCTTCTACCCCGGTCAGGACAGGGAAATCAGCAGTCAGACCGCCTCTAACCAGAGCAATATGCGAAGGGCTGGCGAACCTAGCAGGGCGCAAATGGGGCGTCTACACGGAGCGGGCTTCGAATCTGTAACTCGTGAGGATCGCGAAAGTTTTGCAATGCAAAAAATTTGGATCACCAATGAGACTGCCCCGACTCTGCATCAACCCTGATCCACACGGTTCGCAAAGGTCGCGGAAAATATTCATAAGAACAAAGGTTTGCGAGACGAACGTCGGGTAGTTCGAGAGGCCGTCTCATTTGTGGCTCATTGCCACACTTGGAGCGTCGTTTGGCCGTTGCATTTGAGGGTTATTTTGACCGTCGTAGGAACACTGTTAGCGTCGCGCTGGTTTCTTGTTCAGCCCCGAGGTCGTAAACGATGCGCAGATCAGTGATGCAGTGGTATCAACTAAGTAACAAATCTATCCGCGGTATTGCAGTTTTGGCCGTGGCGCTTTTGGCGCAGGCTCCAGCAACGACACGAGCGCAAGACCCGGATCGTCCCGCCGACCTGGACACGCCGCGCGGCATCGCCATGGGGACCGGTGGGCGCGCATCGGCACAAGCAGCCAGCGCATTGGCCTACAACCCAGCCAACCTCTCATTGGGCGGGATTTACCACATCAATGTGTTCACGGGTTACACGCCAGGACCGGAGCGTTGGACGGTTGGCGGAAGCATCGTCGACTCGATGACGAACGAGAATATCGCGATGGGCGTGTCGTTTCGCGGTGTTCTCGGCAACGGTGAAGAAGGTTATTCCGGATTTGACGGGCGCCTGGCGATCGCGATTCCCTTTTCGCCTCAGATCTCATTTGGCGTAGGCGGACGCTACATGTCGTTCGAACAAGAAGGGCAGTCGACCACCACCGGGCTGACCGATGGCGATACGCGCGCCAAGGGCTTTACAATGGATTCCGCACTTCGCTTCACACCGAGTGAGGGCTTGAACATCGCGGCGATCGCGCAAAACTTCATCAATCGTGATAGCGACTTGGTGCCGATCATGCTCGGTGGAGCAGCCTCTTACTCGCTGGATATCTTTACGATCTCAGGCGATCTGCTCTTCGACATGACCACTTTTGAAAACCCGCAGATCGTGGGTGGGCTTGGAGGCGAGCTCCTGGTTGGCGCCAACATCCCCATCCGCGCAGGTTATAAGGCCGATGTGGGTCGAAGCGACCACTTTCTTTCCGGGGGCCTCGGTTACATGGACCAGGTGTTTGGTGTCGACGTAGGCATTCAACAGCAAGTTTCGGGGGGTAGCGAGACCTTCGTCATGGGCTCCATCTCCTACTTCCACCATTAATCGCCCGAGCCCGGCCGCCAGCTGACGATGGTATGGTCGCCCGGCTGGCATGACAGACGATGCGAAGTTCTTGGAGCGGCTGCGGGCGCGCGATGAGCGCGCGTTTAATAAGCTCGTGCTCGAGAACCAAGGGCGCGTCTATGCCCTTCTCTCACGTATGCTCAAAGACCCGGCCGAAGCGGAAGAGGTCGCGCAAGAGGTCTTCGTGACGGTGTTCAAGTCGATCGATTCGTTCCGGGGCGACGCCAAGATATCCACTTGGATCTACCGAATCGCGATCAACCACGCGCGAAACCGGATCAAATACCTCTCTCGTCGAGCGCGCGGGCGCCACCAGGACGTGACCGAGATGGGAGACCGTCTCGACATTCATGACGGGCGCGCGCCCGACGCACCCGACGCCATGCTCGAAGCAAAGCTGACCCAGCGAACCATTGAGCAGGCGCTCAAACAACTTCCCGAAGACTTTCGCGAGGTGTTCTTGCTGCGCGAAGTGGAGAAGCTTAGCTACGAGGAAATCGAAGCGCGTACCGGGCTTGCCAAAGGCACAGTCAAAAGTCGCCTCTTCCGCGCTCGCAAAGCACTCGCCGAAGAGCTCGACAGCCTACAGCCCAAAGAGGAGGACGCATGAGCCAAGATGCAGAGAGTGACACGCCGGATCTCGAAGACGCCGGGATGTCGGAGGAAGAGTTCGAACAACTCGCCGCGACGCACAGCCCTGACATCTTGCGCGGGGTTCAGGACAAGCTCCATCAACGCAGCGGTGGACGCTTTTACCGCGACCGCTTTTCGCGCATGCATTCAACCACGATCACGATTTGGATCACCGCCCTGGTCATCGTCGGTGCATGCGCGCTTTGGCTCCTGTTCAACTAGTGTCCGATCCACCCAAGTTGTCACAGTTTTCTTGTGAGCTTCGCCCGACTCGGCGTTACTCAAACTCGAATGTACGCTGCACGTCCTTCGTTTTCGCGCCTTGATTCGAACAAACCTCTCTTCGCCTCCTGCGACAACCTGAGTGGATCGGACACTAGCGCCGAGGGACACGGCGGGTCTGTTCCACCCGGCCACCCGTGCTACATTATTGGCGTGAGCGAGTCGTGGTGGGAAATCAAGCGGCCCTGTCCCAGAGCATGGGCGAGCGAGCGTGAGCGGCGCGAAATCCAGCACTGTGACAGTTGCGATACGACGATCGTCAACCTGTCGCGCCTAACGCAGAAAGAAGCACGTCGAAAGTACGACGCTGGGCAACTCAAGTGCGTTCGCTACCATGCGGGGCCCGACGGCGCGCCCATCTTCCGGCAGCCACCACCAAACATGATGTACAAAGCTGCAGCCGTGGGCCTCGCAGCGAGCTTGGCGGCCTGTTCTCCGGTTCCACCGGACCCCGAAAAACTCCAGGCTCAAACAGAGGTGCAGCGCTTGAAGGGTGAACTTGAGCGGGCCAGGCTTGAACGAGCAGCATGGGAAGAAACCAAGCGTCGCGCGAAGCAACACGCCGCAAAACTTGAGCTCGAGGTTAAGCGTCTTCGCGAACTGGTTGATCTTGAACAGCGTTACCCGGAAATGCCGGCTGGTAAGCGCGAACGGGAGTTGGCTCAAAAGCGCGAACAGGACCCTGAGGGTGTTAATATGCCACTGGGCGGAATCTCGAGCTTAGGGTTTTGAACGGTCGCGCTTTTCGGTGGTGCCGCGTGTGTTCAGGAGCGCTCGCCATTGTCCAATACCCGTCGCACGCAGTCCGTAAGTCCGGCCGGTGAGAAAGGTTTTTGCAGGAGTGAAATGCCCTCTTCGACGATGCCATGATCGGCGATGATGTCTTGGGTATAGCCGGAAATATAGAGCACCTTGATGTCGGGACGCGTCTGTCGCAACGCCTCGGCAACTTGTTTGCCTGTGAGTCCCGGCATCACCACGTCGGTGATCAGGAGGTGGAACGACCCCTTGTCTTGGCTGGCAAGTTCCAGGGCTCGCTCACCATTTTCGGCGGCGACAACTTGGTACCCTTCGCGTTTGAGCGAGCGTTGGGCGAGCCGGCGTATCTGGTCGTCGTCTTCGACGAGCAGAATACGCTCCGTTCCGCCACTTTGCTGGGATCGTTGTTCGATCGAGGTCGCTCGGGGTCTCGCCGAAATACGGGGTAGCAAGATCTCGAAGGACGTGCCCACGCCTTGTTCACTACTGACCGAGATGTAGCCTCCCGCCTGTTTGACGATGCCGTACACGGTCGCCAAGCCAAGTCCGGTACCTTTGTCGGTGGGCTTGGTGGTGAAGAACGGCTCAAAGATGTGGTGCCTGGTCTCTTCATCCATTCCGATGCCCGTGTCGTTAACGCAAATTGTCAGATACGACCCCGGAAGGACCAGCGCCTCTTTGCAGCGTTCGTCGTCTTCCCCGATTTCAGTGTCTTTGGTCTCCAGCGTAAGTTTGCCTCCGCTGGGCATGGCATCGCGTGCGTTGACCGCGAGGTTGACGAGCACCTGCTCGAGCGCCCCGGCGTCGATACGAACCGTGCCCACCGCCTGGGCGCGGAACTCGATCTGAATGTTCTCGCCAAGCAGGCGGGAGAGCATCCGTTTCGAGGAGCGGATCCGCTCGTTCGGGTTAATGACGACCGGCTCCACGGTTCGCTTGCGAGAGAAGGAGAGAAGCTGCTGGGTAAGGTCTTTGGCGCGGCGCGCGGCGCGTTGGACCTCCTCCAGATCGTCTTGTGCCGGGTGACCTTTCTCGATGCTCTCGGCCGCAAAGTTCGAGAAGCTGAAGATGGCGGTTAGGACATTATTGAAGTCGTGCGCGACACCGCCCGCAAGGCGGCCCATCGCCTCCATTTTCTGAGCTTGTCGCAGCTGCGCCTCAAGCTTGGCTCGCTCGCGCATGTCGCGCGACACGGTGGCAATGAACAGCAAAGAACCGTTTTCGTCGGCTTTGGCGACCACCACTGAATCGGTGGGGATGAGCTGTCCTGACGCGGCGCGAAGGACGATCTCCCCGGACCACGAGCCGTGGCGAAGGGCATGGGGCACGAGCTTCTCGACGAGTCGATCGCTCTCTTTTTTAGTGTGCATCTCTGAAACAAGGCGTCCGACGGGGTTGATCTCTGTCCAGCCCAAGAGCTTGGCACAGGCAGGGTTCACGTATTTGATCTGCCCATTGCCTGCAACAATGCTGACGTAGTCCGTTGTGCTTTTGAGCAGCGCTTCAAATTCCTCTTGCGTTGCGCTGAGCGCGTCACGCTCTTCGAGAAGCGCGCGCTTTTCATGGAGCAGCTTGGCTTCGCGAATCGCATTGCGAATGGCACGGACTAGAATTTCTGCGGTGAGACCGTCCTTAACCAGATAGTCGCGTGCGCCCGCCTTGAGCGCGCGTACGACGGTGCGCTCATCGCCGTGACCGGTCAGCATAACGACCGGGACCAAGCGGTTCGCAAAATCTGCGATGATGTCGAGGCCGTTCCGATCGGGTAGCCGGTGGTCTAACAGAACGCAGTCTGGCGGCGTTTGTCCGAGGAGTTCCAATGCGTGGCTGGCCGTCGCGCTCTCCGACAAGCTGTATTCGGAGCCGAGCATGCGGCGGACAAGCGTCCGGTCGATGTCGTTGTCGTCGACGACGAGAACCCGAGCCATCGACTAACCCTCCGGGTCGGCAACGAGCGTGACCGACCCACACTTCAGCACCGTCATCAACATGTCCTGCTCGTCATCAGAGATGGTGCGCACGAGAACTCCCGACGCTGAGTCTAAGATCAGCACGAAGGGGCCGCAAGAACTCGTTGCTCGGAGTTGTTACGATATTGTTGATTGTTGATTGTTGATTGTGCGAAAATGCCGCATTCGGATAGTGAGGGCGGTGCCAGGATGTTGATGCGTATCGCTGCGAGCCCTAGAGACCGAAGCGAGACGTGAGAGATGCTGGTAGCTCCAGATTTTGAGGCCTGTCTATCCGATTTCGACCTTGCAAAGCTCGACGATGCCCCGGGAGCAGCCATCGGCATCTGGCCGGATTCGACGATCGCTTATGTCAACGAAGCATTTCGAACGTTCGCCCGCGACAATGGTGGCGGGCCATCGTTCGAGAAGCGTTGGGGCCTCGGAGCTGTGTACCTCGATGCCATTGCTGCTCCGATGTCAGATTTTTTCCGTGAAGCGTTTGCGAAGGCGCTCGAGACCCACACGATGTGGGAGCACAACTATCGCTGTCCAAGTCCAACGCAACAACAACGCTTTCGAATGCGACTATATCCTCTTGCGCAGAGGAGAGGCTGCCTGGTGATGCACTCGCTCTTTTGGGTAGGCCCTCACGAGGCAACGGGCCGCGATAGGGCGGCCAAGTCGGTTTTTCTAAGCAAGGACGGGCTCTACGTTCAGTGCAGCAACTGCAGGCACGTGCGTCGGAACGATCGGCCCGCGCAATGGGACTTTGTCCACGAGTTTATCGTGAACCCTCCGGCAAACACGAGCCACGGACTGTGCCCCACGTGCGCCCCCATCTATGACCACTGATCGGTGCGCGTTTCGGCAAGATGTTGAGCGGAGTCTTGACGCACCCGTTGCGCAAGTACTCGAAGTGCAGGTGTGGCCTCGTCGACACCCCGATCGAAGGTGCGCCTAGACCTTCGATCGGTCGCGCTTTTCGGTGGTGCGCATGATGAGGTGTATCTCGTCGTCCGAGAGATTGTGGTCGCTGGCCTTGGCGGCCTTGAGAATGGCTTTGATGGTGAACGGGTCCGGCTCAATGCCGCGGTGGCGTAGCCAATAGGTCACGTTGCTGATGCCGGACATGGGGCCGATGCAGATTTCTTGTTCGCGGCCGAACATGCCTGCGGGCACGCCGGAATAGACTTTGTCCGCAAGCTCGTCATCGTTCTTTTGCTTGGCCTTGATGATGGCCGATGCGTGTACGCCCGTGGCCGTGCGGAAGGCGTCTTCGCCAACGACCGGGTAGTTGATGGGGATGGGAAACTGCGTGGCTTTGGAAACCAACTGACAGAGTTCGTTCAGGCGGCTGACGTCTTGGTTTGGCAGTTCTCCCAATAGCTTAAGGTTCACGAGCAGGTGATCGAGGGGCGTATTGCCGACACGCTCACCGATCCCGAGCACGCAGCCGTGAACGCGGTCGGCGCCGTATTCGAAGGCAAAGATGGCGTTGACCAACCCGAGACCTCGGTCGTTGTGGCCGTGCCAGTCGATCTTGGTGTCGGTGCCCGTTCCATTGACGATGTTGCGCGTGAACTGAAGCAGGTTGCGAACGCCGTCTGGCGTGGCGTGGCCCACGGTGTCGCACAGACAGAGGCGGCTGGCCCCATGGTCGATGGCGGCGCGAAACAGATCGCTGAGGAGATCGGGACGAGAGCGCGTGGTGTCTTCGGTGACAAAGGTGACGGGAAGATCATTTTTGTGTGCGAACGAGATCGCTTCAATCGAGCGCTTGAGAATCAGTTCTTTGGACCAGTCTTCCGCGAGCTGCCGAATGGCCGACGAGCCAATGAAGGTCATGACCTCGACGGGCATGCCCACTTTCTGACTGACCTCGACCATGGGTTCGATGTCGCCGATGACCGTGCGACCGGCGCAGGTGGGAAGCAGCGAAAGTTTGTTGTCGCGGATCTCTTCGCAGATGCGCAGCACATCGGCGAAAGCGCGCGGGCCCGCGCCAGGAAGGCCGATATCGGAGCTGTATACGCCCAGCTCGTCGAGTAGATGAACAATGGCCAGCTTGTCGTCGATGCCCGGATCGACGACCGACGGGTTCTGGATACCGTCGCGCAGCGTTTCGTCGTGGAGTTTGAAGACGTTGGTTCGGAATGGCGAACCTTGACGCTCTACCTCATTCCAGTCGTAGATGAGTTCGCTGTGCGCGTCCGAAACCATTGCCCGGGGAATATAGGGGCTCGGCCCGCTCAGGGCCAGGGTTACAACGCGGAGCCGTGAAGAGCCGGAAGGTCGATGAGCCGAGCGAAACCAAGGTTTCGTTGTGCTACTCGCACAACGTGAACCGACTTGAGCGTTGGGTGAAGAGCAAAAAACTCAGCGGCAGGCGGACCAGAGGCCTGCGCCCGATGCTTGGGCGGATAACTCGTCGTTGGAAAACTGCGCTGCGTACGAACGGTTGTCGCCGAAGGGATACGCGAATGCGTAACCGCGGCGAAGCAGCTGTCGCTCCCAAGAATCCTGGGGACCGACGCCCGTCCAGATGTACGCAAGCGTTCGCATGCTCGCTGTGCTGTCTGTGCACTCCGCATCGAAGGTGAGCCACACTTGGTGCCCTTCGAGCTGCTTGGTAAACGAAGTGGCTTCGTTGGCATAGCATTCAAGTGGCTGGTCATTGTGCGCAAGTTCAGGCGTGTCCACGCCGATCACGCGAACTTTAACCGACAGCTGCTCGCTTAGGCCTGCAACCCAAAAGGTATCGCCGTCGATTACGCTGGTGACGCGCGCGCGAATCGGCTCACGACAGGGTGCGCTGGCAACGGGCAAGTCGCTTGGGCGGATCGCTTCGACGCGTGCGTCATCGAGCACGATAGGTTGGTCGAAAGGCTGGCCGACCGCAGGGTCGTATTCGAAGGATGGGAGCTCGGAATCCGTGGTCGTGCCACTGTCCCGTTCACCGTTGCTCCTTGGACAGCCTACGAGGGCACACAACCCCACCAATATTGCCGACCGAACAAGCATTCGCCCAATGTAGCGCAGCAAGGGCGTAGGCTCAAAGCAGCATTGGCGGCGTGTCCAAGACGGAAGAGTCAGTTGCCGCAGTCCTCGCGAGGATCAGCGCGTTTGAAGAGCCGGTAGAGGCAGACGAGTGAAGGAATGATGAGTAGCGCACCTGCGCAAAGCGTCGTGGCGAGCGCATCGAGCGTGGCCGGTTCTGCCGCCGCATCGGCCCATTGCAGGGAACCCCCTTCTACCTCGAGCGCCACAGGGAAACGCAACCCCCAATAGCCACCGAGCACACTGGTCACGATGACGCCGATCAGGAGGCGCGGCAACCACACGGTGCGGCGCGGAAGAAAAAGCCAGAGTCCCAGCCACGCCGCCACAACGAGCCCGCCACATATGTATCCGAGTGGACGATGCAGAGAGCGGACGAACCACGGAACGCCCTCGAGCGAGGCGGTCACGGCGACGAGGCTGCTCGTGAGCAAAAAAAGCATGGCGCAGCGTCTCGCGCGGGCGAGCGCGTGATGCCGTGCACCGGCAGCGGTCTCTCCGACAAGAAAAACCGCGGCGAGCCAAGCGAAGAGGTTCACCGTGAAAATGCCGACCATGAGGGGATACCAACCGACCCATGGCAGGACATAGCTCTCTACGACGCCGGTCGCCGCGGTCGGCAGCTTCCCTCGTGAGAGGCTCGCTGCGAGGTGGCCAAAGACTAGCGGGACCAGGGTGCTTCCCCCGCGAAAAAGGATACTCCACAAGCGCTGGGCAGGCGGGTCGTCCCCTACATCGTAGTAGCGAAATGTAAACGCTGTGCCGTGCACGATGATGCCGCCCAGCATGAGCAGAAGGGGGATGTGTAGATAGGTCGTAAGCGCCACGTGCACGTCGGGAAATCCGACGAACAGGATCACGAGCGCGACGATCAGCCAGACATGATTTGCCTCCCAAACGGGCGCAATCGCATGCTCCCCGGCCTTACGCATGGGCGCGCGGTTGGTTTCTGACGCGAAGAGCTCGAGGATACCGACGCCGAAATCGGCACCGCCGAAGATACGCGAGCAGTGATAGTGCCAAGAAACAAAGCACGATGGATTCGCTCATGAGACTCTCCCGCCAAGCCTCGCCCAAGCGCGGAGCGACGCGGTCGGTCCTTCGATTTGCGCAGCGTGACGCACCTGCCGGTGCCACATCCAGAGCGTGCACAGCCCGATCAGCGCGTAGAGGGCGCTGAAAACCGCCAAGTGCCAAACTTGCCCAGGGACCGGTGTCACGGCGTCTTTGGTGCGCATGATGCCATAGATGATCCAGGGCTGACGGCCCACTTCCGTGACCACCCAGCCCGCTTCGATCGCAATCATGCCGAGCGGCGTACTCGCGATGAGGGCACGGCGCAGCCCGCGGTGATCGAGCCAGTGCGGGCGGTAGCGCATCGCAAAAAAGCCGAGGAGCGCGAGCAGGGCAAGCCAGGAGCCGATGGCCACCATGGCTTGAAATGCCGTGTGCACGATGAGCACGGGCGGCCAGTCATGGCGGGGTGCGCGGTCAAGCCCTTCGACGACGGCGTCAGGGTCGTTAAAGGCCAACATGCTCAGTCCGCCGGGCACTTCGAGTCCCCACGACACCGTCTGCGTCTCTTCATCCGGCACCCCACCGATGAGCAGCGGCGCACTCGGTCCCGTGTGAAAGTGTGCTTCCATTGCGGCGAGCTTGAGCGGCTGGCGCTGGGCAACATCTTGAGCGGTCCAGTGACCATGAAAGGGTTGAACCAAGGCAGCGACACCGCCGAAGACGAGTGCAATGCGAAGCGCCAGTGCGTGAGCGCGTCGCTGCCCCGTGTTGGCGAGCGGGCCCTTGTCGAGCCGAGAGAGCAAGAGCGCGTGAACACCGGCCACTGCGAAGCCGACCGCCTCGAACGAGGCGATCATCATGTGCGTGCTTTGCGTGGCCCACGCCGGGTTGAACATGGCAGCCCACGGGTCGATGTCGAAGGCCTGGCCGTCTTGCCAACGAAAGCCGGTCGGACTGTTCATCCAACCGTTGGCCGCGATGACCAAAAGGCCGCTGCACAGCCCCGCCATGCCCACGATGAGGCCCACCCACCAATGAAGCTTCGCAGGGATGCGCTGCCATCCATACATGTAGATGCCGAGCGCGATTGCTTCGATGAAAAACGCCGCGCCTTCAAGTGAGAACGGCATGCCAAAGATCGGCCCCGCGTGCTTCATGAAAGTCGGCCACAAGATGCCGAGTTCGAACGAGAGCGCCGTCCCAGAGACTGCACCGGTCGCAAAGAAGATTGCTACGCCGCGCATCCACATACGCGTCAGTCGATACGCGTCCTCGTCGCCGGTCTTGAGCCAGCGTCGATGCGCGGCTGCCATCAAAAACGGCATCACCATGCCTATTGCCGCGAGCACGATGTGAAAGCCCAGCGATAGAGCCATCGTCAATCTTGCTGCGAGAAGGTCCGTCATCGGCAACCGAGACTTAGGTCCGCGTGCGCCCGGAGTACAGCGTGCGCACCTAGAACGAGGAGCCGGGCTTGTTCAAAAAAGCCTGTTCTTCGGGCGTACTTTCGCGCCCGAGGATCGCATTTCGATGCGGAAAGCGTCCCCAGTCGCGCACGATGTCGCGATGCCAGAGGGCGTACTTGTGGTTGTCGCGAAGCCGGTCCTTGAGCGCACCGGGCGAAGCCTCCTCCGCGAAGGCCTCAAAAAGCTGCACGCATCGGTCTTGGTGCTCGAGCGACTCGGCGTGCATGAGTGGCATGTAGCAAAACACCCGGTGGTCTCCCGAGAGCGTGCGGTCGAAGCCTTTGTAGAGCCCGGCCGTCGCGGCGCGAAGCGCGCGGTCATCTTCGGCATACATCTGGGCGCGGCCTCGAAACATATTTCGGGCGAACTGGTCGAGCACGAGGATGTAGGCGAGCCACGAGAGCGGCTGCTGCAGCCAGTCCTCACGGTCATCGCCCGCGATTACCCGGTAGTCTTCCTCAAAACGTTCGCGCACCTCGTTGTCGAACCCGTCGCTCTTTTCGAACCACCGCTTCGAATAGACCTTGCTTGCAAGACCCTCGTCGTCCAACGGCCCAAACCAAAACTCCAGGATCTCATCCGGCGAACTCATCGGCTGAGCATATCGACCCGAGAAGGGTGTGCACAGGTGTTCCAGGGGTTCACGCGGGCGTGAAGCACGCTTCACGATCGCGTCCGCCTCAAGGGCGAAAAGCTCGAAAAACAAGGATGGCATACGGGTTGCACAGCAGGTCGGCAGGAAAAAGGGGTGACCATGAAACGACTTGGATTAGTTCTAATGATGTGTGGTGCGGGGCTCGGAGGCTGCGCATCGGATGCCGAAGAGCAAACGCTCAGTGCCGTTGAGGCCATCGAAGGAGGAAACATTCGCGAAGCCCACGAAATGTTTGAAGAGGCCCACGAGGCTGATCCCACGCTCAATGAAGCTGCGATCGGTTTTGCGCTGACCGACCTGGCGCTCTTGCCCGAGAGCGACGAGGCCAACCGCATCTATGCAGAGCTTGGCTTCGAAAAGCGCCTCGATGCGCAGAAGGTTCTTTACGGACCGGGCGGCATGCTTGACCTGATGCGGCAAGATCGGTGCGACGAAATCGAAGCCTTGCTTAAGCGCGAGTTTCCGCATCCACTCTACGATACCGACGGTGAACTTCGAATCCTGCTCAGGGAAGACTGGACGGTCGAAGAGGTGATGACAGAGCTACGCTCCCTCGACGCACGGCTCGCTCGCATCGCCGCTGCACTGGACCAAGGCGTTGGCGACGACACCGCGACGCTTCGTTTCGATGCCACAGCGCTCGGACTCGGCGGAGAGGTTGTGTTCACGAACGCCGATCTCAAGATGATCGCCTATTCCGTTCACTGGATGCGCGCGTACATCGCGTACGCTGACGGTTACGACTGGGACATGTCGATCAAGAAGATCACGGGCGGGGATCAAGCTGCCGCCGACGAAATCAACGCGCATTTTCTCCATATCGACGATGCCTCGCGTATGTTCGAGGCGCGCGGCTTGGTGGACCAAGCGCTTCGTTCAAGCGTGGCTGGCCTAGACGCCGCAAAGGTTGCAACGTTTGACCCCGCAGGGCTCGTCAACTGGGGCGCGGTGCCCGACGGTGCGCTTTCAGACTTGAGCGCCCTCGTGACGAGCGTGGCGGATGCCCTTTCGGGTTCCACGCAGATTGCAGGCTTGGTGCCAGCGTCGTCGCTGGACTTGTCCCCTGTGTTCACCTCGCCGCCCGATCTCTCTGGTGGCAACTATTGCGCCATGGTCGTCGACGAGTTCGACCCGACCTACACTTATTTTGACTGCGACTACAGCGGTGCATTCGACGATTTCGTTGCGCAGGTCGACCCACAGTGGAGCGAAGACGTGATGTGGGCGCCGGCCGAGCAATGGGATTACGCGGTGTACTTCGAGACCGCACTCGAACCGCTTCAGACACGCCTACAGCCGCTCGCCTGTTCGGACGCGGATGGCGGCGGCGCGAAGGTGCAGCCTTAGCGAGGAAGGGCTAAGATGCGCCTCGGCATCGCGCTGGGGCGCGTGTTGGAGGTGTGCCCCGTCGCTTCTGCCTGCCGCGACGGGGCGCATTTTTTTTACCGGCTTTCCTGATACAGTGAACTCGTGCGCTGGCCGGTCGTTTTCTTCGTTGTCACGGTTTTTGGCTGTGTCGCTGACGAACAGCTCAATTGGCGTGTACGCGCGGCTGAAGGCGTCGACTCGACGAGCATCATACGCCTCGGAGGAGAGGTTCGCCGCGGGGGGTGCGAGGGTCCCGTGTTGATTGAGACCGATGGACCTCCCGCTGGGGCCATGGCGCCTGATGCGCGCCTGCCGCCTGGCCGTTATGGTTTCTTTAACTACGCGGTCGATGCCGAGTGTCGGCGTGTGGGTGAGGGATGTATCGAGCTAGAGCTCCCCGAAAACGAAGTCAACGTCACCCTCTCCTCTACCAGTGGGGTTGAGTGCACTCTGGACGAATGCGTAGAAGGCGTGTGCGCCAACAGCACCACGCAGCCCCCGCAAGACCAGGATCTGGGTGACGGCGAAGGGCGGCTTCGAACAGGCTGCGGTTTTTCGCATCAACAGCAAGTCGACCCGATCGTTTCTCCCATGCAGACGTCAGAATACATGAACGACTTTTTTGGGAATACGAGCACGTCGGCAGTGCCGGATTACGAGCAAATGCTTTCTGGAAGCACGTCGTGCAGCTTTTCCGAGAACACCGCAGCCTACTGGTTGCCGGCGTTAAAGGCGCCCAGTGGGGGGTTTGTGACGCCGGATGGGGTTGAGCTGTACTATCGCGCCAGGCCGCTCGACTATCGGTTCGGGACCAATTATTTTCCGCCCAATTTTATGATGGTTGCCGGTGGGCTGCAGGCGCCTGATACCGCGGCATACTGGACCTGTGACGGCGAGTCCGACACCGGATATGCGGATCGCAAGATAGAAATCCCCGATTGCCGGGGCGTGCAACAGGAGTGGTTGATCGCACACGTGTTCTTTCCGTCCTGTTGGGATGGCGAAAACATCGATTCGGACGACCATCGCAAGCATGTGACCTACGGTCTCGATGGACAGGGTAACCCGTCCAGTTCCAACTCGGAGACGTGCCCAGCGTCCCACCCCTATAAGCTCCCGCAGCTTGACCTCCGCGTGACGTATCCGATTAAGGACGGCACCGGACACGCCTTCGCGAATGGATCTGAAATTCCTCAAGCAAGCTTTTGGAATACCTGGCAACAGGATGCGCTCGAGTCCCTGATCAACGACTGCTTGCGCACCGGCACCAACTGCGGCGGCATTTCGGACTGATTTCGTTGCTGGTCTAGCTGACGAAAGTTGTCCCACGATGGGACAACTGCTCGCCAAATGGGACAAGTGAGGCGCTGCATGAAAAAAAATTCGTTCGCTAAAAGTCGTGGTTAAGGCGCCCAGGGACTGTCCGTGTGCCACCAACGCGACCCTCACAACTCGTTGAAACGCTTTGTGAAGTTGCTTTCGGGCGAGCAGCTGTGGGCCGCGACGAGCGCCGCAACGGAACAGCACGCGCTCCAAAGCGCTGAAATCATTCCATTTTTTATTGATCGATCCTCTGCGTAAGGACGCACTTCGTCGGTATGAAAACCAATCCAAGAGAAGTGAGTAAGAGGTGTGTCATCGCGACAATTCTGTTGTTGGGTTGCACAGGGAATGTCGCCGATGGACCAGGTATCGCCGACGCCGAAGAGCTTTTGGGAGCGAACGTCTCCAACTGCGTCGAGGCCGAGGCGTTGTGCGAAGAAGCCGATGCGCTGTGTTTGACCGTCAGTCCCGGTCGTTGTGATTCGCTGCAGAAGAAGTGCGCAAAGGCTAGGGAGGAATATTGTCAGGAGGGTTCGCCCTGCGAGCCGGCGACGTGTTCTGCGGAAGCGTGCGGCATTGTGGAGGACGGCTGCGGCGGGACGCTCGACTGCGGCAGTTGCGAATCGCCCTGCGAGCCGGCGACGTGTTCTGCGGAAGCGTGCGGCACTGTGGAGGACGGCTGCGGCGGGACGCTCGACTGCGGCGCATGTGAGTCAGCATGTGAGCCAATCACGTGTGCAGCAGACTCATGCGGCATCGTGGACGACGGTTGCGGCGGTACGCTCGACTGCGGAACCTGCCTCAGCAGCCGCCCACAACCTCCCCGAGATGGTGACCTCGGCGACGGAGCTGGGCGCTTCCGAGTCGGCTGCGATTTCTCCCATCAACTGCAGGTCGACCCCATCGTTTCGCCCTTTCAGGCCTCGGGGCACATGCATGACTTTTTCGGAAATACCATTACCTCGTCCGATCCAGACTACAACCGCATGCTTAGCGGAGGTACGTCGTGCGATTTTTCAAAAGACACCGCCGCGTACTGGTTTCCGGCGCTCCAAGCCCCTGACGGAAGCTTCGTCCAACCCGAAGGGTTTCAGTTTTACTACCGCGCGAGGCCGCTCGACTACGAGTATGGAACAAACTATTTTCCACCAAACTTCATGATGATCGCCGGCGGACATCACGCGCCTGACACGGCAGCGTATTGGACATGCAAGGGCGAGTCCGACACCGGGTATGCCGATCGAAAGACCTACATTCCCGATTGTCGAGGCGTCGAAGAAGAGTGGCTGGTTGCGCACGTGTTCTTCCCGTCTTGCTGGGACGGCGTAAACCTCGATTCGGCGGATCATCGCTCACACGTTGCCTATGGTCTCGATGACGACGGCAACCCCTCGAGTTCGCATCCCGATACCTGCCCAGCGTCGCATCCGTATAAGATTCCTCAACTCGACCTTCGTGTGACGTATCCGATCAAGGACGGTACTGGATACCATTTTGCCGACGGCCACCAAGTGCCTCATTCTGATTTCTGGAACACGTGGCAACAAGACGCGCTTGAGACACTCATCGACGATTGTCTGCGAACGGGAAAAAACTGCGAAGGGATCTCGGACTAGCTTCGCCTAGACCGGCCAACTTCGCGCCATCGGCTCGCACCTGCTTTTCGGGTGCGGGCCGTTGCCGATCGTGGTGTCGAGCCCCGAGTGACCGCTTAGGTCTCACTTTGCAGTGAAGTACAAACGCGTCCACTGGCTCTACAAGCTCGGTGGAGTTAACGAAAAACGTAGCCGAGTTCGCTCGGATCGACGACCAACCAAACCACGCGGAGGTCGACGCCAGATTCCATTTGCGCCTGTCACGACAATTGGGGGGAGGTCATGAAGACTTCTTTGCCGTCTCGGCCTACGCCAAACCCGCGGTTAATGGTGCAGTTGGTGGTTTGCGGGTTTGGCGCATCGAGACATACTCATCAGCTTTGCAAAGAGCGTGCGCAGTCTACGCACCGAAAATTCTTGTAAACCAAGCACGAGAAGCTGCTTAGAAACCCGCAAACCGTGCGCCATCGGAACATGTCAAAAGTGTGTTGTCCCTCTGTGGGGCGCTCTTGTCCCATGCTGGAACAACGGCTGCGTCCTAGGGCGACAACGGTACGGCTTTGCGTGTCGGCTGGTCTGCACGAACGCGAACGGAGACCTTTTGCTTCTTCGACGGGTCGCCGAAGGGAACCAACGTCAAGCGGTGTGAGCCGGCCGCAAGTTTCACAGATAGAGGCGTGCGCCCAAGGCGTTTTCCCTTTTCATCGAGCAGGATGGCCCAGCCTCCCGGAGTGACGATGTTCAGCGTTCCCGTCGCCGGGGCCTCGGGTGTCGAGGCTTTTTGTTTGGCATAGGCGCGCAGCCTGCGTGAAGGGCGCCTGCTGGGGTGAGGCCGGCGAGGTCGCCTTGCCGCGATGTTTCGACGGCCTGCGGCATCGGATGCGTCGTTGAGGGCCTTTGCGTCTTTTGCGTGTCCCGCCGGCGATACGGAGGCGTCGAAAGACGCGGCCTCTAGTGGAGCGATTTGAAAGGATGCTTCGGGGACAGTGCTCTGTACGCGGGGGCCCAACTCCGCGGACTTCGGGCCGGGGTTGCTGCCCTCCGCGAGCAAGAAGTACGCGCTGATGCCGCTGAGCAGTGCCGTGGCGACAAGCGCCACGCGGGCGCGAAGGCGACCGTTATGCAGCCCTGTTTGCGGGCGAATCGAGGCGCTCTGCGCTCGAAGCAGGCGCTCGTGGTGCGCAGTCTCACCATCCGGAAAAAGCTGTCGCATCAAGTTCGCGACGCCGCGGCGACCGTCCCCCTTCTGAGCCACGGCTCGCAATGCGGACGCGAAGTCATCCGCAGTCTTGTGCCGTGCTTCAACTTTTCGGTTGAGTGCAAGAGCGAGGACTTCTTCAAGGGCTGGGTCAACGAGCGGGTAATGTTCGGAGACGGCATCGATCGGTGCTCCACGAACGGCCAAGATCGTGTCGACGGGCGTCGTCCGTCGAAAGAGCGAGCGCAAAGCGATGGCCTCCCAGAGCACGACCCCGAGCGACCAGATGTCGCTTCGGCGTTCTGCGGGCTCACCGTGCATTTGCTCTGGTGAGACATAGGCAACCTTCCCGCGAATCTCACCCGTCTCAGTCTGGTGAACCTTGTCCTTGGAGCGCGCGACGCCGAAGTCGAGCACGGTGATGCGACCGTCATACCCGATTAGAATATTGTGTGGGGAGATGTCCCGGTGGACCGCCTCGAGTAGGCGTCCGTCTGCGTCGCGTAACTCGTGCAGGGCATGTATTCCCTCTGCGGCTTCGGCGGCGACGTGCGCGATCAAAAGCGGATAGCCGGGGTTTCGACGGATCGAAGGTTCCTTCTTGACTTGTTCGAGCACCGCATCGAAGGGTTCGCCTCGCAGGTACTCCATGGCCAGATAAAAGCAACCATCGGCATCTCCAAAGTCGACAATAGTCGCTGCGTTGGGGTGTGAGATGCGCGCGGCAATCGAGGCCTCGTCCAAGAACATCTCGACGAAGCCAGGTTGCTTGGCCAAATGGGGGTGAATTGTCTTGAGTGCGACGACTTTCTTCACCCGATCGTCGAGCTTGCGTACGGCGAGATAGACCGTACCCATGCCGCCCGACGCGATTTCCTCAACCAACCGGTAGGGTCCGATGTACTCTGGCATCGAGGCATCGCGGGGCTTCGTGTGCGCGCGTGCAGCGACGGTCTGTGTTGCCTCGCTGCCCTCGGTCATGGCCCGCTAAGCGTCGGTGCGCTGACGCGTGTGTCTGGCTCTTGTGAGAGGACGATTGCGGTTGTCGCGATGCCCGCGACAGCCACCACGGCTACAGCACCCAGGATCCACCAGGTCAGACTATCGTCGCCTTCCTCCTCACTGGGACCTGCAAGGGGCGCGGCGAGCGAGCGAGCGATCGGGGAAGTTGCAGGTTTGTACTCCCGGCTCGCCTCCGTGATCGCGATGCCGGCGGGGCCAATAGCACGCACCCGAACGGATGTGGATTGTTCCGCCATGCCCTCAAGCCGCGCAGGCCAAGCACGGATCTCTCGGAACGCGCCTCCGCTACCCACGGCGAGCTCGAAGTGACGGAAGAGTTGCGCGGAGTCACCGACCAGCTCCGCAGAGACGAGCAGGTCACGCCGCTCTCGTCGCGTGACGATGGAAATTGCGGGCTCCCCGACGGTCTGTGTGCGAAGCGTCTTGAAGCGTGCTTGCAGATCAGGCGGAATGCCCGGGCCAAAGGCTCGTGCGCGGTCGAGCTCGATGAGTGCGCGCAGGGTTTCGTCAACAGCGGCGGCATCCTGGAGGGCGGCCTGGGCCAGCAACTTGGTTTCCAGTAGGGACAAGTAGGCCTCTTTTGAGATCGACCCGGTCGTCTCAATCTTCTTGGCGAGCTCGATCGCCGTCTCGAAACTCGCGTTCTGGTAGGCCTCGGTGACGTCTTCCGGAGTTTGCGCAGCAGCGATCGAAGCATAGCCGCCGATGAGCAGGATGACGCCCGCGAGCACGCTGCTAGTCAGACGGTTTCGCGCCCTTGCGCGGCCGTGGAATACCGTATTGGTCGAGGCGTCGCATGAGCACCTTGCGCGAGACCCCGAGAGCGTTCGCCGCCTTTGTCTGATTGCCGTCATTGGATTCAAGAGCTGAGAGGATACGCTGCCGTTCCAGCTTCGCCAAATCTGCAGACAGGTCCGCTGAAGGCGAAGGAGGCGCCGATTGTTCGTGTGTGCCAAAGCTGGGCGCATGGGCCTTGAGGTTGGCCGCGACCAGCTTGGCGTCGACCGCCTGACCTGCATGGAGCGCAACGAGCCGGCGGAGCGTGAGCTTGAGTTCACGCACATTGCCCGGCCAAGGATGTTCGACCAAGGCATCGAGGGCACCTTCTGTAAGCTCGATCGTCGCGTCATCGCTTTGTTGGATCTGCTCAAGCAACGTTTCGATCAGTGGCCGGAGGCCGTCGCCCTCTTCCGCCAAGGGTGGGACCTTGAGGTGCACGCCACAGATTCGATAGAAAAGCTCCGTTTGAAACTGACCGGCAGCAGCCTGGCTTTCGAGATCGAGGCGCGAAGTCGCCATCACACGAAAGGCGCTTCGTTCTTCGCGGGAGGCGCCCACGGGGAGGTAGATGCCAGTCTCAAGCGTGCGCGAGAGGCGAGACTGGAGTTCGAGCGGAAGGTGATCGACAGAGTCAAGCAAGAGCGTTCCGCCGTCGGCTGCGCGCAACAGCCCCGGCACGGGCCCTCGCGCGGAATGGTGTCCGAAGAGCTCTTCGGCGAAGCGATCCTCTGAAATCGAAGCGCAGTCAAGTACGACCAGTCGTTCACCCGCTTGTTGGGAGCGCTCGTGAATAAAACGGGCGAGGTGCTCCTTACCGACGCCGCTCGGACCCGTGATGAGCACGGGCAGACCGCCTTGAGCTACGCGCTCAGCCACCGCGTACAGCGAGACAACCTCTTTGGAAGGGTTGAGGTTGTGGGTTTGAGGGGCGTGACCGTCTGCCTCGATCTGAACGACGTGCTCTTCGGCAAGCGACCCGGTTGCCGAGCGGTCTTGGACCACCAAAAGAACGTCGCCGAGTTCGATGGGCTGCCCGAGCCGAAAAGGATGCCACCCTTGAATCGTGATGCCGTTCACGCGCGTCCCGTTGCGGCTGCCCAGGTCTTGCACGGCGAGTGAGTCATCCAGGGAGACTTTGGCGTGCACGCGAGAGAGGCCAGGTGTGTCGATCTGAACATCCGCTTCTTCGGAGCGGCCGATCACAACCTTTGATCCTGCCATGACTTCAAAGCGGTGCATTCTGCTGCCGACAATCGCGACGAGATACAGTGTGCGACCGGAGACATCGATGACGTCGCGCCCGAGGTCATGCGTTGGCTGGTCCGTAGCGCTCACCCAAGTTAATCTAGAGGACGACACCGAGAAAGAAAAAGAGAAAGCATTGTCTCTAGGCAAAAAGCATTGCCGTTACCCACAATTGTACCGCGGGGGCGCGGTGCTCAGGGCGCGAAACAGACGGTGTTCGTCAGTACGTTCCCTTGCCCGAGGTTGCCGAAGTTCGTGCCTGCGGGGCAGTCAGATTCGCCGACGGCGATGGCTGCGCAGCGCTCGGTGCCGTCAAAGGACGCGACACAGACGTTTCCTGCCGGGTCGCCGCAATCGCTCGTCTGCGCACAAAGATCTCCGATGCGGTCCGGTTGTGCGTAGGGGTGAAGCTGGCTGTTTCCGTCGATGCCCATCACGCCATAGAACACTTGCTTGCTGCGGTTGATCCAGGACTGGTTGAGGCGTCGAACAATCTCGTAAAAGTCCGTGGGTTGATGCGCGTCTTGGGCGTCGTGCTTGATGAGGTCCCAGAGTAAGTCGGTCGTTCCCTGTCCGTACGAGTAGTTGACCGTCGTGATCACGTCGAGGTTGTCTTCGCTCTTCGCAGGGTTGGCGTACATCATGTCCGCGTACTGCGAATAAGTCTGACAGCCCTGCGCGACGACAAACTGTTGGCGGTCTGTTTCAAATGCTGCGGTCGCGAACTCTGCATAGTCAACCTGAGCGAGCTTTTCTTCGTCGAGGTAAAAGCCGTAGTAGGGGCCGGCGTGGCCGTTGTAGAAAAACACATCTCGGCTGGTCAGCTCCTGGAGCGCCAGGTCGTGCTGAAAGTCGCGCGCGCCTTCGAACATGTCGGCGTGGTAGATGTAGACCTCGACCCGTGTGGCTTGGCCGCCGAAATACAAGGTCTTGGTGAATGGACCGGAGTCGGCGGTCAGCAGATCAAACTCGGGCACGGGTGTCTCAAAACCCTTGCGCTGCAAAAAGGAGAACGCCTCTTCGGCCTCGCGGATGTCCCAGCGTTCGGTGTTGTAGTCGTAGCCGTAGAAGAGGGAAATATCGAAGAGCCCGTCCTGCGCGAACGCCGCGTATTGGGGGTACGCGTTTCCCACCTTTGGAAGCGGGCGAACTTCCATGCGCACCAACTCGATCTCACCTTCGTAGGTCTCGGGGTTGAAGCTGCGGAACTCGCCGCGCGGCACTTCGTTGGGGTCCACGCTTTTGCCAGCAGGCATCGCAAATTCAAAGACGAAGGGACCAAAGCCCGGATCCTCCGCGGGAGGGATTAATGAGAGCAATGTGGGAGGTCCTGCCATGTCGAGCGAGAACGTCACGTGCGTGTTTCCGTCGGCGTCCTGATAGACGTCTTCGGGTGCCACGGTCAGGTTGCGAACCATGCCTTGAAAGTCGCCCCAGCCCACGTTGCGAAAGAACACCTCGTCGTCCGAAATTTCGCCATCGTCGTTGCGATCGATGCCCTCGAACTTGTCGGTCACATAACCTGTGAGGTAGAGGCCGACCGCCGTGATGCGTCGGTTAACCAGTTCCATGCGAACAAGCTCGTCGTCGAACTCGGCCTGCGTCATCTCAACCGCGACCGTGCCGGTCAGCTCGAACTCAGCTGCGACATCGGAGTAGTAGTTGTCCGCTTTTCCGTTCGCGACCAAATGCGGCGAGTCAGAGCCACCCGTTGCGCTCCCGGTGTCAGGGCTGCAAGCGACAGGAAGAAGCAAGAGAGGCAGTGCGTGCGAGACGAGACGGCGATTCATGAGACTGAAATCATGCAAGAAATGAACCGCGAAGACCCACGTGCGGACAGCCCCAAACATCGGCGTTTTTGAGACAAGCGATGGGCCGCGCTGGCAGTTTGAGCAGCCATCTGAAGCCCAGAATTCCCGATAGGCCCGATAGCAAGGAGGCCTCGCGTTTACTCGAACGGCACGCGCCAGCCGGTCTGCGCGATAATGTAGTCGCCGAAGATCGAGGTCGAGTGCGCAACGTCGAACGAAAGATCGAAGGTCGAGCGACTCAAGAAGGCCAC
The DNA here is from genome assembly GCA_964487255.1 of uncultured Polyangiales bacterium. Taxonomy (GTDB): domain Bacteria; phylum Myxococcota_A; class Polyangia; order Polyangiales; family CAZAQV01; genus CAZAQV01. The sequence goes on along the minus strand of CAZAQV010000005.1, from coordinate 28,611 downwards.
GCCCGAGTCTTCGAGGAAGGTGAAGGGAAGCGAGAATTGCAGGCCAACCAAGTGCGTTTCGAACGACTGCATCTTGCCGTCTGCGGTGTAGTACTGGTCTTCCGGCTCATAAGCGCTCTCGTAAAAGAAAGCGTCCGTCTGTACATAGAATCGATAGCGCATGCGCGTATGGAGCGCGTTGCCGAAAGACTGATAGAGGCGCACTTCGGGGTTGAGCGCATAGACGTCCCAGCTATCGCCGTAGAGACGCATCATGCCGTGTACCGCAGTTTTCGTTCCAGGGAAGTACACGGCTAGCCGCGAATGCAGTACGTGGCGGTGACGCATGTCCGGGTGAGACTCGGCGAGCGGGGCACCTCCGAGGCTGACCGATCGATATGGGTTTGCGAGGTATCCGCTGAGATAGGTGTAGTCGTAGCCCGCGGATAGAACCAAGGTCGGCGATAGATTGTGCGACGCGCTCAAGCTGCCATTGATCGAGGTCAGCGTGCCGACCTGTCCGCGGTCGTCAATTTCGCCTTCCACGCCACCCGCGCCGCGAATGACGCTTGAGATGTCGTCCTGTAAGAAGGTTCCGCGAACGCCGAGCGAGGTGTTTTTTTCGTTGAACAGAAGTGTGCTCGAGAGGGTGACCGACTTTGAGAAGTAGTCAGGCTCGGTACTGACGCGGCCGGAGAGGTCGATCTGTAGCTCATCGTCTCCAACGCCTGAGGTTGCGCCAATGCCGAGGCTCACATCGTGGCGAATTTCCGTGAAACCCACGTCGACGCGCGTGCCAGCAGCGACGCTCGCGCTGGTGATGCTGTCGACGAGGTAGTGGCCTTTGATACGTAAGCCCTCGGGACTTTCGAGCGTGACCCCCACCTCGGGAGCGACGACACGCGTATTGCGCTCCCAATAATAGTTGCCGCGCACTTCGGCCTGGCCGGTCCATGTGCCGCTGGTCTCGTCGGCGAGGGTGCGAGTCGGGCCTGGAAGTGTTGTCACCGGGAGCAGCACGACAAACCAGCCGATCGTCTTGCAGAGTGTCACCTGTGGACAGTTCTTGGTTGTCACTGACGATGGAGAACTGGCCTCCGGTGTCGCAGGGCCGGGCACTAGAAGAGGACCGTTTGGCCTTTGGGGGGTGCGAGGCCAAGGTGTTTGTAGGCGTGCTCGGTGACCATGCGCCCGCGGGAGGTGCGCGCCAGGAAGCCGCGCTGGATGAGGTAGGGTTCGTACACGTCTTCGAGCGTGTCGCGCGGCTCGCTGAGCGCTGCCGCAAGGGTCTCGATACCGACGGGGCCGCCGCCGTAGTGGTCGATGACCACGCGAAGAAGCCGACGGTCCATTTCGTCGAGACCGGCTTCGTCCACGTCCAAGCGGTCGAGTGCGTCGGCTGCTTGCTCTTCGTCGAGCGTGCCATCACCGAGCACTTCCGCGAAGTCGCGCGCACGACGAAGCAACCGGTTGGCAATGCGAGGTGTGCCGCGCGAACGTCGCGCGATCTCTTGTGCGCCGTCCTCACTGACATCGATTTGCAAGAGCCGTGCGCTGCGCGAGACCACCTTGGCGAGTGTCTTGCTGTCGTAGTAATCGAGGCGTGCGACATAGCCAAAACGCGAGAGCATGGGACGTGTGAGAAGCCCTGTCCGCGTTGTTGCGCCAACGAGCGTGAAGGGACGAAGCGGGAGCTGCAGCGTTGCTGCGTACGGTCCGTCGCCATGCACAACATCGATGCGGAAGTCTTCGACGGCGGTGTAGAGGTTCTCTTCGACCACCGCCGACAAGCGGTGGATCTCGTCGATGAACAAGACGTCGTGCTCTTCGAGCTTCGTGAGCAGTGACGCGAGCTGCCCCTTGTGCTCAATCGCCGGGCCTGAAGCGAGATGCACGTGCACGCCCAGCTCTTGGGCCAAGATAAACGCAAGCGTTGTTTTGCCCAGTCCTGGTGGGCCGCAGAACAGAACGTGGTCGAGCGGTTCTTTTCGCTGCAGGGCGGCCTTGACGAATACCCGAAGGTTGTCCTTGATTTTGTCTTGTCCGACGAAGTCGTCGAAGCGTGTTGGTCGAAGCGTCGTCTCGTAACGGCGCTCTTCGGGGGATGCCTCGCCGCTCATGGTGCGCGCTCGAATGTCTTGATCGCCGGTCGTTTGCCCTCCGATTGTCACACGCACTTGTATCGCAACGTCGCACAACAACCAAGGCAGAACAAAAGCGGCTAGTCGGGCAAAATGCGTTGTTCGGGAAGCTGCACGGGCGTTCCATCGTCCTGAACGAGGCCTGGGACCTCGCTCCAATGAAGGCGGCCGCTCGCGCCTGCTTCGGGGTCGGTCAGCAGCTTGTGATGTGCCAAGGCCACAGCGGCTGCGTCCGACCAGCGATCGACCGCGACCACGTTCATGGCCTCGAGCAGACGATCGTCCTTGTTGTAGTTCCATCGAAAGACGATGCCCAGAACATCGACATTGTTGCGCGCGAGGTAGTCGTCGAGTTCGGCAGCGCGTATGCCACTTGCAAAAGCGCGCTCGCGAAGCTGCGAGGGGGCATTCGCGATGCGGATGTCGGCAATATTCATGACATTGTCTTCAAATACGGCGTAGACATTGCCGGCGAAATCGATCTTCTTACCGCCCATCACGGCCAACGAATCTACGCTGTCGCCAAGTGCGCGAGAGATCCACCGCGCAGAGTCAACCGGCACGCGGCGGTCGATATTTGTAAAGTCGGGGCCCGTCCCATAGCGTTTGGTCACGACACGAATCGGCCACTGTTCATGGACGAGCGCCACGCCCTCTTGGGCTCCGGGCAGCAGTGGCATCCGCGCGTAAAACCCTTGTTCGATGAAATACCGGTGTAACAGCGAGTAGTTTGAATAGGCTGTGGGGGCGGTTCGCAGGAAGGGCTCAAGCTGCTCCTGTGACCCGAGCCAGTCCTTAAGGGCCTGCAACTTTGTGCTTCGCGGGCGGTCATTGGCCAGGGCGCGTTGTGTTGAGGCGACTGCTTCGCGCATGTCGTAGTGACGGTTGTTGCGCGGAAACGTATTGCGAGAGGCCCCAGTGAGAGCATGCGCTTCGTCTCCGAAAGCTCTCGTGAAATCGGACACGACGTTGTCGACATCGATGAGCGCCCACAGGCCGTCTCTGTTCGGTTTTTCGCGCACTGGGCGGTAGAGCGTGAACGTGTTTCCGTTGGGGGCTTCGAAAATGACTTTGCCATTGTGAAGCGGTGCATGCGCCGCTTCCGTACGGAGCGCGGGGCTCGTCTCGATTGCTCGGACCGCGAGCGGAGATATGTCATACAGCTTGGTGGCTTCGTCGATGTCGAGTTTAGACGCCGGCGTTGTTGCACGGCGTAGTCGTGAGCCGACGGCACGGAGGACGTTCGCAGGCGAGAAAGCTTCGCTCCGACTGGAGAGGGTTGGTGTGGCGCTCCGTGACGCGAACGATTCGCCGGTGAGATTCTCCCCGAGCGAATGGCCCAATAACGAAAAGGCGCTCACGGCGGCCGCGGCGAGCAACGCGAGGAGTGAATGCTGCAAAGCGTTGCTCCAACTGTGCAATCGTTGTGCCACGACAATTGTCGCAAGAACACCAGAACTAACGGTTCGTCCCGAGAGGTTCAAATGGATAGCATGGCCAACTTTCGGCAACTGAGCTTGCCGCTCGCGTGGTCGCAAGCGCGCGGTCTCTAGTTCGCTCGAATCGGAGCTTTGGTTAACTTTACCGCGGTACCATCGGCGTTGACGAGCCCGGGAACCTCACTCCAGTGAAGCTTTCCGCTCGCACCAGCGCTGGGATCGGTCAACAGTCTGCGGTACGCCAAAGCCACCGCCGTTGCATCCGACCAGCTGTCGACGGCCACCACGTTGGGCGCCTCAAGGATTTTCGCGCCATCGTTGTAGTTCCAGCGAAACGCGATACCGAGGACATCCACGTTGTGTCTGGCGAGGTAGTTGTCCAGCTCGGTCGCTTTCACACCGGTCGCGAATGCGCGCTCGCGCAGGGAACTTGACGCGTTGGCTGCGCGAATCTTCTCGATGTTGCTGACGCTGTCCTCAAAGACGGCATGCACATTTCCCGCAAAATCTGCTTTATCACGGCCCATCACGGTAACGGAGTCATAATTTTCGCCGAGCATGCGCGCGATCCAGGCGGTGGAATCGGCCGGGACGCGACTGTTGACGTGTGCGAAATCAGGTCCGGTCCCATAACGTTTTGTGACCACGCGGATGGGCCACTGTTGGTGAAGCGTTTCAATTCCTTCGCGTGCCCCCGCGAGACCCCTCATTTCACGATATAAGCCCTGTTCGACGAAGTAGAGATGTTGCAGCGAGAAAACAGCGCGAGAACTCGAAGGCTCGTTTAGGAAGGTTTGCAGTTCGCCGCGCGCGCTGAGCCAATCGCGAAAGGTGCGCATTGAGGCGGGGAGCTGCGCGCCCGACTGCAAAAGGTGCTGCACGGGTTCAATGTACTCTTCTAAAGCGTAGGAGCTGGTGTTACGGGGAAAACCCGACCGATCGAGTCCAGTGAGTTGCGCCGACTTATCACCAAAAGCGCGTGAGAAATCCGCGAAGACGTTGTCGGCATCCAAGAGGGCCCAGGTGTTTTTTAGGTCGCTGCGCACCGTGAGAGGTCGAAACAGTTCGTGCTCGGCTCCGTCGGCAGCTTCAAACACAACGCGGCCCCGATGAAACGCCTTGGCCGCGGCGGAACGTCGCGCTTGCTTGCTCGTTGTGATCGCCTTGACCGCGAACGGGGAAATCCCGTACGCGGCGGCTATCTTGTTTGTCGAACTGCCGTGTGGTCGCAGGCCGTCCCGCTTCACGAAAGAGGGAGAAGCGCGCCGGCGTACTGAACGAACTGCACGGCGTGTTGCATCGGAGGTGGCAGCCAGTCCTCGCAAGGCGCTCGTCCCCGCGGCTTGCGCATGGCTCGCCACCGCTGGCGAATCGTGGTTTGGAAGCGACGTCGCGGTTTGGGAAATTGCGTTGGAAAAAGAGGCGCCAAGCAACACAAATGCGCTGAGTGCTGCTGTCGCGAGCGCTGTGATAAGAGCGTTCTGCATGAGACCTTTCGTGAACTCGGGTGCTTGAAGTTCAAGCAATCGACGTGCCACGACGTCGCGAGCTGTCGGGTTCCAATATCTCAAAGAATCGCCCATGAATTGGGCCCTCACTCGGTGACGACGGGCAGAAGACCCGCTTCGTAACCCCACAAACTGGCTAAACGGTATGCCAGTCGATCCGAGTCCAGGTCTGAGCCTCAACCCAGTTGCGCGAGCGCGTCGCGAAGCAACTCTTCGGGGGTTTTGACTTCGGCGTTGGCGATGTCGGCCACGGCACGTTCGGCTTGTGCGCGTTTGAAACCCATTTGTACCAAAGCCCCGATCACGGTTGAGCCGGGCGCGCTTGTGACCGGACGAGGAGCTCTGATTTGGCCAGAACTCGAGCCATGGATCCGCGGGAGTTTGTCCTTGAGTTCGAGCAACAGGCGCTCCGCAGTCTTTTTACCGACGCCGGAGATGCCTTTGAAGGCGCTCTTGTCCTGACGCATGACCACCTCGGAGAGCTGCTGGGCGTTGAGCGCACCCATGATCGCGAGCGCGATCTTTGGTCCTATGCCCGAGACGCCCAAGATGATGCGAAACGCGGAGCGGTCTTCAGGTGTCGGAAAACCGTAGAGGAGCAGCGCGTCTTCGCGCACGTGGGTGTGAACGTGAAGCGTAACCTCTTCGTCGCTGTCAACGAGTCTGCCGAGACTGCCCAGCGGCAAAAACACCTCGTAGCCGACGCCGGCAACGTCGAGAATGCAGCTCCCGTCGACCTGCTCGTCCACCACGATTCCAGTCAGTCGCCCGATCACGGCCGCACGCTACTCTGTCTTGATCATTTGACACAAGGTTGACAGCGCCTCTGAGATCGGGCCGGTCGGGCGTAGTGATGGTCTCAACAGGTGCCAAAAGCGCTTTGACAGCTGGTCGGGCCCGCCTATACTGCCGGTCGTTCATAGAACGGTTGGCGACGTAGCTCAGGTGGCTAGAGCGGGCGTTTCATACGCGCTAGGTCGGTGGTTCAACTCCACCCGTCGCCACGAACGCTCCACCCGAACGACTTTGTGCTGTTGGCACAAAGCGTTCTAGGGCTTCGCCTGCCTCTTTTGGTTCTTCCGCTGACGCGTCATCACATGGTTCTTCACGGCTCGAAGTCGGAGCAGGGATTTGCAACTAGCAAATCCGCTCCTTGGTTCTCGCACGCTCATCACGGGCACAAAGCGTTCTAGGGCTTCGCCTACCTCTTTTGGTTCTTCCGCTGACGCGTCATCACATGGTTCTTCACGGCTCGAAGCAGGGATTTGCAACTAGCAAATCCGCTCCTTGGTTCTCGCACGCTCATCACAGGCGTATTTGGGCTTCGCCTGGCTCGTTGATTTGCCTGACCACGGATCCACCTGCATATTTAGCGCATGACTTGGTTTATGCGGCTTGGCGTGCTGTGCGCTGTGCTTTGTGCTGTAGCGTGCACGGGCAACCCGAAGCCACTTCCACCCAACGAGGCCCAAGACGGCAACATGCCCCCGCAAGATGCGAATGTCTCACCCGACGGCAACGTCTACCAAGATGCGCATGTCGCTCCAGACGCCGCGTCCGACGGAGGCGTCTTCGATGGCGGCGTAGACGGCGCGCTCGACGGCAGCACAAACGATAGCGGAACGACCGACGGGGGCCGCGCGGACGCAGGGCGTTTCCATTTCGATGCGGGTCTGTCCGTGCCAGATGGCGGTGTGCGCAAACGAGACGGAGGCCCAGTGATGACACCTCCCCCGTCGCAAGAGTAACTTGTCTCGAATTGCATAGTAAATACCCAGTGGTGCTTGCACGAACTTGCCTATCGTTGCCGCGCTGCGGGACGATTGGCCGGTGAGACACATCGTTTGGCACAAGCAGGTGGGTAGAACTGTAGCGGCGGCGTTGCTTCTCTACGCAACGGGCCACGCTCTTTTCCAAAATGTAGCGAATGCAGAAAGCTCAAAGCTCAATCTGCACATCGACTTGGCATATGCACAACCGATCATCGGTCCGCTGGCGCCGGGCGATGGACCGATGGATCCCGAGGATCGACGCGGCATGGCGGGCTGGGCCAACCTCGAGTGGCAGTTCGATGCGCCTTGGGGCGCGGAAGCGACCGTGGGACTTGGCTACCTGTGGGAGACTTCGGACTTCAGCACGCAGATCGGTGACATCTACACGAACTTCGCCCTCGGTCTTCGTTACCGCTTTATCGACGACAACACCGGCTACGCCAACCACGAATGGGGCAATTGGTGGGGCAACGGCTGGGCCGCGGCGCATCTGGGCTTTCAGCACTTGGACGGCACACAACTCGGCTTCGATCTCGCCGCGGGCTACGAGTTCTCGGTGTTCCACCCGATTCAACTCGGCCTCTTCGCCAAGTGGCAAGTCGGCTTTGGGGGGCAGCGATCGACGGCTGATTCGATACTCTTCATCGGCATTACCGGTTCCATCGAGCTGCTCGATGAGGACGGACCCGTCGATAGTGATGGTGACGGCATCGTCGATCGCGAAGAACAGAAGTTGGGAACCGATCCACTCGATGCCGATACCGACAGCGATGGGATCCGGGACAATGTTGAACTCGAGACGAAGACCGACCCGCTCATCGTCGATACCGATAACGACGGCATCAGCGACGGCATCGAAGACCGCAATCGAAACGGCAGGGTCGACGACGGAGAAACCGACCCGCGCAAAGCCGACACCGACGGCGGTGGCATCTCCGACTCGGACGAAATTTCGATGCCCGGGCAAGACCCCCGCAACGCGTCCGATGATGACCACGACGGCGATGGTGTGGCGAACCCGTATGACCGCTGTGCGGGGACCCCATCGAAAACGGAGGTCGATGACTTTGGCTGCGCCGAAGCGCAAGAACAAAAGATTGAGGGCGGCACCTTTGAGCTCAAGGGCGTGACCTTCAAGTCGGGCAGCGCCAGCCTCACCGACGAGTCGGAAGAGGTTCTCGAGAAGGCCTACGAGTATCTCGACTATCACAAGAAGTTGCGCATCGAGATCGGCGGTCACACCGACGATCGCGGGGCGCGTCGACGCAACCGGAAGCTCTCGTTGCGGCGCGCCAAAGCGGTTCGTGCCTGGTTGGTCAAACGCGGCATCAACAAGTCTAGGCTGCGCGCGCGTGGCTACGGACAAGCCAAGCCTAGGGTCAAGGGAACGAGCGATGAGGCGCGTGCGGCCAACCGTCGCATCGAGTTCAAGATCCTCAACTAACGGCCGCTCGCCCTGGTCACGAAAAGATTGCGTGCTGGGACATCGTCGCCGCTGAAATTGCATGCCGTGGCGCAAGTTGGCACGCCATGTTTGTTGAAATCACAAGGTTTTTTTCGGCACGAGTCATGCATCAGTCGATGACCATGCACTTGCCTTTTGGAGGAAACATGAAACGAAGAATGCTTCCGACCGTCCTTGGTCTTCTGACGGTTGCCACCGGTTGCGCGGAATCGCACACGAGTGATGGGTTTGTGGTGCCCGTACGTTCGGGTTTGGTTCGTGCGCAGAGCTGCGCGGAGCTTGAGGGGGCCCTGCAAGACGATGCGATCGCCAAAGTGCAGCTCGAAGCCAACCGCTACTACGAGATTCTCGACCGTTACGGGCTCGATTATTCGGATTCGGTCGACGATGGCATCGCTCCGCCGAGCGCGGTGGACGCTGGTGTGAGCGAGGAGCCGACGGGAGAGCCTCAAGCGGGTGGTGATACGGGCGGAGAAGGTCGCGCCTACAGCGAGACCAATGCGCAAGTTGCAGGGGTCGACGAAGCGGACTTCGTCAAGACCGATGGCACGCGGATCTACATCGCGTCGGGCAAGCAGCTACACGTGCTCAACGCGTGGCCAGCTGCGAACACCGCGCTTGAGCGCAGCATTGAGCTCGAAGGCTACGCTTCAGAGCTCTTCGTTGCCGATGGCCAGGTGATTGTGTTCGAGACGGTACCGGGAAGTGCTGAGCTCGGCGCGCGCGATCTTTGTGCGCGACCGAGCTATGGTGGCGGTTCTGGAGGCTTTGCCGACGGCGGCGGCGACCAGCCCGAACCCGCACCCGAACCTACGGATGCGGGTACGCCGGAGCCGGACCCCGACCTTCCTCCCGAAACCGATGCGGGGCCCGCGGACGAAAGCGATCCAGTTCCACCTGAAGACGAGAAGCCGACCGAGGAGCCCAGCGATTCGCATTGCTATGGGGCGTTCACGAAGATCTCCGTCATCGACTTGGCCGGTGAGCCGACACTGACCAGCGAAACCTATTACGAAGGGAACTATCTCACTTCGCGGCGACACGACGATGCAGTGCGCGCGATCATTCAGAGCCATGTTTACACGCCCGTGCAGCTGCTGAGCATTGAGCAGTACGCGTATCAAGAGGGCATTGAGCAACCCATGACCGAGAGTGAAGCGCGTCAGATCGTCAGCGATTGGGTGGACGCTGCGACGCAGGCCGCGCGTCAAACCACGCTCGACGACTGGCTTCCAGCGCGCGCTGCGCGCGTCGATGGGCAGCTTCAGGCCTTGCCGCCCTCTTGTTCTGACTTCTATCTCCCATCGCCCGGCCTCACGAACTATGGTCTGACCCAAATCGCGGGTGTGTCACTTACAGACGGGAGCCTTGGTGGTGCGGCGATCCTTGGCCAGACTGCGCAAGTTTACGCGAATAGGGGCGCGCTCGTTCTTGCCCATCACGACTGGAGCTGGAACTTGCGGGAGGCTGAAGGTTCGCAGACGGCGCTTCATGTGTTTGCGCTTGGCGATGGCCTCAGCACGGTGTACCAGGGCTCGGGTTTCGCGCCGGGCAATCTGCTCAACCAATTTTCGATCCACGAAAAGGACGGCACGTACTTCGTCGCGACGACGCAGGACCTCTGGGGCGGTTGGCCGGTCGCGGTCGAGGGGACCCCGGGCGACACGGTCGAAGTGGACGCGGGCAGCGGGTCGAGCGGCGGCGGGTCGAGCGGTGGCGGTAGTGCGCCGCCTCCCGAGGATGCGGGCACTTCAGAAGAGGACGCGCCGATCGGGAGCAGCGAAAACCCGCTCGATGGTCCCGAGCCGCCCTACAGTTTCGTGACCGCGCTCGAACTCGAAAACGGGCAGCTGCAGATCGTGGGTCAGAGTTCGATCTTGGCCCCTGGTGAGCGCATCTTCTCGGCACGCTTCGTCGGGGATCGCGCCTACGTGGTCACCTTCCGTCAGGTGGATCCGTTGTTCGCGATCGACATCAGCCAGCCCACCAACCTCCGCGTGCTGGGCGAACTCAAGATCCCGGGCTTCAGCAACTACATGCATCCGTTGAGCGATAACCATCTGCTCACGATCGGACGAGAAATCGACCCGAACACGAATGTCGATCTGGGCCTTTCACTCCAAATCTTCGACGTCAGCGACGCAACCGCTCCAGCTCTGGCGCACAAGCACGTCTTCTCTCGCGAAGGCTGGTCCGAGGCCAACGCCAACCACAAGGCCTTTACCTACTATGCGGAGAAAAAGATCCTTGCCTTCCCGTTTATTTCGTACGAGGGCGCGTTCGAAAGTTCGCTGCAACTCTTTGAGGTTGACGTGACCACGGGCCTCACGCCGCTCGGCCAGGTGAGCCACACCGATCAAATCGGAAGCGCCTGCGGTTGGGAGGATTCCGTCGAACCAGTGCCCGGGGATGCCGTGCGCAGCTGCTCCATCTCCCCAGAGATCCGCCGCGGCCTCTTCATCGAGGACAACGTATACGCCATCAGCTGGGCGGGCGTCAGCGCGCACTCGCTCTCCGATCTGAACACCTCCCTTGCCGAAGTCTCTTGGTAGTGGTGACGAGGTATTTAGAGTGAGTTCGCGTGTGACCAGGCTGTGAACCCGACGGTGCGTCCACGGCGGTCGGCGCGCGTCGCGATGAAGCTGGTGCCATAAGCGACGTTGACCAGTTGCGTGGTCTCGGACGCTCGCATTCCGTCGAACCAATCGACGTTGCCCGTGTGGTTGCGCAAAAACCAAAGGTAGTCGTACGTGCGTTTGACCGCGGTATCCGCGATCGAGAAAGCCGGATAGCCGGCGCGGTGCAAGATGACCGCCGCCGGAACAAGACCTTCGAGGCCCACCCACGGGTATTGCGTGTAGCCGGGGTACACCTGAAACTCGCCGCCGCGGCGCATGTCGTTGATGATCGCGCCATCGATGCGAACCCCTTGTTTCTGCGTACCCTTCGGGTTGATCGCGCAGGGGTTCTGGTCATCGTGGGCCCAGCCGTAGGCAACACCTTTTGATAGATCGATGCCACTGGGGTCCGGTGCCCCGAGGTCGCAGACGTGTCGTCGGTACCGTCCCCATGCCCAATCGAGTTCGCTTTGATCCCCGAGATAGGCTGCAATCGCAACATGGATGAAGCCCTCCTGCGCGGAAGCGTTTGAACCCGAGGCCCATGCCGATTCGCGAAGGGTGATTTGCTGGCTGCTATCGTTGTTGTGGCTGAGGGTGCGCGTCAGAAAGCGCGCCAACCAGGCTTCGACCCGTGAGCCATCGCTGTTCGGGTCGCCGTCCGCGCGCAGGTTGAGAAGATCTGCGGCGATTGCGTAGGCGCCGACATTTCGTCCGACCGCGAGCCAACGACCTCCGGACTCCGTGTCGATGGCGTTGACGAGCGCTGCCTGCGCGCGCTGGCACAAGGTCGCATCACCTGTGCGGGCACACACCAACGCTGCGGCCAATGTATACTGGTCATGGTGAGAGTCTTGGTCGGAGACATTCGCGCCGCTCGGGTCGAGGTCGTTCGCGGCCGACAAGAGGTTGTCCCACGCGGTTCCCGACGTGGGCAGTGACGCGAGAACGCCCGGGCTAACCCAGATACCGTCCGACACAGCGGGCGGGTTGGGTTCCTCAGTCGAGGCGTCCGGTTCTGAGACCGAGGCATCCGGCTCTGAGACCGATGCGTCCGGTTCTGAGACCGATGCGTCCGGTTCTGAGACCGATGCGTCCGGTTCTGGGTCGGGCTCGACCCATGCATCTGGGTCCACACACATCCCGCAATCGCTTGGACAGTTGTCGCACGACTCATGGCCGCGGCACTCTCCATCGCCACAATGCTTGAGCTTGACGCCAGCTTGCGTCGCATCCAGCGAGCCATCGCTGATATCGCCGCTACACGCGAAAACCATCGTCAAATTACCAAAAACGAATACCACACCAAATCCGTTCCACATGTTTGGCGAGAGTTGCAGGAGGTGTGCCCCACCTCCGACACGGGAGATGATTTGGTTTTTTGAAAATCAGAATGAGCGGGGCGCCCGAGCCGTTCCCTTGGGAGCACGGCATGGGGGGAGCAATCAGAGCTCCCTTTCGCTGAGCGGCGAGCGCCCGTTCCAGCGGTTCAGGGCCTACATGTTGCGGCTGGAGTCCAGTCGCAGCCACTCACTCAAGACCTTCGAATAGGTCGCAATGCCGACGGGTTCGGGCTCAAGCGCGGTCTGCACTGCGGGACCGAGGAGTAGCACAGGTACGAGCGCGTCGTAGTTCCACGGCGTCCCGTGGGAAGTGCCTGCGCCACTCGACATGTCGTCGAGCAAGTGTAGGGGCTTGGGTACGATGAAGAGGTCGCCCGTCTCCGCAGGGTAGATACTTGCGGCGACAGCGCGTTCGGTAGCGTCTTCCGAGTTACGAAGCTTGTCGACTTCCCGAGGATCATATGCGGCGTAGATTTCCGGCAGCTTGGAAATCACTTCTTTGAGGTACGCGACGATGGCGTCTTTGTGCTTGCGACCATCTTCACCAAGGTAAAGGTAGGGTTTGACGAACGCTTCGACCCACTTTCCTTTGCCTCTTTTCTTTTGCACGAGCTTTTGGGCAATCTCCGCGAAGCGGTGGTCTTGGCGGGACGACGTCTTGCCTTCCCTTTCGCTCCGCTCCGGCAAGGGTGCAGAGCCGTGATCCGAACTCAACGCAATAGCGATACGCTTTTCCTTGCGTAGCCCGTCCACGAAGACGCGCAGCATGCGGTCGACACGCAGCAAGTTGTCGCGGTATTCCCATGAGTGGACGCCAAACGTGTGGCCCACATAGTCCGTGCCGGAAACCGAAACCACGAGCAGGTCCGGCACCTCGTCTTCGCCGAACTCGAGTTCACGGATGAGCCGGTTGCCAAAACCAAGTAGGTACGCCGTAGATGCCGGTGTCGTGATGAAGGCACCCATCACATCTTCGACCTTCTCGGGTTCGTGCGGAAAGGTGCTGCCAATACCCCAGCCACCTTCACCGAGCTGGTGGTCGTCGCCCAGTTCTTCTTGCAAGGCCTTCGGGTCGAGCGGCGTCCATGGGCTCAGATCGGGTTGGTTCTCTTCGGCCCACTCCGTTGTCCACTCTGGCAGTTCTTCAAAATAGTAGTTGCTGGAAGTAAAGCGACGGTGTGTCTTGTCGAACCAGAACACGGCGTCGGCTTTCGTTTCTGGGCTTTGTGCGTGTCCTGCAGAAGCGATTGCGGCGCGCGACTTGAGTGAGATCACGGCAAACTTCGCGCCGGGCTTGTCTTGTTTGAGCCAGGAGCCGACCGCGCTTCGCTTCATCGCCAGCGGACTGGCGTAGCGATCTTCGAAACCGAAGACCACGTGCTGTCCGGCATTCTCCCACGCCGTCTTCTTTTGGTTTGTAACGTCCCAAAAACGGTTGCCCCAAATGCCGTGCTCGCTCGGTAGCGCGCCGGTGAAAAGAGACGCATGCCCGGGAGCTGTATAGGTTCCGGCATATGGATAGATCAGCGTCGTTTCCTTTCCGTTCTCAAGGAGCTCTTTGATCAGGCCATCGTTTGCCAAGAGCGCCTCACGGTGAAAGTTGAGCGCGATTTCCCCAAACTGGTCGAGAATAATTGCCAGCACCAGCTGCGGTGGCTCGGGCGCCTCGCTCGTCGCTGCGGGCTGTTCAAGTGTAGTCCTCTGACGCTTGGCCGCGTTACCACCACACGCGAATAGGACGGCAAACAAAACACAGAACGCACGAACTCGAAGCATCGCCCCCTTGTAGACCTAGAGGCGGCGAGCGCCAAGCGCGGGTTTAAGCTTCGGCAGACTCGTGGCCGCCCACGACGCGGCCTGGGTCGACGCCCAGCATCTCGAATGCAGCGGACCAACGTTTCTCGATGTTCTCCGAAAAGATGAGCTCGGGATCGAGGTCGGCGATCAGCCACGCGCCCTCGCGAATTTCTTCGTCGAGTTGACCGGGGCCCCAGCCAGCGTAACCGAGCACCATCGCCATGCGACGCGGACCCTCGCCGCGAGCGGTGTCTTGCAGAATCTTGATGTTCGCCGTCACACAGATCCCTGGCGCGACTTCGATGAGACCGTCTTCTTGTTCGCGAGGGTTGCCTTCCGGATCAAAGAGGACCCAACCCGTGTCCTGTGACACCGGCCCACCGTGCATGACCGGCGTGTTCGGATTGAAGCGCCGGGCTTCCTGCTCGCCCGACTCGTCACAGCCGACCTGTTCCATGACGTCGACAAACGAGACATTTGCGGTGCGGTTGATGATGAAGCCAAGCGACCCCTCTTCACGGTGGTCGACGAGCAACACCACGGTGTGGTCGAACTCGTCCGAGCGCATGGAAGGCGACGCAACGAGAAAGCACGGTCCGATGGCGTCTGCTTGCAGAGTGTCGGGAGCACGCCGTCGAAATTCGATCGTCGGGTTGTCCATGCTCTCTTCTCGAATGCTCACAAGATCATTGTGCCACCGTTCCAGAAAAATCGGTAGATTGAACCCATGTCTCGAGCCATGCGTGAGTGGCGTGCCACGCGGCGCGTCATGCAATCTGCCGTGATCACCGCAGCTGATTTGCTGCGCGCAGAATTTTACGCACGCGCGTCGAGCGCGCCGGACGATGTATGGCGAAGTCGTTATCAGAGTTGGGCGGCTCAGATCTTGAAGACTTACGGGCTCGATGTGCGTCTTTCAGGCGAGCTGCCCTCGCAGCGGGACAATCGCGGCGTGCTTCTCCTGTGCGCGCATCGTAGTCCCCTTGATATTGCTGTTCTGGTTTCACGAATGCCGGATCTGCGCTTTTTGAGTCGCGCGGATGTCGAGCATTGGCCGATCGTGGGGACTGCGGCGAAGCGCGCGCGCACGCTCTTCGTGGAGCGTGGCAATCGAAAGAGCGCGCTACAAGCGGTAGAGCAAATGCGTGCGGTTCTTGCCGCGGGAGATTCGCTTGCCGTGTTTCCCGAAGGAACGACGAAGAGCAGTTCGACGATCACTGCGTTCCGCTCGGGCGCGTTTCGCGCAAGAGCGGGCCTCGACGTGGACGTTTGGATCGCCGCCCTTTGCTATCCCGCAAGCTTTGGTTGGGGCCGCAACGGGCAATCGCTCCTCGAGCACTTGCGGACCGTCGCCGCCCAAGAGACGACGCGTGTCGACGTTGCGTTTGAGCGGCTTGTTGACTTGCCGATGTCGCACACGGAGGCCGCCCGGGTTTCTCGAGAAAAGCTGCAAGATCTCGACCATTTGCTGCGGGTTCGTGCGGGTGTGTGAACAAACGTAAGCCGCCCGTCGTCGAAAGCGAAACGAGCCATGGTACCGTCGGCTCCAACGGGAGAACGAATCAACATGCCCCCAAAGACTATCTCTACCTTTCGCAACGTTGCCTTGCTCGGCGCAATCGGGCTCATGCTATCCGGCTGTGTCGTTCACACACGCGGCCGTGCGCACTACCGCGCCCAGGCTACGTTTCGCTATCAACCTGCTCATGTTGTGGTGACGAAGCAACCTCCCAAGGTTCGGGTGGCAAAGGCAAAACCTCCGCAGCCGAGCGCGGGTGCGGTTTGGGTAGAGGGGCATTGGTCTTGGCAGGATCGATGGGTCTGGGTCGACGGTCGTTGGGTTGTGCCGGAGCGGCGGGGCTACGTTTGGGTAAAGCCTGTCGCAGAAATGCGAGTCGATGGGAGTTACGTCTATCATCGAGGCTACTGGCGTGCTCCAAGTGCCCGCCCTGCCGAGGTCTACGTCGCGACGACACCCGCGCCCACGCACAACGTCGAAGCTCGCGGGTCGGTGTCCACGCGCCCAGCAACGACTCGGCGCGTCCAGGTTAACGTGACGCCGGTGAGGCCGCCAAGCGTGCGAGCATCGGGCAACGTTCGCGTATCCGGCAACGCGAGCACGGATACCACCACGTCGACCTCTGGCCGCACGACGGTCAAAGCGCCCACGCATGCGCAACCGACCCTCAAAGCTCCAACCACGAGTACCGCACCGGCGGTCAAAGCGCCCACGCATGCGCAACCGACCCTCAAAGCTCCAACCACGAGTAC